>NZ_CP170151.1:8290000-9382088 GCF_042258325.1 Bradyrhizobium sp. Pha-3 | reverse complement strand
TCAGTTCGGAGTTACCGGTGCCCTTGAACTCTTCGAAAATGACTTCGTCCATGCGGCTGCCGGTATCGACCAGCGCGGTCGCGATGATGGTCAGCGAACCGCCCTCCTCGATGTTGCGCGCGGCACCGAAGAAGCGCTTCGGCCGCTGCAACGCGTTGGCGTCGACACCGCCGGTCAGCACCTTGCCGGATGACGGCACGACGGTGTTGTAGGCCCGGCCGAGGCGCGTGATCGAATCGAGCAGGATCACGACATCGCGGCCGTGCTCGACGAGGCGCTTGGCCTTCTCGATCACCATCTCGGCGACCTGGACGTGACGCACCGCAGGCTCGTCGAAGGTCGACGACACCACCTCGCCCTTCACCGAACGCTGCATGTCCGTGACTTCTTCCGGACGCTCGTCGATCAGAAGCACGATCAGATAGCAGTCGGGATGATTGGCGGTGATGGAGTGCGCGATGTTCTGCATCAGCACCGTCTTGCCGGTGCGCGGCGGCGCCACGATCAGCGCGCGCTGGCCCTTGCCGATCGGTGCGACGATATCGATCACGCGGGCGGAAAGGTCCTTCTTGGTGGAATCCTCAAGCTCCATGCGGAAACGCTGATTGGGAAACAGCGGCGTGAGGTTGTCGAAATTGACTTTGTGCTTGGCCTTCTCGGGATCCTCGAAATTGAGCGTATTGACCTTCAGCAGCGCGAAGTAGCGTTCGCCTTCCTTCGGGCTGCGGATGTGTCCTTCGATCGTGTCGCCGGTGCGCAGGCCGAAGCGGCGGATTTGCGAGGGCGAAACGTAGATGTCGTCGGGGCCGGGCAGGTAGTTCGCGTCAGGCGAACGAAGGAAGCCGAATCCGTCGGACAGCACCTCCACGACGCCCTCGCCGACAATGTCGGTCTCGGCGGCGGCGAGGTTTTTGAGAATTGCGAACATCAGCTCCTGCTTGCGCATGGTGCTGGCATTCTCGACCCCATTCTCTTCCGCAAACGAGACGAGCTCGGCCGGCGTTTTCGATTTGAGGTCCTGGAGTTTGATTTCCCGCATTGGGGTCGTCCTGTGAGGAAGTAAGTAGGGAAGGGGTGCGAGGTGGCTTTGGAAAAAGCGGACGCCAAAGGAAGGTCCGCAGGTCTCAGCCAGGAAAGTGCCGTTTGGGCTTTCAAACCTGATGCGGCGCCGGTCCGAAAAGAACCGGAACGCGACCACATCCGCCTGCGTGGGGTGGGATAAATCCTATATAGAAAATCGATTCGTCCTTCGCAAGAAGGACTGAAGCATGCGTCTTGAGCATCGTGATGTCTAGAACGGCTTCACCACCACCATGATCACGATCAGGATCATCAGGACTGTCGGCACCTCGTTGATAATACGATAGAATTTCTGGCTACGCTGATTCCGGTCGGCGGCGAAATCCTTCACGCAGCGGGACAAAAAGCCGTGGATACCCGACATGGCGAGCACCAGCGCAAATTTGACGTGAAACCAGCCGGATAGGTACCAGTGTCCGGCCCAGACCAGGAAAAGCCCGGCCAGCCAGGTCACGATCATCGCAGGGTTGATGATCCCCTTCAAAAGCCGCCGCTCCATGACCTTGAAGGTCTCGGACTGCCTGGAGCCGACCTCGGCCTCGCAATGATAGACGAATAGCCGCGGCAGATAGAGCATGCCGGCCATCCACGAGATCACGGCGACGATGTGCAGGGCCTTGACCCAGGCATAGATCGGCAGGGCGTTGATCCAGTCGAACATCGCAGTGATGCCTTTCGGGGGAACAGTTCGGGAGGGCTCAGCGTTGCGCGCAAGGCTTCGCCAGCGAGGGACGGATACATATCCGCACACACGGCTCTCCTAAACCTAATTAATTTTAGAATCTAAGGTTTGAGTCTTAATGGCAGTGAATTTGACTCATGCAATCCGGTCCAGCGGTTCTTGCGGCCTTGTTCACATCCCTCAACATTCCGCTCGACGGCAGCGGATATCCGGAATCTCTCGCAGGACTCAATTGGTTGCGCGCGTCTGTGGCCAGCTTATGAAGAGACAAATCCACACGGGTTCACTATCATCCTGCCTGTGACGTCGACTTATCCTATTGCGGGGTGCTGTGAAGAAAGGGACGAGATATACAGAGCCCGGGCGTCGGACCCGGATTCTTCTCCTCGACCTCCACAGGGATTCACAGGTTAGACAGGGGCTCTGGTGCCGACGACTTCTAATTATTTCCACCTGCATCTGGTGTCGGACTCGACCGGCGAGACGCTGATTACCGTGGCGCGCGCGGTCGCCGCGCAATACGCCAATGTGACCGCGGTCGAGCATGTCTATCCCCTGGTCCGCAGCCAGAAGCAGCTCGATCGCGTGCTCGACGAGATCGAGGAATCGCCCGGCATCGTCCTGTTCACGCTGCTGGAGAAGGATCTGGTCGGCCGGCTCGAGGGCAAGTGCAAGGAGATCAACGTTCCGAGCCTGTCGATCATCGGGCCTGTGATGCAGTTGTTCGAGGCGTATCTGGGTGCCGCGACGACCGGGCGGGTCGGCGCGCAGCACGTGCTGAACGCGGAATATTTCCGCCGCATCGATGCGCTGAACTACACGATGATGCATGACGACGGTCAGCATGTCGAAGGCCTCGAGGAGGCCGATGTCGTGCTGGTCGGGGTATCCCGCACTTCGAAGACACCGACCTCGATCTATCTCGCCAACCGCGGCATCAGAACTGCAAATGTGCCGCTGGTGCCCGGCATCCCGCTGCCGCACCAGCTCGAGACCTTGAAGAAGCCGCTGGTGGTTAGCCTGCATGCGACGCCCGAACGCCTGATCCAGGTCCGGCAGAACCGCCTGCTCACCATGGGCGACCGCGACAATGACACCTACATCGACAAGCAGTCGGTAGCCGACGAGGTCGCCTTTGCCCGGCGCCTCAGCGCGAAATTCAACTGGGCGCTGCTCGACGTGACGCGGCGTTCGATCGAGGAGACGGCGGCTGCGGTGATGAAGCTCTTCAACGACCGCCAGCGCGCGCGGCCGTCAGAATGATTCTCACGTCATGAGCATCTGGCGCGGCCCACAGAAGCTGATCCTCGCGTCGCAGAGCCGCGCGCGAAAGATGCTGCTTGAAAACGCCGGCCTCGATTTCGAGGCGCTGCCGGCCGACATCGACGAACGCGTGGTGCAGAAGAATTCCGGCCTTTCGGCGCCGGGCGAGATCGCGTTGCTCCTGGCGCGCGAGAAGGCGTTATTCGTGTCCAGGCAAAGGCCCGGTCAATATGTCGTCGGCGCCGACCAGACGCTGGCGCTGGGGCAACGGATGTTCAGCAAGCCCGCCGGCCGCACGCAGGCTGCCGAGCAACTCGCCCTGCTCGCCGGACAGACCCATGAGCTGCATTCTGCCGTCTCGGTCGCACGCGATGGAAAGGTCCTGTTCGGCGATGTGAGCGTGGCCCGCATGACGATGCGGCGGCTCGCTGCCGGCGAGATCGAGAGCTATCTCGACCATGCCGGGGAGGCGGTGACGACCAGCGTCGGCGCCTACCAGCTCGAGGGCCTTGGCGTGCATGTGTTCGAGCGGATCGAAGGTGACCATTTCACCATCCTCGGCCTGCCGCTATTGTCGCTGCTGGCGTTCCTGCGCGGCGAGAAGCTGCTCGCGGTGTAAGGCGCGACGGCGTGGCGACGAGAGAGATGCTGAACCGATGTTGATGCGATGCTGATTCTGGGATTGACCGGCTCGATCGGGATGGGGAAATCCACCACCGCGAAACTGTTCATGGAGGCCGGCGTGCCGGTGTACGACGCCGATGCGGCCGTGCATCAGCTCTACGAAGGCGAAGCCGCGCCGGCGATCGAGGCCGCCTTTCCCGGCACCACCGCCGGCGGCAAGGTCGACCGCGCGAAACTGTCGGCGCGCGTGGTGCACGATCCTGCAGCGATGAAGCAGCTCGAGCAGATCGTGCATCCGATGCTCGGCGCGTCGCGCCAGAAATTCTTCGCCGATGCGGAAGCCGCAGGTAACCCGATCGTCGTTGTCGACGTGCCGCTGCTGTTCGAGACCGGCGGCGAGAAGCGTGTCGATGCCGTCGTTGTCGTCACCACCTCGCCGGAACTGCAGCGCGAGCGGGTGCTGGCCCGCGGCACGATGGATGCGGCCAAGCTCGACGCCATCATCGCCAAGCAGATGCCGGACGCCGAGAAGCGCAAACGCGCGGATTTCATAGTGGATACTTCGCACGGACTCGATCCGGTGCGGGCGCGTATCCGCGACATTCTGGCTGAGGTCGTTAAGATGCCGAAGCGGCGCGCCTGATTCGCCCGCCTTTTCGGATTCCTTCACGTCATGCGCGAAATCGTTCTCGACACCGAAACCACTGGCCTCGATCCGCTGCGCGGCGACCGGCTGGTGGAGATCGGCTGCGTCGAGATTTTCAACCGCATGCCGACCGGACAGACCTACCACGTCTACATCAATCCCGAGCGCGACATGCCGGCGGAAGCGTTCGCCGTGCATGGGCTGTCGACCGAGTTCCTGGCCTCCAAGCCACTGTTCAACGAGGTGGTCGACGAGTTCCTGGCCTTCATCGGCAATACGCCGCTGGTGATCCACAACGCGTCGTTCGACATCAGCTTCATCAACGCCGAGCTCGACCGCATCAAGCGGAAGGCGATCCCGAAGGACCAGCTGGTCGATACGCTGCTGCTGGCACGACGCAAGCATCCCGGCGTGTCGAACCGGCTCGACGATCTCTGCTCGCGCTATCAGATCGACAATTCCCGCCGCACCAAGCACGGCGCCTTGCTCGACGCCGAGTTGCTGGCCGAGGTCTATATCGACCTGATCGGAGCGCGGCAGTCGCAGCTGATCCTGGCGTCGGAAACGTCGGATGCGCGCGCGGGCGGCCATAGTGGCGACACGCCGCGGCGACAGCGCGAGACCCCGCTACTCGCGCGGGTCAGCGACGCCGATCGAGAGGCCCACCGGGCCTTCATCGCCACGCTCGGCGACAAGCCGATCTGGAACGATTACCTGCCGCCGCCAGCGCCTGCTGCAGCACCGGCGGCCTGAGCCCCTATTGCACTCTATCCCCGTCATCCCCGCGCAAAGGCTTTGCCTTTGTCGCTGGAGGTGCGAGCGGAGCGAGCTTCGAAAGATGCGCGGCCATAGTCGGGCCGTCGATCCTTCGAGACGGCCGCGTTGCGGCCTCCTCAGGATGACGGGTTAGGCTCCGGTATTCTCTGACTTAAATCAGCTCGGCTTGACGCCGGGAGCAGCCTGGGCGGCCGCCTGCCGCTCCATGTTCTGGCGGTAGAGACCGAGGAAATCGACGGGGTCGAGCAACAAAGGCGGGAAGCCGCCGTCGCGGACCGCGGTCGCGACGATCTCGCGCGCGAACGGGAACAGCAGCCGCGGGCACTCGATCATGACCAGCGGGTGCAGGTTCTCCTTCGGCACATTCACGATCCGGAAGACGCCAGCATAGGCGAGGTCGAAGCTGAACATCACCTTGCCTGCGGTCTCGGCCTTGCCCTCGATCGAGAGGATCACCTCGTACTCGTTCTCCGACAGGTTGTTGGCGGAGACGTTGATCTGGATGTTGATCGCCGGCTGCTGTTGCTGCTGGCCGAGCGAGGCCGGCGCATTCGGATTTTCGAACGACAGGTCCTTGGTGTACTGCGCCAATACGTTGAGCTGGGGAGCGGGCTGTTGTTCGACGGGGGCGCCGTTGCCATTGGTCATGAAAATGTCTCCTGGAGCAGCGCTCGATGGACAGAATGTCCGACGGCACGCGTTAAGGTGTTGAGAATGCCGATGCCGGGCGAGTGGCTATCATAGGCCCGGCTCGGTCCACAAGGACGACGAACGGGCGCGTTCCGGCGGGCCGGCGGCAAGTTCTCCCGGCAAAGGGCGGCGCGCGCGAGCCGGCCCAATCTCTTAACAGCTTCCTAAATTATTGAAGATACGCGATTTCCTGAAAGGAACGGTTTCCCCCGGGGGTCAAAACGCGCTACACTTGCCCGTGCCAAAAAGCGCCATTGGCCGGGCATAGTTTCGTGCCTACATCTGCGGACTCTATCGGTGATGTAATCTCTGCTGTTCCCGACCGGGAACGCTTTGACGGCCGGCCCGTTGCCGGCAGAGACCAGAAAGCGAATTCGACGTGGATATCTACACCATCATCTTCCTGGCGCTGGCCGTGTTTATCTTCCTGCGCTTGCGCAGCGTTCTCGGACAGCGCACGGGAAGCGAGCGGCCGCCTTATGATCGCGCCGCGCCCAACGTCGTGCAGCGCGGGCAGGATAACAACGTCGTTCCGATCCCGGGGTCGGTGATCGACCAGCCGGCCTCGGCTGCGCCAGCCGAGCCGGTCGAGCCCACGGAACGCTGGAAGGGCATCGCCGAGCCCGGCACGCCACTGGCGCAGGGTCTCGACGCGGTGGCCGCCCAGGATTCCTCGTTCGATCCGCGGCATTTCCTTTCAGGCGCCCGCTCGGCCTATGAAATGATCGTGCTGGCCTTCGCCAATGGCGATCGCCGCGCGCTGCGCGACCTGCTGTCGACCGAGGTCTATGAAAGCTTCGAGGCCGCGATCAAGGATCGCGAGAAGCACGAGCAGAAGACCGAGACGCGGTTCGTCTCGATCGACAAAGCCGAGATCGTCAGCGCGGAGGCGCGCGACCGCTCGACCCAGCTCACCGTCCGCTTCGTGTCGCAGATGATATCGGTCACGCGCGACAAGGCCGGCACCATCGTCGACGGCAGCCCGGACAAGGTCGCCGACATCACCGATATCTGGACATTCGCCCGCGACTCGACTTCCCGCGATCCGAATTGGAAGCTGGTTGGCACTGGAAGCGCTCACTAAGCGTCTCAGCTACGGGCGGCTCGCGGTCGCGTGCTGCGCGCTCGCGGTGCTGTGCTCCACCGCAGCGATCGCCGCGCGCTACAGATCAAGCCGGCACCCTCCGCCGCGACACGAGCATAGCCACCCGATCCCCTATCCCAATCTGGAAATGCCGCTGCAGGTCAGCGGCAGCCAGTATGAGCCGCTCGTCTGGTCCAACGTCGCCGGCTGGAGCGACGACGATCATCTCGCGGCCTACAAGGCGTTTCGCACCAGCTGCAAGCCGATCGCGGCCCAGCAGGGTGCACCCGCGGATTCGAAAGCGCTCGGGAGTTCGCTGCGCGATCCCTGCCGGATCGCCAAGGGGCTCGCGCTGAGCGACGGCGTTAGGGCGAAGGACTTCTTCGAGCAGAATTTTGTGCCGCTGCGCATCTCGCGGCTCGGCGAGGACGCCGGCTTCGTCACCGGTTACTACGAGCCGGTGCTCGATGGATCGCGGACCCAGACCGACGTCTACAACGTGCCGGTCTATCGCCGCCCGTCCAACCTGTTCGTGCGCGGCAAGACGCAGAATTCGGTCGGCCTGCCCAATGGCGGCGCGGTGTACCGCAAGATCGGCCGGCGCAAGCTCGTGCCCTACTACGACCGCGGCCAGATCGAGGACGGCGCGATCGCCGGCCGCGGGCTCGAGATCTGCTGGCTGAAGAGCCAGACCGACCTCCTGTTCGCGCAGATCCAGGGCTCGGCGCGGATCAAGCTCGAGGACGGCACCACGCTGCGCATCAATTACGATGCGCATAATGGTTATCCCTATACGCCGGTCGGACGCGTCCTGATCGACCGCGGCATCATCCCGAAGGATCAGATGTCGATGCAGAAGATCAGGGAGTGGATGGAGCAGAACCCCGACGGCGCGAACGACCTGCGGCGGCAGAACCGCTCCTACGTCTTCTTCCGCGAGGTCCCGCTGTCCGACAAGGACGAGGCCGTCGGCGCGCAGGGCGTGCCGCTGACGCCGGGCCGCTCGATCGCGGTCGACAAGGCGCTGCATGTCTACGGCACGCCGTTCTTCATCGCCGGCGAACTGCCGATCGAATCCGAGCAGTCGAAGACGCCGTTCCACCGGCTGATGATCGCGCAGGACACTGGCTCTGCGATCGTCGGGCCGGCACGCGCCGATCTTTATTTCGGCGCCGGTGCGGAAGCCGGAAAGGTCTCGGGCCGGCTGCGGCACAACATGCAGTTCGTCATGCTGGTGCCGAGGGGTCTCGACCCCGTCGCGCGCGGCCACAAGCTGCCTGTTCCGGATGAGCGGCCCTCGGCCAAGATCGCAAAGCTGTTTCCGCAGACCGAGCCGCCGAAGGACAAGCCGGCGGCGAAGGCTGCGGATATGCCGACCGCCGGCATCGCCAGAAGCGCGGCAAAAGACTCAGGCACCAGCGCCGCCAAGAACCCGGCCGCGAAGGATGCAGCGCCCGCAGCAACGACCCCTGTCGCGCAGGCCGCGCCTGTGGCAGAACCGGTACCGTTGCCGGTCGCCCGGCCCGATATTCCGCAACCGGAGAAGCGGCGCTTCCGGCGCTATCGCCATCACCGCGATCAATGAAACGACCCGCGCCGATCCCCGATCTGTCCGCTCCGTCGCGGCGCAAGCGCGCGCTGAGCGAAGAGGAGCGTGCGCTCTGGGAGAGCGTGGCAAAGCAGGTCAAGCCACTGCGCAAGCGGCCCGCGGCCGCGAAGGCCCACGCCGTCGCCTCTGATCCGGCCGTCCATCACGGCGCGGCCAAACCCATCCCGGTCAAGCCGGCGACAACGGTCAAGGCTGCGCCGGCGCAACGCCCGCACGTGCCGCCGCTGGCGCCGATCGGCCGCCGCGAACGTGCAAAGCTCTCGCGCGGCCGGCAGGAGATCGATGCGCGGCTCGATCTGCACGGCATGACGCAGATGCGCGCGCATCGCATGCTGTTCACCTTCCTGCAGCGCGCGCACAGCGACGGGCTCACTTTCGTGCTCGTCATCACCGGCAAGGGTAAGGTCGGCGGGCTCGATTCCGAACGCGGCGTGCTGCGCCGCCAGGTTCCGGAATGGCTCAGCCTGCCGGAATTCCGCTCGCTGGTCGTCGGCTTCGAGGAAGCGCATATCGGCCATGGCGGCGAGGGCGCACTCTATGTGCGTGTCCGGCGCGCGCGCTGAGCATGATTAAAGAAAACGTTAGAACGGCCTGACGATCCCGACGCGCGGGATCAGCGTGACGACCCAGCCGAGGATTGTGGTCTTGCTATCGTCAGCCGGGATCGCCGGCACATCCTTCGACGCCGGCAGCATCCTGGTGGCATGCAGCATCAGGAACATGCAGACCGCCCAGTTCGAGATCCAGCGCGAATAGTCGAACACGGTCACGAACATCACGAAATAGCCGGCGCTGATCACAACGAGCGCGCCGAGCACGATCCGGCGGTGCAGCTCGCTCGCGAGCGCGCCGATCAGTCGCGCGAAATAGCGCCACAGCGGCGTGTGCAGCCAGATCAGCAGCGCAAACACCGGAACCCCCAGGATGTTCGAGGGCATGCGCGCCCAGGTGTCGGCGAACTCCTTCGACAGCGGCTGGTACCAGATGTAGCCGAACTGAAGCAGGTCGCTCCGTGACGGATCGGCCATCCGGCTCTGCAAATGACGGATGAATTCGTCATAGGGCACGTCGACCGTGCCGACGAATTGCGCGACCAGGAACAGGATGCCGACCCCCGCGAGCGCCGCGATGCCGAAGACGGCGTTCCGCGGCGTCACGCCCTGCACCAGATAAAAGCGCAGCACCACGATCGCCGCGATGGTCGGCACATACATCAGGACGAAGATGTGATGGACCAGGATCAGCACGATCGAGAACAGCGCGGCAATCAGCACATACACCACTGAGCGCGCCGGGATCAGCAGCAGCACGATCGTCAGCGCACAGCCATAGATGTCGAAATGGCCGAGCGTGTGCATGAAGTTCTTCAGGAAGAACGGCGAGCCCGCGATGAAGACGAACAAGGGCCAATGCGCGTCGTCGAAGCCGAATGTGCGGCGGAACAGCTTGATGAACAGTCCGAGTGTCACCAGCCATATCGCGCCGGCCAGCGCGAACACCAGCCATACGGGCACCTTGTCGGTGAACAGCGACACGATCGCCCCGACCAGCGCGCGCTTGGTGAAGCCGTAATGATAGTCGACCAGCAAATGGATGTAGGGAACGAAGGGCGGCAGCGCGATCTTGTGCAGGAACACGCCGACCAGCACGGCCGCATTGACGGCCAGCATCAGGCGCCAGGGGTTTTGCCACACCCGCAGATTCATCGATCGCCCACTCTCGTCGTCCCGGGAAAGCGAAGCGCGACCCGGGACCCATAACCACCGAAGGTAGTTCTAGAAGGAATATCGGCCCGAGTCTTTGTCACCGCGGACTGTCGGGGTTATGGGTCCCGGCTTTCGCCGGGACGACTATGGTGACCGCCTACAAAATAAACCGGCTCAGGTCGGCGTTCTTGGCGAGGTCGCCGACATGCTTGGTGACGTAGTCGGCGTCGACCTGGATGGTCTCGCCGTGGCGATCGGGCGCGGTGAAGGAGATCTCGTCCAGTACCCGCTCCATCACGGTCTGCAGCCGCCTTGCGCCGATGTTCTCGACCGTGGAATTCACCGCCACGGCGACATCGGCCAGCGCGTCGATGGCGTTGTCGGTGATGTCGAGCGTGACGCCCTCGGTCTTCATCAGCGCGACATATTGCTTGATCAGCGACGCCTCCGGCTCGGTCAGGATCCGGCGCATGTCGTCGCGGGTCAGCGCCTGCAGCTCGACGCGGATCGGCAGGCGGCCCTGCAGCTCCGGCAAAAGGTCCGACGGCTTGGCGATATGGAACGCACCCGAGGCGATGAACAGGATGTGGTCGGTCTTGACGGCGCCGTGCTTGGTCGAGACCGTGGTGCCCTCGATCAGCGGCAGCAGGTCGCGCTGCACGCCCTCGCGGGAGACGTCGCCGCCGGCGCGGTTCTCGCGCACGCAGATCTTGTCGATCTCGTCGAGGAACACGATGCCGTTGTTCTCGACCGCGTTGATCGCCTCCTGCACCAGCTGATCGGTGTCGAGCAGCTTGTCGGATTCCTCGTTGACGAGGATTTCGTGCGAGCCCTCCACCGTCAGGCGGCGGGTCTTGCTGCGTCCGCCCATCTTACCGAAGATGTCGCCGAGCGAGATCGCGCCCATCTGGGCGCCGGGCATGCCGGGGATTTCGAACAGCGGCATGCCGCTGCCGCCCGACTGCGTCTCGATCTCGATTTCCTTGTCGTTGAGCTCGCCGGCGCGCAGCTTCTTGCGGAACGACTCGCGCGTCGCCGGGCTCGATCCCGGGCCGACCAGCGCGTCCAGCACGCGTTCCTCGGCGGCAAGCTGGGCGCGAGCCTGAACGTCCTTGCGCTTGCGCTCGCGGGTCTGTGCGATCGCGACCTCGACGAGGTCACGGACGATCTGCTCGACGTCGCGGCCGACATAGCCGACCTCGGTGAACTTGGTGGCCTCGACCTTGAGGAACGGCGCGCCGGCGAGCTTGGCCAGCCGCCGCGCGATCTCGGTCTTGCCGACGCCGGTCGGCCCGATCATCAGGATGTTCTTGGGCAGAACCTCCTCGCGCAGGGAACCGGCGAGCTGCAGCCGCCGCCAACGGTTGCGCAGCGCGATCGAGACGGCGCGCTTGGCGTCGGTCTGGCCGACGATGAAGCGGTCGAGTTCAGAAACGATTTCACGGGGAGAGAAGTGAGTCATTGGCTCTAGCTAGGTTGGAATCGCGGTCTCGGCAAGCGGCAGTCCTCCGAGGCATGGTCCCCTAAAGGATCGGCGGCCCGGCCTGCCACTGCCGGATCGCCTCGAACGGGTGGATCAGCATGATGATGTTCAGTGTCAGATTGTCGCGAATGTGAAGCAGCAGCACGGTTTCGAACAAAACGCCGAGCCCGACCGTCGCGGCGATCGGCAGCTTGCGCGCCAGCAGGAAACCGACAACCATCGCAAGCGTGTCCGACACCGAATTGACGATGGTGTCGCCGTAATAATCGAGCGAGATCGTGCCGGCGCGGTAGCGCTCGATGATCCAGTTGGAGTTTTCGACGAGCTCCCAGCTGCCTTCGATCAGCATCGCGACAATCAACCGCCCGGGCCAGGCGAGGCGCGGCAGCAGGAGGAAGGTCAGACCGTAGAACAGCAGGCCATGCAGCACATGCGACAGCGTGTACCAATCGGCGATGTGCTGCGAGTTCTCCGAGCTCTGGACCGTGCCATGCCAGAGCTTGACATAGCCGCAGGCACAGATCGGCAAACGGCCCATCGCATAGAGCAGCGCCGCCTGCAGCACGAGCAGCGCTGCCGCGATCGCCAGCCAATGCCACGCTGAAACGCCGGTGATGGGCTTGTGCGCGATCGTCATGCGTCGCGCGCCATCAGCAGCGCCGGCCCGTCCGGCGTATCGACCATACCCATCTTCCGAAAACCAGCCTTCTCATAGGCGCGGATCGCGCGCGCATTGGCCGGATCGGGATCGGTGACGATACGTGGCGCGCCCTGCGCCAGGCGGTCGTCGACAAAGGCGCGGATCAGCGCCGAGCCGTGGCCACCTGCCATCATGCTGGGCTCGCCGATGAAGAGATCGATCCCGCGCGTACCCTCGGGCTGGATCCCGAAGCCGGAATTCCAGGCCGTCAGGTCGTGGCATTGGATATAGCCGAGGTCACCGCCATCGGCCGCGACGATGAACTGGTCCATGGCCGGCTCGTCGAGGTCGCCGCTGACCAGCGCGTATTGCTCGGCCGGATCGCCCCACCATTCCCGAACATGCGGCAACGCCAGCCACTGCCTGATCTGCGGCAGGTCGGCCGGCGTCATCGGGCGGAAATGATAGGGGCGGGCCATGCTCAGCCGCCGATCGTCTCGATCGTCACGTTCCGGTTGGTGTAGACGCAAATATCGGCGGCGATATCCAGCGCGCGGCGGACAATGGTCTCGGCGTCCTTGTCGGTATCGACCAGCGCGCGGGCCGCGGCGAGGGCGTAATTGCCGCCGGAACCGATCGCCATGACCCCGGACTCGGGCTCCAGCACGTCGCCGGTGCCGGTCAGCACCAGGGAAACGTCCTTGTCGGCCACGATCATCATGGCCTCCAGCCGGCGCAGGTAGCGGTCGGTCCGCCAGTCCTTGGCGAGCTCGACGGCCGCCCGGGTCAGCTGCCCCGGATATTGCTCCAGCTTACTTTCCAGCCGCTCGAACAGGGTGAAGGCGTCGGCGGTGGCGCCGGCAAAGCCGCCGATCACGTCGCCCTTGCCGATCCGGCGGACCTTCCTGGCATTGGCCTTGATCACGGTCTGGCCGATCGAGACCTGCCCGTCGCCGCCGATCACCACCTTGCCGCCCTTGCGGACCGTGCAGATCGTGGTGCCATGCCAGACCGGCAGCTCATTTGGGGATGCTTGCATAGGTTACCTCTCTTCCGGGCAGATTTAGGCGGTCGGGCAGGGGGTTACAATCGGGGGATTTCGGAGCGTTTTCGAGCGAAGTGGGTACCGGTTCGCGTGAAGAAAACGCGTCAGAACTAAATCGACAACGAATTCCGGTCACCATGGCCCCAAGTTGGGGCGTTTCGAGGTCATCCCGCAGTAGCGAAGCCGACATCAGCCTGTTAAAAGACCGGCGTTTTCGGCACGGGAAAGCTCAATCTTCATGCGCACCGCAACCATCAAGCGCAAGACCAAGGAGACCGACATCGAGGTGACGGTCAACCTCGACGGAGCAGGCGTATCCACGGTTTCGACCGGGATCGGCTTCTTCGACCATATGCTCGACCTCCTGGCCCGGCATTCGCGCATCGACATCACGGTGAAGGCGGATGGCGATCTCCATGTCGATTACCACCACACCACCGAAGACGTCGGGATCGCGCTCGGACAGGCCGTAAAGCAGGCGCTCGGCAACATGGCCGGCATCACCCGCTACGCCTCGATCCACATGCCGATGGACGAGACGCTGTCGCGCGTCGTGATCGACATTTCCGGTCGCCCCGTGCTGGTGTTCAAGGCCGAATTCCCGCGCGACAAGATCGGTGAGTTCGACACCGAGCTGGTGCGCGAGTGGTTCAACGCCTTCGCGATGAACGCCGGCGTGACTCTGCACGTCGAGACCCTATATGGCGAGAACAGCCATCATATCGCCGAATCCTGTTTCAAGGGTCTGGCGAGGGCGCTGCGGACGGCAATTGCGATCGATCCGCGTGCCCAGGGCGAAGTGCCCTCGACCAAGGGTCAGCTCGGCGGCTGATCTCTGGAGCATGATTCGGAAGAGTGGATGCCGGTTTTCCGAAAGATCATGCTTCAAATAAGAGTCCATCCTCGGCGGAGTGTTCGATGCCGGTCTACACAGTGCATGCCCCCGTGGCCAACGGCGCCGATCTCGCGGCGGCCGACAAGTTCGTCTTCGTGCGCGACGGCTTCCATTTCTGGGCCGCGGTTGCGGGCGTGATCTGGCTGGCCTGGCATCGGCTCTGGCTGGCGCTGATCGGCTGGCTCGTTCTTACTTTCGTGATCGATTACGCGCTGACGAAGTTTGGCGTCGGCCGCAGCGCGATCTTCTTCGTCGACCTGGTGCTGATGGTGTTGCTCGGGCTCGAAGCGGCGAGCTTGCAGCGCTGGACGCTGTCGCGCCGCAAATGGCGCCAGATCGACATCGTCGTGGGCGACGACGTGGAGGCCGCCGAGCGCCGTTTCTTCGCGCGCTGGACCGCGCGGCATCGCGGCGCGGTCAACGACCAGCGGTCGGTCGATCGCGGCGCGCCGCCGCCGACCCGCGACGTTCCGGGTCAGTCATTCTCAAAGCCCCCGTCGATGCCGCAGGGCGGCATCATCGGATTGTTTCCAGAGCCAGGAGGATCGCGATGACCGTTGCAATCATCGATTACGGCTCCGGCAATCTGCATTCGGCGGCCAAGGCCTTCGAGCGCGCCGCGCGCAGCATGGAGGATCCGCAAGCCATCAAGGTAACGCGCGATCCCGACGCGGTGTATCGCGCCGATCGCATCGTGCTGCCCGGTGTCGGCGCGTTCGCCGATTGCCGCCGCGGCGTCGACGCGGTCGACGGCATGCTGGAAGCGCTCACCGAGGCGGTGCGGGTCAAGGCGCGGCCGTTCTTCGGCATCTGCGTCGGCATGCAGCTGATGGCGACGCGCGGTAAGGAGCACGTGATCACTGAGGGCTTCAACTGGATCGGCGGCGATGTCGAGAAGATCGAGCCGCGCGACGAGAGCCTGAAGGTCCCGCATATGGGCTGGAACACGCTCGACATGGTGCGCGAGCATCCGGTGCTGGAGCGGCTGCCGCTCGGGCCGAAGGGACGTCACGCCTATTTCGTGCACTCCTATCACCTCAACGCCGCCAATGAGGCGGACGTGCTCGCGCGCGCCGACTATGGCGGGCCGGTGACCGCGATCGTCGCCAAGGACACCGCGATCGGCACCCAGTTTCACCCCGAGAAGAGCCAGCGCTTCGGCCTCGCTTTGATCGCCAATTTCTTGAAGTGGAAGCCGTGATCCTCTTTCCAGCGATTGATCTGAAGAACGGCCAGTGCGTGCGCCTCGAGCAGGGCGACATGGCGCGCGCCACCGTGTTCAATCTCGATCCGGCGGCGCAGGCGGCGAGCTTCGCCGCGCAGGGCTTCGAATATCTCCACGTCGTCGATCTCGACGGTGCCTTCGCCGGCAAGCCGATGAATGCCCACGCGGTCGAGGCGATGCTGAAGGCGATCAAAATGCCGGTGCAGCTCGGCGGCGGCATCCGCGACCTCAAGACCATCGAAGCCTGGCTCGACAAGGGCATCACGCGTGTCATCATCGGCACCGCGGCGGTGCGCGATCCCGAGCTGGTGAAGGGCGCGGCGAAGACATTCCCAGGTCGCGTGGCCGTGGGCCTCGATGCGCGCGACGGCAAGGTCGCGGTCGAAGGCTGGGCCGAGACCTCGCATGTGACCGCGCTCGAGATCGCGCAGCGCTTCGAGGATGCCGGCGTCGCCGCGATCATCTTCACCGATATCGCCCGCGACGGCCTGCTCAAGGGCCTCAACCTCGACGCGACCATCGCGCTTGCCGACCGCATCTCGATTCCGGTGATCGCCTCCGGCGGCTTTGCCTCGATCGACGACGTCAAGGCGCTGCTGGAGCCGCGTGCGAAGAAGCTGGCCGGTGCGATCGTCGGCCGCGCGCTCTATGACGGACGGCTCGATCCGGCCGCTGCCCTTCAGCTGATCCGCGGCGCGTAGGAGGAGATCATGTTCAAGGTTCGCGTGATCCCCTGCCTCGACGTCAAGGACGGCCGCGTGGTCAAGGGCGTCAACTTCGTCGATCTGCGCGACGCCGGTGATCCGGTCGAAGCCGCGATCGCCTATGACGCCGCCGGCGCCGACGAGCTCACCTTCCTCGACATCACCGCCACCCATGAAAACCGCGGCATCATGCTGGATGTGGTCCGGCGGACCGCGGAGGCCTGCTTCATGCCGCTGACCGTGGGCGGCGGCGTCCGCACCGTCGACGACATCAAGACCCTGCTGCGCTCGGGCGCCGACAAGGTCTCGATCAATTCGGCGGCCGTCAGCCGGCGCGAATTCGTCAAGGAAGCGGCCGAGAAATACGGCGAGCAATGCATCGTGGTTGCGATCGACGCCAAGCGGGTCAAGCGCGCCGGCGGCTCGGACCGCTGGGAGATCTTCACCCATGGTGGACGGAATGCCACCGGGATCGATGCCATCGAATACGCCCAGGAGGTCGTCTCGCTCGGCGCCGGCGAAATCCTGCTGACCTCGATGGACCGGGACGGCACCAGACAGGGCTTTGACCTGCCGCTGACCCGGGCGATCGCGGACAGTGTCCCCGTACCGGTCATCGCGTCCGGCGGTGTCGGCAATCTCGATCACCTCGTCGACGGCGTCCGCGAGGGTCATGCCACCGGCGTGCTGGCCGCGTCGATCTTCCACTTCGGGGAATTCACCATCCGCCAGGCCAAGGATCACATGGTGCGCGCCGGCCTGCCGATGCGGCTCGATCCCTAGCGTGAGCGTGGTCAGGAAAAGTGGAAACCGGTTTTCCGTGAAGACCACGCTCAAACAGGGAGAGCTGGGACTCCTTGTCACAAAAATGCTAAGTCCCCACCTAAGGGATGGCACCGGTGCGGTGCCGCTGTGCATGCTTGAGTTGAGTTGATGTCGCGTTTCACGGTCCACGATTTGGCCGCCACCATCGACGCCCGCGCTGCAACGGGCGGCGAGGCGTCCTACACCCGCAAACTGCTCGACAAGGGCGCGGAGCATTGCGCCAAGAAATTGGGCGAGGAAGCGGTCGAGACCGTGATCGCCGCGGTCGAGAATGACCGCGATCATCTCATCGCGGAAAGTGCCGATCTCGTGTTTCACCTGCTGGTTCTGTTGAAATCCCGCGGCGTGAAGCTGGAGGATGTCGAGGCCGCGCTGGAGAAGCGCACCTCGATGTCGGGACTGGAAGAGAAGGCGTCGCGTAAGCGCGACTAGCGCAAATGATCGAGCGCATCGAGAGGGGCGGCCTCATGGACATCCGGGCACCAGATCAACAGTACAACCCCTACCGCATCTTCACGCGCCAGCAATGGTCGCATCTGCGCGACGACACACCGATGACGCTCGAGCCCGGCGAGTTCGATCGCTTGCGCTCGATGCACGACCGCCTCGATTTGCAGGAGGTGGAGGACATCTACCTGCCGCTGTCGCGGCTGCTCTCGATCTATGTCGATGCGACGCAGCGGCTGTATTACTCGCAGCGCCAGTTCCTCAACATCCGCGACCGCAAGATGCCCTACATCGTCGGCGTCGCCGGATCCGTCGCGGTCGGCAAGTCGACCACCGCACGCGTGCTGCAGGCGCTGCTGGCGCGCTGGTCGCCGCGGCCGAAGGTCGATCTGATCACGACCGACGGTTTTCTGTTTCCGAATGCCGTGCTCGAGCGGCAGGGCATCATGCAGAAGAAGGGCTTCCCGGAAAGCTACGACCTGCCGACGCTGCTGTCGTTCCTCAGCGACATCAAGGCGGGACGGCGCCGCGTGCGCGCGCCAGTCTATTCGCATCTGACCTACGACATCGTGCCGAACAAATGGGTCGAGATCGACCAGCCTGACATCCTGATCGTCGAGGGCGTCAACGTGCTGCAGACCGGGCGGCTGCCGCGCGACGGCAAGGCGGTGCCGTTCGTTTCGGACTTCTTCGATTTCTCGGTCTATATCGACGCCGACGAGGCCGTGCTGCGGGAGTGGTACATCAAGCGCTTCCTGGCGCTGCGCGACACCGCGTTCACCGATCCGAGGTCCTACTTCCACCGCTATGCGCCGCTGTCGGACGAGGAAGCGACGGCGACCGCGATCGCGATCTGGGAGCGCACCAACCTCGCCAATCTCGAGGACAACATCCTGCCGACCCGCCCGCGCGCGACGCTGATCCTGAAGAAGGGCGCCGACCACGTGGTGCAATCGGTCGCGCTGCGCCGGCTGTAGTCGGCACCGCATCCCGGCGAACGCGCCACATCACAGCTGTCGTCCCCGCGAAAGCGGGGACCCATAGCCACAGGTGTCTGTGATTTGCAGGGCTGTGGCCTCAGCGGGCGCAAAACTAGCTTCGGTGGTTATGGGTCCCGGCCTTCGCCGGGACGACGCGGAATTTTTCGCTGCTACGCCGCGATATGCCGCGCGGCGGCGAGGCCCGCGAGCGCTTCTTCCAGCTTCTCGCGGTCGAGTGGCTTGATCAGGAAACCGTCCATGCCGGCTTCGAAGCAAGCATAGCGGTCCTCCACCAGCGTATTTGCCGTCAGTGCCAGGATCGGGGTCCGGCGGACGGATTGTGCCGCTTCATGGGCGCGGATCTGCTTTGTGGTCTCGATGCCGTTGAGGCGCGGCATCTGGATATCCATCAGCACGAGATCATAGGGCGTGCCGGCTGAGGTCGCCGACAGCCAGGATTCCATCGCCTGCTCGCCATTGGTGGTGATGACCACGTTGTGGCCGAGCCGGGTGAGCAGCGAGCGCATCAACAGCGCGTTGATCTCATTGTCTTCGGCGACCAGGATCGAGAGCCCCTTGTCCGGCAACGCGGATGCTGGCGCAGTGGGCGCGGACTCGGCGGCCGCCTCGATCGCGAGGCTCGGCGCAGCGATTTCCGGCGACGCGGTCAGGCGTGCGGCGAGCGACGACGCGCGCAATGGCTTCACCAGGTAACCGGTGAACATGGCTGACTCGGAGGCCGAAAGATCCTGCCGCGTTGCCGGCGTGAACATCACGATGCGATGGGTTGCGTGGATGCGGGCGGCGTCGGCAAACGCCTCCATCGCCGGGGTGCCGAGCGTGTGGTCGATCAGCACGGCGTGCCAGCTCCGCTCCGGCAGCAACGCCTCTGCGACATTGGCATCCGACACGATGCAGGTCTGCGCGCACCAGCGCTGCAACCGCCGCGAGATCAGCGAGACCTCGATGCTGTGCGGCGCCACCAGCATGATCGACTGTCCCGTCAAGTCGGGCGCGGCGAAGCCGTTGGCCTCGCCGGTATCGGCCGCGACGAGCGGGATCGACACCTCGAAGGTCGAGCCTGCGCCCGGCGTGCTTGCGAGCGTGATGCGGCCGCCCATCCGCTTGACGATGCGGTCGCTGATCGAGAGGCCGAGGCCGGTGCCGCCATAGCTGCGCGCGATCCGGTCGTCGGCCTGCTCGAACTCCCGGAAAATACGCTGCTGCGCTTCCGGCGCGATGCCGATGCCGGTGTCGCGAACCAGGAAGCTGATCTCGTTTGGCCAGATGCCGGGCTCGACGATCAGCGCCACGCCACCGGTCGCGGTGAACTTGATGGCGTTGCCGGCGAGGTTGAGCAGCACCTGACGCAGCCGCGCGGCGTCGCCGGTCACCTGCATCGGCAGCCGTTCATCGACATAGGCGGCGATCTCGATGCCCTTGGTCTGCGCGCGCGGCGCCAGCAGCTCGGTGATGTCCTCGATCAGGCCGGACAGCGCGAATGCGCGGTGTTCGAGATCGATCTTGCCGGCCTCGATCTTGGAATAGTCGAGCAGCTCCTCGATCAGCGCGAGCAGCGCGTCGCCTGATGTCTTGACCGCCTTGACGTAGGTCATCTGCTCCGGCGTCAGCTGCGTATCCATCAGCAATCCGCTCATGCCGATGATGCCGTTCAGCGGAGTGCGGATCTCGTGGCTCGCCATCGCAAGGAAGCGCGACTTGGCGCGGTTGGCGGCGTCGGCCTGATCGCGCGCTTCGGCGAGCGCGTGCTCGCTCTCGGTACGGTCGGTGACGTCGCGGCCGACGCTCTGCATCTCCGCAGGCGCGCCGGCATCGTTGCGCACGAGGCCTTCGCGCCAGGCGATCCAGCGCGGCCCGAGCGGGCCCTCGATCTTCTGGTCGTAGACCCGCGTGCCGTTGGATTCGAGCGCGGTGTCGCCTTGTTCAAGCACCTTTAGCGTTGCGGTGCTGCCGATCAATTCGCTTCGGGAAACCTGCGCCAGCTCGCAATAGGCGTCGTTGGCATAGGTGATGAGCCCGTCGAGGTCGCGCAGCACGATCAAATCGTCCTGCGCCTCGAACAGGGTGGAGGCGCGCTGCTCGGCCTCCTGCAGTTCCCAGTTGCGGTCGGCCATCGCTTCATTGTGCATGGCGATGGTGCGCAGCCGCTTGCGCATCAGCCGCAGCCGGATGCCGAGCGTCACGATCCAGAGGCAGGCGAGCGCGAACAGGAAGCTGACCCCGATCGCGAATGCATTGGGATCGTAGCCGCTCTGTTGCGAGAGCGCGCCCGAAATGAACCCGAAGGCGCTGCCGAACGCGACGGAGAAGATCGTGAACGAACGGACGATCGTCGCGACCCAGGAATGGCGCCGGAGGAAGCGGCGAAGGCGCAACTTGATCCGGAAGAAACGCCCCATCAATGGTGACCCTGAGACAGCTTGATCTGGCGCTGACGATGCGTCGGCCAGCTTGCAAAGTGCTTGAAATTGGTGGCCATTTCGCGCTGCCCTCAGAACAAGGTTAGCGGGGGGTTAACTCTGCCATGACCCGGTTCGGGACGCGCGCGTCAGGCGCGGGCGATGCGGCTTCGAGGCGGCGGTGTCCGCCGCGGGCGCTGACGATCAGGGCCGCGGCGTCGCGCACGGAGAACGTCTTCGACTGCACGAAGACACGGTAGTCGGACGGACCGTCATCATGCGTCAGATAGATGACGGGGCCGGTTGCCGAGGCTTCGCTGGAAATCCCGATCAGCTGCGGCGCCGCGCTGCGCTCGCAGGCGCCGGCCTCGGCATCGTCGATGTCGTCGATCACGGTGAAGTCGGCGGCGTCGGCGCTGTCGGCGATCTGGACCCGGACGGTGGCCTGTCTGGGGTCGTCAGTGAAGCTGACGTGAAGCTGCGCCAGCCAGGGGATCGATGCGATCTGCATCGTGGCGCCACCCACCTCGATGCAGGGCCGCGGGCCCGGCAGGAACTCGGCGCGGGCAAGGACCGCGGCCACGGCAAGGGGGACCACCGAGGTCAAAATCTTCAAACGCAACATGACACAACTCGCTCGACCCAAGCTTGCCGCCGATCGCGGTGCTTATGGTTTGCGGAGCGTAAACAAAACTCGTTACCGCCGCGTTGACGCGGGGCATTGCGGCACGAATCGGGACAGGGCTTAGGTTCGGTCAGGCGGCGCGGCGCAAATCGTCGGCCAATGCACGATAGGACAGCGCTTCGGCGAGGTGCAGCCGGCCGATCGTGTCGGCGCCGTCGAGATCGGCGAGCGTGCGCGCCACGCGCAGCACGCGGTGATAGCCGCGCGCGGTGAGATGCATGTTGTCGGCAGCCTCGCGCAGCAGCTTCTGTCCATGCGCGTCGGGCTGCGCGATGGTCTCGAGCAGCGAGCTCGGCGCTTCCGCATTGGTGCGGACATGCGGCATGCCGGCAGCCGCATAGCGCGCGAGCTGGATGTCGCGCGCGGCCGCGACGCGGGCGGCAACCTCGGCCGAGCCCTCCGCCGGCGGCGGCAGGATCAGATCAGCGGCGGTCACGGCGGGCACCTCGATCCTGAGATCGATGCGATCCATCAGCGGGCCGGAGATCCGCGTCTGGTAGTCGGCGGTGCAGCGGTCGAGCCGGCCGCGCTTGCAGGAATAGCCGGGCTCATAGGCATGGCCGCAGCGGCACGGATTCATGGCCGCGACCAGCATGAAGCGCGCCGGATAGGTGACGCGGTGGTTGGCCCGGCTCACCGAAACCTCGCCGTTCTCCAGCGGCTGGCGCAGCGAATCCAGCACGCGCGGATCGAACTCCGGCAATTCGTCGAGGAACAGCACGCCCTGGTGCGCGAGCGAGATCTCGCCGGGCTTGGCGCGCATGCCGCCGCCGGTCAGCGCGGCCATGCTGGCGGAATGATGCGGGCTGCGGAACGGGCGTCGCGCGGTCAGGGCGCCGTCACGGATCTCGCCGGCAACCGAGGCGATCATCGAGACTTCGAGCAGCTCCGACGGCGACAGCGGCGGCAGGATCGAGGGCAGTCGCGCCGCCAGCATCGATTTGCCGGCGCCGGGCGAGCCGATCATCAGCAGATGATGCCCGCCGGCGGCGGCGATCTCGAGCGCGCGTTTCGCGCTCTCCTGGCCCTTGATGTCGCGCAGGTCCAGAAGCGTTTCCTCGCGCTCATGCACCTTCGGCTGCGGGCGCGACAGCACCTGCGTGCCCTTGAAGTGGTTGGCGATCTGGATCAGCGAGTGTGCCGCGATGATCTGGATGTCCGGACTGGCCCAGGCGGCTTCCGAGCCGCAGGCGGCCGGGCAGATCAATCCCTCGTCGCGCGAATTGGCGCCGATTGCCGCGGGCAGTACGCCCGCAACGGCTGCGATCGAGCCGTCGAGCCCGAGCTCGCCGAGCACGGTGAAGCCGTTCAGCGCATCCGGCGGGATCGCGCCGATCGCCGCCATCAGGCCGAGCGCGATCGGCAGGTCGTAATGGCTGCCCTCCTTGGGCAGGTCGGCGGGTGCGAGGTTAACGGTGATGCGGCGGGCGGGAAGCGCGAGGCCGGAGGCGACGAGCGCCGAACGCACGCGTTCGCGGGCTTCCGACACCGCCTTGTCGGGCAGGCCGACGATCGCAATAGCGTTGTTAATTAACCCCCAAAGGTGGTAGATCCCGACCTTACTCAGGGTGGGGCGGGCTATTCTTTGAACAAGCGGGCATATTCGTACTTGCGGCTTTCTACGGGGCCGCAGCTCAAAGGCGACGGAAAGCGCCGTCAGCTGAAGGCTTCCAGGGCATATGCCGAGGCCAATGGGCTGGAATTAGCCGAGGACGCTCAGTACGAGGATCTCGGGGTATCGGCCTTTAAGGGCGCCAACGTTCGCGGTGGAAAGCTGGGTCTATTTCTAGACGCCGTCCGGTCGGGAGCCGTGAAATCCGGTTCCTACCTCTTAGTCGAGTCGCTTGATCGGCTGACCCGGCAGGAACTGCTGAAAGCCCAGTCCCTCTTTCTCAGCATCATCCAAGGCGGGATCAATGTGGTTACGCTCGCCGACGGCCGGCTGTATCCGGCCGGTACGAATGATCTTGGCGACCTGATCTATTCGCTTGTGGTGATGGCTCGGGCGCACGAGGAATCGCAGATCAAGAGTCAGCGAATCGGGGCCGCGTGGAAAAATAAGCGGACACGCGCCGCTTCGCAGGTACCCATGACGAAATGGTGCCCCGCGTGGTTGACACTCGCGGAGGACCGAACCTGCTACGAGCCGATTCCGGAGCGCGTTGAGATAGTGCGAGGCATCTTTGAAGACGCCGCATCTGGAATGGGCGTCTATTCCATCACGACGGACTTGAACCAGCGCGGCGTGCCGACCTTCGACAGCCCAAATGGCTGGCATACGTCGTACGTCACAAAGATCCTCTGCAACCGTGCTGTGCTGGGTGAGTTTCAACCCCACCGCAGAGAGGCCGGAAAGCGAGTTCCTGACGGCGAACCGAGCCGGTCCTATTACCCGGCGATCATCGATGAGGCGCTGTTCTATAGAGTTCAGTTAGCAAAATCAGAAAGGCGAGTCTCGGGGAAGGGCCGGAAGGGCACAGCGTTCACCAACCTGTTTTCCGGATTAGCTGTCTGCGCTTACTGTAACTCGCCGATGAAGCTGGAGAACAAGGGTTCCGGCCGCAAAGGAGGGACCTATCTCGTCTGTGACGGCGTACTGCGCAAGCTTGGTTGTCCCGGCATCCGATGGCGGTATCGAGATTTCGAGACTTCGTTCCTCGCGTTCGTGGAGGAGGTGGACCTGGACGGCCTAACGAACGAAGCGGCGGAAAGCGCGAAGCTGAGGCTTGAGTCCGATATCGCAGCGATCAAGGGCGAACTCGCTCAGGTCGAACAACTCATGGAAAAGACCTTTGCAGTTCTGGCGACCGGAGGTCCGATTGAATTCGTGACTGTCAAGCTCAAGGAGCAAGAAGCGCGGAAGGCCGAGCTTTTGAAGCGTTGTCAGTCTTACGAAAACGAACAAGAGCGAGCCGTTTCGCGGGAAGACCAAACTCATCGCAGCAAGGAGGAGGTCCGAGAGTTGGTCGAGCGCGCTCAGCGCGGGGAAGCTTCCGAGATGTTCAAGGTCCGAGCGCGACTAGCCTCGCATCTAAAGGTGCTGATCGAAGATCTTTTAGTCGCGTCCCTTTTGATACAACCAAAAGGACACAAGGCACTGCGTCATCAAAAGGGGGACGGTCGCTACTTCGAGGTCTGGCTACGGAATGGCCCCGGTAGGGCCGTCTATCCTACGACGCGCGATCCGTTGAGCTATGACGAACAAGTCATCGTTTGGAGCGGAAAGAAGAACCCGCCTCGCGTCTCGCTCGCTACGTCTATCGATCTGGCTCACATTTCTCCAGCCAGGCTTCGCTAGGCATGCATACTGTGCGGCAGCGCACACCGAAACCGTGCCACCGGCTTGTGAAGATCAAGGCAGGAGGGCTGAACGCGCAAGCCTCTGCCGTCCCAGTTCGTCCAGCGCGGCATAGGCCTTGGCGTGCTCCTCGATTGGACGACGAATACCGGATCTTCGGAAGCGAGGGCCGTCGCGCCGAGAGCGTGAGCTACCATGCCCCGAAGAACGATCGCCTGTCGATCCGAGCCGACATCTCTGGCACCGTCATCGGCGGTTTACCTCGTTACCCTGCCACCGGAGGAAGAGAAAGATCACGCCGAGCACGGCGAGCTGTTGCAGCAGGCTGGTGCTGATCGCCAGCAACGCAGACTTGGTCGCATTGTAGTTGTAGAAGATCGCGTAACAGAACGCGACCGCGTAGAGGACGGCTCCGGCTACGATCGGCAGTTGGAAAAAGGGAGCGTTCGGGTCATGCAGCGTGCTCCAGGCGCTAAGGGACGCGATCACCAGCGCGAGGGTGCAAGCGACGATGCTGGTCCAGGTAGAGCCGAGACTCCAGAAGTAGACATCCCTCTTGTGGAGAGACATCACGGTCACGACGATCCAGATAAAAACGAGAACCGGCACTAAGACCGCGACGACCTCAAGCACACTCCAGCCGCCCGGGCCGCCAAAAGTCTGGTTCAGCATTCCATTCCCCCGATTGAGGTCTTACCGGCCGCCCTTGCGCCAACCTGGTGTTGTTGGCGTTCATCGCGTCCAGAACCCGCGTCGGGGATCCTGCATAGTACGCCGACGCTGTATTTCATCATTCGCTCGCTGCACTTCTTCTCCCAACTGGCGTTGTTGCTGTTCTTGCAAAAGACGGTTCTTTGCTTCGACCTCCACAGCCTGCTTCTTTTCCACGCCTTCGACGATCTCTGCGAATCCCGGGGCCGTGCGGCAGTCCAACCGACGCATGCTGTCTAACCGACGTAAGCCTCGCTGCAGTTCATCCGCCTCCTTGAGGCATGCTGCAATTCGAGCCTTTGACGCGTCGCTGTCGGGGTCATCGAGAGTGCCTGGCGCGACCGGCAAGGCCATAGGGAGGCCGTCCTTGATGCGAACGAGTTGACGAATGGAAGCTCCAGCAGGTGTGTAGTGGCCGAAGCTATACTCGTACTGACCAGAATAGTTTGCGAGGCTAAGCACCAAGGCGCACACGTCGGTCGTTATGGGGGCTGCCACGCAATAGGGAGGCCAGTAATCAATCCTCGGGTTGGAGCCGTGATGCGTGTTTGCAAACCACACGACATGACCAGCCAATCCAAGTGCGACGAGAAAAATCAGCGTGAAGAAATGGCGAAAGATGAACATCGTTGGTTATGACCTTCCCTGTGGTGTGAGCCATTCATACCGGCCGTCGCGGGGCGAACTTCAGTTTGAGGCTTTAAAGCCGTGGGTCACTAAACCACAAGGCGATTGGGTCCGTACATGGACCTACGCCAACTTTTTGCGACCAACCTCCGACGCATCCGGCACAGCCGGAAGCTCTCCCAGGAGCAGCTGGCGCACGACGCGGGGATAGACAGGGCCTACATGAGCCGGGTCGAGCGGGCTGTGACCTGGGTGGGCCTGGAGATTATCGGGAAGCTAGCCGATGTCCTGGAAGTGGACCCGGTTGAGTTTTTCAGACGCCCGAGCCGACCGACGTCTCGGAAGAAAACTGAATAGGTGGTGCCCGCCCCTGCCGAGCCCTCCGGTCACTTGGGCCCGGCTTCCTGCAGCTGCTCCGGGGGGCAATCGATGGCTCTATGGGCCGGCTTCCGGCAAGAGCGCTGGGGTCACCACGCTTGCGTGATCCTTGGGCACGGACGAATAGCAGGGCAAAAAGATCATCAGTCGGTCGTGCCCGGTGAGACCTGGCGGATGAGATCGAATCCGCGTCGGCGGATCCATGTTAGGCCGTCTCTTTCGGCTGAATCCGGCTGAATGTCCGGCAGGTGACTCGGGTAACTCGCCCTGCCTCCAGGCAATGAGCGCATACGAGCGCAGTGAGACCTTTACCGGTTCGATGATTTAGGCAGCAATGGCCCACGACAGCGTTCATTAAGACGCCGTCCATCTCGTAACATGCCTTGCAGAAGACGTGACCAATCATGATTGAGTTCGTTAGAACCGCCCGGCGAGCATAACTCGGATGCCCGCCGAGCGGTTGAGTTTGTCAAGCGGCCTTCCGGGGCTTCCCGATCACTCCGGTCTTGGCGGCGTGGGCGAAGAGGTCATCGAGTTCGCCGGCTCGGACCGCGCCGATCAAGGCATCGATGACGGCGGGAAGCTTGTCCTTTGAGCCGACCACGATGCCCGCCTTGCCCTTCTCGAACTCGATGGGTTTGGCTCCGAACTTCACGGACATGATCACCTGGCCCAACGGGTCGGCCTTCCACCAGGGTCGGACGGCCTGCTGCTTGGTCGTGGCCTGACGTTCGCCGTTGACCTTGGTCCAACGCTGGACAACGCGAACGTGGTTGGGATCGTCCAGAAGCAGCTTCTGCTCTTCCAGCCTGGCGATGAACTTGGCCCTGCGCATCTGGACCGGATCGTTGCCGGCCTTGGGCAGCGCAGTGAACGAAAGTGACTTAAGGATCGGCATGCGGGTTCTCCGACTGTTGGATAAACCCGCCCGATCCTAATCGGTGGTCCGCACCTGTACACAGCTGGGCGATTCGACCACGCGCTTTTTCCTTTACCGGCCCGAGATGTTCGCTATATGTTCATTAGCTCGATTCTCGATTGAGAGGGGCTCATGGATCAGGTCGAACCGGCCGTTCGTTCGAGGATGATGAGGGCCATCAAGGGGAAGGACACACGTCCAGAACGTGCGGTGCGCACAGCCTTGCACATTGCGGGATATAGGTACCGACTTCACCGCCGAGACCTGCCCGGAAGCCCGGATATTGTGCTCCCACGCTTTCGAATCGCTGTTCAAGTGAATGGTTGCTTCTGGCATCGACACGACTGCGAAAAGGGGCGGCGAACCCCGTCAAGCAATGTGAACTACTGGGGTCCCAAGCTCGCCAAGAATCGTCAGCGTCAAATGGCGTCAAATCGCGCACTCGTTGAACGAGGTTGGAAGGTCGCGATCGTGTGGGAATGTCAAATTGAGCAAGGCATAACAGAACTCAAACGGCTGTTAAGAAGGTCAAATCCGTTAGAGACAAATAAACGCAACTAGATTCAAATCACTCCAACCTCGTACTTGCGCTCGGCGCCGTTTTAGGTGTCCGAGCGCTTGCGATTCTTAAGTCAGGATCAAAATGTCACGTAAGGGCGCCCAATTGTCCCGTCTCACGCAAGATCCATCCAGGTCAATTCGAAAAACGCCCCCTCCGTTGAGAGTTGCTTCGCTGTTCGCAGGCATTGGTGGTTTTGACAGAGCATTTGAGTCAGTGGGCGCAAGCGTGGTGGCGCAGTGTGAAAGTGCGTCGTTCTGCCAAGCAGTTTTGCAACGACACTGGCCTACAACAAAGCTATTCAATGACATCACCGCTATCGATCCAAGTGAGTTTCCATCGGCTACTATCTGGACAGCTGGCTTCCCCTGTCAGGATGTTTCCTTAGCTCGCGGGAACCATGGCCGCAGCGGACTAAAGGGCAATCACACCAGCTTGTTCTTCAGTTTGATGGATCTGATTCAGGCAAAAGAACCCGAGATCATCCTTCTGGAGAACGTTGTCGGATTATTGAACTCGCATCAGGGCCGCGACTTCGCGATCATCCTCCGTGAGCTAACTGGGGCTGGTTATGCTGTTAGTTGGCGCGTTCTCAATGCGCGCTATTTCGGCACGCCTCAATCTCGTTCCAGAGTGTTTATGGTCGCATGGCGTGACGACTATCGTCGTGCAATTGGCGCTCTCTTTGAGCCGACAAAGGGGATGAAGCCACCCAGCGAACGCGCGGGTTTCTTAACTGCAACTCGACACAAAACCGGAGCGATTGTTCCAGAGATCGCGTACTGTGT
Organism: Bradyrhizobium sp. Pha-3; assembly: GCF_042258325.1. Lineage (NCBI taxonomy): Bacteria > Pseudomonadati > Pseudomonadota > Alphaproteobacteria > Hyphomicrobiales > Nitrobacteraceae > Bradyrhizobium > Bradyrhizobium sp. Pha-3. The sequence goes on along the minus strand of NZ_CP170151.1, from coordinate 9,353,298 downwards.
TGCTGCGACATCCGGACGACATACAGGCAATGACTGGGCTAGGTCCTACATTTCCTATCCCAATCGAGTTAGACGTCCGACTGCATCTGAGAGTGAGCGACTGCAAGGTTTCCCGGCCGGATGGAGTTTGCCAAAGGATGAGTATCCGGAGCCGGCTCGTGGATACGATTCTGACCGGTACCGAGCCGTTGGGAACGCGGTTGCAGTACCCGTGGTCGAATGGATTGCAAACCGAATAGCGGCCTTGGTATCCGATAAGGTCAAAGGTAAAGCTGGGGACTTCAAGATCGAGGCGCTTCAAACCGCGCCAGACCTTAGAAAACACAGCGAAATGCTTCAGTTTGACCGGATTATGCCGCAAGTAAAGAGCGGCAAATTTGCGTATCGCTGGAAGGGATGCGGAATAGCCTGGAAGAACGAAATTCTTGAAGGGGCAACCGCGCCCGCGCCGTCTGAAATCATTGCCTCTCGATTTGTCGACGTGCTGGACGAGCAAATTCCCGAAGACCGCTACTTTCTTACCTCGAATGCCGCCGCGGGCATTCTGAGGCGCGCTGACATTGTCGGTCGCACGCTGTTTCAACCATTCCGCGAAGGGTTGGAGAATCTGGTAAAGGAGGATGGATTGAGCCCATCCAACCGACCAGGAGCGCCGCTTGCCCCGCCCCGCCTTCGTCCGCCTCGCGCAATCAAGCTCGGACATACTGAGCCAGATCTCGCAAGCCCCCTCGGGGCCGTACGCGCCAGCTATTAGCTTTACTTGTGCGCAAGTCCCCAAGGACTTCGACGTATCGTCGCTGGTCTGGATTTGGATGGGCAGCGACAACAACAAGGGCGCTGCGACCGATTGGACGCAGGGTATACGCGCTCTCGCCCGGTGCAAAGAAAAAACGGAGCTGAAAGGAAAACGATTCGAAATCGTTCTCGATGACGTTTTCATATTACCGCGCAGCGTCGAGAAGAGCGAGCTCTTAAGCTTTTCCCCTGCCACGTACGCCCGTGATTTGTCCGATGCGGCTATCGTTGGTCTCAACAACTACGCATCCCAAGTAGTTCAGTTGTTATCGGACAAGGAGTTTGCGACGATTGCGGCAATCATCGGCGAGCTTCTGCCTGAGGTCCAAGAGGACATTTTCCAAAGGATACCCTCTGCGGAAACTGCGGAGCTATTGGTATCATCGAACTACGTTCCACAATCGCATGCTCAAAACACGCCGCTAATTTCGGTGATTAAGGACGACGATGCGATCCTCACAGAAGTGAAACGTTTGATCGACGAAGACGGGTGGGGCGGGGTTCTGCTGACGGGCGCTCCTGGGACCGGCAAGAGCTTCTACGCGCGGGAAATTGCGATCAAGCTAACGGGTGGCGTTGAACGCCGCATTCGCGAAGTCCAATTTCATCCCTCCTATCAGTATGAAGACTTCGTCGAGGGTTACGTTCCGGATGGAAAGCAAGGATTCCGTCGTATCCCTCCGTTGAGGGCCGCCTTGTTTGACGGACGCGAGCGCTGCAGGTCCTAGGGGTAATCCTAGGAGAAGCGCTATGACGATTTCGCGGGCAGAGGTGATCACATCGGTCGAGCGGCGGCGTCGGTGGTCGCAGGATGAGAAGGAACGGCTAGTTGCAGCATCGCTCGAGCCCGGAGCCACCGTTTCGGAGGTGGCTCGCATGGCCGGCCTTCATGTGAGCCAGCTGTTCAGGTGGCGCAAAGAGCTTTGCAAGCACGGTGAAACGAGTGTAGCGCCGTTAGTGCCGGTCGAGATTGGGCCGTCTGTGCCGCCGCGGGATGTGGCCGAAGCGCCATTGACGACGGCGCCGGCGCGTCGACGGAGGAGCCAGGGCATCATCGAGATTGATCTCGGTAGCGGACACCGAATCCGGGTCGATGGTGACGTTGATGGAGACGCGCTGCGACGAGTTCTCGATGCCCTGGTGCGCCGATGATTCCGGTTCCGAGCGGCGTGCGAGTGTGGCTCGCGACAGGCTACACGGATATGCGCAGAGGCTTTCCGTCGTTGGCACTTCAAGTGCAGGAGGTGCTGCGCAAAGACCCGCTCAGCGGTCATCTGTTCGTCTTCCGCGGTCGGCGCAGCGATCTTGTGAAAGTGATCTGGCACGATGGCCAGGGAGCATGCCTGTTTACCAAAAGACTCGAGAGAGGAAAGTTCATCTGGCCATCGGTTGCCGGTGAATCGGTAACGATCTCTCCGGCGCAGTTGAGCTATCTGTTGTCCGGGATCGATTGGCGCAACCCTCAAGAAACCCAGCGTCCGACGCGGGTCGGATAGCCGTTTTACAGTTTGAATCTTCTGCTTGATCTGATTCAATGGCTTCATGACATCGAAGCCGGACGATCTTCCATCGGACCTTGCGAGTGCCCTGGCGGCGCTGCAGGCCGAGCGTGAGGCGCGGTTGCGAGCTGAGGCGGTGGCTGCCAGCGCGCAGGCGGAGCTGTCGGACAACGAGGCGCTGGTCGCGCATCTCGAGCTGCGGATCGAGAAGCTCAAACGCGAACTGTACGGGCAGCGCTCCGAGCGCACGGCGCGGCTGCTCGAGCAGTTGGAACTGGAGCTCGAAGACCTCGTCACCACGGCGAGCGAGGATGAGCTTGCGGCGCAGGCCGCAGCGGCGAAGACTCAGAACGTCCGCCCCTTCACGCGCAAGCGGCCGGTGCGCAAGCCCTGGCCGGACGACATCGAACACGAGCGCGTCGTCATTGACGCTCCGACGAGCTGCGCCTGCTGCGGCGGATCGCGGCTGGCGAAGATCGGCGAGGATGTGACCAAGACGCTGGAGGAGATCCCGCGTCGCTTCAAGGTCATCGAGACAGTGCGCGAGAAGTTCACCTGCCGCGATTGCGAGAAGATCAGCCAGCCGCCTGCGCCGTTCCATGCCACGCCGCGCGGCTTCATCGGCCCACAATTGCTGGCGACGATCCTGTTCGACAAGTTCGGCATGCATATCCCGCTCAACCGCCAGAGTGCGCGCTTCAAGGCCGAGAGGATTGATTTGCCGCTGTCGACGCTGGCCGACCAGGTCGGCCACGGGACCTTCGCCGTCATGCCGCTCTTCCACTTGATCGAACGCCATGTGCTCGCTGCCGAGCGCCTTCATGGCGATGACACCACCATCCGTATCCTGGCGAAGGGCAAGTGCACGACCGGGCGGATCTGGACTTATGTGCGGGATGACCGGCCCTTTGCCGGGCCTGCGCCGCCGGCGGCGGTCTATTACGCCTCGAGCGACCGACGAGGCGAGCATCCCCAGAAGCATCTGGCCGCCTTCGCCGGTATCCTGCAAGCCGATTGCTACAACGGCTTCGAGCCGCTGTTCGACCCGCAAAAGAAGGTGCTGCCGATTACGCCGGCGTTTTGCTTCGCCCATGCGCGGCGGGGCTTCTTCGAGCTGGCTGACATCGAGAAGAATGCCCGGGAAGGCAAGAGAGGTAAACCGGTCTCTCCGATCGCGCTGGAGGCGGTCAGGCGCCTGGATGTGTTGTTCGAGATCGAGCGCGCCATTAACGGCTGCGGCGCCGAAGAGCGGCACGCCGTGCGCCAGGAAAAGAGCAAGCCGCTCCTCGGGGACATGCACGCCTGGTTGTTGCGTGAGCGCGAAACCCTCTCTCGCTCGTCCGAGGTCCTGAAGCCGATGAATTACATGCTCAGGCGCTGGGACAACTTCGCCCGCTTCCTCGACGATGGCAGGATCTGCTTGACCAACAATTGCGCTGAGCGCGCATTGAGAGGCATCGCCCTGGGAAGGCGCAACTGGACCTTCGCCGGCAGCCAGCGTGGTGCCGACCGTGCCGCTATCATGCTGACGATGATCACGACCTGTCGTCTCAACGACGTCGATCCCAAGGCCTGGCTCGCCGACGTCCTCGCCCGTATCGCCGATCTTCCCGCTTCGCGTCTGCACGAACTGCTACCCTGGGAATGGAAGCTCCTGCGCCAAGGCGACAAGCCTGCCGATCAGCAGGCCGCCTGATCTTCACGCAACACAATCATAGAGCTCGCCGTGCCCGCGCGCATGCATCAATCAGGCGGTCTTCGTCGTATGCGTACATTCCGTCTTGCTGACAAGCACATGCTTGAGATGGCCGAGATCGCGAAGAACGAGAACGAACCGGTTGTTCTTGTGATTGACGAGTTTAGCCGAGCTGACCCCGCCAGAGTGCTTGGAGAGACGATGACTTACATGGAGGGCTCGCTTCGGGATCGCGATTTCTATCTTCCATCAGGAAGACGAGTTCGTGTCCCGCGCAATCTCATCTTTTTGGCAACGATGAATCCCGAAGATCGATCCGTCGACGAGATCGATGCAGCTATGGATAGACGCTGGGCGAAAGTGTCCCTGAAGCCTGATGCAAGCAAACTGCGGGACTTCCTTCGAGATAACAAAGCTCCGAACGCGTTGATCAAGCCGACCATCGATTTTTTCGTTGGCTTGCAGACACACATGGAGCTTGGTCACGCATTTTTTCGTACGATAAAGGATGCTCAAGGCCTGCAGAGGCTGTGGAACAATCAAATCTCGCATCTGGTCAGAAAGAGATTCAGATTTGACCCCGAGGCGCTCCAATCGATTGAGGCGCTTTGGGCGGCTTGTCATAGCTCGATTACTTCCGGCGCAGCAGCAGCAACGGAAGAAGCAAGCAACGAACCGGCGAACGTCGAGTCGAATCCGGCCTAGCCAATGCTGCTGAATCGCCAGACCACCAAGGCCGTCCATTCGCTTCTTTCGCGCCAGTCAATCGAGCTCGATGCGGAGCTGCTTGCGCGAGAAGGGGGTCTTAATGTCTGGCCGCAAGTAGAGAAGCGCGGACTGTTATTCCTCCAACTCCGCCGTAACCGCCTAGTCGTAACCGCGGGTGCGCACATCGGACTAATACCGCTAACGCCGGCCATCTGGTTCGATGTCAGACCAAAGCTACCCGTTAGCAATTTGGGTCGGGTCCTAGAAGCTTCGCAAAGATCTCTGGTGTCCCTAGAGGGAGCTTCGCGGCACTATCTAGCAAACCCTCTTGCAGGTGGAAGCATAGTGGAGTTCATCGCTGCAAACTTGTGGGACGCGATCAAACCGATCTTCACCAACGGATTCCTGAAGGAGTTTGAACAAAAGGAGGAATATACGAGTCATCCTCGAGGCAAGCTCAATGTTTCTCGTACGCTCAAAGGCTGGGCGCATGGCCAATTTCATCGCGTCCATACCCAAAGATTTGAGCAAACTGCCAATGTGCCTGCTAATCGAGTAATCAAAGCTGCGCTCCTGTTGGCGCTCCACAAGCTGCAACTTTTTTCTCGGCATGCCTCTCCCCTTATATCTCGGATCAATTCAGCAATGCTGGAGATGCCCTCCTCCATCGACGATGTGCAGTCGTCCGACCTGCTCGTGTGCAGGGCGCTGGTCGAGACACATCGTCTAAACCCCAATCGCGAATATTATTATCGTGCCCTCGAAATTGCGCTGTTGCTGCTGGCGAGTCGGGGAATTTCCCTAGAGAAGGCAGGAGACGACGTCCTACTGGACAGCTTTATCTTGAATTTCGATGATCTCTTTGAGGAGTATCTTAGGCGAGTCCTGCAAAAGCACGCGCCCCCCGGTTTGCTCGTTCTGGACGGCAACAAAGAAGGAAAGCGGCCACTTTTTGATGACCGAGCCGCTCCTCCGGCGCAGCCGGATGTTGTCTTTCGTTGCGGGTCAACGGGACGAACGGTGATCGGAGAGATCAAGTATAAGGACCGGCCGTCTCGCGACGACATCAATCAGGCAATCACGTATGCAGTCACTTATGGTGCCGACCTCGTGGTTCTGATTCATCAACACGTTGGTCCCGGTGATCCAGGACTTAGCCATCACGGCCAAGTTAAGAATATCAGAGTGGCGACGTACGCGTTCGATTTGGATGGAGTTGATCTGGAGAAGGAAGAACAGTTGCTTTGTAGCAGCCTCTTCCCTCTTGTGAAATCATAAGCGGTAATGCCCGGCAGAAGAGCCTCTGTTAGCTTAATTCGCGCTCATCTCTACGAGCTAGACAAGCGAGCCGGCTTATCACCGTGTTACGCGTCCTGCCCAGTCGTCGAGCGATTGCATTATAATTGCAACCTTGTGCTTCGAGTTTTAGGAGGAGTTGATCCTCCTCTGCGGAGAAGCGCCTTATCAAATGACCATCTGCTCTGCGGTATGTGACACTCTTTTGCGGAACAGGCGGCAAACGCTTAGCAATGTTCTTCGGCGGATCAATCCCATTTCTTAGGCAATAGTATTTGATTAGCCCCTCAGATACGCCGAAGCGCTCGGCAATTCGGCGCGGCGCAAGTCCTTCGCTGCGAAGCGACGCGATCATCTCCGCTTGCTCCGGAGTGAGCTTCCGGCGGTAGTTGCCACGACGAACCGCCCTCAACCGATCTCGATTGCTTGAGGTGTTCAGCCCATCGACTCCCACACCGTGCGAAACGTACCGGTGGTCGGGATACCGAGTTGGAACCAATCCTGCCTCATTACGTCTCGTTGCTCCTGCTTTAGCGTTCTCCCATCGCGAAGCAAAACCTCCTCACCTGGAACTCCAGTGGCCTGATTCACGACGATGGAATTTAACGCGGGAAGATCGTTCAAACGGCAGACCTCGCCGATAATGCCAAGCTGCCGTCCCAGCATGTGCCCAGCTCTCCTGTCGGGATACCCCATAAGCTCGGCCAATTCCCCATACGTCAAGGTCTTGCTGTCGTCGGCTTTGCGCGTAGGGCCGCTAACGAATGACACAAGGATCAACCAGATGCGTTGCGCTTGCACATACAGCCTATCGCCCTCTTGGTATCGCCTAATAGTGGGTATCTTCGTCATGGCCTCCTCACTCTGCGCAACATGTTCAGAATTGCACACTCTGCGCTAATTTGCAAGGGCGTGTCGCCCCTTACCGCCAACGCGGATGAGACGGCTGACCACCATGCTTCAAAGGTGTGCTCGTGGAGTGCAAAACTTGGCGCCTAGACCTTGGTCTCCAAGGGAAAGCTGCACGCGCAACTGTCCGCGTCGAAGGCATCGTCGGGACCATTGCCCAATATATGCCAGAACGGGTCTGCGATTTGAGCCCTGAATGTGCGCGGATTGTCGATCTGCTCTAATGGCACTGTGAAGAGCCAGGAGCGTTCCGTCCAGGGCAGCCCCCCTTTATTGCCTTCGACGTACTCAAGCAGTCTGCCTCCAGCGCGCGCAATGAAAGGCTCCGGCTCAATCGGCCACCCATTGACGTCAAACATCAAGTACTCGGGATCGTAGCCCTCACGGTCCTTTGCCTTTTGACCGCCTATGAAGGCGCACGTCAGCAACGCTTCTTCGGCGTGGGCTAGCTGGGGCCGGGAGACGCTTGCCTTTCTATCTCGAAACAGGTCGATGCAAAGCACTGCTCGCCCGACTACTTTCGATTTGTCCGATCTTTCCTGAGATACGTCAGCGCCGAGAGCCGCCCAGCGACATAGCCATTTACCGGTGGCCCCCCATTCCTCGTGCTTCTCCCACGAAAACGAGGAAACGGCCCAGCCGATGCGAGATCCAAAAAGATCTCGCGCAGACTGGGGCAGATGCTCCAGCTCATCGGTGACCCTGGTTAAGTTGGCGAACGAGGCAAAGACTATAGACATAAATGGCTCTTTCTTGAATCACCGCTCCCAAGGAGCGGCGGTACAGGGCGAAGATCCGCCCATGCAAACTGAAATAGGGCGGCGGCAGTGAACTGCTGAGTGATCGGCACGAGAGCGAGCTTCTCGAATCCGACAAAGCTGCCAATACCAAGCTTTTCTAAGAACCGGACCGCGTCGCGGCACCAACTGGCCGACGTTTCTGATATGGGCATCTGATTCCGCCAACTGACCGCTCGCTGAAGATCGCTCAGAACGCCCGACCATTGACGAACAGTAGTCCTGTTAGATTGAAATACTTCAACGTCAGCGTACTTAACGATGCAAACATGGCGGACGCTGTCTCGCGGATTCAAATCGAAAGCTGCGCTTGCTAGTTGGGCTTCCACTTGGAGGAGATGAAGGACATCGTCCCACTTCATCTCGATTACAATTCGAGCTGTGTGATCTCGGTAACGCAAGTCCACGACGACGTCAGGTTCAACGAAGTAAGCGTTCGGATTGTCGCGCGAAACCGTCGGATGCTTCGGCCATAGGGTCAGCTTGGAAGTAATGGGTGGTTCAATTTCGGAGCCGGTCAACAGAGATACTGTTTTGGCCACGTCGGGCGGAGCCATGAAACGCACGGGTGTTAGCAGAGTAGACGTAATTGCATCTTCAATAACCCGACGGCGACCGTTCGGGTCGAGTTCGGTCGGCAGCGCAGCGCCCTTTTGCAAATAAGCATCCAACATAGCGTTCGACCGCAAGATTTTGGGCTCAAGGCGCCAGTGAAGTTAGTTACAAGAATGCCCAGTATTGAGGCTGCAATTATTGGTTGTTCACGGTGCGGAAGCAAGCCTGCCGGCGCCTAGCCTGAACTGATGATAGAAGGACAATTCCATCATCAGTTATGGCAACGCCCTGACCTGTCGCCCATTATTTTTGGCCAAGCATGTACGTGCCCGCCTGACCCGTTACAATCCAGCGTCCTGCTGACCATAAGTAACCAGTCAGGAGGGCAAATTGGGACTCGGGAAGCAAGCCAAGACGCTGAGCAAGGGCCAGATCGAGGCCGTGCTCTCGTACCTTTCAAGCACCAGGTACCCAGAGCGAAATCGGCTAATCTTTTTACTGTCGGTCAAAGCCGGGCTGAGGGCGAAAGAGATCGCTCGCCTAACCTGGTGGATGACCAACGACTCTTCCGGAGAGATCGGCTACCAGATTTGCCTCCAGGACGTAGCGAGCAAGGGTAACTCAGGCAGGATGATCCCCTTGAACGGCGACGTTCGAGCGGCGCTTATAGAATATAGGCGCAAAGTGATGCACTTTGCGGGACCGTTCGTCGTTAGCACGGAGCGCGGACTGTCCACTTCGCCCCAAGCCATCGTGAACATGTTCCAGAGATGGTACCGGCATCTGGGATTCGTCGGGTGCTCAAGTCATAGCGGGCGCAGGACTTTCATCACAAGAGCCGCTCAGAGGATATCGACAGTCGGGGGTTCGCTCAGAGACGTACAAGTCTTGGCCGGCCACACAAACCTCCGGACCACGCAGCGTTACATCGAGCAGGACGTGGACGCACAACGAAGGGTCGTCCAGCAAATGTGATGCGCACTTGAGGGGGCCGACTGGGGAGGGAACGTTCCGATGAAGACCCAGGTAGCCGATTTAGGGTTCCCCTCGAAGGAGAGCCACCGAGTTATCAAGCGAACGCGATCCGACTCGGTGAGGCAATGAAGCCATTTACCCGCGTCTGCTGGAATCTAGACGGCAAGACCGAGCATGCGGCTTAGGGTAAGTGCTCGCGATATAACCGCAGTATTTCGGAGCGGTCTGATCCGCGCTCAGCGAATGCCAGTAGCAACGCTTGGCCTCCTTTCTCCATCATAGTCCGACGCAAATGGAGTATTGCTTCGACCGCCGCAACACCCGTTTCGTTTGCCGGAAGCTGAACCATATGGCTGACAATTTCCAAAGGTGAGCGGCCCGCAATCCTGATGTCTTCGATTGCTGGGAACTGAAGGCAGATGACCTCGCCATCAAGCCAGAGCTTCGCCAGGTGGGAAGGTACATCTAATGTAGGTGAGTTGGATTCGCGTACTTCTGCGCGACCGTCGTCGAGGATACGTAAAAAGTATGGCATGTCCCGCCCCTCAACCTCGAGATTGCTCAGCGCGTTGGATCAAGCGTGCTTTTAGGTCCGCTTCATCGCCTGGCGCCCAAAGGTCGCGTTCATTGCGCAATGTTTTTAACAATGCTTCACGGCCGACTTTATGCTTGGGGAAGCAGACGACGCCGCCGGGAATATGGTACGAGCGCCCATCAAAGGAAAAATCTTTTGATGGGGTCGTAAACCAAAGTTCGTCGCCGTCGAGCCATACGGTCCCATGAGAAGGCGGAAGTCCGTGGGGGTCCATTGTGGCGACGCGGAACGAGGGACCTTCCGGAGCTGCAGAGTTGGCTGATGGCTCAGCGCTGACCTTGGCGAGAGCCAGGGCAAAGAACTTGGCGAATATCTTCGCCTCCATAACATCTTTGCCGGTGAGCTTGCCGCGTTCCGCTTCAAGTTCGCCAATGCTCTTGGCGAAGATCTCAGCTTCGGTAACGTCTTGCTTCGTGAACTTGCCGCGCTCGGCGTCTAGCTGAGCATACATCTCAGCTTCAGTTATTTCTTTCGTCGTAAATTTGAGAACGATCCGAGCGTGAATACTGGCATCGACGATGTCTTTGATGGCGAGGTTAGCTCCCAACTGTGCTTGGTCGTCGCTGAAGAGCTTAGCGAAGATTTCAGCCTCGATCACATCGTTGATGCCGCCGTTGCGGCGTTCGGCTTCGAGCGCGGCAATAGTCCTGACGCCCAGTTCATCACCGCCGGCTTCGAGCTCGGCGCGGACCCGTGAGTACAAGTCAGAGCCTTGAGAAGTGGTGTCCTTGGGGGGACTCAATGACTCCCACTTCTTGCTGGGAGGGACCTCGGGCTCAACCTTCTTGGTGGGCTCGACGGGGCGTTGGCTCGGGGTAGGAGAGCCGTTGATCTTCTCGAAAAACAGGGTCTCACACAGAATGATTGCGGCTCGGCCACGCTCGTTGGTTTGCGACTCCAATTGGTCGAATACGGGTGCTCGCTCTCGCGCTTGTCGAAAAGCTTCTTTCGCAAGTTCGGTCGCGTCGGCGTTCTTATCACCATGCAGAAACATAGCGATAAACTTACCGTTTCGGATACCCTCAACGGTCGGCGGCGTGCCGCGCCATCTGGCGGCCCGATAGGGAAATGCTTCCATCTCTTGGGGTGCAAGCGCGGACATGACGCCAGTCTGCACGCCACTGACATAGTCGACCGTGGCTTTTTGATCCCCCACGAGTATCTTGGTCACAGCTTCCACGTAGCCAAGGATAAAAGATACCGCGTACGCCTGATTCCAAAAATCTGCCGGTAGCCGCTGTAAAGCGAGCAAAGGGCGAAGTTGCTCTAAGGCGATGTCTCTCGCCTGAGCTTTCTTCGTGAAGGGGAGGAGTATCATTTTCGGCCTACTCGCCTTTATCGTGCTCGACCCAAAGTGTTCTACCGTATCATGCAGTTTGGACCTGCGCAGCTATCTCAGAGCCAAACTAAAACGCACGACGAGTGGATTGAGCCGGGCGAGGATACGGGACCTTGTGCTGGAGAATCCAACCGGCGAATTGACGCGAATGTTGGACTGGGCCGAGTCCAAGTTGCTGCGTCTTCAAAGTGAATTGACGCCCGATGGAGTAGCCCTCGCGCTGCGAGAACGGGGCCTGTTTCCGGAGATAGACAATCTTGCGCCGCCCGACCCGGAAGAGGATTAGCAGCCTCAGTTGAAGATTTGCGACCTCCATTGCCCGAGGCGAGAAATGGCCCAGGCCCGGGTAGCCGATTTAGGGTTCCCCCGGAAGGAGAGCCAGCGAGCAATCGAAACTGCGCGATCCGAACGAGCGGTCTCTCTCGGGTAGCTGCCGAAGTGTGAGAGAACTCGTTCCCAACGTAGATGGGCTCTGTCCACCGGACAGACAATTACAGCATCCGATGCAGACCAGATGCTAAAGTGTCCAAGTAATCCTCTTCATTGAGCAATTTAGTTCTGTCTCGATTCCATCTTGCGACGGCAATCTGCCGAGACCAGGCCGCCTCACAAAATATCCGATAATCGCGATCCATTCGATAGGTGAAGATCTTCCGATTCTGCTCTGGTGGTGGAGCAGATCGAAAAGAAACTATTGTGCCGCCATGCCACGCCATATCTTTTTGGGAGTGATGCAAGAAAATGCGACCATCCACCGCGAGAACAGCCAGACGATGGCTGGCAGTCCAGTTGCCGGTCTCGAAGAGATCACCACTGACTCGTCTGAAGTTGTCGCCACGTTTGCATACGTAGTGAAGATCAATCGGCATCCTTGGCCCTGCTTTTAACGCGCACCAAAGCTAATCAATCCGCCGTGTTATTCCAAGCGGATGACTCACTCCGGGAATCCGGAACAATCAAAGATCGCTCCCCGGCAAGCCATCATCTTTCAGGCAAGCGTTACGATCAAGCGAGACATGCCCGTTCGGCATGGGCCACTTGGTGTAAATACGACGCAGGCTTGTGCGTTTTGGTGGATTGGCCATCGGAGTATCCCTGCGCCCGGAGACTTAAACGATGCGAGCAGCGATGCCCGGCATATGGTTTCGTATTACCAATACCCAAGTGAATGACCGAGACCACACGGATCAAACGATCCAAGATCCAACTAACGATCCCAACCGACACTTCCGATCATTACCCGAGCTGGGATCGAGCCGATCCAACCAGGCCAGCCAACGTCACCAACCGGGTCAAGCAATCATTGACGGGTACGGTCGCATGCTTTCGGATCGGATCGCCGATGGCTGGTCCGCTTATTTGGTGACCCTGGTCTTCCAACATTTTGCCGGTGCTCGCCAGGTTGTTCTTAACCGAATGAAGGACGAGGTTCAGCGAGTCTATTCGACTCTCGTGACCAAAGTTCACAAACGACCGAAGACTGCGCCGGTCGACAAGCTTCCCGTCCTGATTGCGGTTGCGGACCTTCCCGTCTTCAAATGGAACGGAACCAAGGCATCAAGCTCATGCAACGACGGTCTGCACTTCCACGCGATCCTGATGCTCCCGCCAGCGTCTCGGCTCAAGGAATCGATGGTCGAGCACTTCCAGTCGAACGCAGATCGATATCTCGGACCGAAAGAGCTGGTGGATAGGATCCACGTCAGGCCGATAACTCATGACCACCAGCGCGTCGTTGACTACGTTTTCAAGGCCGTGATCAATCGACGCATTCCCTATGAGGAAGCGATCCTGGTCCTACCGCGCACTCGCTCCGAGTTGGCTGCTCGCGAGTGGCCAGGGGACGGAGTAACTGTTCATACACGGACTCTGCCACAGCCTTCGTGAGCAGCGGCGGGACCATGTTGCAGATACACGTGACGGCTTCGTCGATCGTGCCGGTCAGGATGAAATCGTCCGGCAATCCGAACAGGCGCTTCAGCTCCGGGATCGTAAACTTCCGATCCAGTTCGGGGTGAATCGCTCCGGACAAGCCGTCTGGCTTTTGTCCTGCAATTACCAACGTCGGCGCCGGCAGGTCATACGAGCACCGGGTCAGTGAGAAGTTGGTCTTCACGTTCTTCAGCCGCTGGTGCTTCGGCGGGCACTTCGGTAACCGTTTAAGGGCAGCGTGCAACTGGGACCTCCGCAGCGACTTGAAGTACGGCTCCTCGTCCTCCCATACCTGCTCCAGTCCCTCGAACGCGGATCGTATGCTGACGGTGCCGTGAGTGGGCATGGGAAAGAGCCGGAGCACGTCTTCGTCGGAGTAGATGCCGACCTTCTCCGCTACGTCGCACCTCACGGAGAGGACAATGATCCGCTTCCGCTTTTGCGGGACCCCATAGTTGCTGGCCGAGAGTATCTTCCAGTTCGCGTAATACCGCCGCTCGCCATCCCGAAACCGAAGCGCGTCCACGATCTGCCGCAGCAGCTCGGGTGCACGGATCTGTAGACCGACAACGTTCTCCATGAGCGAGCCTTTGGCCTGCGTCCGATGCAGAAACTTTGCATACTCAAACGGCAAGCTCGCAACGTGGGTCTGCCACATGCCCGAATGCAACTTCGGGCGGTTCTGATCTCCGATTCCCGCGCCGCCGAGGCTAAACTCGGTGCACGGCGGAGAGCTGTCCAGCCAGTCCAACTCGCCGGGTAGCAGGCCAGCCCTCTGTAGAAGGTCCTCCACCCCGTTTGGGTCGCGTAGCACGTCGCGGATGTCGCGCTGCTCGACCATGCAGTCGGGGTTGTTGCGCTTGTATGCGGCTGCGGCATTAGGGCCGAATTCGACCACGCCGCGGACCTCGCCTCCCGCGTGGCCGTAGCCTGTACAAGATCCGCCAGCTCCAGCGAACAGCGAGATGACGGAAAAGTCCTTCCTGGCTGCAGCCGTTCGCACCTCGGCCATAGTGTAGGGTCGATATGGTTCGCATGCCTCCCGCACGCAAGCGCGAAATCGCGATGGTGGTGCCGCAGGCATTTCCCCGATACGCGACCGCTTTGCCCACGCAGTGCATAAGTCTTGAAGCGTCCGGCCACGGGGATACCATCGATTAATCGATGAGTCCTGCAGCAGCCCACGAAAGAGATGTTCGATCTCCCCCAACATCTTTCCACCCTACCCCACTTGTGACGTTGCCGGTCGACTTCGGCGAACTACTTGCAGCGGCCGATCGAATCCGCGGCTCGGCCCGTTCTTGTGGTCAGCAGCTTGCCGTGGCGCTTCGCGATCCGTGCGGCCGTGGACCAGACTTGCTGGCTCACTTCGGCATCCAACACTAGACAGATCACTTTCTCCGGCAACACTTCGCACAAGTGCATGACGAGATAGCCGACCAAAAATTCTGGCACCGCCAAACAGCGATGGTATGCGGCGAGGTGAATGAAGTCGGCCGCGATCTGATTGACCGGCAAGTGGATCACTTTTAAGCGTCCGCCGAGTCGATCAGCCATTTCTTGGATGCGAGGTTTGAGTTCTTCCGCGATCGTAACCGAGTAGAACTGAATGCCGCGTGCATGCTCTCCCGCCGCCGTTTCGCCGGCGGGATCGACTTCTCCGCACAGTACCACTCCTAGCGAAACTAGAGACGGATCTCGTCCGCGAGTAGCCATCGCCAGGGTAGGATAGAGAGCGCTCACGACGATTGTCCTTCAGTCCAATTCGCATCACCGACGACTGCTTCCCAGCCGGCCGCTGCCATATCGGCAAACAAGTGCACTCGTCTGCCGGCAATCCCCGCAGTAAGTTTGTCGACGAGCTTCACCGGGTCCTGTTCGGTGGGCCAGACGAGCGGAGTAGGTAACTTCAGTTCACCGCGCTCACATACTCCAATCGCGGCGACGTTGGTCACGTCCGGCCCGACTGATGTTTCCAGAAGATAGACGCGTGAGAACTTCTTGAACCTCCACCACTCCAGCGAACTCGACAGTGAGAGCAACTCGCCAACTCGTGCAACGACGAGCAGGACAGCATCATCCGCGACGGCATGGCCGATGCGTAGGCACGGAGGCTCGCCGGCAGGGACGTACCCTTTGCCCAACCTAGTTACCGCCGCCCTTTGCGGCGTCAGGAGCAGCACCGAGATCGGCGTCTCTTCGTCGAGAGCACGTTCGGCAGTTGGTGCGCTCGCGATCTCGTCATTGTCGACAACCAAGTACGGTCCTTTGGCCGGCCGCGCTCGGCCCTTGAGCTGGCCTCTCTTGCTGCTGATCCACTGGCGCGTGACCATTCCGTCGCATCCAGCGAGGATCTCGTGAAGTCGCTCAATCGTTTCCATTGTTAGCCTCCAAGTCTTCGTACAAGAGAGCCACCTGATACAGCACGGAGTATCCGGGCTGCAGGAAGGGCAGGATTTTGGGATGAAGGATCACGTCAGCACGCTCGGCGATCTTGCGGAGCATCGACATGGTCGATTTCCGTCCGCCGAGGCCTGCATCAGCTTCAGCTTGGGATAGAACTTTTGCGCCGACGAGCGCGTTCAGCAGCTTCTGTAGCTGTTCGCGATCGTTAGCGCACGCGGCTAATCCTTGGTGCAGGATCACGTCTCCCGTCACCTCCTCCTGCACACTCGCCGCACGATGTTTCAGAAAGCGTTCTGCGACCAGTTCGGGATTGGATGGATCAGCGGGTACACTTTCCGTTTGACCGACGGTGAAAATCTCGTGGCTCGCTTCGGCCACCGCCTGCCGACGCGACTCTTCCTGTTCGAGGTACAATGTTCTGACTCCCAGTTCGGCGCAGCCGCCCCAGCGGCCGGGCTCACGCTCGATTAGATCGCAGAACGAACCCGCTCTTAAAATCGGGGGAGAAAAAGAACTATTGCTTCTAGGCGGGCGGGCTATCCCCTTCCGCCAATTGCGTCCGAGGAGATTGCTGGCTTAGTGTCAATTCAGCGTAAGCATCCGAGAGACAATGGCCGAGAAGAAATACAGACGCCGGGTGTTGAGCGAGCTTGCCAGCTTTAAAGCGAGCCGATTCTTGCACGAGCCGCTCGTCAATCTTTCGACACATGAGGAGGTCGGCGAGGTCTTCGCTGAACTCGTCTCCCAGCTCAGGCTGAAGCACATGGATCCGGTTCGTCAGGCATTCGACGACACGGGACTTAATCCGAACAATCCATTCTGCTGGGGCGAGTTGCTCAGCCTGTTCGCCAACATTCACTACACTTCCGGAAAGGAGGGACGACCTTCGATCCGCTCGTTAAGCTATGATGAGAGGTTTGCGATAGACCTGTACGAGGTCTACCGAGATACGGGCAAATCGAAGCCAGTCGGGCTTTCGCTGGAATTCTTGAACCATCACGTCAGTCAACGTGACATCTACAAATCTCTGAAGAAGGTCGGCGGGGTTAAGTCCGCGATTTACGCTCTTGAGCGCCGCCAAGGGAAAGATTGGCGAGAATTTGCTACGGAGATCATGTCGCGGTCCGATGCGGACGGCGAGGAGAAATAAAATTCGAGCTATCTCCCCGCGAGATCGTGGGACGGCTGTTCTTTAATCGGGCCGTCGGGATCCAGCCGCTGGGATTCGCTTCGCCGTTTGGGGGTTTTTTCGCTACACCATTGCAAACGCCGGCAATCCCGGCGCGACTTGCACCTGCACGTCGACCGCGCGGGCCTCAATCCCCTCGAATGCGACGGTGGATACGCGCTGGACCATGCTGCCCCTATTCTTCCGCAATCGAAGGTAGCGGAACCGGGCGAAAAGTGCAAGAACATTACAGGAACATTCGCGACACCGAGGGCTGGTCGCCCGGTACCAATTCACCGCGCGGCGCATCCGCTTCCGGCCGGTGCGGAAGCGTCAGGCGTCGCTCGCGATGACACGTGTTTCTCGCGATCGAACACAGCTCGCGTCGTCGACAACTGCAAGAATCATTTTCAAGAATCATTCCAGCACGCACGAGCATCGCGCTTATTGTCGCAGCGTGTCGTCAATTTCCTTGCTGTTTCAGCGATCGCACGCTGATCGCGCGCGCAGTCTCGATCTATTCCAACTGCCGAGGTCTGTACTCGCGAGCCCCGCGCTGTAGAGCCGGATCACAAATCCATCCAGGCTGACATCAGGGCGCCTTCGCGTGATCGATCGACTTGCTTCGCATTCCACCCGTCAACATCCGCGACTGCGAACGATCGGTCTGTGTACCGCCGCCGTCCTTGCCGCCGGAGTCACGATCGAACGCGTCGACGCGCAATCGGAACTGCCGCCGGTGAGCGTGGACGCGCCTCAGCAGCGCGCGATCACTGCGAATGCAAAACCGGTTCGTCGTCCGGCGACCGCACGCGCGAGCCGCGCCAATCGCGCGGCTCGATCCCAGCAGGCGACGCCTCCAGCGGCGGCACGATCCGGTGCCGGCGCCGGAGAGCGAGCCGGCGGTCCGGTGGTCGGGTTCGTTGCCACGCGTTCGGGCACGGCGACCAAGACCGACACGCCGCTGATCGAAATCCCGCAATCGATCTCGGTCGTCACGACGGACCAGATTAGGAACCAGGGTGCGGAATCGGTGGGCGCGGCCTTGCGCTACACCGCAGGCGTCAGCGGCGACGTGAATGGCGGCTCGGACACCCGCTTCGGCGGCTTGCAGATCCGCGGCTTCGACATGACGATGCCGGGCCTCTATCTCGACGGCTTGCGGTTGCCGAGCAGCAACTATGTGCACTTCCTCGGGCTCGATCCGTACGGGGCCGAGCGCCTCGAGGTCCTGAAGGGGCCATCCTCGGCGATGTTCGGCGGCAGCGGCACCGGCGGCATCCTCAATTATGTCAGCAAGCTGCCGACCGCGCGCGAGTTCGGGGAAGTGTCGCTGTCCGGCGGCAGCTTCAACCGCTATCAGGGCGAGTTCGATATCGGCGGCCGCGCCAACAAGGAAGGGACAGTGCTGTGGCGCCTGACCGGCGTCGCGCGCGATGGCGAGACCCAGGTCGACTACACCAAGGACAATCGCGTCTTCATCGCGCCCGCCGTCACCGTGAAGCCGAACGAGGACACCACGATCACCTTCCTCGCGAATTACCAGAAGGAACGCACCGGCTGGGGCCTGCAATTCCTGCCGCCGTCCGGCACCGTCTGGGCCAATAACGGCCGCTACATTCCGAACACGCGCTTCGTCGGCGAGCCCGGCTTCAACCAGTTCGACACCGAGCAATCCTCGGTCGGCTACATGCTGTCGCACGACTTCAACGAGGCGCTGACCTTCCGCCAGAACCTGCGCTATTCGTGGATGCACAACGAGCAGAAGAGCTTCTACGGCACCGGCTATGCGTCGGCCGCCGACGAGGCTGCGGGTCTGCTGTCGCGCGGCGGCGCCGGTGGCAGCTCGACGATCGATTCCTTCGCGGTCGACAACCAGCTGCAGGGCAAGTTCGTCACCGGCATGCTGAGCCACACGACGCTGTTCGGCGTCGATTACCGCAACACCTCGTTCCGCGACATGGCCTCGAGCGACAGCACCGGCAAGCTCAACGTCTTCGCGCCGGTCTACACCAATAGCTGGACCAACAACGGACCGTATGACGACACCGGCATGAAGCAGTCGCAGGCCGGCCTCTATCTGCAGGATCAGATCAGGCTCGGCCGGCTGTCGTTCCTGCTTGGCGGGCGGCAGGATTTCGTCACCACGGACCTCGACAACAATCTCGCGAAGACGTCGACGTCGACAGACGCCTCGGCATTCACCGGCCGTGCCGCCGTGATGTACAATTTCGACAATGGCATCGCGCCCTATTTCAGCTATTCGGAATCATTCCTGCCGGTGCTGAGCATCAACGCCGCCGGCGAACTGCTGAAGCCGGAGTCCGGCGTCCAGTACGAAGTCGGCGTCAAGTACCAGCCGGTCGGCGTCAATGCGCTGATCACGCTGGCCGCCTTCGACCTGACCCGATCCAACGTCGTTACCTACGCCCCGCCGGCCTATTTCGCGGAGCAGACCGGCGAGGTCAGGTCGCGCGGCATTGAGCTCGAAGGCACCGCGACGTTGGTCGAGGGCGTCAATATCCGCGGCGGCTATGCCTATGTCGACGCGGTCGTCACCAAGGATCCCGTCAACGTCGGCAAGGCGCCGACCACGGTCCCGCTCAACCGCTTCTCGCTGTGGGGCGATTACACCGTTCAGGGTGGCCCGCTCGCCGGCGTCCAGTTCGGGGCCGGCGTCCGCTATGTCGGATCGACGTTCGGCGACGACGCCAACACCTTCAAGGTGCCGGCATCGACGGTCGTCGATGCGCTCGTCGCCTACACCAGGGACAATTATCGCCTCTCGCTCAACGTCACCAACCTCGCCGATACGCGCTATGTGGCAGCCTGCTACGGCAACACCAGCTGCTTCTACGCGGAGGGCCGCAAGGCGATCGCGAAGCTGACCTACCGCTGGTGATCACCAAAACAACTTACTGAAATGCCCATGAGACCAATCTTCGGACGACTGCATCGCTGGGCGGGTCTTCTTACCGCGGCCTTCCTGTTCTTCTCGGGCGTCACCGGCGCGATCATCTCGTGGGACCACGAGATCGACGACGTGCTCAACAGGAAGCTGTTCGAGGTGACGAGCTCCGGACCCGCGATCCCGTCGGTCGAGCTCGCCCGGCTGATCGAGCAGCGCGATCATCGCGCCCGCGTTGTCCACATGTTCATGACGCCGGAGAAAGGCGAGTCGCTGTGGTTCTTTGTGCTGCCGCGGATCGATCCGGCGACCGGCAAGCGTTACACGCTCGACTACAACCAGGTCTTTCTGGATCCCAACACCGGCGTCGAGCTCGGACGCCGCCATTGGGGCGCGGTCTGGCCGGTGACCCGCGAAAACTTCGTCTCGTTCCTCTACAAGCTGCACTACACGATGCATATCCCCGAATTCTGGGGCAGCGATCGCTGGGGCATGCGCTTCCTCGGCGTCATCGCCGTGATCTGGACGATCGATTGCTTCGTCGGCTTTTACCTGACCCTGCCGTCGCAGCGGCGCGCAAGGGCGGAGCGGGCGTCGGCGATATCGGGCCCGCGCGGCAAGGGTTTCTGGACCCGCTGGGCGCCGGCCTGGAAGATCAAGACCTCAGGCAGCGCCTATCGAATCAATTTCGACATTCATCGCGCCTTCAGCCTGTGGGCCTGGGCGTTGCTGTTCGTGATCGCGTTCACGGCATTCTCGCTGAACCTCTATTTCGAGGTGTTCTCGCCGTTGATGAAGACCGTGTCCAACTACACCCCGACACCCTACGAGCAGCGACCATACCGTCATCTCGACGACCCGATCGAGCCAAGGATGACCTATGCGGAGATCGCCGCGCGGGCCGCGGCCGACGGCAAGGCGCGCGGCTGGACCACGCCGATCGGTTCGATCAATTATGGTCCGGCCCATGGCGTCTATGCGGTCGCATTCTTCGAGCCGGGCGACGAACATGGCGCCGCGGGCGTCGGGCCGGCGCAGCTTTACTACGACAGCGAGGACGGCCGTCCGCTCGGCGAGCGGCTGCCATGGGTCGGCACCGCGGCCGACGTGTTCGTGCAGATGCAGTTTCCGTTGCATTCCGGCCGGATCGCCGGCTTGCCCGGGCGCATCCTGATCTCGCTGATGGGATTGGTGGTCGCGGCGCTGTCGGTGACGGGCGTCGTGATCTGGTGGCGCAAACGTCGGGCGCGGATTGGCGCGCGAGGTACGATGCGCGCACACCCCGAGAGCCGTCTCGCGCCGGCGGAATAGGCCGGGCCTCCCGTGGGCTCCTTGCACCGGGCGGCAAATGCATTCGGGAGCGGCGGCGGCCGCTCCCGAGGCAGTCCGTCTTCGCAATCAGTCCGTCACAGGTTCATCTGCATCGGCTCTGGATAGTAGTGGAAGCCTTCGCCGACCTTGGCGACGTGGCCGTAGCCCGGCCAGGCGAAGTGATAGGACATCACGGCCGTTTTGTTCGCGGCCAGCATCTCCAGCAGCTTGACCCGCGAGTTCGCCGCCTGCTTCGGATCGGTGTCGTAGGAGAATTCCATCCGCGGACGCTCCAGCAGCAGCACCGCGTGATGCGAGAGGTCGCCGAGGAACGCGAAGGATTTGCCGCCCGAGCTCACCATGAAGATGGTGTGGCCCACGGTGTGGCCGGGCGCTGCGATTGCCGTCACGCCGGGCAGGAATTCCTGGTCGTCCTTGAAGAACACGATGCGGTCGCGCACCGGCAGCAGGTTCTTGCGGGCATGCACGATGAAATCCTTCAACGGGCTGCCCATCTTGCCTTCGTCGGTCCAGAACTCGAGATCGCTCTGCGCGATGTAGTATTGCGCATTCGGAAACAGCGGCTTGTCGTCGGCACCGACAATGCCGCCGATATGATCGATATGCGCGTGCGACAGCACGACGGCGTCGATATCCTCCGGCTTGATGCCGGCTTCCTTCATGCTCTTCTGCTGCCGCCCGGTGGTCTTGCCGAACAGTTGCGAGGTGCCCATGCCGGTATCGAACAGGATCAGCTTGTCGCCGGTGTTGACGATCGGCGAATTCTGCTCGAGCACGACATTGTCGGGCGAGAGGAAGTTGTCGGAGAGCATCTTCTTCACCTCCTCCTTCGGCACACCGGTGAAGGTGCCGGAGGGATCGCCGAGCGGAAGCGGCCCGTCGGATACGACGGTCACTTCGGCGTCGCCGAGCATGAAGCGGTGCCAATAGGGTGTCTGCGTGCCGAGCTTCGGCGCGCGTGCCTGTGCGGTGCCCCCGAGCAGGGTGCTGGCGCCGAGACCGGCACCGAGCGCGAGCAAGGATCGTCGTGAGACATTGAGCGTCATAACGTCTTCCTCCACATTTTTTATGAGATTTTCGCGTTGTTGCCCGCGCGTTGATCCGCTGCTTGACCTGACGCAGGCGAGCGGATGCTGCCCTCGCCCGCGCAAGCTGGCAAGAAGAATAAGGAGATCGCATGCGCGATCGAACGCCGGCTAAATTTCAGCCAGCTGTGCGGCGCACAAGGGAGGGTTATCTGGCGGCGCGCTTCTTCTCGATGGTATCCCAGATCATCGCAGCGACGTCGGGGCCATTGAGCCGTTGGATTGCGCGGATGCCGGTCGGCGAGGTGACGTTGATCTCGGTCAGGTTGCCGTCGATCACGTCGAGGCCGACGAACATCAGACCAAGTTCGCGCAACGAGGGTCCAACGGTGGCGCAGATGTCGCGCTCGCGATCCGAGAGCTCGGTCGCCTTGGCCGCACCGCCGCGCACCATGTTGGAGCGCAGATCGTCCGCTGCCGGCACGCGATTGACGGCGCCGGCGAACTCGCCATCCACCAGGATGATGCGCTTGTCGCCATGCTTCACCTCGGGGAGGAAGCGCTGGATCACCCAGGGCTCCTTGAAGGTGACCGAGAACATGTCGAACAGCGAGCCGAAATTCATGTCCTGCGGCATCACGCGGAAGACCGCGGCGCCGCCATGGCCGTGCAACGGCTTCATGACGACGGCGCCATGCTGATCGCGGAATGCGTTGATCTCGTCGAGATCGCGCGAGATCAGGGTTGGCGGCATCAGCTGCGGGAAGTTCATCACGAACAGCTTTTCCGGCGCGTTGCGCACGCTGGCCGGGTCGTTGACGACCAGCGTCTTCGGATGGATGCGCTCGAGCAAATGGGTCGAGGTGATGTAGGCGAGGTCGAACGGCGGATCCTGCCGCAGCAGCACGACGTCGAAGCCGTTCAGCGGCTCGCGCTTCGGCTCGCCCAGCGTGAAGTGATCGCCGACCTCGTCGCGCACGGTGAGAGGCTGCACCGGCGCCACCAGCTCCTCGCCGCGCAGCGACAGCTTGTCGGGCGTGTAGTAGGAAATGCCGTGGCCGCGCTTCTGCGCCTCGAGCAGCAGCGCAAAGGTCGAATCGCCGCGGATGTTGATGCGCGCGATGGGATCCATCTGGACGGCGATCTTCAATTTCATAAGCGTGTCCCGCGAGGTCTTGAGGTTAATTAGGGCTGGCGTCGAATGCCGCTAACAGATGGCGCGGCAGGCTCTTCGGCGCAATCAGCACGGCGTCGAATCTGAGATCAAATTCGGCATGTTCGGGATGCGCCATCAGCCAGGCCTGGGCGGCATTGATGATGCGCAGCTGCTGCCGCGGCGTCACCGCATAGGCGGCGTCGTCGAGGCTGGCACGGGCCTTGACCTCGACGAAGGCCAGTAGATTGCGCCGGCGCACCACGAGGTCGATCTCGCCAAAGGGGGTACGGAAGCGTCGTGCCAGGATGCGATAGCCCTTGGCGATCAGCAGGGCTGCGGCGCGGCTCTCCGCCGAGATGCCGGTCCGGAACGCCGCGACGCGCTCCGGCGAGGCGCTGTCAGTCTTCGCCATTGCCGTCCCCGGTGGTCTTCGCAAGCTCGAGGGCGCGGGCATAGACCTCGCGGCGCGGCCGGCCCGACAGTTCGACCGCATGGGCGACCGCATCCTTGACGCTGCCGCGGGCGAGCTGCGCCCGCAGCAGATCGTCGAGTTTATCCTGGTCCATCACCCCGGCATCATCGGCCGGCGGTCCGATGACCAGCACGAACTCGCCGCGCGTTTCCAGCGCGTCCGCGCTCGCGGCCAGCTCGGCGACCGGCGCGCGCGTGATCTCCTCGTGCAGCTTGGTCAGCTCGCGGCAGATCGCGGCATCGCGGCCGGGCATGATCGCAGCGAGATCGCGCAGCGTATCCTGTACGCGGTTGCCCGATTCGAACATCACGAGCGTCGCATCGACCCTCGCCAGCTCGTTGAGCCGGGCGCGGCGCGCGTGCTCCTTCGCGGGCAAAAATCCCTCGAAGAAAAACCGGTCGGTCGGCAGGGCCGCGACCGACAGCGCCGTCAGCACCGACGATGGCCCCGGCACCGCGATGACGGCATGCCCGGCGGCGCAGACGTCGCGCACCAGCTTGAAGCCGGGATCGGAGATCAGCGGCGTGCCGGCGTCGGAAACCAGCGCGATCGCGGCGCCCTGCGCCAGCCGCTCCAGAATTTTGGGCCGGGCCTGGGCCGCGTTGTGCTCGTGGTAGAGCGCGAGGTCGGCGGCGATCGCATAACGCTCGGTCAGCCGGCGCGTGATCCTGGTGTCCTCGCAGGCGATGACGTCGACACCGGCCAGCGTCTCCAGCGCGCGCAAGGTGATGTCGGCGAGATTTCCGATCGGGGTCGCGACCAGATGGAGCCCGGGTGCGGCCCTTGGCGCGGCCAATTGCTGGCCGCCGATCGAAAAGGTTCTGGCCGCAGCGCCCGTCGTGGCATCCGAATGGTGGAGGGAACTGGCTTTTGCGCGCATAATGCCAATCTAGAGCGTTTTCGAGCGAAGTGGGTACCGGTTCGCGTGACGAAAACGCGTCAAACCGAGAATCTAGAGCCCCGTTCCGATTCAATCGGAACGGGATAAGCTCTAGAGGGATGGCGGCGCTAGCGCCATATCCGCAAACGGCGGTGACGGAACGCTGCCTGACGGGAGAAATGGAGGCCGCGGCAAGGGCGCCGCGGGGCCATAATCCTTTTGTTTTAGTTAACTATTCGCCGAGAATATGCCTGAATCCACCCGCCTCATCAGAGCTGGATGGAGTCCTGGCTGATCACGGTCGGCCAAGAGAAGAGAGACGATGGAAGGCCCGCATCACCGCAAGTCCCCGCCGTCGGGCACCACCCGGCGGACCGCGCTCGGCCTCCTCGTGGGCGCGCCGCTGCTGACGGCCTGTTCCGGCGTGCAGCAAAGCTTGAGCCAGTTTTCCAGCCCGCTCGGCGGCAACCAGGAAGGCGGTCCCGCCGGCCCGCAGCAGCAGCCGCAGGCGGTCGGCACCGGGCAGGTCAAGATCGGGCTGATCCTGCCGCTGTCGGCGTTCGGCAATGCCGGGCTTGCCGCCCAGTCGATGCGGAACGCGGCCGAAATGGCGCTGGCGGAATTTCAGAACCCGAACATCCAGCTCCTGATCAAGGACGATGGCGGCAGCCCGCAGGGCGCGTCGCAGGGTGCCCAGCAGGCATTATCCGAAGGCGCCGAGATCATTCTGGGACCGCTGTTCGCAGGCTCGGTGCCGGCCGTCGCGCAACTGACGCGACCGCGCGGAACCTCGGTGATCGCGTTCTCCACCGATTCGAGCGTGGCCGGGCGCGGCGTCTATCTGCTGAGCTTCCTGCCGGAATCCGACATCAATCGCATCGTCGATTACTCGGCGGGGATCGGAAAGCGCTCGTTCGCCGCGATGGTGCCGGACAATGCCTATGGCAACGTGGTCGAGGCCGCGTTCAAGCAGGCGGTCGGCCGCAAGAACGGCCGCGTCGTCGCATTCGAGAAATATGGCGCCGATCGCGCGACGCCGGCGCGAACCGTGGCGCAGGCGCTCGGCCAGGCCGATGCGCTGTTGATCGCCGACGATGGTGATTCGGTCGTCGCGACCGCCGATGCCTTGACCGCAGCCGGCGCCAATCTGCGCAACATCCAGCTGCTCGGCACCGGGCTGTGGGACAATCCGCGGGTATTCGCGAGCCCCGTCTTGCAGGGCGGCCTCTACGCCGCGCCCGATCCGTCCGGCTTCCGCAGCTTCGCCGGCCGCTACCGCAGCAAATATGGCGGCGAGCCGGTGCGCACTGCAACGCTTGCCTATGATGCCGTGGCGCTGATGGCGGCGCTCGCACGCACGCAAGGCGCGCAGCGCTTTGCGCCGGAGACGCTGACCAATCCATCCGGCTTCGCCGGTATCGACGGTTTGTTCCGCTTCCGCTCCGACGGCACCAATGAGCGCGGCCTTGCGGTCATGAAGGTGGCATCAGGCGGCAGTACGCCGGTCGCAGGCTCGCCGAAGAGTTTTGGCGCTTGATTTTCGTCAGGCGGTCAAGCTGCCCTGTCGAGCGCCGGCACCTGCCAGCTACTGTGCATGGGGTTGTTTTCGATATTTTGGCGCCCTGCAGCTAGGCGGCGAGATCCGCGACGACCGCGTCGAGCACCGGGAAGCCCGACTTCGTCACGCGCAGCCGTCCGTCGGCATCGACGGCGATCGCGCCTTCCTCGCGCAGCAGGGCGATCCGGTGCGGATCGAGCTTTCGGCCGGCGAGGGCCGCATAGCGCTTGGGATCGATGCCCTCGGCGAGCCGCAGCCCCATCAGCAGAAACTCGTCGGCGCGCTCTTCGCTGTTGAGGCTGTCATCGCTGACGACGCCGTGACCGCGCTCCTCGACGTTCAACAGCCAGGCCTCGGGGCGCCGCTCGGTCGCGGTCGCGTGCCTGACACCGTCGATGTCGAGCCTTCCATGTGCGCCGGGGCCGATACCGGCATATTCCTCACCGCGCCAGTAGACGAGGTTGTGCTTGCACTCGGCGCCGGCACGGGCGTGGTTGGAGATCTCATAGGCCGGCAATCCCTCGCGGGCGCAGACCTCCTGTGTCACGTCGTAGAGCGCGCGCGCGGTCGCTTCATCCGGCGTCTGCAATTTGCCGGCGGCATGCAGTCCGAAGAACGGCGTGCCTTCCTCGATCGTGAGCTGGTAGAGCGACAGATGCTCGGCCGCTTCCGAGATCGCCTGCTTCAGTTCATCAGCCCACATCCGCGGCGTCTGATCGGGGCGGGCATAGATCAGATCGAACGAGTAGCGATCGAACGCGCTTCGCGCGATCGCGACCGCGTCGAGCGCCTCGCGCGCGGTGTGCAGGCGGCCCAGTGCCTTCAGCGAGGCATCATCGAGCGCCTGCACGCCGAGCGAGACGCGGTTGACGCCGGCTGCGCGATAGCCGCGAAAACGCGTCGCCTCGACGCTGGTCGGATTGGCCTCGAGCGTGACCTCGACATCGCGCAAGACCTGCCAGTGCTTGCCGATCGCATCGAGCACGGCACCGACGGTCTGCGGCTGCATCAACGAAGGCGTGCCGCCGCCGAGGAAGATCGAGGACACCTGCCGCCCCGGCACGCGCGCGGCCGTCGTCTCGATCTCGCGGGCGAACGCGCGCACGAAGCGCTCCTCGTCGACCGGCGCATGCCGCACGTGGCTGTTGAAATCACAATACGGGCATTTCGACAGGCAGAACGGCCAGTGCACGTAGACGCCGAAGGCTGCTCGGTCAGCGTGGCTCAAGGCAGATCTCCGCGAGCTTCACGAAGGCGCGGGCGCGATGCGACAGGCCGAGTCCGAGCGGCGGCAGGCCGTGCTTCTCGATGCTGGTCATCTCGCCGAAGGTCCGCGTGTAGCCGTCGGGCAGGAACGCCGGATCGTAGCCGAAGCCGGCAGTGCCACGCGGCGGCCAGACCAGGGTTCCGTCGACGCGGGCCTCGACCTCCTCGAGGTGATCGTCGGGCCAGGCCACGCACAACGCCGAGACGAAGTGGGCCTTGCGCCGGTCCGGTGCGGTGGCGCCGCGTTCCTGCAGCAGCCGCTCGATCCGCGTCATCGCCGCCATGAAGTCCTTGCCCTCGCCGGCCCAACGCGCCGAGTAGATCCCGGGCGCGCCGTCGAGCGCGTCGACCACGATGCCGGAATCGTCGGCGAAGGCGGGCCGTCCAGTTGCCTTCGCTGCCGCGATCGCCTTGATCGCCGCGTTGGCGCGAAAACTGTCGCCGGTCTCCTCGGGCTCGGCAAGGTCAAGCTCGCCCGCCGACACCACCTCCACGCCATGCGGCGCCAGCAGTTCCCGCATCTCGGCAAGCTTGCCGGGATTATGGGTGGCGATGACGAGCCTTCCGGTGATTCGGCGGTGCATTACCAATCTGACTACGCCACCGCGATCTTTTGCAAGTCGACCAGACGCGCGACACCTTTGCGCGCCAGCGCCATCAGCGCCAGGAACTCGCCTTCCGAGAACGGCGTCTTCTCGGCGGTGCCCTGCACCTCGATGATCCGGCCGTCGCCGGTCATGACGAAATTGGCGTCGGTGTCGGCTTCGGAATCCTCGGCATAGTCGAGATCGAGCACCGGCGTGCCCTGGTAGATGCCGCAGGAGATCGCCGCCACGTTGTCGCGCAACACATTGGTCTTCAGCATGTTGCGGGTCTTCATCCAGTTGATGCAGTCGGCCAGCGCCACCCAGGCACCGGTGATCGAGGCGGTGCGGGTGCCGCCGTCGGCCTGGATGACGTCGCAATCGACCGTGATCTGGCGCTCGCCGAGCGCCTCGAGATCGACGGCCGCGCGCAGCGAGCGGCCGATCAGCCGCTGAATCTCGACCGTCCGGCCGCCCTGCTTGCCGGCCGAGGCCTCGCGACGGGTGCGTTCCAGGGTGGCACGCGGCAGCATGCCGTATTCGGCGGTGACCCAGCCGCGGCCCTGGCCCTTCAGCCACGGCGGCAACCGCTCTTCCAGCGTGGCGGTCACCAGCACATGGGTGTCGCCGAACTTCACCATGCAGGAACCCTCGGCATATTTGACGACGCCGCGTTCCAGCGACACGGGACGCAGTTCATCGGGTGCACGGCGGCTTGGCCGCATGAAATCCTCCAGAAATCCGAGAAAATTGGCTGGCCGTGCTTGTAGGAGGGGGAAGGGGCAGCGGCAAGGGTTTTCGGCCCCGGCAGGGTCCGGTACCACGGGGCCGAATGCATGCTTGTCATCGGCCTCCCGGATCGACAAATTATGCAGTAATTGTGAGGGACTGGAGTGTGACTCACCACGATCCGATTGGCCTGATCGCGCCGCATGCCGGGCTCGCCCAGCTCAACGAGCGTTCGCGCGACATTTTTCGTCAAATCGTCGAGAGCTATCTTGCGACCGGCGAGCCGGTCGGTTCCCGCAACATTTCGCGCCTGATCGCATTACCGCTGTCGCCGGCCTCGGTCCGCAATGTGATGTCGGATCTCGAGCAGCTCGGCCTGATCTATGCGCCGCATACATCCGCCGGACGGTTACCGACCGAACTCGGGCTGCGCTTCTTCGTCGATGCGCTGATGCAGGTCGGCGACCTCACCGAGGCCGAGCGTCAATCGATCCAGACCCAGCTTGCTGCCGTCGGCCGCGCGCAATCCGTCGAGGCCGCGCTTGGCGAAGCCCTGACGCGGCTGTCGGGGCTGACCCGTGCCGCGGCGGTGGTGCTGACGCAAAAGTCGAATGCGCGGCTCAAGCACATCGAGTTCGTCCGGCTGGAGCCGGAGAAAGCGCTGGTCGTGCTGGTCGGCGAAGACGGCCAGGTCGAAAACCGCGTGCTGGCGCTGCCGCCGGGTGTTCCATCCTCGGCCCTGACCGAGGCGACCAACTTCCTCAATGCGCGGATCCGCGGCCGGACGCTGGCTGAAGCGCGGCTCGAGCTCGAGACGGCATTGACGCAAAACCGCGCCGAGCTCGATCAGCTCACGCAAAAGGTGGTCGCGGCCGGCATCGCGAGCTGGTCCGGCGGCGAGAACGAGGACCGGCAGCTGATCGTGCGCGGTCACGCCAATCTGCTCGAGGACCTGCATGCGCTCGACGATCTCGAGCGCATCAAGTCGCTGTTCGACGATCTCGAAACCAAGCGCGGCGTGATCGA
Source organism: Bradyrhizobium sp. Pha-3 (assembly GCF_042258325.1). Lineage (NCBI taxonomy): Bacteria > Pseudomonadati > Pseudomonadota > Alphaproteobacteria > Hyphomicrobiales > Nitrobacteraceae > Bradyrhizobium > Bradyrhizobium sp. Pha-3. The sequence continues at coordinate 9,323,692 of NZ_CP170151.1, read as the reverse complement.
TCTGCTCGGCCGCGCCGAACGCGGCGAGGGCGTGCGGATCTTCATCGGCTCGGAGAACAAGCTGTTCTCGCTGTCGGGTTCCTCTACCATCATCGCGCCCTACGGCGACGCCCAGGGGCGGATCGTGGGCGTCCTCGGCGTGATCGGACCGACGCGGCTGAACTATGCGCGGGTGATCCCGACCGTTGATTATGCCGCGCGCATCGTCAGCAAGATGCTGGGCGGCTGACCGGAGGGCGATTTCGCTTTCATTTGACGGGTTTTCTTCACCCAAGCCGGAGATCCCAGTTCCCGAGGCCGGTATGTTGCGCTTGATTTTCGCCGCCCAAAGCACGATATCCCGGCAAGCAATCCCCAAGATTTGAACCGACGCGAGTTTTCGAGAAGGCAAGCCATGACCGATCCGAACCGGGCCAATGACAACACCGAGAATTCGGCGCCGACGGGTGAGCCCGTTGTCTCGAAGCCCTACATCATGCCTGACGAGCCCGAGGCCGGATCGGCAGAGGCGCTGACCAAGGAACTCGCCGAGGCGCGCGACCGGACGCTGCGCACGCTGGCCGAGATGGAGAATCTCCGCCAGCGCACCCGCCGCGAGGTCGCCGACGCCAAGACCTATGGCATCACCGGCTTTGCCCGCGACGTGCTCGATATCGCCGACAACCTGCAGCGCGCGCTCGATGCGGTGCCGGCCGAGACCAAGGAAGCCGCCGATCCCGGCCTGAAGGCGTTGCTCGAAGGCGTCGAGTTGACTGAACGTTCACTGCTCAACGCGCTGGAGAAGAACGGCGTCAAGAAGTTCGACCCGATCGGCGAGAAGTTCGATCCGAACTTCCAGCAGGCGATGTTCGAGGTGCCTGATCCGTCGGTGCCGTCGGGCACCGTGGTGCAGGTCGTGCAGGCCGGTTACATGATCGGCGAGCGCATCCTGCGCCCGGCACTGGTCGGCGTCTCCAAGGGCGGCGCCAAGGCCGCCCCGACCGCGGACATCACCGCCTGATCCGTCCGATTCCGGCTGCCCGTTTGTGAGCTCGCGGATTGCGCGGGCTCACGGTCGCGGCTTTTCGTGTGCCTTCGGCCAATAGGTGCCGAAGCTCCAGAGATTTCCTTCCGGATCGCGGCAGGCGAAGTCGCGGCTGCCATAGTCGGTGTCTCGCAGTTCCATCTCGATCTTTGCGCCGGCAGCCTTGACCTTCGCGTGCAGCGCGTCGGGATCGTCGACGGCGATATAGATCGAGTCCGTGCGACGGTTGTCGAGGTCGCCGACCAGCCGGCCATATGCGTCGTCACGGCTCTGGCCCAGCATCAGCATCGAGGAACCATAGGCGAGCTCGGCGTGATGGATCACGCCGCCATCGCGGTAGACGACGTGTTCGGTGAACCCAAGCACCGTCGTGAGCCAATTGGTCATCGCCTCGGCGTCCTTGCAGCGCAGGGTCGGATAGATGCGGGGCGGTTCGATGTCGTGCGTCATGGTCGCTCACCTCCTTGGCTGACGGCGCCATCCTGCACGAGGCAACGCGGCGTCGGCTTGAAGGTTTGTTACCAGTCCGCCAGCCCATCGCCGGCGTGAACCAGCCGGCGGCCGGTCAGCGCCTGGCGGCGCGCCCAGGCGGTTGGCGGTTCGCCCGCGAATTCGACGAATTCGCGGGCGAGATGGGCCTGGTCGGCATAGCCGCTTTCCGCCGCGATCCCCGCCCAGCCAAGCGCGGTGCCGCTTTGTGCCAGCCGGCTCGCCCGGTGAAACCGCATCATGCGCGCCAGCGATTTGGGGGCGAGGCCGAGCTCGGACCGAAACCGGCCGGCCAGATGCTTGCGGCTCCAGCCGATCTCGTCGGCCAGTGCCGTGATGCTGATAGCGCCGGCCGAACGCGCCAGTTTTCGATAGGCGAACGCGACTTCGAAAGACGGCATGTGGCCGGCGCGGCGCAGCACGAACGCCTCGATCAGGTCGAAGCGGCGCTGCCAGCACGCCACGGCGCCGAGCTGCTCGCGCAGGCGACGGCCATCATGGCCGAGCACATCGTCGATATCGACCATGCGCCCGACCAGGTCGGTCACGGCGCCGCCGAAGAAGCTGTAGGCGCCAAGCGGGGTGAAATCGACCTGCACGCAGGCAGCGTGCCCGTCGGACTCGATGTAGACAGGCCCGGCATGCAGGCCGGCGGCGAAGCTGAGCTGACGATCGGTCGCACTGGGCTCGCGCGACAGCGCGATCAGGAACGGCGAGCCGAAACTGATGATCAGCGGGACGATCAGCGGCGCGGCCTGTCGTTGCGCGAACCGGCCCGTCGCGGTCTCGCGATAACCGGTGATCCGGACGATCAGGCCCGCCAGGCGCGGCGATGGCAGGCGCTGCGCGAGATCGAATGCAAGGGGTGACGACTCGGCCATGCGGATGTCGCGAGGCAGCGTCCTACGCGATATCCGAGGACTGGATGCGCTTGACGCCGGCCTTGGCCATGTCGTCCCAGGCCTTGGCGAGCGATCCCTGGGTGTCGATGCCGCGGCAGGCATCTTCCACCACATAGGTCTCGAAGCCGGCCTTGCGCGCATCGAGCGCGGTCCATGCCACGCAGAAATCGGTGGCGAGCCCGGCCACGAAAACCCGCTCGACGTTGCGCGCCTTCAGATAGGCGGCGAGCCCGGTGGTGGTCTTGCCGTCGGCCTCGGTGAACGCGGAGTAGCTGTCGACGTCCTTGTGAAAGCCCTTGCGGATGATCAGCTCGGCCTGCGGGATCGCGAGTTCCTTCGACAGCGAAGCGCCGTCGGTGCCCTGGACGCAGTGGTCGGGCCACAGCACCTGCTTGCCATAGGCAAGGTCGACGGTCTCGAACGGCTTCTTGCCGGAATGGGTCGAGGCAAAGGAGATGTGTCCGGGCGTGTGCCAGTCCTGCGTCATCACCACATTGGCAAAGCTCTTGGCGATCCGGTTGATCACCGGCACCACCTGCTCGCCGTCCTTCACCGCGAGGCTGCCGCCGGGCAGGAAGCAGTTCTGGACGTCGATCACGAGCAGCGCGGAGCCGTCGTCGGGCTTGATCGCAGCCGCCCAGAGGTGCTTTGGAACCAGCGCGGCAAGCGCCAGCGTACCGAGCCCTGCAACGACCTGTCGTCGATCCAACATCGCGCCCTCCTCGCTTTGGTAGCCGTGCGAGGAGGCTAGTTCCGTTCGTGGAGCTGCGAAAGTCCGATTTTTTGGCGGGCCTGTCAGCCGCGCGGCTGGATGCCGTCGCGCACCGCGCGGAAGCGCGGGAAGGCCTTCTCCCAATCGGTACGCGGGGAGCTGCCGATGATGCGCATCGATGTTTGCGCGCCGAACCGCAGCCACTGCACGATGGTCACCGGGGTATTGTCCTTGCCGCTGACGGCGTCGATGCGCGTCTCGAAGCCGGGCTGGCCGTCGATCCGGATCGGTTCGGACATGGTGATCCGCCCGTCGCGCACGCCGGGGATCGTGGTGGCGATCTGCTGGGCGAAGCGACCGCGATCATCTGGTGTGGCCGGGGCCGAGCCGATGATGCCAAGCAGCATGAAGGGCTTGGTCTCAAGGCCCTTGTCGTCGCCGTCGGCCATCAGCAGCGCGGCGCCCGGCGCCAGCATGCGGACATTCTTGAAGCTGCTGAGCTCGGTGACCTTGAACGGCATCATGCCGAGCTGTTCGTCGACCGGCACCTCGTTGCGGATCTGGGCGGTGGCGAACATCTGCCGCACGGCGTCGTCGGTGTAGATCTTGCTCGCGTTTTCCGGCACCTGCACCGCGACATAGCCGGAGAAGGTCGGTCCCGGCAGGATCATGGAATAGCGCCGCACATTGGTGGTGCCGTCACGCGCGCTCTCCACGGTGTAATAGGCAAGGCCGGCCGGCGTCTCGAGGCTCTCCGGCTTGATGTTTCCGCTACCGGCCGGGTTGGCCTTGAAGGCGCTCACGACCTCGTTGTAGGCGTCCGCGGGCAGATCGGCGATCAAGACCTTCACGCCCTGGTCCTCGGTCTCGAAGCCGATGAACGACTTGGCGCGGTTGAGGCCCACCAGCGGCTTCATCCCGACATGCGCGCCCGGCGGAAACACCACGTCGGCGGCAAAGCCACGACAGGTGGCAGCAAGCAGCAAGGCAACCGCAACGAGAAGTCGAAAAGGCGTCATGGGGGATCTACCGGTTTTGCTTGGTGGCCGCGCAACGGGGCCGGTGCAGGGCTGGATGGCCTCTTTCAGTCGGACCGCTTTTAGCGGTTTTGATGACCCTGCAACAGGCCGCCAAAGCCCCGCTCCGGGCCTGCAGGCCCGATTCCATGGGCTTTTCGTCCCGATTGGCTGGCACTTTCCAGTTTCCCGACGTTTCCGACGATCGGCCACCAGCGGCCAAACAGCGCGCCCTCGGCCTGTGCGCCGCTCCCGCATACGACGTTTGTGAGTGTTCACTCAACAGCGCTGATGTCGTGTAGCGGATGTTCGCGGTCGACGGCGTGCCGCATCATTGCCGATTTGTTAACTTGGATCGGGCTTGAACCGGCGCCGCAGTCGGGCTGACACAATCTTTCAAACGTCAGTCTTTTCAGGCCTCAACGTTGCGTCCAGTCCTTGCGGGCAGGACCCTCTCTCCTATATCAGGCTCACCGTCGCAATATCGCGAGTATGTGAACGTCTGGGGGTTCGGTACGGAGCGCCGTCAGGGCCCAACCAACCTGCCGTAGCAAAGAGGATATGAAAACCATGGGTAAGGTCATTGGGATCGACCTCGGCACCACGAATTCGTGCGTCGCCGTAATGGATGGCAAGAACGCCAAGGTGATCGAGAATGCCGAGGGCATGCGGACGACGCCGTCGATCGTTGCCTTCACTGACGATGGCGAGCGCCTCGTCGGCCAGCCGGCGAAGCGCCAGGCGGTGACCAATCCCGAGCGTACGTTCTTTGCGGTGAAGCGCCTCATTGGTCGCCGCTATGACGACCCGATGGTCGAGAAGGACAAGAAGCTCGTTCCCTACAAGATCGTCAAGGCATCGAACGGCGACGCCTGGGTCGAAGCCGATGGCAAGACCTATTCGCCCTCGCAGGTCTCGGCCTTCATTCTGCAGAAGATGAAGGAGACCGCTGAGGCGCATCTCGGCCAGAAGGTCGAGCAGGCTGTCATCACAGTTCCCGCCTATTTCAACGACGCGCAGCGTCAGGCCACCAAGGACGCCGGCAAGATCGCCGGCCTCGAAGTGCTGCGCATCATCAACGAGCCGACGGCTGCCGCGCTCGCCTACGGTCTCGACAAGTCGAAGTCCGGCACGATCGCCGTGTACGACCTCGGCGGCGGCACCTTCGACGTCTCGATCCTCGAGATCGGCGACGGCGTGTTCGAGGTGAAGTCGACCAACGGTGACACCTTCCTCGGTGGTGAAGATTTCGACATGCGCCTGGTCGGCTATCTCGCCGACGAATTCCAGAAGGAGCAGGGCATCAACCTGCGCAACGACAAGCTTGCCTTGCAGCGCCTGAAGGAGGCTGCGGAGAAGGCCAAGATCGAGCTGTCGTCGACCACGCAGACCGAAATCAACCTGCCGTTCATCACGGCTGACCAGACCGGTCCGAAGCATCTGACGATGAAGCTGACCCGCGCCAAGTTCGAGGCGCTGGTGGCCGACCTCGTCGAGAAGACCATCGAGCCGTGCCGCAAGGCGCTGAAGGATGCCGGCCTGACCGCCGGCGAGATCGGCGAAGTGGTGCTGGTCGGCGGCATGACCCGCATGCCGAAGATCCAGGAAGTCGTGAAGCAGTTCTTCGGCAAGGAGCCGCACAAGGGCGTCAATCCCGACGAGGTCGTCGCGATCGGCGCTGCGATCCAGGCCGGCGTGCTGCAGGGCGATGTCAAGGACGTGCTGCTGCTCGACGTGACCCCGCTGTCGCTGGGCATCGAGACGCTGGGCGGCGTGTTCACCCGCATCATCGACCGCAACACCACGATCCCGACCAAGAAGAGCCAGGTGTTCTCGACCGCCGAAGACAATCAGGGCGCCGTCACCATCCGCGTCTTCCAGGGCGAGCGCGAAATGGCGGCCGACAACAAGATGCTCGGCCAGTTCGACCTGATGGGCATTCCGCCGGCTCCGCGCGGCATGCCGCAGATCGAGGTGACCTTCGACATCGACGCCAACGGCATCGTCAACGTGTCGGCCAAGGACAAGGCGACCGGCAAGGAACAGCAGATCCGGATCCAGGCATCCGGCGGTCTGTCCGAGGCCGACATCGACAAGATGGTCAAGGACGCCGAGGTCAACGCGGCCGAGGACAAGAAGCGCCGCGAGGCTGTCGACGCCAAGAACCATGCCGACGGCCTGGTTCACTCGACCGAGAAGGCTCTGGCCGAACACGGTTCGAAGATCGCCGACACCGAGCGCCGCGCGATCGAAGACGCCGTCAGCGACCTCAAGGAAGCGCTGAAGGGCGACGACGCCGAGGCGATCAAGGCCAAGACCAACACGCTGGCGCAGGCTTCGATGAAGCTTGGCGAGGCCATGTACAAGCAGCAGGCCGAGGCCGATGCGGCCAAGGACGCTGCCAAGGATGACGTTGTCGACGCGGAATTCACCGAGGTCGATGACGACAAGAACAGCAAGAAGTCTGCTTAAGCGGATTTGCGATCATGACCCTCACACCAATGAGCACGCGCCGCGTCTCGGAGGAGTGGGGGTCATTTTTCTTTAAGGCGATCGCTGCATCTTCCAGACAGGCGCAATCCTTGACGCGATCCTGAGCGCAAGCTTCGGCGATCGCGATGAACTTCGGACGGAATTGAAGGATGTCCACCAAGCGCTGCTATTACGAGACCCTCGAGGTTGAGCGGAACGCGGACGAGACCAAGCTGAAATCGGCTTTCCGCAAGCTCGCGATGAAATGGCATCCGGACAAGAATCCGGGCGACGCCACCAGCGAAGTCCGGTTCAAGGAAATCAACGAAGCCTATGAGGTGCTGAAGGACGGCGACAAGCGCGCCGCCTACGACCGCTTCGGCCATGCCGCTTTCGAGCAGGGCATGGGCGGCGGCGGCCCCGGCTTCGGCGCCGGCTTCGCTTCATCCTTCTCCGACATTTTCGAAGACCTGTTCGGTATGGCCGGGCAGCGCCGCGGCGGCGGCCGCGAGCGCGGCGCTGACCTGCGCTACAACATGGAGATCACGCTCGAGGAGGCCTTCCAGGGCAAGACCGCGCAGATCGAGATCCCGGTCTCGGTCACCTGCGAATCCTGCTCGGGCACCGGCGCCAAGGCCGGCACCAAGCCGAAGACCTGCTCGCATTGCGGCGGCGCCGGCCGTATCCGGCAGGCCCAGGGCTTCTTCACGCTGGAGCGGACCTGTCCCGGCTGTCAGGGCCGCGGCCAGATGATCGAGGATGCCTGCACCTCCTGCGCCGGTTCCGGCCGGGTGACGCGCGACCGCACGCTGTCGGTCAACATTCCCCCGGGCGTCGAGGACGGCACCCGGATTCGTCTCGCCGGCGAAGGCGAGGCCGGTGTCCGCGGCGGACCGCCGGGTGACCTCTACATCTTCCTGTCGCTGACCACGCACCAGTTCTTCCAGCGCGACGGCGCCGACCTGCACTGCCGCGTGCCGATCTCGATGGTGACCGCAGCGCTCGGCGGCGAGTTCGAGGTGCCGACCATCGACAAGGGCAAGACCAAGGTGAAGGTGCCGGCCGGCACCCAGTCCAGCCGCCGATTCCGCATCGCATCAAAGGGTATGCCGGTGCTCCGTTCGCGCCAGACCGGCGACATGTATGTGCAGGTCGTGGTCGAAACGCCGCAAAATCTGACCAAGAAGCAGCAAGAACTGCTGATGGAGTTCGAAAAACTGTCGTCCGGCGCAACCCAGCCGGAGGCTGCGGGTTTCTTCTCTAAGGTCAAGGACTTCTTTGGCAATCGCTCCGTCTAGCCGCAGTCGTTATGCTTGACCGTAACGACTTCGACCTATACGTCTTTGTGACTGTTTTCTGACAACCGCTCGATTGTGCGGTCCCCGCCTGGTAGCGACATGCCTTTGCAATCGTCCGTGCGTGCGTCGAAGAAGCCCCTCCGTCTCGACGACGAGGTTCGATTTCTCCGTTCATGGATGGAGAAGCCGCTGCATATGGGCGCGGTGATGCCGTCCGGACGGCTGCTCGCCCGCACCATGGCGCAATATGTCGATCGCGACGCCGAGGGGCCGGTCATCGAACTTGGACCCGGCACCGGGGCGATCACCAACGCGCTGATCGAGCACGGCGTCGATCAAAAGCGTCTCGTCCTGGTTGAATACAATCCCGGCTTCTGCGCATTGCTGCGCGAACGCTATCCGCAGGCCAGGGTCGTCCAGGGGGACGCCTACACGCTGCGCGATACTGTGTGGGAGGTGCTGAAATCTCCCGCCTCGGCCGTGGTCTCCGGTCTGCCGCTCGTCACCAAGCCGATGCTGACCCGCCTGAGGCTGGTCCGTGACGCCTTCCTGGCGCTCGCACCCGGCGCGCCGTTCATTCAGTTTACCTATTCGGTGGTGCCTCCGATTCCGAAGTCGCTGCCGGGCGTGTCCACAGAGGCCTCCGAGCGGATCTGGATGAACCTTCCGCCCGCGCGGGTCTGGGTGTATCGCAAGGGCTGACCACCCAGCGCCCGTCGCGCCGGGCCTGCGCCCAATACCTGCGATTTCAAGATGTCCGCGCTGAAAATCCTCGTGATCCCCGGATCGCTTCGGTCAGGCTCGCTCAATGCGAAGCTGGCCGCCGTGCTGGCGTACGAACTGGCGCAATCCGGCGCCGACGTCACCCGCATCTCGCTCGGCGATTTTCCGCTGCCGATCTATGACGGCGACCTGCAGGCGAAATCCGGCGTGCCGCAGCATGCCGTGAATCTGAAGCGGATGATCGGCGCCCATCATGGCGTGCTGATCGTGACACCGGAATACAATTCCTCGGTGCCGGCGCTGGTGAAGAACACGATCGACTGGGTGAGCCGCGTGCAGGATCCGCATGAGGTGCGAGGTCAAGTGTTCCACGGCCGCGCGTTCGCGATTTCAGCCGCATCCGGCAACCGGCTCGGCGGCACGCGCGCGCTGGCTGCGCTTCGCCTGATCCTGACGGCGTGCCACGCCACCGTGATCCCGAACCAGCTCGCGCTGTCATTCGCCGAGCAGGCCTACGACGATATGGATCATCTGAAGCACCAGGCCGACATCGACGCGATGCGGGCGCTGGTGCGGCAGCTGATCGACCATTCCCAACGCATGATGTGAGGTGACATGCAGCCAGTCAGGATCGCTCCAAGAGACCGGTTGATCGTGGCGCTAGATCTGCCGTCGGTCGCCGGCGCCGAGGCGATGATCGACCGGCTCGGCGATGCCGTCACCTTCTACAAGATCGGCTATCAGCTCGGTTATGCCGGCGGCCTCATCCTGGCGAAGCAGCTTGCAGGCAGCGGCAAGAAGGTCTTCCTCGATCTGAAACTGCACGACATCGGCAACACCGTCGCGCGCGGGGTCGAAAGCGTCGCCGGGCTCGGCGCGACCTTTCTCACTGTGCATGCCTACCCGCAGACCATGAAGGCGGCGGTCGAGGCCCGCGCCGGCTCCGGCCTGAAGATCCTCGCGGTGACGGTGCTGACCTCCTACGACGACACTGACCTGCATGCGGCGGGCTATCGCCTCAACGTCTCCGATCTCGTCGAAGCGCGCGCCAAACAGGCGCAGGCGCTTGGCGTCGACGGCCTCGTCAGCTCGCCCGAGGAGGCGGCCGCCTTGCGCAAGATCGTCGGCAATCAGATGAACCTGGTGACGCCGGGCATCCGCCCCGCGGGCTCGGCGACCGGCGATCAGAAGCGCATCATGACGCCGGCCCGCGCCATTGCCGCCGGCGCCGACTATCTGGTGGTCGGACGTCCGGTGATGGAAGCCGCCGATCCGAAGGCATCAGCCGAAGCCATTCACGCCGAAATCGCCCAGGCGCTTGCCTGAACAACAAGAGGGAGAACAGAGATGGCGAAGGGATACTGGATTGGACGCGTCGACGTTCATAATGACGAGGGCTACAAGCCCTACGCGGTGGCCAACCTTGCGATCTTCAAGAAGTTCGGCGGCCGTTACGTGGTGCGCGGCGGCCAGCTCAACTGCGTCGAGGGAGAGAGCCGCTCCCGCAATGTCGTGATCGAATTCCCCGACTATGCAACCGCGATGGCCTGCTACAACTCCCCGGAGTACCAGGCCAACATCAAGGTGCGGCAGCCGCATTCGATCGCCGACCTCATCATCATCGAGGGCTATGACGGCCCGCAGCCCTGATTGCGGGTGGCCGGTTCGGTTGCCGGAACAGCCTTGGCTCGCTATATCGCGTGGAGAGGTGAGCCATGGCTGACATGCGTCTGATTGTTGCGGGAGCCGGCGGCCGGATGGGCCGCACGCTGACGCGGGTGATTTCCGAGACCCCGGGGGCGGTGCTGGTCGGTGCGCTGGAAGCGCCGGGCTCGGAGCTGCTCGGCAAGGACGCCGGCGTGCTCGCCGGCCTCCCCGCCAATGACGTCAGGCTGTCGGCCGATCTGTGGTCGATGTCGGCGGGCGCCGACGGCATCCTGGATTTCACGGTGCCGGCCGCGACCATCGCCAATGTCGCGATCGCGGCCGAGCGCGGCCTCGTTCACGTCATCGGTACCACCGGGATGTCGCCGTCCGACGATGCGGTGATCCGCAGCGTGACCAACCGCGCCATCGTGGTGAAATCAGGCAATATGAGCCTCGGTGTCAATCTGCTCGCCGCGCTCGTCAAGCGCGTCGCGCAATCGCTCGATCAGAGCTTTGACATCGAAATTCTCGAGATGCACCACAAGTCCAAGATCGATGCGCCGTCGGGCACCGCCTTGATGCTCGGTGAAGCCGCGGCCGCGGGACGCAAGATCGCGCTCGATCAGCATTCGGCGCGCGGTCGCGATGGTCTCACCGGCGCGCGGCGCGCCGGCGATATCGGCTTTGCCTCGTTGCGCGGCGGCACCGCGGCCGGCGATCATAGCGTGATCTTTGCCGGCCCCTCCGAGCGCATCACGCTCTCGCATCATGCCGAGGATCGCGCGCTGTTCGCGCAGGGCGCGCTGAAGGCGGCGCTGTGGGCGCATGGCAAGAAGCCCGGCATGTATTCGATGGCCGATGTGCTGGGGCTGGGCGACTGACACTGCTCGACGGAATGAAATCCAGCTAAGCGAAAACGGAATCTGAAATGAGTGATCGTCTTCTTGTGCTCGTTCGTCACGGTCAGAGCGACTGGAATCTGAAGAACCTGTTCACCGGGTGGAAGGACCCTGATCTCACCGAGCAAGGCGTCAACGAAGCCAACGAGGCCGGCCGCAAGCTCAAGGCGCAGGGCCTGTCGTTTGATGTCGCGTTCACCTCCGATCTCACCCGTGCGCAGCACACGCTGAAGCTGATGCTGGAGCAGATCGGCCAGACCGGATTGCCGACCACGAAGAATCTCGCGCTTAACGAACGCGACTACGGCGATCTCTCCGGCCTCAACAAGGACGACGCCCGCAAGAAATGGGGCGAGGACCAGGTCCTGATCTGGCGCCGTTCCTACGACGTGCCGCCGCCCGGCGGCGAAAGCCTGAAGGATACGCTGGCGCGCACGCTGCCCTATTACGTGCAGGAGATCCTGCCCGGCGTGCTGCGCGGCCAGCGCACGTTGATCGCCGCCCACGGCAATTCGCTGCGCGCGCTGATCATGGTGCTGGAGAAGCTGACGCCGGAGCAGATCCTCAAGCGCGAACTCGCCACCGGCGCGCCGGTGGTCTATCGGCTCAATGCCGATTCCACCGTTGCGTCCAAGGTCGATCTGGCGGGGTAGACGACCTGATTGTTCCGTCATCCTGAGGAGCGCGAAGCGCGTCTCGAAGGATGCACGGCCACCAGCCGGGCCGTCGACCCTTCGAGACGCGCTTCGCGCTCCTCAGGGTGACGGGACCGAGAACGGCTTACCCTAATGCAATCCGACCTGGCCGGCTTCCCAGCCCAGCATCGCCTGTTTGCGGGTGATGCCCCAGTGATAGCCGGTCAGTGCGCCGCTCTTGCCGAGTGCGCGATGGCAGGGCACCACGAACGACACCGGATTGCGGCCGACCGCGGCGCCGACCGCGCGCGAGGCCTTCGGGCTGTTGATCTTGCAGGCGATGTCGGAATAGCTGACCGCGCGGCCCAACGGGACCTTGAGCAGCGTCTCCCACACCCGCACCTCGAAGTCGGTGCCGATCAAGACGACGCGCAGCGGCTGGTCCGCCCGCCACAACCTTGTATCGAACACGCGCTGCGCCAATGCGGTGGTGCCGTCGGTGTCCTCGACATAGGTCGCGTTCGGCCAGCGCCGCTTCATGTCGGCGAATGCGGTCTGCTCGTCGCCGTGGTCGGCGAAGGCAAGCCCCGCAAGCCCGCGATCCGTTGCGATCACGATCGCGGTGCCGAACGGCGAGGGATGGAAGCCGTAGCGCAGCGTCATGCCGCCGGCGCCGGTCTTCCATTCGCCCGGCGACATCGCCTCATGCGTGACGAACAGGTCGTGCAGCCGTCCCGGTCCTGACAGGCCGGAGTCGAGTGCCGCATCGAGCACGCTGGCGGAATCGCGCAGCAGGTTCTTGGCGTGGTCCAGGGTCAGCGCCTGCATGAAGGCCTTCGGCGTCAGCCCCGCCCAGCGCCGGAACAGATGGTGCAGTTCATCCGGCGTGACGGCGGCGGCATCGGCCATCGCTTCGATGGTCGGCTGCGCGCGCCAGTGCTCCGAGATGAACGCGATGGCGCGCCGAACCGAGTCATAGTCGCGCAGTGCGGCGCTCTGGAAGCCCGGCTTGGCCAGGCGCTGATCGTGTATGGCGAGTGTCATCATGGTGTCTGATTTAGGAGCCATGGCGCGTCCAAACCACCCGATTTCTGACAAGCATGATCCGGAAAAGTGGGGACCGGTTTTCCGACAAGATCATGCTCAAAAATAAGCTCGACTAGTGGATGGGGTTGTAAGTCGGGCCGCGTTTCGCGGCGTTGAGCGCCGCCGTCAAGGCCTTGGAGAAACTTGCCTTTTCGTCCGGACCCAGGAAGCTGCCAACGCTGACCCGGCGGCCCCGGGAGACCAGATAGAGCCGCTCGATGCCGAACTCCTCGTGCGAGATCTGCTCGAATCGCACCCAGAGCGGATTGAGCACCCATTCCGCCACATGACCGCGATGGCTGATCCTGCGCACCCGCAGTTCCGACGGCGTGACGGTGATTTCCTCGCTCGCCTTGGCGGTACGGAAATTGACCTTGAATGCCCAATAGATCACCAGCGCGTCGAGGCAGAAAAAGCCGAAGATCGGCCAGGCGCCGAGCCACCAGAACACCGCGCCGGCGATGAAGCTGACCGCGGTGACGAACGACATCAGCACCATAAAGCCGGTGCGATTCAACGAGCGGTGCGGCGTCAGCAATGCCGAGAACAGTTTGGGCTCGGCCTCAGCGGCATCAGCCGCGAGGTCATCGGCCCTGAGATCTTCGCCCGGATCAAAGTCGTTGCCTGCGGTCATGACGTATCAGTATATCCGGTTCATGGCCAAAATCATTCGCTCTCAACGCGCCAGCACGTCAAGCGTTCGCTCCGCACCGAAGAAGAAAGCCGCAAAAGCGGCAAGGCTGCTGCCCAAACGCGGGGCAAAGAAGCCGGCCAAGAAGGCCGCCAAGCGGACCGTAAAGCCGAAGCCATGGACAGCGGAGGAGGTCTACGAGGCGTTCGACCGGTTCCGCAAAGCCAATCCCGAGCCCAAGGGCGAACTCGAGCACCTCAACCCCTACACGCTGCTGGTTGCGGTGGTGCTGTCGGCGCAGGCGACCGATGCCGGCGTCAACAAGGCGACGCGGGCGCTGTTCGCGGGCGCCGACACGCCGGAGAAGATGCTTGAGCTCGGCGAAGACAGGGTGCGCGACTACATCAAGACCATCGGGCTCTATCGCAACAAGGCGAAGAACGTCATCGCGCTCTCGCAGAAGCTGATCGCCGAGTTCGGCGGCGAGGTGCCGCGCACGCGCGCCGAAATCGAATCGTTGCCCGGCGCCGGCCGCAAGACCGCGAATGTCGTGCTCAACATGGCATTCGGCGAGCACACGATGGCGGTCGACACCCATGTGTTTCGCGTCGGCAACCGCACCGGGCTCGCACCCGGCAAGACACCGCTCGAGGTCGAGCTGGGATTGGAAAAGGTGATCCCGACCGAGTTCATGCTGCACGCCCATCACTGGCTGATCCTGCATGGCCGTTACACCTGCCTCGCCCGCGGTCCACGTTGCGAAGTGTGTCTGATCAATGATCTCTGTCGGTGGCCGGAGAAGACCGTCTGAGGCATGATCGTCATCATGTGCTAATAGGTTCGTCCGGCGTTTGGGCGCGTGCTTGAGGAGTTTGGTGTGGCCGAGCAGGTTCAAGATGGTCCGTCGCCCGCCAGCCAGACCGCGCCTGCTGCGGCGCCTGCCAAGCCGCAACCTTCGGCAAGCGGCTTCTGGAGCCGTTTCGCGATTCCGCTGTTTGCCGTGCTCATCGCGCTGGTGTTCGTCGCGGTGGCGACCAGTCGCTGGGATGCCTGGGTCGGCAGCGCCACGATCCAGACCACCAATGATGCCTATGTGCGCGCCGAATTGACCCAGCTCTCCAGCCGCGTGTCCGGCGAGGTGCTCACCGTCGCCGTCTCCGATTTCCAGCGCGTCAAGGCCGGTGATCTCCTGGTGCAGATCGATCCGGCCGATTATCAGGCACAGGTGGCGCAGGCCGAGGCCGGCGTGGTCGGTGCCCAGGCCGTGCTCGACAACCTCAACAACCAGGTCGAGCTGCAATATGCGACCATCGCGCAGGCCGAGGCTGCACGGTTGTCCGCGGAGGCGCAGCAGACTCTGGCACGCCAGGAGGAAGAGCGTCAGCAGTCGTTGTCGCAAACCGACGCCGGTACGCGGCAGCGACTCGAGCAGGCGACCGCATCCTACGCCAAGGCGGAGGCCGACGTGCGCGCCAGCCGCGCTGTGATCGCGGCGCAGCGCCACCAGCTCGAGGTCCTGCAGGGTACCAAGAAGCAGCGTGCCGCCGACCTCGACGCCGCCAAGGCGCTGCTGGCATCGGCCAAGCTCAAGCTTGGCTACACCAAGATCGTCGCGCCGTTCGACGGCGTCACCGGCGAGCGCCAGGTGCAGCCGGGCGACTACGTCAACATCGGCGCCAATCTGATCAATGTCGTGCCGCTGCCCAACGTCTACGTGATCGCCAACTACAAGGAGACCCAGCTGACCAACGTCAAGCCGGGCCAGCCGGTCGAGGTCACCGTGGACACATTCGCGGGCCAGAAGCTGCGCGGCGTCGTCGAGCGCATCGCACCGGCGAGCGGATCGCAATTCGCGCTGCTGCCGCCCGATAACGCCACCGGCAATTTCACCAAGGTGGTGCAGCGCATTCCGGTGCGTATCCAGTTCGACAAGGGCCAGCCATTGCTCGAGCGCCTGCTGCCGGGCATGTCGGTCGTCACGCGGATCGACACCGGCGAGGCGGTCGCCAATGGCGGAAAGTGACCGTGGTCCGGTCTCGCGCGGCGACGTCGCGCGCTATCCGCTGTTCGCGGTCGTCGCCGTGCTGCTCGGCGCGTTCTTGGCGAATTTCGACAGTCGCCTGACCTCTGTCGGTCTGCCCGATTTGCGCGGTGCGTTCTCGCTCAGCTTCGACGAGGGCGCCTGGCTCTCGACGGCTGCCATCGGCTCGCAGATCTTCGTCGCGCCTGCGGTGGCCTGGCTTGCCACCGTGTTCGGCCTGCGCCGGGTGCTCGGGATTCCGAGCCTGGTCTATGCCGTGGTCTCGCTGACCATCCCGTTCGCGCGCGACTACACGACGCTGATCGCGCTCAGCATCGCCCACGGCATGTTGCTCGGCACCTTCGTGCCGGCGACGCTGATGATCATCCTGCGCAATTTGCCGATCCGATGGTGGCTGCCGGCGATCGCGATGTACTCGATTCGCGTCGGCTTCGCGCTCGACTCGTCGAGCTCGCTGGTCGGCTTCTATGTCGAGCATCTCGGCTGGCAGTGGCTGTATTGGCAGGGCGTGGTGATCGCGCCGCTGATGGGCCTGATGGTGTATCTCGGCACCCCGAACGAGCCGGTTAATCGCGACCTGCTGCACCATGCCGATTGGGGCGGCATGCTGCTGCTCGGTGCCGGGGTGTCGATGGTTTATGCCGGGCTCGATCAGGGCAACCGGCTGGACTGGCTGTCGTCGGGCACGGTGATGGCGCTTCTGATCGGTGGTGGGCTGTTGATCGTCGCCTTCATGCTCAACGAAATGGTGGCGCGTCGGCCCTGGGCGCATTTCAACGTGCTGTTCTCGCGCAACATCGGGCTCTCGCTGATCGTCATCCTGCTGTACACGCTGACCAGCCTGTCGAATTCGTCGCTGGTCCCGAACTTCCTCGGCACCGTCGGCGCGTTGCGGCCGGAGCAGTCGGGCGTGCTGCTGTTCACCTACGGCGCGCTGCCGATGTTCGTGCTGGTGCCGGTCTCGATTTTGCTGCTGCGCCACCTCGATCCGCGTATCGTCGTGGTGCTCGGCTTCTCGGCATTCGCGGCGGCCAATCTCTGGGGCACGCAGCTGAGCCATGTCTGGGCGCGCGAGGATTTTGTCGGCATCGTCCTGCTCACGTCGATCGGGCAGGCGTTCACGCTGCTGCCGATCATCATCATGGCGCTGTCGAATTCCGATCCGTCGCGGGCGACGGCGTTCGCGGCCTATATCCAGATCATGCGCCTTGGCGGCGCCGAGATCGGCGTCGCGCTGATGGGGACGTGGCTGCGGGTCCGCGAGCAGATCCATTCGAACTATCTCGGACAGCATGTGCAGAACGGCGATATCGACGTCGTGAACCTGCTCAAGCGGCTGGCAGGTGAATTTTCCGGCCACGGTATCGGGACCGCGACGGGGCGCGCCGTCGGCACGCTGGCGGCGCTGGTGCAGCGCGAGGCCAACACGCTCGCCTATATCGACGGCTTCTGGCTGTGCTTCTGGCTCGCGATCCTGGCGCTGGTCCTGGTCGCCTTCATCACGCGCGCGCCGCAGGGCCCGCTGTCGCCGGCGCCGTTGGGCTTCGTGAAGAGCGTGATGCGCAGGCTGGGCGCCGCCGCTTCCTGATTTGCGAAGAGGCGGCGGATATCGCCGCCGGGTCAATTTATAGTGAATGCGGCGCTCGCGCTATGTCGCAGGCGTGCTGAAATATTTTGCTCATCGCGCGGTTCCAAGAGCGGGGGAAATGGAGCCACGATGATCGAGATGAAGCAGACGGCCGCGCTTGTTTCCCTGGCGACGGCGGTTCCACCGCATCTATTCCATCAGGGACAGGTCCTGCAGGCCGCGCGTAACCTCCTCGCCGACCGCTATGCCGAATTCGAGACGCTCTCCAGCCTGTTCGCCAACACCGGCATCCAGCATCGCTACGGCGTCAAGCCGATCGAATGGTATCTCGAACGGCGCGGCTGGCCGGAGCGAACGCTGGCGTTCCTGGAGGGCGCGGAGACGTTGTACGTCGACGTGGCCCGCAAGGCGATGGCGCGGGCCGACCTGACCGGCAGTGACATCGATATCGTGGTCACGGTGTGCTCGACGGGGATAGCCACGCCGACGCTGGAGGCGCGCGTCGCCGGCAAGCTCGGTCTGCGGACGGATGTGTCGCGCGTGCCGGTGTTCGGCCTCGGCTGCGCGGGCGGCGTATCTGGCCTGTCGATCGCGGCGCGGCTGGCCGAAGCGCGGCCGGGAGCGAACGTGCTGCTGGTTGCGCTCGAGCTCTGCACGCTCGCGGTCCGGCACGACGAGCTCACCAAGGCAAATATCGTTGCGGCCAGCCTGTTCGGCGATGGCGCGGCCGCGATCGTGCTGCGCGCCGGGGACGGCGGTGCGACGCGGATCGAGGCGACGGGTGAAAAGCTGTGGCCGGATACGCTCGACGTTATGGGCTGGACGGTCGATCCGGAGGGATTCGGCGTGGTCTTTCAGCGAACCATTCCGGATTTCGTCCGCGACCATCTTGGGCCGGCCGTCGTCGAGATCCTCGCGCGGATGCAGCTGACAGCCGATGACGTCGACCGCTTCCTCTGCCATCCCGGCGGCGCCAAGGTCATCGCCGCGCTGGAGCGGGCACTCGCGCTCGATCAGGGCACGCTCGATCACGAACGCGACGTCATCGCGGCTTGCGGTAACATGTCGGGCCCGACGGTTCTCTTTGTTCTCGAACGAGCCTGCGCCAAGGGATTGCCGCCGCGCTCGCTGCTCACGGCGCTCGGGCCGGGCTTCACGCTCAGCTGCGTTGCACTCAGGCACGCGGCGTGAGCTTCGCGTCGGTCATCCTCGCGCTGGTCACGCTGCAGCGTCTCGGCGAGCTCGTGCTGTCACGTCGCAACACCGAGCGGCTTCTCGCGCGAGGCGGGGTCGAGGTCGGCGCCAATCACTACCCGCTCATTGTCCTGGTTCACGCCGGCTGGCTGACCGCGCTGTGGATCTGGGGCCGCAACCAGGACGTCAATCTGGCCGCGCTGGCGGGTTTTCTAGTGCTGCAAGGCTTGCGGGTGTGGATCCTCGCCGCGCTCGGGCCGCGATGGACCACGCGAATCGTCGTGCTGCCGGGCGCGCCGCTGGTCGCATCCGGGCCGTACCGATATTTCCCGCATCCAAACTACGCCGTCGTGGTCGGTGAAATCGCGCTGCTACCCCTCGCGCTGCACCTGCCGCGATTGGCGCTGATCTTCAGCCTCCTCAATCTCGCGGTGCTTGCGCTCCGGATTCGGGTCGAGAACCGCGCGCTCTCCGTTTCCGACTGGCCACGCACAAGCACGCCATGAGCAAGGGGGCGGATCACCGAACCGACAGCCCATCGGCTGCGACCTGGGCCGGCTTCCTCCTGATGTGCTGCGGCATGTTCATGGCGATTCTCGACATCCAGGTCGTCGCAACTTCGTTGCCGACGATCCAGCGCGCGCTTGCGATCTCGCCGGCGGCGATGAGCTGGATCCAGACCGCCTATCTGATCGCGGAAGTGATCGCGATCCCACTGACCGGCCTGTTCACGCATGCGCTGTCGTTGCGATGGCTGTTCGCGCTTGCGGTGAGCCTGTTCACCGTCGCGTCGGTCGGCTGCGCCCTCAGCGGCGGCTTTGCCGCGCTGCTGGCATTTCGCGTGCTGCAGGGATTTTCCGGCGGCGTCCTGATCCCCGCAGTGTTCTCCGCCGTGTTCACGCTGTTCCCGGCGCGGCTTCATGCGGTGGCCACCACGATCGGCGGCGTCGTCGCGGTGCTCGCGCCGACCGTTGGACCTGTCGTCGGCGGCTGGATCACGCAGACCTGGTCCTGGCCATGGCTATTCCTGATCACTGTGGTTCCGGGAACGGTGGCAGCCTCGGTCACGCCGTTGCTGCTTCCGAAGGAAGGCGTGCAGCTTCGCGCATTCTCCAGGCTGGACAAATGGTCGCTAGTCCTGCTCGCGGCGACGCTCGCAAGCCTCATGATCGGTTTGAAGGAAGCGCCGCAACGCGGTTGGGCCGCGATGCCTTGCCTCGGCCTGCTGATCGGAAGCATTGCCGGGATGGCGCTGCTGATCCGGCGCACGCTCCGCGCGGCCTATCCGATCGCGCAATTGACGCTTTTCAAGCGGCGTCCGTTCGCGATCGGTTGCGCACTGAGCTTTTGCCTCGGCATTGGCCTGTATGGATCGACCTATCTGATGCCAGTATTCCTCGGTTTCGTCCGCCGCCATGACGCCTTCGAGATCGGCACGATCATGCTGGTCACGGGAGTTGCGCAGCTCGTCGCCGCGCCGCTTGCGGCGGTCCTCGAAAGCCGCGTCGGCGCGCGGCAGTTGACCGGCGCGGGCTTCGCCTTGTTCGCGCTCGGCCTCGGCTGGAGCGCCATTCAGCCGCGCACAGCGGATTTTGGCGAGATGTTCTGGCCGCAGGTCGTGCGCGGCGTCGCGATCATGTTCTGCCTGCTGCCGCCGACGCGCATTGCGCTGGGCGCCCTTGCGGAGGCGGAAATTGCCGACGCCAGCGGACTGTTCAACCTGATGCGCAATCTGGGCGGCGCGATCGGGATCGCCCTGATCGATACCATCCTCTATGGGCGAAGCCCAATCTATGGCGAGGATTTCCGCGTGCGCCTGCTGGCGGGGGATGTCGCCGCGGCGCGGGCGATCGGGCTCGATCCGAAGTTGCTGATCGACCGTCCGCCGGGTCTGCCGGACGACGCGACGGTGGCGTTCATCCGGCCGTTGGTCGAACGGGCGTCGCTCGCACTCACCGTCAACGAGGCTTGGGCGATGCTCGCCTGCGTGGCGATCGTCGGACTGCTGCTCGTGCCATTCGCAAGCGATCGGGTACCGGCATCGCTGCCGGTGCTTCCGGATACCACCTAGACCGAGGACACATTGGTTCGCCGCGCCGGCTCGATCAGCTCGCGCCGCGGGCCCGACAGCCGCTTGTACATGTGCACCATGAAGGCCATGCCGAACAGCGGCGTCGCAAGGTTGACGATCGGGATCGAGACGAAGGCGGCGATGAACAGGCCCGCGGTAAAGACTGTCGCCGCGTTCTCCTTACGCATCGCCTTGGCGTCATCAGGCGAGCGGAACCGCATCGCCGCAAGCTCGAAATATTCGCGGCCGAGCAGCCAGGCGGTCGCGATGAAGAAGATGATGAAGCCTGCGCCCGCAAACAGCACGAACGGCAGCGCGACCAAATAGACCAGGATCGTCAGCAGCGCGGTCTTGACGCCCTCGATCGTCGCGAGCGTGACCGGCAGCGCCACGCCGGGATGGTCGGCCGGATAATGCTCGCGCTCGACATGGTCGGCGACGTCGTCGACAAACAGGCTCGCCACCAGCGAGGTGATCGCCGGCATCAGGAAGATGCCACCGAGCACGACGCCAAGGCCCGCCGAAATCGAGACGATCCAGGACAGCACGTGTAGCGTGGAATGGAAGTTGGGGCCGAGCATGCCTTCGGCCCAGACCTCGCCAGTGTCGGCAAACCAGCTGAGCAGCCGCTGCAATCCGATTGCCAGCACGGTGATCAGCACCAGTGCAAGCCCGATCGAGCGCCACAGGATCGAGCGCATCGGCGGCGACAGGATTTGCGAAAGCGCCTTGATGGCGGCGGCTAACATGACTGGGTTACCTCTGCACAAATGACCCGCGAGAGGTAGACACCCAATATGGCTTCGGCAAGTGCCGTTTGTGCCGCGGTGTGAGCGTTTTCGAGCGAAAGGCTCTAGGCGTCGAGCGGCCTGCCGCGGACGTTCGGCCCCCAGACACCTATAGCAATGATCACGATGACCATCGCCGCGGTGATCAGGCCGAATACCCCGCCGACGCCGGCCTCCTTCAGCATGAACGCCACGATGAAGCCGGAGAAGGTCGCGCTGAGCCGGCTCATCGAATAGACGAGACCCGCGGCGCGCGCCCGGATCGCGGTCGGGAACACCTCGGTCTGGTAGGCGTGATAGGCGTAGGACAGCGTCATGTTGGCCCCCGTCACCAGCACGCCGCTGGCGATCAGCAGCACCGGCTCGGTGAGCTGCGAGAAGGCGAGGCCGAACACCGAGATCGCGGCGGCCGCGCCGCAGATGATCCATTTGCGCTCGAAGCGGTCGGCGAAGGTTGCGGCCAGGAGCGGCGCGAGCGGATAGGCGAAGGCGATGATGAACGAATATTGCAGGCTCTTGGTGACGTTGATGCCCTTTTGCACCAGCAGCGCCGGAACCCAGTTGGAGAAGCCGTAGACGCCGAACGCCTGGCAGAGATTGAAGATCATGAACAGCACGACCAGGGAGACGTAGGGCGGCCTGAACAGGTCGGCATAGCCGGTCTCGACCGGCGCACGAACTGGTGCGATTACGACCGCGGGAGCAGGACGCGGCGCAGCCGTCGGCGCTGCGGCCTCGAGCGTCCGCATGATCCTCTCGGCCCCGGCGGCGCGGCCATGGCGCGCCAGCCAGAGCGGGCTTTCCGGAACGTAGAGCCGCAGCACCCAGATGATCATGCTGGCGGCGGCGCCGATCAGCACCACCCAGCGCCAGCCGTCGATGCCGTGAGGCGAGAGCGGCACCAGCCACCACGACAGCGCGGCGACAACAGGCACCGCGGACAGCATCACCGCCTGGTTGATCGCAAACGCCCGGCCGCGCATCCAGCTCGGCACCAGCTCGGTGATATAGGCGTCGATGGTGATAACCTCGATGCCGATCCCGATCCCGGCGATGAAGCGCCACAGCAGCAGGCCGCCGGGTGTGGTCTGGCACGCCATGATCA
Organism: Bradyrhizobium sp. Pha-3; assembly: GCF_042258325.1. NCBI lineage: Bacteria > Pseudomonadati > Pseudomonadota > Alphaproteobacteria > Hyphomicrobiales > Nitrobacteraceae > Bradyrhizobium > Bradyrhizobium sp. Pha-3. The sequence continues at coordinate 9,301,371 of NZ_CP170151.1, read as the reverse complement.
CCGATGCCGCGCTGTAGAACAGCAGCGACCAGGTGAAGACCGCCTTGCGCCCGAAACGATCGGCGAGGAAGCCGAGGCAGAAGGTGCCGACGAACAGACCGGCGAAGGTCGCCGCGACGAAGGCGCCGATGCCGGAGAAGCCGAAGAACGCCTGCGTCGTCGTGGTCATCAACCCGCTGCGGGCGAGGCCCGGCGCGATATAGCCGGTGAAGAACAGATCGTAGATTTCGAAGCAGCCGCCGAGCGAGAGCAGGATCACGAGCCGCCAGACATAGAAGGAGGTGGGCAGCGCCTCGAGCCGTCGCGAAATCTGGTCGGGTCCGCTTGTCGTGTTGGCGAGATCGGCGACCGAGCCGAGTTCGACGGCGCTCATGATGGTCCTCCCCGAATGGTGCAACGGCCGCCCCTCTTGCGAAGGCGTGCCGGTCGCGCATGTTTGGCAGCCGGGAGCCAGAAATCCAGACGAACATATCGAAGGAAACGTTCGATATTTTCGAACTCAGGGGGAAGGGTTGCTTTGATTCACCTGTCAAACGGCTTGTTCAACTGTCGTCCCTGCGAAAGCAGGGACCCATTCGCCGCGGCGGGTGCCGTGAAAGGGACTCGTCGTCCCACTGGTGCGCAACTTTGCGGTCCCTGCTCCCGTGCGCAATTGCGCACTAGGCAGGGACGACACTGAACCTGTTATGCAACCACTGAGTCATGCATTCAGATCAGGAGCGTCGCCTCCCAGGCGCCGCGCCCGACCTGATCTGCGATCAGGGCGCGGATCAGGCGGCACATCTCCTCCATGACGTAGGTCATCGGGCGGTTGCGCAAGCGGCAAAGATAGAGGGTGCGAGTCAGTTTTGGTTCGATGACTTCGCGCGCGACCAGCGATCGTGCCTTCAACGGCTCGCTGACGAAATGGGTGGTCGCAATCGTGCAGCCCAAGCCCGCGGTCAGCGCGCCGATCATGCCGCTGGTCGAGTTGAGGTGCATGATCGCATTGGCCTCGAGCCGCTTCAGCAGCACGGGATCATCCAGCAGTGCGCGCGCCGATAGTCCGTACCGCAACAGGATCAGGGGCAGCCGCGTCACCTCCTCGAAGGAAATTGGCGTTTTCTTGCCGATCAGCTTCTCGGTGCCGACGCAGAACATCTGTTCCTCCAGCACCGGCTCGGCGATCAGGTCCTTTTCCGACGGCGGATTGTAGACCAGCGCGAGGTCGACCTCGGAACTCAGCAGATGCAGCAGCGTCGCGCCGGAGAGACTCTCGGTCAGCGACAGCTTCAGGTTCGGATATTTCGTCAGCACGGTCCGCATCAGCGGCACGCCGATCGCCTTCATCCCGGAATTGGCCATGCCGATCGAGATGTCGCCGGCGATCACGCTGGCGCCTTCCTTGATCTCGCGCTCGGCCGCCGCCATTGCGCGCAGGATGATGCGGGCATGTTCATAGAGCCGCTCGCCCGCCGCGGTCGGTTCCATGCCGCGCGGCTTGCGCTCGAACAGCGGCGTGGCGAATTCCGCCTCGAGATTGGCGATGTGGTGGCTGAGCGCGGATTGCGCGACATTGGCCTGATCCGCCGCCCGCGACAGGTTGCGCTGCTCGTAAACCGCGATGAAATAGCGAAGCTGCCGCGAATCCATGAGGGGTCAGCGTTCTAGAACCACGAATACACTATTCGACAGATTATATTTTTCAGATAGCGTGCGGAAGCCTAACCTGCGCCGATCACAAAGCGTTTTCGAGCGAAGCGGGTACCGGTTCGCATGAAGAAAACGCGTCAGAACAAGAGCGCAACGAGCACGGAGAAACCGATGACCGGGAGCGGACTGCCGCTGGAAGGCGTGAGGGTCGTCGAGATGACCCACATGGTGATGGGGCCGACCTGCGGCATGATCCTGGCGCAACTCGGCGCCGAGGTGATCAAGGTCGAACCGCCCGCTGGCGACAAGACCCGTTCGCTCGGCGGCATGGGAGTCTCGTTCTTTCCGTTGTTCAACCGCGGCAAGCGCAGCGTCGTGCTCGACTTCGCCAAGCCCGAGGACCGCGACACCATGCACCGGCTGCTCGCCAGCGCCGACGTGTTCCTGGAGAATTTTCGCGACGGCCAGCTCGACAGGCAGGGGCTCGGCGCCGAGCAGCTTCGCCAAAAATATCCGCAGCTGATCATCGCCGGCCACAAGGGCTTTCTGTCCGGTCCCTATGATCATCGGCCGGCGCTCGACGAGGTCGTGCAGATGATGTCCGGGCTCGCGGCGATGACCGGCACGCGCGACAAGCCGCAGCGCGTCGGCTCCTCCGCCAACGACATCATGGGCGGCATGTTCGGGGTGATCTCGATCCTCGCCGCGCTCTATCAGAAGCGCGGCGGCGACAGGAGCGGCGCCGACATCCGCATCGGCCTGTTCGAGAACTGCCTGTTCCTGGTCGCCCAGCACATGGTCGAGTACGAGATGACCGGGCGCAAGCCGCGCTCGATGCCGGAACGCGAGCATGCCTGGCCGATCTACGACATCTTCGATGCCGCCGGCGGCGATCGCATCTTCATCGGTGTCGTCACCGAAGGTCATTGGCAGAGCTTCTGCCGCGAGTTCGGCCTCACGGAATTCGCCGACGATCCGACGCTGCGCTCGACCACGGACCGCATCATGGCGCGCGACCGGATTATTCCGCGCGTTGCCGCGGTGATCAAGGGCTGGAACGTGGCGGACCTCTCGGCGAGGCTCGATGCGCTCAATATCTGCTTCTCGCCGATCAACCGGCCGGAGGATCTGCTGCAGGATCCCCACGTGCTGCGTCCCGGCGGGCTGGTCAACAACGTGAATGCCGACGGCAAGCCGTTCCGCGTCCCCGCGCTGCCGCTCGAGTGGAACGGCCGCAATATCGGCGAGGGCCTGAAAGTGCCGGTGCTGGGCGCCGATACCGATGCGGTGCGCGCCGAGCTCGCACAACAGAAGATTTCATCAACCGGAAACGCTGCGTGAGGCTGACATGACCCGCGTCCACGATATCTATCCGAGCGACAAGGTGAGCCTGCGCGAGGTCGGCCTGCGCGACGGCCTGCAGCTGGTGAAGACGTTCCCGTCGACCGCGGCGAAAGAGCGCTGGGTGCGCGACGAATATGCCGCCGGCGTCCGGCATTTCGAGGTCGGCTCGTTCTTGCCGGCCAAGACCTTCCCGCAGTTCGTCGACGTCCGTGATGTTGTCGCCACCATTGCCGCGCTGCCCGGCGCGCACGGCGTCGCGCTGGCGCTGAACGAGCGCGGCGTCAACGAGGCGCTGGCCTCCGGCGTCGCCGAGATCGCCTCGGTGGTGTCGGCGACCGAGGAGCACAGCCAGGCCAACGCCAACCGCTCGCGCGAATCGGCGATCGAGAACATCAAGCGGCTCTGCGAGTTGCGCGACGCCAGCGCACACAAGCCGCTGGTCAATGCCGCGATCTCGATGGGACTGGGCTGCTCGATCGTGGGTGCGGTCGATCCGAAGGAGGTACTGCGCCTCACCGAGAAGCTCTACGAGGTCGGCGTCGACATGGTCGCGATTGCGGACACGGTGGGTTATGCCGGGCCGAAGCAGGTCGGCGAGCTCACGCGGGGCGCGGTGAAGATCGCGGGATCGAGGCCGGTCTGCGTGCATCTGCACGACACCCGCGGCATGGGCATCGCCAATGCTTCCGCCGCGCTCGACGAGGGCGCCCGCGTGCTCGACGGCTCGCTCGGCGGCCTCGGCGGCTGCCCGTTTGCGCCGGGCGCCACCGGCAACGTCGTGTTCGAGGATCTCGTCTTCCTCTGCGAGAGCAAGGGATTTCCGACCGGCATCGATCTCGATCGCCTGGTCGAGGTGCGCGCGATCCTGAAATCCGAGATGCCGAACGAGGCGCTCTATGGCGGCCTCGCCCGCGCCGGCCTGCCGCGCGGCACCAAGGCGAGGGCGGCCTAGCGTATTCATTGCGTAGCCCGGATGGAGCGAAGCGAAATCCGGGAAGCCCTGTCCGCGGGTGCGAGGCCCCGGATTTCGCTGCGCTCCATCCGGGCTACGAAAACGACACGCTCTCAATCATGCCTGTGCCCATGCCCGCGCTTGCGCGGCTTCTTGTCCGGGGCGGTCGGGATCATCACGACGCGGCCGTAACGCACTCCGCGTTCGGCGATCACGTGATCGGCGAGATGCCGGACCTCGCTGCTGGCACCCTTCAGCGCCGTCACCTCCATGCAGCTGTCGTCGTCGAGATGGACGTGCAGCGTCGCCAGCGACAGGTCGTGATGGCCATGGAAATTCTGCACCAGCCGCTTCGACAAATCGCGCGCGGCGTGATCGTAGACATAGACCAGCGCGGCGACGCACTGCCCTGACGGCGCGTTCTCCGCGCTCTGCTGCAAGCCGGCGCGTGCGAGATCGCGGATGATCTCGGAGCGGTTCTGATAGCCGCGCGCCTCGGCGGCGGCGTCGATCTCCGCGAGCAGATCATCCTCGATGGTGATGGTGATGCGTTGCATGGATTATCCGTGGTGGCTCGATTGCCTGGCAGTATGACATTTTTCTTGTAACGTCATACCGTGCTTGCTAGCGTCGCTTTGCCGGGGTTGGTTGGACTTGTGCGGTCGTCGCGTGACTGTAACAGGTATCATGCGGGGGCATGCGCGTTGCGTCGTACTGCATGGCGGATATTTCCCGCCGCCGCATCCATTGCAGCGTTCGCGCCGGTCGCCGAAGCGCAGACGGTCGCTACCGCGCCCGGCCAGTTGCCGCCGGTGACAGTGACGTCGCCCGACCGGGCGCCACCCAGGCGCGCCAAACCGTCCCAGCGTCCACGCCATGTCGCCGCCGGCCGCAAGCCCGCAGCGCTCCAACCGACCCAGCCGACCGCTGCGAGCGACGGAATCACCGGCGGCTCGGTGACCGTGTCCGCGTCCGATCTGCAACCGACCGCCGCCAGCGCGCGGCCGATCAGCGGTGACGAAGTGAATGCGCGGCCGGTCTCGCGCGTCGGCGAAGTTCTGGAGGCGGTGCCGGGCCTGATCGTCACCCAGCACTCCGGCGAAGGCAAAGCCAATCAATATTTTCTGCGCGGCTTCAATCTCGATCACGGCACTGATCTGGCCATCACCGTCGACGGCATGCCGGTCAACATGCCGACCCATGGCCACGGCCAGGGCTATGCCGATATCAATTTCCTGATCCCGGAGCTGATCCGGTCGATGGACGTCCGCAAGGGTCCGTACTACGCGGACAAGGGCGACTTCGCTTCCGCCGGCGCGGTCGACATCAATTATCTGAATGGACTGCCCAGGAACATCGCCGAGCTGACGGTTGGCAGCTTCGGCTATCAGCGCGCGATGGCAGCTAGCTCGGCCAAGGCCGGTGATGGAACGCTGCTCGCGGCCTTCGAGGCCAATAAATACAACGGCCCGTGGGACGTGCCCGACGACATCCGCAAGCTCAACGGCGTGCTGCGCTATAGCCAGGGCACCACGACCGACGGCTTCTCGCTGACAGCGATGGCCTATTCCAATGGCTGGAACTCGACCGACCAGGTCGCGCAGCGCGCCATCGACCAGGGCCTGATCGACCGGTACGGGTCGCTCGATCCGACCGATGGCGGCACCTCCAGCCGCTTCAGCCTGTCCGGCAATTGGGCGCAGTCCAGCGACTACGGGCAGAGCAAGCTCAACGCCTATGTGATCCGCTCGTCCCTGCAGCTCTATAACGACTTCACCTATTTCCTCGACGACCCCGTCAATGGCGACCAGTTCAGCCAGACCGACAGGCGCACCGTCTACGGCCTCGACGCCAGCCATGCCTTCGACCTTCGCTTCGCCGGCGTCGATACGCAGACTCGGGTCGGCGTCCAGACCCGCTACGACGACATCAATGTCGGCCTGTTCAAGACCGCGCAGCGCGAGATCCTGTCCACCGTGCGCAACGACCAGGTGCAGGAAGGCAGCGTCGCACTGTGGGCCGATAGCACCGCGCGCTGGACCGACTGGCTGCGCACCACGGTAGGCATCCGCGAGGATTATTTCGCCGGCCATGTGCTGAGCGACACGCCGCAGAATTCCGGCAACGCGCAGGCCGCGATGACGAGCCCGAAGGCCGGCATCGTGCTCGGCCCCTGGTCCAGGACCGAGTTCTACGGCAATGCCGGCTTCGGCCTGCATTCCAACGACATCAGGGGCGCGACCATCACCGTCGATCCCAACGACAAGATGACGCCGCTTGATCGCGTGCCGCTGCTGGTGCGCTCGAAGGGCGCCGAGCTCGGCATCCGCACCAGGGCGATCGACGGCCTCACCTCGTCGCTCGCGGTGTTCGTGCTCGACTTCGATTCCGAGTTGCTGTTCGTCGGCGATGCCGGCACCACTGAACCGAGCCGCCCGAGCCGGCGCGTCGGCGTCGAGTGGACCAACCAGTACAAGCTCCTGCCGTGGATGAGTTTTGATTTCGATCTCGCCTATACCCGCGCCCGCTTCATGGATGTCGATCCGGCCGGCAATTTCATTCCGGGTGCGCCGGCCTGGGTCGCCAGCGGCGGCGTCACCTTCGGCCGCGACACCGGCTGGTTCGGCAGCCTGCGCGCCCGCTATTTCGGCCCGCGCCCGCTGATCGAGGACGACAGCGTGCGCTCGTTGTCGTCGTTCATCGTCAACGCCCGCGCCGGCTACAAATTCGACAACGGGATGCGGCTGCAGCTCGACGTCCTCAATCTCTTCAACGCGCAAACCAACCAGATCGAATACTACTATCTGTCGCGGCTGCCGGGCGAACCGATCGATGGCGTCGCCGACCGCCACGTGCATCCCGCCGAGCCGCTCGCCGTCCGCCTGACGTTGGCGGCGACGTTCTGATCGTCACACCGGCGCGCGATCTTCCGCGGTCATTTCCGCAGCCGGAAGCGCCGCCTCTTCGCCAGTCGCTTCAGGAACAAGCGGCGGCGATTTTGGAAACACACCGAATTCGCCGGCTACCTCCTGGAGCGGCTTCTGCTTGTCGGCCCAGTGCAGGGCCGTGTAGTCGAAACCGTGCACGATAGTGGGTTTGACGACTTCGAAATAGGGCGAGATGTCGAAGTCGCGCGGCATGTAAAGCGAGGAATCGCGGATATGCAGGATGTCGCGGCGCGCCTTGCGGCTGGCAGCGCGCGTGATCTTGGGCAGGATCGGATAGCGCACGGCGTCGAACGCCTGCGCGATCAGCGCCGAGCAGATGATCTTGGTCGGATCGCCGGAGCCGAACGCGATCATGCGGCGGCGCCAGCGCTGCGGGATCGGCAGCGGAAACAGATAGCGCGCGAGATCGACGATGTTCTTGGTGTCGTAGCCGAAGCCAATGCGGTTGATGGCGTAGCGGCACACCGTGGTGCGGTCCTCGAACGACAGTCCGACCGGACGGCAGAGGCGGGTGTGGTAGGCGAGATATTTCGACAGCGGCGCGGAGGTCACGCCCTCGCCGATATTGGCCTCGATCAGCACATGCTGTTCGCCGTCAGGCTCGAACGCGCCGTCGAACGGTCCGACAAACAGCGCGGCGTGCGACCAGGTCGACTGCGTGAGGTATTTGATGATGCCGGAAATCCGGTTGTTGCCCTCGACAAGCAGCACGTCGCCGGGCTGCATGATGCTCCGCAGATGGTCCGGGTCGCTCGGCGTGAACGGCTCGTAACCGGGAACTTCCTTTTGAAGGTACCCCGCGATCCATTTACCGACGGTATCGAGCATTACGCCCATGGATTCCCCCCAGCGGTTCTACGACCGCTTGTGCTGACTTAATCATGGTCGCAAGCCGTTGCAATTTAGTTCATGCCATCGGCGGATCAATCATGATTGATTTACCATGATGGTTGCTGAGGTCGGTGAGATGCGGCACAGTTCGCGAAGCGTTCCCGTTCTCCGCAAGTCCCCGGAAACCATGCCAGAAGCTATGTCATGACAGTGACCCGCCGCGATTTCCTGTCGGCGTCCGCAGCTTTCGCGTTGGTGCCTGCGCTGGGCGGCCGGGTGCTTGCTGCGCAGCCGCCGCCGCGCGAGGCCGACGTCGTCGTGATCGGCGCGGGTGCCGCAGGCATCGCCGCGGCGCGACGGATCGTTGCCGCAAATCGCAAGGTGATCGTGGTGGAGGCGGCCGGCCAGCTCGGCGGTCGCTGCCAGACCGACGCATCGACATTCGGCGTGCCGTTCGACCGCGGCGCGCGCTGGATGCACAATCCCGAAACCAATCCGATGATCCGGCTGGCCCGCTCCGCAGGCCTCGACATCGTCACGGCCCCCGCGGGCCAGAAGATCCGGATCGGCCGGCGCTATGCCCGCCCCGGCGAGACCGAGGAGTTTTTGGCGGCGCTGGTGCGCGCCAACCGCGCCATCGACGACGCTGCGCGCAAGGCCGATGTGGCCTGCGCCGCGGTCATGCCGAAGGACCTCGGCGATTGGACCGGCACCGCGGAATTCCTGCTCGGGCCCAATTTCTGCGGCAAGGATCTGAAGGATCTTTCCGCCGTCGACAAGGTGCGCGCGCAGGATCGCAACACCGCGATCGCCTGCCGGCAGGGGCTCGGCGCGCTGATCGCAAAGCTCGGCGAGGGACTGCCGCTGGCGCTGTCGACGCCGGCGCAGCGCATCCTGTGGAGCAATCGCGACGTGATGGTCGAGACGCCCTCCGGCAAGATCACCGCGCGCGCCGCCATCGTCACCGTGTCGAGCAACGTGCTCGCGAGCGGCAACATCAAGTTCGCGCCGGAGCTTCCGAAGCGCGCGCTCGATGCCGCCGCCAAGCTCAGCCTCGGCAGCTACGATCGCATCGCATTGCAGATTCCCGGCAATCCGCTCGGGCTGTCGCGCGACGACGTCATCATCGAGCAGAGCAACTCCACCAAGACGGCGCTGCTCTACGGCAATATCGCGGGCTCCTCGCTGTGCACGATCGACGTTGCAGGCTCGTTCGGCCGCGACCTGTCCGCGCAGGGCGAGAAGGCGATGGCGGCTTTCGCGGTGGAGTGGCTGACCAAGCTCTATGGCAGCGAGGTTGGCGCCGCCGTGAAGAAGACCAGCGCGACACGCTGGAATGCGTCGCCCTTCATTCAAGGTGCGATGTCGGCCGCTGCACCCGGCGCACAATTCTCGCGCCGGATCCTGACCGAGCCGATCGGCGCGATGTATCTTGCGGGCGAGGCCACCCATGAAACGCTGTGGGGTACGATCGACGGCGCCTGGGACAGCGGCGAGCGCGCCGCCGATGCCGCGCTGCGCAGGATCGGCGGGGTGAAGGAAGCGACACCGGCGCCCGCAGCGCCCGCAGCAAAACACAAGCGCCGCACGTCGCCTCGCTCCGGTGCGATGAATTGACGGCTGAGGAAGGCGCTGCGATTTGTCATGCTGGCCGAAAGACGTTGCCCCACAACAGATGTCGTCCCTGCAAAAGCAGGGACCCATACGCCGCAGCAGATGTTGTGAACGGGACTCGTCGTTCCACCATCGTTCACCAATAACCATTCGTGGTTATGGGTCCCTGCGTTCGCAGGGACGACACCGAGTGTGTTGCGCGTCCGGTGGTCATGGATGCGCATTCTCGCGACATGTTTTGTCCGAGTTTTGCCGTTCGTTCCGCTCTCTCCGTTAGCAGAGGGCGCAGGGAAAGCCGGAAGGCTTCCCTGCAAGGGGAGCGAGCCTGAACAGTGTGCTTGCCGTGTGCCCCCTCACACCGGCAGCCTTAGCTCCATCAGATCCTTGGCCACCACGATGCGGCCGGAATAGTTCTTCTTCACATCCCGGGTCCAGTCATCGTCGGTGACCTGCCGATCGTCGCCGGGAACGAAGTGGCTGAGCACCAGCGTCTTCACGCCGGCAGCGGCGGCGATGCGGCCGACGTCCTCGGTCGAGGTGTGGCTGTCGAGCAGATGCTTCCTCAGCGTGGCGCCGTTCTTGGTCGTGGCGACCAGGCGATCGACCGCGGGGACGTAGAGACATTCGTGCACCAGCACGTCGACGCCCTTGGCAAACTCGGCGAGCTTCGGGTTGTAGGCGGTGTCGCTGGAGAAAACGATGGTGCCGTCCGGGGTCTCGAACTTGTAGGCGAAGTTATCCGTGATCGGCGGATGCGGCGTGCGGAACGCGGTCACGGTGACATCCGATGTCTTCAGCACCAGGCCGTCGTCGCTGATGTCTTTCGCGATCAGCAGCTTGCGCGGGTCGGGCCGGCCTTCGTCCTCGATCCGGGTCTCGACGTCGAACTTGTTCAGCTCCCAATATTCTTTTGTCATCGCCTCGATGCCCTTGGGGCCGAACGAATGGATCGGCGTCGAGAGGCCGGCTGCCCAGGCGTTGTAGAACAGATTGCCGTATTCCAGATTGTGATCGGAATGATGATGGCTGATGAAGATGTACTTGACCTGCGGGATCGGCACGCCCGCGCGCACGAGCTGGCGGCTGACGCCCATGCCGCAATCGATCACGAACGCGGTATCGTTGACGACGACGAGATTGGCGGGGTTCGAAGCGCCGATGCCGACGCGCGGGCCGCCCTTGGTGCCGAGGAACACGATGCGGGTCCGCGCCTTGTCGGTTTGCGCGCGCACGTGAGGCGCTGCGAGCACGGCGGCGCCGCCGAGCGCCAGTTTCAATGCATTGCGCCGATCGATCATCGATGTCTCCCTGGTCTCTTTTGAGTGCTGCGACCCTAGCCGCCGCGCAAGATGCCATCAAGCGCGGGCAGACCGACGATGACGGCGGCGGCGATCAGCGCGTAGCAGATCGCGCGAAACACCCTTTCGCTCGCCTTGCCGAACAGCGCGGCGCCGAACCAGACGCCGATGCCGTAGATCGGGCCGACGATCAGCGAGAACTTGGCCGATTCGATCGTGATCAGGCCGGTGAACCAGTAGCTGACCAGCGAGAAGAAATCCGAGGCGCCGAAGAACAGTACGATATTGGCACGCGAGATCACCGACGAGATCGGCCGGCCCAGCCAGTAGGCGACGATCGGCGGGCCGCCGGTCTGCGCGAGGCCGCTGCAAAATCCGGAGAGGCCGCCGACGCCGACGGAGAGGGCGACGTGCTCCTTGCCGTGATAGCGCCAGCCCGACAGCAGCAGTGCGAGCAGCGCCGCGACAAAGCAGGAGATGATCCAGCGCGTGGTGACAGGCTCGAGCACGGTCAGGAAATAGGTGCCGATGGGCACGCCGACCAGCGCGCCGGCGACCATGACTGCGGTCGCCTTGCGGTCGGCATGGGTCCAGGCGTTCGGCAGCAGCGGCGTGGCGGCGATGAAGTCGATGATCAGCAGCAGCGCCGCCACCAGCCGCGGCGCCGCGACACTGCTCGCGAGCGGCATGAAGATCAGCGCCGAGCCGAAGCCGGAGAAGCCGCGCGCCGTGCCCGACACGAAGGCGATCGCACAGATCGCGAGCGCGATGCTGGTCGGAATGTCGGAGGGTATCAGGCTGAAGGAGGTCATGCGGGAGGCTGGAAGTGAGGTTCGATTTGCTGTCCGGCGTGCCCGCCCGCACTACGGTTCTAACGCAACGGCACTTCTGTCAGGCCGTCGAGCGGAGCGAGCCTCGAAGGATGCACGGCCACAGACGGGGCCGTCGACCCTTCGAGACGGCAGCTACGCGGCCTCCTCAGGGTGACGGTGCAATGGACGGCCTTTGGCTCACATCACCCCCGCAGCGTGCCGCCGGTCTTCTTGGTCACCTCAGCGACGACCTTGGCGGCGACGGCGTCGATCTCCTGGTCGGTCATGGTCTTCTCGCGCGGCTGGATCGTTACCGCGATCGCGATCGACTTCTTGTCGGGATCGATGCCCTTGCCTTCGTAGACGTCGAACACGGTCACATCGGTGATCAGCTTCTTGTCGACATTCTGCGCCGCGCGGACGATGTCGCCCGCCTTGACGCCGCGGTCGACGATGAAGGCGAAGTCGCGCGACACCGGCTGGAATGCCGAGAGCTCCAGCACCGGCTTGGCGCGCGTCGCCCGCTGCTTGCCTTGCGGGATGCGCTCGAGGATCACCTCGAACACGATCATCGGGCCGTCGGCGCCGAGCGCCTCCGCCGCGCGCGGATGCAGCTCGCCGAAAGTGCCGAGCACATTCTGCGGGCCGATCTGGATGGTGCCGGAGCGCCCCGGATGCAGCCAGGCCGGACCGCCGGGGACGATCTGCAGTGCCTGCATCGGCGCGCCGGCGGCCGCCAGCACGGCGAAGGCGTCGGCCTTGGCATCCATCGCATCCGCCACAGCCGAGCCGGTCCAGTGCCGTCCGATCCCCTTCGACGAGGCGAAGCCATGGCGCACGCCGGAGGCGGCGACCAGCTGGTCCTCCGGTCGGTCGCCGCGGAACACCTGGCCGACCTCGAACAGCGCCACGTCAGGATAGCCGCGGTTGATGTTGGCCTGAGCCGCCGCGACGAGGCCGGGCAGCAGGCTCGGCCGCATGTCGGAGAGATCGGCCGCGATCGGGTTGGCGAGCACGAGCTCACTCTGGCCGCCGCCGAACAGTTTTGCCGCGTCATTGGTGATGAACGACCAGGTCACTGCTTCCACCATGCCGCGCACGCCGAGCGCGCGCTTGGCGCGGCGGGTGCGCAGCTGCATCGGCGTCAGCACCGGCTTGCGCGGCTCCTCGCCGCGCTCGAACGGCGTCATCGGCACCTTGTCGACGCCGACGATGCGCACGATCTCCTCGACGATGTCGGCCTTGCCGTGCACGTCGGTGCGCCAGGACGGGATCGCGATCTTCACCACGGGGCCATTGCCGGCCAGCATGAAGCCGAGCCGGGTGAGGATCAGCTTCACCTCGACCAGCGGCACCTCGATGCCGGCAAGGCGCTTCACTTCACTGAGCGGGAAGTCGATGACGCGATCCTCGCCGAACTGCTTGCCGACCACGACGTTCTCGGACGGCGTGCCGCCGCACAGCTCCAGCACCAGTTTGGTCGCGAGCTCAAGCCCGGGCACCATGAAGGCCGGATCGACGCCGCGCTCGAAGCGGTAGCGCGCGTCCGAATTGATGCCGAGCTTGCGGCCGGTCTGCGCGATGTTGATCTCGTTCCAGAGCGCCGATTCGATCAGCACGTCGGTGGTGTTGTCGTCGCAGCCCGAGGCCTCGCCGCCCATGATGCCGGCGAGCGATTCGACGCCGTGCTCGTCAGCGATCACGCAGATGTTGCTGTCGAGCGTGTAGGTGCGGCCGTCGAGCGCGAGCAGCGTCTCGCCGTCTCTGGCGCGGCGGACGGTGAGGTTGCCCTGCACCTTCTTGGCGTCGAACACGTGCAGCGGGCGGGCGCGATCGTAGGTCATGAAGTTGGTGATGTCGACCAGCGCGTTGATCGGGCGCAGCCCGATCGAGGTCAGCCGCTTCTGCAGCCATTCCGGCGACGGGCCGTTCTTCACGCCGCGCACCAGCCGCAGCGCGAAGCCCGGACACAGCGTGGCGTCTTCCACCTTGACCTGGACCGGGCAGGGGAATTCGCCCTTGATCGGCCTGATGCCGGGGTCTTTGAACTTGCCCATGTCGGCGGCGGAAAGATCGCGCGCGATGCCGTGCACGCCGGTGCAATCCTGCCGGTTTGGCGTCAAATTGATCTCGACGGTGGGATCGCCGAGCCCGGCCCAGTCGGCATAGCCCTTGCCGAGCGGCGCGTCCGCCGGCAGCTCCATGATGCCGTCATGATCCTCGGAGATCTGCAGCTCGGCCGCCGAGCACAGCATGCCGCGGCTCTCGACGCCGCGGATAGTGCCGACGCCGAGCGTGATGTTCTTGCCGGGGATGTAGGTGCCGGGCGGCGAGAACACGCTGATCAGCCCGGCACGCGCATTCGGCGCGCCGCACACCACCTGCACCGGCTCAGCCCCGTCGCCGGTGTCGACCATGCACACGCGCAGCCGGTCCGCATTCGGATGCTGCTCGGCCGAGATCACGCGCGCGATGGTGAACGGCGCCAGCGCCTTCGCCTTGTCCTCGATGTTCTCGACCTCGAGCCCGATCATGGTGAGCTTGTCGGCGAGCTTTTCGAGCGGCTCGTCGGTCTCGAGATGTTCCTTCAGCCAGGAGAGGGTGAACTTCATGACGATAATTTCTCTTGTCCCCTCTCCCGCTCGCGGGGGAGGGTTAGGGTGGGGGCTCTCTCCGCGATGGCAGCGGCGATTGTTTCAAGGACGCCTGCACGATTTGTCATGACGTCGAGATTGCTGAAGCGAAGGACTTTGAAGCCTTTGGCCTCGATGACGGCTGAGCGTGCGGCATCGGCACGTTCGCCTTCGTCCGAAAAGTGCTGGCCGCCGTCGAGTTCGATCACCAGCTTTGCCGCGTGGCAGAGGAAGTCGGCGATGAAATTATCGATCGGCACCTGACGGCGGAAGGTTGCGCCGTTCAGGCGATTGCCGCGCAACTCCGACCAGAGGACTCGTTCCACGTCGGTCGAGTTTCTGCGCAGCGCGCGTGCGTTGGAACGCAGCCTCCGCGAAACTTTCCAGCCCGGATGTTGGGGATCGACCATTGCCAGCCCCTTTGTGAAGACACCCCCTCCCCAGCCCTCCCCCGCAAGCGCGAGAGGGAGTCCGACGGTTCGCCGCGGTGAAGTCTTCGTATCCACGCGAGCACGCTCTATCCATTCCCTCCCCCGCCTGCGGGGGAGGGTTAGGGTGGGGGCTTTCTCCACAATGGGACCGAAGACAAGATTCACGAACTCAAGCCTCCCGCGATCGACGGGATGTCGAGCGGCTTGAAGCCGTAGTGGCTGAGCCAGCGCACGTCGCTGTCGAACAATTGGCGCAGGTCGGCGATGCCGTATTTCAGCATCGCGATGCGGTCGATGCCCATGCCCCAGGCAAAACCCTGGTAAACGTCGGGATCGAGGCCGCAGGCGCGCAGCACGTTGGGGTGCACCATGCCGCAGCCGAGAATCTCCAGCCAGTCCTCGCCCTCGCCGAAGCGGATCTCGCCCTTGTCGCGGCGGCACTGGATGTCGACCTCGAGCGACGGCTCGGTGAACGGGAAGAACGACGGCCGGAACCGCATGTTGATGTGGTCGACCTCGAAGAACGCCTTGCAGAACTCGTGCAGGATCCATTTGAGGTGGCCGAGATGCGAGCCCTTGTCGATCACGAGGCCCTCGACCTGATGGAATTGCGGCGTGTGCGTCGCGTCGGAATCGATGCGATAGGTGCGGCCCGGGCAGATCACGCGGATCGGCGGCTGCTGGGTCAGCATGGTGCGCACCTGCACCGGCGAGGTGTGGGTCCGCAGCAGCATGCGCGAGCCGTCCTCCTTCGGGTTGAAGAAGAAGGTGTCGTGCATCTCGCGCGCCGGATGGCCGATCGGGAAGTTCAGCTTGGTGAAGTTGTAGTCGTCGGTCTCGATGTCGGGACCTTCGGCGACCGCAAAGCCCATGTCGGCGAAGATCGTGGTGAGCTCGTCCCAGACCTGGCTCAGCGGATGGATGCGGCCGGTCTCCGCCGGCGCCTCGCGCAGCGGCAGCGTGACGTCGATGGTCTCGGCGGCGAGGCGCGCATCGAGCGCGGCCGCTTTCAGCACGTCGCGCTTGGCCGCGAGCGCCTGCGTCACCGCATCCTTGGCGAGGTTGATCTTCGCGCCCTCGGTCTTGCGCTCCTCCGGCGACATTTTTCCAAGGGTCGCAAGGAGTGCCGAGATCGAGCCCTTCTTGCCGAGAGCCGAGACGCGGACCGCCTCGAGGGCGGCCTCGTCAGCGGCTGAGGCGATCTGGTCGAGGATGGATTGTTCGAGCGTTGCGAGGTCGGACACGGTCAATTCCTGCGCTTGAGCGGAGCATGATCTGGTGGGAAGTACCGCTACCCGAACCGGTACCATGCGCCAAAATTCGGCTGGGTTGTCGCCGCCCGAAGGCGGTAACGTCAAGCAAAAAGCCGGTCATTTCGGGCCGATGGCCGGCAGCATTGAACCCCGCGCGGAGGCCGGGCTACCCAAGGGGGTATTCAAAGGAGGCCCACGCGATGTTGCTGCGATCTTGCCTGGCTGTGCCGGCGGCGCTGTTGATGCTCACCACCGCGCATGCCGCGACCGAGGAATGTCCCGCCAAATCGACCCAGATGGACGACATCATCGCGGAGCTCGAGAAGGCGCCGAGCTGCAGCCGCGCGATGAAGATCTTCGAGGCGTGCGAATACGGCGCCAGCGGAGACGTCCAGTTCGGCGCCGTGGTCGAGAAGAGGTGCGAGGGGGATTTCCTGTCCGGCCTCGGAGCGTCGCAGAAGAAGGCCTATGCCGGCCAGCTCAAGCGCTGCGACCACAAATACGACAACGAAAGCGGCACCATGTACCGCTCGTTCACGGCGTTCTGCCGGGCGATCGTCGCCCAGCGCTATTCGCAGAAGGCGCTGAAGGCCGGCCCCAAATCGCGTTAGGGCCGCCCGCCAGGATCAGGCGGCCAGCGCGGCCTTGGCCTTCTCGGCGATCGCCTGGAACGCAACCGGCTCGTGGATCGCGAGATCCGACAGCACCTTGCGGTCGACGACGACGCCCGACTTGGAGAGGCCGTTGATAAACACGCTGTAGGTCATGCCGAACGGACGGATCGCGGCGTTGATACGCTGGATCCAGAGCGCGCGGAAGGTGCGCTTCTTGCGCTTGCGGTCGCGGAAGGCGTACTGGCCGGCCTTTTCGACGGCCTGCTTGGCGACGCGGATGGTATTCTTGCGGCGGCCGTAATAGCCCTTGGCGGCCTTGTAGACTTTCTTGTGCTTGGCGTGAGCGGTCACACCGCGTTTGACGCGAGACATGACGGAAATCCTTGATCTAGAAGAGGTGACGGGGCGCCGCGCAGTCGCGGCGAGGGTTCAAGCGGATCAGCGCGATCAGGCGTTCGGCAAGAAGTACTTCTTGACGTTGTCGCCGTCGGTCTTGAACAGCACGCGGGTGCCGCGCAGCTGACGGATCTGCTTCTTCGTCCGCTTGATCATGCCGTGGCGCTTGCCGCGCTGGGCGTGCATGACTTTGCCAGTGGCAGTCACCTTGAAGCGCTTTTTAGCGCCCGACTTGGTCTTCAACTTGGGCATTTGGCTCTCCTGTCGCACAGCACGAAAATCGCCCCGAGAGGCGTCCGGCCGGCTAAAATGCTCGTTAGAGCGTTAAAAGTGCTAAGGTTTTTTCCGAATTGAAAGAACCTGCACGAACCGTCGCCACGGCAGCCCTTGATCAGCCGGGCGGCGAAGGCCCGGCTTATGACAGAGGATCGGCGGTTTTGCAACGTTTGCAGCGGGGAATCGGGGCCGGAACCGGGTAGCCCGGATGAAGCGAAGCGAAATCCGGGGCAGGTCGCGCCGCGGACGCACCGGTCCCCGGATTGCGCTGCGCTCCATCCGGGCTACGGAAACGAAACAGCCCGCCAGATCGCCTGACGGGCCATTTCATTTCAACAAAGCGACAAATTCGAACTAGCGCGGCGCCAGCACCATCACGACCTGGCGGCCCTCGAACTTCGCGTCCTGCTCGACCTTGGCGAATTCGGCGACGTCGGCCTTCACCTTGTCCAACAGCTTGGTGCCGATCTCCTGGTGCGCCATCTCACGACCGCGGTAGCGCAAGGTGATCTTGACCTTGTCGCCTTCCTCGAAGAAGCGCTGCATCGCACGCATCTTCACATCATAGTCGTGATCGTCGATCATCGGGCGGAGCTTGATCTCCTTGATCTCGACGACCTTCTGCTTCTTGCGAGCTTCGGCAGCCTTCTTCTGCGCGGAATACTTGTACTTCCCGTAGTCCATGATCTTGCAGACGGGAGGGCTGGTATTCGGCGAAATCTCGACGAGATCCATGCCGGCTTCCATGGCCATCTTGATGGCCACCATGGTTTCGACGGTGCCCTGATTGACACCCTCCGCATCGATCAGCTGGATCTGTGCGTTGCGAATCTCGTCATTGGTGCGCGGCCCTTCTTTGGCGACTGTGGGCGGGGCTCTATTGGGACGGCGAATGGGTAACTCTCCAAAGTTGTGAAAGGGAAGGCGGATATTTTGAAGCAAGATGCTGCAACGGGCAAGCGAACTCGCTTCTTTAAGCGGCAAAACCGCCAATTGCGAGGCATTTTGGCCACGCCCGGCACATATAGCGGGCGCGTCTGCTCCGCAAGGCGGGGCCTGCAGCCGTTGACCGGTGCCGCGCGACAATTGAAAAGCAGATCTCTGACACGCGAGTGACCGAACCATGAGCCAAACCGCCGCATCGGAACAGGAACCTGCCTTCATCGAGGTCGGCGAAGGCAGTGAGGCGCGCCGGATCGCGGTGCGCGCCCGTGCCGGCAGCAATCCCGGCAGCGCAAGTGGCGCGCCCGGCCTGTTCTGGCTCGGCGGCTTCAAGTCCGACATGGCCGGAACCAAGGCGCTGGCGCTCGATGCGTGGGCGGCCGAGCACGGCCGCAGCTCGGTCAGGTTCGACTATTCCGGCCATGGCGAATCCGGCGGCGAGTTCGCCGACGGCACCATCGGCCGCTGGCTCGAGGAGAGCGTGGCCGTGTTCTCGCAGTTCTGCAGCGGGCCGCAGGTCGTGATCGGGTCCTCGATGGGCGGCTGGATGGCGCTGCTGCTTGCGCGTGAGATCGCCAAACGGGCCAATGCCGGCGGCGGCAGTGCTTCGCTCGCCGGCCTCGTGCTGATCGCGCCGGCGCCCGACTTCACCGAGGAACTGATGTGGAAGGCGTTCTCGCCGGAGGTCCGCGCCGAGATCGAGGCCAAGGGCATGTGGCTGCGTCCGTCCCACTATGGCGATGGCACGCCCTATCCGATCACCCGCATCCTGATCGAGGAGGGCCGCAACCACCTGCTGCTCGGCAGCAAGATCGACGTCGGCTGCCCGGTGCGCATCCTACAGGGCGCGCAGGACCCAGACGTGCCGTGGAAGCACGCCTTCGCGCTGGTGCACCGCCTGCCGGCCGAGGACGTCGTGCTCACCATGATCCAGGACGGCGACCACCGCCTGTCGCGGCCGCAGGACATCGCCCGGATCATCGCCGCGGTGGCGGAGATCGGCTAAGCTTTTTTCCTTCTCCCCTTGTGGGAGAAGGTGGCGCGGACGATGTCCGCGCCGGATGAGGGGTTCTCTCCGCGGACACAGACCCCTCACCCGTCTCGAATGAGCTCTCGCTCATTCGATCCACCCTCTCCCACAAGGGGAGAGGGAAGAAGAAGCGAGGAGCCGGGAGAGAATACCAATGGAAACCACAACGATGCTGCGCGCGTTCTGCGACGCGGTCGAACAGCGCAACGGCAAGGCCTTTGCAAATCTCTTCACCGAGGACGGCGTCTATCACGATGTGTTCTACGGTGCCTTCAAGGGCCACGGCAAAATCGCCGAGATGATCGACGACTGGTCCTACCGGACCGCGACTGATTTCCGCTGGGTCATGCATGATCCCGTCAGTGACGGCGCGACGCTCTACGCGCGCTACACGTTCAGCTATCGCTCGACCTTGCCGGAGGCAAACGGCGCGCGCGCGCTGTTCGAGGGCGTCGCGATCATGCGGCTGCGTGACGGCAAGATCACGGAGTACCATGAGGTCGCCAACACCGCGCCGGCTTTCGTCGATTTGAACTTCGCGCCGGAGCGCATCGCCAAGATCGTCGGCAAGCAGGGCGCGGAGCTGAAAGCGCGGCCGGAGATGCAGCGGCATCTCGTTTAGTTCTGTCATTCGGGTTCGCGCTTCGCGCGTCCCCAGATGCGCAATTGCGCACCGGCGAATGACGCGTGCTTACGGCGGTGGCGGATTGGTCATCGGCTTGCGCTGGGCGAGCGCCGCCACGGTGGAGGTGCCGATCGGGCCCTTCTCGTCATAGAGCCAGCATTCGCCGATCGCGATGCCGTCCGTGGCGTGGTGGTTGACGACCTCGAAGCCGATCCAGTTGGTCACCGGCAAACGATGCAGATAGATCGTGACGTCGCTGTTGATGTAGCCTAGCCCCTGGTCGCCGGCATTGGCGAAGGGGCTCGCGAAATCCGCGCCGGTCGCGACATGGACGAACGGCGTCATCTTCACGCCTTCGACGAGCTCGCGCACCTCGCTCATCCAGAGCCGTCGGTCGCCGAGCGAGCCCATATGGCCGACGATCGGCCGCGTCTCCCACTTGCCGTTCATGCCGAGCCTCGGATCGGCCGGCTTTGGAATCTCCGCCGGTGCCGGCACCTGCCAGTTCGGTGGTGACCATACATTGCCGGGCGCATTTTCCGTCCTGCGCAACAATTGGCAGGAGGCGCGCGCCATGCTGGTGCCGCCGGAGATAAACTCGGCCTCGATCATCTTGATGCGCATGCCGTCGCGCACGACCTTGGTCGTCACCTCGATCGGGGTCGTGATGTTGGGCAGCCGGAACATGTCGACCGTGAGCCGCGCGGGGACGAAATCGTCGGAGCCGTGGCGCTCCTCGATGACGAAGGCGAGCAGGCCGATCACGACGCGGCCGTGCAGGGATTCCGGACTCCACGGTCCGTTCGCAACGGCCGTCGGCATGAAGCCGTCGCCGTGTCTGGTGAAGAAAGGCTGGTTTGTCATGGCGTGCGACCATGACGGGAACGGCGCGATGAAATCAAGACTCTTCACCCTCATGGTGAGGAGCCGCGAAGCGGCGTCTCGAACCATGAGGCCCGGTCTGTGGCCTCATCCTTCGAGATGCGCTGCGCGCTCCTCAGGATGAGGGGGCAGAGCCGCGCGCCAACTCCTGCTGCACGGTGACGTCGGGCTCGCCGCCGGCCCGCGACGCCAGCGCCGCGAACGCATCGCGGGTGATCAGCTGCGACAGCGCCCACACCGCGGCGCCGCGCACCAGCGGGCTCGCATCGTCGAGCAAACGCCGCGCTTCGCCGGCAAGGCTTGCATCGCCGGAGTTGCCGATCGCGATCAGCACATTGCGGATGAAGCGGTCGCGGCCGATGCGCTTGACCGGCGACTTCGTGAACAGCGCGCGGAAGGCGGCATCGTCGAGCCGTGCCAGATCGGCAAGCGCGGGCGCCCGCAACGCATCGCGCGCGGCGAGCTTCTGCTCGCGCCCCGCTTGCGCGAACTTGTTCCATGGACACACCGCGAGGCAATCGTCGCAGCCATAGATGCGGTTGCCGATGCTCTTGCGGAACTCGTGCGGGATCGGGCCCTTGTTCTCGATCGTCAGATACGAGATGCAGCGCCGCGCATCGAGCTTGTAGGGCGCGGGGAACGCTGCGGTCGGGCAGATGTCCTGGCAGGCGCGGCAGCTGCCGCAATGATCGGCCTCGGCATCATCGCGCGGCAGCTCGGTCGCCGAATAGATCGCGCCGAGAAACAGCCACGAGCCGAATTCGCGCGACACCAGATTGGTGTGCTTGCCCTGCCAGCCGATGCCGGCCGCCTGGGCGAGCGGCTTCTCCATGACCGCGGCGGTGTCGACGAACACCTTCACCTCGTCGCCGGTGATGGTGGCGAGCCAGCGCGCCAGGATCTTCAGCCGCTTCTTGATCACGTCGTGATAGTCGTCGCCCTGCGCATAGACCGAGATCGCGCCATGCGACCGGCGCGCGAGGATGTCGAGCGGGTCGTCGTCGGGCCCGTAATTGACGCCGAGCATGATGATCGAGCGCACGCCGCCCCACAGCACGCGCGGATCGGCGCGCCGCTCCGGATTGGCCGCGAGCCAGTCCATGTCGCCATGGCCGCCGGAGCCGAGGAATTCGAGGAAATATTTTCCGGCTTCGCTGGTCGCATCAGGCGCGGTGAAGCCGATGGCATCGAAGCCGAGCGCGCGTGCCTCGCGCTGAAGCGCCGCTTTGAGATCGGAAGGGGAGAGCCTGACCGCCGGGTTCAGAAGTCGAGGTCCACGTAGGTGCGCGACGCCGGCACCCCCGCCAGCCATTCGCTCAGCAGCGGGCGGAACGACGGGCGGGATTTCACCCGCGCGTACCACGACTTTGCCGCGTCGTCCTCGCTCCATGGCACGTCGCCCAGATAGTCGATCGCCGAGAGATGCGCCGCGGCGGCGAGATCCGCGTAGGTGAGGCGGTCGCCGGCGAGGTAGTTCCGCGTCTTCGCCAGCCAGCCGATATAGCTCAGATGATAGCGCACATTGACCTTGGCGGCGCGCATGACGTCGGGGGCCGGCGGACCGCCGCCATTGTCCTCGCTCATGAAGCGCTTGTAGATCCGCTCGGTCACCAGCGGGTTGGAGGCTTCCTCGAAGAATTTCTCGTTGAACCAAGCCATCAGCCGGCGCACCTCGACGCGCTCGGCCGTCGAGGTCGGCAGCAGGCGCCGATCGCCGGCATCGAGGCCATGCGCCTCGTCGACATATTCGGCGATCACAGGCGCACCCGGAATCGGCGGAAAGCCCTCGGCGATCAGCACCGGCGTGGTGGCCGCCGGATTGAGCGCCAGGAACGCCTCGCGCCGTTCCCACACCCGTTCCTCCACAAGGCGCAAATCGAGCCCATACTCGCCGAGCACGAGCCGAATGAAGCGCGAATGCGGACAGAACGGATGGTGATACAGCGTATACATGAAGCCCTTGGTAGTTTCGCGGCGCTTAAGAAATCATCAACCTGTGCGGCCTGGACCTGTGCTTTGGCCAGACCAGTTCCGGTCGTCTCTATGTCGCGTCAGCACGCAAACCGGTAGCCATCCCCGCAGATGGTGCGGGTCACAAAAACGCTATAGCTCAGCAAATCGGCCGGGTAACCCATTGTTTGACGATTTTTTGCGATTGCGGCCAATGTGCGAATAAGCGAGAAGAATCCCGTTTTCCACACAGGGCAGGCCACAACATGATGACGGATATGCTGCGGGCGGTGATTCTCGGCATCATCGAGGGCGTCACGGAGTTCCTGCCGGTCTCCTCGACAGGCCACCTGCTGCTTGCGGAGCGCTTCTTCAATCTGGGCGAAGGCAATTTCTGGAAGAGCTTCGCGATCCTGATTCAGCTCGGCGCGATCCTCGCGATCCTCGCGCTCTACTTCGTCAAATTGTGGCGCGTCGCGCTCGGCATGTTCACCAATCCCGACGACCGCCGCTTCGTGATTGGCGTGCTGGTGGCGTTCCTGCCTGCCGTCGTGATCGGCCTGATCGCCGGCAAATACATCAAGGAGTTCCTGTTCAATCCGTGGGTCGTTTGCTTCACGCTGATCGTCGGCGGCGCCGTGCTGCTGTGGGTCGATCAGCTCGATCTCAAAGTGTACGAGGACGATGCGACCCGCTTCCCGCTGCTGATGTATTTCTGGATCGGCGTCGCGCAGTGCCTGGCGATGATTCCCGGCGTGTCGCGCTCGGGCGCCAGCATCGTGGCGGCGATGCTGCTCGGCGCCGACAAGCGCTCGGCGGCCGAGTTCTCGTTCTTCCTCGCGATCCCGACCATGGTCGGCGCGTTCGCCTATGATTTCTACAAGAACCGCGCCGACTTCACGTCCGACAATCTCAGCGTCATCGCGGTCGGCTTCGTGGTGTCGTTCATCACGGCGATGATCGTGGTGCGGGCCTTCCTCAACTTCGTCACCCGCCGCGGCTTCACCTTCTTCGCCTGGTGGCGCGTGATCGTCGGCACGCTCGGCCTGATCGCGCTGGCGATGGGACGGTAAGGGCACTCTGTCGTCCCTGCGAAAGCAGGGACCCATAACCACAGCACTTTCAGTTACGAAGATCTGTGGCCACAGCTCTGCACAAATCGGACATTCGTGGTTATGGGTCCCGGCTCGCGCTTCGCTTGGCCGGGACGACAAGTTGGGGGAGCTACGCGCTTTTCTTCTGGAACTGACCGGTGGCGCGGAAGCGCCAGAGATATTGTGGGGCAATCGCTTCCATCGAATCCGGCGAGATGCCGAGGCCTGCGAAGGTCAGGCCGGCGGCCTTGGCGGCGTCGGACACCACATTGTCCGAACGCAGCATCTCGACCTGGTCCGGGGTCAGCGTGAACGGCCCCGGCGCGAACTGCAGGAAGTACGACTGGAACTTGGCGAGGCCGAACGGCAGCGGCGCCAGCATGCGATCGCGCTGGGTGATCTTGAGGATGATCTGCATCACCTCGCGCATGGTTAGCACTTCCGGCCCGCCGAGCTCGTAAGCTGCGCCCTGCTTCGCCTTGCCGTCCACGGCATTGGCCACGGCGACCGCGACGTCGCCGACATAGGCCGGCTGCACCGTGTTGACCCCGCCGCCGACCAGCGGCAGCACCGGCGACATCCGTGCCAGCGCCGCAAAGCGGTTGGTGAACTGATCCTCGGGCCCGAACAGCAGCGACGGCCGCATGATGGTGGCTTGTGGCAAGGCCGCCAGCACCGCCGCCTCGCCCTCCGCCTTGGCGCGGAAATAGCTCGAGGGCGAATCCGCGTCGGCCCCGATCGCCGAGACATGGACCATCCGCCCGCCGGCAGCGGCCGCCGCCTTGGCGATGCTCTCGGCACCCTTCACCTGCACGGCATCGAAGCTCTGCCCGCCGCCCTCGGCCAGGATGCCGACCAGGTTGATGGCGATATGCGAATCACGCATCGCCGCCTCGACCGAGGCCGGATAGCGCACATTGGCCTGGACGGCATGAATCTGCCCGACACGGCCGAGCGGCTGCAGGTGGCCGGCCAGTTCAGGCCGCCGCACCGCGACTCGGACGCGGTAATCGCGCTTGCAGAGCGCCCGGACCACGTTCCGCCCCAGAAAACCCGATCCGCCGAAGACCGTGACGAGCGTGTCCAGGTTCGATGCCATGGGGTGATTCCTGTGGGATTCGAGAGCGATTGACGTGGGTTAACCGTCTGGCGATACGCCATCGGCCTTATCCTGTACAGGGTATTTGAATTTCCAATCGCGAATTTGACAAGCGCGCAACCGATCCTTACTAAGCCGCTCCACATGCCCAGGTGGCGGAATTGGTAGACGCGCTGGCTTCAGGTGCCAGTGGCTTAACGGCCGTGAAGGTTCGAGTCCTTTCCTGGGCACCACCCCCTTTTAAGCGATTGAAATCGTTCAGTATCCGGAGGGTGGGTGCGGCGAAGCCGTAACCCGCCACAGTGCGGGCTTTCTGCGTCTCGGGTTCGCCCAGCACCTAGGCACGCATTCCCATCGCCGGACCGAACGGCGGGTCGTCATCGTTCGGCCGCGCCTCGGCGTAGTGATCGAACTGCATGGTGAAGGTCGCACGGTCCTGGCCTGCGGCACGCAGGCCATTCGTATAGCCGAACATGTTCAGCAGCGGCACCATTGCCGTGATGGCAATGCCGTCGTTGTGTGCGATTTGATTCTGGATATTGCCACGGCGCAGGCGCAGGTCGTGCATGACAGCAGCCAAGCGATCCTCTGGCGTCACCACCTCGACCTTCATGATCGGCTCGAGCAGCACTGACTTGCCCATTTGCAGCGCCTCGCGGAAGCAGGCGCGGGCGGCGATCTCGAAGGCCTGTGCCGACGAGTCGACGTCGTGGAACTTGCCGTCGGTCAGTTGCACCCTGACGTTGACCACGGGGAAGCCGGCGACCACGCCCGAGGGCAAGACGCTCACGAAACCCCCTCGATGCCGGGGACGTACTGTTTCGGCACCGCGCCGTCGACGATCTTCGATTCGAACGCGTAGCCCTTGCCCGGCTCGTTCGGCTCGACCACGAGGGTGACGGCCGCGAACTGGCCGGCGCCTCCGCTCTGCCGCTTGTGAGTGTAGCTGTGCTCGACCCGGCGGGTGACGCGCTCGAGGAACGCGACCTGCGGTGCACCGATACGTGCGTCGATGCCGTAGGCATGCTTCAAGAGATCAATCTTGTTGTCGAGCTGGAGCTCGCTGACGCCCTTCAGGATGATTTGGCCGGACTCATGATCGGCGGACGTGGAACGACGAATCCTCAGCTCGGCGAGTGCCGCCATAAGCTTCTCGTTGTCAGCTTTCGACCTGGGCTCGATCGCAATTTCGATAATGCCGGGCTGCACGACCTGATCCATCATCGCCTTACGATATCACGGGATGAACCGTAGGTGGCGGCGGCGCCCAAATATCGCCGCCAACCAGCGTCGTCGGAGCGGGCCGCCGCGCCTGCCGTCACACGATCCGCCGCCCAGCACGCCGTGCGATCGGCCGCTGCACAAAATACATCGCGATCATCGAAATGATGGTGGTTGCGACGACGATGTAGCCCAGCCGGTCGAAATGCAGCAGCGAACCGTCGGGATTTTCCGCGATGATCGCCGCCGCAAAGACCGAGCCGAGCCCGCCCGACAGCTGCTGCACGGATGCCGAGATCGCGCTGAACGATCCGCGCTGGCTGGCGTCGGGAATCGCCGACATCAGCGCCTGCGACGGGATCATGCGGGAGAAGATGCCGATGAACATCAGGACATTGACCACGATCGCGGTCAGCAGCGAGACGTGGCCGAGGTTGGTGTAGATCAGCACCATGATCACGGTCACCACGCAGCCGAATGCGAAGGTCGGATATTTGCCGAACGCATCGCTGGCGCGGCCGACCAGCGGCCCGATGATGATGCTGAACAGGCCTGAGACGAGATAGATCGTCGGCAGGTGGACGATGTCGATGCCGAGATTATGCACGGTGAAGGCGCTGCCGAACGGCATCAGCATGAAGCCGCCGGTCGCGAGCAGCGTGGTCACCAGGAAGGCCAGCGTGTAGCGCGGCTGCCCCACGGTCGCGATCAGATGGCGGAACGGATTGCTGTCGTGCTGCAATTTGAGATGGGCATCGACCGGATGCATCGCGATTGCAATCGCCGCGATCGCGACAATCGACAGGCCGACGATGGCCACGAAGCAGATGTGCCAGTTAAAGTGATTGGCCAGGAACAGGCCGGCCGGAACGCCGAGCACCTGGCTCGCGGCGAACGCCGTCTGCAGCACGCCCATGGCGCGGCCGCGCTGTTGCAGCGGGAACAGGTCGGTGACGATGGCAAGCACGACGGAGCCGATCACCCCGCCGAAAATGCCGGTGACGATGCGGCCGAGCAGCAGCACGTGAAAATTCTGCGCCAGCGCGCAGAGCACGGTGCCAAGCATGAAGCCGACATAGAAGAACAGCAGCAGCCGCTTGCGGTCGAAGCGATCGGCAAAGCCGGCGGCGAGGACGCCGGAAATGCCGGCCGCGAACGCGTAGGCCGAGACCGCGACGCCGAATTGCCCGGCCGTGATGTTCAGCGACGGCATCAGGATGGCGCCGAGCGGCGACATGATGATGAAATCGAGGATCAGCGTGAATTGCGTGAAGGCGAGCAGCGCGATCAGGAACGATTGGTAGCGCGAGAAGCCGCGCTCCTGCTGGTCGTCGTCGATCGGCGCAGCGATGATCTGGTCGGACATAAGGCTCATTTCATTGGGGATGCCGGTGCTGGCCGGCAACAGATAGGGAAGGCGCGGCCGGATTTCATGGGGCGCGCGAGCAACAGTTCCCTCGAAATCGAACGCGTAGCGGCAATGACTTGGCTCCGACTTGGCCGCGTGGCCACGTCGAACTTGGCGAGAAGATGGGGGCAGCGGCGCACCCGAGACACCATGGCGATTGTTTCCGGTTGTGTCGGTCAATAACTGCAACGGGTGAATGCTGTACTTCACAACCTTGGAAGAGTACGCACGTCAAGGATGTGAATCGCGCCGATGCATCTCATGGTTCCGTCTGTGGCGACCGCGCAACAGGTCGCTGCAAATCGTTTCAAGCTTGAACGGAGCGGATCAGCGGAGCTGAGAGCGGGGCGGGGTAGCAGATGGCGGCGAGGCCGGGGGCTCGGCTTCGCGCCGGCGGTGGAGTAGGGGCATGGTTTCCTCGCGGCTCGCGGCGATCCTGTCGTGCACGGCCTTGGGCGGCGGTTGTCTGTTGTCCGCGTCCCCGGCGTTTGCGGCCTGCGACAGTCTCGCGCCAGCGAGCGGGCAGACAGTAACCTGCTCGACCGCAGCGCCGAATCCCTCGCCGACCGGCGTGCAGGCCGTTGCCGGCAGCTCGAACGTCACCGTGAACGTGCTGCAGGGCGCCGGCATCACGCCGGGCGCCGGAGCGACCGCGATCGGCCTTGTCTCCAGCAGCGCCGCCACCAACAACGGCGCGCTGACCATCAGCGGCGGTGGCACCGGCATCTTCGGCAGCGGCGACGGCAATGTCTTCACCAACGGCGCGTCGGGCGTGATCACGACCTCGGGCGCCGGCAGCAATGCGATCGCCGCCAGCAGTAACGGCAACACGCTGATCAACAACGGCACGATCACGACGCAGAACGGCACCTCGCGCGGCCTTGCCATCACCGGTCTCACGCAGCACAACAACAACACGCTGATCAATACCGGGACGATCACCACCCAGGGCCCGCAATCGCACGGCCTTTTTGTGCAGACCGGCGACAGCAACACCTTCACCAATAGCGGCACCATCACCACGGCCGGCGCAGGCGCCCGTGCGATCTTCTCCGCCGGCCAGTTTGCGACCATCACCAATACCGGCACGCTGCTGACGACCGGTGGCGACGCGGGCGGCACCGCCAACAACACCGTGTTCATGCAAGGCAATGCCGGCGTCCTGCGCAACAGCGGCACGATCGAGGCACGCGGCGTCAATGCCGACGGCGTGTTCTCCAACACCGCCGGATCGTCGTTCACCGCCCGCATCGAGAACCTCGCCGGCGGCAAGATCATCAGCCAGGCGGGACCCGCGATCCGCACGCTCAACGGCGCCACCACCGTCGTCAATGCCGGCCTGATCGCCGGCAACGGCGGCACGGCGCTCGCGGGCGGCGGCGGTGCCGTGACCATGATCCTGCAAACCGGCTCGCAGATCGTTGGCCTTGCCGATGGCGGCGGCGGCAACAACCAGGTGCGGCTGCAAGGCAGCGGCACGGTCGACAATGCGTTCGCGCGATTCCAGACGCTGACGATGGAAGGCAATGACTGGACCTGGGCCGGTACCGGCACCTTCGCCAACACCTTCATCAACAGCGGTTCGCTGACGCTGCAGACGTCGCTGACCGGCAATGTGTCGATCGCGGCCGGCACCAGCCTGCTGGCGGGCAATGGCGCCAATCCGTCGATCACGCCGTTTCCGGGCGGCCCGCCGATCACCGTCACCAATGCCGGCGTGATCAATTTGACCAACGGCGGCGCCACCGCCGCGAACAGCCTGACGATCGCGGGCAACTATGTCGGCAATGGCGGCGGGCTCTATCTGCGCACCGTGCTCGGTGGCGATGGTTCGCCGTCGGATCGGCTCGTCATCTCCGGCGGCAATGCGTCGGGCTCGACCGCGGTGACCGTCACCAATGCCGGCGGCGCGGGCGCACTGACCACCGCCGACGGCATCATGGTGGTGCAGGCCGTCAACGGCGGCACCACGGCTGCGGGCGCATTCGGCCTCTCCAACGCCGTCATGGCCGGCGCGCACGAATATCTGCTGTTCCGCGGCGGCGTCTCCGCCGGCAGCGCCAACAACTGGTATCTGCGCTCGACATTGTTGCCCGGCACGGCCTCGCCTGCGCCCCCGGCTGCGCCTGCACCGGCGCCACCTTCATCGCCCAACGTGGTGCCGCCGCCTCCGGGGCTGCCTGCGGAGGATCTGTCGTCGCTGACGCCGCCGCCGGCAGGCGCCGCGCCGGTCCAGCTCTACCGTGAAGAGGTGTCGGTCTATTCGGCGCTGCCGCAGGTGGCGCAAAAGCTCGGGCTGGCGACGCTCGGCACCTTCCATCAGCGCCAGGGCGATCAGGCCTTGCTGACCAGCGGCGGCGAACAGCCGGCGGCGTGGGCGCGTGCCTATGGTTCGCACAGCTCGCAGAGCTGGGCCGGCACGGTCAGCCCCGCCTTCGACGGCACCATGGCCGGCGTGCAGGTCGGCGTCGACATCCTGCGCTTCCAGTCCGCGCCCGAGCATCATGATCGCGCCGGCTTCTTCTATGCGTATGGCTGGGCCAGCGGCACCATCAACGGCTTCGCGCTCGGGCTGAACGATGTCCGCACCGGCACGCTCTCGATCGACAGCCAGAATGTCGGCGGCTACTGGACCCATGTCGGCCCCTCGGGCTGGTATGTCGACGCCGTGTTGATGGGCAGTTTCTACGGCGCAAGCCCGCAGTCGGATCGTCAGGTCGGCGCACGGGTATCGGGCACAGGCGTCGCTGCGTCGCTGGAAGCCGGCGCGCCGATCCCGCTGAACAGTTTTCTTGCGATCGAGCCGCAGGCGCAACTGATCTGGCAGCGGCAGTCGTTCGACAGCTTCAACGACATGTTTTCGAGCGTCGCGCTCGGCAGTGCCGATACGCTGACCGGGCGGCTTGGCGTGCGCATTCCCTCAACCTTCGTCGTCGGCACGGCCGAATTGCGTCCCTATCTCGAGGCCAATCTCTGGCACACGGCCGCGAATGACCGCAGCATCGCGTTCGCGACGACAGACCTGATCGGCGTGCAAAGCCGCGGCACCGCCGTCGAGATCGGTGCCGGCGTCTCCGCGCAGCTCAATCGCACGATCAGCGCCTATGCGAGCGCGGGCTACACGACCTCGGTGGACAGCCTCCATCGCGAGGACATCACCGGCCGCTTCGGCCTCCGCGTCAGCTGGCAGTGATGGCGCGCCCTCGTGGGGGCGCGCGGCGGGATAGCAACCCATTGTCTCCGCTGCACAATGGCGGTACACCCTGAGCTATCTGTGCCGGAACAATTGAGGATTTCCGCTGTTCGTGTCCGGTCCTGACCGGACCCGATGCCCGTGCGATCCGAAGACTGGCGCATGCTCGCCTGTCGGCGGATTATTCCGACGGCGATTCGATGAGGTTTTTGACAGCATGACCATCCGCCTGCATCGCGGCGACCTGCCCGATCTGTCCCGCTACACCGACTCGGTGGCGATCGACACCGAGACCATGGGGCTGCATCCGCACCGTGACCGGCTCTGCGTGGTGCAGATGTCGAACGGCGACGGCACCGCCGACGTGATCCAGATTCCGAAGGGCCACATCGATTCGCCGAACCTGAAGGCGCTGCTCGCCAATCCCGGCATCACCAAGATCTTCCATTTCGCACGGTTCGACGTCGCGGTGCTCTACAACACGTTCGGCGTGATGCCGACGCCGGTCTATTGCACCAAGATCGCCTCGCGGCTGTCGCGCACCTACACCGATCGCCACGGCCTGAAGGATCTGGTGCGCGAGGTGCTGAACGTCGAATTGTCGAAGCAGCAGCAGTCCAGCGACTGGGGCGCGCAAAGCCTCAGCGAGGCCCAGCTCGCCTACGCCGCCTCCGACGTGCTGCATTTGCATGCGCTGCGCGACAGATTGAATGTCATGCTCGCGCGCGAGGGGCGGACAGATCTCGCCCAGGCCTGCTTCGACTTCCTCCCTGCCCGCGCCAGGCTCGATCTCGACGGCTGGGAGGCCGAGGACATTTTCGCCCATTCATGATGCGCGCCGAATTCGTCGCGGCCGGGGCAGTTCCGCCCCGTTTCGGCCAAACTGTTCACGCGTGGTCCGGTGCGGGGGCGCGAGGCGAGGTCCGGGCTGCATATTTGGGCGGCTCCGGCTAGAATAGGGGCAGTTTCGCGCCTCTGGAGCTCAGGTGAACTCGGTTCAGAATCCAGCCTATGTCACGGGCCTCGAGGCGCGCTTTGCCGCCGCCGCGCGGCACAGCCGCATGGTGCGGATCCTGCGCGTCGCGGTGCCCGCGATGGTCGGCCTGGCGATGGCCGTGGTCATCTACATCGCGCTCTTCAATCCGTTCCACGACCTGATCCCCAAGCTGCCGCTCGAGATGGATAACCTCGTCGTGTCCGGCACCAAGATCACGATGGAAGCGCCGCATATCGCCGGCTTCTCCAACGACGGACGGCCTTATGAAATGTGGGCCAAGGCGGCGATCCAGGACGTCACCGATCCTGACCATGTCGAGCTGAAGACGATCCGCGCCAAGGTGGCGCAACAGGATCAGTCGACGGTGACGATGGATGCGCGCACCGGCTTCTTCGACAACAAGAAGCAGCTGCTCGACTTGCGCCAGGACATCTTCCTGCAGTCGTCCACCGGCTATGAGGCCCGGCTGACGCAGGCCTTCGTCGACATCAACAAAGGCAACGTGTCGTCGGACGAGCATGTCGACGTCAAGCTGCTCGACGGCACGCTCACCGCCGACAGGCTTCGGATCTACAACAGCGGCGAGCTGGTGCGGTTCGAAGGCAATGTCGTGATGAATCTCGACAAGCTCGGCGACAACAATGCCGCCCCGCCGGCCGAGGCCGCTCCACCGCCGCCGCCGCCGCCGTCACCGAAGCCACGCAAGTCCGCCAACACGAAATGATTTTGATGATGAGACGTTTTCCGCACGGCATGGCAATTGCGGCGTTCCTGTTCGCGCTTTTCGCCGCGAGTGCTGCGTTCGCGCAGGGCTCGATGAGCGGCGTGCCCAACGCCATGCAGGGCTTCTCGCAGAACCGCGACCAGCCGATCCAGATCGAGGCCGCCTCGCTGGAAATGCGCGACAAGAAAAAGGAGGCGACCTTCGCCGGCAATGTGAAGGTCGTGCAGGGCGACACCACCATGACGTCGAAGACGCTGGTCGTGTTCTACGAGGATAAATCGACCCAGGCGCCGGCGCCCGCCCCGACCGGCACCAAGGGGGCAGCCGCCAAGGGTGCCGCGCCGATGCAGTCGGCAACACCCGGCCCCGGCGGCGCCTCCTCGATCAAGCGGCTGGAGGCAAAGGGTAATGTCGTCGTCACCCAGAAGGACCAGGTCGTCACCGGCGAGACCGCGATCTTCGACACCAAGACCAATTTGATCACGATGCTCGGCGGCGGCGGCAGCCAGGTGGTGCTGACCCAGTGCCAGAATGTGCTGCGCGGCGACCGCCTTTTGGTCGACATGACCACCGGCGTCTCGCGCGTCGAAGCCGACAATGGCAAGGTGCAGGGCCTGTTCATCCAGTCGCCGGGCGGACAGAGCGGCAAGTGCGGCGCGCCGGCCGCCCCCGGCTCAGCCCCGGCCCCGTCGCCGCTGCAGCTGATTCCAGGCGGCAAGTCCAAGTAAGCCTCACGTAAGGTCAAGCAGAATCAATTAGTTAGATAATATTCTGCCGCCGCGAGGTTGAAGCCGGCGGGGCGAGACTGTATCTACTGCAGCGGCCCGGCTGAACAATGCGCCTCGAGGGGGAATTATGTTGGCCGGGACAGGGGCATCCATTCATTCAAGGCGCGGGTGATCGCGCTTTGCCGTGTTGTTCGAGCATGATCTCCGCGCAAACGCGTCCGCTTTTGTCGCGCGGGAAGGCCGGTATTCAGATTTCCGGCTCATGCTTGCGGCGTCGCATGCGAATCGATCGATGCGCAGGCAAGGTCGCGGGATCACCGTGAAAGGCTGAAGCGAAGCGGGGATGGTGGATTTTCTCGGCATGTTCCGGCGGCGCTCTGCGAAACGCAGTACCGGATTTGCGCGCTCGCATGACGACATCACGGCGCTCGATGACCAGTTCGGCGAGATGCTGACGTCTCCGGTGCGTGATGCGCCGCCGATGGCGCGCGCCGCGTCGGCTCCCGGCGTCGAGCTGCCGCGAGCCCAACCGGGAGCAGCGCCCGCGCCGGCGCGTGCGAGGCCGGCCCGGAACAGCGCGCCCGCCGCGCCGCAGCTCATCAAGCGGCCGGGTTATCTGGCTGTGCATAGCGTGGAAAAGAGTTTCGGCAGCCGCCAAGTCGTGCGCGGCGTCAGCATCTATGTGCGCCGTGGCGAGGCGGTCGGCCTGCTCGGGCCCAACGGCGCCGGCAAGACCACCGTGTTCTACATGATCACCGGGCTGATCAAGGCCGATCGCGGCGCCATCGAACTCGACGGACACGACGTCACCAAGCTGCCGATGTATCAGCGCGCGCGCCTCGGCATCGGCTATCTGCCGCAGGAAGCCTCGATCTTCCGCGGCCTGTCGGTCGAGCAGAACATCCGCGCCGTGCTCGAGGTGGTCGAGCCCTCGAAGAAGAAGCGCGAGCACGAGCTGGATTCGCTGCTCGACGAGTTCAACATCACGCGGCTGCGCAAGAGCCCGTCGATCGCGTTGTCCGGCGGCGAGCGCCGCCGCGTCGAGATTGCGCGCGCGCTGGCGACGCGCCCCAATTACATGCTGCTCGACGAGCCGTTCGCCGGCATCGACCCGATCGCGGTCGGCGACATCCAGGACCTTGTCCGCCATCTCACCAACCGCGGCATCGGCGTGCTCATCACCGACCACAATGTCCGCGAGACGCTCGGCCTGACCGATCGCGCCTACATCGTCTATGCCGGTGAAATCTTGACTGAGGGAAGCCCGGAGGAGATCGTTAATGATCCCGATGTACGTCGGCTTTACCTTGGCGAGGAATTCCGCCTCTAGCGCTATTTTCCGATCCGTCAAGCCGTGTACAAGGGCTTCGGACTAATATAAGCAAGAATCGAGCCAACTTTTAGGATCGTTCTTGCCTCCATGGCGCTGACCCAAAGACTAGAGTTCCGCCAGTCGCAGTCGCTGGTGATGACGCCGCAGCTGATGCAGGCGATCAAGCTGCTGCAACTGTCGAACCTGGACCTGTCGGCCTTTGTCGAGGAAGAGCTGGAGCGCAATCCGCTGCTGGAGCGGGCCGCCGACGGGCCGGAGCCGCCGGTGGCGGGCGAGCCCGCCATGGAGCGGCCGGACTATGGCGATTCCGATGGTTCCAGCAGCTATGGGGACGATGGCGACGTCTCCGACATGGCCGCAGGCCCAGGCGGCGAGGCCGCCTTCGAGCCCGGCCAGGAGGAATGGCTGAACCGCGACCTCGGCAGCCGCGCCGAGATCGAGCAGACGCTCGATACCCGCCTCGACAACGTGTTTTCCGAGGAGCCGGCGGAAGCGGCAGCGCGCGCCGCGCAGGATGCACCGCCATCGGTCTACACCGAATGGGGCGGCGGCGCCTCCAGCGACGACGAGTACAATCTCGAAGCTTTCGTGGCCGCCGAGCTGACGCTTGCCGACCACCTCGCCGAACAACTCGCGGTGGCGTTCTCGGCGCCGGCGCAGCGCATGATCGGGCAGTATCTGATCGACCTGGTCGACGACGCCGGCTACCTGCCGGCCGATCTCGGCCAGGCCGCCGAGCGGCTCGGTGCGTCGCAGCAAGCGGTCGACGAGGTCGTCGCGGTGCTGCAGAAATTCGATCCGCCGGGCGTATGCGCGCGAAACCTGAGCGAATGCCTCGCGATCCAGCTGCGTGAGCTCGATCGCTACGATCCGGCAATGCAGGCGCTGGTCGAGCATCTCGACCTGCTCGCCAAGCGCGACATCGCGGCCTTGCGAAAGCTCTGCGGTGTCGACGACGAAGACATCACCGACATGATCGCCGAGATCCGCCGGCTCGATCCGAAGCCCGGGCTGAAGTTCGGCACCGCGCGGACGCAAACCATGGTGCCCGACGTCTATGTGCGTCCGGGTCCCGACGGCGGCTGGCATGTCGAGCTCAACAGCGACACTCTGCCGCGCGTTCTGGTCAACCAGACCTATTACGCTGAGCTGTCGAAGACGATCCGCAAGGACGGTGACAAGTCGTACTTCACCGACTGCCTGCAGAACGCGACCTGGCTGGTCCGCGCGCTCGATCAGCGCGCCCGCACCATCCTGAAGGTCGCGACCGAAATCGTCCGCCAGCAGGACGGCTTCTTCACCTATGGCGTCGCGCATTTGCGGCCGCTCAATCTGAAGGCGGTCGCGGACGCGATCCAGATGCATGAATCGACGGTGTCGCGCGTCACCGCCAACAAATACATGGCGACCAATCGCGGCAGTTTTGAATTGAAGTATTTTTTCACCGCCTCGATCGCGTCGGCCGACGGCGGCGAGGCGCATTCGGCCGAGGCGGTGCGTCACCACATCAAGCAATTGATCGACGGCGAGGCGCCGTCGGCGATCCTGTCCGACGACACGATCGTGGAACGTTTGCGCGCCTCGGGCATTGATATCGCCCGCCGCACCGTCGCGAAATATCGCGAAGCGATGCGGATACCATCCTCGGTGCAGCGCCGCCGTGACAAACAGAGCATGCTCGGTAATGCCCTTTCGGCTCCTGCCTCCTCGTCCGACCGGTCGCGCGATACAGCCCCCGTTTAGGTTACTTCTTGAGCGTGACCCCATCCGGGTACGGAGCGGGCCATGCGCTCGTTGCGTTCGCGCCAAATCGGGATAGTCTCAATCTTTCCAGGTCGAGCGTCGTCCAGAAGGGGAGGTAACCGGAAGCCCAGCAAGCATCATGCTCCTGCAAGAGTGATCGAGGCATCCAGCAATTGAGGCATCAAATGACCCTTCGAATCTCGGGAAAGAGCATCAGCATCGGCGAGGCGCTTCGCGCGCGCGTCAGCGAGCGCACCGACGAGGTCCTGCGAAAGTATTTTGATGGCAACTATTCGGGTCACATCACGCTGAGCAAGGATGGCTTCGGCTTCCGAACCGATTGCGCGCTGCATCTGGATTCCGGCATCACGCTGGAAGCCGAATCCAATGCCACCGACGCCTATGCCAGCGCCGACGCCGCGCTCCTGATGATCGAGAAGCGTCTGCGCCGCTACAAAAGCAGGCTCAAGGATCGTTCCGCCCGCAAGACCTACGCCGCGACTGCCGCGCTTGCCGAATTGAACGGCGTCGGGCTCGACGCGCCGAGCTACGTCATCGAGGCGCCCGAGAACGAGGACGAGGTCACCGAATACAGCCCGGTGATCATTGCCGAGGCAACCACCGCGCTGAAGCGGCTGTCGGTCAGCGAAGCCGTGATGGAGCTCGATCTGACCGGCGCCTCCTGCCTGGTGTTCCAGCATGGCGGCAGCGGCCGGTTGAACATCATTTACCGCCGTACGGACGGCAATGTCGGCTGGGTCGATCCGCCGGCGGCGAGCCCTTGAGGATAGTTGGCAGATGGCATTGACGTCCGAAGCCAGCCCTGCTTATGGTCCGCCGCCTCCAGGAACAAGGGGGGCGGAACAGGGTTCGCAGGTGTTGGCACCGCCGATACGTTGGAGTAGAAGCCCTGCCAACCGGACCCGGGCTAAGCCCGCATCCCACCTCATCTTCTTGACGCCGCCGCTGTAAAGCCTATTTCGCAACCTGACGGTCATTCACCTCGGAACGTCCCAATGCCGATTACCGATTTGGTCGCACCCGAGGCGATTCTCCCGGCTTTGAAAGTCATCAGCAAGAAGCAGGCGCTGCAGGAACTCGCCGCGCGTGCCTCCGCTCTGACCGGGCAGAACGAACGCGCCATCTTTGAGGTGCTGCTGCAGCGCGAGAAGCTCGGCACCACGGCGGTCGGCTATGGCGTCGCCATTCCGCACGGCAAGCTGCCCAAGCTGGAGAAGCTGTTCGGCTTCTTCGCCCGCCTCGAACGCCCGATCGATTTCGAGGCGATGGACGGCCAGCCGGTCGACCTGATCTTCCTGCTGCTGGCACCGGAAGGCGCCGGCGCCGACCATCTCAAGGCGCTGGCGCGAATCGCCCGCCTGCTGCGCGACCAGGACGTCGCCAAGAAGCTGCGTGCCTCGCGCGACGCCCAAGCGATCTACTCGGTGCTCGCGCTGCCGCCGGCGAGCGCGGCGTAGTCATCTGCATTCGCGAATTCGTTCGCGCAATTGTCACCAGGACATAGACTGCGCGCCACGCGGTGGCGCACATCAATGCGCGATCGTTTCAATCTCCGTAGCCCGGATGGAGCGAAGCGCAATCCGGGCTACGAAGCTCCATCCGTACAGGTCCGTCTTCTCCTTCCCCCTGAAAGGGGGAAGGTCGGGATGGGGGTCAGCCGCAGGCGACGCTGTATGTGGAGATTGCGAATCCCCACCCGCTTTGCTCTGGCGAGCAAAGCGACCTCCCCTTTTCAAGGGGAGGTTGGAGTCGAATCGTTCGCGATTCTCTCAGCAGATCGTCGGCAGCAGACGGCGGACTTCGTCGAGCAGATCGGGCACGGCCTTCTCGTCATTGGCGAGATGCCGGAGCAGCGCGCTCTGGAACAGGCCGTCGAACAGCGCATAAAGCGCCGCCGGCGACGATGCCGGCCGCTTGTTGCCGAGCTCGGCGTAGCGCGTGGCGATCCGCCAGATCATCGCTTCCAGGCTCTTGTCGATCTCGAGCACGTCCTTCCGGAACGC
The DNA here is from genome assembly GCF_042258325.1 of Bradyrhizobium sp. Pha-3. Classification (NCBI taxonomy): domain Bacteria; kingdom Pseudomonadati; phylum Pseudomonadota; class Alphaproteobacteria; order Hyphomicrobiales; family Nitrobacteraceae; genus Bradyrhizobium; species Bradyrhizobium sp. Pha-3. Next base: position 9,263,344 of record NZ_CP170151.1, on the reverse strand, counting down.
CGGTTCGAACATCGCCTGCGAGCGCAGATCGTACCAGAGCCGATGCATGCGCGCTTCGTTCTCGAGCGTGGCCGCGAGCTTGGCGAGGAAGCCTTCGGTCAATTCGTCGCGGCTGCGTGCTGTCGTCACCACCTCGTCATAGCGCGTCACGCATTTCGCCTTGTAGTGACGGACGCAGCAGCAGATCAGGTCGAGCTTGTCGCTGAAGTAGTAGTGAAACACGCCGTGCGTGAATGCGGAGTTCTGCGCGATCTCGCGCAGGCTGGTGCGCGCAAAGCCGAGCTCGCCAAGCGTTTCCAGCGCGGCCTCTGCGAGCTCGACGCGCCGCGCGTTGAACTTCTCGTCGCGCAGCGCCTCGGCCGCCACAGCCACGCGTTGGGCCGCCCCTGTCGCTTGCCGCGCCATTCCGTGCCTTTCCTCTGCTTCTTCCCTCGAGCAACTATACCGCGACGACCGCGGCGCGCTCCATCTCTTCACAACCATCCTCTTTGACACTTGTCAAATTCAGACTTGACAAGTGTCAAGTTCCTGGACGAGGGTTGGCGAAATAATTTGGACAACCGTCAAGACGGCTGACCAATCGACAAACCAGGAGGAAACGCACCGCCGGGGCGCGCCAACGCTGCGCCCTGCCGAGGCCGGCCGCGACCATCAATGCGCTCCAAATGCGCAGGCCCCGGCCCGCGCTGCCTCTGTCAGCACCACCATCAATCGGCAAGCAAAGGGAGGACTACGTCATGAGTGGGAAGAGCCTTGAAGGCAGGAAAGCCCTGGTCACCGGCGGCGCCCGGGGGATTGGCGCGGCGATCGCGCAGGCATTGGCGCGGTCCGGCGCCGCGGTCATGATCGGCGATATTCTCGACGACGCCGGCAAGGCCAGCGCCGCCGAGATCGCCAAGGCCGGGGTGAAGACCGGCTTCGTCAAGCTCGACGTCACTGACGATGCGCAATGGGAGCGGGCCGCCGCAGCGACGGTCGAAACTCTCGGCGGCTTCGACATCCTGATCAACAATGCCGGGATCGAGATCACCTCGCTGGTTGCCGACATCAAGGCCGAGGACGCGCGCCGCATGTGCGACGTCAACATCGTCGGCACCGTGCTCGGCATGAAGCACGCCTTCCGCGCGATGCGGCCGGGCGGCGCCGCGGGCAAGGGCGGCGCGGTCGTCAACATCGCTTCGGTGGCGGCGACGATCGCGTTTCCGAGCATCGCGGTCTATTCCGGCACCAAATCCGCGGTCGACCGCATGACGCGCGTTGGCGCGATGGAAGCCGGCAAGCTCGGCTATGGCGTGCGCGTCAACTGTATCTATCCCGGCCTGATCCCGACCGACATGGGCCTGCAGCTCGCCAATGACATCGTGAAGATCGGTCTCGCGCCCGACGTCAACGCCGCGGTCGGTTCGGTGGTGGAGCAGACGCCGCTCGGCAAGCTCGCGGAGGTCTCCGACATCGCCGACGCCGCCGTGTTCCTGTGCTCGAACGATGCGCGCTTCATCACCGGCATCGGCCTGCCGGTCGATGGCGGCATGGGCATGTAGCAACAAGGCCGACAACAAGCATTTCGGAGGATCGCAATGAGCGAGAAGAAGCCCGTCATCGTCTATGGCGCTTCCGGCTATACCGGCCGGCTGGTCTGCGAATATCTGCGCGAGTACAACATCCCCTTCATCGCCGCCGGCCGCAGCGCCGAGAAGCTCGACGCCGCGATGAAATCGAACGTGGCCGGCATCGAGACCGCCGACTACGAGGTGGTGTCGGTGCCGCACACCGTGGCCGCGCTGACTGAATTGTTCAAGGGCGCCTCGGTGGTGCTCAACACCGTGGGCCCCTTCGCCAAGTTCGGCGGCGAGGTGGTGCAGGCCTGCCTGGCTTCCAGGTGCCACTACACCGACACGACCGGCGAGCAGGACTGGCTGATCACGCTCGAGCAGGAGTTTGGTACGAAGTTCGCCAATGCCGGCCTGCTGCTGGCGCCGGGCATCGCGCAGATGTACACCACCGGCGAGATCGCCGCGCAGCTATGCCTTGAGACGCCCGGCCTCGACACGCTCGATATCGCCGTGTTCTGGGGCGGGAGCCCGACCATCGCCTCGACGCAGACCATTCTGGTCAACGCCGCGATGGCCAAGGCGTACTACCTGGAGCAGAACAAATACGTCGAGCATCAGCCCGATGCCGGCCTCTACAACCTCGCCATCCCCGGCCAGCACGAGCTGGCGCTGGCGCTGCCTTGGGGCGGCACCTCGCACCCGGTGTGGTTCAAGCAGGATCCGCGCGTCGCCAACGTGAAGGTGCTGGGCGGCGTGTTCAATCGTGCGCTCATGCTGGGCGTGCCGCAGATCGTCGCCGCAGCGCTGGAGGCGATCAAGGACATGAAGCCCGACGAGCGCTACGCCGCGCTGGCGCAGACCGCTGCCGGCGTGATGAACACCATGCCGCCGCGCGAGAACCCGCGCGTCAACAAGTCGCTGGATTCGGTGTATGCCTCCGGCCCGCTGGGGCGCGCGCACTGCGTCATCTACGGCAACAGCAACTACAAGCAGACCGGCATGCTGCAGGCCTATGCTGCCGCGCACCTGCTGCAGCAGCCGCCCAAGCGCGTAGGCTTCGCCTCCGCCTGTCAGGCGTTCGGCCATCGCGAGCTGCTCGGGCAATTGCGCAGTTTCGGCCTGGTCGGCAAGCCGGTCCTGACCGTGCATGACTGAGCTTGAGCCCCGATCGGATCGGGGCGCAACACTCCGTTCCCTGAAGCGTTTTCGTTTTGCTCGAAAACGCTCCTCCCGCGGGTGACGCGTAGCGCGTCACCCGCCTCTTGCGCGAGACCTGCCATGCGCTTCATCGATTATCTCGATAAGGGTGCCTCGCTCGGCGCCGACGCGCCGTGCCTCACTATGGACGGCCGCGATCTCAGCTACGGCGAGGTGCAGCGGTTGAGCTGTCGCATCGCACGCGGCCTCGAGCGATCAGGCATCGCTCCCGGCGAGAAGGTCGCGATCCTGTCCGGCAACGATCCGCTCGCTTTCGCCTGCGTGTTCGGCATTTCGCGTGCGGCTGCTGTGTGGTGCCCGATCAATCCGCGCAACGAGGCGGCCGAGAACAAGTTCATTCTCGATCAGTTCGATTGCAGCCTGCTGCTGTTTCATTCGAGCTTTGCGCCGATGGTCGAAGCAGTCCGCCAGAACCTGCCCAAGCTGCGCGCGCTGGTCTGTCTCGACGCCGAGTTGCCGTTCGCGCCGTCATTCGACCGCTGGCTCGGCGGACTCGCCGATGATGTCTATCAGCGTGAGACGATCGACGATCTCGCGATGATCCCGGGCACCGGCGGCACCACCGGCAAGCCGAAGGGCGTGATGCTGTCGGGACGCAACATCGAGGCGATGACCGCGCTGACCCTGATGGGCTACCCGTTCAAGGGTCGCCCGATTTATCTCGCGCTGGCGCCGCTGACGCATGCCGCCGGCGTGCTCTGTTTTCCGATCATGACGCTGGGCGGCCGCGTCGTGATCATGCACCACCCTGACATCGGCGAGTTCCTGGCGCTGATCGAGCGCTATCGCGTCACCCACACCTTCCTGCCGCCGACTGTGATCTACATGCTGCTCGATCATCCCGGACTCGATGCGGCCGATCGCGGCTCGCTGCAATGTTTCTGGTACGGCGCGGCACCGATCTCGGCGACGCGGCTCGCCGAAGCCCTGAAGCGGATCGGGCCGATGGCGCAGCTGTTCGGCCAGACCGAGGCGCCGATGATGATCTCGATGATGCCGCCCGCCGATCACTACAATCCGGACGGCACGATCGCGATGGAGCGACTCTCGTCGGCCGGGCGGATCGGCCCGCTGGTGCAGGCCGGCATCATGGATGGCGACGGCAAGCTGTTGCCGGCGGGATCGCGCGGCGAGATCGTGGTGCGCGGCTCGCTGGTCATGGAAGGCTATTACAAGAACCCGGAGGCCACGCGCGAGGCTTCGGCGCATGGCTGGCACCACACCGGCGATATCGGCTACGTCGACGGCGACGGCTACCTGTACATCGTCGATCGCGCCAAGGACATGATCATCACCGGCGGTTTCAACGTGTACTCGATCGAGGTCGAGAACGCGTTGCGTGCCCACGAGGCGGTGCAGGATTGCGCCGTCATCGGATTGCCTGACGACAAATGGGGCGAGCGGATCGTCGCCGTGGTGCAGCCGCGCGCCGGCCACACCGTCGATGCGTCAACGCTCGCCGCCTTCGTCAAGCAGCAGATCGGCAGCATCAAGACGCCGAAGCAGATCGAGGTCTGGGACGATCTTCCGCGTTCCAAGGTCGGCAAGGTGCTGAAGCCGGACATCCGCGCGCGGCTGGTGCAACGCTAGCCCGTGCGATCCGGTGTCTACCTCTTGCCGTACTCGGTGAAGACGTAGTCGCGATTCTGTACCACCGTGTGGCACGCATAGCCGCACTTCGCGTCGTTTTCCTGGGGCGGATTGTCGGCCGTGGTGGCGGGCCTGAACGCATCCGAGGCGGGATCATACTCGAACGCGCCGTATCCCCATCCGCCGCTGTCCGCGAACCTCTTGCTGTCCTTGACCATGAAGTCGACGTCGTGCTGCGCGCCCGGCACCGTCGGCTGACCGGGATACGCCTCCTGCTTCTTCGGGATCCAATGGATCTTCGCCATCTTGGCGCCATCCGGGAACGGCTTGCCATTGCCGGGTATGCCTTCCCGGAAGGCGCCGATCATCGCGGGATTCCCGAGGATCGCGGCGATGACGCCTTCGTTCTCGCTGATCGCGATCACGGGCCAGTCCTCGTATCCCCTGAACTCGGAGAACGCGAGACCATTGGGCACTTGCAGGCTGTACTTGTCCTGCGCGGAAATCGCGACACCGGTCGCGAGGACGGAAATCGACACCGAAGCAACGAGATTGATCAGCGAGCTCTTCTGCATGGTCGCATCTCCTTCAATCGATTTGGCGGCGAATAATTCTTGCTGGAAATTCCCTTGTCGCAGTGTTTCTCGCGGGAACTTATTACAGCACGGAAATGCACAGAGCGAAATGGAGCCGCGATCATGGTCCGCTGCCCAAGGCTGCGCAATGAATTGCTCACGTTGAGCGAGCTTTCGCTTGGCGATCGAAGACACGAGCACCTATTGACAACCAGCCGATGACGCCGGAAGACGGACGCGCGCAACATTGCGTGTGCGAACCAGGGATGACTGATGTCCCGCGATTTTCGCCTTGATCGCGTTCCCGTCGACGTTCTCGCTTACGAGCTCGCCGAAGAGAGGGTGAGTGCGCTCGGCCGCTTGGGCCGCGTGCTGGAACAGGCGCTCGCCAGGCTGCGCGAGTTCGATGCCGCCCATCCGCGCGATGAAGCGTCGACGTCAACACAACAGGCACGGCGCCTCCTGGTGCGGGAGGCCGGCCATGCGCTCTGGATGTTCGTGGTGCAGCGGGAGGCCTGCGGGCTGCGCAACAACCGCATGCTGATGCGCGATTACAACGTGCCCGGCGAGGTGCAGCTCAGCATGGGCCCGATGCTCGCCACCTCGACCTCATCGCCATGAAAAACGCGCGGGCCGCCTCGGTGACGAGGCAGGCCCGCGCATTGAATTCGCGGATGCTGAATTCAGCCGTAGATTTGCGTCAGTGGACGCTGACGGCCTGCAACTCGTTGCTCCATGCGTTCGCGACCGCGGCTTCGCGGCTGTCGGTCAGCATGATCGGCGTGCCGTCGGCAGCGTGCAGTGCGAACAGTTTGAGGCCCGGCGCGATCTTCGGCGCCTGCGGAAAGAGATCTGGCACGTCCTCGGAGCGGACCTGCTTCACATAGGCGATATGACCTTCGCCCAGATGGGCCAGCGCTTCCGGCGTGACGCTCTCGGATTCGATGGTGGTGGTACTCAGTTCACTCATGGTCTCGACTCCTCAGTCAGATAAGCGGTCGAGTCCGCTCGTTGTTTCTATTATTCGTGCTCACTGATAGCGATTGTCTTAATGACCCGTTCAGGTTCCGGCCTGGCCAGGTCAATCGACAACAACCCGTTCTTCAGATCCGCGCCCAGCACCTGCATCCCCTCCGCCAGCACGAAGGTGCGCTGGAAGTGGCGCGCGGCGATGCCGCGATGGATGTATTGCCGAGCCTTGTCGTCCTGCTGGCGGCCGCGGATGACGAGCTGATTTTCCTCAATAGTTACATCGAGTTGGTCGCGGGTGAAGCCCGCCACCGCCAGCGTGATGCGCAGCCGTTCAGGCTGCCCGTTGGTACGGTCGCACCGCTCAATGTTGTACGGAGGATAGCCGTCGGCGCCCTTCACGACGCGATCGAGCGCACGCTCGATCTCGTCGAATCCCAGAAGGAACGGACTGGACAACGATGGAACACGAGACATTACAAAGTCCTCTCGAAGCGACTTTGAGGGGCCCTTGCGGCGCCCCATGCAACCGGCGGGCCGTCTGGCCTCCGGTCAGTGAGGGATATGGGGGCGATCTGGATAGCGTTCAAGCAGCCCCGAAACCAGCCTAAACGCCCGCAACATGGGGGTAAATTCTTCCCGATCGGTTACTCCCCGACGCGCTTGCGGCCGTCGGCGGTAAAAAGATGCAGCTTGTCGCGGGGGGCGACGGCCCGGATCCGCTCGCCGATGGCGGGACCCGAGACGCCGGGAACCCGGACGATCACCTCGCCGGGCGGCAGCTCGCCCGGATTGGCGGCAACGCCCTGCTCCTCGCGCTGGCGGCTGCCATAGACGAAGGTCTCGGCGCCGACATGCTCGATCGCCTCGACGGTGAGGCCGAGCGCGACGCCGCCGGATGCGGTCTCGCTCGAGATCACGAAATCCTCCGGCCGGATCCCGACAATGCCGGCGCCGTCGGCGCCCGTGATCTGGGACTTCAGCTCGTCCGCGCGCAGCGGCATCAGGTTCATCGGCGGGGCGCCGATGAAGGAGGCGACGAAGGTGGTCGCCGGCTTCTGGTAGATCGCCAGCGGATTACCGACCTGCTCGACCTGGCCGCCGTTCATGACGACGAGGATGTCGGCGAGCGTCATCGCCTCGAGCTGGTCGTGGGTGACGTAGATCGACGTGGTGTTCAGCCTGCGCTGCAGTTTGCGGATCTCGACCCGCATCGCGATGCGCAACTTGGCGTCGAGGTTCGACAGCGGTTCGTCGAACAGGAACACTTTCGGCTGGCGCACGATGGCGCGGCCCATCGCGACGCGTTGGCGCTGGCCGCCGGAAAGCTGCCGCGGCTTGCGCTCCAGCATCGGTGAGAGCTCGAGGACGCGCGCGGCTTCCTCGACGCGGGTCTTGATCTCGGCCTCGGCCATGCCGCGGTTGCGCAGGCCGTAGGCCATGTTGTTGTAGACGCTCATATGCGGATAGAGCGCGTAGTTCTGGAACACCATCGCGATGTCGCGATCGGCGGGCTCGACCTGGTTGACGACGCGGCCGCCGATGTCGATCTCGCCGCCGGTGATGGTCTCGAGCCCCGCGACCATGCGCAGCAGCGTGGACTTGCCGCAGCCGGATGGGCCGACCAGCACACAGAACTGGCCGTCGCCGACGTCGACATCGACGCCCTTGATGGCCTCGAAGCCGCCGGGATAGGTCTTGCGGACGCTGCGCAGCGTGACGTTAGCCATTACTTTTCCGTCTCCACCAATCCGCGCACGAACAGTTTCTGCATCACGACGACGACGAACACCGGCGGCAGCATCGCGAGCAACGCGGTCGCCATCACGATCGGCCATTCGGTCAGCGCATCGGTCGTCGTGATCATCTTGCGGATGCCGACCTGAATGGTCTGCATGTCGTCGCGCGTGGTGATCAACAGCGGCCAGAGATACTGATTCCAGCCGAGGATGAAGAGGATCACGAACAGCGCCGCCATGTTGGTGCGCGACAGCGGCAGCAGCGTATCCCAGAAGAACCGGAACGGGCCCGCGCCGTCGATCCGCGAGGCCTCCAGCAATTCATCCGGCACGGTCATGAAGAACTGGCGGAACAGCAGCGTCGCGGTCGCTGACGCAATCAGCGGCAGCGAGAGGCCGGCATAGCTGTCGAGCAGGTGCAGATCGGCGACGATCTTGTAGGTCGGATAGATGCGCACCTCGACCGGCAGCATCAAGGTGATGAAGATGATCCAGAAGATCGCCATCCGGAACGGAAATCGGAAATAGACGATCGCGTAGGCCGAGATGATCGAGATCGCGATTTTGCCGACCGCGATCAAGAGCGCCATGATCAGCGAGTTCAGCATCATGTTGAGCACCGGCTCGCGGGTCGAGCCGCTCGTGCCGACAAACAGGGTCTGGTAGTAGGTCTCGAGGAAATGGCCGCCGGGCAGCAGCGACATCTGGCCGTTGGCGATGACGGCGTTGTCCTGGGTCGAGGCGACCAGCGCGAGATAGACCGGGAAGGCGACGATTGCGATCCCGATCCACAGGATGGCGTGAGCCAGATAGCGCTGGAAGCCCTCCTCCTCGACCATCAGTAGGTCACCTTGCGTTCGACGAAGCGGAACTGGATCGCCGTCAGCATGACGACGATGACCATCAGAATGACCGACTGCGCCGCCGACGAGCCGAGATTGCCGCCGAGCAGGCCGTCCGTATAGACCTTGTAGACCAGCGTCTCGGTCGCCTTGCCGGGACCGCCGCGGGTCATGGTGTCGATGATGCCGAAGGTGTCGAAGAAGGCGTAGACGATGTTGATGACCAAGAGGAAGAAGATGGTCGGCGACAGCAGCGGGAAGATCACGGTCCAGAACCGCCGCATCGGACGGGCGCCGTCGATCGCGGCGGCCTCGATCACGCTCTTCGGGATGCTCTGCAGCCCGGCGAGGAAGAACAGGAAATTGTAGGAGATCTGCTTCCAGGCCGCGGCGAGGATGATCAGGGCCGCCGCCTGGTCGCCGTCGAGCAGCGGATTCCAGTCGATGCCCATGGCGCGCAGATAGCGCGACAGCACGCCGAGCGAGGGGTGCAGCATGAACACCCAGAGCACGCCGACCACCGGCGGGGCCACCGCATAGGGCCAGATCAGCAGCGTGCGATACAGCGTCGAGCCGCGTAGCGGCCTGTCGGCCATGACCGCGAGCAGGAGCGCGAAGGACAGCGAGGAGACCGCGATCGCGAACGAGAACACGAAGGTTCGGACGATCGCCGCGAAATAGGCCGGCTCCTTGAACAGATCGAGATAGTTCTCGAACCAGACGAAGCTGGTGGAGAGACCGAAAGCGTCCTGCAGCAGGAAGGATTGGATCGCCGCCTGCACGGCCGGCCAGTAGAAAAAGATCAGGACGATCGCGAGTTGCGGGGCAACCAGCGCGTAAGGCAACAGCTTTGACTGGAAAATCGCTTGCTTTTGCATGGGCTCGGAGGAAGGGCAGGCCGCGGATGCGGCCTGCCGGTTGATGGCCCTAAAGCGCGATGAGATGAGGTTGGATCGTCATCGCGCTTTAGCTTGTCGTCTGGGCATGATCTTTTCGGAAAACCGCTGCGCGCCTTTCCGGATCATGCCCGAAGGCATCATGTCAGCGGACGGCGGTCTTTTCAAACTGCCGCAGCATCTGGTTGCCGCGCTCGACGGCGGCGTCCAGCGCCTGCTTGGCGGTCTTCTTGCCGGCCAGCGCCTGCTCGATTTCCTCCGACCACATGTCGCGCAGCTGCACCATGTTGCCGAGGCGCAGGCCGCGGGAATTCGCGGTCGGCTCCTTGTTGGTGAGCTCGAGCAGCGGGGTCTCGAGATAGGGCTGGTCCTTGTAGAAGCCCTCTTCCTTGGCCTTGGCGTAGGCTGCCTTGGTGATCGGCAGATAGCCCGAGGCCTTGTGGATCCAGACCTGGCGGTCGGTGTCCGAGAGGAAGGTCAGGAACTTGGCCACGCCCTTGTATTCCTCGGCCGACTTGCCGCCCATCACCCAGAGCGAGGCGCCGCCGATGATCGAGTTCTGCGGCGCGCCCTTGGCGTCGGGATAATACGGCATCGGCGCAGCGGTGAAGTTGAACTTGGCCTGCGCCTTGACGTTGCCGAAGAAGGCCGACGAGGTCAGGTAGATCGGGCATTCGCCCGAGGTGAAGCGGCCTTCGCCAGTGTTGGTGCGGCCGGCATAGTCGTAGATCTTGTCCTTCTGCAGCTCGACGAGGTTCTCGAGATGCTTGACCTGCAGCGGGCCGTTGAATTCGAGCACGGTGTCGAAGCCGTCGAGGCCGTTGGCCTTGCTGGCGAGCGGCACATTGTGCCAGGCCGAGAGCTGTTCGAGATTGACCCAGGTGACCCACGAGCCGGAGAAGCCGCAGGTGGCGTAGCCGGCTGCCTTCAGCTTCTTGGCGTCGTCGAACACTTGCGGCCAGGTCTTCGGAATCTCCGCGATGTTGGCCTTCTTCAGCGCATCGAGATTGACCCACATCACCGTCGACGACGAGTTGAAGGGGAACGACAGCATCTCGCCCTTGGAGGTCGAGTAGTAGCCGGTGATCGCGGGCAGATAGACGCTCGGATCGAACTTCTCGCCGGCGTCGGCCATCAGCTTGTAGACCGGTTTGACGGCGCCGGTGGCGGCCATCATCGTCGCGGTGCCGACCTCGAACACCTGCATGATGTGCGGCGCGTTGCCGGCGCGGAACGCGGCAATGCCGGCGTTCATGGTGTCGGCGTAGCCGCCCTTGTAGGTCGGGATCACCTTGTAGTCGGATTGCGAGGCGTTGAAGTCGTTGGCCAGCTTGACGATGACGTCGTTGTTGGCGCCGGTCATCGCGTGCCACCACTGGATCTCGGTCACCGCAAACGCGGGCGACGCGAATGCAAGCGCGGCAGCGGCTGCCGCGGCAGCACCTAGTCGTCGAAAGAACATCAAAACCCCTCCCAATTGGAACGTCGTCTTTCGTTGCGCGCGTTATCAGCGCCGGATGACGTTCAAATGACCGTATAAACGAAAGTCATGGTAGGGGGGAAGCCGAAGCGAAGGGAAGCGGTAAAAAAGGCGAAGACGGCAGCCGGCTCAGTGCGGTGCAGCGCCTGACGCGACGTTGCACCGCAGGGTCTGATCGTTTCCCGGCGCAGCGGACTGCGCATCACCTCGCCCCGTAAGAACGGGGCGAGGGAGCTGACCACCGTTGTGGTCGCTATTCGACTGCTCTCATGACGCCTTTAGCGCTTGCGCTGGGGGCCGCAGACCACGCCCTTTTCAACCAGGCCGTTGATCTCGTCCTTCGAGTAGCCGAACTCGCCGAGCACTTCCGCGGCGTGCTGGCTGAACTTCGGCGGCGTGCGGCGCAGGTTCGGCTTGGTGCGTTCGAGGCGGATCGGCGAGGCGACGCCCTTGTACCAATCCTTCTCGATGACGTCGCCGCGATGAATGGTGTGCGGGTTGGTCAGCGCCTGGTCGATCTTCTGCACCGGGCCTGCCGGCAGGCCGGCGGCGAGCAGCCGGTTGCACAGCGGCTCGGCCTCGTGCTGGCTGAACACCGCGGCCAGCTCGACGCGGAGCGCATCGCGGTTGGCGATGCGGTCCTTGTTGCGGGCAAAGCGCGGGTCAGTGCCTAGCTCGGGCTTGCCGATCTCCTTGGCGAGCTTGCGGAAGGTGCCGTCATTGCCGACGCCGATGAAGATGTTATCGGTCTTGGTCGGGAAGATCGCGTACGGAACGAGGTTGGGATGCTCGTTGCCGGTGAGCGATGGCGGCTTGCCATGCATGAAGTAGTTCGCGGTGTGCGGATGCATGATCGCGAGCCCGGTCTCGTACAGCGTGGTCTCGATGAACTGGCCGAGCCCCGAGCGCTGCCGCTCCGACAGCGCCATCAGGATGCCGATCGTGGCGTAGAGCCCGGTGGTGATGTCGACCAGCGGCACGCCGATCCGCATCGGGCCGCTTTCCGGCGAGCCGGTCGCCGCGATCATGCCGGTCATCGCCTGGATGATCGCGTCATAACCGGGATTGCCGCCGCGCGGGCCATCGGCGCCGAAGCCGGAGATCCGGCAGTGCACGAGGCGCGGAAATTTCGCGCGCAGCACGTCGTTGCCGATGCCCCATTTGTCGAGCGTGCCCGGCTTGAAATTCTCGATCAGCACGTCGGCGGTCTCGAGCATCTTCATCAGCACCGCGCGTCCGCCCTCGGAAGCGAGGTCAAGGCCGATCGAGCGCTTGTTGCGGTTGATGCCGACGAAATAGGCCGCATCCTCGTCATGGAACGGAGGACCCCAGTCGCGCACCTCGTCGCCGGCGGGCGGCTCGACCTTGATCACGTCGGCGCCGTGGTCGGCGAGAATCTGGGTGCAATACGGACCGCCGAGCACGCGCGTCAGATCGATCACGCGCAGGCCGGTCATCGCGCCCGTAGCCGCTGGGGTATTCATGGAAGCAACCTTCGCTCAGTTGGGATCAGATAACGAGGGTCCCAGAGCTAACGGTCTTCAGCCGGGGCAGCAATGCTTCCGTCGGCGCAGGCCCATGCAGCACGCGGCGCATGCGTTCGCCAAGCGAACCAGCCGCTGAAAGAGCAATGGTCCGCCACGTGTCGCGGCGGACCATTGCGTGATGTGGAATTAGACGACGCTCAGCTTGACGTCGACATTGCCGCGGGTCGCGTTGGAATAGGGGCACACATGGTGGGCCTTCTCGACCAGCGCTTCGGCGTCGGCGCGGGAAAGGCCGGGCAGCGACACCGCGAGCTCGACGGCGAGGCCGAAGCCGCCTTCCGAGCGCGGGCCGATGCCGACCGTCGAGGTCACCGAAGCGTCGGCGGGAACCTTGGGGCCGCCCTGCGAGGCCACGAACTTCATCGCGCCGATGAAGCAGGCGGCATAGCCGGCCGCGAACAGCTGCTCCGGATTGTTGCCGGCACCGCCGCCGCCACCGAGCTCCTTCGGGGTCGTGAGCTTGACGTCGAGCGCGCCGTCGAGCGTTGCCGCATGGCCGTCGCGGCCGCCGGTCGCCTTGGCGCTGGTCTTGTAGAGCACGTTCACAGACATCGTGGTCTCCCTTGGTGGGGTGGGCTTGAACTTGACGACGCATGTATTGCACGCAAATAGATTGTGCACAATATAAAATATGCGGCCTCACATTTAATTGTTCGCAATTGAATCCGCGGTCCCGAGAGCCCAGAATGACCCGGAAACGAGATGGATTCGATGGGAATCATGGCCAGGAAACCGACGGCGGCGGATCAGGCGCTGCGGCTCGATAACCAGATCTGCTTTGCGGTCTATTCGACCGCGCACGCCTTCAACCGTGTCTACAAGCCGCTGCTCGACCGGCTCGGGCTGACCTATCCGCAGTATCTCGTGATGCTGGCGCTGTGGGAGCGCGACGACGTGGCGGTGAAGGACCTCGGCGAGCGCCTGTTCCTGGATTCCGGCACGCTGACGCCGCTCTTGAAGCGGCTGGAGGCGGCGGAGTTGATCAAGCGGACCCGCAGCACCGCGGACGAGCGGGTGGTGCTGATCGCGCTGACGCCGCAGGGCCACGCGCTGCGCGACAAGGCCAAGGCCGTGCCGCAATCGATCCTCGCGGCCTCGGACTGCACCGTTGGCGAACTGATGGCGATGAAGGACGAGATCGTCGCGCTGCGCGACCGGCTGAACGCGGTGCTGGGGGAGTAGGGGGCGGGCAGCGGCTTCGCCCTTTCGGCTGCGCCGCGGCAGCCTTCGCTCACTTCGCTACGAGGGACTTTCCGGGCTTGCCGAGCCGTAGCTCGCGCAGCGAGCGAAGGCTGGTGGAGCCAGGCGGGATCGAACCGCCGACCTCTTGCATGCCATGCAAGCGCTCTCCCAGCTGAGCTATGGCCCCTTGTCCAGTAGGGATGATCCTGGGGGATCAATCCCGGCCCGCGCGGCCTACACGACTCGCGCGGCAGCACCGTTGATCATAGATCGGCACCGATCTCAAGTCTCTTCGTCGCCGCCGACGTCACCAATAATGTCGGTCACGTCCTCATCGCCCTCTTCCTCGTCGGCGATGAAGGTCGAATCGTCGTCGTCATCGTCGTCGATGGTCTCATCGACCTCGATATCGTCCTCGGATTCGGGAACCTGGGCCTTGACCTTCCCGGTGTTCTCCTCGGCATCGGCCTCCTCGAGCGAGACCATCTCCTCGGCCTCGGCGGGCTCCGGCATGTCGGCTGCGGTCGCAGGCGAAGTGACGGTCGCGCCACGGCCCCGCGGCGGGGCGACCGGCGCGATCGGCACGACTTCGCCGGTATAGGGCGAGATCACCGGATTCTTGTTGAGGTCGTAGAACTTCTTGCCCGTGGTCGGGCAAATGCGCTTGGTTCCGAGCTCGGACTTGGCCACGTGGTAATCCCAGAATTTTCCTGAAAAACGGAGCTTCACTTGGCTAGTTGAGAGGCTGCTGTCAATAGCGGTTTGCGCGCAAGTGACGGGCGCGTGACGTGGTGTTGCCTATGTGATACCTGCCGCGGCGCGAGAGGACACAATCTTGGCCCAATCTGACACCCCGACCCCGCTGGAATCGCGCACGTGCGGCCCCCTGGCCGGCACCGTCCGCGTTCCCGGCGACAAATCGATTTCCCACCGTGCGCTGATCTTGGGGGCGCTTTCGGTCGGCGAAACCCGCATTTCCGGCCTTCTGGAGGGCGAGGACGTCCTCAATACCGCCAAATCCATGCGCGCGCTGGGCGCGAAAGTGGAGCGGACGGCGCCGTTTACCTGGTCGGTCGCAGGCGTCGGCGTCGGCGGCTTCGCCCAGCCTGCCGCGCCGCTCGATTTCGGCAATTCCGGCACCGGCTGCCGGCTGGTGATGGGCGCGGTGGCCGGCTGCCCGATCGCGGCCATTTTCGACGGCGACGCCTCGCTGCGCTCGCGGCCGATGCGCCGCATCCTCGACCCGCTGGAGCTGATGGGCGCCCGAACCAGCGACATCCGGGAGGGCGGCCGGCTGCCGCTCACCCTGCACGGCGCCCGCTATCCGGTGCCGATCGTCTACAAGACGCCAGTCGCCTCGGCCCAGATCAAGTCCGCGGTGTTGCTGGCGGGGCTCTCCGCGCCCGGCATCACCACAGTGATCGAGCAGGAGGCGAGCCGCGACCACACCGAGCTGATGCTGAAGCATTTCGGCGCCGAGATCTCCTCCGAGAAGGAAGGCAGCCACGGCAGGCGAATCTCGCTGAACGGCGAGCCCGAGCTGCACGGCGCCAACGTCGTGGTGCCCGCCGATCCGTCCTCCGCGTCGTTCCCGATCGTGGCCGCACTGATCGTCGAAGGCTCCGACGTCGTGTTCTCCGACGTGATGACCAATCCGCTGCGCACCGGCCTGTTCAGCACGCTGCGCGAGATGGGCGCCTCGATCGAGGAGAGCGATGTGCGCGGCGATGCCGGCGAGCCGATGGCGCAGCTGCGGGTGCGGGCCTCGAAGCTGAAGGGCGTCGAGGTGCCGCCGGAGCGCGCGCCGTCGATGATCGACGAATATCTGGTGCTGGCGGTCGCGGCCGCCTTCGCCGAGGGCACCACGATCATGCGCGGCCTGCATGAGCTGCGCGTCAAGGAATCCGACCGCCTTGAAGCAACCGCCGACATGCTGCGGGTCAACGGCGTCAAGGTCGAGGTGTCCGGCGACGATCTGATCGTCGAGGGCCGCGGCCATGTTCCAGGCGGCGGTCTTGTTGCCACCCATATGGACCATCGCATCGCGATGTCGGCGCTGGTGATGGGCTGCGCCTCCGATCGGCCGGTGAAGATCGATGATACCGGCTTCATCGCCACCAGTTTTCCGGATTTCATCCCGATGATGCGCGCGCTCGGAGCTGATTTCGCATGATCATCGCCATCGACGGACCCGCCGCCTCGGGCAAGGGCACGCTCGGCAAGCGGCTCGCCCACCACTACGGCTACCGCCATCTCGACACCGGCGTGATCTACCGCGCGGTGGCCTATGCGATGATGCAAGCCGGTGCCGAGCTCAGCAACGAGGTGCTGGCCGTGGCTGCGGCGCTCGAGCTCGACCCCGAAAAGTTCGGCAATCCGATCCTGAAGACCCAGAAGGTCGGCGATGCCGCCTCGGTGGTGTCGGCCATTCCGCAGGTTCGCGAGGTGCTGGTGAACTTTCAGCGCCAGTTCGCCGCCGATCCGCCCGGTGCGGTGCTGGATGGACGCGACATCGGCACCGTGATCTGCCCCGATGCCGACGTGAAGATCTTCGTGGTCGCCGACCCCCGCGTGCGGGCGCGGCGGCGCACACTGGAGGCGCGCGCCCGCGGCGAGGACGCCGACGAAGAGGCGGTGCTCGCCGACATCCTCAAGCGCGACGAGCGGGACAAGAACCGGGCGATTGCACCCTTGCGGCCGGCTCCGGACGCCCACACGCTGGACAATTCCAATCTGGACATCGAGGCCGGCGTCCGCGCCGCCATCGCCATCGTCGAGGCCGCGCGCGCCAGGCGCTAGAATCGCGGGCCGTCGCGGCGCTTTCGGCCCGAAAACCCAGCAAAATGGGGCATTTCCTGCTTGCCGAAAGCAGCCTGCAGGGCTATATCAGCGCCGTTCGGAGCAGCATCGACCATGTCGAGGCCGTGTCTGAGCGGGCCGGCGATGGGTTTGAACCAATCTCAAACGAAACCAACGCCGCATCTGGAGGAACGCCCGCTCCCAGGTCTTGCAGTCGATATTTTCGTTTCAGGCTCCGGATCAATCATACGTACCGAACGTGCAGTCTTGCTGCCGGCCCGCTGTTGCACCTCCTGCAATAAGCGGTCGTCAGGGTTTGCGGAGCCCTGACACTTCACGCACGGTGCGCCCATCAACCCGAACTGCCGGCGAGATCCCGCATCTGGAGAACAAATGGTTTCGAATTCTGCGTCTTCCTATACTCCCACCCGCGATGATTTCGCGGCGATGCTTGATGAATCCTTTGCCGGCGGCAATTTGCAGGAAAGCTCCGTCATCAAGGGCAAGGTGGTTGCAATTGAGAAGGACATGGCCGTCATCGACGTCGGCCTGAAGACCGAAGGTCGCGTTGCGCTGCGCGAATTCGCCGGCCCCGGCCGTGAAAGCGATCTGAAGGTCGGTGACGAAGTCGAGGTGTTCCTCGACCGTATCGAGAATGCGCTCGGCGAAGCCGTGCTGTCGCGCGACAAGGCGCGCCGCGAGGAAAGCTGGGGCAAGCTCGAGAAAGCGTTCCAGAACAACGAAAAGGTCAACGGCGTCATCTTCAACCAGGTCAAGGGCGGCTTCACGGTCGACCTCGACGGTGCGGTGGCCTTCCTGCCGCGCTCGCAGGTCGACATTCGTCCGATCCGCGACGTTGCGCCGCTGATGAACAATTCGCAGCCGTTCCAGATCCTCAAGATGGACCGCCGCCGCGGCAACATCGTGGTGTCGCGCCGCACGGTTCTCGAAGAGACCCGCGCCGAGCAGCGCCAGGAGCTGGTGCAGAACCTCGAAGAGGGTCAGGTGATCGACGGCGTGGTCAAGAACATCACCGATTACGGTGCGTTCGTTGATCTCGGCGGCATCGACGGCCTGCTGCACGTGACCGATATCGCCTGGCGCCGCGTCAACCACCCGACCGAGGTGCTGACCATCGGCCAGACGGTCAAGGTCAAGATCATCAAGATCAACCACGAGACGCACCGCATCTCGCTCGGCATGAAGCAGCTCTTGGATGATCCGTGGCAGGGTATCGAAGCCAAGTACCCGCTGGGTGCCCGCTTCACCGGCCGCGTCACCAACATCACCGACTACGGCGCGTTCGTCGAGCTCGAGCCGGGCATCGAAGGCCTGATCCACGTCTCCGAGATGTCGTGGACCAAAAAGAACATGCACCCTGGCAAGATCGTTTCGACCTCGCAGGAAGTCGAAGTGCAGGTGCTGGAAGTGGATTCGGTCAAGCGCCGCATCTCGCTCGGCCTCAAGCAGACCATGCGTAATCCCTGGGAAGTCTTCGTCGAGAAGTTCCCGGTCGGTTCGGTGGTCGAGGGCGAGGTCAAGAACAAGACCGAGTTCGGTCTGTTCCTGGGTCTCGAGGGCGATGTCGACGGCATGGTCCACCTCTCCGACCTCGACTGGAAGCTTCCGGGCGAGCAGGTCATCGACAACTTCAAGAAGGGCGACATGGTCAAGGCCGTGGTGCTCGATGTGGATGTCGAGAAGGAGCGGATCTCGCTCGGCGTCAAGCAGCTCGAAGGCGACCCCTTCGCCGAGCCGGGCGACGTCAAGAAGGGCGCGGTCGTGACCTGCGAAGTGCTCGAAGTGAAGGAGAGCGGCATCGAGGTCCGGATTTCGGGCACCGAGTTCACCACCTTCATCAAGCGGTCCGAGCTGGCCCGCGACCGCAACGACCAGCGCGCCGAGCGCTTCGCCGTCGGCGAGAAGGTCGATGCCCGCGTCATCCAGTTCGACAAGAAGGCCCGCAAGGTGCAGGTCTCGATCAAGGCGCTGGAAGTCGCCGAAGAGAAGGAAGCCATCGCGCAGTACGGCTCCTCCGACTCGGGTGCGACGCTTGGCGACATCCTCGGCACCGCGCTGAAGAACCGCGGCACCGACAAGTAAGCGTTCGTGCGATTGAGGCGAACAATCGGGGCCCCGGCGCAAGCCGGGGCCCTTTTTGTGGGTCTTGCCGCGTAGCCCGGATGGAGCGAAGCGCAATCCGGGACTTTCTATCCGTGCTGCTGAAGCCTCCCGGATTACGCTTCGCTCCATCCGGGCTACGGATTTGTCTTCTCCTTCCCCCTGAAAGGGGGAAGGTCGGGATGGGGGTCAGCCGCGACTGACGCTGTATGTGGAGGGCGCAGATCCCCACCCGCTTTGCTCTCGCGAGCAAAGCGACCTCCCCTTTTCAAGGGGAGGTTGGAGCCTTGTTTTCTTCATATTGCGTCGCAATTGATGTATTTGGCTAAGCTGATAGTGACGCTGCGACTGCAAAACGCGCGGATTGCGCGCTGACCATTTCTGGAGAGATCGGATGTCGCTGGATTCAGACGTGATCGTCGATCGCCGCCGCATCAGGCGCAAACTGACGTTCTGGCGCGTCGCCGCCGCGGTCATTGCGATCGCGGCCATCGTCGGCGTGGGCGTGGTTGCCGCCGGCGGACGCGGCACCTTTTCGACATCGAACACGATCGCGCGGGTCAATATCGACGGACTGATCCGCAGCGACCAGGATCGCGTCGAGGCGCTGGAGCGGCTCGGCAAGTCGAGCTATGCGGCTGTTGTCGTGCACATCAATTCGCCCGGCGGCACCACGGCGGGCTCCGAGCAGCTTTACGACTCGCTGATGCAGCTGAAGGCGAAGAAGCCGCTTGTCGTCGTGGTCGAGGGATTGGCCGCCTCGGGCGGCTACATCACGGCGATCGCCTCCGATCATATCGTCGCCCAGCAGACCTCGCTGGTCGGCTCGATCGGCGTGCTCTTCCAGTATCCGAACGTTTCGGAATTGCTCAAGACGGTCGGCGTGAAAATGGAGGAGATCAAATCTTCCCCGCTGAAGGCGGCGCCCAACGGCTTCGAGCCGACCAGCCCGGAGGCTCGCGCCGCGATCGACGGTCTCGTCAAGGACTCCTATGCATGGTTCCGTGGATTGGTGAAGCAACGGCGCGGCATGGACGATGCCCTGCTGGAGAAGGTCGCGGACGGACGCGTCTTCACCGGCCGGCAGGCGGTCGATCTCAAGCTGGTCGATCAGCTGGGAGACGAGAAGACCGCGATCGCCTGGCTGGTTGCGGAGAAGAAGGTCAAAAGCGACCTGCCGGTGCGCAATTACAAGCTTAATCCGCGGTTCGGCGACCTGACCTTCCTGCGCACGGCGGCGTCCGTGACGCTCGATGCGTTCGGTCTTGGCGCGATCGCGCGGCGGATCGAGCAGGGTGGCGTGGCCGAGGCAGTCGACCGGTTCGGGCTTGACGGCATGCTGGCGCTGTGGAGCCCGGCTGGAACCAACTGATCGGCTGCCAAGGGCGTGCTCGTCAGGCTATTCCCGCTCTGCGGGAATCGCTGCATGCCCCAATTGGGCTATTTGTCACGTGATTTCACGACGCTCTAAATCGATTTAGCGTCTTGACAGTGCACGGCATTTTCACGGAAATGGGTTTCCGCAAGAGCCCGGATCCCACTTTCGATGATCAAATCCGAACTTGTTCAGCGTATCGCCGAGCACAACCCGCATCTCTACCAGCGGGATGTCGAGAACATTGTGAATGCGATTCTCGATGAAATCGTCGCGGCGCTGGCTCGTGGCGACCGTGTCGAACTGCGCGGTTTTGGCGCATTCTCGGTGAAGCACCGCCCGGCGCGCGCCGGCCGCAATCCACGCACCGGCGAGCATGTGCCGGTCGACCAGAAGAGCGTGCCGTTCTTCAAGACCGGCAAGGAAATGCGCGAGCGCCTCAACCGCGACGTGACCGAGGCGGGCGCCGCCAAGGTCGATGCGCCCAAGGCTGATGCTTAAGGTCGACGCGTAAGGCGCGACGTCAGGCGTTGCCGTGTTGCGGGCGATACGCCCGCATTTGCTCCATCGCTGCGAGAGATGGTCATGCGAAAGTTTTTCACGGCAGTGGTCGTCATTCCGCTCGGACTGATCTTCATCATTTTTGCAGTCGCCAACCGCCACTGGGTGACGGTGTCGTTCGATCCCTTCAATTCGGTGACCCCCACGGTTGCGGTCACGCTGCCGCTGTTCGTCGTCATCATCGCCTCCGCGATCCTGGGCGTGATCGCGGGCGGCATCGGAACCTGGTTCAAGCAAGGGCGCTGGCGCCGCGCCGCCCGGCAGCACGAGGCCGACGCCCGTCACGTCCGCGCCGAGCTCGCCGACCTCAGGGCCGCCGCCTCCCGGGACGACGCGCAGCGCCGTCCCGCCGCGGCCCTATCAGGCTTTTACGGGGCCGCCGGGCGAGACAAGCAGGGCGCGACGTTGTAGAACCCGCCCCGTCGGACCGGGGTCCACCCCGGTTCCGGCCGCCCGAAAACCCGTTTTGAGGCCCGTTTCGAGACCATGCCCCTGCTCGTCAAAATCTGCGGCCTGTCCACGTGCGAGACGCTCGACGTCGCGCTTGAGGGCGGCGCCGACATGGTGGGGTTCGTGTTCTTTCCGCCGTCGCCGCGTCACATCAGCCTCGAGACCGCGCGCGAGCTCGGCAGCCGTGCCAAGGGCCGCGCCGTCAAGGTCGCGCTGACCGTCGATGCCGACGATGCGACGCTTGAGAACATCGTCGAGACGCTGCGGCCGGATATCCTGCAATTGCACGGCAAGGAGACCACGGCGCGGCTGCGCGATATCAAGGCGAAGTTCGGCCTGCCGCTGATGAAGGCGCTGCCGGTCGAGACCGCAGCCGATCTCGCCCCGCTGCCGGGCTATGCCGGCGTCGCCGACCGTATCCTGTTCGATGCCCGCGCGCCGAAGGATGCCACGCGGCCGGGTGGCCTCGGCGCGCCCTTCGATTGGCACGTGCTGGAAAATCTCGATCTCGCGCTGCCCTACATGGTCTCCGGCGGGCTCAACGCCGACAACGTCACTGAAGCTGTCCGCGTCACGCGCGCCGGCGGCGTCGATGTCTCGTCGGGCGTCGAGGGCACGCCCGGCGTCAAGGATCCCGAATTGATCCGCGCCTTCATCCGCGCCGCGCGCGCAACCCAAGAACTGATGGTTCGATGAATCCAAACCTGCCCAATTCATTCCGCAGCGGCCCAGACGAGCGCGGGCATTTCGGCATTTTCGGCGGACGCTTCGTCGCGGAAACGCTGATGCCGCTGATCCTCGATCTCGAAAAGGCCTATGCCGACGCCAAGGCCGATCCGGCGTTCCAGGCCGAGATGAACGTCTATCTGAAGGACTATGTCGGCCGGCCCTCGCCGCTCTATTTCGCCGAACGGCTCACCCAGCATCTCGGCGGCGCCAAGATCTATCTGAAGCGCGAGGAGCTCAACCACACCGGCTCGCACAAGGTCAACAATGTGCTCGGCCAGATCATGGTCGCGCGCCGCATGGGCAAGAAGCGCATCATCGCCGAGACCGGCGCCGGCCAGCACGGCGTGGCGACGGCGACGCTGTGCGCGCGGTTCGGGCTCGAATGCGTGGTCTATATGGGCGCGGTCGACGTCGAGCGGCAGCAGCCGAACGTGATCCGCATGGAGATGCTGGGCGCCAAGGTCGTCCCGGTGCAGTCGGGCGCGCGGACGCTGAAGGACGCGATGAACGACGCGCTGCGCGATTGGGTCACCAACGTGCACGACACCTTCTATTGCATCGGCACGGTGGCGGGTCCGCACCCCTATCCGATGATGGTGCGTGATTTCCAGTCGATCATCGGCCACGAAACCCGCAAGCAGATGCAGGAGGCCGAGGGCCGCCTGCCGGATTCGCTGATCGCCTGCATCGGCGGCGGCTCCAATGCGATGGGCCTGTTCCATCCGTTCCTCGACGATCCCTTGATCGAGATCTTCGGCGTCGAGGCAGCCGGTCACGGACTGACGCAACTGCATGCCGCTTCGCTCGCCGGCGGGCGTCCCGGCGTGCTGCATGGCAACCGCACCTATCTCTTGATGGACGCCGACGGCCAGATCGAGGAAGCGCATTCGATCTCTGCGGGCCTCGATTATCCTGGCATCGGCCCGGAGCACGCCTGGCTGCACGAGACCGGCCGCGTGAAGTATCTCTCGGCGACCGACGAGGAGGCGCTGGCCGCATTCCAACTGCTGTCGCGGCTGGAGGGCATCATCCCCGCGCTGGAATCGGCGCACGCCATCGCGAAACTGTCCGAGCTCGCACCGCAGCGGCCCAGGGATCACCTGATGGTGGTCAACCTCTCGGGCCGCGGCGACAAGGACGTGCCGCAGGTCGGCGACATCTTGAAGGGCAGGAAGAAGTGAAAGGCCGGGGACGTTTCTCTTACCTCTCCCCATTGGGGAGAGGTCGGCTGCGCAGCAGCCGGGTGAGGGGTCTTTCCGCTCACTCGAACCGGAGCGATGTTTCTATCATCTCAAGTACGCCTTCGAGATTCTTGTACACGTCGGTGTTGGAGACCCGAACGAGGAGAAAGCCGCAAGCTTCAAGGACTTCCGTCCTCGCTTGGTCGCGTTTCATCTCTGATGACGTTGAATGCGTCACACCATCGACTTCAACGATCAGCTTGCCGTCAAGCGTAACGAAATCAACAATGTACCGGTCAATCGGGTGCTGGCGACGAAATTTCCATCGCGCCAATCTTCGGTTGCGCAGTGCCTGCCAAAGCTTCGCTTCGGCGCTCGTCTGTGACGCCCGGAGGCTTCGCGCTCTCGCCTTGAATCGCTCCATCCCCCTCACCCGGCTGCTGCGCAGCCGACCTCTCCCCGGAGGGGAGAGGTATAGCACAGCGACTGTCACACCATGACCACCCGTATCGACGCACGTTTCGCCGAGCTGAAGCAGCAGGGCCGCTCCGCTTTCGTCACCTTCGTGATGGCCGGCGATCCCGACGCCAAGAACTCGCTCGACATCCTCAAGGCGCTGCCGAAGGCCGGCGCCGACGTCATCGAGATCGGCATGCCCTTCACCGATCCGATGGCCGACGGCCCCTCGATCCAGGCCGCCGGTTTGCGCGCGCTCAAGGGCGGCATGACCTTGCGCAAGACGCTGGCGATGGTCCGCGACTTCCGCAAGGAGGACAACGCCACGCCGATCGTGCTGATGGGCTACTACAATCCGATCTACATCTACGGCGTCGACAGCTTCCTGGCCGATGCCAAGACCGCCGGCGTCGACGGCCTGATCATCGTCGACCTGCCGCCGGAAGAAGATACCGAGCTCTGCATCCCCGCGATGAAGGCCGGGCTGAACTTCATCCGGCTGGCGACGCCGACCACGGACGACAAGCGCCTGCCGGCGGTGCTCGCGAACACTTCGGGCTTTGTCTATTACGTCTCGATCACCGGCATCACCGGCGCTGCGACGGCCGATTCGAAGGTGGTCGCCGAAGCCGTGGCCCGCATCAAGCGGCACACCAAGCTGCCGGTCTGCGTCGGCTTCGGCATCCGCACCCCGGAGACGGCGCGCGCGATCGCCGAGAACGCCAACGGCGCCGTGGTTGGCACTGCGATCGTCGATGTGGTGCGCGCCAACCTCGATGCCGAGGGCCGCGCGACGCCGAAGACCGTGAGCGCGGTGGCGGACTTGGTGTCGGCGCTGGCGCAGGGGGTCCGGGGCGCCAAGCAGGCCGCTGAATAAGCCACATTTTGCGGCGACAAGGCCGCCAATGGCGGCTTGCCGGGCTCGCCCGGCCCGCCATATATCCAGCTGGTGCGGAACCGATCCGCATTTCGGAGCGAACCATGAATTGGCTCACCAACGTCGTCCGGCCGAAGATCCGCAACATCCTGCGCCGCGAGACGCCGGAAAACCTCTGGATCAAGTGTCCGGATTCCGGGCAGCTTGTGTTCTACAAGGACGTCGAGGCCAACCAGTTCGTCATCCCCGGCTCGAACTACCACATGCGCATGGGCGCGGTGGCCCGGCTGAAGTCGATCTTCGACAACGAGACCTGGTTCGACGTCGCGCTGCCCGAGGTGACGGCCGATCCGCTGAAATTCCGCGACGAGCGCAAATATGTCGACCGCATCAAGGACGCCCGCACCAAGACCGGGCTGAACGACGCGATCAAGGTCGGCTACGGCAAGCTCGAGGGCGCCGGCGTCGTGGTCGCGGTGCAGGATTTCGATTTCATGGGCGGCTCGCTCGGCATGGCTGCCGGTGAAGCCATGGTGCGCGGGCTCGAGCTCGCGGTCGAGAAGAAGTCGCCCTTCATCGTGTTCGCCGCATCCGGCGGCGCGCGGATGCAGGAAGGCATTCTGTCGCTGATGCAGATGCCGCGCACCACCGTCGGCGTGCAGATGCTGCGCGAGGCGCGCCAGCCCTACATCGTGGTGCTGACCAATCCGACCACCGGCGGTGTCACCGCGTCCTATGCGATGCTCGGCGACATCCAGATCGCCGAGCCCGGCGCGCTGATCGGCTTTGCCGGCGCGCGCGTGATCGAGCAGACAATCCGCGAAAAACTGCCGGACGGCTTTCAGCGCGCCGAATATCTGCGCGAGCACGGTATGGTCGACATGGTGGTGCACCGCCACGAGATGAAGGCCACGCTGGCGCGACTGTGCCGCCTGCTGACCAAGGCGCCGCCGCTTGAATCCGCATCGAAGCCCAAGGCCGCAGTCACCGAGCCGGCCCAGATCGTCACGGCGCCGGAGACGGTGCCGGCCGCGCCGCACGCGTGACCGCCAGCGCCGCCTCACCGCAGGCCTCCCTCGAGGCCTTGATCGCGCGGATATCGGCGCTGCATCCCAGGCGCATCGATCTCGGCCTCGATCGCATGCGCGGCCTGATAGAGCGGCTCGATCA
The DNA here is from genome assembly GCF_042258325.1 of Bradyrhizobium sp. Pha-3. Taxonomy (NCBI): domain Bacteria; kingdom Pseudomonadati; phylum Pseudomonadota; class Alphaproteobacteria; order Hyphomicrobiales; family Nitrobacteraceae; genus Bradyrhizobium; species Bradyrhizobium sp. Pha-3. The sequence goes on along the minus strand of NZ_CP170151.1, from coordinate 9,238,034 downwards.
TCCCGAGCGCAAGCTGCCGCCGGTGATCCATGTCGCCGGCACCAACGGCAAGGGCTCGACCATCGCCTATCTGCGCGCGATCCTGGAGGCGTCGGGCCTGCGCGTGCACGTCTTCACCTCGCCCTATCTGGTGCGGATCAACGAATGCTACCGGCTGGGCGCCACAGGCGGCGGCAAGCTCGTCGGTGACGATGAGCTGCGCGAGACGTTCGAGCACTGCGAGCACGTCAACGCCGATAGTCCCATCACCATCTTCGAGATGGAAACGGCGGTGGCGTTCTGTCTGTTCGCCAGGCATCCTGCCGACGTCGCATTGCTCGAGGTCGGGCTCGGCGGCCGGCTCGATTCGACCAATGTGGTCGAGGCGCCGCTCGCCTCGGTGATCGCGCCGGTGAGCATGGACCACATGGAATTCCTCGGCGACAATCTGACGGCGATCGCCGGCGAGAAGGCCGCGATCATCAAGCGCAAGGTGCCGGTGATCTCGGCCGAGCAGGCGCCGGATGCGATGGCCGTGATCGAGGCGGAGGCGAACCGCATGCGCGCGCCGCTGCATGCGGCCGGCCAGCAATGGCATGTCGGCGTCGAGCGCGGCCGGCTGGTGTATCAGGACGAGCGCGGCCTGCTGGATCTCGCCGCGCCGAAACTGTTCGGCCGGCACCAGTTCGACAATGCGGGCCTCGCGATTGCGACGCTGCGCGCGATCGACAAGTTCAAACTCAACATCGCGGCCTTTGAAGCCGGCATCGTCAATGCGGAATGGCCGGCGCGAATGCAGCGGCTGGTTTCCGGCGCGCTGGTCGGCCAGGGGCCGCAGGGCTCCGAGGTCTGGCTCGATGGCGGGCACAATGCCGAGGGCGGCCGCGTCGCGGCCGCGGCGCTCGGCGATCTCGAGGAGCGCGTGTCGCGGCCGCTGGTCGTGATCGCAGGGATGATGGCCAACAAGGACGCCAACGCTTTCCTCGCCAATTTCGCCGGACTGACCCGCCACATCATCGCGGTCCCGGTGCCCGGCCGCGACAACGGCATGGCGCCGGACAGGCTCGCTGACGCCGCGCGAGCGCTCGGCATGCGGGTCGAGATCGCTGATGGCGTCGCCGCCGCGCTGCAACGGCTTGCGATGCTGGCCTATGAGGTGCCGCCGCGCATCCTGATCACGGGCTCGCTGTATCTCGCCGGCCCGGTGCTTGCGGCCAACGGCACGCCTCCTGCATGATGGCGGTGTCGTAGCCCGGATGGAGCCAACGGGTCGCGCGAACGCGCGCCCGATGACAGGCTCCGCGAAATCCGGGGCCTTTCAATCCGTCACGGAAGCCCTCCCGGATTACGCTTCGCTGGATCCGGGCTACGGGAGGACAACACACCATGCGCTTTGCTGCGATCGCCGACATCCACGGCAATCATCTCGCGCTCGAAGCCGTCCTGTCGGACATTCGTGCGCAGGGAATTCGGGACATCGTCGACCTCGGCGACATGGTGAGCGGTCCGCTCGACGCCCGGCCCACCATCGATATGCTGATGGCGCTCGATGCGGTCCATCTGCTCGGCAATCACGACCGCTATCTGATCGACCGTCCGCACGACAAAATGGGTTCCTGGGAGCGGCTGACCTATACCCAGCTCGAGCCGCGGCATCTCGACTGGCTGCGCACGCTGCCGGCGAATTCGATCTATCGCGACGAGGTTTTCCTCTGTCATGCAACGCCCCAGGATGACGAGACCTACTGGCTCGAGACGGTATTGCCGGGCGGCGAAGTCTGCATGTCCTCGCTGGAAGCGATCGAGACGAGGGCCGCCGGCGTGGGGCAGCCGCTGATCCTCTGCGCACACACGCATACTGCGCGCGCCGTGCGGCTTCGCGACGGCCGGCTGATCGTCAATCCCGGCAGCGTCGGCTCGCCCGGCTATCGCGTCGGCAAGCCGCATCCGCATGTCGTGGAGGCCGGTTCGCCCGATGCGCGCTACGCGATCCTCGAGCGGGTCGATGGTGGCTGGGACGTTACCTTCCGCCACATCCCCTACGACCACGCGGCAATGGCGGCGCTGGCGCGCCAGCACGGCCAGGCCGAACTCGCCTCGGCACTGGCGACGGGATGGATTCGCTGATCCGTAGCCCGGATGAAGCGCAGCGAAATCCGGGACCGCGACATCCGCGGGCATGGCATTCCCGGATTGCGCTGCGCTCCATCCGGGCTACGAAGCGCGCAAACAAAACGGCCGGCTCATCGCCGGCCGTTTGCACAAATCAGCTAATTCGAAACGGATCAGACCGCAGCGGTGATCCACTGCTGCAGCTTGGCCTTCGGCGCGGCGCCGACCTGACGGGACGCCATCTCGCCGCCCTTGAAGATCATCAGGGTCGGGATCGACATCACGCCATACTTCGACGCGGTCTTCGGGCTCTCGTCGACATTGAGCTTCACGATCTTGACCTTGTCGCCCATCGCGCCGGAAATCTCATCGAGAGCGGGCGCGATCATGCGGCAGGGGCCGCACCATTCGGCCCAGAAGTCGACGACCACCGGCCCGGTCGCCTTGAGCACTTCGGCTTCGAAATCGGCGTCAGAAACCTTGCCAACGGCCATGTCAGTACCTCGTTCGGTTGAGACAAAAGGGGCGCGGTTGAGAATCGCGCCCGGGAGCATGCGTCAAACCTATGAACGCCCCCTTGCCGGGTCAAGGTTGCTCACGCCGACATGAACTTATGCCAGGGCGGCGTCCAGCGCGGAGGCGGAAATCTCCATGATTTCAGTCGTTTCGGTCCAGAGCAGGGCGGCCCGCACGGGCAGCGGGGGATAAAGCTTCGCCAGCACCGCGCGGTACAGCGCGAGCTGCCGGACATAGCCCCGCGGCGCCTCGGCGGCGGTCCTGGGCGGGGCATGATTGGTCTTGAAATCGACGATCAGGACGTCGGTCGGCGTCACCACCAGCCGGTCGATCTGGCCCGAGACCAGCGCCTTCGGCTGGCCCGGCCGCTCCAGCCGCCCGACGATCGAGACTTCCGCGCGGCTGCCGGGTGCGAACACGGCGGCAAAGCGCGGATCGGCGATCAGGGCGAGCACCTGATCCGCGAGCGCGGCCTGCTCCTGTTCGGACCAGCCGTCGGCATTGCGTGCGAGGTAGCCGAGCGCGGCGGCGCGCCGCCGCTCAAGGGCCACGTCGGGCAGCGATTGCAGCAGGCGATGCACCAGCGTGCCGCGTTGCAGGGCGCGGGCGCGCAGCAGCACCGATTCGCCGGTTCGGATCGGATGGCTGTCGCCGTCAACCGGATCGGACGGACGCAGCATGCCCGCCGTCGATGCTTCCGGTGCGGCCGGTGCACGCAGCCAGGACGGCAATGCGATCGGCACCGCGGCCGCTGACGCAGTCGCACCGGTGAGATCGGCGACGTCATCCGGCCGCGAATAGCGCATCACCTTGCCGCTTGGCGTCTCCAGCTCCTCGAGCTTGAGCCCGGAATTGGCGAGCCCCTTCGTGATCAGATCGTACCAGGACGATTTCCGCACCGTGTTCATGTTGCCCGGCATGCAGCCGCCGACGATCAGCCGGTCGGCGGCGCGGGTCATCGCGACATAGAGCAGGCGGCGATACTCGTCCTCGGTGTCGCCGAGCATCGCCTTGCGCGCATCGGCGACGTTGGGCGGATCTTCGGCCTTCTTGCCGGCCCACACCACGACGCCGGGCGCGTTCGGCGCGGCATTGCCTTGCGGCAGATGGATCAGCCGCAGCCGCTGCGTGTCCGACGGCGAGGTCGTGGTGTCGACCAGGAACACCACCGATGCCTCGAGGCCCTTGGCGCCGTGCACGGTCATGACGCGGACCTCGTCGCGCGAAATCTCCATGTCGCGCTTCACCTCGGTGTCGGCGGCGCGCAGCCAGGCGACGAAGCCTTGCAGCGAGGCCGGCGCCTTGCGCTCATAGCTCAGCGCAAGCTCGAGAAACTCGTCGAGCGCGTCGTTGGCCTCATGGCCGAGCCGGCGCAGGATGCGCGCCCGCCCGCCATCGCCGCCGAGCAGCCAGGCGTAGAACGCGAACGGCGTCTCCTGGGTGAAGCGGCGCTCGCATTGTTCGAGGCGACGCAGCGCGGTCGCGAAGCGCGCGTCGGTCGGCGCCTGCGCAGCCAATGCCTCGCGCAGCGAGCCGCGACGCTGGTACGCCAGCTTGAACAGATCGTCGTCGTCGAGGCCGAATAGCGGGCTCTTCAACGCCACCGCCAGCGCGAGATCGTCCTGCGGCAGCAGCAGAGCGTCGGCGAGGTTCATCAGGTCGATGATCGCGATGTGCTCGGTCAGCTTCAGCCGGTCGGCGCCGGCGACCGGGATGCCGGCGTGCTTCAGCGCCTGGATCACCGCGTCGAAGGCGTTGCCGCGCCGCCGCACCAGGATCAGCATGTCGCCGTAGCTGAGCGGTCGCCGTCCGCCGGTGCTGCCGGTCATGGTGCCGCTGGCAACGAGGCGCTTGATCTCGGCCTGGATGCGCCTTGCCAGCTTCACCTCGGGGCTGGTCACCGAGACGCCGTCGAACGGCGCGCGCCAGCCCTCGATGTCCTGGCGATCGTCGGCAACCGCGAGATCCCAGAGCTCGATCAGGCTGGGGCCGGCATCGGTCATCGCGTTGTGGATCGGGTAGCCGTTCTCGACCGCATGGATGCTGCGGAAGATCTCCTGCTCGCGGAACACATGGTCGACCGAATGCAGGATCACCGGCCCGGAGCGGAACGAATAGGTGAACGACACCGGGTCGAATTTCAGCCCGGCTTCCTCGAACCGCCGCTTCAGCTCGCGCCGGCGCAGGTCGAATTCGCGCGGCGCCGCGCCCTGGAACGAGAAGATCGATTGCTTCTCGTCGCCGACCGCGAATACGGTGCGCACCAGGCCGTCGCGCGCGCCGACGCCGGAGGTGAATTCCGAGATGATGTGCGCGACGATGTCCCATTGCCGCGGGCTCGTATCCTGCGCCTCGTCGATCAGGACGTGATCGACGCCGCGGTCGAGCTTGTAATGCACCCAGCCCGAGGAGACGCGGTCGAGCATCGCCAGCGTCTTGTCGATCAAATCGTCATAGTCGAGCAGGCCGCGCTCCAGCTTCTCGCGCCGGTAATGCGCGGCCGCCGCGGTCGCGATATGGATCAGCGCCTCGGTGCGGTCGCGCGCGACCACGGCGCGGCGGCGCTCGATCAACGGACCGAGACGGTCGATCTCCGCCTCGAACCGATGGCCTGCGACCGCATTCTTCTTGATGAAGTTGTTGGTGACGACAGACGCGCGCGGCGCGCGGTCATCGGTCAGGAAGACGCCGAGATACTCCTCGACCTGGGCCGCACCGGTGAAGGTCAGCGCGGCCCGCAGCCGCTCGGCCTGCTTCTGATCCGCCTTGCTGCTGGTGTCGAGAAGCGTCGCCATCTCCTTCCAGCTCGACCGCGGCAGGTTCGGCCCGTCGACGATCTCGCGCTCGACATCCTCGATGCGATCATCGGCGGAGACGTCGAGCGCGGCCGACATCTGCGCGGCGGCGGCCGCGGCGTTGCCGGCGGCATCGGTCCAGGCCATGAAATGGTCGCGGCTGAGGCAGGCCTCGCGGACCACCTCCTTGAAGGTGACGTCGGCGGCATTTGCCATCGCCGTCCGCAGCGCGCGGCCGATGGGACTGTCGGGAATCCGCGACGCTTCGAGGAACACCGCGAGATTGGCGCGCTCCATCATCTCGTTCTGGTCGCGGTCATCGAGCACGGCAAAGCGTGCCGGCACGTTGGCCTCGAACGGAAACTGCTGCAGCAGGCGGGTGCACAGCGCGTGGATGGTCTGCACCTTCAGGCCGCCGGGCGTCTCCAGCGCGCAGGCAAACAGTTTGCGCGCCTCGCGCCGCAGCGTGGCGGAAGGATGGGCGATGCCGGCCTCGCGGATCGCGGCATCGAGCCCGGCGTCGTCGAGCGTCACCCAATGGCCGAGCGTCGTAAACACGCGCTCGGCCATGTTCGCCGCGGCGGCCTTGGTGAAGGTGATGCAGAGGATCTTTTCCGGCGGCACGCCTGACAGCAGCAGGCGGATCACGCGCTGCACCAGCACATGCGTCTTGCCCGAGCCGGCATTGGCCGACACGAAGGTCGACGCCTTCGGATCGGACGCACGCGCCTGCGCGTCGCGCACGGCGGGCGGGATGGGCCTGATAGCCTTCACCATTCCTCGATCCCCAGGCCGCCGGCGGCGGACCATTCCTTGATGCGTGCGAGGTCGTCATAGGCGCCGTAGCGGTTCGCCCACATCGAGAGGTTCAGCGAGGTGTAGGCCTGCTGCTCGTCGTCGAAGGCGCGGATCAAGGCTTCGAGCTTGCGCCGCGCGCTGTCGGCGGCCTCGTCGGGCGGCTGCGGCGTGTCGCTGGTCTTGATCTTCAGCTCCAGCGAACGATGCTCGCCCGGCGGGTTGTTGCCGCTCAGCCTGACATAGACGAGGTCGCCGACCGAGGAGTCCGCCGGAATGTCAGCGAAGCCGCCCTCGCGCAGGATCGCGGCTTCCAGCGTCAGCTGCGGCGACAGGCCCATGCGCACCTGCTTGCCGGTCGGCGGCTGGCCGGTCTTGTAGTCGAGGATCGCAAAGCTGCCGTCGTCACGCCGCTCGATGCGGTCGGCGCGCGCCGAGAGGGTGAAGGTCCTGGCATCGTCGAGCGGGATACCAATCTCGCCGCGGATTTCGGCCTTGATCGCAGCAATATTGCCGCGCCGGGCCTGCTCCCATTCGGCAAACCACCCCGCGATGCGCTGGAAGCGGGGCCACCACAGCGCCCGCGCCTCGGGTCGCTCCATCAGCGGTGCAAAATATTTAGCCCCGATCTCGCGCAGCGTGCGCAGGGTGTCGGCGGGCAGCGCGTCGGCATAGACCTGCGTGAACTCGCCGAGCGCCTCGTGAATCGCCGAGCCGCGATCGGCCGCCGACAGCGGCATGTCGACGGGGTCGAGCGGATCGAGCTTGAGGATGTAGCGCGCATAGATCGTGTAGGGATCGCGCAGCCAGTCCTCGATCGCGGTGACGGACATTTTCAGCGGCCGTGCCTCGCGCGGCGGCCGCGGCTCCGGTTGCGGGATCGGCTCCGCCTTGTCGGGCCGGTCGAGCTCGGCGGCATATTGCACGTAAGTTTCGCCGGCAGATGTCGCGGCCTTCCAGCGCGCTTCGCCGGCAACGGCTTCGAGCCGATGCAGGAAGCGCGAGGCGACCGCCGGCGCGCCGCCGACCTTTGCGGCGTGGGTGAGGATCACCTCGTGATGGCCGAGCAGCTGCGCAAAGTCGTGCGCGGACAGGCCGATGCGCCGCTCGGGAAGATCGAGCCCGAGCTCGTGCCGCATCGGCCGGCTCAGCCAGGGATCGATCCGCGGCGCCGGCGGCCAGACGCCCTCGACCAGTCCGCCGAGGATGACGCGATCGGATTCGGTGAGACGTGCTTCGAGCTGGCCGAAGATGTTGAGCTGCGCGCGCGCCGATTCCGGTCGCCGCACCATGCGGTCGGCGAACGCGGTCTGGAATACCTCGGGATAATCGGCGAGCGGCGTCATCAGCCCGCTCGGCTGCTGTCTGGCGAGCAGCTCGTCAAACGCGGACGCCAGCGACGCCCCGGCGCGCTCGTCGAACACGATGGCGACGCCGTTTTGATCGGCCGACAGCGCGATCAGCGCCTCGCGATGGCGCGCCGCTAACTCCGCGAAGTCGTAGGGCTTTGACGACGCCATGCCTTCGAGCGGCGCCAGCGCCGCCTGCAATCTGGCGATCAGGCCCTCGGCCTGGTTGAGCTCGTTGTCGCGCAGCCGGGCGCGCGGCTCCATGGCGTGCAGCGACGAGGTCTCGCCGCCGTGCAGCTTGACCAGCTCGGCGCGGAAGCGCGCGAAGTCGCGGGCGAGGCCGCCGGTCCCGGCTTGCGGCCGCGTGCCGCGCAGCAGCGCGATCTCCAGCACCTCGATCGTACCCCGGAGTGCGCCATGCGAACCGCCGAGCCGGAACAGTGGATGCTTGAGCAGCGCGAGCAGCGTCGGCGGCTCCAGCCCCTTGGCCGCAGCCTCCGCGGTCAGGCGGGCAAACACGCCGGCCGGCGTTTCGATCAGCGCATCGCCGCCGGAATCGTCGAACTCGAGCTGCCAGCGCGTCAGCGACGCCATCACGCGGCGCGCCAGCGCGCGATCCGGCGTCACCAGCGCGGCCGATTTGCCGAGATGCCGCGCCTCGCGCATCGCAACCGCGATCGCCAGCGCCTCCATTTCCGGATTGGGCGCTTCGACCACGGTGAGATTGGTCATCCCGGCGGAAATCCGCGCCACGATCTCCGGCCGTACCAGCCGGTCATGCCACTGCGCGGTCGCGGTCGAGGGACGCATCGTCTCAGACACCAGCACCTCGCGGCCGAGCGGCGCGGGCTCGGCAAGGCTCTCGACATCGCGGCGCTTGATGCCGAAACGGTCGAGCAAAGCGTGCATCGCGAATTGCGGATGGTTCGACGAGGGCGGCGTTACGAACCTGCCGTCATCGCCGCGCTCGCCGCCGATCGTGTCCCAGGAGTCCTCGTCGAGATCGGTGTCGAGCCCGGGCAGCACCACGGCGCCGTTTGGCAGCTTCGCCACCGCGTGCAGGAATTTCGCCGTCGCCGGCATCGAGCCGGTCGAACCGGCGGCGATCACCGGGCCCGCGGGATGCGCGGTGAGCCGCGCCGCTTCCGCCTCGATCAGCAGATCGCGCCGCGCCGCGGGCTCGATCCGGCCGATCTCCTTGAGGTAGTTCGGCCAGGCGTCGCGCGCGATGCGCAGGAAGTCGAGCGAGTGCTGCCAATATTTGTCGAGCTGGTCCGGCACCAGGCGGTCGAGCGCGCGCCAGTCGACGCCGCGCGTCACCATGTCGTCCATCAGCCGCGCCAGATCGCCGGCGAGTTGCAGCGTCGAAGCCGGGCCGCCGACCACCAGCGGCGCCGACACCGGCGTCTTCGCCCAGGCCGCGACTAGATGCGCCAGCGTCAGCCGGCGCTCGAGCTCGCCGAGCCTTGGCGGAATCTCCAGCGGCGCGGCGCCGCCGACGTCCTCGCTTTGGTCGGCGAAGGCAAGTTCGTCCTCATCGATATCGCCAAGCGCGACGATGCGCGGCAGCACGGCGGCGTCGGACTCGAGCACATCGAGGAAGATTTCCCGCGCCAGCCGTCCGGCACGGCGGGTCGGCAGATACAGCGTGGCGTTGGCGAGCCTTGCCGGATCGTTGCGTACCTCGAATCCCGCGACCAGCCGGCCATCGACCAGCGCCGAGATGACGGTGCGCAGGAACGGTGCAGAAACGGGAACACTGAAGACGCGCATGGGCTGCCTGATTCGAATCCGGCGCCAATATAGGGAGCGGCGGCCGTCGTTAGCCACCCCTGTCGAAGAACCGTCACCGCTCAATATCGCAATCGGCCGGCGCAGCGATCGGCGGCATCCAGGAACCAGCGCAGCGCCGGATCCCGGGCGGCGCGGCTTGTATGGATCAGGTCGATCGCGAAGGCGGGGATGTCGAGCGGCGGTGCGACGACGGCAATGTCGGCCAGATGCGTGAAGCGCCGGGCGACGCGCTCGGCCATCGTGGCGATGAGATCGGTGCCGGCCACGGCGAACGGAACGGCCACCACATGCGCAAGCGTCACCGCCACTCGTCGCTTCAGTCCATGGCGTGCCAGCAGCGCGTCGATCACGCTCGGCAGGCCGTCGCCGCCGGCCGCCGAGAACAGCGCGTGCGGCAGGGTTGCGTAATCTTTCAGACTGAGTCGCTCCGATCGGTTCGCGCGTGCATCGCGGACGCAGACGAAGCGCTCCTCGAATAGCCGGTGCCGGACGCAGCGCGGCGACTTCGGCAGGTGCCCGCCGATCAGCGCATCGAGTTCGCCGCGCTCCAGCTTCGCCAGCGCCACGGTCGCATCGGTGAGCGGGCGCACGGCAAGGTCAATGCCGGGCGCTTCGATGCGCAGCAGCCGGGTCAGCTCCGGCACCACAACGAGATCGCCGTAGTCGGTCGCGGCGATGGTGATGCGCCGTCGCGCGATCGCCGGATCGAAGCCCTGATCGGGCACCAGCGCGCTCCGGATCTGCCGCAGCGCTTCGCCGATCGGCCCGGCCAGCGCCAGCGCCTTTTCGGTCGGCTGCATGCCCGCGCCGGCACGCAGGAACAATTCGTCGGCAAACAGCGCACGCAGCCGCCGCAACGCGCTGCTCATGGACGGCTGGGCGAGCCCGATGCGCTCGGCCGCCCGGGTGACGTGGCGCTCCTCCATCAGCGCCTCGAAGGCGACCAGCAGGTTGAGATCGATGGCAGCTAAATTCATCGTAGCAATAGTGCCTATAAGAATAATCGATTTCAACAATGATTTGCCCCGGCCTATGCTGTTTGGCCGGACATGACGACGGGACCCAGGAATTTGGTGAGATTTGCGAGGTTGGTGCCGCGCGGGCCGACACTGCTGATCATCGGCGTGCTGGCAGGATTGGCTTTTCCTGCCCTGGCGGACGGCGTGCGCCCGCTGATGGCGGCGGCGATCTTCGTTCTGGTGCTCGGCACCTTCCTCCAGGTCGACGGGATGGCGTTCCGGCGCGCACTGCGGCGGCCGCTGGTCTGGCTGCTGTTGCCGGCGCTCGCCATGCTGGCAAGCCCGCTTGCCGTCGGCTTTGCCGCGCGCGGCGCCGGATTTCGACCCGAGCTGATCGTCGCATTGGTGCTGTCGGTGTGTGCGCCGCCGTCGAGCGGCACGGCGGCCGTCGCGCGCATGCTCGGCTTCGACGCAACCATTCCGCTTGCGGTGACGCTGCTGTCGATGGCGCTGGCGCCGGTCACCGTGCCGCTGATCGCCGCGGGATTTGCCGATCTCGCGCTCGATCCGCTGGCGCTTGCGGCGCGGCTTGCGCTGCTGGTCGGCGGCGCCGGCGCGCTGGCGTTGCTGCTGCGCAATCAGGCCGCTGCACGATTGGCGCAGCACGCGCGCATCATCGACGCACTCGTGCTCGCCTCGCTGCTGCTGTTCGCGATCGCCACCATGGCCGGGGTGCGCACCCAGATCGAAGCGCAACCGGCCGCCGCGTTCACCTGCGTCGGCCTTGCCTTCGCGTGCAATCTCGCCCTGCAATTGTGCGGCGCGCTGCTCACGCCGGGCAATCTGGCTGCACGGCTGACCAGTGGCCTCATTCTCGGCAACCGCAATGTCGGACTGGTCTGGTCGGCGATGGGCGCTGCGGTGTCGCCGATGACGGCGTTGTTCTTCGCCGCCACGCAGTTTCCGATCTATATGACGCCGCGGCTGATCGAGATGCTCGTTCGCCGCGAGCGCAAGGAGGATGCCTCACCATGAGCGCGACGATCCTGACCGAAGACCTCGCCGTCCGTTTCGCGCGCATCGCGCTTGGCCATGTCACGCGCGAATATCCGAACAAGCCGGATCACGTGCTGGCGGGGCCGCAGGACGCGCGCACGCCGCGCGAGCTACATCCGGTGTTCTTCGGCAGCTATGACTGGCACTCCTGCGTCCACAGCTACTGGTTGCTTGCCCGGCTGCTGCGCCGCTATCCCTCATCCGAGGCGGCGGACGACATCCGCGCCCTGTTCGACGCGCAGTTGGTTGCGGAGAAGATCGCGGCGGAATGCAGCTATCTCGCCGCCACGACCGCACGCGGCTTCAAGCGGCCTTACGGCTGGGGCTGGCTGTTGAAGCTCGCGGCAGAGCTCTCGCTCCTCGAGAACAACAACTGGCGCGACCGGATCGCTCCACTTGCCGGGATCTTCGCGCAGCGCTACCGCGATTTCCTGCCGCTCGCCACGTATCCGGTGCGGGTCGGCACCCATTTCAACACCGCGTTCGGGCTGCGCATGGCGGCCGACTACGCCGCAGTGACACAGGACGATGCGTTCGGCGCGCTGTTGCGCGACACGGCGCTGCGCTGGTACGGCGCCGATCAGGATTGCCCTGCCTGGGGTGAGCCGAGCGGCGACGACTTCCAGTCGTCCGCGCTGATCGAAGCGGAGTGCATGCGCCGGCTGCTGGCACCGGGTGATTTCCTACCCTGGTTCGACCGCTTCCTGCCGCGGCTCGAACTGCGCGAACCCGCAACCCTCTTCCGACCCGCAACGGTCACCGATCGTACGGACGGCAAGCTGGCACATCTCGACGGGCTCAATCTCAGCCGCGCATGGTGCTGGCGGGCGCTGGCCGGTGCGTTGCCGGCGGCCGATACGCGCCGTCCGATCCTGCAGGATGCTGCGCGCCGCCATCTCGACGCCGGCCTGCCGCATATCGCGAGCGACTATATGGGTGAACACTGGCTTGCGAGCTTCGCGGTGCTCGCGATCGACGCCGATGGCTGACGACGGGCGCCGCCTAAGCGACGCTTTCCAGGTACGCTTCTTCCGCAGCCTGGATCGCGTCCGGAGTTCCGACATGCATCCAGACGCCGTCGAGGCGCAGGCCGAACAGCCGCTCCTGCTCGTTGGCGCGGTCGAAGATCTTGGTCAGCGAGAACTCGCCGGCCGGCGCGTCGGCGAACAGCGCCGGCGACATGATCGCGGCGCCGGCATAGACGAACGGCACCACCTGGTGCTCGCGCAGTTTGCGCAAGGCGCCATCCGGCAACATCGAATAGTCGCCGCGCCCGCCATAGCCGATGCTCGTAGCGGTCGGCGCCATCAGCAGCAGGATATCCATCCGCGCGGGATCGAAGGTTTCCGCGAGCCGCGCCAGATTGGAGCGCACGCCGTCGATCCACATCGTGTCGGCATTGAGATGGAAGAACGGCGTATCGCCGAGCAGCGGCAACGCCTTGACGACAGCGCCGCCGGTGCCGAGCACATGGTCGCGCTCATCGGAGATGATCACGCGCGGACGGCTGCGGCTCTTGACGTGCTCGATGATCTGATCGGGCAAATAGTGCACGTTGACGACGGCTTCGCTGACGCCGGCGCCGGCGAGCTTGTCGAGCACATGGTCGAGCAGCGGCTGGCCGGCGACGCTGACCAGCGGCTTCGGCATCGTGTTGGTCAGGGGGCGCATGCGGACGCCGAGGCCCGCAGCGAGCACCATGGCCTTATGGGGTGTGACGGGCATCTTCCGGATATTCTCGGTCATCATCTCTCATGCGCCGATCATATCACGGCGATTCGGCAAGCACATCAATCAGACGCCATAGTCATCGGACATGACGGCCGTAAGACGGCAATGACGACCCGGGCCTAGACGTCGGCAGCTTGCGTGCCGCGTTTGGCAGTTTTCTTCTTCTTGTCGCCTTGTTTGAGAAAGTTGACGCCGATCTGGTCGCCATTGACCCATGCCAGCTCGCAGCGGCGATAGGCCAATCCTGTGGACGACAGCAGCAGAAAGAACTCCTTCAGGTTCAGGCCCTCGACCGAGCCGTCGACGGAGAGCTTGGCGCCCGTTTCCGACACGTCTTCCATTGTGCAGTCGCGCCGCCAGGTGCCGTCGATGCCCATCATGTGCGCCGCTATGCCGCGCTCAAACGTGACACGATCGCCCTTGCGTCGTTCCGTCCCCATCGTGTGGTCCCGCTCCAGATCCGGCCGCGCCATGGATCAGGTGCGGGCTCCGCAACCTTAGGGGACCTGAGGCTAATAACCCGTAAACTACGGTACTGGAGGAGGGACGTTGGCTGTGTACCAGATGCGGAAGCTGGTCAGCGCCGGATGCGCCAGCGACCGCTCGAGATAGGTCCAGATCCGCGGCTGGTGCTTGAGATATTGCGGCTTGCCGTCGCGGCGGTTGAGCCGCGCAAAGGTGCCGAGCAGGCGGGTGTTGCGCTGCGCCGACATGATCGCATAGAGCTCGGCGAAGCCGGCCGGATCGAAGCCTTCATCGGTCGCGCGCCGCGCCTTGATGTAGCGGGTCAAGAGCGACAGCTCGAGCTGCTCCGGCACATCGATCCGCGCGTCCTGCAGCAGCGACACCACGTCATAGGCCGCGGGGCCGAGCAGCGCGTCCTGGAAGTCGATGACGCCGACGCGCAGGATGCCGGTGCGTTCGGCAAGCCAGATGATGTTCGGCGAATGGAAGTCGCGGATCACCCAGGTCCGCGGCGCGGCTGCGGGCTTCTCCAGCAGGCCGCGCCACATCCCGAGAAACTCGGCGCGAAGCTCCTCGCTCGGCTGCACGCCGCGGTCGGGCAGGTACCATTCCAGCATCAGCCCGATCTCGATCAGCCAGGCGTCGATGTCGAACACCGGGATGTCGTAGTTCTCGTCCGGCGTCAGCGGCAGCGTGTCCGGCAGCACTTCACGATGCAGCGCCGCCAGCATGTCGACGGCGGCCTCGTAACGCTCGGCGATCGGCTGCGGTGGATCGCCATCGATGATGCCTTCGGCGCCGAAATCCTCGGTGATGAGGAAGCCGAATTCGAGGTCGGTGTGACGGATCGCGGGCGCGGAGAAGCCATGCTTGCGCAGGCCGTTTCCGATCGCGACGAACGGCCTGACGTCTTCGGCGAGATGCACCGCTGCGCTGTAGGACTGGCCGCTGTAGATCGCCGGGCCGTCGGGACGGCGCGGCGAGTTCATCAGGATGACGGTGCTGTCGTCGTTGCGCAGCCGCGCATAGGAGCGCGTCGAGGCGTCGCCCGGCATGCGTTCGCGCCGGGCATTGAGAAAGCCCGCGCGATCGAGGAACTGGCGCAGCTCGTTGAGCCGCGCGACCTTCGCCGCGCCCTTGCCGTGGCCGGTGATCTCGGCAGCGCGCGCCGCCGATCCGAGCGCCGGGCGATGGCTGAACGCGATGTCGATGCGGTCGGCGGGCATCGCGTCGGGCGCGCGTTCCGGCCACTCGATCAGCGCCACGATGTCGTCGGGCAGCGGCGACAGCCCGATCTCCTCGAGCTCGCCGGCGTCGTTGATGCGGTAGAGGTCGGCATGAACAAGCGGAAACGACGGCAGCTCGTAGCTCTGCGCCAGCGTGAAGGTCGGGCTCGGTACCTCCAGCGCATCGTCGGCGGCGAGGTAACGGATCAGCGCGCGCGCGGCTGTGGTCTTGCCGGCGCCGAGGTCGCCGGACAGCGTAATGACGTCGCCGGCGCCGATCAGGAGCGCGAGGTCGGCCATTAGCTCCGCTGTCGCGGTCTCGTTCGCGAGCGCCACCGAGAATGTCGAGGTCGCCGTCATTCAGCAGCGTTGCGATGTGCGGTCTGGTCGATCGGGAAGTCGCAGGTCACGGTCGTGCCGCGGCCTACGGTCGAATCGACCCGCACCCGTCCGCCATGCAGTTCGACAAAGGAGCGGACCAGCGACAGGCCAAGCCCCGCGCCGCGATGCCGCGAGCCGTGCGAATGGCTCTCGAACCAGTTGAACACCTTGTCGCGCATCTCGGCCGGAATGCCGGGACCGGCGTCGGTCACCGCAAACACCACGCTGTGCTCGGTGCGGTGCGCGCTGATCGTGACGGTGGCGTCATGCGGCGAGAAGCCGACCGCGTTGGCGAGCAGATTATACAGCACCTGCACCACGCGCCGCTCGTCGCCGACGAAGGCGCCGATGTCGGGCTCGATATCGACCTTGAGGGTGATGCGGTCGGTCGCGAGGCGATCCTGGATGCCTTCGGCGGCGGCCTCGATCGCCTGGCCGATATTGACCGGACCGAGCTCGAGCTTCATCGCACCGGCGTCGATGGTGGCGAGATCGAGAATGTTGTTGGTCAGCGCCAGCAGCGCGTTGGTCGATTTGGTGACATAGTCGAGATATTCGGCCTGCTTCGGCGTCAGCGGTCCGGTCGAGGGATCGCTGAGGAAATGCGCGAAGCCGATGATGGTGGTGAGCGGTGCGCGCAGCTCGTAGGAGACATGGTGGACGAAATCGACCTTCATCTGGTCGGCGGCTTCCAGCGCCTCGTTGCGCTCGCGCAGCGCCCGCTCGACATTTTCGGTGTCGGTGATGTCCTGGAAGGCGAGCAGGGTCTTGCCGTCGGGCAGCGGGATGGTCATGCAATTCAGCACGCTGCCGTCCTTGCGCTCGAGCTTGAGCGCGACCTGGGCGCGGTTCTCGATCGCGGTGATCTGCTCGCGCAGCGTGCGCCAGGTCAGGGCGTCGTCGAACAGCGGCCGGCACAGCGCTTCGACCGCCTCGATGTGCGGTTCGCCCTGCAGCGCGTCGGCTGGCAGCTTCCACATCTTGGCGAAGGGCGGGTTGAACAGTTCCGCGCGGCCGTTGCTGCCGAACACCGCGACCGCTTCGCCGAGATTGTCCAGGGTCTCGCGCTGCACCCGCGTCAGGCGGTCGTAGCGGCGCGCGAGGTCGAGGCTCTCGGTGACGTTGTCGAACAGATAGGTGACGCCGCCCTCGAGGTTCGGCGTGGTGACCACGCTGATGGCGCGGCCGTCGGGCAGGAACCAAGTAAAGGTCTCGGATTCGACCGCGCGATAGGCCTCGTGCAGCTTGGCCTTCCAGGCGCGGAAATCCGGCTGCTCGGGCAGCTTGCGGTTGGCGCGCAGCCGGTCCAGCACGCTGGAATCGTCGGGGTTGCCGTCGAGGAAGGCCTGGTCCAGCCCCCACAGCCGCCGATAGGACTCGTTGTAGAAGGTGAGCCGCCGGTCGGCATCGAATACCGCGACGCCCGACGACAATTGGTCGAGGGTGCGCCGGTGCGCCTCGACCATCCGCGCGATCGCCGCGCGCAGCGCCGCAGCTTCGCTGGCGTCGATCGCGATGCCGGCGCTGCCGCCGCCTAGCTTGAGCGCCTGCACGTCGTAGATCCGCCGCTCGCCGCTGACCACGATCGGCAGCCGTGCGGCGTAACTGGCGTTGTCGTTCAGCGCGCGGGTCAGCTCGCCGCGCTGGTCGCTTTCGAGCAGTTCGAGATTGCGCTGTAGCGCGTCCGACACGCTCTTGCCCTCGGTGGCGCGGACATAGGCCGCGTTGGCGTAGCGCAGATTGCCCTCGAGGCTCTTGGCCCAGATCGGCCATGGCGCGGCGGCGGCGAAATCGCGCAGCAGCTCGGTCTCCTCCTGCAGCGTCTTGTAGCGCAGGTTGGACTCGGCGAGCTCGCGGCGCAGGCCGCCGAGCTCGCGGATCCGCACGATGGCCTGGCCGCCGATCGCGCGGCCCATCGCCTCGATGGCGCGGCCGGCCGATGTCGAGAGGTTGAGCAGGAACGCCTCGCCCTTCTCGCGCAGCGCGTCGACGGCGCGGTCCATCTGCAGCGCCGGCTCGGGCGGCAGCCAAGTTCCGAAGGCGAGGACGCGTTGCGGCGATCCTTCCTGCGACATCACCAGCGAGATGTCGCCCGAGATCTGTGGCCGGTTGTCGCCCGCGGCCCAGGAGATCAGGACCTGCGGCTCGACGAACAGCAGCGCGCGCAGCCGGTCCGATTGCGCCTGCAGGTCCGTGATCTCGGACTGCAACTGCTCCTCGGCCCTCGTCGCGCGCACGCGGGTGCGCATCAAGAGGATCGCGGCGACGGCCGAGAAGCCGACAAGCGCAAGCGACGTCGCGAGGACCGCGACCTCCTGGTGATTGAAGCCGAAATGATCCGACATCGCCTGGGCGACCGGGCTTTCGGCGGCAAACGCTGTGCGAGCCGGCAGCAGCGCGGTGATGGCGAGCCCAATCATGCCGTCGCGCGCCAGTGAGGTGCATGACAGCAGGGTTCGACGCATTGCCGCGACTACGCCCGACATATGTTGCCCCAGAACGCACAAACCCCAGGCATGATCCGGAAAAGAGGAGACCGGTGTTCCCTCACGGCAAACGTACAACGTTTGTCCGCCGATCATGCCCAAGCAGGACCAGTCAGCCCGACGAAGACCCCCCGTCGCGCTCGAATCAAAACAGAATAGTCCCAACGGGACTCGGCGAGTAAGAGTCCAGACCGTGAACGCAGAATCCCCTGTGAAAAAATGCCGCCGGGTGGCGTGGATTTTACGCGAATTGACTCCGTAGTCGTGCGGAGAGCGCACGAAGCGTGATCTCCCGGAGCTCGTCCGCACACTTCTCCGACGCTCTCTAGCGTCCGGTCGAGCCGAAGCCGCCGCTGCCGCGGCCGGTCGCCGACAGCACGTCGACCGGAACCAGCTCGGCCCGCGTGACCGGCGCGATCACCATCTGCGCGATGCGCTCGCCGCGCCGGATCGAAAACACCTCATGGCCGTGATTGATCAGCAGCACGTTGATCTCGCCGCGATAGTCGGCGTCGATCGTGCCGGGCGAGTTCAGCACCGTGACGCCGTATTTGGCGGCAAGGCCGGAGCGCGGCCGCACCTGGGCCTCGTAGCCCGGCGGCAGCGCGATCGTCAGTCCGGTCGGAACCATCTCGTAGCGGCCCGGCAGAAGCAGCAGCGGCGCTGACTGTGGCACCGCCGCAAGCAAATCGAGGCCGGCGGCGTCGGCGGTCTGATAGATCGGCAGCAGGAGATCGGCGCCGTGCGGCAATTGGTGGACTTCGACCTTGATGGTGGCGCTCACGATGCGGTTCCTACGGCTCTGGCGATGCGCGACACCAGCGCGGTCGCGACTTCCTCCTTGGTCATGACCGGCCAGGAGTCGACGGTGACGTCCTTGCCCTCGCGCGAGAGCAGGTGAACGGTGTTGCGGTCGCCGCCCATCACGCCGGTCGCCGGCGAGACGTCGTTGGCGACGATCCAGTCGCAGCCCTTGCGCGCGAACTTCGCCTTGGCATTCTCGATCAGGTGCTCGGTCTCGGCGGCGAAGCCGATCACCAGCGGCGGCCGCTGCTCCTTCAGCTTGGAAATTGTCGCGAGGATGTCGGGGTTCTCGACCAGCTGCAGCGGCGGCATGCCGGCCGCGGTCTTCTTCAGCTTCTGGCTGCCCTCGGTGGCGACCCGCCAGTCGGCGACCGCGGCGGCGAAGATCGCGACGTCGACCGGCAGCGCGGCCTCGACCCGGTGCAGCATGTCGCGCGCGGACTCGACGCGCATCACCGAGATGCCCTGGGGGTCGTCGAGCTCGACCGGGCCGGTCACCAGCACCACCTCGGCACCGGCGACGCGCGCGGCGGCGGCAATGGCAAAGCCCTGCTTGCCGGACGAGCGGTTGGCGATGTAGCGGACCGGATCGATCGCCTCATGGGTCGGTCCCGCGGTGATCAGCACCCGCTTGCCGGCCAGCGGACGCGGCTGTGGCGGACGCAGCATGCGGTCGGCGGCTGCGGCGATCTCGGTCGGCTCGGCCATCCGGCCGACGCCGGCTTCGCCGGCTTCCGCCATCTCTCCGGCGTTGGGGCCGACGGTATGGACGCCGTCGCGGCGGAGCTGCAGCACGTTGCGGCGGGTGGCCGGATTGTTCCACATCAGCGGGTTCATCGCCGGCGCCAGCAGGATCGGCCGGTTGGCCGCCAGCAAGGTGGCGGTGGCGAGATCGTCAGCGTGGCCCTGCGCCATCTTGGCCATCAGGTCGGCGGTCGCCGGCGCCACCACGATCAGGTCGCAGTCCCGGGCCAGGCGGATATGGCCGGCGTCGAATTCGCTCTCGGCGTCGAACAGGTCGGTGTAGACGCGCTCATGCGACAGCGCGCTGGCGGCGAGCGGGGTGACGAATTGCTGGGCCGCCTTGGTCAGCACGCAGCGGACCTGGATGTGCCGTTCCTTAAGCCGCCGGATCAGATCCAGCGCCTTGTAGGCCGCAATCCCCCCGCCGATGATCAGGGTGACGCGCGGCTCGCCGGCCGCGCTGGCGGCCCTTGGAGCAGGGGCTGCCACTGTCGCGGAACCCGGGCCGGGCGCCTCGGCAGGCTCCGGTCCGCCGTCCGCGAGCTCCCTGAGGATCACCCGGACCTCCTCCTCGACCGAGCGGCCGTTTTTGGCGGAGCGCAGCCGCAGATAGGCCTTCAGCGTGTCGTCGAGTTTGCGGACGGTCAGGCTGGCCATGGCGTGCCCTCAAAGCATGGTCCGGAAAAGCGCGAAGCGGCTCTCCGAGAAAGGTCATGCAAAATGATAGCGATGCTAGCACATGATGCATGCATTGCAATCAATGGGCGCGGATGGCGAAGAAGATCCCGATCAGGGCGGCGGCAATGACCCATAGGCCGATCGTCTGGATCCGCTCCTTGCGGGCTTCGGCGCGGGCCATTTCGTCGATCGTGTCCGACGACAGCATGTGGCCCTCCCGGGTCATGGTCTCCAGCTGCTCGAGCACCGTGATGGCGCGGCTGGCGATCGTCGGCAGGTTGGAGATGACGCGGCCGAGCTCGCCCGCGCCCGACATCGCGCCCTGGATGCGGCCGATCGGGCCGAGATTATGCGCGATCCATTCGCGCACCACGGGATCTGCGATCTTCCAGATGTCGAGCTTCGGGTCGAAGCCGCGCGCCACGCCCTCGACCACCACCATGGTCTTCTGCAGCAGGATCAGCTCGGGGCGCGTCTGCATGTCGAACAGGCCGGTGACCTCGAGCAGAAGCGTGAGCAGCTTCGCCATCGAGATTTCCTCGGCGGTGCGGTTGTGGATCGGCTCGCCGATGGCGCGGATCGCTTGCGCGAAATTCTCCACCGAATGGTGGCCCGGCACGTAGCCGGCCTCGAAATGCACCTCGGCGACGCGGCGATAGTCGCGGGTGATGAAGCCGAGCAGGATCTCGGCCAGGAAGCGCCGCTCCTTCAGCCCGAGCCGTCCCATGATGCCGAAATCGACCGCGACCAGCCGGCCGGCCTCGTCGAGGAACAAATTGCCGGGATGCATGTCGGCATGGAAGAAGCCGTCGCGCAGCGCGTGCCGCAGGAAGCTCTGGATCACCTTGCGGCCGAGATCGGGCAGGTCGACCTTGGCCTGCGCCAGCCGGACGTGATCGTTCAGCGCGATGCCGTCGATCCACTCCATCGTCAGCACGCTGTGCGCGGTGCGATCCCAATCCACCGCGGGGACGCGGAAGTCCGGATCGTCGCGGGTGTTCTCGGCCATCTCGGACAGCGCGGCTGCCTCGAGCCGCAGGTCCATCTCCATCGCGACCGAGCGCGACATCGTGTTGATGACCTCGATCAGCCTCAAGCGCCGCGCCTCGGCGGAATGCGCCTCGGCCTTGTGCGCGACAAAGAAGAAGTCGCTGAGGTCGCGGCGGAAGCGCGCGGCGACATTGGGCCGGAGCACCTTGACCGCCACCTGCTGCCGGACGCCGTCGCGCTCGACTTCGGCGCGATGCACCTGCGCGATCGAGGCTGCGGCAACCGCAGGGCCCAGATGCACAAAGGCCTGCGACAGCGGCCGTTCCAGCGATTGCGTGATGACGGCTTCGGCCGCTTCCTGCGCAAATGGCGGCAGCCGGTCCTGCAGGGCTTCGAGATCGAGCGCCATCGTCACGCCGACCACGTCGGGCCGGGTGGCGAGGAATTGCCCGAGCTTGAGATAGGCCGGTCCGAGCCGCGTCAGTGCGCGCGACAGCCGCGGACCTGACTTGGCCGAGCGGCGCTCGATCAGCCGCGCCAGCTTCAGCGCGAGCTGCCCGGGCGGCGGCACCAGCGCGGGATCGACGACGCCGAACACGCCCTCGCGCGCAAACACGAAACCGGCGCGGGCGAGGCGCGTGATGTGGGTCAGTGCAGAGATCACAAACGCCAGCCCGAATGCAGCGCCACGATGCCGCCGGAGAGGCTCTGCCACTTCACGCGGGCAAAGCCGGCGGCGCCGATCATCTCGGCGAACGCGTTCGGCCGCGGGAATTTGCGGATCGACTCGACGAGATATTGATAGGACTCGGCGTCACCGGTGACGGCGCGGCCGAGCGGCGGGATCACCTTGAAGGAAAACAGATCGTAGATCTTGTCGAGGCCGGGCACGTCGACGGTGGAGAATTCCAGGCACAGGAAGCGGCTGCCGGGCTTGAGCACGCGATAGGCCTCGCGCAGCGCGAGGTCGATCTGCGGCACGTTGCGGATGCCGAACGCAATGGTGTAGGCGTCGAACGCGCGGTCGGCGAAGCCCAGCGCTTCGGCGTTGCCCTCGACGAACGACACGCGGTCATCGAGGTGCTGCTTCGCGGCACGCTCGCGGCCGACGGCGAGCATGTCGGTATTGATGTCGCAGACCGTGGCATGAAAGCCCGCGCCCGCGGTCTTGGCGGCCCGGAATGCGATGTCGCCGGTGCCGCCGGCGACGTCGAGCAGCGCGAACGGCCGGTCGCCCTTCGGCGGGTCGAGCGTCGTGATCATGACGTCCTTCCAGGCCCGGTGCAGGCCTGCCGACATCAGGTCGTTCATCAGGTCGTAGCGGGACGCCACGCTGTGAAACACGTCGTTCACCAGCGTCTGCTTCTCGCCCAGGGGCACGTCCCTGAAGCCGAAATGGGTGGTTTGATCCGGCCGATCCATCACTCAGAACTCTTACCCTTTTTGGTCGCGTTTTCTTCGCTCGAAAACGCTCCAGCCAGACCATAGCGCGGCGGCCGCAATGGCGCTATCACGTCACTTCCAAAAGGTGAATGCCTGCTATGCCGGAATTACCCGAAGTCGAGACCGTCCGCCGCGGCCTGCAGCCGGCCATGGAGGGGTCCAAGATCCTCAAAGCCGAGGCCCGCCGCAAGGATTTGCGGTTTCCGTTTCAAAAAGACTTTATCGCCCGGCTCGAGGGCCGGACCATCACGGGGCTCGGCCGCCGTGCCAAATATCTGATGGCGGACCTGAACTCCGGCGACGTGCTGCTGATGCATCTGGGCATGTCGGGCTCGTTCCGCGTGCTGAAGGGCGAAGGCGCGGCGGCGCCGGGACAATTCCACCATCCGCGCAGCGAGGATCGCGCGCATGATCACGTCGTGTTCCACATGTCGTCGGGCGCGGCCGTCGTCTTCAACGATCCGCGGCGCTTCGGCTACATGAAGATCATCGCGCGCAACGCGATCGAGGATGAGCCGCTGCTGAAAGGGCTCGGTCCCGAGCCGCTCGGCAACGAGTTCGACGCGGCGATGCTGGCGCGCTCCTCCCACAACAAGAAGACCAGCCTGAAGGCCGCGCTGCTCGATCAGCGCGTGGTGGCGGGACTTGGCAACATCTATGTCTGCGAGGCGCTGTTTCGTTCGCATCTGTCGCCGCGGCGATTGGCCGCGACGCTTGCAACGAAGAAGGCGGAGCCCACCGACCACGCCAGGCGATTGGTCGACGCGATCCATTCGGTGCTCAACCAGGCGATCAAGGCCGGCGGCTCCTCGATCAGCGACCATCGATTGACCAATGGCGATCTCGGCTATTTCCAGCATTCGTTCCAGGTCTACGACCGCGAGGGCGAGACGTGCCACACGTCGGGCTGCGAGGGTATCGTCAGGCGCTTCACCCAGAACGGCCGTTCGACGTTCTGGTGCCCGAAGTGTCAGAAGTAACATGTTCGAGACCCCGCGCATCGAGACCCAGCGCCTGATCCTGCGGCCGCTTGCGCTGTCGGATGCCGCCGCGATCCAGCGTCACTTCAACAATTGGAATGTGATCAAAAATCTCGCAACAGTCGTGCCGTGGCCATATCCCGGCGACGGTGCGGAAAGTTTTATCAGGCGGGAGCTGAGCAAGATCGCGGCCGGCGAGGAAAGCTATCAATGGGTGCTGGTGTTGCGTGCCGGCGATGGCGAGGCGGTCGGCAAGATCAATTTCCGGCCGCGCGCCGACGGCCGCAAGGGCAATCGCGGGTTCTGGCTCGCCGAGCCGTACTGGAATCAGGGCCTCATGACGGAGGCGATCGCGGCGGTGAATGACTTCGCCTTCCTGACGCTCGGCCTTGCCAGCTTCCATGTCTGCAACGCCCAGTCCAACGTCGCCTCGCGCCGGGTCAAGCAGAAGACCGGCGCCGAATTCGTCGGCTTCGTCGAGCTTCCGCACCACAACGGCGAATCCAGAGCGGAGAGGTGGAAGGTTACGCGCGAGACCTGGCTGCGCGATCGACGCTGACATCGCTTTTGCGAATGCGGCCATGACGAATGCGATAGCTTGACCGCGCATGCGAGGCTGGCGAACATAGGTCCCATCGCTCCATCAAGAACGAGAACACAATGGCGATGAACGGCATGTCGATGAATGGCGCCTGGCGCGACCGCGCCGCGACTCGTTTTCAATGCGAGAAGCAACCGGCCACCAGCAGCCGCGGCATGGTGGTGAGCAATCATCCGCTGGCATCGAGCGCGGGCGCCGAGATGTTAGCTGCCGGCGGCAACGCGATCGATGCGGCGATCGCCACCTTGTTCACGCTGACCGTGGTCGAGCCGATGATGGTCGGCATCATCGGCGGCGGCATGGCGCATATTCGCCTCGCCGACGGCAGCCATCGCTTCATCGATGGCCAAAGCACGGTGCCGCAGGCGGTAAAGCCGGATACCTACACCTCGAAGCCCGGTTCGGCGCACGACGTGTTCGACACCGTCGGCAACGAGAATTTGAACGGGCCGAAGGCGGTCGCGGTGCCGGGCTCGCTGAAGGCCTGGTGCGAAACGCTGCGCCGCTTCGGCACCATGAGCCTTGCCGACGTGATACAGCCGGCGATCAAGCACGCCGCGCGCGGCTATGCGGCGACGCCCTATTTGCACGAATGCATCACCGACGGCGCCGAGGAGATGCTGAAGGACAAGCCGATCTCGGCGCTCTATCTGCCTGATGGCACCCCGCTGAAGCCCGGCGAGCGCGTGGTGCAGGCGGAATATGCTGAGACGCTGAAATACATCGCCGATCATGGCGACAACGCACTCTACCAGGGACCGCTCGGCGACATCCTGGTTGACTACATGAAGAAGAACGGCGGCTTCATCGCACAACAGGATCTCGCGACCTACAAGACCGTCGAGCGGCAGCCGATCCGCTGCGACTACCGCGGCTGGGAAATCCTCGGGCCCCCGCCGCCGGCGGCGTCAGGCGTGCACATCACGCAGATGCTCAATATCCTCGAAGGCTATGACATCGCGCGCCTCGGCTTCGGCACGGTCGAGACCATCCACTATCTCGCCGAGGTGCTGAAGATCGCCTTTGCCGACCGCGCGGCCGCGAGCGGCGATCCCGCCTATATCAACGTGCCGGTGGAACGGCTGACCTCGAAGGCCTATGCCGAGGAGCGCCGCCGCGCGATCGATCCCACCGCTGCACAAGTCTGGAGCGCCGGTGTCACCCAGCTCGAAAGCGCGCACACCACGCACATGACCGCGGCGGATGCGATGGGCAATGTGGTCGCGACCACCCAGACCATCAACAATCTGTTCGGTGCCAAGATCCTGATCCCGGGCCTCGGCACCGTGCCGAACAACTACATGAACCTGTTCGATCCGCGGCCGGGACACGCGCTGTCGCTGGCCGCCGGCAAGCGCGTCACCACCTCGATGTCGCCGATGATGGCACTGCGCGACGGCAAGCTCGCTTACGCGCTCGGCCTGCCCGGCGGCAAGCGCATCTTCCCGAGCGCGATGCAGGCGCTGATCAATCTGATCGACCACGGCATGAGCCTGCAGGAGGCGGTCGAGGCGCCACGGGTCTGGACCGAGGGCAATGCGCTGGAGGTCGAGCAGGCGGTGCCGGAGGCCGTCCGCGCCGCGCTATCGGCCAAGGGTCACAAGGTGCAAGTCGTGCCGACGGTGGCCGGCGGCATGAACGCGATCCAGTTTCACGCCGACGGCACGATGTCGGGCGCAGCCTGCTGGCGCGCCGACGGCACCCCGGTCGGCATTGCCGGCGGTCTCGCCCGCGCCGGGGTGCGGTTTGCGTTGAGGTGACGCCGACTACGCTGTTTGACCGGGTGAACCGAGAACCATCCTCAACGTCGTCCTGGCGAAAGCCAGGACCCATTACCCCCAATCTCATTGCTGTGCGACGCCGGGGCCGCGATCCGGTTTCATCGCTGAATGCGGTGGTTATGGGGTCCTGGCTTTCGCCAGGACGACGTATGGGAAGAGCCATGGCTAATCACAGGAGTCTCTTGCATACCCGGTCGTCCTCATGCGTGGGCGATGACAGCATCCTACTTCCTGACGCAGATCACGCGGACAACGGCGGCCTTGGCGTCGGCCGAGTCGCCCGACGCGGTGACGCCATGCGCCTTCAGGAAGCTGCGCACCGTGTCGGCCGGCACCAGCGCGGCTTGCGCCGGCGGCGCCGCGTTTGCGGGGCCTGCAACGATGACGGGTTTCAGCGTCGCGATGCCGGCAAACCTGCCGCCACTATCGGTCGCCGCTGCGCCGGAGAACCCGAGCGCAGGCGCCGGTGACAGCGCCTGATCGCCGCCGCCGATCTATGCGACCGAAGCCTTCACGCTGCTCGCGGCCGCGCCGCCGCCCTGGTTCTGCGGATCGGCGATGCCGGTGATGTCGAGCGCGGTCTGCGTCGCCTGGCCTGCGATGTTGAGTGGCTTCAGCCCCCGCGCACCATAGATGCGCAGCAGCGCGAGATCGTGATCCCTGTCCTCGGCGACCCGATCGGCATTGCCGTAGCCCGGGATCGTCAGCGCGATGCAGTCGTCGGTCGCCACGCGATCGGTCACGGTGGCGCCGTCGTCGCTGACCACGACGCCGGTGGCATATTCGACGGTCTTGCGCGGCGGCGGACCGGCCTGCACGGCGGCCGGAAATGCATTGAAGGCACTCGACATCGCGATCACCACCGGCTCGATGGTGGTCTGCATCGCCTGGTCATAGAGGATGGTGAGGATGCGGACCTCGTCGCCCTTCAAGGTGCCGCGCAGATAGAACTTCTTCAGCCCCTGCATGCCCGACAGCACGAAGAAATCCGGCTTCACCACGGTGTAGTCGATGGTGCGGCCGGCCGGCTCCTTCTTTTCCTGCTCGGCAAGCTTTGCGGTGGTCGGACTTGCTTCCTTGCGGCGGGTCAGCAGCACCTGGACGGTGCCGGTCGGCGAGGTCCATTTGGCCCCGGAAGCGTCGCTGGAGAGCTGCGGTACCAGCTTGGTGGGAATGCCGAGCCGCGCCCCGGTGGCCGGCTCGGTGACGATCCGCCAGCCGACACTTTCCTGCTTCCGCCGCGCAGTGTCGGCGAGCACGCCGCGCTCCTGCGGGTTCAGCACGCCGGTCGGCTTGCCGCCGCGCTTCTTCTGGAATTCCTTGATCGCATCGACCATGCGCTCGCTGACGTCGCCCGTAATGGCGCCGTTATATTCGCCGACCCAGGCGAGGTCGGATTGCAGCGCCAGCCGCTCGGCCTGCGCCATCGCGCCAGCGGTATCCTTCGGCTTCTGCAGCGCGGGGCGGATCGGCACCGTCGTCACGGTCTTCGGCTTGGTCCCGGCCGTCGAGGGCGGCGTCATCTGGGCCTGCGCCATGCCCGTGGCAGCGGCCATCAATGTTGCCGAAAGCACCGATCTCATGACAAATCCGGGGGGAATGACTGACACCATTGACGTCCAGGCAATTAAGCACATCTGCTTGGTCGGCAACAACCGCGCTCCGGTTCAGGGAGCGCGTCAACCCTCATCCTGAGGAGCGGCGAGAGCCGCGTCTCGAAGGATGAGGCCACGGACCGGGCCTCATGGTTCGAGACGCGCGTGCCGCGCTCCTCACCATGAGGGTCACGGGTAGGATAGATGAAACAATGCTGAGTGCCGACGAACTTGAACGCTATGCCCGCCACATCGTGCTGCGCGAGGTGGGCGGCCCCGGCCAGAATGCGCTGAAAGAAGCGTCGGTGCTGGTGATCGGCGCCGGCGGCCTCGGCGCGCCGGTGCTGATGTATCTGGCCGCCGCCGGCGTGGGCCGGCTCGGCGTGATCGATGACGATATCGTCTCGCTCTCCAACCTGCAGCGCCAGATCATCCATGCGACGTCTGACATCGGCAAGCGCAAGGTCGACAGCGCGGCGGCGCAGATCCATGCGCTCAATCCGCATGTGACGTTCGAGGCGCATCCGATGCGGCTCACCGCCGACAATGCGATGGCGCTGATCGCGCGTTACGATCTCGTGCTCGACGGCTCCGACAATTTCGAGACCCGCTATCTCGTCGCCGATGCCTGCTTCCTCGCGAAGCGGCCGCTGATCACGGCGGCGCTGGGCCAGTTCGATGGTTCGCTGACCACGATCCGCGCGCACGAGAAGAATGCGGACGGCCTGTTCAATCCGACCTATCGCTGCCTGTTTCCGGAGGCGCCGCCGCCGGGCACGGTGCCGGCCTGCGCCGAGGCCGGCGTGATGGGCGCGCTCGCCGGCGTCCTGGGATCGATGATGGCGCTGGAGGCGATCCGCGAGATCGTCGGCTTCGGCGAGGGCCTGGTCGGCCGGCTCCTGATGGTGGATGCGCGCGCGATGCGGTTCGAAACCCTGCGCTACGCGCGCGATCCGCAGAACCCGCTCAATGGCGATGGGCCTGTCATCGCCGACCTCGGCGCCCATCGCACCTGATTGCCCCCGTTACCTGGTGGCCGGCTTCTCGCTGTCGAGATGCGCCATCTGCTCGGCCGTATAGCGCGTGCCGGCCGCGATATCCGGCGGGAAGGCTTTCGCCAGTGCCGCGAGATGAGCTTGCGTCAGCGTCAGCCCGGTCGCGCCGAGCGCTTCGGTGAGACGGTTGGGGGTGCGGGCGCCGACCAGCGGCACGATCTCCTTGCCCTGCGCCGCGACCCAGGCGATCGCGACCTGCGCCGGCGTTGCTCCGATCTCGGCGGCAATGGCGCGCAACTGCTCCACCAGCGCGAGATTGGCATCGAGGTTCGCGCCCTGGAAGCGCGGCGTCATCAGCCGGTAATCCCTGCCGACCTTGCCGGACTCCTTCGACCAGTGGCCGCTGATCAGTCCGCGCGCCAGCACGCCGTAGGCTGTGATGCCGATGCCAAGCTCGCGGCAGGTCGCCAGGATGTCGCGCTCGATGCCACGCTCGATCAGCGAGTATTCGATCTGGAGATCGACGATCGGATGCACGGCATGCGCACGGCGGATGGTGTCGGGGCCGACCTCGGACAGGCCGATATGTCTGATGTAGCCGGACTTCACCAGATCGGCGAGGCCGCCGATCGTCTCCTCGATCGGAACGTTGGGATCGAGACGTGCCGGGCGGTAGATGTCGATGTAGTCGGTGCCGAGACGTTGCAGCGAATAGGCGAGGAAATTCTTCGTCGCGGCCGGCCGGGTGTCCATTCCGGCGAATTCACCCGCCGGGCCGCGCAGCGCGCCGAACTTGACGCTGATCTGCAGCCGGTCGCGCGCGACGTCCTTCAGGGCTTCGCGCACCAGCATCTCGTTGTGGCCCATGGCGTAGAAGTCGCCAGTATCCAGCAGCGTGATGCCGGCATCGAGCGCCGCGTGCACCGTGGCGATGCTCTCGCCGCGATCGGCCGGGCCATAGACCTCGGACATGCCCATGCAGCCGAGGCCGAGGGCCGAGACGGCGGGCCCCGTTGAGCCGAGTTTGCGTGTGTCCATGTGGATGTTCCTCGAACGTTTGCGGCGGAAAATCCGTCGCCAAATGCCGAGGTGATATGGGCCGGTCGGGTTCGGGCGATAAGCTGGACAATCGCGAATGGCTTGTTCACTATATCGAACAATGCAGGATTTCGACCTTCGCGACCTCGACGCCTTCGTGGCGGTGGCGCGCACGCGCAATTTCCGGCGTGCCGCGCTCGAGCAGCGCGTCTCGGTCTCCAGCCTCAGCCAGCGCCTGCGCGACATGGAGGAGCGGCTCGGCGTCCGCCTGATGAACCGCACCACCCGCAGCGTCGCGCTAACGGAAGCCGGCGAACTGCTGCTCGCCCGCGTCGCGCCGGCCATGGTCAACGTCGCCGATGCGATCACCGAGGTGCGCGGCCTGCGCGCCGAGCCGTCGGGGCGGTTGCGCATCAACGCGCCGCCGCCTGCGGTCGATCTCGTGCTGGCGCCGATGATCGCGCCGTTCCTTGCCAGATATCCGCGGGTCGATCTCGACGTCGTCGCGGAGAGTGCGTTCGTCGACATCGTCGCGCAGGGCTTTGACGCCGGCGTGCGTTACGGCGAGCACCTGGCACAGGACATGGTCGCGGTCCCGCTCGGCGCGCCGCAGCGTTACGCGATCGTGGCGTCCAGTGAGTATGTCGCAAAGCACGGCCGGCCGATGCATCCGAAGGATCTGCTGGCGCACCCCTGCATCCGCAGCCGCTCCAGCAACGGCGTGATGTTCGATTGGGAGTTCGAGAAGAACGGCCGCGTGGTGAAGATTTCGCCGCCGGCCAAGCTGACCGCGACCCATCTCGGCCTTGCGTTGCGCGCGGTCCATGACGGCGTCGGCTACTGGGCGACGTTCGAGGGTTATGTCCGCTACGGCGTCAAATCCGGCGCGCTGGTCAGCGTGCTCGACGACTGGTGCCCGCCGTTCGACGGACCGTTCCTCTATTATCCGAGCCGTCGCCAGCCGCCGCCCGCGCTCGCCGCGTTCGTGTCGTTCGTCGCCGACTGGCGCAAGCAGGCGCGGCGGAAGAGATAGGTCGAGCTCTCACCACATCGTCGTCCCGGCCTTGAGCCGGGACCCATAATCACAGCTCTCACAATGACGAAGGCTGGAGCTCCAGCTCAGCGCAACCATGAACAGCGGTGGTTATGGGTCCCTGCTTTCGCAGGGACGACACCGAATGTTGGTCTCAGAGCATGCTCGGCAATCCCGTGGCCCGACGCGTGAAGTTGCCTGGTCGAGCGCCGGTCGCTCCGGCTACTTTGCATGGGGTTGTTTTCGATATTTTGGCGGTGCCGTAGCCCGGATGGAGCGAAGCATAATCCGGGGCGGTCTTGACGCGGTGATGCTGTCCCGGATTGCGCTGCGCTCCATCCGGGCTACAGGTCTCTCTTCCCCTTCCCCCTGAAAGGGGGAAGGTCGGGATGGGGGTCGGCCACACGCACCGTCGCTCGTGGAGAGAGATGATCCCCACTCGCTTTGCTCTGGCGAGCAAAGCGACCTCCCCTTTTCAAGGGGGAGGTTGGAGCTGCGTGGCGTAGATGGAGCGCGGCGTAATCCCGGCTACGAGCACTTACAGCATGCTCGGCAGCACGCGATCCGGCGGCTTGTGGGCGTCGAGGAAGGTTCGGATGTTGATGATCACCTTCTCGCCCATCTCGACGCGGCCCTCGATGGTGGCCGAGCCCATGTGGGGCAGCAGCGTGACCTTGCCGGCCCGGGCGAGCCGCACCAGCTTTGGGTTCACCGCGGGCTCGTGCTCATAGACGTCGAGGGCTGCGCCGCCGATCTCGCCGGCTTCGATCAGCTTGATCAACGTGTCCTCGTCGATCACCTCGCCGCGCGCGGTGTTGACGACATAGGCCTCCTTGCGGATCAGCTTGAGCCGCCGCGCCGAGAGCAGATGATAGGTCGCCGGCGTGTGCGGGCAGTTCACCGAGATGATGTCCATCCGCGCCAGCATCTGGTCGAGGCTTTCCCAATAGGTCGCCCCGAGCTCTTCGGCGATCATAGGCGCCACCGGGCGGCGGTTGTGATAGTGGATCTGCAGGCCGAAGGCGCGGGCACGGCGCGCCACGGCCTGGCCGATGCGGCCCATGCCGACGATGCCGAGCCTCTTTCCACCGATGCGGTGGCCGAGCATCCAGGTCGGCGACCAGCCCGCCCAGTGCTGCTTGCCTTCGGTCAGGATCGAGGCGCCCTCGATCATGCGGCGCGGCACCGCAAGGATCAGCGCCATGGTCATGTCGGCGGTGTCCTCGGTCAGCACCTTCGGGGTGTTGGTCACCGTGATGCCGCGCGCATGCGCCGCGGCGACGTCGATATTGTCGACGCCGTTGCCGAAATTGGCGATCATCTTCAGCTTGCAGTCGGGCTGATTGATCACGTCCTCGCGGACCATGTCGGTCACGGTCGGCACCAGCACGTCGGCGGTTCGTGCCGCCTCGGCGATCTGCTCCGGCGTCATCGGCGTGTCGTCGAGATTCAATCTGGCGTCGAACAGCTCGCGCATCCGGGTCTCGATCGAGTCCGGCAGCTTGCGGGTGACGACGACGAGAGGCTTTTTCTTCACCGACATGTCCTACTTTCATGGGGCGCGCGGCGTGCCAAAAAACAAACCGTTCAGGCCTCATTAACCCGGTTGTTCGACACTGCTGATAGCCGCGCTGTCCCGGCGTTTCCTTCGCGTTTCCTAGGGTTCCCCGATACTTGCCCCGGCTTTTCGCCAAGGCGAAACAACGGGAAATTCGGGTGTTCTGGCTCTCAGGCGTTCCGTCCTCTCTAGCAGAAGGCCGGGCCAAGACAAGAACCCCCCGGACTTGCAGTGCGGGAGCGAACGGGCGCAGGCGCAGGGGGCCTTCGGGCGTGGTTGGGGTTGCAGTTCGCCGAATGCGGGTTGGGCATCTCGGCAGGAGACGAGTTGATGGTGGCGTTCTGGCGTTTCAGTTCATTGGTGGCGCTGGTCGGAAGCATGCTGAGTGCGTCGGTCATGCCCGGACATTCCGCCAAGGATTTGAGCCCCACCACCAGCGGCCTGCCGATCCCGCGCTATGTCAGCCTGAAGTCGGATCACGTGAACGTCCGGGCCGGCCCGACCAAGGACAATGACGTCGCCTGGGTCTACACGCGGTCGGGGCTGCCGGTCGAAATCACCGCCGAGTTCGAGAACTGGCGCCGGGTGCGCGATTCCGAGGGCGCCGAAGGCTGGGTCTATCATTCCCTGCTGTCCGGCCGCCGCACCGCCGTCGTCACCATGAAGAACAAGGACGATCTGGCCTCACTGTACGATCGTCCCGATGCCACCAGCGCCGTCGCGGCGCGCCTGCAGGCCGGCGTCGTCGCGCAGGTGAAGAAATGCGCCAACAACTGGTGCCGGGTCACCGGCAACGGGTTCGACGGCTGGATCGAGCAGCAGCGCCTCTGGGGTGTCTACGCCGACGAGAAGGTGGACTGAGGTTTGTCGTCCCTGCGAAAGCAGGGACCCATACCGCGTGATTTATCGTTGGCGCGCGGTAGGAGACGCCTTTAGCCAGCAACCAAGATTTGTGGTTATGGGTCCCTGCTTTCGCAGGGACGACAGAACTCAGCGCTTCTTGCGCAACCGCACAACCATGTCGACGCGGGAGATCTCGTAGCCTTCGGGCACGTCGGGCATTTTCGACAGCACGAGGTTCGGGTCGGGAATGTCGACCAGCTCGTGGTTGTGCTCGAGATAGAAGTGGTGATGCGTCGACACGTTGGTGTCGAAATAGGTTTTCGTGCCGTCGACGCTGACCTGGCGCAGCAGGCCGGCATCGGTCAACTGGTTCAGGGTGTTGTAGACGGTCGCCAGCGACACCGGAACCTTGGCCAGCGTGGCTTCCTCGTACAGCATTTCAGCGGTCAGGTGGCGGGCACCCTTACCGAACAGCAGCCAGCCCAGCGCCATGCGCTGGCGGGTCGGCCGCAGACCGGCAGACTGCAACATTTCGTTGACGTCATGCCACGGACAGCCGGTCAGGGCAGGGTGGTGCCCAGCGCCCCGGGCAGCCGGGTGCACGGCATCATCATTCACAGCCGGTACTTCCTCGTTCATATCCACTCTATGCACCCAACTCAGGCAATATTCCTCATAAATATAAAAAGGATGCCTATCAGATGCAAGTTTTTCGCAACTAGAACGAATCCAAGCTGCGGTAGAAACCCAAGGAGAAGCGGTCATTTATCATCGGAATGCCGCTTTGCCGCCCAGTTAGCCGTATGTTAGAGAGCGCGCGGACCACATATGCGCTTTCGGCAGAGATAACAGGCCGTAGCGTACCCAGGTAGCGCCAAGATGCGGGACGGGTTATTCCGGTTCCCGTGGGTAGATCAAGGTCCGACCAAGCAAAGCGCTTCATCGGGACATCAGAGGTGGAAAGAGGATGCTGGATCGGCGCGGCGGTTACGAATACGAGGATTTGCTGGCTTGCGGGCGGGGCGAGCTTTTCGGTCCCGGCAACGCCCAGTTGCCGCTGCCGCCGATGCTGATGTTCGATCGCATCAGCGAGATTTCGGAAAATAGCGGCGAGTACGGCAAGGGGCTGGTGCGCGCCGAGCTCGAAGTGAAGCCGGATCTCTGGTTCTTCGGCTGTCATTTCAAGAACGATCCGGTGATGCCGGGCTGCCTCGGCCTCGATGCCATGTGGCAAATGGTCGGCTTTTACCTCGGCTGGATCGGTGGCGAAGGTCGTGGCCGCGCGCTCGGCCTCGGCGAGCTGAAGTTCTCCGGACAGGTCCTGCCGCACGCGCGCAAGGTTGTGTACAACATCGATATCAAGCGCGTGATGCGGTCAAAGCTCGTGCTTGGAATTGCCGATGGGTGGCTTTCCATGGACGACGAGATTATCTATCGCGCCAAGGACTTGAAGGTCGGTTTGTTCAAGCAGGGCACGGCGCCATCTTGAGCAGGATCATCATGCGGCAACATAAAGGCAGGGCGAGGCGAACATGAGGCGGGTTGTCATCACGGGGATGGGAATTGTCTCGTCCATCGGTAACAACACCCAGGAAGTGCTTGCGAGCCTCTACGAGGCGAAGTCGGGCATTTCGCGCGCGGAGAAGGCCGCCGAACTCGGCTTCCGTTCGCAGGTGCACGGTGCGCCGACACTCAATCCTGCCGAGGTGATCGATCGCCGCGCGATGCGGTTCCTTGCCGAAGGTGCGGCGTGGAATCACGTTGCGATGGAACAGGCGATCCGCGACTCCGGCCTCGAGGAGAATGAAGTTTCCAACATCCGCACCGGCATCATCATGGGATCCGGTGGACCGTCGACGCGCACGCTGGTGGAGGCCGCCGACATCGCGCGCGCCAAGGGCCCGAAGCGCGTCGGTCCGTTCGCGGTGCCGAAGGGCATGTCCTCGACCGCGTCGGCGACGCTCGCGACCTGGTTCAAGATCAAGGGCGTGAACTATTCGATCTCGTCGGCCTGCGCGACGTCGAACCACTGCATCGGCAACGCCTATGAGACGATCCAGATCGGCAAGCAGGATGTCATCTTCGCCGGCGGCTGCGAGGAACTCGACTGGACGCTGTCGGTGCTGTTCGACGCCATGGGCGCGATGTCCTCGAAATACAACGACACGCCCGCCACAGCCTCGCGTCCCTACGATCTCAACCGCGACGGCTTCGTCATCGCCGGCGGCGCGGGTGTCGTGGTGCTGGAAGAGCTCGAGCGCGCCAAGGCGCGCGGCGCCAGGATCTATGCCGAGGTCGTCGGCTACGGCGCGACCTCCGACGGCTACGACATGGTGGCGCCGTCGGGCGAGGGCGCCGAGCGCTGCATGCGCATGGCGATGTCGACGGTGAACACGCCGGTCGATTACATCAATCCGCATGCCACTTCGACGCCCGCCGGCGATCCGCCGGAGATCGAGGCGATCCGCAAGGTGTTCGGCACCGGCGACAAGTGCCCGCCGATCTCGGCCACCAAGGCGCTGACCGGCCACTCGCTCGGCGCCACCGGCGTGCAGGAAGCGATCTATTCGCTGCTGATGCTGAACAACGGCTTCATCTGCGAGAGCGCGCATATCACCGAACTCGATCCGGTGTTTGCCGACATGCCGATCGTGCGCAAGCGCATCGACAACGTCAAGCTCAACACCGTGCTGTCGAACTCGTTCGGCTTCGGCGGCACCAACGCCACGCTGGTGTTCAGGCGGCTTGACGCGTGATTTCGCCTCTCCTCGCTTGCCGAGGGAGGTCCGCAGGCAGCGAATGGGAACAGTGCAACGATCCGGAATGGGGTGGGAATGATTATTGAACCGCGCGTGCGAGGCTTCATCTGCACGACGGCACATCCCGTCGGCTGCGCCACGAATGTCCGCGAACAGATCGCCTATGTTCTGAAGCAGGGCCCGGTCGCCGACTGCCCGAAACGGGTTGCCGTGCTCGGCTGCTCGACGGGGTATGGCCTCGCGAGCCGCATCGTCGCGACCTTCGCCGGCGGCGCTGACACCATCGGAGTGTCGCTGGAGCGCGAGCCGTCGGAAAAGAGAAGCGCCAGCGCCGGCTGGTACAACAACCGCGCCTTCGAGATCGAGGCCCAGAAGATCGGACGCTCGCCGCTCACGCTCGAAGGCGACGCCTTCTCCGACGAGCTGAAGGCGACCTTCATCGAGCGCGTGCGTGAGAAATTCGGACAGCTCGATCTGCTGGTCTACAGCATGGCGGCTCCGGTCCGGACCGATCCCGACACCGGCAAGACCTATCGTTCGGTGATCAAGCCGCTGGGCGCCCCGGTCGAGATCAAGACGCTCGACACCGAGACCGGTGAGGTGTTCCAGACGACGCTCGAGCCGGCGAGCGAGGAACAAACTGCGGCCACCGTCGCGGTGATGGGCGGCGACGACTGGAAGCGCTGGATCGATCAACTCGCGGATGCCGGCGTTTTGGCGCCGGGCTTCCAGACGCTCAACTACACCTATATCGGCAGCGAGCTGACCTGGCCGATCTACTGGAACGGCACGCTCGGCCGCGCCAAGGTCGATCTCGACAGCAAGGCAGAAGCGATCCGCGGCCGGCTCGGACCTGACGCGGCGCGCGTCGTCGCGCTGAAGGCCGTGGTCACCCAGGCGAGCTCGGCCATTCCGGTGGTGCCGCTCTATGGCACCGTGCTGTTCAAGGTGATGAAGCAGCTCGGTCTCCATGAAGGCTGCATCGAGCAGATCGACCGCCTGTTCCGGACGAAGCTCGGTAAGGGCGTCGCGCTCGATGACGCGCAGCGCGTCAGGGTCGACGACTGGGAGCTTTCGCCCGAAGTGCAGACGGAAGTGTCGCGGCGCTGGCCGCTGCTCACCACCGAGACGCTCGGCGAACTGGCCGATCTCGGCGAGTACAAGAGCCAGTTTTTGCGCCTGTTCGGCTTCGGCATCGACGGCGTCGACTACACACAGGACGTCGATCCCCGCGTCGTGCCGGGTTAAGCCGTTCGGAAAACTGCGTGAGCGGTTACAGACCGGCCTTCTCCTTCCCCCTGAAAGGGGGAAGGTCGGGATAGGGGTCAGCCGCAGGCGATGCCGCTAGCTAGCGGAGAGAGATGATCCCCACCCGCTTTGCCCTGGCGAGCAAAGCGACCTCCCCTTTCCAAGTGGAGGTTAGTAGCCCGGATGGAGCGAAGCGTAATCCGGGAGAGCTCTTTCTACGTCAGCGACTTTTCCCGGATTTCTCTTCGCTCCATCCGGGCTACAAGATCCGACGCTCACCCCGCCGCGATCTTCTCTGCGCGCTGGAACGCGGGCCGGGCCACGCAGCGGTCGATATAGGCCTCGAACGATGGCCGCTGCGGCACCATCTTGAACACGCGCACCGCAAAGTTCAGTCCCGCGCCGATCGCGATGTCGGCGGCGGAGAATTGATCGCCGAGGATCCACGGCCCCTTCTGCAATTCGGCGTCGAGCACGTCGAACACCTGCGCGGCGCTGCCCCATGCAGCGGTGCTGGTCGGCACCTCGAGCTTGGTGAAGAGCTGGATCAGCGCCGGCTCGATGCAGCTCGGCGAGAAGAACAGCCACTGCAGATAGCGCGCCCGCTTCGGGTCCGTCGCTGCCGGCGCGAGTTTGGTCTCGGGATAGCGGTCGGCGACATAGGCGCAGATCGCGGCGGCCTCGGCGAGCTGCGCGTCGCCGTCGGTCAACGCCGGCACCTTGCCCATCGGGTTGATCTTGAGAAACTCCGGCGATTTCTGCGCGCCGGTGCTGATGTCGGTCAGCACCCGCTCGTATGGCAGGCCGGATTCCTCCAGCAGCCAGATGGCGGAGAACGAGCGCGAGCGCGGCGACCAGTACAGCTTGATCATGGCTTAGCCTAAAATATGCGGTTTGTTCTCGTCCACCGATAGTGCTTCATCATGAAGCCGGTGACCGGATTGGGCGCTTCCTTCTCGAACACAAAGCCTTCGCGCTCGTACCAGCGCCAGGCCTTCTCGTTCTCGCGGACGCATTTCAGCCGGATCTCGTCGGGCATCTGCCGGCGCGTGAAGGCAAGCAGGTGACGTCCCAGGCTCCGGCCCTGATAGGCGGGGACGACCATCAGCTGGTCGAGCAGCAAGGTCGGCAGGTGCAGCGCCAGCATGGCGGCGATGCTGCCGCGATCGTCGGCGACGAACAGGCTCCAGCCACCCGCGATCTCGCGCGGCAGGCGGCCACGCAGATCGTTCAACAGACTGTCGCTGGCTTGCGAGAGCCCGGTCGAGGCCCAGCTCGCCATCCAGGCGCGCGCGATCGCATCATGTTCGTCGGAGCGTGCGGCGCGGATGGTCGGCGGCGTCATCGTCGATCCTCATGGCGTTCGACACCGGCGGTGCGACGCTGTGGATACATAAAGGTGAAAGCCCCACGAAGCGATCGCGGAGCTTTCGAAGGTAACGCAGTTCCTCGCGACCGGCGAGCCCGGCGGTTCACACGCCGAGCGTCCCGGCCTTCGCCGCCGCATAGCGCTCGGCCACGGCCTTCCAGTTCACCGTATTCCACCACGCCTTGAGATAGTCGGGGCGGCGGTTCTGGTAGGTCAGATAATAGGCGTGCTCCCAGACATCGTTGCCGAGCAGCGCGCGCTTGCCGTCCATGATCGGATTGTCCTGGTTCGGCCGCGTCTCGATCGCGAGATTGCCATCCTTGGTGACGGTGACGAACACCCAGCCGGAGCCAAACACGCGCCCGCCGGCGGCGTTGAAATCGGTCTGGAATTTCTCCATGCCGCCGAGGTCGCGATCGATCGCGGCGAGCACCTCGCCGTCCGCCTTGCCGCCGTTCGGTCCCATGATCTGCCAGAACATGGTGTGGTTGGCGTGGCCGCCCATGTTGTTGCGCACGCCGGTGCGGATCGCGTCCGGCACGCTGCCGAGATTGGCGAGCACTTCCACCACCGGCTTCTCGGCGATCTGCGGATTGTCCTTGGCGAAATTGTTGAGATTGGTGACGTAGGCCTGATGATGCCGGTCGTGATGGATCTCCATCGTCTTGGCATCGATATGCGGCTCCAGCGCATTGGTGGGATAGGTCAGCGGATCGATCTTGAATGGTCCGGCCGGGGCCTGCGCCGTGGCCTGCGCGAACGCAGCGCGCGACGAGGCGGCGGCCGCAGCGATGCCGCCTGCTGCGATGATCAAATGGCGTCGGGACATCGAGGACATCGTGGTTCTCCGTGCTAGGAAAGCATCCTGATGTTAGGCCCGAGTTGTGAACGGGTTCCAACAAATCCCGATCACAATGCCGGGTCAAAACCGCGCATGCCGATCAGCGGAGATTGATTTGCGTCCGACCTCGGCAAACCAAAAAGGACGGCCCCAGGGCCGCCCTTTTCGTAACAGTCGATTTGCCAGTCGATTGGCCTGGACTTACTCGCCGGCAGCTTCGCGCGGCGCCGAAGCCTCGGTCTTCTGCGTGGCCTCGAGGTCCTCGCCGGTCGTCTGATCGACGGCCTTCATCGACAGGCGGGTCTTGCCGCGATCGTCGAAGCCGAGCAGCTTGACCTTGACCTTGTCGCCTTCCTTGACGACGTCGGAGGTCTTCTGCACGCGGTTGGCCGCGAGCTGGCTGATGTGGACGAGGCCGTCCTTGGCGCCGAAGAAGTTCACGAACGCGCCGAACTCCATCACCTTGACGACGGTGCCCTCGTAGATCTGGCCGACCTCCGGATCGGAGGCGATCGACTTGATCCACTTGATCGCAGCCTTCATCGCCTCGCCATCGTTGGAGGCGACCTTCACGGTGCCGTCGTCCTCGATGTTGACCTTGGCGCCGGTCTTCTCGACGATCTCGCGGATCACCTTGCCGCCGGTGCCGATCACTTCGCGGATCTTGTCGGTGGCGATCTTGAAGGTCTCGATGCGCGGTGCGTATTCGCCGAGCTCGGCGCGCGCCGCGGTCAGCGCCTTGGCCATCTCGCCGAGGATGTGGATGCGCCCTTCCTTGGCCTGGCCAAGCGCAACCTTCATGATCTCCTCGGTGATACCCTCGATCTTGATGTCCATCTGGAGCGAGGTGATGCCCTGGTCGGTGCCGGCGACCTTGAAGTCCATGTCGCCGAGATGATCCTCGTCACCGAGGATGTCCGACAGCACCGCGAAACGCTGACCTTCGAGGATCAGGCCCATGGCGATACCGGCGGTCGGCCGCTTCAGCGGCACGCCGGCGTCCATCAGCGACAGCGAGGCGCCGCAGACCGAAGCCATCGAGGACGAGCCGTTCGACTCGGTGATCTCGGAGACCACGCGGATCGTGTACGGGAACTCGTGGTGCGGCGGCAGCACCGGGTGGATCGCGCGCCAGGCGAGCTTGCCGTGGCCGATCTCGCGACGCTTGGTGCCGCCGAGGCGGCCGGTCTCGCCGACCGAGTAGGGCGGGAAGTTGTAGTGCAGCAGGAACGTTTCCTTGTAGGTCCCCGACAGTGCATCGATGTACTGCTCGTCCTCGCCGGTGCCGAGCGTGGTCACGACCATCGCCTGGGTTTCACCGCGGGTGAACAGCGCCGAGCCGTGGGCGCGCGGCAGCACGCCGGCTTCGGCGATGATGTTGCGCACGGTCTTGGCGTCGCGGCCGTCGATGCGCTTGCCGGTGTCGAGGATGTTCCAGCGAACGATCTTGGCTTCCAGTTCCTTGAATACGCCGGCGACGCGCAGCTTGTCGTATTTCGGCTCCTGGCCTTCCGGGAAGAAGTGCGCGAGCACCTTCTCCTTGACGGCGCCGACCGCGGCATAGCGTTCCTGCTTGACCGGGATCGCGTAGGCATTGCGGAGCTCCTGCTCGGCGATGCCGAGCATCTCCTTCTCGATCTCCGAATTGTCGATCGTGGTGACTTCGCGCGGCTCCTTGGCGGCCTTCTCGGCGAGCTCGATGATCGCGTTGATGACGGGCTGGAAGTGGCGGTGGCCGAACATGACCGCGCCGAGCATCACGTCTTCGTTGAGCTCCTTGGCTTCCGATTCCACCATCAGCACGGCGTCGGCGGTGCCGGCGACGACGAGATCGAGCTGGGTCTCGGTCATCTCGTCGAGCGTCGGGTTGAGCACGTATTCGTCATTGGCAAAGCCGACGCGCGCAGCGCCGATCGGGCCCTTGAACGGCGCGCCCGACAGGGTCAGGGCGGCGGAGGCGGCGACCAGCGAGACGATGTCCGGATCGTTCTCCATGTCGTGCGACAGGACGGTGACGATCACCTGGGTCTCGTTGCGCCAGCCGTCGACGAACAGCGGACGGATCGGGCGGTCGATCAGGCGGGAGACCAGCGTCTCCTTCTCGGTCGGCCGGCCTTCGCGCTTGAAATAGCCGCCGGGAATGCGGCCGGCAGCGTAGGTCTTCTCCTGGTAGTCGACCGTGAGCGGCAGGAAGTCGACGCCTTCGCGCGGTGCCTTCGCCGCGACGACGGTGGCAAGCACTACGGTCTCGCCGTAGGTCGCCATCACGGCGCCGTCGGCCTGGCGGGCGATCTTGCCGGTTTCAAGTTTGAGGGGACGTCCACCCCAGTCGATCTCGACGGAATGCGTGTTGAACATTTCGGTCTTCTTTCATGGTTTCACGAAAGCATGGCGCCCTGAAACACAAAGACCATGCCAAGACGGCGAGACACTGACACGCGGTTGCGATCAGTATCCGGCGATCCTGCCATGGTCCCTGGATTTCGGATGGCGTCCATCCTTTCGGTCATCTGGGCATCTTGCCCGGTCCAGCGGCCGGATTGCTGCTGGACGCTAGTTGGCATGGCACTATTGCCATGCTGCGCATGATCATCTTTCGGCAATTCGAAAGTCCGAGTTCGCGGACGACCATGCGAAAACGCGCGCGAACCCTCGCGCGCGTGCTTCTCAAATCAACGACGGATGTTGTGCTTTTCGAGCAGCGCCTTGTAGCGCGCCTCGTCCTTGCGCTTGATGTAGTCAAGCAGGGAGCGACGCGTCGACACGAGCTTCAGGAGGCCGCGGCGGGAATGGTTGTCCTTCACATGGCTCTTGAAGTGCTCGGTGAGGTTATTGATGCGTTCCGACAGGATCGCGACCTGAACCTCGGGCGAGCCGGTGTCGCCGGCTTTGTTGGCATTCGTCTTGATGACTTCCGCTTTGCGTTCGGCGGTAATCGACATCGTCAGTTACTTTCATTGTTGCGAGCCGGACCGGCAGTCAGTCCGTTCAGGTTGAACACGCGCTTGGGGATGAGTTCGCCATTGCCAATTTCGGCAAGCGCGAGAAGCCGGCCTGCCACCGTGACATAGACTGTGCCGCTGGTATTGGGCGCATCCCGTCCGCGCAACAAAACGGCCTGGCCCCTGTGGAGCCTTGCCGCATCAGCCCGTGTGACGGCCAGTGCCGGGATGTCGTCCAGCGCGGTCTCAACGGGCAAAAGCGCGTCGGCGAGGCTGCCCTCGCCAGACGCGGCTCTATTGCATAAAGCCTCCAACTGTTCCAGCGGAATCATGTCCCGTTCGGTAAACGGACCGACAAGGGTCCGCCGCAGGGCGCAGATGTGGCCGAAGCAGCCCAGAATCCGGCCCATATCGCGGGCCAGCGCCCGGACATAGGTTCCCTTGCCGCACTCGGCCTCGAACACGGACTGGCCGTTATCTCCATGTTCCAGAAGGGTTAATTCATGGATCTCGACCGGGCGGGGCTTCAGTTCCACGGTCTCGCCGTCGCGCGCCAGGTCATAGGCGCGCTCGCCCTGCACCTTGATCGCCGAATATTGCGGCGGGATCTGCTCGATCACCCCGGTGAAGCGCGGCAAAAGTTCCCGGATCGAATCCGCGGTCGGCCGGCTCTCGCTGGTCCTGACCGGCCGCCCCTCGGTGTCGTCGGTGTCGCGCTCCTCGCCCCAGCACACCGTGAAGCGGTAGCGCTTGCGGCCGTCCATCACGAACGGCACCGTCTTGGTGGCCTCCCCCAGCGCGATCGGCAAGCCGCCGGAGGCGAGCGGATCGAGCGTCCCGGCATGGCCGGCGCGCTTGGCCTGGAACAGGCGCTTGAGCACCGCGACCGCCTGCGTCGAGGTCATGCCGATCGGCTTGTCGAGCACCACCCAGCCGTGGACGTCGCGCTTGTCGCGGCGCGGCTGCTGGTTCTGCCTGCCCTGCTTCTGGCGCGGGTCGTTGTTGGTGCGGCGCGCATCGTCGCTGCGCTGGCCGGCAAAAGCATCCCGCTCAGCGTCGCGCGCGTCGGCATCCTTCGCGTCGATAACGCCGTTGGTCGTCATCACAGTCATCACTCGTCGTCCGAATCGGGTGCAAGGTCTCGCCGCACCGCAGGTGTCCGCAGTAGTTTCTCGATGCGCTCCGCCTCGTCGAACCGCTCGTCGACGCGGAAGCGAATGTCGGGTGCAAATTTCAGGTTGACGCGATGCGCGATCTCGCCGCGAAGGAACTTCTTGTTGCGCTCGAGCGCCGATATCACCGTGTCGGTGTCGCGGCCGCCGAGCGGCATCACATAGATCGTCGCGAGCTTCAGGTCCGGCGACATACGCACCTCGGGAACGGTGATGATGTGGCCTTCCAGATCGGGATCGTGGACCTCACCCTGTGACAGAATCTCGGCAACTGCATGGCGAACCGTTTCGCCGACGCGCAGCTGACGTTGCGATCCGCCGGGGCTGGAACTCTTCTTTTGACGGGGCATGACCTTCTTCCAAAACCGTCACGCCCGCAGGCCTTGGCCGCGGGCATCAATGTCTAGCTTTGCTTTCAATCAGACAATGCGCTGGTGGCCGGACCAAAAGTCCGGCCGCGCAGTCGCATTTTCAGTTAAATGGACCCAACGCTTCGTAAGATTTGGACTTACAGAGAGCGCTGGATCGTCTCGATGCGGTAACACTCGATCACGTCGCCGACGCGCATGTCGCCGTAGTTCTCGAACGCCATGCCACACTCCTGGCCGGCGACCACTTCCTTCACTTCATCCTTGAAGCGCTTCAGCGTCGACAGCTTGCCTTCGTGCACCACCACGTTGTCGCGGATCAGGCGAACATTGGCGCCGCGTTCCACGGTGCCGTCGGTGACGCGGCAACCCGCGACCTTGCCGACCTTGGAAATGTTGAAC
This sequence comes from Bradyrhizobium sp. Pha-3, assembly GCF_042258325.1. NCBI lineage: Bacteria > Pseudomonadati > Pseudomonadota > Alphaproteobacteria > Hyphomicrobiales > Nitrobacteraceae > Bradyrhizobium > Bradyrhizobium sp. Pha-3. The sequence continues at coordinate 9,194,206 of NZ_CP170151.1, read as the reverse complement.
ACTTCCAGGATCTGCGCGTTGCCCAGCATGGTTTCGCGCAGCGTGGGCGCGAGCAGGCCGGACATCGCCTTTTTGATGTCATCCACGAGGTCGTAGATGATGTTGTAGTAGCGGATCTCGATGCCGTTGCGCTTGGCCGCGGCTGCCGCTTCCTTGTTGGCGCGGACCGAGAAGCCGATGATCGCGGCGTTGAAGCCTTCCGCCAGCGTGACGTCGGACTCCGAGATGCCGCCGACGCCGGCATGCAGGATGCGGGCGGCGACCTCGTCGGTGCCGAGCTTCTCGAGCGAGCCCAGGATCGCTTCCAGTGAGCCCTGCACGTCGGCCTTGACGATCAGCGGGAACTCCTTGCGGCCCGCGGTCTTCAGCTGCGACATCATCTGCTCGAGCGAGCCGCGCATGCCGGAAATCGAGGCAGCCGCGTTCTCGCGCTTCTGGTGCGCGCGGTAGCTCGTGACCTGGCGGGCGCGGGCTTCGTTCTCGACAACGGCGAGACGATCGCCGGCTTCCGGCGGACCGTTGAAGCCGAGCACCTCGACCGGCACGGACGGACCGGCCTCCTCGAGATTCTCGCCCTGGTCGGAGATCAAGGCGCGGACGCGGCCCATTTCGGCGCCGGCCACGATGATGTCGCCGATGCGCAGCGTGCCGCGCTGCACCAGCACAGTTGCGACCGGACCACGGCCGCGATCGAGCTTGGCTTCGATCACGGTGCCTTCCGCCGGACGCTGCGAATTGGTCTTCAGGTCGAGGATTTCGGCCTGCAGCGCGATCATCTCGAGCAGCCGGTCGAGATTGGTCTTGTTCTTGGCCGAGACCTCGACGTCGACGACGTCGCCGCCGAGCGATTCGACCTGCACCTCGTGCTGGAGCAATTCGGTGCGCACGCGCTCGGGGCGTGCGTCGGGCTTGTCGATCTTGTTGATCGCCACGATCATCGGCACCTTGGCCGCCTTGGCGTGGTTGATCGCTTCGATCGTCTGCGGCATCACGCCGTCGTCGGCCGCGACCACCAGCACGACGATGTCCGTGACCTTGGCGCCGCGGGCGCGCATCGCGGTGAACGCGGCGTGGCCGGGCGTGTCGATGAAGGTGATCTTGGTGCCGCTCTCCGGCGACAGCACCTGATAGGCGCCGATATGCTGGGTGATGCCGCCGGCTTCGCCCGACACCACGTTGGCATGGCGCAGCGCGTCGAGCAGCGAGGTCTTGCCGTGGTCGACATGGCCCATGACGGTGACCACGGGCGAACGCGGCTCGGTGTCGGTGGAATCGTCGACGACGTCGAACAGGCCTTCTTCCACGTCGGACGCGGCGACGCGCTTGACGGTGTGGCCGAGTTCTTCGGCGATCAGCTGCGCGGTGTCGGCATCGATCACGTCGGTGATCTTGTGCATCGCGCCCTGCTTCATCAGCATGCGGATGACATCGACCGCGCGCTCCGACATCCGGTTCGCGAGTTCCTGGATCGCGATCGCTTCCGGAATGACGACTTCGCGGATCAGCTTTTCCTTCTGCTCGTTTGCGGCGTGACCCTTCAGCCGCTGGGTACGGCGGCGGAACGAGGCGATCGAGCGCTCGCGCACGTCATCGGCGTTGAGCGCGGTGACGACGGTCAGGCGTCCGCGCTGCTTCTGCGGGCCGGGCTTGTGAGTGGTCTTCGGGGCCGCGACGGGACGCACGGCGCCGCCGGGGCGACGCACCAGGCGCGGACCTTCGTCCTCGTCCGCCTCGGCGGCAACGGCCGGCGGCCGCCCCGGGGCAGCAGGCGTGCGCGCAGCAGGCGTCGTGGTCGTGGTCGGGCGGGCTGCGCCGGGCGCACGGGCGGCCGGAGCAGACGCATGTGCGGCTCCGGCAGGCTTGGCGGGAGCAGCGACAGGCGCCGCACCGGGCTTGGCCTCGCCTTCGCCAAAGCGGCGCTTGGCCTCGACCTCGGCCTTGCGCTTGGCCTCTTCCTCGTGGCGATGGCGTTCCTCCTCCGCCTTGCGGCGGGCCTCGGCGGCCTCGCGCTCGGCCTTCTCGGCAGCCTCGCGGACGGCGCGGCGCTTGGCTTCCTCTTCGGCCTGGCGGCGCTCTTCGATGTCGCGCTGACGGGCGTCGGCCAGCGCGCTGGCACGCGCGGAACGCTCATCCTCGGTCAGGGTCGGCAGCACCACGCCGGAGCGGGTGTTACGCTGTTGCTGCCCGGGAGGCGGGCCCGAGGGGCGGCCGAGCGGCGGCTTGGCGGCGGGCGCCGCCGGCTTTGCAACCACGGGTTCCGGCGCATGCGCCTCGCCGGGGCCATCGCCACCGACGCGGCGCTTGCCGCGCTTCTCGACCACGACCTGCTTGGTCCGGCCGTGGCTGAAGCTCTGGCGCACGGTGCCCGTCTCGACGCGCGGCTTCAGCGACAACGTCTTGCTCGGGACACTCAAAGTCTTGTCGCCAGGGGTCTTGGTATCAACCATTCAGCAGTCCTAATCTCGTTTCGCTGTGCGTTTGCCGCACAAATCCTTCAACGTGTCGTCGTTTGCTGAGCATGACCGGTCGGAAAGACGGCGTCCGCCTTCCCGGATCACGCTCTGGAATTTCTGGCCGCTTCGGCGGTCTTGTCGTCGTCGGCCATCCGGTATCGGACCAGCATCTGGCAGCGCGACAGGAACGTCTTGCTCGCTGGGCCCGCGAGCAGCGCAGCATGTATCACATTTGATCGCCCAAGTGCCAAATCCAATTCTTCCGACGTCAAAACATTGACGACGGGGATTACCGGCGATTCACCACGTTTTTCGCCCCTTTGCCTGACGATCGCGTCCAATTTGCGGATTCCGTCCGCTGCGCCGTCGGAAGCGTGGATCAGGGCTGCAGTTTCGTTCCGGTTGAGTGCGTCCTCGACCTTGCCGAAGCCCGAAACGACCTGACCGGCCTTGGCGGCCATTGCCAGGGCCTCGGTGACGCTGCGCACCAGGAGGGTGTCGGTGTCGGTGGGAAGCGTCGGCGCGACGCGGACGTCGCGCTTGAATCCCTTGCTAAATTGGTGACGGCGGACCGCTTCCGCAACGCTGCGCCGCGATGCGGAAACCCATAATCCGCGGCCGGGCAGCTTGCGCTTCAGATCCGGGATCACCTCGCCTGTGGGCGTAATGACGAACCGGATCAGCTCGTCGATCGGACGCACCTCGCGGCTGACCGCGCACATCCGCGTGGTCGCGGACTTCTGCGTCCGCGGCCCATCGTCGAGATCGGGGTCAGCCTGAGCCAGCATCCGTCGGGCATCTCCTTACGAAGCCGTCGTTTCTGCTTCGGCGGCCTCGGCCTCCTCGGCAGGCTTGGCGAGGTCGGCCTCGGTGATCCAGCCGGCCTTCAGACGGGCCTGCATGATCATGGCCTCGGCCTCGTCGCGCGAAATCTCGATGCCGTCGAGGAACCCGGCATGCTTGGTCGGCTCGCCGCCTTCCTTGCGCTCGGTCCAGCCGACCAGATCGTCGGTGGCGCAGCCGGCGAGATCCTCGACCGTCTTGACGTCGTTCTCGCCGAGCTTGACCAGCATCTTGCCGGTGATGCCGGGTACGTCCTTCATGGCGTCCTCGACGCCGAGTTCCTTGCGCTTGGCTTCCAGTTCCGCCTCGAGCTGTTCCAGATATTCGCGGGCGCGGGTCTGCAGCTCGTTGGCGGTCTCCTCGTCGAAACCCTCGATGCCGGCGAGTTCCTTGACGTCGACCAGCGCGAGTTCCTCGACCGAGGTGAAGCCTTCGGAGGCGAGCAGTTGGCCGACCACCTCGTCGACATTGAGCGCTTCCATGAACACGCGGGTCGAGTTCTCGAAGTCGGCCTGGCGGCGCTCCGACTCTTCCTGCTCGGTCAGGATGTCGATGTCCCAGCCGGTCAGCTGCGAGGCGAGGCGGACATTCTGGCCGCGGCGGCCGATCGCCAGCGACAGCTGGTTGTTGGTGTCGGGAACCACGACCTCGATGCGCTCGCGGTCCTCGTCGATCACGACCTTGGCGACTTCAGCCGGCGCCAGCGCGTTGACGACGAAGGTCGCGATGTCGGGCGACCACGGGATGATGTCGATCTTCTCGCCCTGCAGCTCGTTCACCACGGCCTGCACGCGCGAGCCGCGCATGCCGACGCAGGCGCCGACCGGGTCGACCGAGGAATCGCGCGAGATCACGCCGATCTTGGCGCGCGAGCCCGGATCGCGGGCGACCGCCTTGATCTCGACGATGCCGTCGTAGATCTCCGGCACTTCCTGCGCGAACAGCTTCGCCATGAACTGCGGATGGGTGCGCGACAGGAAGATCTGCGGACCACGGGTCTCGCGGCGCACGTCGAAGATATAGGCGCGGACGCGGTCGCCGTTGCGGAACACCTCGCGCGGCAGCATCTCGTCGCGGCGCACGATTGCTTCGCCACGGCCGAGGTCGACGATCACGCTGCCATATTCGACGCGCTTGACGATGCCGTTGACGATGTCGCCGATGCGGTCCTTGAATTCCTGGTACTGCCGGTCGCGCTCGGCCTCGCGCACCTTCTGCACGATCACCTGCTTGGCCGACTGCGCGGCGATGCGGCCATATTCCAGCGGCGGCAGCGTGTCGGCGATGGTGTCGCCGACCTGGGCGCCCGGATTGGCGCGCTGCGCGTCGTGCAGCGAAATCTGGTTCGACGAGTTTTCGACGACGTCGACCACCAGCATGTGGCGGGTCAGCCGCAGCTCGCCCTTCTTGGCATCGATCTCGGCATGGACGTCGGTCTCGCTGCCGTAGCGGGCACGCGCGGCCTTGGCGATGGCGTCTTCCATCGCCGCGATCACGATGGAGCGGTCGATCGACTTTTCGCGCGCAACTGCGTCTGCGATCTGCAGCAGTTCGAGTTTGTTGGCGCTGACTGCCATGGCTTAGTCTCCTTCGGATGGATCGATCTCGCCACGGCGCGCGCGCTCGGCCGCCAGGCGGTGCTTTTTGGTGTTGGTCGGGGCCGGCTTCTTGTCGGGCTTGTGAGCAGGCTTGTCACCAGGCTTGGGTTTCGGCTTCTGACTCTTCGCCGGATCGCTCATCTTGGCGTGGGCCGGTTGCGGCGGCGCGAGGCCGAGTTCGCGGCGCAGCTCGCGCTCGGCGGCCTTGCCGCGGCGCATCGATTCCTCGATCAGCTCGTCGGTCAGCACCAGCCGCGCGTCCGAGATGTCCTCCATCACCAGGAGAACCTCGGCGTCCTCGTCGGGACGCGGATCGTCGCGCCTGATGCGCACCGCATCACCCTCGACGCCGGCCAGCACGCCGCGGAACCGCTTGCGGCCCTGATGCGCCACCGCCATCTCGATCTTCACGAGATGCCCGGTGTAGCGCTCGAAGTCGGAGCGGCGCACCAGCGGGCGGTCGATGCCAGGCGAAGAGATTTCCAGCCGGTAGGCGCGCTCGATCGGGTCGGCGACATCGAGCACCGGCGACAGCGCGCGCGAGATCGCCTCGCAATCCTCGAGCTGCATCGAGCCGTCGGGCCGCTCCGCCATAATCTGCACGGTGCAGCCGGCGTCGCCCGAGACCTTGATGCGCACCAGGCGATAGCCCATGCCCTGCAGCACCGGGACCGCGACCGCGGCGACGCGCGCCGCAACCCCGGGCTCGACGACGAGACGCGGCTCGGCGAGCAGTTCGGTGTCCACGGACGTGGAGGTCGGTTCGGTCATATCCAGTGTCAAAGGCTGTCTAAGGTCTAAAGGCTGCTGAGGTCTGTTGTGTTGTTCAGGTGGCCTTAAGGGGCCGCTAACGCTACCCAAACGGGACCCGGCCTCGCTGGGTCCCCGTCAGGTAATAAAAAAGAGCGGGTCCCGGGGGGCCCACTCTCCTACGCGATCGTATGAGATGCCATAAGTTGCGCTGGATATAGCTCTTTTGCCCGGGTCCGGCAAGGCCCCCGGGTCCGGCGGGAGGCGATTTTACGGCTGCCCGGATGCCGGATTGATCTAACCCTCCGTTTACGAACGGGACCATAGATTGCCGAAAATCGGCAGAAGCCGCCGGTTGGACAAGGCTCATGACGACAGCCCCCGCGCTGATCCCGGAACTCGACGACATCGTTCGCCGCGGCGACCCCAAGCGCCGCGCCGAGGCCGCGCGGCGGCTCGGCGAGCTATTCCTGCAGGGCGCCGCGAGCTTCCGCCCCGATCATATCGACCTGTTCGACGGGGTGCTGACCAGCCTGGTGCCGCATGCCGAGCTTGCTGCGCGGGTCGATCTCGCCGAACGGCTCGCGCTCCTCGGCAACGCGCCGCGCCATCTGGTCGGGCAGCTCGCACGAGACGACGAGGTCGCGATCGCGGGGCCGCTGCTGCGCCGATCGCCGGTGATTGACGAAAAGGTGCTGGTCGAGATCGCCAATGCCAAGGGCCAGGGCCATCTGCTCGCGATGGCTGAGCGATCGAAGCTCTCGACCGCGCTGACCGACGTCCTCGTCCGCCGCGGCGATCGCGATGTGATCCGATGCGCGGCCGGCAATGCGGGCGCCGCGTTCTCGGATGCGTCCTTCGCGACGCTGGTGCGGCGCGCCGGCCAGGACGGCGTGCTGACGCTGCGGATCGGCCGCCGCGATGATCTTCCGCCCGAGCATCTGAAGGGCCTGCTCGCCGGCTCGATCGACGTGATCCGCCGCCGTCTGCATGCCGTCGCCAAGCCGGAACGCCAGGCCGAGATCAAGCTGGCGATGAACGAGATCGAGGGTGTGATCGTTCAGGTCGAGGGCCGCGACTTCACAGCCGCGCAGCGCGCCATCCTGGCGCTGCATCGCGCCGGCGAATTGAACGAGGCCGCGGTGGCCGGCTTCGCAAAGGCCTTCAAATATGAGGAATGCGTGGCGGCGCTCGCCGCGATGGCCGGCGTGAAAATCGTCACGCTCGATCGCCTGATCTCCGGCGACCGTTACGATCCGATCCTGATCGCCAGCAAGACGATCGGCTTCGAATGGCCGACCGTGCGCGCCCTGATCCTGATGCGGCTCGGACCGAACCGCGTGCCGTCTCCTGCCGATATCGAAGGTGCGCGGGTGAATTTCGTGCGCCTGATGCCGTCAACGGCGCAGCGCGTCGTGGAGTTCTGGAAGTCGCGTTAGTTCAAGCGCAACGTTGAAACCCGTCATCCTGAGGAGCGCCGCAGGCGCGTCTCGAAGGATGCACGGCCACGCTGTTGCAGCCGGGCCGTCGTGCTTCGAGACGGCCGCTTTGCGGCCTCCTCAGCATGACGGATCATCAAATACCTCCCAATTTCAAATTGACCCGCTATGCTTTCCGCAAGGCGCGACACAGCGCCAACGGGGAGATCGCCATGCTGACGGACGCCGACATCCAATCGCACGCCGCGCGGATCCGCGACGACGGATATACCGTGATCGAGCGCGCCGCCTCGCCCGATTTGGTCGAGGGGTTGAAGGCGGCGGTGCTGAGAATCGAGAGCGAGCACAATCTCGTACCTGCCAGGACGTCGTTCGAAGGCTTCAAGACGCTGCGCATCAACAACCTCCTGACCTATGACGACCTGTTCTGGGAGGTGCCGCTGCATGACAACGTGCTGCCGGTGGTCGAACGCGTGCTGGACAGGGAATGCCTGCTCTCGTCGTTCTGCTCGCTGGTGCTCGGGCCCGGCCAGGAGGCGCAACCGATTCACGAAGACACCCAATTGATCCCGTTGCCGCGGCCGCACATTCCGATCACCATCAATGCGATCTGGGCGCTGTCCGATTTCCGCGACGACAATGGCGCGACGCGGATCATTCCGCACAGCCACAAATTCGATTCGTCGCCCGAATACGGCAAAAAGTACGACGCGGTCACCGCGACCATGCCGGCCGGCAGCGTGATGCTGTTCGACAGCGCGCTGTGGCATGGCGGCGGCGCCAACAGCAGCGACGCCAGGCGCTTTGCCTTCTCCTGCGCCTATTGCTGGGGCTGGATGCGGCAGCAGGAGAACCTGCAACTCGGCATTCCGCGCGAGACCGCGGCCCGCTTTCCGCGCCGTTTGCAGGAATTGTGCGGCTACAGCGTCTACAAGGGCCAGTTCGGCCACATCGACAATCACGATCCGATCGAACTGCTCGGCCGCGAGCGCGGCAAGCGGATGGTGTGGGAGGCGACCGACGTCAGGAAGGCGCGCCTGGCGGGGCAGTAATTCCCTTCGCCGTCATGCCCGGGACAGGCCCGGGCATGACGAGGTGCTAGAGCGTTTTCGAGCGAAGTGGATACCGGTTCGCGTGAAGAAAACGCGTCAAAACAAGAATCTAGAGCCCCGTTCCGATTCCATCGGAACGGGAAAAGCTCTAGAGCCTGCGAAACCTCAAATACGCCGCCTTGCGCCCCTCGCGCTCGGCTTTGGCGCCGTAGCGCGTCATTGTGTAGTTCGGCCACGGCTGTTGCCAGTCGATCGCGCGCTCGGCGAGCCAGGCGAAGTCGGGCGAGCGCATCAGATGCGCCAGTGTCCAGGCGCAGTAGTCGTCGATATCGCTGACGAAGCGGAATTCGCCGCCCGGCGGAAGCAGCCGCGTCATGGCAGTGACCGTCGCATCCTGCACGAAGCGCCGCTTCCAGTGCCGCCGCTTCGGCCAGGGATCGGGATGAATCAGGTCGATACGCGCAAGCGAGCGCTGTGGCGCCCAGGCCAGCAGTTCGGCCGCGTCGCCGGCGAACAGGCGGATATTGCGGATATTCAGTGCCTCGATCTGGGTCAGGATCTTCGCCATGCCGTTGACATAGGGCTCGCAGCCGATGAAGCCCGTGGTCGGAAAGGCCTGTGCCTCCGCGATCAAATGCTCGCCGCCGCCGAAGCCGATTTCGAGCCTGACATTCTCGGTGCCGTCATCGAACAACTCGGTCAGCGCCTCGGGCGCGGGCGCCGAGATGTCGATGGCCAGATGCGGCAGCAGAGTGTCGATCAGGTCGGCCTGATGCGGGCGCAGCTTGTGGCCCTTGCGCCGTCCGAAGAACGAGCCGCGCGCATGCGCCATCGCGCCACCGTCGGGGGAATCGCGATCGCCGCGGTCGCCTGGAGCCGGTGTCATCGCAGCGTTTGATAGAGACGGTGGAGCAGCCGCGCGCGCGGCTCGATCGACGAGATATAGAGCTGCTCGTAATGGGTATGCGCGCCCTTGCCGTCGACGCCGAGGCCGTCGAGGGTTGCGGTGTGCGGGGCGGTGAAATTGCCGTCGGAGCCGCCGCCGGTGAACACATCCGCCAGCTCGAAGCCGAGCTCGGCGGCCAGCCCCTTGGCGTGCTCGTAGAGTGCGGCGCCGGCGTTGCTCTTCTCATAGGGCGGACGGTTCAATTCGCCCGATATCTTCACGCTGACGCCCTCGGTGCGTGAGGTGATCCCGAGGATCTGCGGCACCAATTCGTCGGCGTCGGCCATGGTCGGCACGCGCATGTCGACTTCAGCATAGGCCTCTTCGGCGATCACGTTCGGCTTGGTGCCGCCGCGGACGACACCGACATTGACGGTGACGCCGCGCTTGAGATCGTTCATCGCCTCCAGCGCCTGGATCACATTGCCGAGTTCCCGGATCGCGCTGCGGCCGTCCTCGGGGCGCGTGCCGGCATGGGCCGGCGCGCCCTTGATGAACACGTCGAACCGCGCAACGCCCTTGCGTCCGGTGACGATCTTGCCGCCGTCGCGCGCCGGCTCCGTCACCAGCACGTATTTGGCCTTGCGGCCCTCGGCCTCGATCAGCGCCCGCGAGGTCGGGCTGCCGATCTCCTCGTCCGATACGTAGAGCTGGGTGATGCCGAGCGGCGGGCGCGCGCCGTCGGCGCAGGCCTGCGTGAATGCATGATAGGCGAGATAGGCGCCGCCCTTCATGTCGTAGATACCGGGGCCGAACGCGCTGTCGCCGTCGACCTTGAATGGTAACCGTTCGATGAATCCCATCGGATGGACTGTGTCGAGATGGCTCAGCACCAGGATGCCCGGCGCGTCCTGGCCCCAGGACGAGCGCGTCACCAGGTGATCGCCGCAGCCGTCGCGTCCCGCGATGCGCTCCACCGTGGCCGGCAGGTCGCGATAGCCCGACGCGACGAGATCAGCCAGCTTGTTGACCTGATCGGGCCGCTCGGTCGGAGATTCGATCTCGACCCAGCGGCGGATGCCGTCGAGAATCACGGCGGTTTCGAACGGATTGCTGGACATGCTGTTGTCGTCGCCTGTGAATTTCGCTTTGTCATTGCGCGCACGCGCCAAAGCATGATCCGAAATCATGCTCAAACGAGGCGCTAAAGCGCGATGATGCTCAAGCTGAACTCATCGCGTTAGCGTACGCCGGAATGGCATATTCCAGATTTGACGATCGCTCAAACGGATATGGCTGAATCAGACCTGCTCGGCCGCCTCGCGCGCCGCGATCTGCTCGACCAATTCGACGATGCTGCGGCGGAGCTTGGCGTCCGCAATCCGCGTGAAGGCGCGGGTCAGGGCCAGGCCCTCGGCGGTTGCCAGAAAATCGGAGACATAGGTCGGCGAGGCGCCCTCGCTGAAGCCGTCGGCGGTCTTGACCCCGCTCGGGCCGCCGTCGAACAGGAAGGAGACCGGCACCTGCAGGATTTCGGAGATCTGCTGCAGCCGGCTGGCGCCGACGCGGTTGGTGCCCTTCTCGTATTTTTGCACCTGCTGGAACGTCAGGCCTAACGCCTCGCCCAGTTTCTCCTGGCTCATGCCGAGCATGATGCGTCGCATCCGGACGCGGCTGCCGACATATTTGTCAACAGGATTGGGCGCTTTGGTGGACATCTCCAACTCTCCTAAGGGATTGCGCGCCCGTGGATGAGGCAAGTTGGAAGTGGAGTATGCCTCAGGCGCCGGTGCCGTCAAATCCTGCAAGGAGGATCGGGACGAAATGCGGACAATTTGCGCAAAGGGGCTGACTTGGCTTGTGATTTCGCGTGGACCCGTACAATGCGAAGTGCACGGTCGATCTGTCAACTGGTGGAATCATACTGAGGTAAATTTCGACGTTTTTTCGGGTTCGCGACAACCGGCGATATGCGGCCGTCAGGCTTTTCGCCTCACAAACCGCCGCCGCAACACGAACGCCAGGGCTGTGATCACAATCACAGCGGCGGGGATGTTCCCGACACGCGCATAGATCGTCGGCGCGATGGCCGCCGGCAGGCCGGCATCGAGCACGCCTTCGATGCCGAGCCCGAGTTGTGCAACGATCCGGCCGACGGGGTCGATGACGGCCGAAATGCCCGTATTTGCGGCGCGGACCATCGGCAGGCCTTCCTCGATGGTGCGCAGCCGGGCCTGTTGCAGGTGCTGGTAAGGGCCGGTCGAGATTCCGAACCATCCGTCATTGGTGACATTGACGATCCAGCCGGGACGGTCGTCGCGGCTCACGACATTGCCGGGAAAGATCGCCTCGTAGCAGATCAGCGGCAGGGCGCGCGGTGCATTCGGAATATCGAGCGTCCGGCGGATCGTGCCGGGAATGTAGCCGCCCTGCACCTTGGTGAGCTGCATGAAGCCGACCTTCTCCATCCAGTCCTGGAACGGCAGATATTCTCCGAACGGGACAAGATGCAGCTTGTCGTAGACCGCAAGCACGCTGCCGTCATGGTCGATGACGTAGATGGAATTATAGGCGCGCGTGACGCGGACGCCGGGCGGCAGATCGGGCGCGCGCACCGAACCGGTGATCAGCACGGTTCCCTTCGGCAGGAGGTCGGCGATCTGCGCCATCGCGTCGGCTTCCTTGGTCAGGAAGAACGGAAACGCGGATTCCGGCCAGATCAGGATGGTGGCATCCTTCACGCCGGTGGCGTGCGGCCCGGAGGCGCGATCCGACAGGGTGAGATATTTCTGCATCACCGCCGCCTTGGCGGAGTAGTTGAACTTGGCGTCCTGCTGCAGATCAGGCTGCATGATGCGCAGCTTGACGCCGTCGACCATCCTGGTCGGCTGCTGCGCGAGGCGGACCACGCCGAACGCCAGCATCGCTGCCAGCACCAGCACCGCCGCCACCGGCGCGCGCCACGGCTGGCGGCCGCGCGAGGCGCCGTCGATCAGCACGGCCGGGCTTGCGAAGATCGCGACGGCCAGGAACGTCATGCCCCACAGCCCGATCAGCGACGCGGTCTGGGCCAGCGCCAGCGGCTCGGTCAGTGCGTAGCCGAACGCATTCCACGGAAAGCCGCTGAGGAGATGGCCGCGCAGCCATTCCGAAATCGTCAGGCTGACCGCGAGCGCCAGCACGCGCGAGACATCGCGGGGCCAGATCAGCCGCGCCAGCGCGAAGCCGAACGCAGTGAACAAAGCGAGATAGGCGGGCAGGCCGAGCACCGCGAACGGCGTCAGCCAGGCGAAGGTGTCCGCATCGACGAAGAAGGCGTAGCCGATCCAGTACAGCCCCGGCACGAAATAGCCGAGGCCGAACCAGAAGCCGGACAGCGCCGCGGCGGGCAGACCGCGCCAGCGGCCGGCCGCGCTGCCGTCGATCAGCCAGACCGCGATGGAAAAGGTGAGAAACAGAACCGGCCAGGCGTTGAACGGCGCCATCGCCAGCGAAGACAGCGCGCCGGCCGTGAGCGCGAGGACGGCGCGCTTCCATCCCCAGGTCAGGATGATTGCAAGGCCGATCGATCGGAGCTTGTCGGACAGCCTCACTGCGGACCGGCTCCGTCGCCGGGCGGCGGCATGTTGTCGTTCGCCTGCGGGTTTCCGGAGTCCGGCGCCTGCTCGCGGCGCCGCTCGCGCTCCTTGCGCGGCGTCGGCCGTTCCTTGCGCGCGGTGATGCGCACGCGCTTGACCCGCCGCGGGTCGGCGTCGAGCACCTCGACCTCGTAATTGCCGGGTCCCGAAATCACCTCGCCGCGCACCGGCAGGCGCCCGACGAACGATACGAGGTAGCCGCCGAGGGTCTCGACCTCCTCGCCGGCGTCGCCGATCACGAAGTCCTCGCCAATCACCGAGCGGACATCGTCGAGGCTGGCGCGCGCGTCGGCGATGAAAGAGTTGTCCGGCTGGCGCACGATGGACGGCGGTTCGTCGGAATCGTGTTCGTCGTCGATCTCGCCGACGATCTGCTCGACGATATCCTCGATCGACACCAGCCCGTCGGTGCCGCCATATTCGTCGACCACCAGCGCGAGATGGATCCGCGAGGCCTGCATCTGCGCCAGCAGGTCGATCGCGCGCATCGATGGCGGGATGTAGAGCAGCTTGCGGATGATATTGGCTTCCGACAGCGGCAGTGCGAGATCGACGCTGCGCAGATCGAGCCCCGCCGGGAACGGCTTCTTGCGCTTCGTCTTGGTCGCGTCGGTGACGCGGGCCTTCGCGGTCATGAAGGCGAGCAGGTCGCGGATGTGCACCATGCCCTCGGGGTCGTCGAGGGTTTCGTTGTAGACGACGAGCCGCGAATGCGCCGCGCTCTCGAACAGGCTCATCAATTCGCCGAGCGGGATGTCGCGCTTGACCGCGACGATGTCGGCGCGGTGCACCATGACGTCGGCGATCCGCCGCTCGTTCAGCGACAGGATGTTGCGCAGCATGGTGCGCTCGATCGCCGAGAAGCCGACATCGTCGGGCGTCGAGGCGTCGAGCACCACCTGCAAATCATCGCGCACCGAGCCGGCCTTCCAGCCGAACAGCGTGCGGATCGCGCGCACCAGCCAACCCTCGGCCGCCGGGCGCTGCACCTCGCCGTCGTGCACCACCGCGGGCAGATTGCTCACGTTGCGCGGGTTGTCGTGGGTCGGTTCGGAATCCGGCATGTCAGGCGATCCGATCCGCATAGGGGTCGGGAATGCCGAGGGAAGAGAGGATCTCGCGCTCGAGCGCCTCCATGTCCTCGGCATCGTCGTCGTTCTCGTGGTCGTAACCGATCAGGTGCAGGAAGCCATGCACCGCGAGATGGCTCAAATGGTGGTCGAACGGCTTCTGTTCTTCATCGGCTTCCCGCCGCGTCGTCTCATAGGCGATCGCGATATCGCCGAGCATGCGCGGGGCATCGTCGGGTCCGCTGGCGCCTTCAGGCTGCAGCGCCGGAAACGACAGCACATTGGTCGGCTTGTCGATGCTGCGCCAGTTGGCGTTCAGGGTGCGGATACCGGCATCGTCGGTCAGCATCACCGCAAGCTCGGCGTCGGCGACATCGGCATCGGCGATTTCGGCGGCAGCCTCGATGGCGCGGTGGATCACCGCGTCGGCATTGGGCTCGGCCTGCCAGCATTCGGCGGTGACGAGAACCTCGGTTGCAGGAAAAGCAGACACGTTGGTTTCAAAATCTGCGTTATGGCCGGATCCCGCGTCGTGCGGGCTCGCGGCCGAAGCTATTGGTCTCAAGATCTGGCGTTTGCCGGCTTTTGCGGCAATCCCTCATAGGCGGCCACGATGCGCGCCACCAACTCATGGCGGATGACGTCCTCGGCCTTGAAATGCACCTGCGCGATGCCTTCGACGCCGTCGAGCAGCTTCACGGCTTCCGTGAGCCCCGAGGCCTGGCCGTGCGGCAGGTCGACCTGCGACGGGTCGCCGGTGACGATCATCCGGCTGTTCTCGCCGAGACGCGTCAAAAACATCTTCATCTGCATCGTCGTGGTGTTCTGCGCCTCGTCGAGGATGATGGCGGCATTGGTCAGGGTGCGGCCGCGCATGAAGGCGAGCGGGGCGATCTCGATCTCGTTGCCCTGCAGCGCGCGCTCGACGACGCGGGCGTCCATCAGATCGTACAGCGCGTCATAGATCGGGCGCAGATACGGATCGACCTTTTCCTTGAGGTCGCCGGGCAGGAAGCCGAGCCGCTCGCCGGCTTCCACCGCGGGCCGCGTCAGGATGATGCGATCGACCTCCTTGCGCTCGAACAACTGCGCGGCATGGGCGACCGCGAGCCAGGTCTTGCCGGTGCCGGCCGGGCCGATGCCGAACACCAGCTCATGCCGCTTCAGCGCGCGGATGTAGGAATCCTGCGCCGCGGTGCGGGCGCGCACCGGACGCTTGCGCAGATTGATGGTCTCGAAGGTCGGCTTGGCGGTCTTGTTGTCGAATTCGAACAGCGAGCCCTGCGCGATCACGGCGCGGATCGCGCCTTCGACCTCGCCCTGGTCGAGGTCGTGTCCTTCGACGGCCTGCGCATAGAGCGTCTCCAGCACGCGCCGCGCCGCGTCGCAGCCGTCGCGGGAGCCTGCGATGGTGAGATGATTGCCGCGGGAATCGACCACGACGCCGAGCCGCCGCTCGATCAGCGCCAGATTTTGTCCGTAGGGGCCGACCAGCGCGGATGCCGCGCGGTTGTCGTCGAAATCGATGACGACCTGAGTTTCAGGGGGACGGGTCTCAGGTGGCATTTGCATGTCGCGGTCAGGTTTGCGGCTGGGAGCGAGCGAAGACGAATCCGATGCGCTTTTGGGCAAGGATTTCAGGCTCCAATGGTCTGCGAAATGAGGCCGGGCGCGGATCGCGGCGCGAGTTCGCCGATCAGGCTGTAGCGCTCGAGGCTGTCGATCCGCACCGGGAGGACCTGGCCGATGATGTCGGGCGATGCCATCACATGGGCGGGCTGCAGATAGGCGGTGCGGCCGACGATCTGGCCCGGATTGCGCGCGGCGCGCTCGAACAGCACATCGACCGTTGTGCCAATCGTAGCCCGGTTGAAGGCCGATTGCTGGCTGTCGATCAATTCCTGAAGCCGCCCCAAGCGCTCGTCCATCTCGGCTGCTGACACTGTCTCCCGCATCTCCGCCGCCGGCGTGCCCGGCCGTGGCGAATACTTGAATGAATACGCCGCAGCGTATCCGATTTGCGTGACAAGCGCGAGGGTGGCGGAAAATTCTTCCGCGGTCTCTCCGGGGAAGCCCACGATAAAATCTGATGAAAAAGCAATATCTTGCCGTGCGGCGCGGAACCGGTCGATGACGCGCCGGTAGTCATCGGCGGTATGTTTGCGGTTCATGGCGGCAAGGATCCGGTCCGACCCCGATTGCACCGGCAGGTGCACGAACGGCATCAGTTCGGGCAAATCGCGATGTGCCGCGATCAGGGCGTCATCGACGTCGCGCGGATGGCTGGTGGAGTAACGCAGCCGCGTGACGCCTGGGATTGCGGCGAGCCTTTGCAACAATCTGCCGAGTGGCCAGACGCGGCCGTCGGGGCCTTCGCCGTGATAGGCGTTGACGTTCTGTCCGATCAGCGTGAATTCGCGCACGCCATTGTCGGCGAGCTGCTTCACATCGTCGATGATCCTGGCGACCGGACGCGAGACTTCCGCGCCGCGGGTATAAGGCACCACGCAGAAGGTGCAGAACTTGTCGCAGCCTTCCTGCACCGTGACAAAGGCTGAGATGCCGCGGGCGCGGATCGCATCCGGCTTCGGCTGCGGCAGGAAGCCGAACTTGTCCTCGACCGGGAATTCCGTTTCCAGCGCGCGGCCGTTTTGTTTGGCGCGCTTCAAAAGCTCGGGCAGATGATGATAGCTCTGCGGCCCGACCACGATGTCGACGGTCGGCGCGCGATGGATGATCTCGGCGCCTTCGGCCTGCGCGACGCAGCCGGCGACCGCGATCTTCATCTCCCGGCCCGCCCGCGCGGCCTCGTCCTTGGCGACGCGCAGCCGCCCGAGCTCGGAATAGACTTTCTCCGACGCCTTCTCGCGGATGTGGCAGGTGTTGAGGATCACGAGGTCGGCGTCTTCGGCGCTCGCGGTCTCGACAAAGCCCTCGCCGGCCAGCGTGTCCGCCATGCGTTGCGCATCGTAGACATTCATCTGGCAGCCATAGGACTTGATGTGCAGCTTGCGCGGCGTCGTCATGGAACCCTGAGAGCGAAAAATGGAAACGGCGCCATCGGGCGCCGAGGCTGAAATATAGCTTAAACCGGGGAAAATCCAGCGATCGAGCCGTGTTTTTGGCCGGTCTGGGCGATCAAATCGGGCAATTGGCGCATATCGGCGAAGGTGACGGCCGCGCCGGCCTGGCGCAGCATGTCCTGATGTTCCGCCGTGCAATGGCTGCCGCCGTAAAAACCGAGCACGGTCATCCCGGCGGCGCGGGCGCCGGTGATGCCGGCCACGCTGTCCTCGATCACGACGCAACGCGCGGGGTTGGCGCCCATCTGCGCGGCCGCGAACAGGAAGAGATCGGGCGCCGGCTTGCCGCGCTTGACCTGGGTGGCGGAGAAAATATGCGGCGCGAGCTGGTCGTAGAGCCCGGCGCAGGTCAGGCCGCGATGGATCTTTTCCGTCGTGCCGCTGGAGGCCACGCATTTCGACAGATTGAGCGCGGCGATCGCCTCGCCGACATGCGCGATGGCGTTGAGATCGTCGGCATAGAAACTGAGCGTCGCGTGCTTGACCTCGGCCTCGAAGGTCTCGGGCAGCGCGCGGCCGATCTCGCTCTCGACGATCCGCCGCGCCTCGCGATCGGACACGCCGAGGAAGCGCTTCAGCACTCCGTCAGGTGTAATCGGAAAGCCGTGCCGCGTCAGCGTTTCCGCATGCGCGCGACAGGAAATCACCTCGCTGTCGACCAGCACGCCGTCGCAATCGAAGATGACGAGATCGAATGTCATGGTGGGGTGACGCGTTCCCGCACGCGCCTAGGCCTTGCTGTCTTCGTCGAGCGGGACGCAATACAGCTCGAGACGATGATCGACCAGCTTGTAGCCGAGCTTGCGCGCGATCTCGGCCTGCAGCTTCTCGATTTCCTCGGAGGTGAACTCGATCACCTTGCCGTCGCGCAGATTGATCAGATGGTCGTGATGACTCTCGGGCATCTGCTCGTAGCGCGCGCGGCCCTCGCGGAAGTCGTGGCGCTCGATGATGCCGGCGTCCTCGAACAGCTTGACGGTACGATAGACGGTCGAGATCGAGATCTTGTCGTCGACCGCAACGCAGCGGCGGTAGAGCTCCTCGACGTCGGGGTGATCCATGGCCTCCGCCAGCACGCGTGCGATCACGCGGCGCTGTTCGGTCATGCGCATGCCGGTCGCAGCGCAGCGCGCCTCGATGCCGGTATTCTTCTGCGCAGGCGTGATTTTCACCGTCGTCATGGGTCCTTGGCAGGTCCTTGGCCAGTCCTTGGGCCTTGGATGGCAGAGCAGGCGCTGTTCTGCCATCGCGCCGATGTTACGACAAGTCGCGGCGCATCAGAAGCGCGTTCAAATGTTCCCCGCCGGGCTGCTTGTAGTAGCGTTCGCGGCGGCCGATCACGCCGAATCCGGCCCTTTCATAGAGCCGTCGCGCCGGCTGATTGTTCTCTTCCACCTCGAGGAAGATGGTGCGGATGCCGCGGCCGGCAAGATGGCCGAGATGGGTCAGCAGCAGATCGCGCGACAGGCCGCGGCCGCGCTGATTGGAATCGATCGCAATCGACAGGATTTCGGCTTCGTCCGCCGCCATCCGCGAGACGGCAAAGCCGATCACGTTGCGTCCCTGCCGCAGCCGGTGCACCAGCGTGTTGCGCTCGGTCAGCATCGCCTCGAATTCGCCCTCGCCCCAGCCGCGATGAAACGACGCGCTGTGCAATTGCGCGAGCCGCGCCGCATCGCGCAGCGACGCGGGCTCGATCACGGGCGGACCGCCGCCCCACCATCGTGACAGCCAGCCGATCATGTCGATCGCGGCGTGCTGATTTCGAGCCGGTCCTTCGGCGGCTTGGCGTCGGGCGCACGCAGATAGAACGGCCGCGGCGGCGCGGTCTCAGGATCCACGGCCGCGCCGATCCAGGCGACCCAGGTAATATCGGGCGCGGGCTGCCGGTCGACCTTGACCGGCGGTGCGGCGTCGGCGGGCCAGCGCTCGGCGAGGATATTGGCAGCATTGCCGACCAGATGCAGCGCGCCGTGTTGGGAGGCCTCGAGCGCTTCCGCGATCGGCGCGACCTTCGGCTTGATGATCGGGCTGCCGTCGCCGCTCACCAGCTGGAAATAGACGTGATCATGCCGCGCATCGATCGCCGACAGGATCGCAGACGCGCCGTTCTCGGCGACCACAGGCGCGGCGTAGGCGGCGAGCGTTGACAGCCCGACCACCGGTTTTTCCGCGGCCAGCGCCAGGCCGCGCGCCGCCGAGAGGCCGACGCGCAGGCCGGTGAAACTGCCGGGGCCGGTGGTGACGGCGATGCGGTCGAGCCCGGCAAAGCCGATGCCGCTCTCCTTCATCACCCGAGCGATCAGCGGCATCAGCGCCTCGGCATGGCCGCGCTGCATCGCCTGCGATTCAATGGCGATCGTATTGCCGGAGGTGGTGTCGAGCACCGCCGCGGAGCAGGCGTCGAGCGCCGTATCGATGGCGAGAATCATCATGGGAGGGCGAATAGCGAATAGGGAATGGCGAACAGGGATCCAGCGGAGAATGCTATTCGCGATTCGCCACTCGCCATTCGCCGCTCCATCACATCGGCCGAACTTCCTGCACGTCGGGCACGAAGTGCCGGAGCAGGTTCTGGATGCCGTGTTGCAGGGTTGCGGTCGATGACGGGCAGCCGGCGCAGGAGCCCTTCATGTTGAGGTAGACGATGCCGTCCTTGAAGCCGCGGAAGGTGATGTCGCCCCCGTCATTGGCAACCGCGGGGCGCACGCGGGTCTCGATCAGGTCCTTGATCTGCTCGACCGTCTCGGCGTCGGCCTCGTCGAAGAACTCGTCTTCCTCGTCGCGGGCGTCGTCGCTGCCGGCGGTGCCGTCGGCGAGCAGCGGCGCGCCGGACATGTAGTGCTCCATGATGGCGCCGAGGATCGCGGGCTTGAGGTGCTGCCAGTCGCCGTCCGCCTTGGTCACGGTGATGAAGTCGCCGCCGTAGAACACGCCGGTAACGCCGGATACGGCGAACAGCCGTTCGGCGAGTGGCGAGCGCGCGGCGGATTCGGGCGAGGAGAATTCCATGGTGCCGCTGTCGAGCACCATGCGGCCCGGAATGAATTTCAGCGTGGCGGGATTGGGCGTGGCTTCGGTCTGAATGAACATTTGCTGTCTCCGGCGTCGCCGGTTCAAGGCCGGCGCGTTGGGTTCCATTATAGCGTTTTCCAGCGAAGTGACACCGGTTCGCGAAGAAAACGCGACAAATCAACGAGTCAGATGGCAACTAAAAAGCCCGCGATCAAGCCGCAAAACCGCGGTTCCAGGCGCATACCCATGCCCGGAAGCGGGTCCGGCGCCGGTAACGCGCTAGGACAGGGCGTCGATCTCGGCGTCGGTCAGGCCGCCCGGCACGATGGTCACCGGGATCGGGAATGCCCCCATGGTCTTGGCCATGGTGGTGATGATCGGCCCGGGCCCCTCGGCGCCCGGATTGGCGGCCAGCACCAGCGATGCGATATCGACGTCCTTGTCGATCACGTCGAGGATCTGCTCGATCGGGTCGCCCTCGCGAATCACCCGCTCCGGGGTGATCGCGGCGATGCCGTTGGCACGGCCGGCGGCGCGGTCGAGCGCCTCGTTGGCGGCCTCCTCGGCCTCCGCGCGCATGATGTCGGCGACCCCGAGCCATTGCTGGTTCTGGTCCTCGGTTTCGATCACCCGCAGCATCACGACGCCGCCGCCGACCCGGATCGCCCACCGGCTGGCGTAATAGACCGCGCGGTCCCATTCCGCAGTGTCGTCAACGATGACGAGGCATTTCGGCTTGTGACCTGACTCGTAGCTTCGTCGCTGGGTGGTCATGCATGTCCCGGTGCTGAACCAAACCAACCCATGGTGCCATACTCCCTCGCCGTTTGGGAGAGGGAGCGCGCAGTTCCTGCCTTGTGTGTCAGCGCGGACGGATGAAGCCGACGATATCCTTGGTGATGCGCATAGTCTCGTCGGCGATGCCGCGGGCGCGGTTGGCGCCGTCGGCGAGGACTGCGTCGACATGGCCGGGATCGGCGACCAGCTTCTTCATCTCGGAGGCGATCGGCGCCAGTTTTGCGACGCAAACCTCGACCAGGGCGTTCTTGAACGTAGAGAATTGCCCGCCGCCGAATTGCGTCAGCACCTCTTGCTTGGTGGTGCCGGCGAGCGCCGCATAGATGCCGACCAGGTTGTCGGCCTCGGGGCGGGTCTCGAGGCCCTTTTCCTCCGACGGCAGCGGCTCCGGATCGGTCTTCGCCCTGCGGATCTTCTGCGCGATGGTGTCGGCGTCGTCGGTGAGGTTGATGCGGGAATTGTCTGATGCATCCGACTTCGACATCTTCTTGGTGCCGTCGCGCAGGCTCATCACCCGCGTCGCCGGCCCCGTGATCAGCGGCTCGGGCTGCGGGAAGAACAGGCCGTCGGCAAAGCCGTGGCCACGAATCGAATCGCCGAAGTCATTGTTGAACTTCTGTGCGATATCCCGCGAGAGCTCCAGGTGCTGCTTCTGGTCCTCGCCGACCGGCACATGGGTGGCGCGGTACAACAGGATGTCGGCGGCCATCAGCACCGGATAGTCGTAGAGGCCGATGGAGGCGTTCTCGCGGTCCTTGCCGGCCTTCTCCTTGAACTGCGTCATGCGGTTCAGCCAGCCGATCCGCGCGACGCAGTTGAAGATCCAGGTCAGCTCGGCATGGCCGGCGATCTGGCTCTGGTTGAACACGATGTGCTTCTTGGCATCGATGCCCGCGGCGATGAAGGCCGCGGTGACCTCGCGGGTGTTGCGGGCGAGCTCAGCCGGGCCGCCCCAGACCTCGACGCCCTGCGTGATCGCATGCATGTCGACGACGCAATAGATGCAGTTGTGGGTCTGCTGCATCTTCACGAAGTTGACGATGGCGCCGAGGTAGTTGCCGAGGTGCAGATTGCCCGTCGGCTGGACGCCTGAGAAAACCCGTTCAACGAACGCCATGGTCTAATTCCCGGAAATGGCTAGTTTTGCCGCGTCGTTTGCCACTTAAGCTCCGCGCGCGCAAGTCAGGCGGGGCGCCTTTGCCGGACGGCGTTAATCGCCTCGCGCCAGCCGGTGACGCCGAAAAGCTGCAAGAACAGCCCGTAACCGGCGATACCTGCCGCGATCAGCACGAGCAGGGAGGCTGCCTGCACGAAACCGTGGCTGCCGGCGGACGGCAGCGCGCCCTCCGCGAGCCAGAGCACGGCGCCCATCGCGAGCGCCGCGACCAGGATGCGCGGCAGCCGGCGGCGCGCATCGGCATCGATCGAGAAGCCGAAGGTCGCGGCCCCCTTGCGGATCAGTGCCAGTGCGTTGCTCCAGGCGCCGAGCGCGATGCCTGCGGCAATTCCGCTCGCACCGAAGATCTGGCCGAGCAGGAAGGCCGCCGCGATCGCCACCACGACCGCTTTCAGCGTTGCGAGCAGCGGCGTCAGCGTGTTCTCGCGCGCAAAGAATGCCGGCGACAGCGCCTTCACCAGCACATGCGCCGGCAAAGCCAGCGTCAGCCAGGTCAAGGCTTGCGCGGTTGCCGCGCTATCCTGGGCGGTGAACGCGCCGTGCTCGAACAGCATCCGCACGATCGGCTCGCTCAGCACCATCAGGCCGAGCGTCGCCGGCAGCGCCAGCCCGACCGCGAGCTCGAGGGCACGCGATTCCGCATGCGCGATCGCGCTGGATTCGCCGCTGCGCACGGCGCGCGTCATCTCCGGGATCAGCACCGTGCCCATGGCGACGCTGACGATGCCGAGCGGCAGCTCGAGCAAGCGGTTGGCGAAATAGAGCCAGGACACCGCCGACGGCGAGGTCGATGCGATCACCGCGCCTGCCACCATCAGCCATTGCGGCGCGCTGCTCGCGACCATGCCCGGGACCGCGCGGCCGAGAAAGCGGCGCATGTCAGGATCGAAGGACACGCTGAGCGGCGAAGCGAGTTTCGCGCCGCGCAGCGCCAGCATCGACAGTTGCAGGAAGCCGGCGATGCCGATCGTCGCCGCCATGACAAGCGCCGCCTGCGCCGGTTCCTGCTGC
The DNA here is from genome assembly GCF_042258325.1 of Bradyrhizobium sp. Pha-3. Lineage (NCBI taxonomy): Bacteria > Pseudomonadati > Pseudomonadota > Alphaproteobacteria > Hyphomicrobiales > Nitrobacteraceae > Bradyrhizobium > Bradyrhizobium sp. Pha-3. The sequence goes on along the minus strand of NZ_CP170151.1, from coordinate 9,171,393 downwards.
AGCACCAGCAGCACGGCCATCACTGATATCAGCGCGATGTTGAACAACAGCGGTGAGAACGCGGTCAGCGCGAAGCGCCCCTGCGCGCTGAGCAGCGCCATCATCACGGTGACCGGGCCGGCGAAGGCGAGATAGGGTAGCATCAGCCTCGCGTCGTCGACGGCGAATTGCAGTGTGTCGCGGCCGACGAACCCCGGCGCGATCGCCGCGATCACCAGCGGCATCAGCACGCCGATGACGAGCGCGGCCGCGATCACGGCGGCGCTGATGGTGCCGAGCACACGGCCAGCAAAGGCGGTTGCCGCGTCCAAGCCGCCGGCATCGCGCGCCTTCAGCCAGGCCGGCACCAAAGCGGCATTCAGCCCGCCCTCGGCCAGCAGCCGTCGCACCACGTTCACAAGCTGGAACGCCGCCAGGAACGCATCCGCCACCGGCCCCGCACCCAGCAGCGCCGCGATCACGGAATCGCGCACGAAGCCGAGCAGTCGTGAGGCCAGCGTTCCCGAGGAGACCGTGAGGAGGGAGCGGAACATGGGGTCTGTATAGCAGTAGCAGGTATTGCTTCCAGTGGTGCCGTCTTAAACCCGTCATCCTGAGGTGCGAGCGAAGCGAGCCTCGAAGGATGAATCGGCCAGAGCCGGGCCGCGCATCCTTCGAGACGCGCGTTCCGCGCTCCTCAGGATGACGGAACGTAGAGCTTCCCTTGCTGCCCCGAGCCTGAACGTGATAGGCCGCCACTCTTGTTGGGTGGCGTTAACACAGGGCAGGTCTATGGCTGACGCAAAATACGACGTTCTTGGGATCGGCAACGCGATCTTCGACGTGCTGGTGCAGACCGACGAGGCATTCCTTGCCCGTCACGGCATGACCAAGGGCTCGATGCAACTGATCGACGAGGCGCGCGCCACCGCGATCTACGGCGACATGGGGGTGGCGACCGAAATGTCGGGCGGTTCGGCCGCCAACACCATCGTCGGCGTCTGCAGTCTCGGCGCCCGCGCCGCCTATGTCGGAAAGGTCAAGGACGACCAGATCGGCAAGCTCTACGTCCACGACATCCGCGCCGCCGGCGTCGCCTTCGACACTGCGCCGGCCAAGACCGGCCCGGCCACCGGCTGCTCCTACATCCTGGTGACGCCGGACGGCGAGCGCACCATGAACACCTATCTCGGCGCCGCGCAGGACCTGACGCCGGACGATATCGATCCGGCCCAGATCGCGGCCGCCGGCACCATCTATCTCGAGGGCTATCTCTGGGATCCGAAGAACGCCAAGGATGCCTTCGTGAAGGCGGCGACCATCGCGCACGGCGCGGGCCGCCAGGTCGCGCTGACGCTGTCGGATTCGTTCTGCGTCGATCGCTACCGCGACGAATTCCTCGACCTGATGCGCAAGGGCATCGTGGATCTGGTGTTCGCCAACGAGTCCGAGCTGCACTCGCTGTACCAGACCTCGGATTTCGACACCGCGCTGAAGCAGTTCGGCAAGGACACCAAGCTCGGCGTCGTCACCCGCAGCGAGAAGGGCTGCGTCGTGATCTCCGGCGACAGCGTCGTCGCGGCGCCCGCCTCGCCGATCGACAGGCTTGTCGACACCACCGGCGCCGGCGACCTGTTCGCCGCCGGCTTCCTGGTCGGTCTCGTGCGCAATGTCGGCCATGAGAATGCCGGCCGGCTCGGCGCGCTCGCCGCCGCCGAGGTGATCCAGCACATCGGCGCCCGGCCGCTGGTGTCGCTGCAGTATCTGGCGAAGCAGCAGGGGCTGCTGGTTTAGCCAAAGTCCTTCTTCACCTCTCCCGCTTGCAAGCGGGAGAGGTCGACGCGCGAAGCGCGGCGGGTGGGGGCTCTCTCGACGATATGACTCGCGTGAAAAAGCCCCCACCCCAACCCTCCCCCGCAAGCGGGAGAGGGAGCAGAACGGCATCACGCCGTCTTCGCCGCCTTCAATCCCAGCCGCTGCTCCACCGCGTCGCGCATCACGAATTTCTGGATCTTGCCGGTCACCGTCATCGGGAATTCGTCGACGAACTCGACATAGCGCGGGATCTTGTTGTGGGCGATCTGGCCCTGGCAGAAGGCGCGGACCTCGTCGGCGGTGAGCGTTTCGCCCTGCCTGATCCTGACCCAGGCGCACAGCTCCTCGCCATAGCGCTCGTCGGCGACGCCGAAGATCTGCACGTCCTGGATCTTCGGATGGCGGTAGAGGAATTCCTCGATCTCTCTGGGATAGAGGTTCTCGCCGCCGCGGATCACCATGTCCTTGATGCGGCCGACGATGTTGCAATAGCCCTCGTCGTCGATCACGGCGAGGTCGCCGGTGTGCATCCAGCCATTGGCGTCGAGCACGTCTGACGTCTTTTCCTTCTCGTCCCAGTAGCCGAGCATGATGCTGTAGCCGCGGGTGCAGAGCTCGCCGCGTTCGCCGCGCGGCACCACCTTGCCGTCGAGATCGACCACCTTGACCTCGACATGCGGATGGATGCGGCCGACGGTCGAGACGCGGCGCTCCAGTGGATCGTCGGTCGCGCTCTGGAAACTCACCGGGCTGGTCTCGGTCATGCCGTAGGCGATCGTCACCTCGCGCATGTTCATCTCGGTATTGACGCGCTTCATCACCTCGATCGGGCAGGGCGCCCCGGCCATGATGCCGGTGCGCAGCGAGGACAGATCGAAGCGCGCGAAGTCGGGATGGTCGAGCTCGGCGATGAACATGGTCGGCACGCCGTACAGCGTCGTGCATCTCTCCTGTGCGACCGTCGTCAGCGTCGCCAGCGGATCAAAGCCTTCGCCGGGATACACCATGGTGGTGCCGAGCGTGACCGAGGCGAGGTTGCCCATCACCATGCCGAAGCAGTGATAGAGCGGCACCGGAATGCAGATGCGGTCCTGTTCGGTCAGGCGCATGGCGCGGCCGGTGAAGTAGCCGTTGTTGAGGATGTTGTGATGGGTCAACGTCACGCCCTTCGGCGAGCCGGTGGTGCCGCTGGTGAACTGGATGTTGACGGGATCGTCGAATTGCAGGCTCTCGCCGAGCGCCACAAGCTGCTCGCGATGGCGCTCGCCTCCCATCTGCGATACCGCATCGAATGGAATGGTGCCCGGCGCCGCCGGTCCGCCGATCTGGATCACGGCGCGTAGTTGCGGCAGCCGCGCCGAGCGCAGATGGCCGGGCTCGGAGCTTGCAAGCTCGGGCAGCAGTGTGTTCAGCATCTCCATATAGGCCGAGGTCTTGAATGCAGTCGCCGTCACGATCGCGGCGCAGCCGACCTTGCCGAGCGCGAATTCCAGCTCGCTGAGGCGATAGGCCGGATTGATGGTGACGAGGATCAGTCCGGCTTTCGCGGCGGCGAATTGCGTCAGCGTCCATTCCGGGCGGTTCAGCGACCAGATGCCGATCCGCTCGCCGCGTTGCAGCTCGAGCGCGAGAAAGCCCGCCGCCAAGGCCTCGACGCGCTCGGCGAATTCGTTCCAGGTCCAGCGCACGTTGTGGCTCGGCGAGACCAGCGCCTCGCGCTCGCCCCAGCGCGCCCGTGCACGGTCGAGGCTGCGGCCGATGGTTTCACCGAGCAGCGGCATATCGGAAATGCCGCAGACATAGCTGTCTGCCTTGCTGTCTCCCTTGGGTGTGGGTGCCAAGCTCGTCCTCCTCGTGGTCGTGGTCGTGGTCGTGTTCGCTTCGCCGCGCTTTTTTGCGCGATCTTAGTCGTTTGGCGCCGATGGGACAGGCCCGACCAATGGCGGGTATGGTTTTCGATTGTAGCGGTGACGGGTTCCGCTTCACCTCGCCCCGCGCGCGGGGAGAGGTCGGATCGCATCGAAGATGCGATCCGACTGAGGGGAGTCTCTGCGAGTCCAATTGCGACCGTCTGCGCGGAAGTAGCCCCTCACCCCAACCCCTCCCCGTAACAACGGGGAGAGGGAGAGGAGTCCCGTCACGGCTGGTACGACTTATCTCATCGAGCCTTACGCCGCTCTCTGCCCGCTGCCGGCGTCCAGCCCGGCATAGATGCCCTTCTCGAAGCCTGCGAAGGCTTCCAGGCTGTGCTTGTCGGCGAACGGCAACAGCTGGGTCAGGATCACGCCGCAGACGTCGCGCGACGGATCGATCCAGTAATAGGTGTTGGCAAGGCCCGCCCAGGCGAGGCTGCCGGCGCTGCGGCCTTCCGGCGTCTTGGCGGTGTTGATGAGGAAGCTCAGTCCCCACTTCTTGACGATGTCGGGATATAGATCGACATCGTTGGTGTACATCGGCAAGGCCGTCGTCATCTTGCCGACGGTGAGCTCGCCGATGTGATTCTGCCCCATGGTCGCGACCGTCTCGGCCTTCAGCACCTGATTGCCGTTGCCTTTGCCCTTGTTGAGGATCATCTGGCAGAACTTGATGTAGTCGGCCGCGGTCGAATACAGGCCGCCGCCGCCCATGTGGAATTCAGGATTCTGCTCGAGCTCGAACGGGATTGCCGCCAGCGTGCCGTCCTCGCCGCGGGCATGCATGCCGACCAGCCGCTTGCGCATGTCGTCGGAGATCTTGAACGCGGTGTCGCTCATGCCGAGCGGTGCGAACATGTTGTCGCGCAGATAGGCATCGAGCTTCTTGCCGGATGCGGCCTCCACGGCCTTGCCGACGAAGTCGATATTGGTGCCGTACTCCCAGCGCGTGCCGGGATCGGTCATGATCGGCGTCTTCAGCGCGGCATTCAGGCAGGTGATGATGCCGGGCGTGCCGGTCTTTTCCAGATATTTGCCGAGGTTGCCGTCCCACATATCGTAGGCGAAGCCGGCGGTGTGGGTCATGAGCTGGCGCAGCGTGATCGGCTTTTTCGCCGGCCGCAGCTGCGGCTCGCCCTTGGCGTCGAAGCCGTCGAGCACCTGCACCGCGGCGAGATCGGGCAACAGCTTGCCGATCGGCTCATCGAGCGAGAGCTTGCCCTGCTCGACAAGCTGCATCGCGCCCGCCGAGGTCACCGCCTTGGTCATCGAGGCGATCCAGAACACGCTGTCCGCCGTCATGGGATCGCTCTTGGAGAGGTCGCGCTTGCCGAACGCGCCTTCGTAGATCACGTCCTTGCCGGTGGCCGCGATGGCGACCACGCCGGGAATTTCCTTTGCCTCGCTCTTCTGGCGCAATACCTGATCGATCTGGGCCTTGCTCTGCATTGGGGGCTTCCTCCGGTGGGGTTTATTGTTTTGAAGTGGGCGGATCATCCTCCCGCTTTTCCGCTCCCGCAAGGCGGGCGCGATGCGACGATGTCGCGATGTCGTGAAGGCCGGGCCGCTAGGAACGGCCTTGGTCGGGAGGCGTTCACCACGCGCGCAGATTTTGCAGGGGACGCCGCGCAAGTCCCGGTGACCTCCGCAAGCGGCCACGGTAACGTGATCAAGGAATGATTTTCGTACCTGATTATTTGCATTAACGCATTCAGATCGCTGCACAAACGGTGCGGCGGATTGGACCGGATTTGACGAAAAGATTCGTCATTTCCCGCCTTGCGGGGGCGCAGCAATGATTTCGACATGGAGTGAATGGAAGCGCTATCCGCGGCCGGGCCGCGGCGAGAATATCGAGGCGCCGATCAGCCCAGGTCTCTACGAAGTCCGCTACGCGGGTACCGGCGCACTGCACTCGTTCGAGGCCGTCGAGAATGTCGCGCAGGCGCTGGCACTGCTGCGGTCCGGCGCCAAATCCTGGTTCGGCCGCCGCGATGCGCGGGCGCAGGCCGACCTCGAATACCGGACCTGCGCGACCTCGACCAAAGCGGACGCCAAGGCCGCGGCCGAGCGCATGATCGGCCGTCGGGAAACCTATATGTCCGGCGGCGCAGTCTGAGCGCCGCTGCACGTCGGCGCGTGGAAAAGATCGCGCGCGAGCCCTCAATATTGCTTGAAGCAGGGTCGCGCCCGGCGCCGGTGCATCGCAGCGGCTTTCCGCTTATATAGGCGGCGAACACCCCCAAGAAATTCCAGAAATTACAGGAGTAACGCCATGACCCCGCCCGTTGCCGCACGCGCCACCCAATCCGCAGCATCCTCCCTGCAAAGCCGCCTGAAGGACCCCTCGCTGCTGCGCGACCGCTGCTATATCGATGGCGCCTGGGTCGGCACCCCCGAATTCGCCGTCAACAATCCGGCGACCGGCGTCGAGCTGATCAAGATCCCGCAGCTGAGCGCCGATGACGCGACCAAGGCCGTCGAGGCCGCCGAGCGCGCGTTTCCGGCCTGGGCCAAGCTGACCGCGAAACAGCGCTCCAACATCTTGCGCAAATGGTTCGATCTGATCATCGCCAATCGCGAGGATCTCGCGCTGATCCTGACCTCCGAGCAGGGCAAGCCGCTGGCGGAAGCGCTCGGCGAGGTCGATATCGGCGCCGCCTATGTCGAATTCTTCGCGGAAGAGGCGCGTCGCGTCTATGGCGAGACGATCCCGACCCAACGTCCGGACGCGCGGCTGCTCGCGATCCGGCAGCCGATCGGTGTCTGCGGCGCCATCACCCCGTGGAATTTCCCGAACTCGATGATCACCCGCAAGGTCTCGCCGGCGCTGGCGGCCGGTTGCACCGTGGTGCTGAAGCCCGCCAACGAGACGCCGCTGTCGGCGCTCGCGCTCGTTGCGCTGGCCGAGAAGGCCGGCGTGCCGAAGGGCGTGTTCAACATCATCACCGGTGATGCGCCGCCGATCGGCAAGGTGCTGTGCGAGCATCCGGCCGTGCGCTTCGTCGGCTTCACCGGCTCGACCGAGGTCGGCAAGATCCTGTACCGGCAGGCGTCGGTCGGCGTGAAGAAGCTCGGCCTCGAGCTCGGCGGCAACGCGCCGTTCGTGGTGTTCGACGATGCCGATATCGATGCCGCGGTCGAAGGCGCCATCGTCTCGAAGTATCGCAACATGGGCCAGACCTGCGTCTGCGCCAACCGTCTCTATGCCCAGGACAAGATCTACGACGCGTTCGTCACGAAGCTGTCGAAGAAGGTCGCGGAGATGAAGATCGGCGACGGCACGGAGCAGGGCGTGACGCAGGGGCCGCTGATCAACATGGAAGCGATCGAGAAGGTCGAACGGCACATCGCCGACGCCGTGAAGGGCGGCGCCAAGATCGTGACCGGCGGCAAGCGCTCGTCGCTCGGCCGCAGCTTCTTCGAGCCGACGGTGCTTTCGGATGTGCGGCCGGATGCGCTGGTGTCGCACGAAGAAACCTTCGGCCCGCTCGCGCCGGTGATCCGCTTCAAGGACGAGGCCGACGTGATCGCGATGTGCAATGCCTCGCCGTTCGGTCTCGCTTCCTACTTCTACTCGCGCGACATCGGCCGCGTCTGGCGTGTCGCCGAGGCGCTGGAGTCGGGCATGGTCGGCGTCAACTCCGGCCTGATCACGACCGAAGTGGCGCCGTTCGGCGGCGTCAAGGAATCGGGCCTCGGCCGCGAAGGCTCGCGCCACGGCATGGATGAATATGTCGAGATCAAATACGTGATGATGGCCGGCGTCTGATCGCCGTGGCTGCGTGTCCCTTCGCCGTGGCGGGCGAGGGGACGCATGCCGGTGAATCCATCGGTCGTCGTTGTCGATCGCTCCGTTCGCCGGCATCCGCGGTCTGCGACAATTCACCGCGACGATTGGATGCAGCGCGTCGATCGCGACGACGATCGCATCAAGAATCCCTCTAACCTCGAAGGTGGCGATTAGAAGCAAGCCGCATGCGCGCAAACGCCGATTCAGCGAAGGAATAATCGAAATGCGGAATCTGCCGCATCGATGTCGCTTCATGCAGCAGGTGTTATCCCGGTTGCTTAGATGCGTTCTAGTTGGCCTCACAACGCATGCTGCTTATGCCCCGGTGGTCGCGCTCGAACCCTGATGATGTTCGAGGCGAAGCCACGAAGAATCCGGGGACCTCATGCTCGTCAGTTCAAACGCTCCACGCGCATTCCAATTCGCGTGCGCGTCTCTTCTCCTTTCCGCGGTCCCTTCGCTCGCCCAGTCGCCGGAGCAGCCACCCGCGAGCAGCGTTGCGCCGCTGCCTCCAGTCGTCGTCACCGCGCCAGAGCATCGAGCCACGCCGGTTCGGAGGCCGTCGTCGTCGCGCTCAGTGCGCCGATCGGCATCGCATCAGGTGAGCAGGCGCGAGCACGCGCCGCAGGCTGCGGCCGCGCCGACGGCCGGCGCGCAGCAGGCGGCGTTGCCCGTGCCCTATATCGGCGGCCAGGTCGCGCGCGGCGGGCAACTCGGCCTGCTCGGCAACAAGGACTACATGGAGGCCCCGTACAGTCTGACGAGCTACACCGAGAAGACGATCCGCGATCAGCAGGCAACCAGCGTTGCGGAAGTGCTGACCAATTCCGATCCGTCGGTGCGTGCTGCGATCGGCAGCAGCAACCGTTACGACGCGCTGACGATCCGCGGCTTCCGGGTCGAGAACAGCGAAATCGCCTTGAACGGGCTCTACGGCCTCGTTCCGGCCTACCGCATCAATCCGGCTCCCATCGAGCGCATTGAGCTGCTCAAGGGGCCGGGTGCCTTTCTCTACGGAATGGCTCCGCAAGGCAGCATCGGTGGCACGGTCAATGTCGTGACGAAGCGGGCGGCGGAAGACATCACGCGCCTGACCGCGGGCTACATCTCGGATGGACGTTTTGGAACGGAGCTGGACCTCGCACGCCGCTATGGCGAACAGAAGGAATGGGGCGTTCGCTTCAACGGCGGGATCGACGGCGGCAACACCACGATCGATCGGCAGTCGGCGCGCAACGGCGTGGGCTCGCTCGGCGTCGACTATCATGGAGAGCGCTTTCGCTGGTCGGCGGACATCATCTCCCAGGACGACTGGATGAAGGCGGCCCAGCGCGGCTACACGCCCGTGCCCGGCATCGCCATGCCGAGCGCCCCCGATCCGCGTATCAATCTCGCGCAGCCGTTTGACTATGCGCGGTCGCAAAGCCTGACCGGCTTGACCAGGGCCGAATACGATCTCAGCAACAGCGTCACCGTGTTTGGCGCGATCGGCGGCAACCAGTTCCGCTACGACAAGCAGGAGGATCCCGGTGCCACGCTGCTCAACACCGCAGGCGATGCGTTGGGCACGTCACGGTTCCAGACCGGCAAGTCGGAGTGCGCCTCCGGCGAGGCGGGCGTACGCGCGCGTTTCGACACGGGTCCCATCGGCCACGAGGTCGTGGTCAGCGGCAGCGCGCAAAACCGGACGGACTGGCTCGGCCAGACCAACTACGCGACCTACCTGACCAACATCTACAGACCGACCTTGTTGACGACCGCTGGCACGCCGGTATCGACATTCCCGGAGGGCAAGTCCGGCTTCCTCGGGCTGCGCAGCGTCGGTGTTGCCGACACCATCACGACGATGGGGGGCCTGTTGCAGGTGATCGTGGGCGCGCGCCAGCAGCAGGTGATCGCGAATAGCTTCAATCCGGTCAGCGGCCTGGAAACAACACACTACGACGATAGCGCGACGTCGCCTTCGATCGCCTTGGTGGTGAGGCCGATCAAGCAACTCTCGCTTTATGCCAATTACATCGAAGGCCTGACGCCGGGGCCGACGCCGCCCTCTGGCGCGGTGAATACCAATGCGGTGTTTGCGCCGTTCAAGACGCGACAAGTCGAGGTCGGCACGAAGCTCGATCTCGGAGGCTTCGGTGCGAGCCTTGCGGCGTTCCAGATCAGCCAACCGAGCGGTGTGATCGATCCCGTCACCAAGATCTACAGTCTGGATGGCGAGCAGAGAAACCGCGGTATCGAGCTCAATACCTTCGGCGAGGTCACGCCCGGCGTCCGCGTTCTCGGTGGCGTGACCTGGCTCGATGCCCGGCTCACCCAAACGCAGGGCCACCTCTACGACGGCAATCACGCGATCGGCGCGCCCGACCTGCAGGGCAATCTCGGTGTCGAATGGGATACGCCCTTCGTGCCCGGCCTCACCGCGACGGCGCGTGCCATCTACACCAGCCGGGCCTATGTCAGTGCCGACAACGTCCAAAGCGTCCCCGCCTGGGCGACCTTCGACATCGGTGCGCGCTACGCGACGACCCTCGCGGGGCGTCCGACCACCTTCAGGGCGTCACTGACCAATCTGTTCGACAAGCACTACTGGATCGGCAATCCAACCGGTTATGTGATCAGCGGCATGCCGCGGACGCTGTGGCTTTCCATGACGGTGGATTTCTAGCAGGAAAGCCGAGGGGTCATCGCGCGCCGCACGCTGGTGTGCGGTGGCCGCTCAGTCGTCGCGGCTGTGTTGCGAAAGATCCGCCGCCGATCCGGCGATTGCGTCACACGCCCTTGTCGTTCGGGTTGGCGACGGCGTCCTTGAGCGGCGCGGTCATCGGAAAATTCAGGTTCACGTTCTTCGGCGGGATCGGCCGCGTGAACCATTTTGCGTAGAGCTCCTGGAATTCGCCGTTCTTCATCATGGCGACCAGCGTCTTGTCGACCAGCGCCTTGAACTCCGGATCGCCCTTGCGAATGATCAGCCCGTAGGGCTCGGTGCGCAGGCTGTCGTCGATGATGCGCCAGTCCGTAGGGGTGCGGCTGCCGGCGATCAGGCTCGCCAGCAGAATGTCGTCCATCACGAAGGCTTCGCTGCGCCCGGTGGTCAGCGCGAGGAATGATGCGGCGTGATCCGCGGTCAGGATGTTCTTGGTCTGAAAGTTCTTCTCCTGGGCCCGTGCGCTCAACAGCCCGATCGAGGTCGAGCCCGAGGTCAGCGAGACCGGCCGGCCGCCGAGATCCTCAAAGGTCTTGATCGGCGCGTCCTTCTGCACCACCGCGCGGATGCTCGACACGAAGATCGTGTTGCTGAAGGCGACGACCTTTTGCCGCTCCAGCGTGTTGGTGGCGGGACCGCAGACGATGTCGATGGTGCCGTTCTCGATCAGCGGGATCTGGGTGGAGAGCTGGATCGGCTGCAGCCTGGTCTGCAGCGCCGGCAGCTTCAGCTCGGCCTTCACCGTATCGACGATCTGGGTGCAAAGGTCCATCGCAAAGCCGACCGGCTTCTGGTTGTCGTCGAGATAGGAGAACGGGACCGAGACGTCGCGGTGGCCGAGCCGGATTTCGCCGGCATCGCGGATCTTGGCCAGGGTGCCGCCGGACGATTGGGCCTGTGCCGGGGCGGATGTCGCCGCCGCAAGAAAAGCTAGGCAGATCAATCGCTTGTTGGCCTGATGCATCGGATGCTCGCGAATGCTGGCAATGTTGGATACGATGAGGCAGGATTTTATACACAGCATTGCATAATCGGCAAACTGATTTTATACAATCGGCTAGGCCGGATATCCTGGCCGCCGCCGCAAAGCGAGAGAGGAGCCGGATGGAACCCGCAACCGTCACCAGCCATCGAGGGGCCGGACCCCACGGTTCCGCGCCGGACGCCGTGCGCGAGGCATTGCGGGCCGCGATCAGCTCGGGTGAGCTCGCGCCCGGATTGCAGCTGCGTCAGGACGAGCTCGCCGCGCGGTTCGGGACCAGCCGCATCCCGGTGCGCGAGGCGCTGCGTCAGCTCGAGGCCGAGGGTTTCGTGACCTTCCTGCCCAACCGCGGCGCGGTGGTCTCGGATCTCTCGATCGACGAGGTGATCGAGTTGCTCGAGATCCGGATCGCGCTCGAATGCCACGCGCTGCGCCTGGCGATCCCGGCCATGGGCGAGATCGATCTCGAGGCGGCGACGAAAATCCTCCGCGCCTATGATACCGAGCCTGATCCGGCGCAATGGGGCGCCTTCAACTGGAAATTCCACGCCACGCTCTACGCGCCGTGCAATCGCCCGCGCCTGCTCGGCATGATCGAGGCGAATTACGGCCATGTCGGCCGCTTCGCCCGGGCGCTGGTGTCGCAGGCGACCGGCAAGGAGCGTCCGCAACGCGAGCATTACCGGCTGCTCGAATTCTGCCGCGACGGCGAGGTCAAGAAGGCGGTCCGGCTGCTGCGCGACCATATCGAGGAGACGCAGAAGACGCTGCGCTCGGCGCAGCGCCAGGCGTTGCGGGATGCGGGCGAGGGTCGTCCGGTCTGATCACGTTCTGACAATGTGAATGATCGCGGGCCGCGCTGCGCGGCCGCAGGAGAGTGCGCGTGAAGACCAATGACGTCGAAATCCTGGTGATCGGTGCGGGCATCGTCGGCATCGCCACGGCCTATTACATGGCCGTTCAACACAAGCGTTCGCGCGTGCTGATTGTCGACGAAGGCCAGCCCATGGCATTGACCTCGGCGCAGTCGGGCGAGAACTATCGCAACTGGTGGCCGCATCCGACGATGGCCGACTTCACCAACCATTCCACCGACCTGATGGAGGAGATCGCGCGCCGCAGCGACAACCGCATCCACATGACCCGGCGCGGCTATCTTCTGGTCACGCGCGAGGAAAAGCCCGAGGAACTGCTGCAGCAACTTTACGCCGGCTATGGCCCGCAGGCTGAAAAGCTGATCCGCCTGCACGAGGGGGCAAGCCGCGGCTACCTGCCGCCGCATTCGGCGGACTGGCAGAGTGCGCCCGACGGTGTCGACGTTCTGCTCGGCCGCGATCTGATCCAGTCGCACTATCCAAACTTCGACAAGGACGTCGCGACCGCGCTGCATATCCGCCGCGCGGGCGACATCAGCGGCCAGCAACTCGGCCAGTACATGCTGGAAACCATGCGGCCGCTGGGCGCGCAGTTTCAGCAGGCCAAAGCGCTCGGTATCGCGAAGACCGATCGCTTCGCCGTCGATGTGCTGGCCGATGGCGCGCGACAAACCATCAAGGCCGACATCATCGTCAATGCCGCGGGCCCGTTCGCGGCTCATGTCGCGGCGATGCATGGCGAAGCGCTGCCGATCGTCAACGTGCTGCAGCAGAAGATCGCGTTCGCCGACCGCAGCCGCGCGGTCGATCGCAAAATGCCGTTCGCGATCGATCTCGACGGTCAGACGCTGGCCTGGTCCGATGACGAGCGCGAGGCGTTGGCAGCGGCACCGGAATTTTCGCGCCTGCTGGCGCCGATGCCGGGCAGCATCCATTGTCGGCCCGACGGTGGCGATCACGGCGAGTGGATCAAGCTCGGTTGGGCCTTCAACGCGGAACAGACCACGGAGCCGGTCCGAGAGCCGGAGCTGAATCCCTATTTCCCCGAAGTCGTGCTGCGCGCGGCGAGCCGGCTGCAGCCAAAGCTCGCGCACTATCTCGGCGCGCTGCCGCGCGACCGCGTGCATTACGGTGGCTACTATCCGATGACCAGGGAAAACTGGCCGCTGATCGGGGCTGCGAAGACGCCGGGCGTGTTCCTCGCCGCGGCGCTGTCGGGCTACGGCACGATGGGCGCCTGCGCCACCGGCGATCTCTGCGCTCGCGCCATCGTCGGCGCGCCCGCGCCGGCCTTCGCCCGCAGCCTTTCGCTGGCGCGCTATGACGACAAGGCACTGATGGCGGAGCTTGCGGCGAGCGGAAGCCGCGGGCTGCTGTAGTTCTCACCTTCGTAGCCCGGATGAAGCGAAGCGCAATCCGGGGTTATCTCCGCGCGGCAACGTGGTTCCCGGATTTCGCTGCGCTCCATCCGGGCTACGCTCTGTCTACCGCCGCAGCACCGCAATCGTGCGATTGGCAAACGTCAGCCGCTCCGCCATGACCGACACGAAATAGGTCAGCAGCTTGTGGCTGAGCTCGGGGTCCTCGTCGCGGATCGCGGCGAACTGGTGGGTGTTCAGCACATAGAGCACGCTCGCCATCTCGGCCTGGATGGTGGCGCTGCGCGGGGCCTGCGAGACGAGGCCCATCTCGCCGATCGTGGTGTAGCGGCCGAGACTGCGCACCCGGGTCGAGCGGCCGTCCTCGGCGGGCACCATGATGCCGACGCGGCCGTCGAGGATGAAGTGCATGGAATCGGCGGTGTCGCCGGCGTGCACGATGACCTCGCCGGCGTCCACCTCGATGCGCTGGCAGCGCCGGATCAGCGTGTCGGCGTCGTTCTCGCTGTCGAGCATCCCGGCGAACCAGCCGCGCAGGTCGGCCTCCTCCTGCGCGAGCTCCTGGTGCTGTGCGATGATCTCGTTCTCACACCATTCCAGCGCGCGATCGAGCTCGTCGATCATGGTAACGCCCTCGGCGATGAAATCGCTGGAGCGCAGCACCTGCTCGGCCTTGGCCGACAGATGCACCAGCACCAGCTCGACGCCGACCTCGTGCGCGCTGCGCTTGATCTGCGCAAAACTGTAGGCCGCCGACGAATCGACGCCGGTAACGAGCTTGAAGTCGAACAGCAGATAGCGGCACTCCGGGTGCTCGCGCAGCAGCGCCTTGACGTGCTGGTACAGCCGGTTGGCGGAACCGAAGAACAGATAGCTTTGCAGGGTCAGCCCCTGGATCTTGCCGCCATGGGCCGACAACACCTCGCGGTCGTCGCGCGAGCGATCCAGCGAGCTGCGATATTCCGAGCCGTCGAAACCGTATTTGATCGCCTCGACCCGCGCCGCGCTGAGCGCAAAGGTGGCGCAGCCGATGATGACGCCGATCAGGATGCCGGGCACGAAGCCCCAGGTCACGATGATGGCGATGATCGCAAGCAGCGACACATATTCTGTCTGCGACAGCCGCTTGCGCGATTCGATCATCCATTTGTGCAGCTGGTCCGCGCCGAGATAGATCAGGAGGCCGCCGAGCACGAATTTCGGCATGTAGCCGAGCAGCTGCGGCGCCACCGCCAGCATCAGCAGCGAGATCGCAGCGACCGTCAGCCCCGAGAGCCTGCCGCGCCCGCCGCTGGAGAAGTTGAGGATCGAGCGGCTGACCGAGATGCAGCCGGCATAGCCGGCCAGCGCGCCGGTCAGGATGTTGGCGAAGCCGGTGATGTTGAGCTCGCGCTCGAGATTGGCCTCGCGATGTACCGCGACTTCGATGCCGGTGGTGTTGAACAGCGTGCTCGCCGCCGTGACGAACACGACGGCGATCATGTTGCCGAGCAGGTCCGGCACCGCCGACCACGGATATTGCGCAAGCTCGGCCATGTGCCACGGCAGCATGAAGGTCGATGCCGGCGGCGGCTCGAAGGTCCAGCCGGTCAAATGCGCTTCCTCGGGCGTGATGCCGATGATCCAGAATACGAGGTGCGCCACGATCACGCCGCCGATCAGGATGATCGGCAGGCCGAACGGGGTGCGCGAGCGATGCCAGGTCAGATACAGCACCAGCGCCATCGCGCAGGCAGCACTGAGCTCGGAGATCGTGATGATGTTGGTGAAGTGGAAGAGCGTGCTGAGCTGCACTGGGTAGCCGGTGATCACCCTGATCGCGCCCAGCACGATCAACAGGCCGGTTGCCCCGAGAAATCCGCCGACAACAGGATAAGGCACGTAGCGGATGGCGCGGCCGAACCGTGTCAGCCCGAGGCAGCACAGCACGATGCCGGTGACGATGGTCGAGAGCCCTAGCGTGATCAGCACCGGCGCGAGCAGCGGCGCCGTCGGATTGGCGGCACTGACGCGCTCGACCAGAGAGGCCATCAGGATTCCCGTGACCGCCGCGGTGGAGGTGTCGGGGCCGGCGACCGCGAAGGGCAGCGAGCTGCCGAGTGCGATGAAGGTCGCGAGCACTGCCGAGGAAATGAATGTCGCCGCGACGCCGTATGACAGATAGGGCGACAATAGCCCGGCGAAGATCAAGAGCGCGTAGGACAGGCCGAACGTGATGCCGAGCACACTGGCGGCAATGCCGCCGAGCACGTCGTGCATGGCCCGCCGCGCTTGCGAGCCGAAATAAAGCGATCGACTAATCACGTTAAATAATGTCCTGAACTTTCGCCGCCAGTCGTAGACGAGCCCGGCGCAGGACGACAACAGGATTTTTGTGACAACCAATTCTCAACGCGCGCATTTTGCTTCTCGCGCAGAGCGCGGCGAAACCCAGCGCCGCGGAAATGGCTCGGACCTCCCCTTGAAAAGGGGAGGTCGCTTTGCTCGTCAGAGCAGAGCGGGTGGGGATCTGCTCTCTCCGCATCAAGCATCGCCCGCGGTTGACCCCCATCCCGGCCTTCCCCCTTTCAGGGGGAAGGAGAAGGCTAGCGAGACGTGATCTAGAGCGTTTTCGAGCGAAGTGGATACCGGTTCGCGTGAAGAAAACGCGTCAAAACAAGAATCTAGAGCCCCGTTCCGATTCCATCGGAACGGGAAAAGCTCTAGCCGTGGCCGCCCTCATTGCCGAAGGCGCCGTGACGGCCGACGCCGGAGGCAAAGCGCGCCGCGCCCGACAGCGTTTCGCCTGAGGCGATCACCTCGAGCCCGCCGCGCATCTCGTTCCTGATCGCCTCTTCCTCGTCGAGGTCCCACTGCCGCAGCGCCGACAGCCGGTCGGCGCGCAGGCAATTCTGCGGGAATTTCGCGATGTCCTTGGCGAGCGCGACGGCGTGCGCGCGCGTCTCGCCCTTCGGCACCAATCGGTTCGCGAGCCCCATCCGATGCGCTTCAGCGCCGCCGACCGGGCGTCCGGTGAGGATCAGGTCGATCGCCTGCGAATGGCCGATCAGCCGCGGCAGGCGGATGGTGCCGAGATCGATCAGCGGCACGCCGAAGCGGCGGCAGAACACGCCGAAGGTTGCGTCCTCGGCAA
The DNA here is from genome assembly GCF_042258325.1 of Bradyrhizobium sp. Pha-3. NCBI lineage: Bacteria > Pseudomonadati > Pseudomonadota > Alphaproteobacteria > Hyphomicrobiales > Nitrobacteraceae > Bradyrhizobium > Bradyrhizobium sp. Pha-3. Next base: position 9,154,817 of record NZ_CP170151.1, on the reverse strand, counting down.
CGACGCGCATGTCCGCCCACAGCGCGAGCTCCATGCCGCCGGCGACGGCAAAGCCTTCGATCGCGGCGATCACCGGCTTCGAGAGCCGCAGCCGGCTCGGTCCCATCGGCGCGATCGTGTTGTGGCCGCCGACCTCACGCTTCTTCTCGGGATCGCCCGCCGCCACCGCCTTCAAATCGGCGCCGGCGCAGAAATAGCCGCCGGTGCCGGTGAACACCGCGACGGATGCGCTCGCGTCCGCATCGAAGGCGAGAAACGCATCATACAGCTTGCGCGCGGTGGCGCCATCGACGGCGTTGCGGTTGTGCGGACGGTTGATGGAGATGATGGTGACAGGACCGTCGCGCTCGACGAGCACGGTATCGGCATCAGGCATGGGGCGCTCCCTTCGTTTGTTGGTTGGAGCCAACCTAACGGTCTCCGTCAGGCAATGCCATCGCGAACGAAGGCCACGCGGATGGTCGGGTCGCCGATCGCCTCATGCGCATCCTCGAAGCGGACGCGGCGGCTGATCACCTCCTCCGGGTGGTAATGGCCTGCCGCAACATGGGCGACGCATTCGGGCAGCTCGGCGCGGACATTGACGCGCGAGACCTTCAGCGTGACACCGATGCCGTACATGTGCCGGAGCGGCACCGGCGTCGTCTCTGCAAAGTCGCCATACATGCGCTGGCAGATGCCGTTGGGTTCGGTTGCGCGAATCGCGAGCAGCATGCTGGCGTCGGTCGCGGCCGCATCGATCACGATCGGGAACAGGCCGGGCGGCTCCATCGAGAGGCCAGCGGGCGCTTCGATCACGTCGGCACCGAGCGACTTCACCTTGGCGAGGCGCGGCGCGTGGTCGTCGAGATAGACGATGCGGCCCGCACCGCGCGCCACCGCCGCCTGTACCGCCAACAGCGCGAGCGACTGGGCGAAACCGCCGATCACCAGCACGTCGGCGCCGGGCCGTTGCGCGAGCCAGCGCGCCACCGCGCTGAACCCGTCGGTCGCGCCGTCGGCCAGTCCTGCGGTTTGCGACAAGGCATGGCCCTGTGGTTGATGGACCAGCATGTGATCGGCAAACGGCACGCGGATCAGGTCGGACAGGCCGCCGCCATATTCCACGCCGCAGACCGGCTTCAACCCGTAGGAGGAGCGGAACGGCACCGCGGTGCAGGCATTGGTGTGGCCGCGCCGGCAGCGGTCGCAGACCCCGCAACTGATCTGGAACGGAACGATGACGAGATCGCCGGGCGCGAAATTCCTCACCGCGCCGCCGATGTCGACGATGCGGCCCGCCGTCTCATGTCCGAGCGCGAACGGACCCGCGAGGCCCGATCGGCCGTGCACGATCGCAAGATCGAGATCGCAGCGCGTCACCGCGAGCGGCTGCACCAGCGCGTCGCGGTCGTCCTGGAGTCTCGGCGCCGGAACGTCCCACCATTCGACCTTGTTGCCGCCGACATAAGTCAATTGCCGCATCGTGAAGCTCTCCGTTTGGTCGGAGAGTGCAGCGCGGTGGACGCCGCGACAAAAGGTTTGTCTTCAACAGGGGTGAATGGGATTCACCCGGCCTCTCCCCCCGTCATCCCCGCGCAACGGCTCTGCCGTTGTCGCTGGAGGAGTGCGTACCGCGTCTCGAAGGATGCGCGGCCACCAGCGGGGCCGTCGACCCTTCGAGACGGCCGCGTTGCGGCCTCCTCCAGCGACAAAGGCGAAGCCTTTGCGCGGGGGTGACCGTGAAAGAGCGAACGCGCTGACGGTGCTGCTAGACCTTCAGCTCGCTTCCCGTCACGCGGCGATACGCTTCCAGATACCGTTTGCTCGTCGCATCCACCACGCTCGCCGGCAGCGGCGGGGCGGGGGCGTCGCCGTTCCAGCGGCCGGCGCGGCGCTCGACGTCGAGGTAGTCGCGCAGCGGCTGCTTGTCGAAGCTCGGCTGCGGCTGGCCGGGCTTGTAGGCATCGACCGCCCAGAACCGCGACGAATCCGGCGTCATCACCTCGTCGATCAGGATAATGCGGCCGTCCCTGTCGCGGCCGAACTCGAACTTGGTGTCGGCGATGATGATGCCGCGGGCGCGGCTGGTCTGTTCGCCATGGCCGTAGACGTCGCGCGCCATCGTCTCCAGCGTCGCGGCGACGTCGGCACCGACGATCTCGCGCACCCGCTTAACCGTGATGTTCTCGTCATGGCCGGCCTCGGCCTTGGTCGCCGGGCTGAAGATCGCGGGCTCGAGCTTCTGGCTCTCGACCAGGCCGGCCGGCAGCTTCTCGCCGGCGAGGGTGCCGTCGGCCGCGTATTCCTTCCAAGCCGAGCCGGAGATGTAGCCGCGGATCACGCATTCGATCGGGAACACGGTGGTGCGCTTGCACAGCATCGCGCGGCCGAGGATGTCGGCGCGATGATCCTTCAGTTCAGGCACCGCGCGGATGATCTCGTCGGCATCGGCGCTGATCATGTGATGCGGCACGGTGCCCTCGAGCTGCCGGAACCACCAGGCGCTGATCTGGGTCAGCACCGCGCCCTTCATCGGAATGGTCTCCGCCATCACCACGTCGAATGCCGAGATCCGGTCGGTGGTCAGCAGCAGCACGCGGTCGTCGCCGACGGCGTAGATATCGCGCACCTTGCCGCGGCCGATCCGGGGCAGGGGCAAATCGCTGGATAGCATCGCGGTCATGGCGTGATCTTTCTCAGTGGCCTTCAAAGACGAGCGCCCGCACACGGCCGTGCGGGCGTTCGAGGTTATCACAGGAAATAACTCACTCCGGCAGCGGAATGAACTCGTGTTCGTGCGGAACCTGCGCGAAACGGCCGGTTTTCCAGTCCTGTTTGGCCTGCTCGATCCGCTCCTTGGATGACGAGACGAAATTCCACCAGATGTGGCGAGGCCCCTCCAGCGCATCGCCACCGAGGAACATCATCCGGGTTGGCCGCAGCGTCTTCACGGTGATGCGGTCGCCGGGCCGGAAGATCAGGAGCCGCGGTCCCTCGTGGCGGTCGCCAGCGATCTCGACCTCGCCGTCGACGAGGTAGATCGCGCGCTCCTCATGGTCGGGGTCGAGCGGCACCGATGTGCCGGCCTTCGCGGTCACTTCAGTGTAGAACCAGGGCGAGACCATGCTGACCGGCGAGGTGATACCGAACGCCGAGCCGGCGATGATGCGCGCGGTGAAGTCGCGCTCGGAGATCATCGGCAGGTCGCCCGCGCCATAATGCTGGAACGACGGCGCGATCTCCTCCTTGCCCGCAGGCAGCGCGATCCAGCTTTGCAGGCCCAGCATCTTCTGGCCGTCGCGGCGCTGCACGTCAGGCGTGCGCTCGGAATGCGCGATGCCGCGGCCCGCGGTCATCAAGTTCATTGCGCCGGGCTGGATCTCCTGAATGTTGCCCTCGCTGTCGCGGTGCATGATGCTGCCGTCGAACAGGTAGGTGACGGTGGCGAGCCCGATATGCGGATGCGGCCGCACGTCCATGCCCTTGCCGGCGAGATACTGCACGGGGCCGAAATGGTCGAAGAAGATGAAGGGCCCCACCATCTGCCGCTTGCCGTGCGGCAGCGCGCGGCGCACCGCAAAGCCGTCGCCGAGATCGCGGGTGCGCGGCACGATGATCAGATTCAGCGCGTCGCAGGTCTTGGGATCGCCGAGTTCGGGATCGGTCGAGGGCTGCCAGCTCATGTCGGACTCCTTAACAGTGGTGTAGCGATCATACTCCAATCGTCGTCCCGGCCAAGCGAAGCGCGAGCCGGGACCCATAACCACAGGGCGCGGTGATTGAGCAGGCTGTGGCCACGGCTTCGCCTAACAACAAAGCCTTGTGGTTATGGGTCCCTGCTTTCGCAGGGACGACGAACTACTTCTGGCGCGTGCGCGCGCGTGATAACAGCATAATCTTGGAAACCGGGGATGCCGATGGTTTCTCTGATCAAGCCAGGCGCAAGACTGCTGCGGGTCGATGGTCCGGTGATCGAGACCGCGCGGCTCATCCTGCGGCCGTGGCGTGCATCCGATGTCGCTGAAAACACGAAAATGCTGTCCGATCCCGAGACGGCGCGCTTCATCACGCCGGATCATCAGCCGGTCACGTCGGAGCTGAAGGGCTGGCGCAACGCCGCCGTCATCTCGGGCCATTGGGCGCTGCACGGCTTCGGCATGTTCGCGGTGGAGGAGAAGTCTTCCGCCCGCTACATCGGCCGCGTCGGCCCGTATCATCCGCCGGAATGGCCGGGCTTCGAGGTCGGCTGGGGCATTGCCAAAGAGCACCGCGGCAAAGGCTATGCGGTGGAGGCGGCGCGCGCCGCTATCGATTGGGTATTCGACAACTTCACGGTCGACCGCATCATCCATTGTATCGATCCGGCCAACGTCGCCTCGCAGGCGGTGGCGCGGCGACTCGGTGCCGTGAACGAGGGGCCGGGCAGGCTCGAGGGCGATGTGGTCGATATCTGGGTGACGACACGCCAGCGCTGGCAGCGCGAGCCATCTTGAAAAACCATGTCCGACCGACGATTGTTCGGCGATGACATCGGCTGCTTCGGACTGGGCCGCACTTGAACTCTGCCTGCGCAGCGCCAGCGTGGCGCTGCTGCTGGTGCTTGCCGCCTTGCTGCTCACTGATTTTCGCAAGGCGCTTTCCGGGCGCCTTGCGGCCGCTTTCGCGCTCGGCGCGGCCGCGCATGCGGTGACCGCGTCGATCGGTGCCGGGCCGCCGGTCTCGGACTGGCATGCGCCACTGATCGCGCTCTCGACCGGCGATATCGTGGTGTTCTGGCTATTCACGCGCGCACTGTTCGATGACGCGTTTGTGCTGCGCTGGTGGCACGGCCTGATCTGGGCCGCGGTCGTGGCCTACAGCTTCGTCAGTTGCATGTGGATTGCACCCGCCGGTCACGCGCGGATCGCGATCATCATGGTCAATTCGCTCACGCTCGTCTTCGTTGCGCTCGCGGTGGCGCAAACCATCGGATCGTGGTCGGCAGATCTGGTCGAGCGCCGCCGCCGTGTCCGCGTCTTCATCGTCGCCGCGTCTGCGCTGTACGGCGGATTCAATGCGCTGCTTCAGATTGCCTATGCCGGCAGCCGCGTGACAGTGGAATGGGCCAACCTGATGAACGCGGCCGTGCTCACCGCCATCGTGGCCGCAATCACCTGGGCGATGATGCGCGTCGACGGCGCCGACCTGTTCACGGTGCCGGCGGAGGCCGTCGTGCTGACGAAGCCGGCCGCGGCCGAGGAGGCGGCCGACCGCAAGCTGGTCGATGCCCTGATGCGGCTGATGGCGGACGAGCGCATCTATCGCCACGACAATGTCACGATCGGAACGCTGGCGACCCGGTTGAAGATTCCCGAATATCGTCTCCGGCGGCTGATCAACCAGCGGCTCGGCTACCGCAATTTCAACGTCTTCCTCAACAACCACCGGATCGAGGAAGCCAAGGCCGCGCTCGCCGACCCCGCGCAGGCCGAGGTCCCGGTCATCACCATCGCGATGGACGCCGGCTTCCAGTCGCTCGGCCCCTTCAACCGCGCCTTCAAGGCGACGACTGGCGTGACGCCGACTGAGTATCGGAAGCTGAAGGTGGGTGCGGTGTGAACCTCCCTCTCCCGCTTGCTTGCGGGGGAGGTGAAGCGAGCCCGCTGCTAAAGCCATTGTAATCACGTCACAATTCCAGAATCGACCAGCCGCCGCCAATTCTCGGCCAGCCCGATTTCCAAATCCGGCGAGCGTCTCCCCGCCCCCTGCGGCCTGATCCCGGCCATGCCCATTGCGCCACGCCGGAGGATCCCGTGACCCGTCGAAAGCTCTTTCTCATTCTCGCCGCCACCACCGCGTTCGGTGCGTTGGCGCTGTCCGCCGCTCGCGCCCGCGATGTGCCTGAGGTCGCGACCGGCTTTGTCGCCAATGTGATCTGCTCGGAGACCTTCGTCAGCGGGCTCGACCCGAGGCGAAACCTGACCGAGACCACGGACGCGATGCCGGGCGCCGGCCTGATCACCTGGGCGATGGACACCGAGGTCGACCTCGATCGCAAGGACGTCACCGTGACGCTGTTCGGGCTCGGCCGCAGCCATGCAATCTATCGCGAGGGCATGGGCTGCACGCTCGACCATGGCGAGACGCTGGGCGAGATTGCGTTGCCGCCTTTGAGGCCGCAGGCCGCGCTGCTGCCCGAGATCGCCGGCCCCGCGCTCGTCGCGCCGCAAACCCCGCAGCTTGCGGCCGCGATCGACCGCGCCTTTGCCGAACCGGCGGAGCCGCCGTTCCGCCACACCCGCGCTGTCCTCGTGCTGAAGGACGGCCGCATCGTCGCCGAGCGCTACGCCGACGGCATCGGCACCGACACGCCGCTGCTCGGTTTCTCCGCGACCAAATCGGTGATCTCGGCGCTGATCGGAATCCTGATGCGCGACGGCAAGCTGGCGATCGATCGGCCGGTGCCGATCGCAGCCTGGCAGGATCCGAAAGATCCGCGGCACGCGATCACGGTCGATCAGCTGTTGCGCCACACCGCGGGCCTCGCACTCGGCAGTTCGCTGCAGGCGTCGCTGGCATCCGTGCTCGAGCCGGTCAACCGCATGAAGTTCATGGAATCGGATATGGCCGCCTTCGCCGAGAGCGCTCCGTTGGAGAGCGCGCCCGGCCGGGTCTGGAACTATCACGACGGCAACTACCTGATCCTCTCGCACCTGATCCGCAACGCCGCCGGCGGGCATGCGGCTGACGTGATGCGCTTCGCCCGTGAGGAGCTGTTCGGACCGCTCGGCATGCGCAATGTCGTGATGCAGTTCGATGCTGCGGGCACGCCGGAAGGATCGGGTGCGATGATGGCGAGCGCGCGCGACTGGGCGCGGTTCGGCCAGCTCTACCTCGATGACGGGATGGCCGGCGGCAAGCGCATCCTGCCCGAGGGCTGGGTCAAGTATTCCGCATCGCCGACGCCGCGCGCTTGGGTCGGCATCGGCGCGGGGTTCTGGACCGATCTCGGCGACAGCTTTGGCGCCAACTACCGGGTCGCGCACGGCTGGCCGCGCGACGCCTTCTTCGCCAAGGGCACGATCGGGCAGTATGTGATTATCGTGCCGTCGCAGCACCTCGTCATCGTCCGCCTCGGCCGCTCGCCGAACATGCCGCCCGAGGCGGACGGCGTGTTCGATCTGGTCCGTGACGTCGTCACAGCGACGTCTGCAAGCGCGCGGCTCGCGGGCGGCAATTGACCGGCACGTCACACAACACCCGCGCGATCGTGAATTGAATCTTGGCCTCCGGAATTCTCTGATGCTGTGGCGCATCTCGCGAGGAGGCGCGCCATAGTTTCTTGAAGCACGCGTCAACCGGAGACCATCATGCCGAAAGCCTACTGGATCGTGCACGTCACGGTTCACGATGAAGCCCGCTATCCCGAATATCTCGCCGCCGCGATCCCGGTGTTCGAGAAGTACGGCGCCAATTTCATCGTGCGCAATGGCCCCTATGAGGTGATGGAAGGCGCAACGCGCCAGCGCAACTTCGTCATCGAATTCAAGGATCGCGCCACCGCGATGGAATGCTACACCTGCCCGGAATATCAGGCCGCGAAGGCGATCCGGCAGAAATACTCGGATGGGGATTTTGTGATCATCGACGGAGCGGAGTAAGGCGCGCCGCACTCTCCGTCTCTGGAATACCGGATCACTCGCCTGCGCGGGTGATGACACCGCGCTGTTTGACACGTTGAATTGCGATCCATCCCCACCGTCGTCCCTGCGAAAGCAGGGACCCATAACCACGAATGGTCATTGGTTGGCGATGCCGGAACGACGAGTATCCTCAACAACACCCGCCGCGGCGTATCGGTCCCTGCTTTCGCAGGGACGACGACGGTGGGTGTGGCGCGCAGCCCCGCGCTGTAACAACGAGTGCAGACTTACTGCCGCCCCAGCTGCGTCGCCTTCTCCACGCGGTCGAAGCGCTCGAGCGTCAGGATGGCGTCGGCGAGCTGGTCGGCGCGCTTGTCGAGCACCGGACGGGCCAGCGTCAGGAATTTCTGCTGCATCGCCTTTGCGTCGGGGAACGAGGTCGGCTCGCCGGAGGGATCGGCATAGAGGCGCTCATGGGTGCCGTCATCTGTCGTGATCGAGACGCGGGCGCCGAACGGATGGGTGCGGCCGACCTCGAGCCGGTCGTCCTGCACCACGTCGAACTTGTCGGCGAGCGCGTCGATGGCCGCATCGCCCAGCCGATCGTAATCGTCCCAGCCGAAATGGCCCTGGTCGAGCGCGATCGCGCCGGTGAAGAACATCGAGAACTGGCCGCCGACCACCGAGGTCGGGTGGCGCTTGGTGGCGGCGTCGCCGGTCAGCGTGATGCCGTTGCGGTGCAGGCCGATCTCGACCTTCCTGATCTGGTCCGGCGTCAGATTGTGCTCGCGCCGCATCGCGATCAGCGCGTCGATCGCGGCGTGGGTGTAGCGGCAGCTCGGATACGGCTTCACGCCGATCTTCAGCGTCTCGTAGGTGTGGCCCAAGTCCGCCACCGCCTTGTCCGGATGAGCGTCATCGGTATAGCCGACCAGAAGGCCGTGCTTGCCTTCGACCGACTCGCTCGAGCCGATGAAGTCGTTGCGCGCCAGCGTCGCAGCGATCACGCCGTTCATCGCGGCGGCACCCACCTGGTAGCGCTTGTTCCAGGCGCCGTTGACCAGGAATTGCAGCGAGCCCGCAGCCTGGCTGCCGGAGACGCCGAACGCGGAAACGATCTGTTCCTTCGACAGTCCGAACAGCTTGGCCGCCGCCGCGGCGGCGCCATAGGTGCCGGCGGTCGCGGTCGGGTGGAAGCCGCGGGCGTAATGCGAGGTCGGGTCGAGCGCGTTGCCGAGCCGGCAGCACACTTCATAGCCGGCGACGATCGCGGTCAGCACGTCGCGGCCGGAGGCGCCGACCATCTCGCCGACCGCGAACGCGGCGGGCACCACCGGTGCGCTCGGATGCAGCGAAGAATCGGCGTGGGTGTCGTCGAAATCGAGCGAATGGCCGAGCGCGCCGTTGAGCAGCGCCGCGACCGCCGGGGTCCAGGTCTTGGCGTCGCCGAACACGGTGGCTTCGCCCTTGCCGTCGAGCGCCAGCGCCTCCAGCATCTTCATCAGCGATGGCGTCGATTCCGCATCGCGCCGGGCGCGGATGGTGCTGCCGAGGAAATCCAGCGTCAAAACCTTGGCGCGCTCCAGCACCTCCGGCGGAATGTCGGAATATTTCAGGTCGGCGACATAGGCGGCGAGCGTTGCGGTTTCGTGGGCCATCGTGTTTCCTCAATTTTGCGGCGCAGGGTAGGCGGGCAGGTCAGGCCTTTCAAGCCACCTTGCCGCCGCGGGCAGCTGCCATGCTCCAGATCGGTTAGCTTCAGGTCGGTTAGCTTCAAGTCATGTAACACGGGCCTTTCCTTTGATTGCGGATCACGGTGCATGAGGACCTTCGCAAAACGCATGTTCGACCAGCTCTGGACCCGCAAGACGCAGCTGGCGCTGGCGGTCCGGATCGCGTCCGCCGGCGTGGCGGCCTATACCATCGCGCTGGCGCTCAACCTGATGCTGCCGCTCTGGGCGGTGCTGACCTCGCTGATCGTGACCCAGATGAGCGTCGGCCGCTCGCTGAAGGCCAGCCGCGACTACATGCTCGGTACCATCGGCGGCGCCGTCTATGGCGGCGCGATTGCGGTTTTGATCCCGCATTCCGGCGAGGGCAGCCTGCTGGCGCTGCTGGTGCTGGCGATCGTGCCGCTGGCCTTCATCGCCGCGCTCAATCCGAGCCTGAACTCGGCGACCGTGACGGCGGTGATCGTGCTGCTGCTGCCGACGATGCATCACTCCAATCCGCTGGATTCCGCGATCGACCGCGTCCTCGAGGTGACGGTCGGCGCGCTCACCGGGCTCCTGATCTCGTTCCTGGTGCTGCCGTCGCGCGCGGTCAGCCAGATCAGGGTCAATGGATCGAAGCTGCTGGAGCTGCTGTCGGCGGCGTTCGCCGAATTGCTCGCCGGGCTGACCCGCGGCCTCGACAACGACGCGCTGCACCGGATCCAGGACGGCATTGGCACCGCGGTGACCAATCTGCACGCGACCGGCCTCGAGGCCGAGCGCGAGCGCTCGATGCATCTGTCATCGGGGCCGGACACCGGTCCGTTGCTGCGGACCATCCAGCGGCTGCGGCATGACGTCGTGATGATCGGGCGCGCCTGTGTGGTGCCGCTGCCGGCCGATATCCAGGCGAGGCTGGCGCGGCCATTGGCCGACGTCAGCAAGGCGATCGTGACTTACATGGTGGCGGTCGCGACCGCGTTGCGTGCCGGCAGCGGCCCGGCCGACATGGCGCCGGTCGATGCCGCGCTGCATGCCTATAGCGAGGAGGTCGCCGCGGTCCGCAGGGATGGCCTGATCCGCGGCCTGCCGGTCGATGCCGCCGAGCGCTTCTACGCGCTCGGCTTCTCGCTCGACCAGATGCGGCAGAATCTCAACGACCTCAAGCGCTGCCACGGCAATTGGTGCACCAACGCCGAAGCATCCGAGAAGATCGTCGCCGACACGCCGGAGAAGAGCGCGGCTTAAGATGGAGCAGGGCTCAGTCTACGGCCTTGCGCAGCATCGCGGGCACGATCAGGCGGTGGAACGGCATGATCACCGTAAGATAGGCCCGCCCGAGCCAGTTGTGGGTGAGCACCAGCGTGGTCGCGGTGATGCTGCGCGCGGGCCCTGCGGGCGCGACGTCGACGACGAGCCGGAAGTCGAGATGCTTGTCGTTGAAGCCCGCAACCAGCCGCTCCGGCGTTTCGCTGACCACCGGAAAGATCCCGATCATGTCGCGCGCCACGCCCTCAGTTGCGCCTGACGTCTTCAGGCCGAGCGGCGCGACCAGGAGATTGCGCAAGGCGACCAGCCATTCGAACCAGCGCGGCTGGCGCGTCACCATCGCTTCGGCGGCGTGGCGCGCGTCGAGGTCCGGACGCGTGGTCGCGATCCGGAACGCATCGATGAACTGCGCGCCGGCGAGCAGCGCGGCGGAATCCACGTTCGGCTTGACCTCGTCGACCCTCATTTGCCCAGTCTGCGTGCCAGCAGGCGGAAACGCAAGACAAGGAGGGTCGCATAGACCGCCGTCCCGAGCGACAACCCGATCCAGACACCGGCGGCGTCGAGCCTGACCCAGAAGGCGAGAGCGGAGGCCGACGCGAAGCCGATCAGCCAATAGCTGATGACGGCGAACAGCAGCGGCACCTGGGTGTCGTTCATGCCGCGCAGCGCGCCCGCGGTGGTGGTCTGGATGCCGTCGGCGATGAAGAAGGTCGCGCCGATCAACAGCAGCGCCGCGGTGAGCTGCGCGGTGGTGTCGGAGGCCTCGCCGAGGAACAGCGCCGCGATCTCGAAGCGCGCCAGGATCACCGCGAGCGTCATGATGCTCATGAAGATCCCGCTGAGCGCGATCGCGACAAAGCCGGCGCGCTGCACCGCGTCGGTATCGCGGCGGCCGACGGCCTGGCCGACCCGCACGGTAGCGGCCATGCTGACGCCGAACGGCACCATGAACAGGATCGCCGCGATCTGGTGCGCGGCCAGCGCCGTGGTGCTGATCAGCCCCATCAAGAGGCCGGCCGCACCGAACAGGCCGTATTCCAGCAGGAAGGCGATCGAGATCGGTGCGCCGACGGCGACCAGCTTGCCCATCAGCGGCCAGTCGATGCGCCAGACGCGGCTGAATACGTGGTACTTGCGGAACGGGCGCCGGCGCGCCGCGAACCACACGCCGGCAAGGAAGGTGCCGAGATTGACGATCGTGGTCGCAAGCCCGGCGCCGAACATGCCGAGTTCGGGCATGCCCCATTTGCCGTACAGCAACAGGTAGACCATCAGCGCATTGGCCGGGATCGCCGCAAGCGTGATCCACAGCACCGGCTCCGGTCGGTTCACGGCGCTCATGAAACCGCGGAGCGCGATGAACCACAGCGCCGGCAAGATGCCCCAGGCGAGCCCGAACAGATATTGCTGCGCCAGATGCGAGGTGGCCTGGGTCTGGCCGAGCGCGAGCAGGATGCGCTCGCCCTGGAACGGCAGCGCCATCAGCGGCAGCACCATGAAGAAGCCGGCCCACAGGCCGACGCGGAGCGCGCGCCGCATCACGCGCGGGTTGCGCGCGCCGAACGCCTGCGCGGCAAGGGGCGAGACCGCCGACATCATGCCCATGCCGATGGTGAAGCTGACGAAATACACGGTGTGCGCCAGCGCCGCGGCGGCGACGTTTTCGCTGCCGAGCCGGCCGATGAAGGCGAGATCGGTCGTCATCATTGCGATCTGACCGAGCTGCGTCAGCGCGAGCGGCACCGCGAGCTTCAGCGTTTCCGCGAACTCGGCCGTGAGCAGGCTGCGAGGGACGACAACGGCCGCGTTCGGCGCGGCCGGGTCGATCTTGTCGATGCAGGTCATGACGGCACGCTTAGCACGGCAAACCGGCCGGAAGGATGGCCAAGTTGCGCAAACGCGACGATCTCACGCAGAGGTGGTCGCGTCCCAGATTGTCGATTGAGACCGGAAGACCGCCTTACACTTTTCCGGATCGTGCCCGGATCACGATCGCGCGGGTATCCGCTTGATCTTGGCGCCGAGGGCGTTGAGCCGCTCATCGATCCGCTCATAGCCGCGCTCGATCTGGTCGGCGTTGTTGATGGTAGAGGTGCCCTCGGCACACACCGCGGCCAGCAGCATCGCCATACCGGCCCGGATGTCGGGCGAGTTCATCGGCGCGCCGCGCAGCCGGCTGGGGCCGGCGACGATCGCGCGGTGCGGGTCGCACAGGACGATGCGGCCACCCATCGCGATCAGGTTGTCGACGAAGAACATCCGGGATTCGAACATCTTCTCGTGCATCAGGATGACGCCGTCGCACTGCGTCGCGGTGACGATCGCGATCGACATCAGGTCGGCCGGGAAGGCCGGCCACGGCTGGTCCTCGAGCTTCGGCACATGGCCGCCGAAATCGTCCTGGATCTTCATGGTCTGGCCGGACGGTACGACGAGGTCGTCGCCCTCGATGCCGCAGACGATGCCGAGCCGCTCAAAACCCATCCGGATCGAGCGCAGATGCTCGACGCCGGCGCGCGCGATGCGCAGCGGCGAGCGGGTCACCGCGGCGAGCCCGATCAGCGATCCGACCTCGATATGGTCGGGCTGGATCGCGAAAGTCGTGCTGCCGAGCGTCGCCGGCCCGTGCACGACGATGGTGTTGGTGCCGACGCCTTCGATCCTGGCGCCGAGCGCAATCAGGAAATTGGCGAGGTCCTGCACATGCGGCTCGGAGGCCGCGTTGCGCAGATAGGTGGTGCCGCGGGCGGCGACGGCGGCGACCAGCGCGTTCTCCGTCGCGGTGACGCTGGGCTCGTCGAGGAACACGTCGGCGCCCTTCAGCCGCGTGGCGCGGAATTCGAGCCGGTGCGTCGCGGTGACGGTGGCGCCGAGCTGCTCGAAGGCCAGGAAGTGCGTGTCGAGCCGGCGGCGGCCGATCACGTCGCCGCCGGGCGGTGGCAGCGCGACCTCGCCGCAGCGGGCGAGCAGCGGGCCTGCGAGCAGGATCGAGGCGCGGATGCGCGCGCACAACGCCGGATCGAGATCGGCGGCGCGGATCTCCTTGGCATGAATCTGCAGGGTGTTGCGCTCGGTCCATTCGGCGGTGGCGCCGACCGAGCGGCACAATTCGACCAGCGTTTCGGTGTCGCGGATGCGCGGCACGTTGGTCAGCGTGACCGGGTGCTCGGTGAGCAGTGCCGCGGCGATGATCGGCAGTGCGGAGTTCTTGTTGCCCGACGGCTCGATGGTGCCCGAAAGGCGGCGGCCGCCTTCGACGATGTATTGGATCGGCGGCACGCGGAATGTCCCCTAACGCATCATTCAGACCGGGCCATTGGAAATTCCACAACGGAATCAACGGCCGTCCGGCACCGTAACACAACTTCCGGCGCAGCTTCCACACGAAAGGTAGCGCCGTGCCGGCGCCGAGAAGCGCACGCCGGCCTGGCCGTCGGCAGAACCCTAGATGTCGATGGTGGCGCTGAGCGAATTGTCCTGGATGAACTCACGGCGCGGCTCGACCACGTCGCCCATCAGCTTGGTGAAGATATCGTCGGCCTCGTCGACCTCCTTGATCTTCACCTGCAGCAGCGAGCGCGCCTCGGTGTCCAGCGTGGTCTCCCAGAGCTGCTCCGGGTTCATCTCGCCGAGACCTTTGTAGCGCTGCAGCGAGATGCCCTTGCGGGCGGCGTCGGTCACGGCCTCGAACAGGTCGATCGGGCCGTGGATGATCTGCTCGGCATCCTTGCGCCGCAGCTTACCCGCGCGCACGTAGATCTCCTGCAGTTCGGTCGCGTATTCGTCGAGCTTGCGGGCGTCGGCCGAGCCGAGGAAGGCGTCGTCGATCACGGCGAATTCCCTGACCCCGCGCACGGTGCGCTCGAACTGGAACCCCTGGCCTTCCGTGAAGGTGCCGATCCAGCCGCGCTCGACCTCTTCGGCCACGGCGTCCAGCCGCTTGGCGATGTATTCGGCCGCCGAATTGGCGGTGGCGATATCGCTCGTGATCCTGGGATTGAGCACGCCCGCGATCGCGGCCTGCTCGATGACGGCGCGATTATAGCGGCTGTGCAGGTTGCGCAGCACCGAGCGGATCACCCGTGCGTCTTCGACCAGCGACAGCAGATCACGGCCCGACCGGTCGTCGCCGGAGGCCGGCTTGAAGACGCATTCGTCGAGCCCGGTCGAGATCAGATAGTCCTCGAGGGCGCGCTCGTCCTTCAGGTATTGCTCCGACTTGCCGCGCGAGACCTTATAGAGCGGCGGCTGGGCGATATAGAGATAGCCGCCATCGATGATCGAGCGCATCTGACGATAGAAGAAGGTCAGCAGCAGCGTGCGGATATGGGCGCCGTCGACGTCGGCGTCGGTCATCACGATGATCTTGTGATAGCGCAGCTTGTCGACCGAGAAATCGTCGCTGATGCCGGTGCCGAGCGCGGTGATCAGCGTGCCGATCTGCTCGGACGACAGCATCTTGTCGGGACGGACGCGCTCGACATTGAGGATCTTGCCGCGCAGCGGCAGCACCGCCTGGAATTCGCGGTTGCGGCCCTGCTTGGCGCTGCCGCCTGCCGAGTCGCCCTCGACGATGAACAGTTCGGATTTGGCCGGGTCCTTCTCCTGGCAGTCGGCGAGCTTGCCGGGCAGCGAGGAGACGCTGAGCGGATTCTTGCGGGTCAGCTCGCGGGCCTTGCGCGCAGCCTCGCGAGCCGCGGCGGCCTGGATCACCTTGCCGACGATCTCCTTGGCTTCCTTCGGATTCTCCTCGAACCAGGCGGCGAGCGCCTCGTTCAGGACGTTCTCGACCACCGGCCGAACCTCCGAGGACACCAGCTTGTCCTTGGTCTGCGACGAGAATTTCGGATCGGGCACCTTCACCGACAGCACCGCGGTGAGGCCTTCGCGGCAATCGTCGCCGGTCAGCGCGATCTTTTCCTTCCTCGCATTGGCGTCGGCATAGCCGTTGACCTGGCGGGTCAGCGCGCCGCGGAAGCCGGCAAGATGGGTGCCGCCGTCGCGCTGCGGGATGTTGTTGGTGAAGCACAGCACGTTCTCGTGGTAGCTGTCGTTCCACCACAGCGCCGCCTCGACGCCGATGCCGTTGGCTTCCGAGCGCACCATGATCGGTGCCGGCACGATCGCCTTCTTGTTGCGGTCGAGATATTTGACGAATTCCTCGACGCCGCCGGAATAGTGCATCTCCTCACGCTTCTCGACCGCGTGACGCATGTCGGACAGCACGATGTTGACGCCGGAATTGAGGAAGGCGAGCTCGCGCAGCCGGTGCTCCAGCGTCGCGAAATCATATTCGACGTTCTTGAAGGTCTCGGTCGAGGCGAGGAAGGTGACCTCGGTGCCGCGCTTGCCCGGGGCATCGCCGACCACCTTGAGCGGCGCCACGGCGTCGCCGTGCGCGAATTCGATGTAGTGCTCCTTGTCGTCGCGCCAGATCCGCAAGCCCAGCTTGCTGGACAGCGCGTTGACCACGGAGACGCCGACGCCGTGCAGACCGCCGGAGACCTTGTAGGAGTTCTGGTCGAATTTTCCGCCGGCGTGCAGCTGGGTCATGATGACTTCGGCTGCCGAGACGCCCTCTTCCTTGTGGATGCCGACCGGAATGCCGCGTCCGTCGTCGTACACGGTGACGGAATTGTCGGCGTTGAGGGTGACCAGGACGCGGCTGGCATGGCCGGCCAGCGCCTCGTCGATCGCATTGTCGACGACCTCGTAGACCATGTGGTGCAGGCCGGAACCGTCGTCGGTGTCGCCGATATACATGCCGGGGCGCTTGCGGACGGCGTCGAGGCCCTTCAGCACCCGGATCGATTCCGCACCATATTCGGCCGGAACGGGATGCTCAGATTCGGCAGGGGTCTGCCGGGCAGTTTCAGTCATGTGAGGCCTTCGAGGATGTCCGAATCAGCTGCGCAAAATGAGGCGCTGATTCCGCTATTTGTGCCACGAAAGAGGGGTTGCGCCTAGCGCAAAGTCTCCATCTACAAACTATTGAATAAATAGGATTTTTTAGGCCTGTTTCAAGGCTTTCAAAGACCGATTCCGAGGGCTTTGAAAAGCCCGATTCGGTGGCGGATTCGGAGCCCTTATCGAGGCCGATTCTGCGCCGCCAACCGGGGGCGAGGGGTGCTGGCGAAATTTCGGAATATTAGAATAATGTTCCTGGGTTGCCCGACGTGTCAAGCTGCTTGGTCGAACGCCGGCCGCCGCTGGCTACTTTGCATGGGGTTGTTTTCGATATTTTGGCAATGCGCTCTGCGACGGCGCCATCGCTTCGGATTGCCCTAGACTAGCCAATCAGCCGCGCCGTGTGGCGCGGCCGGATTCGACGTCGAAAATCTCCCCCCGAGGGCCGAGGTCGACGAACGCCGCGGGATCGGCGCCGGTCATCCAGACCTGCGCGCCGAGCTTGGCGAGCTCGTCGAACAGCGCCTTGCGGCGGTTCGGATCGAGATGGGCGACGACCTCGTCGAGCAGCAGCAGCGGTACGATGCCGGTCATCTCCGCGACCATCGTGGCGTGCGCCAGCACCAGCCCGATCAAGAGCGCCTTCTGCTCGCCGGTCGAGGCGTCACGCGCCGGCATGTTCTTCGGCGCGTAGACCACCTGCAGATCGGTCAGATGCGGGCCGTCGAGCGTGCGGCCGGCGGCGGCATCGCGCGGACGGCCGGCGCGCAGGATCTCGCGGTAGCGGTCCTCCACTGCGGTTGCGGGCTCCTGCAGCAGCGCGTTCTCCATCCAGCCGTCGAGCATGATCTCGGCGGAGGGAAAGGCCGAGGCCGCGCCGCGCTCGCGCAGCATCACGGCGAGCTTGGCGGCGGTCTGGCCCCGCGACGCCGCGACCGCGACCGCAAGCTCGGCGGTCTCGCGCTCGATCGCATCACACCAATGGTCGTCATAGTTGCGCACCTCGAGCAGCCGATTGCGCGAGCGCAGCGACCGCTCCAGCGCGGAAACGCGGCTGGAGTGTTCGGAATCGATCGCCAGCACCAGGCGATCGAAGAAGCGCCGCCGTTCCGACGCGGCGCCCATGAACAGGCCGTCCATCGCCGGCGTCAGCCACACGATGCGCAGATGATCGCCGAACGCGGTTGCGGACCCCACCGGTTCGCGGTCGATGCGGCAGCGCCTCGTGCTGCCGGCGTCACCGGTCGGCGGATCAATGCCGGTGCCGAGCGTCGCAAGGCCGAGCGCGCCCACGACTTCGGCCGAGACCGCCCAGGAGCCGTCGCCCTGGTTGTCGGCGATGTCCTCCAGCGTCGCGCGGCGCAGGCCGCGGCCCGGCGACAGGAACGAGACCGCTTCCATGCAATTGGTCTTGCCGGCGCCGTTCGGCCCGACCAGCACCACCATGTCGCCGGCGACCTGCAGCGTCGCCGTCCGGTAATTGCGGAAATGCGTCAGCGACAGGCGATGAATGCGGGACGGGGTCATCTCTCTTCCTTCCCCTCTCCCCCTGTGGGAGAGGGTGGCGCCTCACGAAGTGAGGCGACGGGTGAGGGGTATCTCACAGCTCGGCAAACTTGGCGACAATGTCTTCCAGCACTGCCCCGGGCGTCCGCAAGACGTCATTGTTCCAGTAGCGCAAGACCTGAAAGCCTTCCGCCGCAAGCGCGTCAGTCCTGGATGCATCACGCGGCGACGAGCGTGCTGACCGCCGTCGATCTCGATGGCGAGGCGCTTCTCAAAGCACGCGAAGTCGAGAATGTAATTGCGAAATGGAACCTGCCTTCGAAATTTCAAGTGCGACAGGCGCCGATCGCGCAGCAGGCGCCACATCTTCGCTTCCGCGTCAGTCGGCTCTCGGCGCATCTTCTTTGCGAAGCCGCGGAGGCGTTCATCGGTCGGTCGATGGTGCGGCGTTCGCGGCACCAACCCCTCACCCGGCGCCTTCGGCGCCACCCTCTCCCACAAGGGGAGAGGGTGCAGTTGAGCATGCGGAGAAGGTCATCACACCCGCATCGGCATCAGCACGTAGAGCGCGCCCTTGCTGTCGCGGTCCTGCACCAGGGTCGGCGAGCCGGGATCGGCGAGCTTCAGCACCGCGACCTCGCCCTCGATCTGGGCGGCGATGTCGAGCAGATAGCGCGAGTTGAAGCCGATATCGAGCGCGTCGGAGGCGTACTCGACCTCGAGCTCTTCGGTGGCGCTGCCGGAATCCGGGTTGGTGACCGAGAGCACCAGCTTGCCCGCGGACAGTGCGAGTTTCACCGCGCGGCCGCGTTCGCTGGAAATCGTCGAGACGCGGTCGACGGCGGCCTCGAAATCCTTCTTGTCGACGACGAGTTCCTTGTCGTTGTTCTGCGGAATCACGCGGCCATAGTCCGGGAAGGTGCCGTCGATCAGCTTCGAGGTCAGCACCACATTGCCGAGCGTGAAGCGGATCTTGCCGTCCGACAGCTCGATCGAGATCTCGGCGTCGTCGCCCTCGATCAGCCGCTGCACCTCGCCGACCGTCTTGCGCGGGACGATCACGCCGGGCATGCCGGTTGCGCCCTTGGGCAGCGCGAGGTCGATCTGGGCCAGCCGGTGGCCGTCGGTCGCAACCCCGCGCAGGGTCGCCGCCTTGGCGTTGCCGGCCGCGTGCAGGTAGATGCCGTTGAGGTAGTAGCGGGTCTCCTCGGTCGAGATCGCGAACTGGGTGCGGTCGATCAGGCGCTTGATATCGGACGCCGGCAGCGAGAACGAATGCGTCATGTCGCCGGCGGCAAGGCCGGGGAAGTCGCTCTCGGGCAGGGTCTGCAGCGTGAAGCGCGAGCGGCCGGCACGCACGGCGAGCACCGAGCGGTCGCCATCGGCTTCCAGCACGATCTGCGAGCCGTCGGGCAGCTTGCGGACGATGTCGTAGAACATGTGCGCGGGCACTGTGGTCGAGCCGGCGGTTCCAGTCTCGGCGGCCAAGGTCTCCGTCACCTCGAGGTCGAGGTCGGTCGCCTTCAGCGACAATTTGGCGCCCTCGGCGCGGATCAACACGTTGCCGAGGATCGGGATGGTGTTGCGGCGCTCGACCACGCGGTGAACGTGACCCAGCGATTTCAGGAGTTGCGCGCGCTCGACGGTGACCTTCATTGCAATACCCGCCAGATCCCTCAGATGGAAAAGCCGGGCGGCCGTTCAGGGCAGCACCGCGGCATTGGAAACCCGAAGAGCCGGATCAATACCGGATTTGATCAAACCCACGGGGGGACCGCAAGGTGGCGCGGATGGGCGGCCGGTGCAAGGGATACGGGCGTGAAACGAGCCCCGTTCCCCACGTTTTGGGTCGGAAAAAAGTTTAGCCCTCCCCTTTGGCAAGGGGAGGGCGATGGAACGAGCCGGCCGGATGAAGCGGCCCTATTCCTGCAGCTGGCGCTTCAGCGATTCGACTTCCTCCGAGAGCGTCGTGTCCTTGGCGACCAGTGCCTCAATCTTGCGCACGGCGTGCAACACCGTGGTGTGGTCGCGGCCGCCGAAGCGCCGGCCGATCTCCGGCAGCGAGCGCAAGGTCAGCGTCTTCGCCAGATACATCGCGACCTGACGCGGGCGCACCACATTGGCGGTGCGGCGGGACGACAGCAAGTCGGAGCGGCTGACATTGTACTGCCGGGCGACCACGCGCTGGATGTCCTCGATCTTGATCCGCTTCGGCTCCTGCGGGCGGATCAGGTCGCGCACCTCGCGCTCGGCCATCTCCAGCGTCACCGGCTGGTTGTTGAGCTTCGAGTGCGCCAGCAGGCGATTGATCGCGCCTTCAAGGTCGCGGCCGTTATGGGTGATGGTGCGCGCCAGATAGTCGAGCACTTCCTCCGGCACGTCGAAGCTTGCATGGTGGACGCGGGCCGCGGCGACGCGCGACTTCAGGATGCCGAGCCGCAGCTCCTCGCCGAGCGAGCCCATCTCGACCACGAGGCCGCCGGCGAGCCGCGAGCGCACGCGGTCGTCGAGGCTTTCCAGATCCGACGGCGGACGGTCGGCCGCGATCACGACCTGGCGGCCGGCATCGATCAGCGCGTTCAGGGTGTGGCAGAACTCGGCCTGCGTCGACTTGCCTTGCAGGAACTGCAGATCGTCGATGACCAGCACGTCGATGCCGCGCAGCGCCTCCTTGAAGGCCAGCGCCGTCTGCGTCTTCAGCGCCGCGACGAAGCCGTACATGAACTTCTCGGCGGTGAGATAAAGCACCTTGCGCTCGCCGCCGGAATTGCCGGACCAGGTCACCGCCTGCAGCAGGTGCGTCTTGCCGAGGCCGACGCCGGCATGAATGTAGAGCGGGTTGAACATCACGGGATCGCCGCGGCGACCTTCCGCGACCTGGCGGGCCGCCGCATGAGCCAGCGTGTTGGACCGGCCGACGACGAAGCTGGCAAAGGTCAGGCGCGGATCGAGCGGCGAACCGCCGAGCGCGTCATGGCTTGCCGACACCGGCGCAGTCGCAAACGAGCGCAATTCGGGCGCGGTGCGGCCGTCGGTGCGCTCGATGCGGCGCACTTCGACGGGCGCAGCCGTTTCCTTCACCGGAACCGTCGCACGGATCGCGGAGCGGACGGTAAGGTCGATCTTGTGCACTTCCGGCATCTCGGCCTGCCAGCAGGACAGCACGCGATCAGCGTAATGCGCCTGGATCCAGCTCTTGAGGAACCGGGTCGGAACCGACAGGTGCACGCTCTCGTCGTGCACGCTCTCCAGATCCATCCGTGCGAACCAGCTCGTGTAAACGTCCTCGCCAACGCTCGTCCGCAGACGTCCCTTTACCCGCGACCAGCGATCCTGTTCCGTGTTCGTCATTGCCTTCGTACTTCCAAGTCTGAGAGATATTCGTTGCGAAAGCGCCGCGCAGGTTTCCTGCCACGGCGCGACCTCTAGCGGGCGCGGTCTGCTCCGGACAAAGCTCTCCCGTGCGGCGACCATGCGCCACCCGACAGATCAGCTGTTTGGAGAAGATGCGCCCCGCGAGGTCAGCGCGTACTCGACGGACGCTGCGGGTAGGAACTGACGTCCGAGGGGTTGATTACGGCACCACTGGAAATTTGCGCTTCGGCTGTCGTTGGTTCGACTGCAGTGATGATACCGTAAGGCATAAGTCCTCCCCCTCCCGCCGCGACGTATCGCGGCAAGTTGTCAGCTTGCTCGTGTCTTCAAATTCGAACTGCTGCTACCGAACACCGAAATGCCCGGCGCTTCGCCGCCGCCGTGTCGTCGTCAACCCGTTCACTCGCTCCGCGTTCCCGCTGCCAGATTCCGACCGACGTCCTGGTCTCTCTTGTTCGATCCCCCAAATTGCCGGGGACATCGCCGGAGAATTTTTGACACAGGTCGTCCGTCCTCATATCGCTATGAGCCGTCAATCCAGCTTCGCTTGGAAAGCGTCGCTAACGCACACACCGCCGCCGATTTGTGCGTCCGCCCCTGGGTCTCAAACCGCGCTGATCTGGAGAGCCGTGGGCGTCGCGAACAAGAAATAAATACACCAAGCACATTTCCTGACAATCCGTGGATTCGACGGGGACCGAGACTCTTCGCGACTGTTGCGGCGTTGCCGATGCTGAGTTGCGAAAGCAAGTTTTTGAATCAGCGCACAGATTCACGCGCGTCACAAACGACGGTGCAATACCAAAAATTTTTCATAGAAAATTTACATTTGGTCTCGCGCCGGTCATTTTTCCAATCGCTGTCCAACGCTATGTGCATAAGTAATTCGCGAGACGTCATTTTTCTCGATTACTTTTGCAGGGTAACCCCGCGTCGCAAGTTTCGCCGCGAAATGCTTGTGCGCTATTCCATCTATCCAGCTTAGCGCAGAACAATCTGTGCGCGAGTGCGGCGCGTTAAGCATGTTGAGCCGGTAGAACTACGGACGCGACGAAACGAAACATGACACGCAGTTCGTTGCGCGGCAACGCGAAGTGTTCTCGCGCTATGAAACTTCCACGACAAAAGTCGAGATAAAAACAAAAAGCCCGGCGCGAGCCGGGCTTCGTGACAAATGTGTCTTCCAGTCAGCTCACGCGCCGAGCTTTTACTTGGCGAGCTTGGCGATCCGCTGCGACAGACGCGACACCTTACGGCTCGCGTTGTTCTTGTGAATGATGTTGCGCTGCGCTGCCTTCATCAGCTCGGGCTCGGCGCGGCTCATCGCCTTCAGTGCCGCCTCGCGGTCGCCGCTCTTGATCGCTTCCTCGACGGTGCGCACCGCGCCACGCATCTGCGTGCGGCGCGACTTGTTGACGATGGTGCGGCGGGCAATCTTGCGGGTCGCCTTCTTGGCGGAGGTGGTGTTGGCCATGGTTCTCTAACTGTCCTTCGGCGGTGATCGCTCGGTGGTCGGGCTTGCGCGCACCGGCCGGTTCAAATCTCAACTCTGATGTATTTGTCCAAGGTGGTTTTCTTGGGTGTCCTTGAGGCGGCCATGCGAGGAGCGCAAAATGCTGCCCCGCGCCTGCGGCACTGTCCAAAGAACAGCGGCGGCAGGATTGCGCCCGCCGCCATCGGCCGGTCTTATAGATGGCGCGGGCTGAAGCGTCAACGCTTTCGGGACCCAAAAAGGGCCCGAAATCGCCCCCGCGGGGGCCGGATAAGCCGCTGAAGAGGTTGAATTTCCGGGGGGCGCCCGGTAAGGCCTGACGACGCGTGGGGCGCGACTGGGAGTTAGGGTGACGCATGATCCGCGGCTTTTTCCGTCTGATCGGCCTTCTGCTGCTGGCCGGCAGCTTCATCTTCATGGTCTATGACGGGGCCCGCTACGTCGCCGACCAGAGCCTGCGGTTCACCCAATTCGGCCAGTTCTGGAACGACATCCACCAGTCGAGCCAGCAGGCATTCCATGCCTGGGTGGATCGCTTCGCGCCCTGGCTCTGGAATGACGTGATCCGCCTGCTTCTTGAGCAGCCGGTGTTCGCAGTGCTCGGCATTGCCGGCATCCTGCTGATGATCCTGTTCCGGCCGCGCAAGCCATTGATCGGCTACGCGCGCGACTGATTTGTCGGCAGCCCTCCTTGGCTGCAGCCCTCAGTAACGGGGCTGCCATCATCCGCGTAAGGACATATATAGGTGACAGCCGGCCCGCAGGCCGTTGCCGCGTCGGCCGATGTCCCGCCTGGAGGTGTCCATGTTGTTCATGCGCAAGACCACCGCGTTGCCAAGCGCCGCCGAGGCGCTGCCGGGCCGCGCCACGCCGATCCCGACCGCGACCACCCATTTCGTCAATGGCAGCAAGTTGCAGCCGCCTTATCCGCAAGGCCTCGAGCAGGCGGTGTTCGGGCTCGGCTGCTTCTGGGGCGCGGAGCGCAAATTCTGGGAACTCGGCGAGGGAATCTACACCACCGCGGTCGGCTATGCCGGCGGCCACACGCCGAACCCGACCTATGAGGAAGTATGCTCGGGGCGCACCGGCCACACCGAAGTGGTGCTGGTCGTGTTCGACCCGAAGAAGATCTCCTACGAGAAGCTGCTAAAGACATTCTGGGAGAGCCACAACCCGACGCAGGGCATGCGCCAGGGCAACGACATCGGCACGCAATATCGCTCCGCGATCTACACGTTCAGCGACGCGCAGCGCAAAGCCGCCGACGAGTCGCAGGCGATGTATCAGAAGGCGCTGGCCGCCAAGGGGCTCGGCGCCATCACCACCGAGATCGCGTCAGCCGGCGAATTCTACTTCGCCGAGGACTACCACCAGCAATACCTCGCCAAGAATCCGGCGGGCTATTGCGGGCTCGGCGGCACCGGCGTGTCCTGCCCGATCGGCGTCGGCGTCACCGCCTGATCGTCTGGTTGAGAAAGAGCTCGCTCCGGAAAGCCGCTTTGCGCTCTTGCCGGGCACGGCGCTAAGCCAATGGGAGGCCGGCTTTTCCGGCCTCCCGCTCGACCCCTCGAAAACCCTTTATTAACCATAAGTGGTGCAAGACTGGGCCTGTCTCGCCGTTGAGGGATAGGTCCGGTGCCGGTTGCACGCGCGTTACGATTGCCGATCACTGCCGTTGTGGCTGCGCTCGCGCTGTCTGGCTGCATGAGCACGTCCGGTCCCGTCGCCGTCGGCCCGCAAGGCGTCGATGCCGTCAGCTATGGCCCGGCCTACGCACCCGCTCCGGTTGCCGATGCAGGCGGCGGCGGTGCGATCAGCGCATTGCGTTCCGCCTTCGCCAGCACGTCCCCTGGTTATGGCTATGCCGCACCGGCCGCCGCCCCGGTCGTCTATGCCGCCGCCTCCCCGGGTGGACCCCCCGCCGGTTACGACAACGGATATCACCTTGGCCCCGGCGACAAGCTCCGCGTCGTGGTCTACGGCCAGGAAGGCCTGACCAATTCCTATGCGATCGACGCCGCGGGCGCGATCACCATGCCGCTGATCGGCTCGGTGCCGGCACGCGGCCGCACGCCGGCCGGGCTTGCCGGCGAAATCTCGGCACGGCTGCGCAACGGCTTTATCCGCGAGCCTTCGGTGGCGGTCGAGATCGAGTCCTATCGTCCGTTCTTCATCCTCGGCGAAGTCCAGGCCCCCGGCCAATATCCCTACGTGCCGAACATGACGGTCGAGAGCGCGGTCGCGATCGCCGGCGGCTTCTCGCCGCGGGCCCGCCGCGACAGCGTGACGCTGACCCACACCGATGCGTCCGGCTCCGGCCGCTTCGTGGTGCCGCTGGGCACGCCGATGAGCCCGGGCGATACGGTGTTCGTCGGCGAGCGCTGGTTCTGACGAAGGACAGCGTCCTTCGTCATTCCGGGGCGGTGCGCCGCATCGAACCCGGAATCTCGAGGTTCCCCGGTGCGCAATTGCGCACCTGAGGTTCGCGCTTTGCGCTCCCCGGAACGACGGGTGGAGAAGCTCGCTTCCTACCGCTTCAAATGCTTCGCGAAAAATTCCATGCTGCGCGGCCAGGCGATGTCGGCGCTTGCCTTGTCGTAGCTGGCGCGCTCGTCGCAATGGAAGCCGTGCTGCGCGCCGGGATAGATGAAGACCTCGACCTCGGGCCGCTTCGACTTGATGGTCTCGACATCGCTCAAGGGAATGCCGGCATCCTTCTCGCCGAAATGCAGCTGCGTCGGCACTGCCGGCTTGTCGTCGGCGAAGCGCACGACGGCGCCGCCGTAATAGCCGACCGCGTCTGACAGCCCGGCGAGCTTGGTGGCGGCAGCATAGGCGACGCTGCCGCCGAGGCAGAAGCCGATGATGCCGACCGGCCCGACCGGTTTGACCGCGTCGGTCGCGGCCTGGGTGTCGCGCAGCATCGCGGCCCAGTCCGGATTGGCGACGAACTTCCGCGCCTCGGCGATCTCGTCGGGGGAATAGCCGCTCTGGAAGTTCGGCGTGATGCGGTCGAAGATCGAAGGTGCAACCGCGACATAGCCCTCCTTCGCAAGCCGGTCACAGACCGAGCGGATGTGGTGATTGACGCCAAAAATCTCCTGGATCACGACGACCGCGCCCTTCGGCGCGCCGGCAGGATCGGCGCGGTAGGCGCCGAGTTCAAATCCGTCCGAAGCCTTGAGTTTGATGTCTTGTCCCATGGTCCATCCTTGTCAGTTTGGGGGTTGCATGAAGGTCATCGACGATGTGGTCCAAAGCGCGATGAAATTGTCATCGCGCTTTGGCTCTTCGTTTGAGCATGGCCTTTCCGGAAACCACGTTTCCGGACCATGCTCTAGCGCCACATCCAGTTCTCGCCCCAGTCGGCCTTCCAGCCGGTTAGCCGGTGTTTGCGGAATTGGAGGAAGAGACGGTCGTGGTGCGGAAACAGCCCGCTGCCGCCGAGGTCGCGGAAGGTCAGGAAGATCTCGTTGCCGGGCCGTCCGCTGACATAGGTGAGGGGCGTGCCGAGCGCGCGCTGCGCGTCCGCGACGCCCATGCCGAACACCAGCGGCGTGGTGTTCGACAACGTCGCGGTGAAAGTGGACGGGGCTGTTACGAACGGCAGCTTCTGCGCGCTCGCCCCTGTCGTGGCCGCAGTCAGCAACAAGGCAACGGCGATTGTCTTCATGGCGCGGTCTTTCCCGGCGCGCCCTCAAGGCCGTCCAGGAACGGCAGCACCGCGGCGATGAAGGCCTGCGGCTGGTCGATGTTGACGGCGTGGCCGGCGTTCGGAATCACCGCCTTCTGCGCGCCGGGGATCTTCGCCGCCATGTAGTCGGACGCCGCCAGGAACGGCGTGTCGTCGGCGCCGACCACAACCAACGCTGGCACCTGGATCCCGGGCAGCGATTCGATCACCCGTGCATCGCGCTGTGCCAGCATGCCGCGCGCGGCGAGCGCGAGGCCCCTGGCGTTGCGATGGGTGACCGACGCGCGCTCTGCGCTCAGCGATCTCAGCACCTCGAGCCCTTCGCGGTCGAAGCGGTCGCCGGTGTCGCGGGCGCGCTTGTTCCAGACCTCGCGGGCGTCGTCCTTCTTGAAGCCCGGGCCGGTGTCGATGATCAGCAGCGCCCGCACCCGCTCCGGATGGGCGCGATGAAAGGCGAGTGACATGTAGCCGCCGAGCGACAGCCCGCCGACGATCGCCTTGTCGGCGCCGGCGGCGTCGAGCAAAGCGGCGATGTCGCCGACCGTCAGCGCTTCGCTATAGGCATCCGGATCGTCGGGATAGTCGGACTGACCGTGCCCGCGCATGTCCCACAGGATCAGCTTGTGCCGCTGCGACAGCGCCTCGATCTGGCCCTGCCACATCGCCGACGTCGAGGAATAGCCGTGGGTCAGGATCAGCGGCGGGCCGCTGCCGTGAACCTCGTAGTAGATGTCGACGCCGCTGCGGTTGAGTTTGGCCATTGACGGGCTCCTTGTGTTTCTCTCGCCGCTGTCATCGGACGGCGTTGCCGATCCCTGCTGCCGACACTTTGAGCAAGCGCCAGTCGATTAGACACGAACGCTGGCATTCCAAAAAGCGTCATGCCGTTGCCGCATCGCACAACAGGCATCTTCGGAAATTTATTCTTTTCGAGCAATTCCAAATTGGATTGCCTCCAGCCGGGAACCGGATCATTGTTTCGGCAACTGTCGCTGACCCGGTGGGCGCCGGCCAAGACCCAACAGTGAGTTGCCGCCGTAAGCGGCTTCCTACACCGGAAGGGGAGAGAGATGCCAAATCTCAATATCAACGGACGGAATATGTCCGTCGAGGCGGCCAATGACACGCCGCTGCTTTGGGTCATCCGCGAGCAATTGCAGATGACGGGCACCAAATTCGGTTGCGGCGCCGGTCTGTGTGGCGCCTGCACGGTTCACGTCAACGGCGAAGCGGTGCGGTCCTGCCAGACCTCGGTCGCCGACGCCGTCGGCAAGAAAATCACCACCATCGAAGGCCTCTCCGCCAAGGGCGATCATCCCTTGCAGAAGGCCTGGGTCGCCGAGCAGGTGCCGCAATGCGGCTACTGCCAGTCCGGCCAGATCATGCAGGCGGCGGCGCTGCTGTCGAAGAACACCAACCCGACCAAGGAAGAAGTGGTCGCGCATATGGACGGCAATCTCTGCCGTTGCATGACCTATTCACGAATCCAGAAGGCGATCATGCGCGCTGCGTCCGACATGCGCACCGCATCGGCCACCGGATCCGAGCGGAGGGCCACATGAACAAGCACGTGAAAAACCTCGCGTCCGAGACGACCGATCTCAGCCGCCGTTCCTTCCTGGTCGGCACCGCTGCAACCGGCCTCGTGCTCGGCTACTCAGCGTCCGGCATCGACCAGGCGCTCGCGGCACCCGCACCCGCCAACTTCGAGCCGAGCGTCTGGTATTCGATCGCGCCCGACGGTCTCGTCACCGTGACCTGCGGCAAGGCCGACATGGGCCAGCACGTCGCCTCGACCATGGCGCAGATCGTGGCCGAAGAGCTCGGCGCGAACTGGAAGGACATGCGGGTCCAGCTCGCCTCCAACGATCCTAAGTTCAACGATCCCGTGCTGGGCGCGCAGATCACCGGCGGCAGCTGGTCGACGATGATGAACTTCGACGCCATGAGCCGCGCCGGCGCAGCTGGCCGCATCGCATTGACCGAAGCGGCGGCAGCCTCCATGGGCGTGCCGGCCGGCGAGCTGGTGGTGCGCGACTCCAAGATCAGCCATGCGAAGTCGAAGAAGTCGATGTCGTTCGCCGAGGTGGTGAAGAGCGGCAAGGCGACCAAAACCTTCACGGCGGATGACCTGAAGGCGATTAAGCTCAAGACGCCCGACCAGTACACCATGATCGGCGTCTCGGTGCCGCAGCTCGACATTCCGTCGAAGGTCAACGGCACGGCCAAGTACGGCATCGACGTGATGGTGCCGGGCATGGTCCACGGCGCGCTGGTCACCCCGCCGGTGCGTTACGGCGCCACCGTGAAGTCGGTCGACGATAGCGCGGCCAAGAAGCTGCCCGGCTTCATCAAGGCCGTCACCCTCGACGACAAGACCACAACCACGACCGGCTGGGTCGTCGCGGTCGCCAACACCTATGCGCAGGCGAAGAAGGCCGCGGCGGCGCTGAAGATCAGCTATGACGGCGGTCCGAACGCAAAACTGTCGAGCGAATCGCTGTTCACGGAAGCCAAGCGGCTTCAGGGATTGAGCGATTCCGGAGAGTTCTTCGTCAAGGACGGTGATCCGAACGCGGCCTTCGGCTCGGCGGCCAAGCTGTTGGAGGCGGAATACACCACCAACATCAATATCCACGCGCCGATGGAGCCGATGAACGCCACCGCGGAGTTCAAGGGCGACATCCTGCACATCTATTCCGGCAACCAGTTCGCGACGCGCTCCGGTGCGATTGCGGCCGGCGCCGCCGGGATCGATCCGAAGTTCGTGGTGATGCACCAGATGTGGCTGGGCGGCGGCTTCGGCCGGCGTCTCGACGCCGACATGATGGTGCCCGCGGTGCAGGCGGCAAAGGCCGTCGGCAAGCCGGTCAAGGTCATCTACACGCGCGAAAACGACATGACGATGGATTTCTCGCGTCCACTGACCTACCAGAAGGTGAAGGCCGGCATGGACGGCGACGGCAAGATCGTCGCGATGAGCCACGACGTGGTCTCGGCCTGGCCGACCGCGCGTTGGGGGATCCCCGATTTCCTGACACCGTCGGTCGACAAGAAAGGGCCGCTCGACTCCTTTACCGTGAACGGAGCGGACTTCTTCTACACCGTGCCCAACCACTATGTGCGGGCGATCAAGAACGAGATGGCGCACAATGCCACCCCGTCGGGTCAGCTCCGCTCGGTGGCGCCGGGCTGGACGTTCTGGGCGGTCGAAAGCATGATCGACGAGATCGCGCATGCGACCGGCAAGGACCCGGCGCAGCTGCGCATCTCGTTGCTCGACGGCAAGGGCAAGAATGACGGCGGCGCGCAGCGTCTCCGCAACACCTTGCTCGCTGCGATGGGCCTTGCCGGCTACGGCACCAAGCAGCTGCCCAAGGGCGAAGGCATGGGGGTTGCCTGCGTGTCGTCGCAGGAGCGCGCCACGGCGAGCTGGACCGCCTGTGTCGCCCATGTCGCGGTTGCCCCGTCGGGCGAGGTGACGGTGAAGAAGCTGACGGTTGCGACCGACGTCGGTACGCAGGTGAATCCCGACGGCATCCGGGCCCAGGTCGAGGGCGCGGCGCTGTGGGGCATGTCGCTGGCGCTGTTCGAGAAGGCGACGTTGAAGGACGGCGGCATCGAGCAGACCAACTTCGACAGCTACACGCCGCTTCGGATGAGCCAGCTGCCGGAAGTCGCGGTCAACGTCATCGCCAATGGCGAGAAGGCGACCGGCGTCGGCGAGCCCGCGGTGACGGTGGTGGCGCCGGCAATCGGCAACGCCGTCTTCAACGCGGTCGGCGCCCGCGTCCGCGGCCTGCCGATCACCGCGGAAGCCGTCAAGGCGGCGATGAAGGCGTAACGGCCTGAACGAACAAGGACGCCGGAGAGCACGGGCTCTCCGGCGTTTTCCTTTGCTCCGCGCGTCGGCCGGGCGGTGACCGCATCAACACCCTCGAAGCCGCAAAAATTCATGATTCGCCGCCGACGCTCGCATCTGCATTGATTTTCGGCCGGCCTGATTTTGCTGGCGGATTCGGCGATCCGTCAAATTGTATCCATTGCGCTTAAGCGCCGTTCAGCATCCCCATTAAGCCGGAGGGAACGCATCGTCAGGTAGCGTCCCAGCGTCGGTCGTTACCGCGACGGGGATGCCATGACTGCCTTAGCCAACAACCAGACTTCGAAGCGCCGCCTCCTGCTGGCGTCAGATCGAAGCGATCAGAGCAACGAGCTTGCCAGCATCCTGCGCTCGGTGGGCGAGGTCGATACCGTTCCGACCTCCGACATTCCCGAGCAGCCGGCCCGCGATCTCTCTGGCATCGTCGTCGACATCAACCTGCGTTCGCCCGAAGCCGTGCAACTCGTCCGCGCCAAGCTGCAGGCCGACGCCTATCGCGAGATGCCGCGGCTGTTCGTGCTGGCGGATGCCTTGCATCACGCCTCGATGCAGGCCTGGGCGCTCGGCGCCACCGACACGATCTCACGGCCGTTCGATGCGCGCGGCATCCTGCAGCGCATCCGCGCCGCGTTTCCCGACGACAGCGGCTATGACGAGACCGACCGCGGCAAGGCGCTCAACCGCGGCGTCGAAGCCGCGCACGGCGTGATGGTCAAGATGTTCGAGCGGATGCGCGCCGGCGAGCCGCTCAAGTTCGAGGACATCGTCGCTGCCGAGAACAAGATCCTGAAGGCGATCAAGCACAACTCGCTGCGCGAATGGCTGACCACGGTCGGCTGCCATCACCAGGAGACCTATCGCCACTGCCTGTTCGTGACCGGTTTTGCGGTTGCGTTCGCGCAGCATCTCGGCATGCGCGACGACGATCAGCGCCGGCTCGCCCGCGCCGCGCTGCTGCACGACGTCGGCAAGGCCTTCGTTCCGGTCGCGCTGCTCGACAAGCCCGGCGCATTGACGGTCGAGGAAATGGCCGAGATGCGCGAGCATCCGCGCCGCGGCTACGAGGCGCTGTCCGCGCAGGGCGGCTTCCCGCCGGAAATGCTCGACGTGATCCTGCACCACCACGAATTCCTCGACGGCACCGGCTATCCGAACGGCCTCAGCGGCAACCAGATCAGCGACATCGTCCGCGTCACCACGATCGTCGATGTCTATGCCGCTTTGGTCGAGAAGCGCGCCTACCGGCTGCAGTTCACCCACGCCAAGGCGTTCTCCATGATGGAGGAGATGGGCGGCAAGCTCGACCAGCAATTGCTGCAGGCGTTCCGCCCGGTGGCGTTCGGGCATTATTGAGCCCTCAACCCCGTCATTGCTACGTCGCTTCGTCGTCGCAATGCCGGCTGAGGCGACGGCTCTAGCCAATCAACGCAAGTCGTGCTCCTTACCTCCGCCTAGATTCCGGTGATCATCGGCAAGACCGATGCTGGGGCGAGTGAGGACGATCATGGATACGGCAACGACCGGGGATTTCGACATCCCCGCCGACATCGCGGCAACCCTTGTCGATCCCGTCGCCTATGCGGACGACCGCATCCACGACAGCTATCGATGGCTGCGCGCCAATAACCCGCTTGGCATCGCGCGGCCCGAGAAGTTCGATCCGTTCTGGGTGGTGACCAAGCACGCCCATATCCAGGCAATC
Organism: Bradyrhizobium sp. Pha-3; assembly: GCF_042258325.1. Taxonomy (NCBI): domain Bacteria; kingdom Pseudomonadati; phylum Pseudomonadota; class Alphaproteobacteria; order Hyphomicrobiales; family Nitrobacteraceae; genus Bradyrhizobium; species Bradyrhizobium sp. Pha-3. The sequence goes on along the minus strand of NZ_CP170151.1, from coordinate 9,122,670 downwards.
AGCCGGCAGAACGAGCTGTTCCACAACGCCGACCGGCCGACCACGCTGACGACGCAGGCGCTCGAGGAGCGCGTTCGCAAGATCACCGGCGGGCCCAATTTGGTGCGCTCGCTGGTGCAGATGGACGCGCCCGATCATCCGAAATATCGCGCGCTGACGCAAGGCTGGTTCATGCCGGCCAATCTCGGCAAGTTCGAGGCCCGCGTCCGCGAGATCGCGCGCGCCACGGTGCAACGCATGCTCGCGAGGGGCGGCGCCTGCGACTTCGTTGAGGACGTCGCGCTCGGCTATCCCCTGCACGTCATCATGGAGATCCTCGGCGTGCCCGAGGCGGACGAGCCGCGCATGCTCAAGCTGACGCAGGAACTGTTCGGCCCGCAGGATCCCGACACCGCGCGCGTTCGCGACGCGCTGAGCGCGGAGCAGGTCTCCGCGATGCTGCAGGCGATCATCGCCGACTTCTCCGCCTACTTCCGCAAGATCACCGAGGATCGCCGCCAGAACCCGCGCGACGATCTCGCCACCGTCATCGCCAATGCGAAGATCGGCGGCGACTACATGCCGGAGCACGACCAGACCAGCTATTACATGATCGTCGCGACCGCGGGCCACGACACCACCTCATCCTCGACCGCGGGCGCGATCTGGGCGCTGGCCAGGGACCCCGCGGAATTTGCCAAAGTGAAGGCCAATCCGGAATTGATCCCGGGCTTGGTCGACGAGTCGATCCGCTGGATGACGCCGGTCAAGCATTTCATGCGCTCGGCAACCGCGGATACCGAGCTCGGCGGCCGCAAGATCGCCAAGGGCGATTGGCTGATGCTATGCTACGCCTCAGGCAATCGCGATGAGGAGGTGTTCGAGGACCCCGATCGCTTCCGCAGCGATCGCAAGCCCAATCGCCATGTCGCGTTCGGCTATGGCGCGCATCTCTGCCTCGGTCAGTACCTCGCCAAGCTCGAGATGCGCATCCTGTTCGAGGAGCTGCTGCCGCGCCTGAAGTCGCTGTCGCTCGACGGCGAGGTGAAGATGACGCGGGCCTATTTTGTCAACGGCCCAAAGAAGCTGCCGATCCGGTTCGAGGTGAATTGACGCGGCCAGGGCCACGTCACTCCAGCATCTTCCTGAGCTCCGCCTTCGCGACCTTCTCCAGCGTCGAGCGCGGCATTTCGTCGACGAAGCGGATCTCGCGGGGCACCTTGAAGTCCGCGAGCCCGGAGCGGCAGGCGGTCATGACGTTGTCGTGCAAATCGGCGGGCAGGGCGGCGACGCCGGTTTGCGGGATGATGAAGACGACCGGCACTTCGTCCAGCATCGGATGCTTTTTCGCCACGACAGCGGCCTCGCGCACGCCCGGCACCACCGCGATCACCTGTTCGATCTCGGAGGCCGCGACATTCTCGCCGCCGACTTTCAGCATGTCCTTGGAGCGATCGCCGAACTTGACGTAGCCGCGCTCCAGCATCGTGACGCGGTCGCCGGTGATGAAATAGCCGTGCTCGTCGAAGCTCTCGCGCGTGGCCGTCTCGTTGTGCAGATATTCGGCGAACAGCGACAGGCCCGGAATGCCCTTGATCAGGAGGTTGCCGGTCTCGCCGACGCCGGTCGGCGTGCCGTCGTCATTGGTGATGCGGATTTCGTATTCGGGCGCGGCACGGCCGATCGACATCGGCGTGTTGGGTTGATCGACCTCGCCGATGATGCCGTGGGTGATGGTCTCGGTCATGCCCCACCAGCCGATGATCTTGATGCCGAACACGTTGAACGCCGGCGGCTCGTTCACGGCGGTGCCCCAGAGCCGGAACTTGTGATTCTTCGGCACCTCGTGTTCCAGCAGCGCCTTCATGCAGAACGGGATCGTCGAGGTCCAGGTCGCGCCGTGCTCGAGCGCCACCGGCCAGAAGCGGCTCGCCGAGAAGCGCGGCTGGATCACACAGGTCGCTCCGACCCACAGGCTCGCCAGCATCGAATAGGCCAGCGCGTTGGTGTGGAACAGCGGCAGGTAGGTCTGGTGCACGTCAAAGGCGTGCAGGTCCTGATGTACGGCGTTGATCTTGGCGCCCCACAGCGCGTTGGCGTGGGTCCACAGCACCGCCTTCGGCCGCGACGTGGTGCCGGAGGTATATTGCACGCTGCAGGGCGCGAACGGATCGGTCGGGCGACGCGGCCGGTCTGCGCTGTCGGCAAACAACGCGTCGAAGCTGTCACCGCGCGCGGGCGGCTGAGCCGGCGCTTGCCCGGCGTCGTGCGAGGTCACCGCGATCCAGCGCAGGCCCTTGCAGTTGGCTGATATCAGCTCGGCATAGGCCGGCTGGGTGATCGCGGCGACCGCGCCGCAATGGCCCGCAAAATATTCGATCTCGGCGGCGGCGGAACGGGTATTGGTGGTGACGGCGATGGCGCCGAGCTCGACGCAGGCGAACCACGACATGATCGCCTCGATACAATTGTCGAGATGGATCAGGACATAGTCACCCCGCCGGATGCCGCGCTTCGCAAGACCCGCAGCGAGCGCGCCGACGCGCTCATGGAATTCGCCGTAGCTCCAGCGCCGTGCCGGCGCGTCGAACGGCGCCCAGATCAGGAATGGATGATCGCGGCGCACCTCGGCGCGCATCCGCAGCAGCCATGGCACGTCGAGCCCCGCAAACGGTCCGACGACGCCCGGCACTGCTTTTGAATTGCTCATATGTCCTCCCGCGCGGCCTTGCCGGCCGCCATTGGTCTTGGTTGGGAGCAGTTCTGCCATCGGTATGCGCCGAGAGCAAATCGGGATTTGCAAAGCGGTTTTGCGTTGAAGCAATCTGTTCCGCCGCGCGGAAGAGATCGATTTATTCGCGGCATCCGTCATCGGGCGCGCATTCGCACGCCACGCCGGCTCGCAAGGACGAGCGAAAGCTAGGTCGCGCCCTTCTCGTACGACGAGATCTCGATCAGGCTGCCGTCGGGGTCGCGGCAATAGACCGAGCGCAGCGTGCCGCGCGCGCCTTGCTTGGCCACCGGGCCTTCCTCGATCCTGACGCCATTGGCCTTCAGATGCGCGACCACTTCCTCGGGCGTGCTGGAGGTGAGGAAGCAGAGATCGTCGCTGCCGGCCGCCTCGTGATCGGCGGTGAACCAGTCCACCTTGTCGGCATCGCGCGGCCGCACATTGATCTTCTGGTTGCCGAACACCAGCGAGGTGCGCGGTGTCTTGCCCTTGCCCGGGTCGAACACCTTCACCTCCATGCCGAGGATCCTGCTGTACCAGGCAACCGAGCGCACGACATCGGTGACGTTGATCACGAGATGGTCGAGCCCATTCACCTTGACGGACATGATCGATCCTCTTCGGTCCAGAGTGCTTTCGAGCGATGTGGTCGCCGGTTCTGATGCGATCAGAGCCGAAGCTTAGTCTTTCGTCGCGGTCGGCGGCGCACGTGTCGCACTGGCCGCTTCAGGCATTGTTTGTTAAAACCGCGCCGCACGCAACGCAACAGAAACGGGCAGGGCGCCAAACCCTGCTGGATTGGGAGAAACTTCATGATTTCACGCCGTACCGCGCTGGGCCTGATCGGGTCGGGGATTTCGACATTCGCGATCGGCCGCGCTTCCGCTGCCGACTATCCGGCGCGGCCGGTGCGCTGGATCGTGGGTTATCCGCCGGGCGGTGCCACCGACATCATCGCGCGCCTGATCGGGCAGCGGCTGTCGGAGAGGCTCGGGCAGCAATTCGTGATCGAGAACAAGCCGGGCGCCGGCAACAATATCGGCACCGAGGCGGCGATCAACGCCGAGCCGGACGGCTACACTGTGCTGCTGGTCAATCCAGCCAACTACATCAACGCCTCGCTCTACGCCAATCTGAAGTTCAACTTCGTGCGCGATGTCGCGCCGGTTGCTTCCTTCAATCGCGTGCCGAACGTGATGACCGTCAACAAGGACGTGCCCGCCAAGACCGTCGCCGAGTTCATCGAATATGTGAAGGCCAATCCCGGCAAGGTGAACATGGCCTCTTCCGGCAACGGCACCTCGGTGCATCTCTCCGGCGAGATGTTCATGGCGATGACCGGCTGCAAGATGCAGCACGTGCCGTATCGCGGCGCCGCGCCCGCGATCACCGACATGCTCGGCGGCCAGGTGCAGGTGATCTTCGACAACATGCCCTCGATCATCCAGCACATCCGCTCCGGCGCGCTGCGCGCGCTGGCGGTGACGTCAACCGAGCGATCCTCGCAACTGCCGGACGTTCCGTCGGTCGCCGAGACCGTGAAGGGCTACGAGGCGAGCGCGCTGTTCGGCATGGGCGCGCCGAAGAACATGCCGAAGGAAGTTATCGCCAAGCTCAACACCGAGATCAACGCCGTGCTCGCCGAACCCGACATGAAGAAGCGCCTGGTCGAGCTCGGCGGCGATCCGCTGATCCAGACGCCGGAAGCCTTCGGCAACGACATCAAGGCCGAGACCGACAAGTGGAAGAAGGTGGTCGAATTCGCCGGCCTCAAGGTCGAGTAGACGCCGCAAGAGGTGCGATGCTGGATCGCGCGGGACCAATGTGGCCCGCGCGGAACAGCCGGTCCCTGGCCGAAGCCAAATTCGTCGGCCTTGACGCGGAATAAAATGACGTTCAGGAACCTTACAAAGGATGCCGTATCTTGCTAACTGCGGCATCCGAGGAGCCGGATCATGCGCGCATCGGGATTGGCAATGCTTGTTCTGGGAACGGTGACGCTCGCCGGCGCGGCGAGTATCACGCCCGCTTCCGCCGATCCTTATGACTACCCATGGTGTGCGCAGGGCCCGAGCCTGGGCTATCCCGGCGAATGCGCCTATCGAACCTACGAGCAATGTCTCGCGAGCGTTTCCGGCCGCTATCTCTATTGCGGCGAGAATCCGCGCTTCCTGTTCAGCGAACCGCCGCCGCCGCCACCGGGCCGCTATCAGCGCCGGCACCGGACCGTTTATCCCGACTAGCGTTGCGGCATTACCGCAAGGCGGTCTGTCGCCACCGTTCCTGACGTTCGTCCCTGCGCCGGGCCACGTCTTGACGCCATCGTGAAGTCGCGCGCTTGACGTCGCGCCGTTTGCGCCTATACTAAACCACATGGTTAAGTATCAGGACGAGACGCTGGACCGCACCTTTGCCGCGCTTTCCGATCCCACCCGCCGCGCGCTGCTGGCGCGGCTCGGCGAGCAGGACAGCCTGTCGGTGAGCGAGCTGGCGCAGCCGTTCGCGATGTCGTTGCCCGCGATCATGAAGCATCTCGACGTGCTCACCGATGCGGGTCTCGTCGCGCGCGAAAAGACCGGACGCACGGTGGCGTGCCGGCTCACCGCGCGGCCGATGGAGCAGGCGATGAACTGGCTCAATCGCTATGCGCAATTCTGGTCCGACAACCTCGACCGCCTTGCCGCTTTTGTGGAGGAAGATCCATGGCAAACAAATCCGCAGTCGCCGTCGATGCCGGCCCCGCCGCGCGCCCAAGCCTCACTCTCACGCGGCGGCTCCGCGCGCGGCCGGAAAAAGTCTACTCCGCGTGGACCGAGCCGGAAAATCTAGCGCAGTGGTTCGGACCGGGTGGGGTCAAGCCGGCCACGACGCGTGCGGAGCTCGATGTGTGCGTCGGCGGACGCTATCGCATCGGATTCATCGGCACGAACGGCGAGTATCACGAGGTCGGCGGCGTCTATCGTGAGGTGGTGCCGAACGAGAAGCTGGTGTTCAGCTGGGCCTGGCATTCGACGCCCGAACGCGAATCCGAGGTGACGATATCGATCAAGCCCGATGCCGGCGGTACGCTGCTCACCTTCCATCACGCGCAGTTCGTCGACGAGACCGCCCGCGACAACCACCAGCGCGGCTGGACCGCATTCCTCGGCAATCTGGAAAGCTTTGTCGACGCCTGATCTGCAAAGGAGCATCCCATGCAACAGCACAAGATCGTCTCGCGCGAGGAATGGATCGCAGCCCGCAAGGCATTGATGGCCGGTGAGAAGGAACTGACCCAGGCCCGCGACGCGCTGAGCCGGCAGCGCCGCGAACTGCCATGGGTGAAGGTCGACAAGGACTATGTGTTCGACGGCCCTGGCGGCAAAATGACGCTCGGCGATCTCTTCAGGGGCAGGCCGCAACTCGTGGTGCAGCACGTGATGTTCGCGCCGGAGTGGGACGCAGCGTGCAAGAGCTGCTCGTTCTGGGCCGACGGCTTCGAGCGCATGGTTCCGCATCTGGCCGCGCGCGACACCACGATGATCGCGATCTCGCGGGCGCCGCTCGCCAAGCTCGACGCATTCAAGGCACGGATGGGCTGGACCTTCGACTGGGTCTCCTCGGGAGAGAGCGACTTCAACTACGATTACGGCGTCTCGTTCACGCAAGCGCAGATCGATGCGGGGACCGCGAAGTACAACTATGGAACGACCCCGCTCTACGGTCCCGAACTGCCCGGCATCAGCGTGTTCTGTCGCGACGAGCAGGGAAGCGTGTTCCACACCTACTCGACCTTCGCGCGCGGCCTCGACATGATGAATGCCGCCTATCACTATCTCGACCTGACGCCGCTCGGCCGCCACGAGGAAGGATTGCCCTATCCGATGGATTGGGTGCGGCTACGTGACCAGTACCAACCGGCGCCGGTTCAGGCATCCTGCTGTCACTCCTGATCGTCATTGCGAGCGCAGCGAAGCAATCCATCGCGCCGCAAGTGTCGAGATGGGTTGCTTCATAGCTTCGCTCCTCGCAATGACGGGGAACCAAACAGCAGGAAGTCATCCGCATGCCTTACGTCGATGGGTTCATCGTCGCCGTGCCGAAGAAGAAACTCAAAGCCTATGCGCAACTCTCGAAGAAGGCCGGCAAGGTCTGGCGCGAGTATGGCGCGCTGGATTATCGCGAATGGGTTGCCGACGACGTCAAGCCGGGCAAGCTGACCTCATTTCCGCAGAGCGTGAAACTGAAGGCCGGTGAAACCGTCGTGTTCGCCTGGATCACCTACAAGTCGCGCGCCCAGCGCGACAGGATCAACGCCAAGGTGATGGCCGATCCACGCCTGGCATCGATGGGCACGGGCGACGTGCCGTTCGACGCCAAGCGGATGATCTATGGCGGCTTCGCCAGCCTCGTGAAGGTCTGACGCGGCACGGTTTCGCCGCAATCCGCACAGTAACCGGCTGTTAAACATCACGCTCGGCAACCGGCGCGGTGCCGCTTGCGTTTACTTGGTGATCCCGTATACTTTGCAATACAAAGTTCTGGCGAATCATGCGTGACCTCGACAAGGCGTTGGCCGATATCCTCGCGATCCGCAGCCAGATTGCGGCCGGAACGGCGTTTCGCGGCTACGGTCCGGCGACCGTCGCCGCCACCAGCGGCATCGCGCTCATCACGGCGCTTGCGCAATATCTCTGGCTTGCCGATCCCACCGCTCATCCGGTCGCGTTCCTCGCAGGCTGGGCGGCGGCCGCGTTGGTCTCCGCCGTGCTGATCTGGATCGAGATGCAGGCGCGCTCGCGCCGGCATCATTCCGGCCTTGCGGACGCGATGGTCCAGCAGGCGATCGAGCAGTTCGTTCCGGCTGTGATCGCCGGCGTGCTGCTCGCTGTCCTGCAATGGAAGTTCGCGCCCGAGACGCTGTGGATGCTGCCTGGCCTGTGGCAGGTGCTGGTCAGCCTCGGCGTGTTCGCCTCGGTCCGCCTGCTGCCGCGCACGATCGCGCTCGGCGGCGCCTGGTATTTCCTGTCGGGCTTCACGGTGCTCTTGATCGCAAGCCAGAGCCACGCGCTGTCGCCCTGGACCATGGGACTGCCATTCGCGATCGGCCAGTTGCTGCTCGCAGCACTGCTTTATTTCGCTTCCGGAGGCCATGATGCCGAAGACTGACCTGACCACCGCGCCGTTCGCCTATGATGGCCTCGACCGCGTCATCCACGAGAAGGCGCGGCTCGGCCTGCTGACCTCGCTGATGGCGCATCCGAAGGGGCTCGCCTTTGCCGATCTCAAGCAGCTCTGCGGCCTGACCGACGGCAACCTCAGCCGGCACCTGCAGGTGCTGCAGGAGGCCGGTCTCGTCGACGTCATCAAGGGCTATGAAGGCAATCGTCCGCACACCACCTGCCGCCTGACCAAGAGCGGTCGCCGCCGTTTCCTCGACTATCTCGCCGTGCTCGAGCAGCTGGTGCGTGACGCGGCCAAGGCCGCCGGCACGGCCGAGAGGGCTGCCGGTACGGCAGAAAAGGCCATCGGCAAGGACGACCGCGCAGCCAGCCGCCTCGGTATCCAGCCGGTTTGAATCATCCCATTTTTGTCCGGAGACTTTGTGATGCAAAGTAACGTCGCGCTCAAGCCGGAAGCCGCCATCAGGCTCCATGTCGGCATCATCATGGATGGCAATGGCCGCTGGGCGACACGACGCGGCCTGTCGCGCCTGCGCGGACACGAGGCCGGCGTCGAGGCGATCCGCCGCATCGTCGAGGCCGCACCGGACCAGGGCGTCGGCACGCTGACGCTCTACGCCTTCTCGAGCGACAATTGGCGCCGTCCGAAGGCCGAGGTCGCGGCGCTGATGGGGCTGCTGCGGTTCTATCTCGCCAACGAGATCGCCGCGCTCGTGCGCAACGGCGTTCGCCTCACCGTGATCGGCCGCCGCGACCGGCTGCCCGACGGCATCGCCGCAGCGATCACGCGCGCGGAGGCCGAGACCGCCGGCGGCACCACGCTGCATCTGCGCATCGCGATCGATTATTCGGCGCGCGACGCCATCCTGAACGCCGCCGCACGCGCGGCCGGCGCCGGCGAGCTGAGCCGCGAGACTTTCGCCGATCTCATCACCGGCGAGGCCGGCCTGCGCGACGTCGACCTGATCATCCGCACCTCGGGCGAGAAACGGCTGTCGGACTTCCTGCTCTGGGAGGGCGCTTATGCCGAGCTGCATTTCACCGAGCGGATGTGGCCCGAATTCGATGCCGACGATCTCGCCGACGCACTCGGCTCCTTCCATCGCCGCGAGCGCCGCTTCGGCGGACTGACCGCGATCGCGCCGGCGGAGGTGCCGAACCTCTAGCGCGTCAAGCCGCGCCAACTGCTCTCTTCCTAAAGCCCGGCCGGGGGGGTTGGGCTTTTTCTCTCACAAGATGCGGGGACGAACGATCACGCCAACCAAAGCGGGAGCGATCATCCATGCGCATTCTTCTCATCAACGTGCCGCATCCGGCGATCGGCAGCCGGATCCCCGACGACCATCTGCCGCCACTCGGTCTGCTGTCGATCGGCGGGCCGCTGATCGATGACGGCCACGACGTCGGTCTTATCGATGCCGAGTTCGGACCGATGCCGGTCGAAGCCATCGTGGCGGAGGCATCGAGATCTGCACCGGATGCGGTGCTGTTCGGCCATTCCGGCTCGACGTCGGGCCATCCTGTTATCGCCGAGGTGGCGCAGGCGATCGTCAAGGCTGTGCCCGGTGTCCGGATCGTCTATGGCGGCGTGTTTCCGACCTACCACTGGCGCGACATCCTGCGCGAGGAGCGCTACGTCACCGCGATCGTGCGCGGCGAGGGCGAAGAAACCGTGCGGCGTTTGATGCGGGCGCTGGAGGCCGGCGAGGATCTCCGCATCATCAACGGCATCGCATTCCGCGACGATTATGGGCCGCGCGTGACGCCGCCTGCGCCTGTTATCCGTGACCTCGATGCCTATCGCATCGGCTGGGAATTGATCGATCACGCGCGGTACAGCTATTGGGGCGGCCTGCGCGCCGTCGTTGTGCAATTCTCGCGCGGCTGTCCGCATCTCTGCAATTACTGCGGCCAGCGCGGCTTCTGGACGCGATGGCGGCACCGCGATCCCGTGCGGTTTGCGAAGGAGCTGGCGCGGCTCCATCGCGAGCACGGCGTCAAAGTGATCAATTTCGCCGACGAGAACCCGACCGTCTCGAAGAAGGCGTGGCGGGCCTTTCTCGAGGCCTTGATCGCGGAGGATGTCGATCTGATCCTGGTCGGCTCGACCCGCGCCGACGACATCGTGCGCGATGCCGACATCCTGCATCTCTACAAGAAAGCCGGGTGGCAGCGCTTCCTGCTCGGCATGGAGAACACCGACGAGAAGACGCTGGAGCTGATCCGCAAGGGCGCGACCACCACGATCGATCGCGAGGCCATCCGTTTGATGCGCCGGCACGGCATCCTGTCGATGGCGACCTGGGTGGTCGGCTTCGAGGAGGAGACCGATCGCGATCATTGGCGCGGTCTCAGGCAGCTGTTGTCCTATGATCCCGATCAGATCCAGATGCTCTACGTCACGCCGCATCGCTGGACGCCCTATTTCCGTCTCGCGGCGGAGCGGCGCGTCATCCAGACCGATCGTAGGCTCTGGGACTACAAGCATCAGGTGCTGGCGACCCGGCACATGCCGCCATGGCGCGTGCTGCTCTGGTTCAAGTTCACCGAGATGGTGCTGCAATGCCGCCCGAAGGCGCTGCTCCGCGTGCTGCTTCACCGCGACGCCGGACTTCGCCACGCGATGCGCTGGTACACGCAGATGGGCCGCCGGGTCTGGCCGCACGAAATTCTCGGCTTCCTGCGCGACAAAAGACTGAAGCACGGACCGACGGTGCAGGAATTTTGGGGCGCGCCGCAGGATATGGAGGCGGAATCGATGTCGTCGCGCCGGCCCGAGCGTCGCGTCGGCACATCACGCGCAGCGCAAGTCGATACCGTCTTGCCGGGTTCTGGATAACTGGCGCTGATGACTGGACGCCTGAGTCATCGGCGCGATAATTTCCAGATCGGCTGCGCAGAACAAAAAGAACCGTGGCGGTCGAGGCGTCGAGTTGAGCATACAGGTTGCGATCTTAAAAATATTGGCTAGTCATTTCGGCGGCAGAGCCACCCTCAATTCACTTAAGCGCGACCTCGCAATCCTCTCATCGAGCGGCGACGATTGGCATGCGCGGATCAAACGTCTGGCATCGCGGGTCCCCGAACTCGATATCTTTAGCCATGGCTATGTGCTCCGTGACGTCGAAGGCTGGAAGATCACATCGGCCGGTCGCGAGTTCCTCCGCGCGCTGGAGGCGGTCACGCAAGACAATCTGCCGTCCGCGCCAGCGGCCGAGACCGCGATCCGCGCCGATGGCAAGCTGATCGTGGTCGGTCACCGCTTCAAAAGCCGGGTGCGGCCACAGCGTGATCCCGAACAGAGCACGTTGGCGCGCCGCCGGCCGATCCGCGAGCCGCATTGAACCTCACTGCGCTGCACGCGACCTACCTTCGGGACGTGGCTCCGGAGGTCGCAGATGGCTGCTTTGGCTCAATCGATCGCACGCGCGTTTCCGGCCAATTCGCTTCGAAGCAGCATCGCCCGGCATGTCCTGCTGTTTGCCGCCGCGGTGCTGTTCGTCGCGGCGCTCAGGGCGAGCTACGGCCTCGATCTCAGCGCCGGCTTCTTCTGAAGCATGATCCGGAAAAGTGCGAAGCGGTTTTCCGAAGAGATCTTGCTCAAAAAAGACCGCGCGACAAATTCTCCGGCGGCAGGTCGTATTGGGTTAACCGGACCGAGGTAGCTAGGCGCACGCTTTCCTTGCATCTCGAACCCAGGCCGGTTTTACATGGATAAGCCGATGCGCTGCCAGTGCGGCAGGACGCGAACCATTGTGCTCGACAAGCATTTCCGCACCGCGCTGATATGCCCAAAATGCGATGAGGTTCAGCTGGCCGGGCCGGCGAGGCCAGACGAGCGGCTGTTGACCGCACGCTGAAGGGCGACGAGATCGGGTTGAATCGTCATCGCGCTCTAGCTCGTTGTTTAAGCATGATCTTTCCGGAAAACCGCTTCGCACTTTTCCGGATCATGCTCTGCGCGGTCGTTTTCGGCGCCGAAACCCGCTAGGTTCCGTCTGACGAAACGGACCAAAGCGAAACCCGATGCCGCAGCCTGCCCATACCGCCGCCATCACCCTTGCCGACATACGCCGTGCCGCGGATGTGATCCGGGATGCGGTCATGGTCACGGCCTGCAATGAGAGCCGCACGCTGGGCGAGATCTGCGGCTGCCGCCTGTTCCTCAAATTCGAAAACCTGCAATTCACGGCGACCTTCAAGGAGCGCGGCGCGCTGAATCGCCTGCAGGCGCTGTCGCCCGAGGAACGCAAGCGCGGCGTGATCGCGATGTCGGCCGGCAATCACGCCCAGGGCGTGGCCTATCACGCCAAGCGGCTCGGCATCCCCGCCACCATCGTGATGCCTATCGGCACGCCAATGGTGAAGATCGAGAACACCAGGCGGCACGGCGCCGAGGTCATCATCACCGGGCAGACGCTGGAAGAATGCTTCGCGTTCGTCGGCTCGCATGCCGCACATAAGGGCCTGATCCTGATCCATCCCTATGACGATCCGCTGATCATCGCCGGTCAGGGCACGATCGGACTTGAAATGCTCGCGGCGGTGCCGGAGCTCGATATCCTGGTGGTGCCGATCGGCGGCGGCGGGCTGATCTCGGGCATCGCCACCGCCGCGAAAGCGCTGAAGCCGTCGATCCAGGTCGTCGGCGTGCAGGCCCAGCTCTATCCGTCAATGTACAATACGGTCAAAGGCGAGCAGCTGCCGATGCGCGGCGACACGCTCGCCGAGGGCATTGCGGTCAAGGCGCCCGGGCAGATCACCACGAAAATCGTCCGCCAGCTCGTCGACGACATCATCCTGGTCAGCGAGGACCAGATCGAGCGCGCGGTCGCGACCCTGATCTCGATCGAGAAGACGGTGGTCGAAGGCGCCGGCGCGGCCGGCCTCGCCGCCGTGCTCGCGGCACCGGCGCGCTTTGCCGGCCGCAATGTCGGCCTGGTGCTGACAGGCGGCAATATCGACACCAGGCTGATCGCCTCGGTCCTGACCCGCGAGCTCGCCCGCGAGGGACGGCTGACGCAGCTGGCGCTCGACATCGTCGACCGGCCCGGACAGCTCGCGGCGGTGTCGATCCTGCTTGCCGATGCCGGCGCCAATATCATCGAGGTCTCGCATCAGCGCACCTTCTCCGATCTTCCGGCGAAGGCGACGCTGCTCGAGCTCGTGATCGAAACGCGCGACCGCGCGCATCTGGAGGAGGTGCTGGCAAGGCTCGGCGCCGCCGGATTTGCCGTGCGGGAGAGTTAGCTGTCAGACTGCTTGACCGTCATCCTGAGGCGCGAGCGGAGCGAGCCTCGAAGGATGAATCGGCCACCAGCCGGGCCGTCGATCCTTCGAGACGCGCGCAAGTGCGCGCTCCTCAGGATGACGGATTTCAATGGGCGAACTAACCTTCGTCATCACCCGCCGCCAGCTCGGCGAGCTTCGCGATGGTGTTGATGTTGCGCGCGGTGCCCTTGGCGGCGGCGGGGATCTTCAGCTTCGAGCGGCCCATGCCGCTGCCATAGGCGACATAGATCTCGCGCTTGCCGAGCCTCACCTCTTCGTCCTGCCGGCCCTTGATGTCCTTCAAGGCGTCCTTCGGCGGTGGCTCGTCGAGGAAGATCGCGACAGTATAGTTCGGCGGCGCTTTCGGAAACGGATTGGCCTTCAGCACCGCGGCGATCTCGTCCGCGCTGCGGACGACGACGCCGACCGGCTTGCCGGCATAAGCCTGCAGCCGCCGCTCCAGCGCGGCCTTGACCTTGGCTGCGCCGAGCTTCGAGGGGAACACGACATTGCCGCTCGCGATATACGTCTGCGCGTCGGCAAATCCCTCGTCGACGCACATCGCCTTCAACTCGGTCATCGGCAGCTTGCCGGTGCCGCCGACATTAACCGCGCGCAACAGGGCGACGTAACGCGGCATCGACTAGCCGTCGGCTTTCTTCGTCGCGGGCTTCTTGGCCGGCGGCAGCTCTTCCATCGCCTTCTTCATGGCGCGGGCATAGGCGTCGGCGGCGTTCTCGGCCGAATTCTGCAACCGCTTGGCAGTCGCGGTTGCGTTCAGCATCGTGCTCTTGGCCAGGAAGCGGAAGCGCGCCTTGGCCTCCTTGTCCTTGGCCTTGGCCGCGCGCGCGACCCAGACGGCCTGATGTTTCTTGGCAGCCGCCATCACGGCCTTGGTCTGCGCTTTTGCGGTTTGCCGGATGACGGCGTCGAGGTCGGCTTCGGCCATTCAGATGCACTCATTGACTGGACATGCGCCGGAGCGGGCGCGGAGGGAGGGGAGCTACCCCTAGCGTAACCGGTGCCGTTTGAACATGCGATCCTTTTGCGATGTCCCCGCGGCTGCCGCCACGATCGGCGGCAGGCGTGCCGGTGGGCTGGCCGCCGGCGGCCGATGACATGCTCTACCGGGCGTGCGGTCCGGCATGATATAGCGGCGCAGCCCGGCCCAAGAGCCGCGCAGTCCGAACGAGGTTTCGATGCGAGCAATCAGCAGACGGAGCCTCCTTGCCCTGCTGGCGGCATCGCCTTCGCTTGCGGCGGCCGCCGCGGAGACGCTGAGCGTCGATGCCGGCGAAGGCCGCGTCACGCTCAATCGTTTTGCCTGCGGGCGTACCGGCAAGCGGCCGGCCGTGCTTGTCCTGCACGGCTCGCGCGGCTTCGACCTCAGGCCGCGGGCCTATGAACGTTATGCCAACGCGCTGACCGCAGACGGCATCGACGCCTATTACGTTCGCTACTACACGCCGGCCGACGAGCAGGCGCTCGAGACGATGCACACCAGCGATCGCCGCGAGGCCTACGAGAGCGGGCGTTTTGACGCCTGGGCTGCGCGCGTCTCGGCTGTGCTATCAGCGGTGCTATCGAGCGCGGACAGTTCCGGCCGGATCGGACTGCTCGGCTTCTCGCTCGGCGGCTACGTTGCCGCTGCTGCGGCGGTCCGCGACGCGCGGGTGTCCGCGCTGGCCGTGCTGTATGGCGGCGTGCCCGACAAGATTGCGCCCGAGGTCAAGCACCTGCCGCCGATGATCGAGTTGCACGGCGAGGCGGACCGCAACGTGCCGCTCGCCAAGGGTGAGGCGCTTGTCGGGCTTGGCAAGTCGGTCGGCGCCGAAGCGGAGATCGTCCGATATCCGGGCAAGGCGCACGGTTTCGATTTCGCGGACAATGATCCGATGACCGCTGATGCGGTCAGCCGTGTTGCCGGCTTCTTCCAGGCCCGCCTGAGCGCGGCTTGAGGCCGAGGGCCGTGCGCGGGGTGCGCTAGTCTCCTGACGACCCCGGCGGAACCTTCGCGCCGGCCAGCAGTCCGGCCAGCTCCACCTGCCGGCCGAGTCCGGTCTTGGCCAGCACCGCCTTGAGCTGGTTGCGCACCGTTTCGCGGGAGATGCCGAATGCGCCGGCGATTGCCTCGACGGTGCGTCCTTCGCCAATGCCGCGCGCAACGCGCGCCTCCGCTGGCGTCAGGTCGAACAGACCCTGCAGCACTTCCGCGGTCGGCACCTCGGCCGGCACCACCGGCGTCACGATCACGATCGCCGCCGCGCGGTCGAACAGGTCACGCGCCGCGCCGTGGATCGGGACGAGATGCACGATGAGCGGCGGCCGATCCTCCTGCGCCGCGATCGGCACCGAGCGCACCTCCACGCCGATCAGTCCCTGATCAAGCGCGGCCAGGGCCTGGGCGAACAGCGTGTCGGCAGTGGTCGCCGCCAACGTCAGGCGCTCGCCGCGATCCTGCATCACGTCGGGCACGAGGCGGTCGAACAGCGTGTTGGCCGCCATCAGGCGGCCGCCGCGCCGCAGCACTGCCGCGGGCAGGCCGAGCATCGCCAGCGATTCGGTTGCCGCCCTGGCGCGCTCCATCCCGAGCCGCGCCGACAGCAGCGCGGCGCGCGCCAGATGCGGCCGCAGCGCGTCGAGCTGCTCGATTGCTTCCCGCTCGATCGGTCCGTGCTGGTATTCGCGCTCGACGCTGTAGATCAGCACGTCGCCGCTCGGCACCGGGATCGCAGTACCGGCGCCCCATCCGAGCCCGCGCGGGCGGAAGAATTCGCGGATCTGGAAATCCTGCTGCACCTCCTCGGGCGTATCGAACACGTCGATGTCGCGCAGGAAGCCGGCATGGTTGGCCGCGAGCAGGCGCGGCAATCGCCCGTTGCGCTCGTGCCAGCCGCCCTCGACATAGGCCACCGTGTCGTCGTGCATGTCGGGGGATGCGACCCAGCGGACGTCGTGCGGGGCCGCCGTCAGCAGCACGATACCGCGCGCACGCGCGATCGCACCGACCTGATGCAGGACATTCGGCCACAATTCGGGGACGACCGCGGCCTCATAGGCCAATTCAATCAGATGTTCGTGCAGGTCGTTCGCCATCGGTCGTTCCAAAAACCGTTGTTGCCCAATAGATAAACCCGGCGACCCCGGAAATATTGCGTAAAGCAATTCAGTCCGAGCCACGAGTCCGGGTTATTCCGGTGCGCGTTCACGCGCATCAGGGGGAATTACGACATTTTCGCCGCTCTTCTTCGCGATTTTCGGGCGGGCGCGTGGGCCTCGCTCGGTCGGCTGCGACCCGGCGCGCGGCCGCCGGCGCCCGGACGACGAATTCGAAGGCCGATGCCAGGTCGGCGGGGTCAAGCCCAAGGCTTGATAGAGACTTGATGAAGACTCGATAATCAAGGCCTGACGATCATCGTCGCGTGTGGCGAAATCGAAGCTGCGTGACAGGCGGAAATATTCCGAAGCATCCCGAAACCTGATTGGCGTGGATTGACGCTACGCCAAGCCTGCCGGCGTCACACATTTGCAACGCTGCACGCGATCGTTCGAGCATGAACATCCTTTAATTTGTGTCCGCGCAATCCGTAGCGCCAGCTACGGCATGATCCGGAAAAGTGCGAAGCGGTTTTCCGAAAAAGATCATGCCTAGGGAGCGGCCTCAAGCGCGATGGCGATACAAACCTGGTCTCATCGCGCTTTGGGCAACCACCTCTGACATTCATGCGAGCCATCGTCGGCTCGGGGAGAGTCGATGATCAGCCGCAGGGCGCTTTCCGGATTGTTGATGACGCTGGTCGGCCCCTCGTCGCGGGCCGGCAACGACGGGCTGGCGCTGCGCCATTGCCAGGGATCATGCGCGAATGTCGACTTGCCGACCCTTGGCTACGATCAGTTCTGCCGGTCGTTGTTCGATATCGCAGCAAGCGGCAGGCTGCATGCGGTCGCAACCGGTTCGGAGATTCGCGCAGAGATGCGATCTCTGTTCCGGGCGCGGCGGCTTTATCGGCCGTCGCACGACGAGATCCGGGTTCTCTGGCGCGCGCCCGCGGATGGATTCTCGGTCGTGAAGATCGAGTTCGATCTGGAATGCGGCGTGCCGGTGCGCGGATGTCTTGGAATTCCCGACGGAGAATTCAAGGGATTGATCCTGCTTGGCCACGGCATGGCGAGCACGCCGGAGCGCTGCTTCGACGATACCGACAGGGACTACATGAACGCGCTCGGCAAACGGCTATGTCGGGACGGCTATGTCGTCTGGTGTCCTTACATCGTCCAGATCGGAAATCAGGAGAGCCAGAACAACATCGCAGCGATGCTGGCATCCCACGGTGTCTCCGCCCACAACGTGTCATGCGCATCGCTCGACGCCGGCGAAATTGTCTGCCGGAAGCTCACCGGCGCGTCGGGTTTGAACGTCGGCGTATACGGGGTGTCCTGGGGCGCCTTTCTCGCGCTCCATCTGGAAGCCGCTACGGGGCGGATGCGGCCGACCGTCGTCTCCGGATATATGCGCGACGAGAAGAGGTTTCTGACGTCGCCCGTGATCAGCAAGAATCTCGGCGTCGAACTTGCGGCTTACATTCATTTCAGCAACGGCCGCGCCAAGTACACCGGCGCAGAGCTGGCGTGCCTGCTCTGCCCGTGCCCGCTGTTTGTCGAGATCGGGAGCCGTGACGGTGCAAACGCCGTGGAACTTGGGCGCGATGAGAAGTTTTCGCAAATGCAGTCGATCTACGCATCGTCAGGCCATCCACATTTGATCGACATGGACGTCTTCGATGGCGCGCACGAGGTCAGCGGCAAGCGCGCGCGGCCATGGCTATCCGAACATCTGGCGTCGCCAGCCTATCAAGACACCGCTCGCTTGAAGAACGCCATCGCGCTGTGAGCGGCAGCCCGACCTCGTC
Organism: Bradyrhizobium sp. Pha-3; assembly: GCF_042258325.1. Taxonomy (NCBI): domain Bacteria; kingdom Pseudomonadati; phylum Pseudomonadota; class Alphaproteobacteria; order Hyphomicrobiales; family Nitrobacteraceae; genus Bradyrhizobium; species Bradyrhizobium sp. Pha-3. The sequence continues at coordinate 9,104,617 of NZ_CP170151.1, read as the reverse complement.
TGTATCGAGGGTGCGCTCGCGTGGATCACATTGACGGGAGCTTTCGGCGCCGGCGGCATGCACTGAGCCGGTCCGCGCGGCCGCAATGGCTGTGTCATGGTGGCATTGCAGCGCTCTTGAAAGCTGGCTGTCGTCGGGATCGGCGCAACGATCGCGGTCGAGTTGCAGGATTGTCGGATTGGCCGCGTTATGATCTGCTGCAACGCACCTGCCCATCCTGACCTTCGGGTCTGAGGGAACTCGACGTCATATCCGTCTCGTAGCGTCTGTTGGTAGCCGAAGGGTTGGACTGCATGAGTGATACGGAACGCATGCTCGGTCGTTTGGCAGGGCTTCTCGTATCGGCGGGATTGGTGGCGGCGGGAGTATCAGCGGCCCATGCCCAGGCGGGACCGCCCGGGCCTCCTGCCGTGGGCGTGTTCGAGGCGGTGAAGCGGCCGGTCACCGAAACCAGTGAATTTCTCGGACGCATCGAGGCCCCCAACCGAGTCAACGTGGTGGCGCGCGTCACGGCATTCCTGGACAAGCGGAACTTTGTCGAGGGTGCCGAGGTCAAGGCCGGCGATCTCCTGTATCAACTCGAGCGCGGACCGTTCGAGGCCGATCTTGCATCGAAGAAGGCACAGGTGGCCCAATTGCAGGCGACGCTGGTCAACGCCAAGCTGACCACCGACCGCGCCAAGGCCCTGATGGGCGGTCCGGCCGGCCAGCAATCCAACGTTGATGCGGCGGTCGCCAACCAGCAGAGCCTCGAGGCGCAGGTGCAGGCCGCGCAGGCGCAGGTCGACCTGTCGCAGATCAATCTCGACTACACCATGATCCACTCGCCGATCGACGGCAGGATCGGACGCACCGCGGTGACCGAGGGCAACGTCGTGACGCCGAGCTCGGGAACCCTGACAACCATCGTCAGCCAGGACCCGATGTATGTCACGTTTCCCGTGCCCGTCCGCGAGGCGCTCGATTTGCGCGACCGCTATGCGACGCGCGGCGGCTTCAAGGCCGTCGTCATCCGCCTGCGGTTGCCGGACGGCCGGCTCTACGAGAAGACGGGTGAGCTGAACTTCGTCAACAACACGATCGCGCAGAATACCGACACCATCTCCCTGCGCGGCGTCATCCCCAACCCGTCAACATACACGTCCGTCGCCGCCGGCGGCTCGGTCCGCGAGCTGACCGACAATGAGTTCGTGACCGTTCTCCTCGAAGGCGTGCAGCCGGTCGAGGTGCTGGCGATCCCGCGTTCGGCGGTGCTGTCGGACCAGCAGGGTGAATATGTTTATGTCGTCGGCGCGGACAACAAGGCCGAGCAAAGGCGGATCCAGCTTGGGCAATCGACCGCAACGATCGCGGCGGTGACGAGCGGCATCTCGCTCGGCGACAAGGTGGTCGTCGAGGGATTGCAGAAGGTCAAACCGGGCGAGGTGGTGGCGCCGGGGCCTGTTAGCGCGCTGATCCAGTCGAGCATGAAGGTTTCGGCGGACGGCGGCGCCAGCAGCACGCCGAAATCGACGGGCAATAATCCATGATTTCCGCTGTCTTCGTCGATCGTCCGCGGCTCGCGATCGTCATCGCGTTCGTGATCACGATCGCGGGCGCGCTGGCGCTGATGCAGATTCCGGTCGCCCAGTTCCCGGACATCGTGCCGCCGCAGGTCACGGTCTCCGCCGTGTTCCCCGGCGCATCGGCTGAAGTGGTGGAATCGAGCGTCGCCCAGCCGCTGGAAGCGCAGGTCGTGGGCGTCGACAAGATGCTCTACATGAAGTCGACCAGCGGCAATGACGGCAGCTACACGCTGACGGTCTCCTTCGCGCTCGGCACCGACCCCGATATCAACACCGTCAACGTCAACAATCGCGTGCAGAGCGCGCTCGCGCAATTGCCGACCGAGGTGCAGGCGCAGGGCCTGACCGTGCAGAAGAAATCCTCGGCGGTGCTGCAATTCATCGTGCTGTACAGCAAGAGCGGCGAGCAGGACCCGCTGTTCATCACCAACTACGCGATCATCAACGTGCTGGATGCGATCTCGCGCACGCCGGGCGTCGGACAGGCCTCGCTGTTCGCGAAGCTGAACTACTCGATGCGGATCTGGTTCGACACCCAGCGCCTGACCAGCCTCAATCTGGCGCCGTCGGACGTGATCGCCGCGATCCGGGCGCAAAGCGTGCAGGCGCCGGTCGGCCGCATCGGCGCACGTCCGATCAGCAATGACCAGCAGTTCCAGTTCAATGTGCAGACGCAGGGCCGCCTGACGACATCCAAGCAGTTCGGCGACATCGTGCTGCGGGCCAATCCGGATGGATCGGTGCTGCGGATCAGGGACGTTGCTCGCGTCGAGATCGGCGCGCAGAACATGGATTCGGAGTCGCGGATCGACGGCAATCCCGGCGTGCCGATGGGCATCTATCTCGCGCCCGGCGCCAATGCCGTGACCACGGCCAAGGCGGTGCAGGCCACGCTTGCGCGGCTGTCAGAGCGGTTTCCGCCGGGGCTGACTTATCTCGTGCAGTACGACTCCACCACCTTCGTGTCCGATACGATCAAGGAAGTGATGAAGACGCTCGGCGAGGCCTTCGTGCTCGTCGTGATCGTGGTGTTCCTGTTCCTCGGCAATCTGCGCGCCACGGTGATCCCGGCGGTCGCGGTTCCGGTCAGCCTGATCGGCGCCTTCGCGGTGCTGCTGGCGCTCGGCTATTCCGCCAATACGGTGTCGCTGCTGGCGATGGTGCTTGCGATCGGCATCGTGGTCGACGACGCCATCGTCGTGGTCGAGAACGTCGAGCGGGTCATGGAGGAGGAGCCGGAGCTGTCGCCGGCCGACGCCACCAAGAAGGCGATGGCGCAGATCACCGCGCCGATCATCGCGATCTCGCTGGTGCTGCTCTCGGTGTTCGTGCCGATCGCGTTCATCCCGGGCATTTCCGGCACGCTGTTCCGCCAGTTCGCGGTGACGATCAGCGCCGCGATGGTGATCTCGGCATTGAATGCGCTGACCTTGTCGCCGGCACTGTGCGCCGTGTTCCTGCGCCATGGCGGACCGCGCCGCGGCATCATGGGACGGGTGCTCGGCAGCATCGACTGGGTGCGCGACCGCTACGCCGGCGTGGTGCAACGGCTGGTTCGTGTGGCGGTGCTGTCGCTGGTCGCGGTGCTGGTGTTTGCCGGCGCGGTGTTCGGCGTGTCGAAGATCACGCCGACCGGCTTCCTGCCCGAGGAGGATCAGGGCGCCTTCTTCATCGCGGTGCAATTGCCCGACGGCGCATCGGTGGCGCGCACCAGCGAGGTCACCAAGCAGGTCGAGGCGCTGTTGAAGAAGAATCCGGCGATCGACCATGTGCTGTCGATCATCGGCTTCTCGCTGCTCGACGGTGCCAGCGAGCCGAATTCGGCATTCATGGTGGCGCGCATGAAGGCGTTCGCCGATCGCAAGGCCGTCACCGACTCGGTGCAGGCGGCGATCGGGCAGACCTTCGTCGGGGGATCGCAGATCCGCCAGGCCTCGGTGCTGCCGTTCAACCTGCCGCCGATCATCGGGCTTTCGACCTCCGGCGGCTTCGAATATCAACTCGAGGCGCTGGAAGGGCAGGATCCGGCTTCGCTCAGCAGCGTGATGGGCGGGCTGATCGGCGCGGCGAACCGAAATCCAAATCTGGCCCGCGTGTTCTCGACCTTCACCGCGACCAACCCTTCGGTCTATCTCGATATCGATCGCGCCAAGGCGCAGGCGCTCGGCCTCAACATGGCGGACGTCTTCACCGCGCTGCAGGCCACGCTCGGCGGCATCTACGTCAACAACTTCAACCTGTTTGGCCGCACCTGGCAGGTCAATGTGCAGGGCGACGCGGCCAACCGCCGCGACATCCCCGACATCTGGCAGATCTATGTGCGCAACAGCGGCGGCGAGATGGTGCCGATCCGCTCGATCGCGTCCTTGCGGATCGTGACCGGTCCGCAGGTGATCACGCGCTACAACAATTATCGTTCGGTCACCGTGAACGGCAGCCCGGCGGCGGGCGTGTCCTCGGGCACCGCGATCGCGACGATGGCCGATCTCTCCAAGTCGACGCTGCCTTCGGGCTACTCCTATGAATGGACCGGCACCGCCTATCAGGAGCAGGCCGCCTCCGGCCAGACCGGCATCATCCTCGGGCTCGCGGTGCTGTTCGCCTATCTGTTCCTGGTGGCGCTGTATGAGAGCTGGACGATCCCGATTCCCGTGCTGCTGTCGGTCACGGTCGGCGTGTTCGGTTCCTATCTTGCGATCAAGCTCGCGGGTCTGAACCTCGATCTCTACGGCCAGATCGGCCTCGTGGTGCTGATCGCGCTCGCCGCCAAGAACGGCATTCTGATCGTCGAGTTCGCCAAGGAGCAGCGCGAGGCCGGCAGGCCGATCGCCGAAGCCGCGACGATGGGCGCGCAAATGCGCTTCCGCGCGGTCATGATGACCTCGATCGCCTTCATCCTCGGCCTGGTGCCGCTGGTGGTCGCGACCGGCGCTGCGGAAATCAGCCGCCGCGCGGTCGGCACCGCGGTGTTCGGCGGCATGCTCGCCGCAAGCTCGATCGGCATCTTCCTGGTGCCGATGCTCTTTGTCACCTTCCAAGGCTGGCGCGAGAGTGCCAAAAACCGCTTCGGTCGTCGAGGCAAGGCGGAACAGCCGGCGTCGCATTAGATCCAGCCTAATCCCATCGCGCATTAGCGGGACGCGTGAGGCGGGGCTATACTGCCTGCCTCATCGACGGAGTTCTGGATTGAGCGTTGCCTTCACCAAGGAAGAAAGTGCCGAGACCGCGTCTGAAACGCTGTTGCCGGATCGCCCTATTTCGCCGCATCCCAACCTGGTGACCGAAGCAGGACGCAAGGCACTGGAGCGTGAGTTCCAGGCGGCGCGCGAGGCCTTTGAGGCCGCGCAACAGCTGGACGACGTCAACGAACGGCGGCGGCAGTCGGCGGTTCCGCTACGCGACGTGCGCTATCTCACGGAGCGGCTCCGCACCGCGCAGGTCGTGCCTGACCCTGCTTCCACCGAAACCGTTGCCTTCGGCAGCACGGTGACGTTCAGCCGCGCCGACGGGCGGGTGCAGACCTATCGCATCGTCGGCGAGGACGAAGCCGATCCAAAGGCAGGCTCGATTTCCTTTGTCTCGCCGGTGGCGAGGTCGCTGATGGGCAAGGCCGTGGGCGACGTCGCAGGCGCCGGCGATCAGGAGTTGGAGATCGTTGCGATCGCTTAGAAAGTGATGGGATTAGATTGAATGGCGGTCGCAAGGGCGGTGCGCCCCCTCGCCCCGTAACTACGAGGAGAGGGTTGGGGTGAGGGGCTGCCTCCGCACACACGGAGACAGATACTCTCGCGGAGACTCCCCCTCGCCCGGAACGCATCTGCCGATGCGTTCCGACCTCTCCCCGCACGCGGGGCGAGGTGAACCGGAGTCCGCCGCTCGATTCGGAGCAAAGTGATCACGCCGCCGGCAGGGCAAGCCGCTCGATGGTTTGAATATGCCGCGCCAGCAGGCTGCAGGCCTGTTCGATGTTGCGCGCGCGCAGCGCCTGCAGGATCACGCGGTGATCCTGGCTCGGCCGCGGCCGCCAGCCGGCATTGCGCGCCATCGCGAACACCAGTCGCGAATTCGCAAGCTGCAGGCCGTCGAGGTTGGCAAGCAGTCGCGGCATCGCGCACGGCGCCACCAGCGCATGATGAAAGGCGCGATTGGCCATCTCGAAATCCTGCACCGTCTCGGCATTGTCGCCTTCGATCATGGCGAGTTCGATCCGTGCCAGATGGGCCGATGTGAGCCTGGGGGCGGCATTGCGCAACGCGACCACTTCGAGCGCGGCGCGCATCTCGGCGATCTCCTTCACCGATCTGGTGTCGAGCGGCGCGACCCGCACCCCGCGACGGGGCACCGCAACGACGAGGTGCTGCGCCTCCAATTGCCTGAAGGCCTCGCGCACCGGGACGTGGCTCGAGTGGAATTCGCGCGCGACATGGTCCTGCCGCAGCGGCGCGTCCGGCAGCAACTCGCCGCTGATGATGCGCTCGCCGATCGCCTCGGCGATGCGCCCCGCGGTGGTCGTGTTCTCACCTTCGTTCGTCATAGATTATCTATCGTAAAAACGGGTGCGCGTTCGTCCGGGCTCGGCTAGCATCGTTCTAAGTCCAAATATCATAGATAATATGTCAGATTATCTATGATCTATAGCAAACGAGAAGGCAAGCTCTATGGTTGATGTCGTGGAGATCGAACGGACCGACAGCCGCACCAGTGCAGCGCCCCGCAAGACCTGGGAGCGTGCCGAGGCTGAAGCACTCTATAACCTGCCGTTTGCGGACCTGATGTTTCAGGCGCAAGGCGTGCATCGCGCCAACTTCAATCCGAACCACGTCGAAACCGCGAGCCTGCTCAGCATCAAGACCGGCGGCTGCCCGGAAGACTGCGGCTACTGCTCGCAGAGCGCGCATTACGATACCGGCCTGAAGGCCACTCGCCTGATGCCGCGGGAGGAAGTGGTCGCGGTCGCGCAGCGCGCCAAGGATGCCGGCGCAACCCGCTTCTGCATGGCTGCGGCCTGGCGCAGCCCGAAGGATCGCGATCTCGATCAGGTCTGCGACATGGTCAGCGCGGTGAAGGGCCTCGGCATGGAAACCTGCGTCACGCTCGGCATGCTGACGCCAAAGCAGGCCGAGCGTCTCTCCGACGCCGGGCTCGATTTCTACAACCACAACGTCGACACCTCGCCGGAGTTCTACGACAAGATCATCACCACCCGCACCCTGCAGGATCGCATCGATACGCTCGCGCATGTGCGCGACGCCGGCATCAAGGTCTGCTGCGGCGGCATTATCGGCATGGGTGAACAGGTCGATGACCGGCTTGGCATGCTGATGCTGCTTGCTAGTCTCCCCAGCCATCCGGAGAGCGTGCCGATCAATCTGTGGAACGAGGTCAAGGGCGTGCCGGTCAACGACACCGCGGAACGGCCCGATCCGATCGCGCTGGTGCGTCTGGTCGCCACCGCGCGGATCATGATGCCGAAGAGCGTGGTGCGGCTGTCGGCCGGACGGCAATACATGACCGACGAGTTGCAGGCGATGTGCTTCCTTGCCGGCGCGAATTCGATCTTCATCGGCGATGTGCTGCTGACCACCAGGAACCCGCAGCGCGATCGCGACGCCAATCTGCTGGACCGGCTCGGCATCAACTCCGCCCTCGCCTAAGCGCGCCTCCGGCACGCGCGCGGTGGGATTCGCCGCGCGACCAACGACAAATCTGAGAGAGAAGCATGAGCGCAATCCATGCGGCCAAGGTCGCTGATTACGCCGCGGCCTTGCACGCCCTGAGCAAGGACGATCGGCTGCGCGGTCTCAAGCCGCGCGCGGGCATCGATTTCGTCTCGAACGACTATCTGGCGCTCGCGAGCGCGCCGCGCATCAAGCAGGCGGTCGCGGCCGCGCTCGAGGCCGGCACGCCGATCGGCGCCGGCGGGTCGCGGCTGCTGCGCGGCAATTGCGAGGAGCACGAACGGCTGGAGGCCGAAGCCGCCGCGTTCTTTAGAGCCGAGACGGCGCTGTTCTTTGGCGGCGGCTACGTCGCCAATTTCGCCGTGCTGACGACGCTGCCGCAGCGCGGCGACCTCCTGGTGCTCGATTCTCTCGTGCACGCCAGCATCCATGAAGGCGCGCGGGCCGGCCGGGCCGAATTCCGGATCAGCGCGCACAACGATCCCGGGTCGGTCGAAGACACTATTCGCGGCTGGCGCGCCGAGGGTGGCACGGGCCGGGTCTGGATCGTGGTCGAAAGCGTCTACAGCATGGACGGCGACGTCGCGCCGCTCGGCGACCTCGTCGCCATCGCGGACCGGCACGACGCGTTTCTGGTGGTGGACGAGGCGCACGGCACCGGCGTCTATGGCGAGCAGGGGCGCGGGCTGACGGCGTCCTATGAGGGGCGCGAGAACCTCGTGATCGTTCATACCTGCGGCAAGGCGCTGGGTGCCGCCGGTGCGCTGGTCACGGCCTCGACCGTGCTGCGCGACTTCATGGTCAATCGCTGCCGCCCGTTCATCTTCGCCACCGCGCCGTCGCCGCTTGTGGCCGTTGCCGTGCGTGAGGCGCTGCTGATCCTGCAGCAGGAGCCCGAGCATCAGCAGCGCCTGGCAAAACTGGTCGCGTTCACGCATCGCGAGCTCGACCTGCGTGGTTGGCACAGCCCGTCGCGCTCGCAGATCGTGCCCTACATCGTCGGCGACAATGCGCGCGCCATGCAGCTGGCATCAGCGCTGCAGGCGCGCGGCTTCGACATCAGAGGCATCAGGCCGCCGACCGTGCCGGCGGGCACCGCGCGGTTGCGGATTGCGCTGACGCTCAATGTCGGAGAGGACGACGTGCGCGCTCTGCTCGATGCGCTGGTCGAGGAGACGAAAGGCTGGTCGCGATGAGCTGCCGGATCGTGGTGACCGGCACCGATACTGGGATCGGGAAGACGGTGTTCTCCGCGGGCCTCGCCGGTTTCCTCGGCGCGCGCTACTGGAAGCCGGTTCAGGCCGGCATCGAGGAGGAAACCGATGCGCAACTGGTCGCACGGCTTGGCGGGCTCCCGGCGGATCGCATCGTGCCGGAGCGATACCGGCTTCGAACGCCGGCTTCGCCGCATCAGTCCGCCGCACTCGACGGCGTGCGCATCGATCCTGCCGCGCTCGACGTGCCCGATGTCAGGGACCGGCCGCTGGTGATCGAGGGCGCCGGCGGGCTGATGGTGCCGCTCGACGGCAGCACGCTCTATATCGACGTCTTCGCGCGATGGCACCTTCCGATCGTGCTCTGCGCCCGCACCGCGCTCGGCACCATCAATCACTCGCTGTTGTCGGTCGAGGCATTGCGCAAGCGCGGGATCGACATTCTCGGGATCGCATTTGTCGGCGAGAGCAATCCCGAGAGCGAGCGCGCGATTTGCGAGATCGGGCAGGTGCGACGGCTGGGCCGGTTGCCCTGGCTTGCTGCGCTTGCGGCAGACACGCTGCAGGCAGCGTTCAAGGCGTCGTTCCGGCGGGAAGATTTCAATCCATGACATCCGCTCGGAAGTCGCCGATCTGGCACCCGTTCACCCAGCACGCGCTGCACGGCGAGATGACGAGAATCGTGCGCGGGGAGGGTGCCTATCTCTACACCGCGGATGATCGTCGCATCATCGATGCGATCGCATCCTGGTGGGTCGTGACCCACGGTCATTGCCATCCGCACATCGTGCGCGCGATCCAGGACCAGGCGGAGCAGCTCAACCAGATCATCTTCGCGGGCCATACCCACGATCCGGCCGAACAGGTCGCCGCGCAACTCCTGAAGCTGGCGCCCGATGGGCTCGATTACGTGTTCTTCTCCGACTCTGGCTCGACCAGCGTGGAAGTGGCGCTGAAGATGGCGCTCGGCTACTGGCATAATATCGGCGCGACGCGCACCCGCATCATCGTGATGGAGCATTCCTACCATGGCGACACGGTCGGGACGATGTCGGTCGGCGCGCGCGGCGTCTTCAACAGGGCTTACGAGCCGCTGCTGTTCGACGTCGCGTCGATTCCGTTTCCGGCACCCGGCCGTGAACAGGCGACACTCGACGCGCTCGAAGCCGCGTGCAGGACGGAATCCGCGGCAGCGTTCATTGTCGAACCGCTGATCCTGGGTGCGGGCGGGATGCTGATGTATCCGCCCTGCGTGCTGAAGGAAATGAAACGCATCTGCGCAGCCTCAAACGTGGTCTTCATCGCCGACGAGGTCATGACCGGCTGGGGCCGCACCGGCACATTGTTCGCGTGCGAGCAGGCCGACATCACGCCGGATATCGCCTGCTATTCGAAGGGCCTCACCGGCGGTTCGCTGCCGCTCGCGGTGACGCTCTGCCGGGCCGAGATCTACGACGCGCATTATTCCAGCGATCGTTCCCGCACCTTCTTCCATTCCAGCTCCTACACGGCGAATCCGATCGCCTGCGCCGCCGCAAAAGCAAACCTCGAGCTCTGGCAACACGGCGCGGGCGCGCGCGTCGCTGCGGTGGCTGCGATGCAGGAGCGCCTGATCGCACCGTTCCGCGCCGACGCGCGCTTCGAGAACGTCCGTCGCACCGGGACCATCACCGCGCTTGATCTGAAGGCAGTAGATGCGGGCTATCTCGCCGGCATCGGCCCAAAGCTTCAGGCCTTCTTCGCGCGCCGCAATCTGCTGCTGCGGCCGCTCGGCAACACGATCTACGTCATGCCGCCCTACTGCGTCACGGAGGCGGATCTCGAGGAGATCTACGACGGGATCAGGTGTGCGGCCGACGAACTGGCTTGAGGACGCGTTTCGCGCCCGATAGTCCAGGATTAATGAATGCATCGCGTGCCGTTGTGCCTGCGATGGGGTCTCATACGACATCGGCGTGCCCTTGCAGGCACGCCGATGAATTCGATCATGAGTGTTGTTGTGGCGCCGGATGCGGCCTCGCAGCGGGATGTGGCCGTGGTGCCGGATGAGGCCGCGGCGCCGGTCGTGATACCTGCGGCGGCGCGGGCCGACGCACAACCGCTTGCGCGACGCGCGGTGCCGGCGGATGCGCAACTGCGCGTGCCTGCGGCGGTGCATGCTGCACGAGCTGCGGTCTTGACGCCGGCGGAGCGACGTGCGGCGCCGGTGCAGGATGTGCGCCTGCGCTGGGCAGAGCATGCGCAGTCGGCAAGGCGTGCCCCGGCGGCAACGCGTTCCCCGTCGGTAGAGCGTGTCCGGCCGGCGAAGCATTTGCCGTCGGCAGAGCGTGTCCTGGCGTCGGAGCATTCCCCGTCGGGAGAGCATGTCCCGTTGGCAAGGCGTGCTCGGCCGTGGGTTGCGCATGTCGGGGCGGCGGCGCCGCGATCGGCTTGCCTGGGCGCGCGGCCACCACGCCGGCGCCGCTGAACCGCGCTGCGTGCGCGGTCGCGGCGACCGCCGGATGACCATGGTTGTTGGCGAGCGTCAGCGCCGGATTCTTCATCGCCGCCTCCGCGTGTCGCGTCTGCTCGCCGGTCGCGGTCACGTGGTGCTCGCCCTGGGCCGCGAGTTGCTGCGGCGTCGGCTTCACCGCGGTCCCGCCGGTGCCGCCGTTGTAGCTGACGTTGGTCGTGTTGTTGACGACGGTCTTGTTGTAGACGTTGGTGACCGAGACATTCGAGATGTTGTTGACGGAGCTGTTGTAGAAGAAGCTGCCGCCGCGCCAGTAGCCACCCTCATAGCCGACGCCGGTGTAGCCGAAGCCATAAGAGATGCCGCCGTAGAAGCCGACCGTCGCGCCCCAGTATCCGGCGTGGAAGGCGTAGGCGCCGTCGCTCCAGCCCCAATAGCCGGGTGTCCATAGCAATTCAGGCGCCGGCGGACGCACCCATGTGCCGGGCACCCAGTAGTAACCGGTATCGTCGTTCCATGCCCAATAGCCCGGAGTCCAGATGTAGCCGGGCGCGGGGATCGGCGGCTGGACATAGACCGGCAATGGCGGCGGCGCCGCATTGACGGTGATGCCGATGGCAAGCTGCGCGCGCGCTGGCGCGGGCGGTGAGAAACAGCAGAGGCTGAGAGCCAAGGCGAAAGGCAGTCCGGCGATGCGGCGCATGGCAGATACTCCAATCTTCTTCCCCCAGCGTTGGAGTCGAATAGTGGCGGCGACATGAACCCGTTGTGAATGTTTGTGCTGACACCGTGATTTCGAGATCGCGCGACGGCGGGATCGTTAACGACGGCGAATGCAAGTCAGCTCGGTGTCAGGATGGAACGCGATCGTGCGGTCTCGTCAGCTTCATCACTGCGCCAAATAGTCGAATTTTCGATTTGAATTGGACGACGACCCTCTGCGCGTCATCAATCGGTGCCCGGAGCATCCGGCTGCCAAAGGCCGGGCAGGGAGGTTTGGCATGGCGCGATCCGCCGACATCGACATCAACGCGGGCGCGCGCCTCGACAGGCTGCCGATCTGCGGATTCCACTGGCGCATCCTGGCCCTGATTGGCGCCGGCATGTTCCTCGATGCGTTCGATATCTATCTGGCCGGCGGCGTGCTGGGCGCCGTGCTCAAGGAAGGCTGGTCGACGCTCGAACTCAACGCCGCGTTCGTCTCCGCGACCTTCGTCGGGATGACGATCGGCGCGTGGTGCTCCGGCATCCTCGGCGATCGGTTCGGTCGCCGCTTCTCCTATCAGATGAACCTCGCGATCTTTGGCCTCGCGTCGATCGCCGCGGCCTTTGCGCCGAACATGATCGTCCTGATCGGCCTGCGTTTCATCATCGGCATTGGCCTCGGCGCGGAGATCGTGGTCGGCTATGCGACCTTGACGGAATTCGTGCCGGCTTCCTCGCGTGGGCGCTGGATCGGGCTGCTCGCCGTGATCACCAATTTCTCGCTGTTCGTATCCTCCATGGTCGGCCTGTGGGTGATCCCGACGCTTGGATGGCGCTACATGTTCGGCCTTGTCGGCTGCCTTGCGATGGTCGTCTGGTTTCTGCGCAAGTCGATGCCGGAATCGCCGCGCTGGCTCGCCGCCAATGGACGTGTCGATGAGGCCGAGAAGATCCTGTCGGCGATCGAAGCGGAGGCCGCGCGCAAGGCGGTACTTCCTGCCGTCGCTGCCCGCGCGCCGGCGCAGGAGTCTCCCGGCGCGGTCTGGCGTCTTTTCCAGCCTCCGTATCTCGCGCGCACGCTGCTCGGCAGCCTGTTGCACATCGTCGTCGGCTTCAGCCTCTACGGGTTCATCGGCTGGCTGCCGACCTTCATGGTCAAGGGCGGCCATAGCGTGGTTTCCTCGCTGGGCTACACCACGGTGATGGCGCTGGGCGGTCCGGTCGGATCGCTGATCGGGCTCGTGCTGGCGGACCGGCTCGGACGCAGGCTCTCGATCGTCTGTTCGTCGATTGCGGCAGCGGTGCTCGGTATCGCCTATCCATGCATGCCGGATGGTGTTGCGCTGGCAGTCGTGGGCTTCCTGCTGATCACGGCGATCTACGTGATGCTGGCGACCGGATTCGCGATGCACGTTCCCGAACTGTTTCCGACGCGGTATCGGCTTCGCGGCACGGCGATCTGCGCCACGTCCGGACGCATCGCGACCGCGCTGGTCCAGTACGTCGTGGTCGCGATCTTCGCCTGGCAGGGGCTGACCGGCGTGCTGACGACCCTGGCCGGCATCCTCGTCTTCCAGGCCGTGGTCTTTCTCGTGTTCGGTTTCGAGACCAAGGGACGATCTCTGGAGGACGCGGCGGCGGTCACGGACGCCGAGGCGGGAGAGCGGTCGTCGATGGCGCGGAGGCCGGCGGACCTCGGCGCCTAGTTCAGGTCGGAGCAGGCCGCCCTGATCCGGTCGCGGAGCCAGCCATTAGCATTGCTCTGATCGTATCTGCGGTGCCAGTACAACATCCAGTCGAACGGCGCGGACTCGAACGGCAATTCCTCCATCCTCAGATCGTCGTCCATCAGCACGGTCGCGAGGTGCCTCGGCATCACCGCGAGCAGATCGGTCTTCTTCAAGACGTGAGGCACGACCAGCCAATGCGGGACGTTCAGGGCGATGCGTCTTCGATGGCCGCGTTCGGCGAGCACGTCGTCGACGAAGCGAAGATCGGTCGGGCTCATCGAGACCTTCATGTGCTCCTGCGCGATGAAGTGCTCGAAGGTCAGCCGTGCGCGCTTGATCTGGTGTCCGCGTCGCATCAGGCAGACCATGCGGTCGCGGAGCAGCGTCTCGGAACGGATCGATGCGGAATGTTCGAGCCCCATGCTCACCGCGACGTCGATCTCGTCCCGCTCCAGCGCATCGATCGTCAGAGCAGGCGGCAGATGGATCGTATTGTAGGAGATCCGTGCGTCCTGCGGCCGCGCTGCGGCGAGTCGCGGCAGCAGCAGGCACGCGAGAATGTCCGACATCCTGATCGTGAAGGTGCGTTCCGTCCGGTTTGGATCGAAGCCGGCGTCGCTCGCCATCACACGCTCGACCTGGCGCAGGACCTGGCGCAATGGCTCCGCGAGTTCGGTGGCGCGGGGCGTCGGCTTCATCCCGGTCGTGGTCCGCACCAGGAGTTCGTCCTTGAACATCCCGCGCAACCGGTTGAGCGCATTGCTCATCGCCGGTTGACTGAGGCCGACGCGATCCGCCGCCTTGGTGACGTGACGCTCGGTCAGCAGTGCGTCCAGCGCGACGAGCAGATTGAGGTCGATGGATCGAAGGTTCATCCGTCATTCATATCGTGAATGACGAAAGATCACAAATCCATTTCATCCATGATGATGGAGGGCGTATCAATCGATTCCGACCAAGGAGGCATCAATGAGCTTTGAGACGATCAAGCACGACGTGAAGATCTGCATGTTCGACCAGTACGGCACGGTGGTCGACATGCAGGGCGGTCTGACCAGGGTCGCGGCGCCGTTCCTCGAGAAGAAGGGCTGGAAGGGTGACCCGAATTCCTTCGTCACATGGTGGCGTCGCACGCATTTCGAGAATTCGATGATCGATGCGCTGCTGCATCGCGAGCACACGCCCTATCGCGAGATCGGGCACCGCGCGGTTGCCCACGTGATGGACCGCGCGAAGATCGACTACACGATGGACGATGTGCGCTACCTCGTGGGCGAGATCGAGAAGCTGGTGCCGTTTCCGGAGGTGCCGGACGCGCTGGCGCGGCTGCAACGCAAGTACAAGCTCGTCGTGCTCTCGAACGGCGATCCCGACATGCTCGAGACCGCGAAGCAGTACCACAAGGTCCCGTTCGATCGCGTGATCTCGGTGACGGAGGCCAATTCGTTCAAACCGCATGTCGCGACCTATACGAAAGCGGCCGAGATCATGGGCGTGAAGCCCGAGCAGGTGCTGTTCGTGGCCAATCATGCCTTCGACTGCATCGGCGCCAAGTCCGCCGGCATGCGGACGGCCTTCATCGACCGGCGCAGCCGCCCGTTCGGCATCACGCCGCATCAGCCCGACATCCTGGTGCCGTCGATGAAGGACCTCGCCGATGCGATCGTCTGATCGCGAGCCGCTGTCGGGCATCAGGGTCCTCGACCTCTGCCGCGTGGTCTCCGGCCCGTTTGCCACGATGCAGCTCGGCGATCTCGGCGCCGACATCGTCAAGATCGAGGATCCCAGACAAGGCGACGAAAGCCGCCGTTACGGCCCGCCCTTCATCGGCGGCGAGAGTGCGTATTTCCTGTCGGTGAACCGCAACAAGCGAAGTTGCGCTATCGATCTGAAGTCGCCGGCGGGGCGCGACGCGGTGCTCCATCTTGCATCCGTCGCAGATGTCGTCATCGAGAACTTCCGTCCCGGTACGCTGGACAAATGGGGGCTCGGCTTCGACGCGCTGAGGGCCCGCAAGGACGACGTCATCCTGTGCAGCATCTCGGGGTTCGGGCGCACCGGCGCCGACGCCGCGCGCCCCGGCTACGATCTGATCCTTCAGGGCGAATCCGGCGTGATGGACATCACCGGCGATCCGGATGGGCCGCCGACCAAGGTCGGCACGTCGATCGCCGACCTCGTCACGGGCCTCTATGCGTCGCATTCGGTGCTGGCTGCCCTGATGCGGAAGAGCCGCACCGGCGAAGGCGGCCAGGTCGACGTCTCCATGCTCGACGCCATGGCATCGCTGCTGACGTTCAACGCCGGCATGTACTTCGCCTCGGGACAAAGCCCGAAGCGCCGCGGCAATGTCCATCCGACCATCAGCCCGTATGAACCGTTCGAAACCAGCGATGGCTGGATCAATGTCGGGGTCGCGAACGACAAGTTCTGGGCGGCCTTCTGCGACGTCATCGGCCGTTCGGAACTGCGCGAAGACATCCGCTTCGCAACCGCTCCGAAGCGCGCGGCGAGCCGCAACGAGCTCGTCGCGATCCTTTCGCCGATCTTCGCCCGGCGAAGCCGCGCCGACTGGCTGCAGGCGCTCGGCGCGGCTGGCATTCCGTGCGGCGCGATCAAGTCGGTCGGCGAGGTCTGCGAAACGCCGCAGCTCACGCAGCGGGGAATGGTCCAGACCATCAGCCATCCGGCCGCGGTAGATGTGAAGTTCATCGCGAGGCCGACGCGATTCGGCGACGTCCCGCCGCCGCCTTCGACGCCGCCGCCGATGCTCGGCGAACACACGAGCGAAGTGTTTGCGGAATGGCTCGGCTGGAGCGACGATCAGCTCGGGAGATTTGCCGACGAGGGCGCGTTCGGCGACCTCGGACGGACATTCGTGCGATCGTCGATGTGAGCGGCGCTGCGGCGGTCGCGCTGCGCCGCCGGGGTACGCCGCCCAACGTGCGGCGAAATGGCGCGTAGCACGGTCTTGGCCTTTGCCAAATCAGGCGCGCCCGTTCGCGGGAATTAAGAACTCGCTTTCCAAGATACAGAATTTGGATGGCGCAATCCTGAATCGACGCCGATATTCTGGCCCAGGTTGAGGAGCGGCGCGCGATGAAGGACTTTATAGCCAAGTTCCTAACGTACAATCTGGAAATGCTTGCCAAGGCCTCGGACGAGGATTCGGCCGCACGTGACCAGGATGCTGTCTGGCTGCGTGCTGCGATTCCGGCTCGCCCGGTCGCAGCCGAGGTCGGCTGGATCGGCGGCAATCCAAAACTTCCCGATCCCTTCCAATGGCCCAGCAGGGACGGGCAGCCGTATCAGTTTCTTTGCCAGATCAATTGCGCATCCTTGCCGTCCAGCCTGTGGGGCGGCCTCGGTCCGAGGACTGGATGGCTCGCATTTTTCGCAGCCGTTTCCGGTCGCATCGACGTGAAGCTGATCCATCAGCCGACGCTCGGATCGGAACGCTGCAACGAGCGCGCCTGGCAGAAGAGCGCCACGGGTCTATATTGGGTCGACGACAAATATGACGCGCTGCTGGCACCGCCGCCCAGATGGCCGCTCGACTTCGTGCATCCCGTCGACGGCGAAAACTGCGTTCCAAACCGGCTGCGGCGCAAGCCTTCTGCCGATGCGGTTTTCGCCATCGCATCCTGGGAGCTTCAGCCGATCGACTGGAGAACGCTCGAGTTGCTCGTGCAGGAGGCGCTTGCCCAATCGAGGGCGTGGTCGGCTCGTCTGGCCGACGCCGCGCGGCAGCAGGAAGCGCAGCTCAAGCCGCCGCGCAGGGAGTTGATGGCGGCGTTCGAGCAACTCGCTGAAACAGCGGAACGGCTGCGCGAGGGGCTGGCGCGTTCCGAAGCGGTGCAGCCATTCTCGTTGCAGAGCTGGCTGTCTCACGCCGAACTGGTCCTGCGCATCAGAGAACTGCACGACGAGATCACCTTGCAGCGTGGCGCCAGCTTCGTTGCGGCGCTCGACAAGTCGGAAATCGAGCTCGCCAATGGCGAGGGCTTTCTGGCGCCGATCTGGGTGAAATCGAAAGCGCCGCTGTTTCCGCCCGACACCGAGCAAGGGCGCAGATATGCCGGGTTGGTTCGGCTCATTCAGGACCTTGAACGAGATCTTCAGGCCGATGTGCGGATCCCGTCGCCCGACAGGGGCGTTTCAGCCGATCTCGCCGGCTGGCTGGAATACAGGGAGAAATTTCCGCAGGACTGGGAAGCCTATGCGGCGCGGGTTCGCCAGGTTCGCGGGCTCTATTATGCGTTCTGGATCGAGAACGCCGCGGCGCTCGAGCCGACGATGGCGCATGGTCGTGGGCTGCCGCCGCCCGATAGCTGGGCAGACGCGCGCGGGCGCGCGGAGAGCGAGCGCGACTGGGCGCATGAGCAATTGCGCAGGCTCGGAACGGTCGAGGCAAGCGAGGGCCAGAGGCCCGCTATCGCACGGAGCAGGCAGCAGAAGGCCGATGCGCTCGTCGTAGAGCTGGAAGCGGTCCTGCGCAGGGTCCGCGATCGTCCGAGCGATGCCGCGTTCGTGCCTGACGAGTGGACCGCGTTCTATCGGCTGCTCGACGAGCGTGCGGCCGATCAGGCGCTGCCGGAGTTCTGGTCGACGGGGTACAGGGTGTTGCGCTCCGAAATCGCCAAGCAGCTTTACGCCGACGATCCCGACGCAGTGATCCCGGCCGCTCGGCATCTTCTCGAGGCGGACTGGGCGTTCGACGCCGAGCAAGCCACGCTCCAGATTGGCGGCGCGCCGCGAGGCTGGTGCGCGGACTTCATCGAAAACAAGCCGAATTCGGTCATGCTGCTGCAATTTCCGACCAACAATCTCACGCATTTCAGATGCGGCGATGTCAACGACCTCGTCGTCTCGATCTTCCGCTCCGATCTTGAACGGCACGACTTCAGACATGTGCGGGTGGATGTCTCGAACTGACAGATCCGCCGCAAAGGCAGTTGCCGGTAGCGACCGAATGATCGGCGAAGCGAAAGACGGCCAATATCCGATCAATGGCTGCGCAAAGGTGTCCTCTTGAAACGGCCTGTCATCTTTGCCGGCGTAGCAATTGCATTGGCGTGGCTGTTGGTCCGATGCAGTACGCCGCAGGCATCTTTGCGCTACCGGATGACCATCGAGGTCGAAACCCCCGGCGGGATGAAGTCCGGCTCGTCAATCATGGAATTGCGCCTTGAGCGGGAATTCCTGATCCCGATGCCGGGCGCCGGTGGTTCCGACTGGGGTGGTGGCTTCACCGTGCACGGCGAAGCCCCGTTTGTGGATCTTGGCGACGGAAAGGTTCTGTTCGCGACGAATTACGATCGAAACTACAGCTATCTGAGCAGCATGACGCATATCGTCGTCCAGGTTCTCGGTTATCGCGAGCTGGCGCCGCCTCTTCCGTCCGGTGACAATGCGAGAACCATGAGCGCGGCCGTCAAAGCCAAGTCGTTCGGCGTCCTGCGTCCGAAGGATTATCCGACCCTGGTGACGTTCACCGACGCGAACAAGCCTAAATCCGTTGTCGTGGTCTCGCCTGACAATCTCGCCGCCGCCTTCGAGGCGGGCTACCGGCTCGGCAGAATGACATTTCAAGTGGTCGAGCAGAATGCGCCGCTGACAGTGGCGCTCGCGACCCGATTCCCGGCGCTTGCCGACGAGCGCGGCCGGCTAACCTTGCATTAACCGGCTCGGTAACGGATCGCGAAGGCCGGTCGATAGAGCTATCGCCGAGCAGATGCCGCGTCGCGCCGTCGGCGACGAGCGGCGGATCGTTCTTCCTGTCGCGCCCCTTCGGGCTTGAGATCGCCTACCGGGACGAGACGTGCATCGGGCCGCAATCTGGCACTTTGCCTTGCGAGGCAGCGCTCCCTCGGACGGGGCACTGGCATTGCCAGGATCGATATCCGGTTTCATACTCTGGCATAGGCCGGAGCCGGCCAGCTAACCTGACGGCGCGGCCGACCCGGAGAATTCAAGAGACGATACCGGGTAACTGAGCGGCGGAGAGACGGCGATGTCGTTTCGTCTCGCATTTGCCTTTGTGTCGATAGCGGCGCTGCTGATTGATCCGACTGACGCCGTGTCGCAGGACATGCTGCGGAGTGTCGACCTCAACAGTCCGGAAATGACGACGTCGGAGATGACGCGCGCCGAGGTCGACGCGCTCCTCAAGGCGGTCCCTCAAGGGGACGGACGCAATGCGGATTTGGATGGAAAGCGACTGTCGCACCTCGATCTCTCGGGCCTCGATTTCTCCGGCGGCAACCTTCATCTCGTAAAGCTCAACCGGGCCAATCTGAAAGGCGCCCGCTTCGATCGGGCCATCTTGAACCAGGCCTGGCTGATCGACGCGGACTTGACGGGGGCGTCACTCGTCAAGGCATCGCTGCTCGGCACGCAGATGCAACGCGCCAGGCTTGGCGGCGCCGATTTGAGCGGCGCTCGGATAACCGCCGATCTCTCCGGTGCCAGCCTGATCGGGGCCAGGCTTGCGGGCGCCGATCTGAGCGCCGATATGCGCAACCAATCGATGGGTCTGATGCGCGGCGTGCTCAAATCCGCCGACCTGCGGAATGCGGATCTCAGCGGCGCCAACCTCGCTCGCGCCGATCTCGAATTCGCGCAACTGCAGAACGCCAATCTGGCGAACTGCAGCCTCTACAGAGCTGACCTTGCGGGAGCCGACCTGTCCGACGCCAATGTCGCCGGCGCAGATTTCACCGAGACCGACCTTGCGTCGGCCCTCTTGCCAAGCGCGGCCGCGCTGGCCGAGGCCCGCAATCTGGACAAGGCCCGGAACTTGAACCTGGCGCGGCGCTCCCATTAGGGATCGAATTGCAGTGTGCAGCGACAAGACCTATGTTCTGTCTTGAGAACCACGCGGCCGCTCATCGTGCGGCGGGCAGGACCACGGTGGATGGTTGCATGTGGCACCGGAGGTGACGCCATGACCATTTCTCCCAAACTGCACAATTATCTCGCTGCAGAAAACATCGAGTACGACGAAATCCCGCACGTACTGACGATGTCGTCCGCCCTTACCGCCCAGGCTTGTCACGTCTCGGGCGATCGCTTGGCCAAGGCCATCGTGCTGCGCCGCAACGACGGGTACCTGCTCGCCGTGCTGCCGGCATCACATCACCTCAGGCTGGCGGATCTCAGGGCGAGATTCGGTGACGATATCGCTATGGCCGCCGAAAGCGAGATCGATCGGCTGTTCGCGGACTGTGCGCATGGGGCGGTTCCTGCCGCCGGCAGTTGCTACGGGCTCGACGTTATCGTTGATGACAGCATCCGGATGCAGCCCGAGATCTATATCGAAGCCGGCGATCATGAGACGTTGCTTCATCTCGGTCGCGCGCAATTCGCACGCCTGACCGCCGGTTCCCTGCATGGCTGCTTCAGTACGCACGACTGAGGCGGCATGACAGCGGACCATCTATCGGTGCGCCCCGACCGGAGCATGATCCGGAAGGGTGCGAAGCGGCTCTCTCGCGCGACAAAGGTGGAACGCGTTTGCGCGGAGATCATGCTCAACAAGGGGCTCATGCGCGATGACGTTTCGACCCGGTTTCATCATTGCGCCGTAAGGCGCGGCACGCATGCAGTCGCGCCAGCTCTGTTGTATAATTGCGAGTGAGGGGGCTGCTGCCTTGGACGGGAGGTCCTCCATGAAAGTCAAGGACGTGATGCACAAGGGCGTCGATTGGGTAAGCCCCGACACTCCAATCACCGAAATCGCGAAATTGATGCAAGGCCACGACATCGGCTGCATTCCGATCGGGCAAGACGATCGTCTGATCGGGATGGTGACGGATCGCGACCTCGTCTGCAAAGGTCTTGCGAGCAAGGACTTCAACTCTGCGCGTACCACGGCGCGGGATGTGATGACCGAAGGCATCCACTGCTGCCGCGAAGACGACGATCTGGCGAAAGCGGTGCACCACATGGAAACGCTGAAGATCCGCAGGCTGCCTGTCATCAACAAGAGCAAACGAATGGTCGGCATGGTCAGCCTGGGGGACATAGGCCAGTTTGCGGGTGCCGATCTCATGTCCCAATGCATGAAGAGCGTGTCTGCTCATCATTGAAGCGAGGCCGGCCTGCGGGAAATCTGGCAGACCGGCCAGTATCATGATCAACCGGGAAGGCAACCGGTGCCGGCTGTCTCACAGGCATCGGCCCGAAGCTGGACGGCCATCGGCACCGTTCGATCTCCAGCCGATCTGTCGAGGGGCGGATCGCACGACGATCCGCCCGACGTCGCGTTATCGCCCGGTCAATCAACCCAGGTGATGAACCTTCTGCAAGCCGTAGACCGGGGTCGGGATGCCCTCCATCCGCGCCTTCAGTTGCAGCGCGAGATATTGGGAGTAATGCCGCGACTGGTGCAGGTTGCCGCCGTGGAACCAAAGCGCCTCCTGCTGGGTCGGCTTCCACATGTTGCGCTGCTCGCCCTCCCACGGGCCCGGGTCCTTGGTGGTCTCGGATCCAAGACCCCAGACCTTGCCGACCTTGTCGGCGACGTCCTTCGAGATCAGGTCGGCGGCCCAGCCGTTCATCGAGCCATAGCCGGTGGCATAGACGACGAGATCGGCGGGGAGTTCGCTACCGTCCACGAACCTGACGCCGGTTTCGGTCAGCTCCTGCACCGCCGCGCCCTTGCCGCTCTTGAGCTTGATCGAACCGTCGATCACGAGATCGCAGGCGCCGACGTCGATGTAATAGCCCGAGCCGCGGCGCAGGTACTTCATGAACAGGCCGGAGCCGTCGTCGCCCCAGTCATGCATGAAGCCGACTTTCTCCAGCGCGGCGTAGAAATCCTTGTCGCGCTCGCGCATCTGTTGATAGAGCGGAATCTGGAATTCGTGCATGATCTTGTAGGGTAGCGAGGCGAAGATCAGGTCGGCCTTGCGTGTGGTCACTCCGCTCGCGACCGCCTGCTCCGAATAGAGCGCGCCGAGCCCGATATCCATCAGCGTGTCGGACTTCACGATGTGCGTGGATGAGCGCTGCACCATGGTGACGTCGGCACCACCTTCCCACAGCGCCGCGCAAATGTCGTGGGCGGAGTTGTTGGAGCCGATCACCACCACCTTCTTGCCGCGATATTTCTCCGGCCCCGGGTGGGTCGAGGAATGCTGCTGCTCACCCTTGAAGATGTCCTGCCCCTTGTAGGTGGGCCAGTTCGCCTTGCCCGACATGCCGGTCGCCAGCACGAGCTGCTTCGGCTTGAGCGTGATCTCCTTGCCGTCGCGCTCGACCACGACAGTCCATTCCCCGGCCTTCTCGTCATACTTGGCCGACTTCGCCGTGGTCGAGCTCCAGTAGTTGAGCTCCATCACCTTCGTGTACATCTCCAGCCAGTCGCCGATCTTGTCCTTCGGCGCGAACACCGGCCAGTTTTTCGGGAAGTCGATATAGGGCAGATGGTCGTACCAGACCGGATCGTGCAGGCAGAGCGACTTGTATCGCTTGCGCCAGGAATCGCCGGCGCGTTCGTTCTTCTCGATGATGATGGTCGGGACATTCAGTTGCCGCAGCCGCGCGCCAAGCGCGATGCCGCCCTGCCCACCGCCGATGATCAGCGTATAGGGTTGTTTTGCATGACCCAGTTCGGTGATTTCCTGGTCACGTTCCTCGCGCCAGCTCTTACGGTCCTTGTCATGGCCGTGCTTGGCGCCGAGCGGACGGGTGAAGCCGGATTTCTCCTCATGTCCCTTGAGCTCGGCCATGGTGGTGAGCAAGGTCCAGATGCGTCCATCCTTCATGCGCAGGTGACCATAGCCGCGCGCGACATCGGTCTCGAACTCGATCCAGCTCTCGATGATGCCGCCGGCTTCGCTCGCGGCGTCGCCATCGGCAATGCGCCATCCCGACGGTTTGCTGTCCGCAAGCCGCGCCTTCAGCATGTCGCGGATCTGATCCTTGCCTTCCATGGTTTTGATGTTCCAGGTGAAGGTGACCAGATCGCGCCAGTAGCAATCGGTCTGGAACAGCGCGATCGCGCGTTCGATGTCACCCGACGACAATGCGGCGTTGAACTCGTCGAGCAGCGCGGTGATCTTTCCGTCCGGGGCCTTCGTGAGCATGTCTCATTCTCCCATATGCCGGCGTCGATCGCCTTTGCGTCGTGGTTCCGGCGCGATCGTTAGCGAGGTCGAATCTTGCCTCGACCACCATGTCAGCAAGCCTCATGCCACTGCGGCGCATCTCGAAAAACGCTCGGCATTTCCTCGCGTTAACTGCCGGCGCCAGGCCGCCTCACTTGTTGCGACATGCAACAGGTGTTGCACGCAACAAACTTGATCGGCGGCACAATCCGAGTGACACTTGACGCAACAACGTGCGGGGAAACATCCAGGAGCATCAGCCGTGACGACGGAGCGGGCTGCGCACATCGACGAGCTGGTTCGCGTTGCGGTCGGCCAGACCAGCGCGCGTGATGCAATCATCCATCAGTCGTGGGTACGATGCGTCTCCGAACACAAGCTTGATCCGTTGGTGCTGCGCGACGCTCATATCGTGACATCCGGGCGGCTGCGTGAGCACCGCGACGCCATGGACGAATTCCTCCACACCGCGCGCTTCGGCGTCGAGATGCTGTATCGCCAGATCGCCGGACTCGGCTACGTCCTGCTGCTCACCGATGCCAGGGGCATCACGGTGGATTTCATCGGCGACCCGACATTCAACAACACGCTTCGCAAGGCCGGCCTTTATCTCGGCGCCGACTGGAACGAGCCCCATGCCGGCACTTGCGCGGTCGGCACCTGCATCGCCACCGAAGAAGCCCTGACGGTGCACCAATCCGACCATTTCGACGCCACCCATATTCCGCTGACCTGCACGGCCGCGCCGGTCTTCGATCCCAGCGGCAAGCTCGCCGCGGTGCTGGATATTTCCGCGCTGCGCTCGCCGGAACCGAAGGCCAGCCAGTTCCTGGCGCTGCAACTGGTCAAGTCGTTCGCTCACAAGATCGAGAATGCGAACCTGCTGAACCGTTTCCGGCAGGAATGGATCATCAAGCTGTCCGGCTCCGCGGAATTCGCCGATGTCGATCCGGATTATGTGATGGCCGTCGACAGCAGCGGCCACATCATCGGCTTCAACAATCGCGCAAGGCAGCTGCTCGCCCGCGAACTGGCCAAGCGTCCGGACCTTCGCCTGCGGGCCGACGGCTTCGGCGTGTCCGACATCTTCGAATGCACCATCGACGATCTGCCGCGCTTCGCCCATTCGCGCCCCACCGGTCAGCGCACGCTGCGGCTTGCCAACAGCGGCGCGACGCTGTTCGCGCAGACCTTGCCGCCCCCGAACAAGCTGGCGGTGCCGGCCCCCTCCCGCAGCGAGTCGGCGCTTCCGGCGCCGCTGCGCAACCTGTTCCGCGGCGATCCCGCCATGCATCATGTGGTGACGCGCGCCGCCAAGCTCATCAATACCCAGATGGGCTTGCTCATCACCGGCGAAACCGGCACCGGCAAGGAGCACCTGACGAAGGCGCTGCATTCGGTCAGTGCGCGGGCAGGCAGACCTTTCGTCGCGGTCAACTGTGCCGCGCTGCCGGAAAGCCTGATCGAGAGCGAGCTGTTTGGCCACGAGGCGGGCGCCTTCACCGGTGCGGCGGCCAAGGGCAAGAAGGGTCTCGTGCTCGAGGCCGACGGCGGCACCCTGTTCCTCGACGAGATCGGCGACATGCCGATCTCGTCGCAGACGCGCCTGTTGCGCGTGCTGGCCGAACGCGAGGTGACACCGGTCGGCCGCACCCGGCCGGTCCCGCTCAATGTCCGCGTCATCGCTGCCACCCATCGCGACCTCGTCGCGCTGGTGAAGGCGGGGCAATTCCGCGAGGATCTCTATTTCCGCCTCAACGGCGCGGTGCTTGCGCTGCCTCCGCTGCGTCAGCGCACCGATATCGAGTGGCTGATCGATCAATCCCTGCATCGGCTTTCGATGGAGCACAAGGCCAACTATGCGCTGACGGCAAGCGCGCGGGGCGCGCTGCTCAAGTACCAATGGCCTGGCAATATCCGCGAGCTGATCAACGCGCTCGATCATGGCTGCGCGCTGTCGAACGACGGCACGATCGATCTTGCCGATCTGCCGGACCGGATCGCTCAGCCCTTGCGTGAGGACAGCTCCGGAAAGCCGGTACGAGGCGGAGCGGCAACGTCACGGCAAGCCGATGCGCTACTGACGGCGTTGCGCAACAATCGCTGGAACGTCTCGCGGGTGGCACGCGAACGCGGCGTCGATCGCTCGACCATCCATCGCCAGATTCTCCGCTTTGGCATCACGATGCCGAAAGACCTGACCTGACCGCAGGCGCTGCCCGCCGTCGCTGACCGCCCTGGTCAGATAAGATGTCCCTGCCGAACGGTGGCTGGCTGAATGGTGGAAAATCGGTGCACCATTCAGAACAAAACAACGAACTCATACATAATTGAAATTGCACGTGATTTTTCCCGCCCCGAGGTGTTCAACCGCCGTCGCCGCCGACTTCGGCCCAGCCGCTGTCGCAAGCGAAAATTCAGCACGCCTCACGACAGCGTGCGCCGTTCGCTGCGGGATCGTAGTATTGTCGTCCGCAGCCGTCGAAGCTAGGATTTCGCGTAGCATTCGATCGCGACGCACGAAGAGATGCACTCCAGAATCAAGCGGATGGTCGCGGCTGCGATCGGACGGCACGGCAAATGGAGGACATTATGGCGTGGCGTGACGACAAGGCCCGGGCAGCCCTGATCCGCGATGCAGCGGGCAGCGTGCCAGCGGGCAAGAGCCCCAGGGCCTTTGCCGAGCCCTTGTTCGGCTACACCAATATCGAGGATCTCGCCAATTACGATGCCGCCTCGCTTGCCCTCCTGGCGGAGCAGGCCTGGGAGCACGTGCAGCGGCGCACGGCCGGCAGCGCCGATATCCGCGTCGTCAATCCGACGTTGCCGAACGGGCGCGAGATTTCCGTGCTCGAAATTCTCAACGACAACATGCCTTTCCTGTTCGATTCCACCATGGCGGAGCTCGCCGAGCAGGGCCTCGAGGTCACCCTGGTCGCTCACCCGATCATCGCCGTGGAGCGCGATGAAGGGGGCAAGCTGCTGCGATTCTACGGGGAAGCACTGCCGGAGGGAGCAAAGGGCGCGCGCGAAAGCCTGATTCATCTCCACATCACCCGCCTGGATGCGGATTCCGATCGCCAAAAGCTGATCGACGGCCTGACCAGGACGTTGAACAATGTCCGCGCCTGCGTTGCCGACTGGCGCGTCATGCGTGACAGCGTCGAGGAAGCGATCAAGACGTTCTCTTCCAATCCGCCGCCGCTGCCGATCGACGAACTCGCCGAAGCCAACCAGTTCCTGCAATGGCTCTGCGCGGACAATTTCACTTTCCTCGGCGTGCGCAAATATCGCTTCTCGCCCGACAGCGACGCGTCGGACGATATTACAACCGGCGAAGGCCTCGGGATCCTGCGCGATCCGGACGTGAAGGTCCTGCGCCGCGGCAGCGAAATGGTGGTGATGACGCCGGAAATCCGCGAGTTCATGCACGAGCCGACCCTGCTGATCGTCATCAAGGCCAATGTCTCCAGCCGCGTCCATCGCCGCACCCGGATGGATTATGTGGGCATCAAACTCTACTCGCCCGACGGCCGGCTCGAAGGCGAATTGCGCGTCGTCGGCCTTTTCACCTCGGGCGCCTATACTCGCTCGGTACGGCAGATCCCTTATGTCCGCCACAAGGTTTCGCGGGTGCTGCAGCGCGCGGGCTTCGACCCGAACGGCCATTCCGGCAAGGCGCTGATGCATATTCTCGAAGATTATCCGCGCGATGAGCTGTTCCAGATCGACGTCGACACGCTCTACAACTTCGTCATCGAGATCCTGATCCTCTACGAGCGTCCGCGCGTCCGGGCGCTGCCGCGGGTCGACAAGTTCGATCGCTTTGTCTCCATCCTCACCTTCATTCCGCGCGACAAATACGACACCGACGTCCGCACGCGCGTCGGAGCCTTTTTGGCGCAGGCCTACAAAGGGAAGCTCTCCGCCTCCTACGTATCATTCCCTGAAGGGGCGCTTGCGCGCGTCCACTTCATCATCGGACGCTACGAAGGCAAAACGCCTGTCGTCGACCGCGCCCTGCTCGAAGCCGGGATCAGCGCCATTGCCGCGACCTGGGCCGACAAGCTGAAGGCCGCGCTCACCGCGTCGACCGATGGCATGCGGGCGCGCATGCTCACCAACCGATATGCCCAGGCCTTCAGCGGCGGCTATACCGAGGTGTTCAGCGCGGAACAGGCGATCGCCGATATCACGACCGTCGAAAAGCTGACGCCGGCCCGCCCGGTAACGATTTCGGTTTACCGCATCGAAGGCGACGATCCGAGGCGCTTCGGCCTTAAGGTGTTTTCGGACGCCGTACCGCTGTCGTTGTCCTACCGCGTGCCGGTGATCGAAAATCACGGCCTGCGCGTGGTCAATGAACGCACCTATCAGATCGTGCCCGGTACCAGGCCTGCGCCGGTCTGGCTGCACGACATGACGATCGAGACCAGCGACGGCCAGCCCATCGAGATCAACCCGGAATTCAGCCATCGCCTGGAAGCCTCGATCATGGCGGTGGTGACCGATCGCGCCGAATCCGACGGATATAACGGCCTGATCCTGCGCACCGCCCTAAGCTGGCGGGAAGTCTCGACCATCCGGGCGCTGTCGCGTTATTTGCACCAGATCCGCGCTCCGTTCACCCAGGATTACATGTGGGAGACCGTGCGCAAGAACGCCGCGATCACGGCCAGCCTGGTCGCGATGTTCCAGACCCGCCTCGATCCGCGCCTCGCCTTGACGGACGCCGAGCGCGCGGCGCGCGAGGCGGCTTTGCTTGCCGAGATCGAGGAACAGCTCAAATCCGTCGCCTCGCTCGATGAAGACCGCATCCTGCGCCGCTTCACCAATCTGGTGCAGGCTACCGTTCGAACCAATCTGTGGCAGATCGGCGAGGATGGACATCCGCGTCCGGTGATCTCCTTCAAGTTCGAGGCGCGCCGGATCGACGACTTACCCGCTCCACGCCCGCTCTACGAGATCTTCGTCTATTCCCCTCGCGTCGAAGGGATTCACCTGCGCTTCGGCAAGGTTGCGCGCGGTGGCTTGCGCTGGTCTGACCGGCCGCAGGATTTCCGCACCGAGATCCTCGGCCTGGTGAAAGCGCAGCAGGTCAAGAACGCCGTGATCGTGCCGGTCGGTGCCAAGGGCGGCTTCGTGCCCAAGCGCCTGCCGCCGCCTTCCAAGCGCGACGCCTGGCTGGCGGAGGGTACCGAAAGCTATCGCATCTTCGTTCGCTCGCTGCTCGAACTCACCGACAATCTCGACGGCGACATCGTCGTGCCGCCCGAATCCACCGTGCGCCACGACGGCGACGACCCCTACCTCGTCGTTGCCGCCGACAAGGGCACCGCCACCTTCTCCGACGTCGCCAACGCGATTTCGGCCGAGAAGAACCATTGGCTCGGCGATGCCTTCGCATCCGGCGGCAGCCAGGGTTACGACCACAAGAAGATGGGGATCACGGCGCGCGGCGCCTGGGCGGCGGTCAAGCGCCACTTCCGCGAGCTCGGCACCGACATTCAGACCATGCCGTTCACCGCGGTCGGCGTCGGCGACATGTCGGGCGACGTTTTCGGCAATGGCATGCTGCTCTCGCCGGCGACAAGGCTTGTGGCGGCTTTCGATCATCGCGACATCTTCATCGATCCTTCGCCCGATCCATCGACCAGCTTCGCCGAGCGCAAGCGCCTGTTCGATCTGCCGCGATCGAGCTGGCAGGACTATGACAAGTCGCTGATCTCGCAGGGCGGCGGCGTGTTCTCGCGCTCGCTCAAGGCGATCCCGCTTGCGCCGGAAGTGCGCACGCTGCTCGATCTCGACAAGCCGCAAGCCACGCCTTTCGAGGTGATGACGGCGATCCTGAAGGCTCGCGCGGACCTGTTGTGGTTTGGCGGCATCGGCACCTATGTCCGCTCCTCCGGGGAAAGCGACGATCAGGTCGGAGACCGCGCCAACGATCCGATCCGCATCGCCGGTGGCGACGTGCGCGCCCGGGTGATCGGCGAAGGGGCCAACCTCGGCGTTACCCAGCGCGGCCGCATCGAAGCGGCGCAGAAGGGCGTCAAGCTTAACACCGACGCCATCGACAATTCGGCCGGCGTGAACACGTCCGACGTCGAGGTCAACATCAAGATCGCGCTGGCACGCCCCGAGCGCGAGGGGCGCCTCAGTCCCACCGACCGCAACAGCCTGCTTGCCGCGATGACCGACGAGGTCGGCGCGCTGGTGCTGCGCAACAACTATCTGCAGACGCTGGCGCTCTCGCTGGCCGAGCGCAAGGGTGTGGCCGAGACCGGCTTCCTCACCCGCCTGATGCAGTCGCTCGAACAGCGCGGCTTGCTCAGCCGCGCTGTGGAGTTCCTGCCCGACGACGCCGCGCTCACCGAGCGCACACGGCGCGGCCAGTCGCTCGCGCGGCCCGAGCTTGCCGTGCTGCTCGCCTACGCCAAGCTGACCCTCTACGATGACCTGCTCGTCACCAGCGTGCCCGATGACCCCTATCTTGCGCGCGAACTATCCCAGTATTTTCCACGCGAGGTTCAGGACAAATTCCCGACCGCGGCCGGCTTGCATCGCCTGCGGCGGGAGATCATCGCGACCAGTCTCGCCAATGCGGTGATCAATCGCGGCGGCCCGGCCTGCGTCGTGCGCCTGATCGACGAGACCGACGCCGATATCCCGACCATCGTCATGGCCTATGTGGCGGTCGATGAATGCTTCGGCCTGAAGTGGCTCAATGACGCCATCGACGCGCTCGACGCCTGCATCGACGGGCAGCTGCAGCTGTCCCTCTACGCTTCGGTGCAGGACCTCCTGCTCTCCCGCATGGTCTGGTACGTGCGCAATGTCGATTTCAAGGACGGGCTGGAGGCCGTCGTCGCGCGCTTCGGTCCGGCGATCCGCCAGATCGTTGCCGGGCTCGACACTGCCTTGCCGCCGGACTTGCAAGCCGCGCGCGTCAAGCGGCGGCAGGAACTCGCCGACGCCGGTGTCCCGGCCGGCCTCGCCGGCGAGCTCGCCGATCTTGACGCATTGGTCTCGGCTCCCGACATCGTGACGGTTGCCGAGCGCACCACGCGCCCCATCGGCGATGCCGCCGCGACCTTCTACGCCGCCGAGGCCAATTTCCGTCTCGACCGCATCATCGCCGCCGCACGCAGTGTGCCGGCCAACGATTATTTCGAACGCATGGCCATCGATCGCGCCGTCGAGCAGATCGCCGGCGCCGAAAGGAGACTGGCCGCCGATATGCTGGCAACCGGCCAGTCTGGCCAGCAGGCCGTCGAGACCTGGCTCGCGGCTCACCCCGAGGCGACGCGTATCCGCCGCTCGGTCGAGGAGATCGCTGCCAGTGGCCTGACCCTCGCCAAGCTGACGGTGGCGGCGAACCTGCTGGGGGACCTGGTCAAGGCCTGAGGGCGTGCGAGGCAGCGATGTGGGAAGCGCAAGGCTGGCGCAGGTAGTTAGCCGGCAAACGGAGGAATCCAATGATCCACGCCACCTGTCATACCGCCGACAATGTTCGCTGCATCGAGTTCGATGCCACACCGTGGTTCAGCGAGGCTGACGCTCCGAGTATTATCGATTTGGCCCATCGAGGATGGACCAGCACTGCGATTGCAGATTCCCTCGAGCACAGACAAGGATACGAACGCCTGCACGACCTCGTTGAGTATGCAGCGAAGCGACTGCAACTGGAATCTCTGGAGGACCCAACCTGGGAAACCTTCGAGTGTGTCGTCGATGGACCCGAGGCCGTCGCCTGGCTCGAGAAAAACCGGCCCAACGTTGTGGCAAGAATCCCTTAAAGCCGCGGGAAGCGCGGCAAAGGCCACAATTGACCGGCGGCAAACGAAGCGGAAATGGCGCACCCGACACGATTCGAACGTGTGACCTTTGCCTTCGGAGGGCAACGCTCTATCCAGCTGAGCTACGGGTGCGTGCAGGGGTTCATTTAGCTGATTGGCTCCCTGTCGGCAACGGCGTTGTCCGGCCGGTTAAGGGCTGTAAACTGGCTCCCGACAATATGACAGGCCGCGGAAAAAGGCCGTCTTTCGAGGGAGTTTGCCCATGCGTCCGCTGGAATTCGGCTGGTATCTGCCCACGCATGGCGACACCACGGCCTATGGGCTGATGGAGGCGCAGATCGCCGGCTCGCCGGAACTCTGCGAGCGCGTGGTCGCGGCCGCCGAGGACGCCGGCTTCGAATATCTCCTGATCCCGGTCGGCTCGGTGTGCTGGGAGGCCTGGATCACGGGCGCCTTCATGGCGGCGCGCTCGAGCCGGATCAAGCCGCTGATCGCAGCAAGGCCCGGCTATATCAACCCGGTGCTGATGGCAAAGATGATCTCGACCTTCGACCAGATGTCGGGCGGGCGAATCTGCATCAATCTGATCGCCGGCCAGAACGAGAGCGAGGTCGAGGCCGAGGGCGTGCGTCAGCCCAAGGAAGAGCGCTACGCGCTGATGGAGGAGGAGGTCTCGATCCTGAAAGCGCTATGGACGACGCGCGGCCCGGTGCATTTCGAGGGCAAGTTTCACACCATCTCCGGCGCGCATATCAGGCCGCGTCCGCTGCAGCAGCCGTTTCCAAAATTCTATCTCGGCGGCGGCTCGCGGCAGGCCTGGGAGGTGTCCGCGAAGCATTCCGACGTTCATCTGTTCTGGGGCGACCTGCCGGAGCGCATCGCGGAGAATATCGCCGAGATCCGGCGGATGGCGCAGCGCATGACCGCGAGGATGCGATCGGCTTCGGCATGCGGCTGCAGGTGATCTGCCGCGAGAACGAGGCGGATGCCTGGGATGCGGCCGACCAGCTGGTGCGCCACGCCACCGAGCGGCAGCAGGAGATGAAGACGCTCTACAATCGCTCGGAGGCCAACCAGCGCGTGCAGCAGCTCGCGCGCGACTACGGCGATCTGTTGATGCCGCATCTGTGGACCGGCATCACCAAGGTGCGGCCCGGCGCCGGCATCGCCGTGGTGGGCGACCCCGCGCAATGCGCCGCCACCTTGCAGCAGTTCATCGACGCCGGCTGCCACTCCTTCTGCCTGTCCGGCTATCTGCATGACGAGGAGGCCGAGCGGTTCGGTCGCCTGATCCGCCCGATCCTCGCGGCCAACAATCATGGGCGCCTCGTCGCCTGAGGCGCGATCCGGAAGCTTTCCGAAAATTCACGGGTGAATCTGCGCCTGACGCGCCATGATCCTGCCGAGCCCGCGGCAGCAACGGAGTCGAACCATGCATCACCGCGCCTGGCTTGCGGCCGCGGCATTGCTCGTCGTGACGGCGGCGCACGTACCCACAGCGTCCGCGACGCAGGCACAGACCGAGCGCGACCTGAAGCCGGTCAAGGAGATCGCCAATGCGCGGATTGCCGTCGGCAATGCGAGCTTTCCGCTCTACCTCTCGGCCGACTGGTCCAATCCGCTTCCCGATGTCACGCGCGCCGTGCTTGTGCTACACGGCGTGCTGCGCAATGCCGACGACTATTTTCGCGCGGCGCTGAGCGCGCAGGCCGCAGCGGGCGATGCTGGCGAGCATGCGCTGATGATCGCGCGGCAATTCCTGATCGCATCGGATGTCGAGGCACTCAAGCTGCCGCCGGAGACCTTGCGCTGGAGCCTCTATGGCTGGCAGGGCGGCGAGCCCGCGGTCGCACCGAGCCCGGCGAGTTCGTTCCAGGCGCTCGACGCCATCCTGGCGAAGCTCGGCGACCGCAAGCTGTTTCCGAACCTGCAGCAGGTCGTCGTGTTCGGTCATTCCGGCGGCGGCCAGGTGGTGCAGCGCTATGCGATCGCGGTGAAGGGCGACCAGGTGCTGCTGCGCCAGGGTATCGGCGTGCGCTATGTGGTCGCCAATCCGTCCTCCTACGCCTATTTCACCAAGGAGCGGCCGGAGCCCGCGATCGCGGCGACCTGCCATGGCTATAACAGCTGGAAGTTCGGCATGGACAACCGCCCGCCCTATCTTGCCGAGCCTTCGCCGGCTGCGCTGGAGCAGGCCTATGTCGCGCGCCGCGTGATCTATCTGCTCGGAACGCTCGACACCAACCCCAATCATCCCGCGCTCGACAAATCCTGCATGGCGGAGGCCGAAGGGCCGTACCGTTACGCGCGCGGGCATTCCTATGCCGCCGTGATGCAGGCCCGCGCCGGCGGCGCGCCAAACCACAGCGTGTGGGATGTGCCCGGCGTCGGTCATGCCGGCGGCAAGATGCTCAACTCGCCCTGCGGCCTGACCGCGGTGTTCGACATCCCCGGCTGCGAAGCGGCGCGCTGAGCCCCCCGACACCGGAATTTGTGCGCGGATTCGGTGGCAAGCGGCACCGAGATCGCCTACGCTCGTGTCGCGAATGGAGCATCACGACCGACAGCTCGATGGAGAACATCATGAGAGCAGGCTTGATCACGCTTCTGACAGCCGGTGCCTTCCTCGGCTTGACCCCGGCCAACGCCGCAGAGGGATGCGGCGACGGTTGCCACAGGACCTCGCGAGGTGCCTGCGTGATCGACGGCTGGGGCACCGGCGCGCGGGTCAGGAACGAGTGCCCCGCCACCTCGCGCGCTCGCCCCCCGTGTGGCGGCGGTGGCTTCATCTGGCGGCGCGACCTCCAGGCCTGTTCGCAGACGACGAAGGATTGGCTCTAGCCGCAGACGGCCAGGCCAGCGTCACGCCGGCACGATCACCTTGCCGATCGGCCACAGCGCGATGCCGGCAAGCTTGAGATGCGCCCAGGCGAACGGGATGCCGATGATGGTCACCGCCAGCAGGATCGCGGTGATCACATGGCCGATCGCGAGCCACCAGCCGGCCAGGATGAACCAGATCAGGTTGCCGATCACCCCGAGCGGTCCGGTGCCGATGTCGGACGTGCCCGTCACCTCATCGCGGCGCACCGCACGCGAGCCGAACGGCAGCAGCGTGTAGACGGCGATGTTGAAGGCGGCGCGCGCCCAGGGCAGCCCGATAATGGTCACAGCCATGATCACGGCGGCGACCAGCCAGCCGAACGCCATCCACGCGCCGCCGATCAGGATCCAGAGGATGTTCAGGAGGATAGACACAGGCTGCATGGCTGACACCTTCGCGCCGCTTGGGACTATTCTTTATATACGCCGCTGCCCGGCGCTGCGGTAGGTGTGGCCTAAGCGCGCGCCTGCCGTGACGAGGCGCTTCACCGGCGGCCGGCGCTGAACGACAGCTCGCACCTCATTGCATCCATCGCGACGGCCACTAATCTCGCGCGACCGGGCAGGGCGCAACGACGCCTGCACCGAAAAGGGAGAACAACAATGAGAACAATATTCGGAGCAGGGATTCTGGCGGCGCTGGCATTGTCGGTGTCGGCCGTGCGGGCCGAGGATACCGTGCGCTTCGCGCCGCTGAAGGCGGAGGAGCTGTCACCGGCGCAAAAGGCCTGGGCCGACATGATCAGCGCGCCGCCGCGCAATGCCAAATTCACCGCGCCGCCCTACCGCGCCTATATCCGCAATCCCGATCTGGCGCCGAAGCTGTCGAACCTGTCGGAGTATCTGCGCTGGAATACCTCGCTGCCGGCGCGGCTCAGCGAAATGGCGATCCTGATCACGGCGCGGCACTGGACCGCGCAATATGAATGGTCCGCGCACTATCCGCTGGCGATGAAGGGCGGGCTCGATCCGAAGATCGCGGATGCGATCGCCAAGGGCACGCGGCCCGAGAGCATGAAGGACGACGAGGCCGCGCTGTACGATCTCGGCGTCGCGCTCTATCGCGACAGGAAGGTCAGCGACGCCGTCTACAAGGCCGCGCTGGAGAAATTCGGCGAGCGCGGCATCATGGATATCATCGGCATCATGGGCTACTACGACATGGTCTCGATGACGCTGATCGCAATGCAGGCCGGCCCCGCCAACAACGGCGTGCAGCCATTGGCGGTGCTGGAGAAGTAGCCGCATCTGCAGCCGTCTCGCTCTCCTACCTCTCCCGCTTGCGGGTGGGGCTTTCTCTACAGAACGATTCGCGGTTAGATCCCGGCCCAACCCTCCCCCGCAAGCGCAGGGCTATCGCATTTGGTGGCGGTGCCCTCGTGGCCATCCTTCGAGACGCCCGCCTTCGGCGGGCTCCTCAGGATGAGGTCTTGTTTTGCGGCACAATAGTAGACCCTCATGGTGAGGAGCGCCGCTTGCGGCGCGTCTCGAACCACGAGGCCAAGCACTTGCGCGGTCGCCAAGGGGCCTATGCGATAGCCCTGCCCGCAAGCGGGAGAGGGAGCGCAGTCACGTCGCGCCCCTACCGCCGGAAACCGCTGGCGCGCGAATAGGCCTGGCGGCCTTCCAGTGCCGGGCGCGCGGCCATGCTGGCGCGCGTTTCGCTGGCGACCGGCGTCGCCGGCTTCAAATCCTCGAGGAAGATCGGCTTGGCGAAGTAATAGCCCTGGGCATAGCGAATCTTGGTCGCCGCCTGCAGATAGGTGAGCTCCTCGTAGGACTCGATGCCCTCGGCGATCACGGTCATGCCGAGCGCCTCGCTCAGCGATTCGATCGCGCGCAGAATGCCCTGGCTGCGCGGCCGCTGATGGATGTCGGTGATGAAGGAGCGATCGATCTTGATCTCGTCGGCGGTGATGTCGGCGAGCGCCGACAGCGACGAATAGCCGATGCCGAAATCGTCGATCGAGATGCCGACGCCGATGCCGCGCAGGATCGGCAGGATCTGGTCCTGAAAATGCGACCGCGTCACGAACGCGTCTTCGGTCACCTCGATCATGAAGCGTTTCGGGAAGCCGGTCTCCTCGATCGCGCGCGCGAACCGGCGCATGAATTCGAGGTTCGAGGCCTGCTTGGCGGCGACATTGATGCTGATCGTCGCCATCGGGCCGAACGTGTCGTTGATCAGGTCGATCGACTTGACGATCTCCGCCAGCACCAGGAACGTCAGCTCGTCGATCAGGCCGAGCTCGACCGCGAGATTGATGAAGGTGCCCGGCGCCTGGATCACGCCCTCGTCGTCGCGCAGCCGCACCAGCGCCTCGATGCCCTTCACCTCCTGGGTGCGGATATCGACCTTGGCCTGGAACGCGCAGCAGAAGCGCTTTTCCAGGATCGCCAGCCGCAGCGACTGCTCGATCTTCATCCGCGCCAGCGCCTCGCGCTCCATGCTGTTGTCGAAGAACGCGGTCGAGCCCTTGCCGTTGTTCTTGACGCGGTACATCGCGATGTCGGCGTTCTGGCGCAGCGCCTCGTAGCTCCGGCCATGCATCGGATAGAGGCTGACGCCGATCGAGGTCGAGGCGAAGATCTCGGATTCCTCGATGAAGAACGGCGCCTTCAGCCGCTCCTGCATGACCTGGATGAATTCGGCGACTTCGTCATTGCCGCTGATCGGGTTGAGCAGCAGCAGGAATTCGTCGCCGGAGATGCGCGACAGGATATCGGTTTCGCGCAGCGCGTGGCCGAGCCGCTTCGACAGTTCAACGAGCAGCGCATCGCCGATCGCGTGGCCGTAATAGTCGTTGATGTGCTTGAAGTTGTCGACGTCGAGGAAGGCAAGCGCGAAATGGTTTTGCGAATCGTCGCGGATCAGGCCGCTGACGCGGTGCTCGATCACCCGGCGGGTCGGCAGGCCGGTCAGCTCGTCGTAATAGGCCGAGCGGAACAGCTGGTCCTCGAACGCCTTCTGCTCGCTGATGTCGGTCGAGGTCGAGATCAGGAGATTGCGACCGGCGATCCGGACCGGCCGGTGCGAGGTCAGGAACACGTATTTGGAGGCGCCGCAGGAGAGCACTTCCTCGAGCACCACCGGACGGCCGCTGCGCAGCAGGTCGAGGTTGGCGGCGTGGCGCTCGTCGACCGGGGACGGCTGGCTCGCGCTGGCCGCCAGCTGCAGCTGGCTCGCGGCTGCTTCATTCACCAGGATGAGCTCGCCCTGCTCATCCTGAACGGTTACGCCCGCCGGCAGCAGTTGGAGAAGGTCGCGCAGGATACGTAATTCATTGCTGGAAATATCGTCTTGGCCGGTCACTGCCGCGCCCGTCTGAAAATCGTGTCTGGTGAGACTGTGCATGCGCCGACCTTGGCAAAGTCCGTTGTAGTTTTGGTTAAGCGGACCTGCGAAATGCCGTGACAGAATGAGACCGCGACGGCTTTCGCAAGCCGTCGCGGCAATCGTCATTAACAGAGTATCAATGTCGGCTTCGGCCGCTGGTGAAAGCGATTGCGGCGCGCGCGGTTGCACCAACACGTGCGGCTGTGCCGGAATGACGACTTATCAACAGCTCGGAAGCTTGCACTGCATGGTGCAGTGAACACCGGTCTTCAGGTAACTGATCTCGGTCTTGCCGTCGAACGGCCGCAGCGCCGACTTGAGCAGCTTGGTGCCGAAGCCGGCTTCGCCGATCGCCTCGACTACCGGTCCTTCGGTCTCGTCCCAAATCACGTTGAGACGTCCGTCGTCGACCGTCCATGACACCTGTAAAAATCCGCGCGGCGAGGAGAAGGCGCCGTACTTTCCGGCGTTGGTTGCGAGCTCATGGAAGATCAGCGCCAGCGAGACGGCGAGCTTGGCGGGCAGGAACAGCTGCTCGCCATTAAGGTTGAACCGCACGTGGCCGTAGGGCCCGAGTTCCGAGCGTAGCAAATCCTTGATATCGCAGCCATAGCCGTCGACCCGCGCGATCAGATCGTCGGTCGCCGAGAGCGCGCGGATGCGATGGTCGATGCGCTGCCAGACATCGGGCCGGTCCTGCAGCGCCTGATGCAGCACGGCGTGAATGGTCGAGGACTTGTTCTTCAGCCGATGCTGCAATTCGTCGACCACGACCTTGCGGTACTGCTCTTCCTCGATCAGCCGTTTGGAAACTTCGCGCTGCTGAGCGACCAGGGAACGGTAGTGCTCCACGCCCCAGATCGCGATGCCGCACACAACCCAGAAGATCATCAACAGCGCAAAGCGCGCCGGATCGGCGTGCGAACCGCTGAAATTGAGCACCACGCCGAGCAGCCCGCTCGCCAGCGCGGTTGCGATCCCGATCCGGAAACCGCCAAGGGCGGTGGCAAAGAACACCGCCGGGAAATAGGGCGTGAAGAACACGTCCGGCCGGATCTGGGCGAGCCCGAAGCGCGCGGCCGTGGCCAAAACGAGACAAAGCACCGCGAAGGCGACCGCAAGCCGCACCGACGGCTGGACATCGCCCCGCCAACACGCCCTGAAATCATCGATCCATTTCGCCATTGCTCGTTCCAGTTCACGTGAACAGGCGACCCAAAATAAGGCCGCTGCGACCGAAAAACCGCAGTTGTGGCCTTATAGCCACAGGCGGACCTTGCGAGCGTGGCGGCGTGCAAGTGCTTGTATTGGCAGCAGGAGCTGGGGAATATCCGCAACATCATACGTAAGTTGAGGGACTGACATGGGACGGCTGGACGGCAAGGTCGCGGTGATCACAGGGGCGACCAGCGGCATCGGGCTACGCACGGCGGAGATCTTTGTCGCGGAGGGCGCGAAGGTCGTGATCGCCGGGCGTCGCGCGCCGGAGGGCGAGGCACTGGCGCAACAGCTCGGCGAGGCTTGCGTGTTTCGTCAGACCGACGTCACGGTCGAGGAACAGATGCAGGCGCTGATCGCGCTTGCGGTCGAGAAGTTCGGCCGGATCGACTGCCTGTTCAACAATGCCGGCGGCCCGGCGCAGACCGGGGGCATCGAAGGTCTCGACGTCGAGCGGTTCGACGCCGCGATGGCGACGCTGGTGCGCAGCGTCATGCTCGGCATGAAGCATGCCGCGCCCTACATGCGCAAACAGGGCTCCGGCAGCATCATCAACAATGGCAGCATCGCCGGACGGCTCGCCGGCTTCTCCTCGTCGATGGTCTACGGCGCCGCGAAGGCCGCGGTCATCCATTTCACCAAATGCGTGGCGATGGAGCTCGGCGAGTCCGGCATCCGCGTCAACTCGATCTCGCCCGGTGCGATCGCCACCGGCATTTTCGGCAAGGCGCTCGGGTTGTCGACGGAAGCGGCCGAGAAGACCGCGGCCGTGATGCGCGAGGTCTACAAGGCGGCACAGCCGATCCCGCGCGCCGGCCTGCCCGACGACATCGCGCATGCCGCGGTGTTCCTGGCGAGCGACGAGTCGAGCTTCATCAACGGCCATGACCTCGTGATCGACGGCGCCATCACCGGCGGCCGCAACTGGAGCCAGCAGCAGGCGGGCTACGTCGCGCTGCGCAAGGCGTTCGATCAGGGGGCGGGGTAGCAGCATCCGTCATTGCGAGCGACGCGATTTGTCCGCAGAAGCATTGGCGAAGGCGGAAGCAATCCATAACGTGCACGGCAGATTCCTTCAGGGCGAGGAAAATGCATGAAGCGCGTCTTGATCACGGGCATGTCTGGAACGGGGAAATCGTCCGCGGTCGAAGAGCTGGTTGCGCGAGGTCATCAGGCTTACGACCTTGACACGCCCGAGTGGTCTCAATGGGTCGACACAGATCCCGCAGACACCCTGACGCCAACGCAAGGAAAGGACTGGGTCTAGCGAGAAGATCGCGTTCGCGTGCTCCTGTCCAAGCCAGGAGACGGTACGTTGTTCATTAGCGGTTGTGCCGAGAATATGCGCCGACTTTTTTCCATGATCGATGTCATAGTCCTTCTCTCGGCTCTTGTCGCAACAATCATGGCGCGGCTCGCGATGCGATCCGGCGGCTACGGACAAATCGCGGAGGAGCGGAACAAGGTTTGCCATCTGACCTCGACCATCGAGCCTCTGTTACGGAAGTCTGCTCACTACGAGATCGAAACAACGAGGTCGGTCACCGCAACCGTCGATGAGATTCTCCGAATATCGTAGTGACGGCGCAGCTGTTGAAGCTGCTGGTCGCGAAGGGTCACAAAGCGACGCAAGCCGGCTTCGCTGGCATCAGGTGCGGCAAATTAACCCGACGGGCAAATTAGCGCTTCCGTCGTCGGGCAAATCAGATGTTCAATTCCGCCCGTCTCACCCGATCGAGGGGCGCTTCGCGATCGTCACGAACGCGGCGTGGGATGCGGTGGACGCTGATTGCGCAACTGACGAGTGCGTATGAGGCGGACGGCGAAGTCGTGCAGGCCTGACGCCCTAGCGGTAGGTGTCCTGTTGCAGAACGCGAAAGCGCGTTTTGCGACGGCGGTGACAAAAAAGCCCAGTCTCGCCGGGGAGAGCACGTATAAGCCGTAGCCCATCGTGCAGGGAAAGCCGGATTGCTCCGGTTACACCTGTGGTCCTACCCCCGAGCTTACTACCCATTGCTCGGGGCCCATGGGTGCGATCGGCACCCGGCTTTCCCTGCGCCCTCTACGACACAGACGGCGGAACGAAGAGCAAAGCTCGGACGAATCGTGTCGCGAGAATGCGAACTCACGATTCACGGGCCGCGCAACACACTCGCTGTCGTCCCTGCGAAAGCAGGGACCCATAACCACGAATGGTGATTGTTGCCCAATGGTGGAACGACGAGTCCCGTTCACAACATCCGCCGCGGCATATGGGTCCCGGCCTGCGCCGGGACGACAGCGGTGGATGTGGCGCGAGCTGGCGTTCTTTCTTCCTCCAGGAAGGGTCGTAAATCACACCTTCTGCTTGGCCGCTGCCTTCGCAAGATCCGGTGCATTCACCGCGGGGATCGCGACGCGGCCGGGGCCGGTTTGTTGAAGCGCGGCGGCGGCCTTGTCGTTCTGCATGATCTTGGCCATCACGGCCTGGCCGGCGCGTTCGAACACGGCGCGATTGTCGATCAGGAACTGGCGCGACTTGCGCAGGCCGTCGATATAGCCGTTGATCTCGGGCACGACATAGCGCGCGACCATGTCCCAGCTGCGGCGGGTGTTTTCCGGATTGGCCCAGTCGTGCGCGAAGCCGATGATCGAACCGACGCCGCCGGAGACATCGACCAGATTCTTGATCATCTTGATCAGATCATCCGGCGTGCCGATGGTGGACGCGGCGCCTTCGACGAAGGCGGTCTTGTCGACGGCCTCATCCGGCGAGGAGAACGCCGTCAGGCCCGGCCGCATCAGGGTGCCGACATTATATTCGTTGTGCCAGCGCATCAGCCCGGCGCCGGCCTCGCGCCGCGCCTGCTCGCGGGTCTCGGCGATGTGCCAGGACAGCAGCACGCGCCAGTTGGACCGGCTCACGGTGGTGCCGGCCTTCTTGGCGGCGTCCTCGGCGAACTGCCATTGCTGCGGCAGCGCCATCAGGCCCTGGGTCGACATCGAGCCGAGCGAGATGATGCCGATGCCGTATTTGCCGGCGAGCGTCATGCCCGACGGCGAGATCTGCGAGGCCACCACGAACGGCATGTCCTCCTGCAGCGGCAGGATCTGCAACGCGGCGTCGTGCATCTCGAACCAGTCGGTCTTGGCGGTGACGCGCTCGCCGTTGAACAGGCGGCGGATCACCGAAATTGCCTCATCCTGGCGGTCGCGCTGGGTCATCGGGTCGATGCCGAGCGTATGGGCGTCGGAGGCGAGCGCACCGGGGCCGGAGCCGAAGATGGCGCGGCCGCCGGTCATATGGTCGAGCTGCACCATGCGCTGCGCGACGTTGAAGGGGTGGTGATAGGGCAGCGAGATCACGCCGGT
Source organism: Bradyrhizobium sp. Pha-3 (assembly GCF_042258325.1). Lineage (NCBI taxonomy): Bacteria > Pseudomonadati > Pseudomonadota > Alphaproteobacteria > Hyphomicrobiales > Nitrobacteraceae > Bradyrhizobium > Bradyrhizobium sp. Pha-3. Next base: position 9,062,576 of record NZ_CP170151.1, on the reverse strand, counting down.
GCCGAGCTTGATGCGCTTGGTGCGCTCGCCGGCGGCGGCCAGAAACATTTCCGGCGAGGCGATGGTCTCCCAGCCCGAGGAGTGGTGCTCGCCGCACCAGAATTCGTCGTAACCGAGCGCGTCGAGCTGCTCGACGAAATCGAGGTCGCGGCGGAATTGCAGCATCGGATGCTCGCCGATCGGGTGATGCGGGGCGAGGAAGGCTCCGAACTTGAGGCGCGCCATGGGTCGTTCTCTCCGGACTATTGTTATCGGGGGCTTTCCACCAACCTACGGGGTGGCCCGGGGCAAGGCAATGCTCGGGGGTTGCGGCGGTCGCATGGTTGTTGCGCAAATCGGCGGCGATTGCCGCCCTCCGGAATGTTTCCCAGCGCGTCAACGCAAATTGGCAGCCGGGGCTCGGGCGTCTGTGATCCCGGGCTTACCTCGCAGGTAATCGAAGCGATGACCGGAATCTGCTGATGTCCGGCATAACGTCATTTCGGGCAGGACAGGACATGCACCAGATCGTTTCGGCGCGAGCGGACACATCCCGCCGCTGGTGGGTGCTGGCGATCGTGGTGTCGGCGCAATTCATGTTCGGTGTCGATGCCTTCATCGTCAACGTCGCGATCCCGACGATCGCGGCGGAGCTGCACGCGACGCCGGCGCAGATCGAGGCCGTGATCGCGATCTACCTGATCGCCTATGCCACCCTGGTGGTCACCGGCGGCCGGCTTGGCGACATCCACGGCACGAGGAACGTGTTCATCGCTGGCGTCGCCGGATTCTCGGTGACCTCGCTGTGGTGCGGTCTCGCGCAGTCCGGGCCCGAGCTCATCGTCGCGCGGCTCGCGCAGGGCGCAACCGCGGCGCTGATGGTGCCGCAGGTGCTGGCGACGCTGCATCTGCTGTTCTCAGACGCCGCCCGCGCGCGGGCGTTCGGCATCTACGGCATCGTGCTGGGGCTCGCGGGCGCCGCCGGCTTCATGCTCGGCGGCGTGCTGGTGACGCTCGACCTCGCCGGGCTTGGCTGGCGCGCGGTGTTCTTCGTCAATGTGCCGTGCGGCGTCGTCATCATCGCCGCGGCGCTGAAGATCATGCCGACAGTGCCGCGCCGCGCCGGCACGCGACTCGATATCCCGGGCGCGATCGTGCTGTTCGCGGGCCTGCTGTGCCTGATCGGTCCGCTGCTGTTCGGCCATGATCTTAACTGGACGGCATGGGTGTGGCTGGTGATGGCAGCGGGCATCGCTGTGATCGCGGCCTTCGTGCGGCTCGAGCGGTCCGTCGCGCGCCGCGGCGGCATGCCGCTGATCGATCTGTCGCTGCTGTCGGATCGCGCCTTCATGCGCGGGCTGGTCGCGGTGTTTTTCTTCTTCTTCGCCAACCTGTCCTTCTACCTCATCATGACCATGTTCATGCAGAAGGGCTTGCAGATTCCGCCGCTGGAGGCCGGGCTGGTGTTCGTGCCGCTGGCGCTGACCTTCGTGGTTGCCTCGCGTCACAGCGGCGTGCGCGCCAGGCATCGCGGCACGCTGGTGCTGATCGAGGGCTGTGCGTTGCAGATCGTCGGTCTCGCCGTGCTGGTCGCGACAATTGAGGCGGTCGCGGCACCGTCGGCACTGCTGCTCGCACTGGTGCTGATGATCTTCGGCTACGGCCAGGGGCTTGTCATGGCGCCATTGTCGAGCGCGGTGCTCGCGAGCGTGCAGCCCGCCAGCGCCGGTGCCGGCTCCGGCATGTACGGCACGACGACGCAGATCGGCAACGCGGGCGGCGTTGCCGCGATCGGCGCCGTCTTCTTCGCAATCGAGAGCACGATGTCAGCACGTCTGGCGCTGTTTGCGGCATGCGCATTGTTTGTGCTGTCGATCACCATTTCAGCCGCATTTCTGTCATGGATGCGCCGTGCGAGCGCATGAATCCGCGCGCATGTGGTGCGTTCCTTTCAAAAAATTCATGCTCGACAAGGTGCTAAGGCAACCATTTCACGCAGCCCGCGGCGCGATCACGCGTTAACGCCGATTCTCACAATTCCGCAGGGAAAGACAGCATACGGCCTTTTCATTTTGCGGTGCAGCAATTATCTGATCGGGTGACACAGAAGACTAAATCACCTCAGGAGTTGCTGTTGTCCCTGATCAACAACGTCGAATTTCTGCGTCATCTGCCGAAGATGAACGCGTTCAGCGGCCTTGGCGCACTCGCGCCGGCCGTGCCGACGCCGCTCGTCGAGACGACCGAATTCGGCGTCAACCCCGGCGATCTGAAAATGTTCTCGTTCGTGCCCGCGCAGCTGGCGCGGTCGCCCGCGCTCGTCGTGGTCTTGCATGGCTGCGGCCAGACCGCCGCGTCGTACGATCTCGGTGCCGGCTGGTCGGCGCTTGCGGCGCATTACGGCTTTGCGCTGCTGATGCCGGAGCAGCAGGCGGCCAACAATGGCAACACCTGCTTCAACTGGTTCAATCCGCAGGACATCGCGCGCGGGCAGGGCGAGGCCGCGTCGATCAGGCAGATGATCGCGCATCTGGTCGGCACGCACGAGATCGACCCGCGCCGCATCTATGTGACGGGACTGTCCGCCGGCGGCGCGATGGCGTCGGTCATGCTCACGACCTATCCGGATGTGTTCGCGGCCGGCGCCATCATCGCCGGCCTGCCGTTCGGCGTCGCCACCGATCTGCGCGAAGCGCTGCACGCGATGATGCATGGCAGCGCGCTGTCCGCGCCCGAGCTCGGCGGTCTCGTCCGCAACGCCTCGACGCATGGCGGCGCCTGGCCGAAGATCTCGGTGTGGCACGGCAGCGCCGACCGCACCGTGCACCCGGGCAATGCCGATGCGATCGTGCGGCAGTGGCTCGACGTGCACGGCCTGCCGCTTGCTGCGATGTCGAAGGCGGATGTCGACGGCCATCCGCGCGAGGTGTGGTGGAACGCCGACGGCGAAACGCTGGTCGAGTCCTACACCATCGCCGACATGGCGCATGGCACGCCGCTCGGGCTTGCTGACAATGACGAGCGCTATGGCGTGGAGGGCGCGTTCCTGATCGAGGCCGGGATCTCCTCGTCCTATCACATCGCGAGCTTCTTCGGCCTGACCGACAAGGTCCGTCAGCCGCATATCGCGCCGACCGGAATCCCGCGCGAGCGCGCCAACACGGTGTCGATGACGGTACCGGTGCCCGCGGCCGAGCCGGAGGTGGCATCCGACCGCAAGAGCGACCGGCCGCGCAAGCGACGGAGCAAGGGTGTCGATGTCGGCGGCGCCATCACGCGGGCGCTCACCGCCGCGGGGCTGATGAGTAAGGGCTGATGAAGTAGCTACATCTCGCCGGTCAGGAACGGGTTCGTCATCCGCTCCTGGCCGATGCTCGATCCGGCGCCGTGGCCGCAGATGAAGCCGACATCGTCGCCGAGCGGCAGCAGCTTGTCCTTGATCGACTGGATCAGCGTCGGATGGCTGCCGCCGGGCAGGTCGGTGCGCCCGACCGAGCCGGCGAACAGGACGTCGCCGACATGGGCGAAGCGCAGCTCCTTGTTGAAGAACACCACGCTGCCCGGTGAATGGCCGGGGCAGTGCAGGATGTCGAAGGTGAGATCGCCGATCGAGACCTGATCCCCCTCATCGAGCCAGCGGTCTGGTCCGAAATTGCGTACCCCGGTCATGCCGAAGCGTTCGCCGCTCGAGACGACATTGTCGAGCAGATATTTGTCGGCGATATGCGGGCCCTCGATCTTGACCTGCAGCGCATCGCGCAATTCGGCGGCGCCGCCGACATGGTCGATATGACCGTGGGTCAGCCAGATCTTCTCGACCGTCACGCCGGTCTGCTTGATCGCGGCCTGGATCTTCGCCACGTCGCCGCCGGGGTCGATCACCACGGCCTTCTTGGTCGGCTCGTGCCAGATGATGGTGCAGTTCTGCTCGAACAGCGTCACCGGCACGATGATCGCGCCGGCCTTCGGTTTGGTGTCGGTTGTCTCGTTCATGAGGGCACCATAGGCTTCCGGCAAACGCCGTCAACACGCACCGGAAATGCGGCTGCCTCGGCGTGTGATCCCAAAACGGACCGTGATAAGGTCGCCTCCAGCAGAACAAGTTCGTGAGCAGGCCGGTACGCGGCTGCTCTCGATCACGATTCAAGTCCTCGTAGTCCGGAACTTCATGACCCAGGCTCCCAAATCACCGATCGGCGGACCCCGGACCACCGCGCGCGCCTTCTTCGTCGCGGACCGCATCAACACGTCAGGTCTCGAGCGCGGCGACGTGCTGGCCACGACGCCGCTGGCGTTTCGCGTCAATGACAATGGTGTGGCGATTCTGTTCCGCTACGGCGTCGTCGTCCTGATCGGCCTCAATGCGCTGGAGGAGGATGAATTCCTGCGCAGCCTGCAGTCGCGCATGACCGGCCTGTTCACGCGGCGCGAGGAGGAGATCGCAATCATCGAGCTCGCCGCCGAGAAGGAGGATCAGATTCCGCCGGGCGGCCCGATCTATCTGCAAGGCCTCTCGCCGGAGCGGCTGATCCTGGTCGGCGAGGCGTTGGCGAAAAGCGTGGTGCTGGCGCGGCACGAGCGCGAGGTCCGAGCGGTCTTCGACACGACCGAGCCGCTTGCACGTGAGCTCGCCAAGGGCGGCCGCGTCCATGGCGGCCGCGTTGCGATCCTCAAGCACATCGGCAACGCGCTGCTGGTGCGGCATCGCGTGGCCGGACCGGTCGAGGTGTCGGAGAAGCCCGATATCCTTTGGGACAAGCCGCAGCTCGAGCGACTCTACGCCAGGCTCGAGGACGAGTATGAATTGAAGGAGCGTGCGGAATCGCTGAACCGCAAGCTCGCGGTCGTCGCCGAAACCGCGCAGGTGCTGACCGACATCATCGACACCAGCCGCTCGTTGCGGCTCGAGCTGATCATCGTCTTTCTGATCCTGTTCGAGGTGCTGATCACCATCTATCAGCTGGCGATGGCCCGGCACTAAGTCTACCTGTAGCCCGGATGGAGCGAAGCGAAATCCGGGAATCTCGCCAATTGTGCCAGTGGTCCCGGATTACGCTTTGCTCCATCCGGGCTACGGCGCTACGGCGCCATCTTTCCGTCCCGAATTGTGCGTCATCCCTGAACCGATCGGCCGCCCCGGGCGCGGGGCGGCCTGGGCCGGGCTGCGAGCTTGGGGGACGGGATGGATCAGGACGACCGGGACTGGTGGCGACGCGGCATTTTCTATCAGGTCTATCCGCGCTCGTTCGGAGATAGCGACGGTGACGGCGTCGGCGATCTCAAGGGGATCATCGCGCGGTTGCCCTATCTGACGCGGCTTGGCGTCGACGCGGTGTGGCTGTCGCCGATCTTTTCATCGCCGATGGCCGATTTCGGCTACGATATCTCCGATTACACCGGCATCGATCCGCTGTTCGGGACAATGGAGGATTTCGACGCGCTGGTCGCGGCCGCGCACGATTCCGGCCTCAAGCTGATCCTCGATCTGGTGCCGAACCACACATCCGACCAGCATCCCTGGTTCATCGAGGCGAAGAGCTCGCGCGACAACCCCAAACGCGACTGGTACATCTGGCGCGATCCGGCGCCGGACGGCGGCCCGCCCAACAACTGGCTGTCCGAGTTCGGAGGCAGTGCCTGGGCGTATGACGAGCCCTCGGGCCAATACTATTATCACGCCTTCCTTGCGCAGCAGCCCGATCTCAACTGGCGCAATCGCGAGGTCAGGGACGCGATCTACGACGTGATGCGCTTCTGGCTGCGCAAGGGCGTCGACGGCTTTCGCGTCGACGTGATCTGGCACCTGATCAAGGATGCCGACTTCCGCGATAACCCGACGAACCCGCATTATCGCGCGGACCGGCCGCCGCACGAAAAGCTGCTGACGCAATATTCGACCGATCAGCTCGAGGTGCACACGGTCATCACCGAGATGCGCGGCGTCACCGAGGAATTCGACAACCGCGTGCTGATCGGCGAGATCTATCTGCCGCTGCACCGGCTGGTTGCCTATTACGGCAACGATCTGCGCGGCGCGCAGATGCCGTTCAACTTCGCGCTGCTGTCGACCTTGTGGAGTGCGCGAGCGGTCGAGATGATCATCGCCGACTACGAAAAGGCGCTGCCGCCGGGTGCGTGGCCGAACTGGGTGCTCGGCAATCATGACCGGCCGCGGGTGGCGAGCCGGGTGGGGCCGGCGCAGGCGCCGGTCGCCGCGATGCTGCTGCTGACGCTGCGCGGCACGCCGACGCTCTATTACGGCGACGAGATCGGCATGCGCCAGGTTGCGATTGCGCCGGATCAGGTGCGCGATCCCTTCGAGAAGAACGTGCCGGACATCGGCGTCGGCCGTGACGGCTGCCGCACGCCGATGCAATGGAGCGCCGAGCGCCATGCCGGCTTCTCGACGGCCCCGCCGTGGCTGCCGCTGGCGCAGGATTTTGCCAGCGACAATGTCGCAAGTCTCGAGGAAGAGCGGGCGTCGATCCTCAATCTCTACAAGGCGCTGATCGCGCTGCGGCGAAGGCTGCCGCAGCTCGTCCATGGCAGCTATGAGCCGGTGGCGGCGCACGGTGATGTGCTGCTCTACCGGCGGCGTAGCATTGAGGGCGTGGCTGTGATCGCGCTGAACTTCGGCGCGGCCGCCGCGTCGGTCTCCTCAAGCGCGATCGGCTTCAGCAATGAAGTCCTCCTGTCGACCTTGATGGACCGGCAGGGCGAGAAGGTCGAAGGCGTGCTCGATCTGCGCGCCAATGAGGGCGTGATCCTCGGACCGCATCAGGACGATTGACGCCGTGTGCGGGGCTCATTGGTATCGATGTCGCTGCGCTTGAGCAGGTAATCGAGCCCACCGACCCGATACCAGCGATAGCCATAGGCCTCGATCAGAAGCTTGTGGCGACCGGCATCGTCGGCGCGGCTGTGGTCCTCGGTCAGGAGATTGACGAGGAGATTGCCGGCGTCGTCGGGCAGCCTGACGTTGAAAGATATCTCGAGCGGCTTTTCCGCGAAATTGTGCACGAACAGCACCGAGTTGTTACGCCAGTCGTACCGGACGATCAGGATGGCGGGATTTCGGGTTGCGATGACCTTGAAATCCCCCCAGCCGACCTCGGGGACTTCCTTGCGCATGCGGACGATCCGCTCGGTCCAGTTCAGCATCGAATTGGGGTCGCGCCGTTGCTTGGCCGCGTTGACGTGCTCATAGCCATACGGTCCATTGTCGATGATGGGCACACATGGCCGATCGCTTTCGGTGAAGCCGGCGTGCGGCTCGGTCGACCATTGCATCGGCGTGCGCGCGCAACCGCGCTCGGGCAGGTCGAGATTGTCGCCCATGCCGAGCTCATCGCCGTAGCGAATCACGGGCGTGCCGGGAAGCGTGCACATCACGCTGTAAGCGAGCTCGATGCGTCGGCGGTCGCCGCCCAGCATGGGCGCAAGCCGTCGCCGGATGCCCCGGTCGTAGAGCTGCATGCTCTTGTCGGCACCGAATGCCTTGAACACCGTCTCGCGCTGCGGCTTGGTGAGGCGGCCCAGGTCGAGTTCATCATGATTGCGCAGGAACAAGCCCCATTGTGCGGTCGCGGGCCGTGGCTTGGTTGCTGTCAGGGCCTTCGCCAGCGGCTTCGTATCCGCCGACGCCAGCGCGTAGAACAGGTGCTGATTGACGTGGAAGTTAAACATCATGTGCATCCGGTCGCCGTCACGCCCGAAATATTCCATGTCGGTCTCGGGCAATACGTTGGCTTCCGCGAGGATGATCGCGTTGCCCTGGCGCCATTGCAGGAATTCCCGAAACGATCGCAGCATGTCGTACTGCTCGACCGGCTTGCGCCTGGAGGCGCCTTTGGTCGCGATCACGAACGGCACGGCGTCCATGCGGAAGCCCGAGACGCCGAGCTGGATCCAGAACCCCATGATCTTGAGGATCTCGGCCTGCACATGCGGGTTCGATGTGTTGAGGTCCGGCTGGAAATCGTAGAAGCGATGAAAGTACCAGGCACCGGCTTGCTTGTCGCGCGTCCAGGTCGATTTCTGAACGCCGGGAAATACCATGCCGGTATTGGCATTGGCGGGCTTCTTGTCCGACCAGACGTACCAGTCGCGGTGCGGCGAGTCCTTCGAGCTGCGCGCTGATCGAAACCAGGCGTGCTGATCCGAGGTGTGATTGACGACGAGATCGATGATGACGCGGATGCCGCGCTGCTGGCAGCCATGGGTGAATTCAACGAAATCACCCAGCGTGCCGTAGCGCGGATCGACGTCGTAATAGTCCGAGATGTCGTAGCCGTCGTCCCTGTTGGGCGAAGGCTGAAACGGCATCAGCCAGATCGCGGTGATGCCGAGCCCGTGCAAATAGTCCAGGCGTCGCAGCAGGCCGCTGAAATCACCGATGCCATCGCCGTTGGCATCCATGTAGGTGCCAACCGACAGGCAGTAGATCACTCCGTTCTTGTACCAGAGGTCGTCGATCACCAGGCAATCCTCTTCGGTCCACCCGTGGCGGCGGCCGGGAGGATAAGCGGTGAGGCGGCGACGGGTTCCTGCGAGCGCCGTCCCGCAAGGAGCCGGACGACGCTCGGCGCCGAGTGGCTACCGCTTGATTTGCGCCTTCAACGTGTCTTCGACGACGCGATCGAACGATGACGCCTTCGGCGCGCTCTTGCGGTGCTCGGCGACGTATTTGTCGCGCTTGGCGAGCAGCGCGGCGAGCTTCTCGTTCGGCGCCTTGCGCTGGACGATCTGCTTGTCGATCTCGGCGCTGCGTGCTTCTGACTTCATGGCGCGGAGGTTGTCCGGCAGATCCTCGTCCGTGACCTTTGCTACATCGTTGCGGCCGACCGCGACGTCGGCGACCAGATCACCGTCGCCGGTGACCGCCTCCGACGTCGCTTTGGCGCGCTTGCGATGAAGCTTACCATCTCCGACGCACGGGCCGGCGAAGCCGCGGCGACGCTCGCCAGCTGCTGGGTCTTGGATTCCGTTCGCTTCTGCAGTGCGCGCGGACCGTAGGGGATCACGGTGCCGTTGATCTGGCGCTGCAGGATGATGATGTCCTCGTCGAACGGCGTATCGATGGTGACGATCTGGCCGTGTCCCTCGGAACCAGGTTCCGTCGGCTTCGCGGTGCGATGAGGCCGGAATCAAGGCGCCTTCCTCGCGAATTTTCGGCCGATTCCGGCGCTGCCGCGCTCTATCGGCTGGAGCATGATCTTCGCGTAAAACCGGCTTCCACTTTTCCGGATCATGCTCTCGCGGAATCGGCTAATCTTCGCGCAATGGACTCATCCGCCCGCCAGATCGCGCTTGTGCCCGCGCCCGACCGACGCCAGTCGGAGACTGCGCTTGCGATCGCGCGCGGCACTGCGAGGCTTCTGAGATCGCTGGGATTTTCCTGCATCAGCGAATTGCCGCTGCCGTCCGGCCGAAGAGCCGATCTGGTCGCGCTGAACGAGCGCGGCGAGATCTGGATCGTCGAGATCAAGTCATCGGTCGAGGATCTGCGCGCCGACCAGAAATGGCAGGACTACCGGATGCATTGCGACCGGCTGTTCTTCGCCTTCACGCAGGATCTGCCGTGCGAGATCTTTCCCGTCGACACCGGTTTGATCATCGCCGACGCCTATGGCGCGCATCTGCACTGCGAGGCGCCGGAGCATCGCCTGCCGGCGGCCACCCGCAAGGCGATGACGGTGCGCTTTGCCATGGCCGCGGCGCAGCGGATCAACCGCCTCGTCGATCCGCAGGGGCACAGCGACTTTTAGCGAAGAACATGGTCGTTGCCCGTCATCCTGAGGCGCGAGCCTTGCGGCGCAATTGCGCCGCTGGGCGAGCCTCGAAGGATGAATCGGCCCGGCCGGTGGCCGTCGACCCTTCGAGACGACCGCTTCGCGGCCTCCTCAGGGTGACGGTGATTAAATCGTGAGGTGGGTCGAGCTACGTAGCCCGGATGGAGCGCAGCGCAATTCGGGAAGGCCGATCCGCGGATGGTCTGTCCCGGATTTCGCTGCGCTCCATCCGGGCTACAGGAGATCGAAAAAGCAAATGGCCGGGACTAGCCCGGCCATCGCGAAAACAAATGAAGCGATCGCTTACCGCGGCGCGCGCTTGGCGAGGATGCGCTGCAAGGTGCGGCGGTGCATGTTGAGACGGCGCGCGGTCTCTGAGACGTTGCGGTTGCACATCTCGTAGATGCGCTGAATGTGCTCCCAGCGCACGCGGTCCGCCGACATCGGATTGGCCGGCAGCTCGGACTTCTCGGTGCCGGTCGCGAGCAGCGCGGCGACGACGTCATCGGCGTCGGCGGGCTTCGAGAGATAATCGACGGCGCCCATCTTCACCGCGGTGACGGCGGTGGCGATGTTACCGTAGCCGGTCAGCACGATCGCGCGCGCCTCGGGGCGCTTGCGCTTCAACGCCGAAACGACGTCGAGGCCATTGCCGTCGCCGAGCCGGAGGTCGACGACCGCGAAAGCGGGCGCGGCGCGGCCGATCTCGGCGAGACCATCAGACACCGTGTCGCATGACTTCACTGCGAAGCCGCGCGTCTCCATCGCGCGCGACAGGCGTTCCAGGAACGGCTTGTCGTCCTCAACAATGAGGAGCGAGCGGTCAGCATGGTCATTCAATTCAGTGATGGCGTTCACGGTCCATTTTTCCCTGTGGCAGACACCAACAATATGGGGTCCTACCGTGGCGCTGCCAAGGCAGCCGAAAGTCGCGTGCTTGTCTGGAAAGAGCAATGCATCCGTAATGCCAGAGTTGCGAGTTAAGAATCGTTCTTAGGATTCGGTTTCGTCGCCCGGCGCGGATTCCTCGAAGCTCTCTCGCGGCCAGACGATCTGCACCACGGCGCCGTGATCGGGGAAGGTGCGATTGGTAAACGACACCTTGGCGCCGGTGCGTTCCAGCAGCGTCCTTGCGATGAAAACGCCCAGACCGAGGCCCCCACGTGGGTTTTGGGCCTCATCCGCACCCCGGCGGCGTGACAGATACGGCTCGCCGATCCGCTTCAGCATATCGGGCGCGATGCCCGGACCGTCGTCGGAAACGACGACCTCAACGGTCTCGGCGTTCCACCACGCGTTCACCTCGACGGTCTGGTGCGCGAAATCGACCGCATTTTCGAGAATGTTTCCGACGCCATAGAGGATCGCCGGATTGCGCGCGGCGACCGGTTCAGGCGTTGCTGCGACAGCAAGCCGCACCTTGATGTTGATGCCGAAATCGCGATGCGGCGCCACCGCCTCCTCGATCAAGGTCGACAGCTTCATGGTGTCGAACGGCGCGCCGCTCGATGACAATTGCGCGATCTTGCTCAGGATGTCGCGGCAGCGCTGCGCCTGCTCGCGCAGGGTCTTGAGGTCGCCGGCGATCGCCGGGTCATGCACCGTCTTCTCGAGCTCGCGCGAGATCAGGAAGATCGTCGACAGCGGCGTGCCGAGCTCATGCGCGGCGGCGGCAGCGAGGCCGTCGAGCTGGGTCAGGTGCTGTTCGCGTGTCAGCACCAGCTCGGTCGCGGCGAGCGCATCGGAGAGCTGGCGCGCTTCCTCGGTCACCTGGAATGCGTAAAGGCTGGTGACACCGATCGCGAGCAGGATCGAAAGCCAGACGCCGATCAGATAGATCGGCGGCAGCACCAAGGGATCGTCGGCGTCCCAGGGCAGCGGCAGATGGTAGAAGAACAGTGCCGAAGCGCAGGCGACCGCAAGGCAGCCGAGCGCGATCGTCAGCCGGATCGGCAGCACGGTGGCCGAGATCAGGACTGGTGCCAGGAACAGGAACGAGAACGGGTTCTGCAATCCGCCGGTGAAGTACAAGAGCCCGCCGAGCTCGACGATGTTGAAAGCGAGCAGCGCGGCGGCATAGGCGGGCTCCAGCCGCTGCATCGGGTTGAACGCGATCTGAAGCGCCAGATTGAGCAGCGCCGAGAACGTCACGATGGTGACGCATGGGACGATCGGAACGTCGAATTCCAGTCCCTGCGCCACGATGAAGATGGCGACGAGCTGGCCGAGCGCGGCGAGCCAGCGCAGCCGCAGGATCGTATCCAGGCGGACGTAGCGGCGGGGTTGGCGGAAATCGGAAGCGACGTCGGTCATTCCTGGACCTTAGCTGCGCAGTGGGCGGCGCACAAATTCGCAACTTAGCGCAACGATGCAGGGCAAGCGTTTAATTACCGCCAAGCCTTTAATTACGCCGAGCCTTGCGCTTATTGTCGCAATGGCTCAATGACGGCCATATGCAACAGGTCGGGACAGGTCAGGCGCAAGCGCCGGCGGTCGATCGGGGCGGATCGGCCGCGATCGACGTCGCGCATCTGGTCAAGCTCTACAAGACCACCCGCGCGGTCGACGATATCTCGTTCCGTATCGCGCGCGGCAGCATCACCGGCCTGCTCGGCGGCAACGGCGCCGGCAAGACCACGACGATCGCGATGATCATGGGCCTGGTGCTGCCGACCTCGGGCAGCGTCGAGGTGCTCGGTGCACGAATCCCTGAGCAGCGCTACGATGTGCTCGGCCGGATGAATTTCGAAAGCCCCTATGTCGACATGCCGATGCGGCTCACGGTGCGGCAGAACCTGACCATTTTCGGCCGTCTCTATGCCGTGCAGAATTTGCGCGACCGGATCGACCAGCTCGCCGACGATCTCGATCTCAAGGAATTCCTCGACCGCTCCAACGGCAAGCTCTCCGCCGGGCAGAAGACCCGCGTCGCGCTGGCGAAGGCGCTGATCAACGAGCCGGACCTCTTGCTGCTCGACGAGCCGACCGCATCGCTCGACCCGGATACCGCCGACTGGGTGCGGCAGCATCTCGAGACCTATCGCAAGACCCATAACGCGACCATCCTGCTGGCGTCACACAACATGCTGGAGGTCGAGCGCCTCTGCGACCGCGTCATCATCATGAAGCGCGGCAAGATCGAGGACGACGACAGCCCCGAGCGGATCATGGCGCGCTACAACCGCGACACGCTGGAGGAGGTGTTTCTCGACGTGGCGCGCGGCCGGGTGCGGGAGGGTGCACCATGAGCGAACTCGTCAGCCAGCACCAGCACGCCATTTCACTGCAACGCATCAACGCGATGGTGCTGCGCTATTGGTATCTCTTGATGTCGTCATGGCCGCGGCTGCTGGAGCTGGTCTACTGGCCGGCATTGCAGATCATCACCTGGGGCTTCCTGCAGAATTACATCTCGCAGGCATCCGGCTTCTTCGCCAAGGCGGGCGGCACGCTGATCGGCGCCGTGATCCTGTGGGACATCCTGTTCCGAGGGCAGCTCGGCTTCTCGATCTCGTTCCTGGAGGAGATGTGGGCGCGCAATCTCGGCAACCTGATGATGAGCCCGCTGAAGCCGATCGAATTCCTGCTCTCGCTGATGATCATGAGCCTGATCCGGCTCGCCATCGGCGTGATCCCGATGACGCTGCTGGCGCTGTTCTTTTTCGGCTTCAACTTCTACGCCATCGGGCTGTCGCTGATCGCGTTCTTCTGCAATCTGATCTTCACAAGCTGGTCGGTCGGCGTGTTCGCCTCGGGCCTCGTGCTGCGCAACGGGTTAGGGGCGGAAAGCATCGTCTGGACGCTGATGTTCGCGGTGATGCCGCTCGCCTGCATCTATTATCCGGTCGAGGTGCTGCCGGCCTGGCTGCAAGCTGTCGCCTGGACGCTGCCGCCGACTTACGTGTTCGAAGGCATGCGCTCGCTGTTGATCGATCACGTCTTCCGCGCCGACCTGATGGCGTGGGCGCTGGTCATCAACGCGGTCCTGTTCGCTGCCTCTTTTGCGATCTTCCTTGCCCTTTTGCAGAGCGCCAAGCGCAACGGCTCGCTGCTCGCCGGTGGTGAATAAATGTCACTTTCTCGTGGATTCTCGGTGTATTAGCCCGATATCGACCCCAGATTCGGCTCGCGGCGCATTGACGCATTGTTACGCATTGGTCAGTATGCTGCGGCGCAAAACAGGGGTCTGAAAATACTATGCCCATCGGTGAATTTGGCGGTGCCCCGCCACTAGCGGCGGAAGGCAGCCCGGCACTCACGACGCCGTTGTACTGGATGTACGAGATGGCGCATGCGTCGCTCAACCCGGTGCGCGCGGTGACCGACGCCACCAAGATCCTGTTTCAGAATCCGCTCAATCCGTGGACCCACACCGAGTTCGGCAAGTCGATCGCCGCCGGCTGTGAGCTGTTCGAGCGCACCACGCGCCGCTACGGCAAGCCCGAATGGAACCTGCCGACGACCGAGGTCAACGGCATCCGCACCCCGGTCGAGGTCCGTTCGATCTGGGAAAAGCCGTTCTGCCGCCTGCTGCATTTCGATCGCAAGCTGACGCGGCCGTTGCGCTCGCCGCAGCCGCGCGTGCTGATCGTGGCGCCGATGTCCGGCCACTATGCAACGCTGCTGCGTGGCACGGTCGAGGCGTTCCTGCCGACGCACGAGGTCTACATCACCGATTGGGCCGATGCGCGCATGGTGCCGCTCGCGGCCGGCCGGTTCGATCTCGAGGACTATGTCGACTACCTGATCGAGATGCTGCACGCGCTCGGCGGCAACATGCACGTCATCGCGGTGTGCCAGCCTTCGGTGCCTGTCGTGGCGGCTGTTTCGGTGATGGAAGCCAATAACGACCCGTTCGTGCCGCTGTCGATGACGCTGATGGGCGGGCCGATCGACACCAGGCGCAATCCGACCGCGGTCAACAACCTCGCGGAAGAGCGCGGCATCGAGTGGTTCCGCAACAATGTCATCACCAAGGTGCCGTTCCCGCATCCGGGCGTGATGCGTGACGTCTATCCGGGCTTCCTGCAGCTCAACGGCTTCATCAGCATGAACCTCGACCGGCACATGGACGCGCACAAGGCGCTGTTTGCCAATCTGGTCAAGGGTGACGGCGATCTCGTCGACAAGCACCGCGAATTCTATGACGAATATCTCGCGGTGATGGACCTCACCGCCGAATATTACCTGCAGACCGTCGATCTCGTCTTCGTCAAGCACGCGCTGCCGAAGGGCGAGATGACCCATCGCGGCAAGCCGGTCGATCCGTCGAAGATCCGCCGCGTCGCGCTGATGACGGTTGAAGGCGAGAAGGACGACATCTCCGGCCTCGGTCAAACCGAGGCGACGCACGCGCTCTGCACCGCGATTCCGAACCATCGCCGCGTGCATTACGTGCAGAAGGGCGTCGGGCACTACGGCGTGTTCAACGGCTCGCGTTTCCGCTCCGAAATCGTGCCGCGAATCTCCGATTTCATGGTTTCGGCGGCCAATACGCGGCTTTCCCTGGTCGCCGCCGCCGAATAGGTATCGCCCCGGCCGCGATTTTCGTGGTCACGCAAGCCACTGATTTAACTAAAAGAATCTCAAATCGGGCAAAGCTCAAGGGGTGAATTTAACTTCATCCTTTGAGCCTTGTTCGCGACTCCGATTCATTAGAAAAATTCCGGTTCCGACCCCTGCCGGTAGAGGTCAATTAACGGCCAGCCCCTGTATATTGGGCAAATGATTTGTTTTTGCGCTGAGCGCTTTCCCTGGCGGCGGATATGGCAAAGTTCGGGCGAACTCCTGCTCCCCGGACTCTCAGAAATGGCTACTCGCGCGCTCCTCTATCGGCGGCCTGCCGAACCCGCGACCGTATTGGTCAGACACGGCTCCCAATTCTTCACCGTCAGATTGCGCCGGCACAGGCGCGCGCGCCGCTACACGCTCAGGATACATCCGACCGATCGCGAGGCGATCCTGACGATGCCGCCGCGCGGCACGATTCCTGAAGCCAAGGAGTTCGCCAATCTCCATGGCGGCTGGATTGCCGCCCGTCTTGGCCGCTTGCCGAAGGCCGCGCCGTTCCAGCCCGGCACCGTGGTGCCGTTGCGCGGCGTGCCGCATCGCCTGGTGCACCGCTCGGGCGAGCGCGGCACGGTGTGGACCGAGACGCGCGACAGCGGCGAGAAGATCATTTGCGTCGCCGGCGGCGTCGAGCACATGGATCGCCGCGTGCACGACTTCCTCAAGCGCGAGGCGCGCAAGGATCTGCAGAAGGCGGCGCAGCTTCACGCCGCGGAACTCGGCGTGCGGGTACGCCGGATATCGATCCGCGATCAGTCGAGCCGCTGGGGCTCGTGCACCTCGGCGGGTTCGCTGTCGTTCTCATGGCGGCTGATCCTGGCGCCGCCCTTCGTGCTCGATTACCTCGCCGCGCATGAGGTCGCCCATCTTGTCGAGATGAACCACTCGGCGCGGTTCTGGCGGGTGGTCGACAAGGTCTGCGCGTCGGTGATGCGCGCCAAGAACTGGCTCGATACCTACGGCAACGACCTGCACCGCTACGGGATTCAGGAGTAGGGGACCTCTTCGCCCCGAACGTTGCTGCCATCGCCCGCGAAAGCGGGCGATCCAGTATTCCAGAGACAGTTGTATTTCAGCGGATAAACCGCGGCGTACTGGATCCCGTGCGTAGCCCGGATGGAGCGAAGCGCAATCCGGGGCGGCTCTCAACGCGGCGCGACCTGTCCCCGGATTTCGCTCCGCTTCATCCGGGCTACGAAGCTACGCGGTTCGTCCGCCCGGCGCCTTACCGAAACAACCGATCCGCCAGCCAGCCGTCCAGTCCTGCTGCCGCCTCCGGCCGCGCGTTCGGGTTGGGCGGCGCCGAGGCGCGGGCCGGCATCGGCGATGGCGGGCGATAATAGCCGCCGCCGGATGGCACCGGCGCCTGCGGCTGCGGTGCCTGCATCGGCGGCTGAATCTGCATCGGTCCCGCCGGCGCCGACGGCGCGGTGACCTGCGACGAGATCTGCATCAGGTTCGCCGGCCCCCAACTGCCTTGCGAGTTCGGGATCGCCGCGACCGGCACGCCCTGATGCGCCGCCTTCATGAAGCGGGTCCACACTTCGACCGGCAAGCCGCCGCCGGTCGCCTTCTTGGTCGGTGAATTGTCGTCGTTGCCGAGCCAGACGCCGGTGACGAGCTTGGCGGTGTAGCCGATGAACCAGGCGTCGCGATAATCCTGGCTGGTGCCGGTCTTGCCGGCGGCGGTCCAGCCCGGAATCTCCGCCTTGCGCGCGGTGCCGGAAATCAGCGTCTCGCGCATCATGCTGTTCATCATTGAATCATAGCGCGGCTCGATCACCTGGTTGGGCGGATCGGTCGGGCGGTCATAGAGCAGCTTGCCCGAACTGGTCTTGATCTTGGTCACCACGTGGGGCGACACCACGTAGCCGCCATTGGCGAACGGCGCATAAGCCCCGACCAGCTCGATCACCGAGACCTCCGAGGTGCCGAGCGCGATCGAGACGTTGGGCTCAAGCTTGGAGGAGATGCCGAGCCGGTGCGCGGTACGCACCACATTCTTGGCGCCGACCTCGACGCCGAGCCGCACCGCAACCGTGTTCAGCGACATCGCCAGCGCCTGGGTCAATGTCACCGAGCCGAAATATTCGTGGGTGTAGTTCTCCGGCTTCCAGCCCTTGATGTCGAGCGGCGCGTCGGTGCGGATGGTGTCCGGCGTCAGCCCTGCTTCGACCGCGGTGAGATAGACGAACGGCTTGAACGCCGAGCCCGGCTGCCGCTTCGCGGCGACCGCGCGATTGTACTGGCTCTCCGAGTAGTTCCGTCCGCCGACCATGGCGCGCACCGCGCCGTCCGGCGTCATCGCCACCAGCGCGCCCTGGCTGACATTGAACTTCACGCTCTTGGCGGCGAGCTCATCGATGATGGCGGCTTCGGCGACGTTCTGCAGCTTCGGATCGATCGTGGTCTGCACCACGATGTCCTGGTCGATCTGGCCGACCAGATCGTCGAGCACTTCGCCGATCCAGTCGGCGACATAGTTCACGGTGCCGGCGCCGGCCGGCTTCACCGCAATCGAGGGCTGGCCGATCGAGGCCTTGGCCTGCGCCTCGGTGATGAACTTGGCGTCGGCCATCGCCGCAAGCACGACCTGCGCGCGCTGCTCGGCGCCTTCCGGGTTGCGGTTTGGCGCCAGCCGCGACGGCGACTTGACGAGCCCCGCGAGCATCGCGGCTTCCGGTAGCGTGACGCTCTTCGCCGACTTGCCGAAATAGCGCTGGGCTGCGGCCTCGACGCCATAGGCACCGGAACCGAAATAGACCCGGTTGAGATAAAGCTCGAGGATCTCGTTCTTGGAATGCTTGCGCTCCAGCCAGAGCGCGAGCTCGGCCTCCTGCAGCTTGCGCTGCATGGTGCGCTCCTGGGTCAGGAACAGGTTCTTGGCGAGCTGCTGGGTCAGCGTCGAGCCGCCCTGCGAGACGCCGCGATGCAGGATGTTGGTCACCGCCGCGCGCAGGACGCCGACCGGGTCTACGCCGTAATGCGAATAGAAGCGGCGGTCCTCGATCGCGATGAAGGCCTTCGGCAGATAGGGCGGCAGATCCTTCAGCGCGATGTTGGCGCCGGCCATCTCGCCGCGTTGCGCCAGCACGCTGCCGTCGATACCGACGATCTGGATCGTCGGCGGACGCTTGGGAATCTCCAGCGACTGGATCGGCGGCAGATGCGCGCCGACCCACACCACGACACCGATCACCGCAATGCCGGCCCACAGGCCGAGCACCGCGGTCCAATAGAACAGGCGGCCGATACTGAGGCCGCGCGACTTGCTGCGCCGCTTGCTGCCGCTGCGCGACGGGCGCGGTTTCTCGCTACCGGAATCGCTGCTCCTGTCGCTGCTCTTGGGTTTGGATTTGGCGGGCTTGTCGTCGTCGCCGCCGGGAATGCGATCGGACGGCGACAGTTTGAGGTCGGCAAGCGCGGCCGGAAGCCCGAACAACGGCTCCTTGCGTCCACCGCCTTTTTTACGTCCCCACGCCATCCGCAACGCTCACACCCTGACAGGGACGCACGCTAGCGTTCCCGGTTTAAGGGGCGGTTACGCAAAGCTTAACGGGGGATTAGGAGGTGAGGCAGCGCATGCTACATAAGGAGCATGATCAGGAAAAGTGGACACCGGTTTTGCCTCGCGACAAACGCGGAGCGTTTGCGCGGAGATCATGCTCAAACAGGATGGAAGAGCGCGATCGAGCGATCGCGCCAGGGAACAAGAAAACGAAGGAGCACCGCATGGGCCATATCGATCCGACCAAGGACGTCTTCGCGCAATTCCGGGACAACAACCGGCCGGGCCCGATCCACATGCTCAACCTGGTGCGCTTGCGCGAATGGGCCGCCTATCCCGACGGCCGCAAGGCCACCGGCGCGGAGGCTTATGCGGCCTACGGCCGCGAGAGCGGACCGGTGTTCGAACGGCTCGGCGGCCGCATCGTCTGGCAAGGCCGCTTCGAGCTGATGCTGATCGGTCCGCAGGAGGAGCGCTGGGATCACTGCTTCATCGCGGAATATCCGAGCGTCGCCGCCTTCGTCGAGATGATCCGCGATCCCGTCTATCGCGAGGCCGTAAAGCACCGCCAGGCGGGCGTGGAGGATTCGCGCCTGATCCGGCATGCGGTGCTGCCGGTAGGCAAGAATTTCGGCGAGATACCGGGGTGAGAGCAGGAAGCGAGATTTCTATCCCGTCATCCTGAGGAGCGCGTAGCGCGTCTCGAAGGATGCACGGCCCCGCTAGTGGCCGTGCATCCTTCGAGACGCCGCTTCGCGGCTCCTCCAGCGACAAAGGCGAAGCCTTTGCGCGGGGGTGACGGGGATAGATGGCGGCGCTCATCGCAAAAACAAATCGGCGGCCCGGAGGCCGCCGATCGCATTCAAACCTGCGCGAACACTAACCCGCCGGGCCGGCATCCTCGAGGATCGGGCCGAACAGCTCCCAGCGCTCGCCGTTGAAGCGCATCATCTGCAGCTGCTTGTTGACGCGATAGTCGTTCGGCGCGGTGTTGCCCTTGATGCCGGGCAGCGCCATGTCGAGCTCGACATTCTTCAGGTTGGTCGCCTGCTTCAGCACGTTGTCGCGGGTCAGGTCGTCGCCGCACTGCTTCAGCACATGCACCATCAGCTGGGCGGTCGAGTAGCCATAGGTGTTGAAGTTCGAGTTCTTGTCGCCGTCGGGATAGTACTTGGCCATGAAGTCGAAATAGCGCTTCATGCCCGGATCGTCCTTCCACTGCGGATCGGCCGGATCCTTGCCGTAATTGGTGCTGATCAGGCCCTTGGAGGCTTCCAGGCCCGCCGGCTGCAGCACGGCGCCGACCGAGGTCGCGTTGATGTCGACGATGTGGATCGGATGCCAGCCAAGCTCGGCGATCTTCTTGATCGCCTGCGCCGCCTGCTTCGGCGTCGAGGCCGAGAAGAACAGGTCGGCGCCGGCATCCTTGATCTTGATCACCTGGGAATCGATGGTCGGGTCGGAGACCTCGTAGGAGGCTTCGGCCACGATCATCTTGGCGGCCTTGTCGCCGAGGCCGGCCTTGATGCCGTTCAGATAATCCTTGCCGAGGTCGTCGTTCTGATAGAGCACGCCGATCTTGGCGTTGGGATGCTCCTTCAGGATGTACTGGCCGTAGATGCGGCCTTCGACGAAGTAGTTCGGGTTGAAGCCGAGCGTCCAGGGGAAGTTCTTCGGGTCGGTGAATTTCGAGGCGCCGGTGGCGGCAAACAGCTGCGGCACCTTCTTGGCGTTGAGATATTTCTGCACGGCGGCGTTCGACGGCGTGCCGACGATCTGGAAGGTCAAGAGCACCTCGTCGCTCTCGACGAGCTTGCGCACCTGCTCGACGGCCTTGGGCGGCGAATAGGCGTCGTCATACTGGATCAGGTTGATCTTGCGGCCGTTGATGCCGCCCTGATCGTTGATCATCTTGAAATAGGCCGCCTGGGTCTTGCCGATCGAGGCATAGGCGGAGGCCGGTCCGGAGAAGGGGACGGTCTGGCCGATCTTGATCTCGGTGTCGCTTGCGCCGGGATCGTATTTCTTCTGCGCAAAGGCCGGACTTGCGGACAGCGCAATCGCGAGCGCCGTTCCCGTGACCAGGTGGAAAATCCCGTTCCTCATGATGCTGTTTCCCTCACGTGACTGATGGTTGGCCGATGATCTTGTCCGCGGGTTCAAGGTCCCGCGGTCGCCATCGCTGGGCCGGGATACTGGAGGAACCGTTATTGCAACGCAAGACGAGCGCTGCCGAAAAGGTGAGCGATTTCAGTCAACCAAAGTAGGGGGCGATGCGAAAAAGGGACGCTCGGGGGCGCGCCGAGCGTGTCACGGAAGGTGGGTTGAGTTCGTCGAACCTCCCGCCGCAACCGCATTATCCCCGTCATCCCCGCGCAAAGGCTACGCCTTTGTCGCTGGAGGAGCGCGTAGCGCGTCTCGAAGGATGAACGGCCCCCAACTGGGCCGTCGTGCTTCGAGACGGCCGCTGCGCGGCCTCCTCAGCATGACGGGTCTTAAATGGCGAAGCCATTAGCCCGCCGGTCCGGTGTCCTCGATGATCGGGCCGAACAGCTCCCAGCGCTCGCCGTTGAACTTCATCATCTGCATTTGTTTGTTGATGCGGTAGTCGTTCGGTCCCGTCGTGATCGACATGCCCGGCAGCGCGAGGCTCGGCACGAACTTCTTCAGGCTGGTCACCTGCTTCATCAGGTTCTCGCGGGTGAGGTCGTCGCCGCATTGCTTGAGCACCTGGATCAGCAGTTCGGCCGTCGAGTAGCCGTAGGTGTTGACGGTGTTGAGCTTGTCGCCTTCCGGATAATACTTGTCCATGAACGCGAAATAGGCCTTCACGCCGGGATCGTCCTTCCATTGCGGGTCGGCGGGATCCTTGCCGTAATTGGTCGAGATGATGCCCTTGGAGATGTCGAGACCGGCCGGCTTCAGCGTCGCCGACACCGGGCTCGCATTGATGTCGAGGATGTGCACCGGGTTCCAGTTGAGGTCGGCGATCTTGCGGATCGCCTGCGCGGCGAATTTCGGTGTCGAGGCGTCATACACCAAATCGACCCCGGCGGCCTTCAGCTTCACGATCTGGGAATCGACCGTCGGGTCGGTCAGCTCGTAGGATACCTCGGTGACGATCATGCTCGCGGCCTTGTCGCCGAGCCCGCTCTTCAGGCCGGTGATGTAGTCGCGGCCGAGATCGTCGTTCTGGTAGAAGATGCCGATCTTGGCGTTCGGGTGATTGGCCAGGATGTATTTGGCGTAGATGCGTCCCTCCGACTGGTAGTTCGGGTTGAACGCGATCGTCCACGGCGCATTCTGCGGATCGGAGAAGCGCGACGCGCCGGTGGAGGCGAGCAGCTGAGGCACCTTCCTGGCATTCAGGTATTTCTGCACGGCGGCATTCGACGGCGTGCCGATGATCTGGAACGTGAACAGCACCTCGTCGCCCTCGACGAGCTTGCGCACCTGCTCGACCGCCTTCGGCGGCGAATAGGCGTCGTCATACTGGATCAGGTTGAGCTTGCGGCCGTTGATGCCGCCCTGCTCGTTGATCATCTTGATATAGGCGGCCTGGGTCTTGCCGATGCCGGCATAGGCGGATGCCGGGCCCGAGAACGGCACGGTCTGGCCGATCTTGATCTCGGTGTCGGTCGCGCCGACGTCGTATTTCTTCTGCGCGGTGGCCGATGTAACCGACAACGCGATCGCAAGCGCCGTCGCAGCGAGCAATTGCACGCTTCTCATGTCCGTGACCTCCCATGTTGCCGGTGATCTTGTCCGCAAGCGACGGCCGGCGGATGTCACCGTTGTCGGGGATGATGGAGGAACGTCGGGGGCATTGCAAGACGAGGCACCCTGCGCGCGATGTCGCGTTTGAGCATGATCCAAAAGTGTGATGCGGCTTTCCCGAGCGGATCATGCTCAGGAAAAACAAAAGCGCGCCCGCGCTTTAAGCAAGCCAGAGCAGGATCAGCGCGAGCGCAGCCGGAGCTGCCTGCACATAAAGAATGCGGCGGCTGACAGTGGCGGCGCCATAGACGCCGGCGACGATCACGCAGAGCAGGAAGAATGTCTTGATCTGGAACGCGAAGCCGGCGTTGCCGTGCACCAGGCCCCAGATCAGTCCGGCGGCGAGGAAGCCGTTATAGAGCCCCTGATTGGCGGCGAGCACCGCAGTATCCGTTGCCTTCTCGATCGAGTTGCGGAAGGTCTTCAGCCCGAGCGGCCTGGTCCACCGCGACCAGAACATTGGCAAGCAACAGCATATTGCGGTCCCCCCAGAGCTTCGGTTCTGATTGAATCAGAACCGAAGTTCAAGATTCCTGTTTTGACGCGTTTTCTTCACGCGAACCGGTGCCCACTTCGCTCAAAAACGCGCTCGCCGGAATTCGGGTGGACGCTAGCATGCGGGCGGTGAATTGTATGCCGACCGATCCGCTTGCCCGAGATATGACAATGGCTGACCGCAAGACAGCGCAGACCTTCAACCTCGACCGTCTCAAGACCCCGATCGGCACGGCGCTGCTAGTCACCGATGATGATGGCGTGCTGCGCGCGCTCGACTGGGACGACTATGAAGGGCGCATGCTCGACCTGCTGCGGCTGCATTATGGCGCCGTGACGCTGCGGGACGGCCGCGCGCCGGCTGCGATGCGCAAGGCGCTCGGCGATTATTTCAAGGGCGATCTCAATCGGCTTACCGATGTCGAATGGCGCGTCGCCGGCACGCCGTTCCAGCAGAAGGTCTGGCACGCGCTGCCGAAGATTGCGCCGGGCACCACCATGAGCTACGGCGCGCTGGCGGCGAAACTGAACGCGCCGAACGCGATGCGCGCGGTCGGCCATGCCAACGGCTCCAACCCGATCAGCGTCGTCGTGCCCTGCCACCGCCTGATCGGCGCCAACGGCTCGCTGGTCAAATATGGCGGCGGGCTGGAGCGCAAGCGCTGGCTGCTGCGTCACGAGGGCGTGGAGGTATAGCGGACCACTTCAGCCGCCGGTGCGGTAATCAATCGAGATCTTCGCGGGGCATGTT
This sequence comes from Bradyrhizobium sp. Pha-3, assembly GCF_042258325.1. NCBI lineage: Bacteria > Pseudomonadati > Pseudomonadota > Alphaproteobacteria > Hyphomicrobiales > Nitrobacteraceae > Bradyrhizobium > Bradyrhizobium sp. Pha-3. The sequence goes on along the minus strand of NZ_CP170151.1, from coordinate 9,038,707 downwards.
GCGCAGATCGCGCACGATATAGAGGAAGACAACGAACGAGGGCACCCACGCGAGGATCGCTCCTGCCAGCATCGCATCGACCGTCGTCATGGAGCTTCCCTCAGGCGCTGTTGGCACTCGCCGTCAGATCGGCTTTTCGATGGGGCGCCGGTTCTGGGGAAGGGATATAGCCACTTCCAATAGGCCTTGTTGCGCTCCAGCTGCCGCTTGTGGACGTCGCGGCACTTCGTCGAGCAAAACTGCTCAAAATACCAGCTATGTCGGATCAGCCCGAAAGGCCGTTTGCATCCCGGGTTTCCGCAACGGGCTGTCATGACACCGCCTCCGCATTCGAACGCGTGAACCAGCGGATGAAATTCTCCTGACCTTTGTAAAGGCACAGGCGTCCGCAATAGCGTTCACCCGCCGGATTTCGCAAACAGATGATCTTGGGCTCTTCGCTGTCACACTGGGCGCAGCGCGGTTCCGCACGCATGGCGACCTCCCTCCGAGGAATTGCCATCTGCCAATCAAAATGTCTGGTGCTGTCCTCGCCGTCGATCTTCCCGAAGGACGACGATGCGAACTCTCGCGCCGCCGCCATCCATGCGCAACTTGTCCAGATGTTTTGTGGCATCATCCTTGCGTATAGCCGGCGCGGTGATGGCTGATTCAACTCACGCACCCGGCGCTGTGCTGTGCTGCGCGAGGGCGGTATCGAGGCATTTGATCAGGACGTCCCCGTCGCAGGGCTTGCTCAGAAAGCAGATCGCTCCAGCCTTCAGCGCCCGGATTCGATCGCTTTCGACGGAGAACGCCGTGACGAAAATGAACGGAAAGCGGCGTCCGCTGGCAATCAGGTGGCTCTGCAGGTCGAGCCCGCTCATGGCCGGCATCCTGACATCCGCGATCACGCAGGATGTGTCGTTCAGGCGAGGCGAGTGCAGAAATTCCTCGGCCGACGCGTAGGTCTCGACCGCGTAGCCCAGCGACCTGACGAGGTTGTCGGTCGCGGTGCGAACCGACATGTCATCGTCGATGATTGATATCACTGGCGGATTTGGCAAGGAGTTTTCCCGGCCCGGAGGGGCCCCTGGTGGTGCGATCTTGTGCCGACCACAGTGCGTCGCCAATCGGGGCCGGAGAATCATACTTAGGTTTGCGCCCCGCCGGATGCCTGCCCGATGCCGAGCATCTGTGCCATCCTGACCAGGTCGGGCAACGATTTCGCCGCCATCTTCCGCATGATGTGCCCGCGATGGATCTTGACCGTGATCTCGGCTACGCCGATTTCTGCGGCGACCTGCTTGTTCATGAGCCCCGCGGTGACGAGGCTCATGATCTGGCGTTCCCGCGGCGTCAGGGTCGCGAAGGCGGCGCGCAGGTTTGCGAGAACCTTGGCCTCATCGCGACGATTCCGGTCGCGCTCGATCGCTGTCGTGACGGCATCCAGCATGTCCTGGTCGCGAAACGGCTTGGTCAGGAAGTCGACCGCGCCGGCCTTCATGGCCCTGACCGTCATCGGGATATCGCCGTGGCCGGTCATGAAGATGATCGGAATGTGGATGCCGACCTTCGCCAGCTCCGCCTGAAAGTCCAGCCCGCTCACCCGCGGCAACCTGATGTCGAGGATCAGGCAGCTCGGGACATCCGGGGGCTTGCGCTGCAGAAATTCATGCGCCGAGCCGAACGCTGCGGTCCGCAAGCCGACGGACCGGAACAGATTGCTCAGTGCGTCGCGCACGGACGCGTCGTCGTCGACGACGAAGACGATGGGGTCCTCGGCGCTTGCCAGACCCGAAGGCGATGTCGCGCGCCCGGTCACCATGCATGATCCTCTTCGCGCAGTGGCAAGGTGAACTGGAACGTCGTACCGGGGCCGATGTTTGCGGCCACGCATAGGCGGCCTCGGTGGGCCTCGACGATCGATCGGCAGATCGACAATCCCATTCCCATGCCGCTGGCCTTGGTGGTGTAGAAGGCGTCGAACAGCCGTTCGGCATTCTCGGCGGCGATCCCGACACCACAGTCGGTGACCGTGACCACGATCTGCCCGGCCTCGTCATGGCGCGTCCGGATCACGAGTTCCCGCGGCCTGTCCGTGACCGGCTGCATGGCCTCGATGCCGTTGAGGACCAGGTTGAGGATGACTTGCTGCAGCTGGATACGGTCGGCGACGACAGACGGGAGCGCGGGAGCGAGGTCGAGCTGCAAGGATACGAGATGGCTCTGCAGTTCATGCTGCACCAGGCCGATCACCTGGTTGATGACGTCATTGATGTCGAGCGGCGCCTTCTGATCGGTCGTCTTGTTCACCATCGCGCGGACGCGCTGGATGACCTCGCCCGCGCGGTTGCCGTCGCTGATGATCGACCTGACCGCGCCGCGGGCTTCGTTCAGATCGGGGGCCGCCCGGTTGAGCCACCGCAGGCATGCCGCGGCATTGGTGACCACGGCGGCGAGCGGCTGGTTCACTTCATGGGCGATCGATGCGGCGAGCTCGCCGAGCGCCGTCACGCGCGTGACGTGCGCGAGGTTGGTCTGCGCTTCGTGCAATTCCGCCTCGGCTCGCTTGCGGGCGGTCACGTCGGTGACCGCGCCGACAAATTCGGTGTTGCCCGAAAGGTTCGTCACCGCATGCGCCCTGGCGTGAACAAACTTGATCGCCCCATTGGGCATCAGCAATCGATAGCCGTGCTCGAAGTCCTTGCCGTCGAGCGAAGCGCGGTCGATGGTCCGTTGCACGCGGGCGCGATCATCCGGATGGACGCGCTGCAGCACCGTGGCATGCGTGATGGAAGGAGCCCTGTCGAATTCGAAGATCCTGAACGTCTCTTCGGACCAGATGATCTCGCCGCTGGCGACGTGCCAGCCGAAGCTGCCGGTGTGGCTCAATCGCTGGGCTTCGGTCAGGTACATTTCACTTTGCTGCAGCGCATTTTCGGCGTGCTTGCGCTCGGTAATATCCTCGCATGCGATCAGCACGATCAGCTGATCGCCCAGCCGCCGCACGGCCTTGGCGTTTTCGCGAACCCAAAGCCGTGATCCGTCCTTGCGGACCTTCCGGATTTCCCAATTGTGGGTCTGGCCGATGTTGTCGAGGCATGCCGCGACGTTGCGCTGGACCATATCCCGGTCTTCGGCGGCAAAGACCCGCAGCACCGATTGTCCAAGCAGCTCGTCGACGGTGTAGCCGAGTTGTGCCGCGCCGAACGTGTTGACCGACAGCACGAGGCCCGTTGCGTCGACCATGAAGTACATGACCGGGTTGTGTTCAAATACCTCCTTCCATTGCGCTTCGCTATTGCGCAGCGCCTCCATCGCGCGCTCCTCGCCGCTGGCCCGGCCGCGCAACATGGCTTCCATCCGCCTTTGCGAACGGCCAACCAGGCGGATCATCAGCAATGCGGCGGTCAGCGACGCGACGAGCAGCGCCAGGGCAATCAGATGGGCGGAAGCGGCCGGCTGTGGACCAAGCAACAGCCCGATGCAGGTTGCCGCCAAGGCCAGCACCATGCCGCCGAGCAGCCATTGCTCGGCTGACCAGGACTTCGTGGTCGGGTCGCGGATCATCGGCAGCACCGGCACTTGGCCATCATCATGGGCCGCGCTGCGTCGCTAGGTGACTGCTACCATCAGCGGCGACAACGTCGCCCTCCCAACAGACTGTATATTAGCAGCTTTCTTGCCGCCCGGACGGGATCACGCTGGCCTTTTTGGCGGTCCACATCCGTGAGATCGCGCAGAAAGCGAAGCCGTCGAGCGCGCTCAGGTCCAGGTTGCGACCTAAACTCAAGTATGAGTCGTCCCCACCGAATGTAACGGTCCGATCAACCTCCGTTCAATGGCCCGTTCCATCCCGGTGACTACGCTTATTGGGTAACTCGATGACGGTAGAGATTTCCGGGGTTCAGCAATCGCCAATCAGAGACGGAGATTGAAATGCCCAGCGCGCGCCTGCATCTGATCGTTTGCTCCGACGACGTCGACCACGAGGCAAGGCCTCGGAGACGCGATCGCAGCTTCCAGCCTTCCGTTATCGATGGTGGCAAGCAAACAGCAAGCACGCTGGCCGACAGCCCGTGGATCGATCTGCTGGACGCATTCGATCTGGGCGTGGTGGTCTGTCAGGCCAGCTATCTGGCCTTGCTGGGAGCGAGCCTGGCGGCGCTGCAGCCGCAATTCGACGTGCCGGATTCAGGGTGGTAGCCGACCCTGAATTCGAAGTCCGGCAGGCTGCCGGGACCGAAGCGCTGGCTGCTCACGCCTGGGTCGCGCAAGACGGGTCCGATCACAGCCTCCGTGAGAGCCCGGAATCCATTCCCGCCTAGCCCCGGCCTGATGGATTCCGGGCTCGGTCCTGCAGGCGCCCTCAGCTGCGCAATGGCGTACCGGGAACGACCCGTCGACGCCCGGCTCCCGCGCCAGGGTCCCGACCGCGGCAAATTGCAGCAATTTTTTCGAAAGATGCCCCCTTCGCTTTAGCCGCTTTTGAAGCACCTGATTATTGGATCTGTCCGGCAACGGCATCGCTCTGCAGAGCTGTGCGTTGGTTCGCGCACTGACAGATCAGGGGCCGGTTATCATGAATCAGGCACAGCAGCACAAGCCGTTTCCCGAAGACAACAATTCCGTCACCAAGGGTGAGTCCGAGGGCGCACGGGGATTGCAGCGCGATCTGCAGGAACGGCTGCAGCCGGAGCATGAGGAGCCGATCAGCGATGGCGCTCCCCATCCCGAAGCGCCTGCAGGCTCAGGCCGGATGGTTCGCCGCCTGCTCAAGGTCGGCATTGGCCTTGCCATCGTCGCCGTCTTCGGATGGCTGCCGCTCAGGGCCGTGTTGCAGACCTCGAGCGTGGAGGCTGTGGTCAATGCCAGGATCGTGACCTTGCGGTCACCGATCGACGGCACCGTGAGCGCGGAGCCGCAGAAATCCACGCAGCTCAGCGTGGTTCGCGAGGGCGATGCGATCCTTCACGTCGTCAACGCGCGCGGCGATCGCGCGCGGCTCGATGATCTCCGGCGGCAAATGTCCCGGTTGGAAAATGAGCGCCCGAGTCTGGCCGCCAAGCTTGCGGCCGCCGAGACGGCGCAACAGGATCTTGCCCGCCAGGCCGGCCAGTTCCGCGACGGCCGCATCCTCCAGCTCGAGGCCCGGATCGCCGAAATTCAGACCGCGATCGAGGCCGCCGCCGCACGGCGGGAGGAGGCCGTGGCCGCCGTCGAGCGGGCGTCGTCGCTGATCAAGTCGGGCAGCGTGTCGACGGTCGAAATGGCCCGCCTGACGCGCGAGCAGGCGATCTCGCAGCAGACCGAAATCGGCGCTCGACGGCGCCTCGACGCCGCCAAGGTCGAGCTCACCGCGGCAAGGAACGGCACCTATCTCGGCGACAGCTACAATGACCGGCCGAGCTCCGTGCAGCGCGAGGAGGAGATGCGCCAGCGCGTCAGCGACCTGCGCGCCGATCTGGCGCATGCCGATGCCGAGATCGACTGGCTGACCCACGAGATCGCCGCCGAGCAGCTGCACTACGTCAACCGGGCCGAAGCCGACATCAAGGCTCCGGTCGGCGGCCGCATCTGGGAGATGATGACCTCGCCCGGCGAGGACGTCAGGGCCGGGCAGCCCTTGCTCAAGCTGCTCGATTGCAGCGGCGCGGTGGTCACGGCGAACGTCACCGAGAACGTCTACAACGGGCTGAAGCTCGGCGAGCAGGCGAGCTTCGAGCCGAATGACGGCAGCGCCGCGCTCCAGGGCGAGATCGTCAATCTCACCGGCGCGTCGGGCGCGCCCGCGAACCTTGCGATCAATCCGGATGCGCTGAACAAGGAACCCTATCGGGTGACGGTCTCGATGCCGGCGCTCGACACCACGGGCAAGGATTGCGCGGTCGGCCGCACCGGGCGTGTGGTGTTCAACGCGGACGCGGCAAAGTCATGATGGCGGCATTTGCGCCCGGGCTGGTCGCCTTCGGCGCCTGTCTTGCAATCCTGCCCCTGCTCCACCGCGAGCAGACCCTGGCCCGCGTCATGATGACCGGCATGTCGTTCGTCCTGCTGGTCCACTATTTCGCGTGGCGGGTGACCCACACCTTGCCGCCTCCGGGCCTCACCGCCGACGCGCTGGTCGGCTATCCCTTCGTTGCGGCCGAGGCGGCCTCGATGATCGCCGTGTGCCTGTCGCTGCTGTTCCTCAGCCGGACCATCGACCGCTCACCCGAGGTCAATGCGATCCTGCGTCGATCCAGAGCGAGCGCGGCTGCGCCGCTCGTGGACGTCTTCATCTGCACCTACAATGAGGAGAAGGCGATCCTGGAGCGCACCATCATCGGCGCGACCGGGCTGAACTATCCGAACTACCGCGTTTGGGTGCTCGACGACGGGCGCCGGCTCTGGCTGCGCCGGCTCGCCCAGGAGCTCGGCTGCAACTATCTGGCCCGCCCGGACAACCGCCACGCCAAGGCCGGCAACATCAATCATGCGCTCCAGCACGTTTCCGGGCTGGCTGAGCGGCCGGAGTTCATCTCGATCCTCGATGCGGATTTTGTCCCGATGCCGGACTTCCTGACCCGGGCGATGAGCCTGATGCAGGACGGCAGCGTCGGCGTCGTGCAGACGCCGCAGCATTTCATCAACCCGGATCCGATCCAGACCAATCTCGCGGCGACCGATGTGTGGCCCGACGAGCAGCGCTTCTTCTTCGATATCCTGATGCCGGCCAAGGATGCCTGGGACACGGCGTTCTGCTGCGGCACCTCATCGCTGATCCGCTTCTTCGGCCTGATGCAGATCGGCGGCTTCCCGACCGATTCGGTGACGGAGGATTACCTCGTCACGCTGCGCCTGAAGGAGAAGGGATTGCGCACGGTCTATCTGAACGAGCGCCTGACCATCGGCCTCGCGCCGGAGGGACTGAAGGAATACATCACGCAGCGCGGGCGCTGGTGTCTCGGTTTCATGCAGATCTTCCGGGGCCGCAGCGGGCCGTTCTCGCGGCAATCGAAGCTTGCCTTCATGGACCGGCTGTCGCTGGTCGACGCCTTCATGAGCTGGGCGGCGGTCTACAGCACCAAGGTTTTCGGCCTGGTCGTGCCGTGGCTTTATCTGCTGTTCGGGATCAAGGCGGTCCATGCCGACCTGTTCGAGCTGCTGAAATACTTCTTGCCGTTCTATGTCTGGCACGCCTTCACGATGGCCTGGATCTCACGCGGCCGCTCGCTCGCGATCATGACCGACGTGTCGCAATACATCGCGGCGCCCGCGGTGTTGAAGGCGGTCGTGACCGGCCTCGTCAAGCCGCAGGGCCACAAGTTCAAGGTGACGGCCAAGGGCGGTGACCGCAATCGCCGCTTCATCGAATGGCCGCTGCTGCGGCTCTATGGCGCCGCCCTGCTGATCACGCTGCTGGCGATCGCCTATGCCTTCATCCTGCATCTGCGCGGCGACAGCATTGCCTATGGCGGGCTGGCGCTGGCATGGAGCCTGTACAATTGCGTCGTGCTCGCGATCGTGTGCTTCATCTGCATCGAGCAGCCGAGGCGCCGCAAGGCCGAGCGGTTCGAACGCGACGAGCCGATCCTGATCCATCAGGACAGCGAGATGCGCTTGATCCGGATGGCCGACATCTCGATCTCGGGCGCGCGCTTCATCGATCCCGTCCCGCCCGCTATCGGTTCCCTGATCAAATGCAATGTCTACGGACAGAACGTGGCCGCGACCGTGGTCCGGCGCACCCGCGACGGCTTCGGCGTCCGCTTCGAGGACGCGGTGGCGACGCGGGTCAATGTCGTGCGCGCATTCTATGCCGGCGAATATGTCCGCGCCTTCCAAGGCGTGCGTGCGGCGCCGGTCGGCAAGGCCCTGCTAATGCGGTTGTTCGGTTGATCCGCCAGGATCGGGGCTTCGCTCCTTCGGTGGGAACGGCTTTCGATCCCGTCATCCCCGCGCAAAGGCTTCGCCTTTGTCGCTGGAGGAGCGCGGAACGCGCATCTCGAAGGATCGACGGCCCGGTCGCTTCGGCGTACTCCCACTCTCTTGCGGAAAGAACGTGGCCGTTGATCCTTCGAGACGGCCGCTGCGCGGCCTCCTCAGGATGACGGGTCTTGCACGCTCGCCCCTACGCCTTGATCTACGCCGCCGGCTTCGCCGCCTGGTCCTCGCTCGCCAGCAGATGCAGCAGCGCGCTCTTGATTGCGGCCTGCCGGGTCGGCGCGGTGATCTGGGCGCCGAGCAGGTCGGTGACATAGAACACGTCGCGGGCGCGTTCGCCGAAGGTCGCGACATGCGCCGAGGCGATGTTGAGGTTGAGCTTCGAGATCGCGGTGGTGAGCTGGTAGAGCAGGCCGGGCCGGTCGAGCCCGGAGACCTCGATCACGGTGTAGCGGTCGGACCACTGGTTGTTGATGGTGACTTCGGGCTCGACGATGAACGGCCGCGCCTTGCTGCGCACCGCCCGCTTCGCCACCGCCTCGGGCAGCCGCAGCTTGCCTTCCAGCACGTGCTCGATCATCTCGCCAATCCGCGTCGCGCGGCGGCCCTCATCCTCGTCGCGGTCGTATTCGCGCGAGATCGAGATGGTGTCGAGCGCGCGGCCGTCGGTCGTGGTGTAGATCTGGGCGTCGACGATGTTGGCGCCGGCAGAGGCGCAGGCGCCGGCGATGATCGACAACAGCCAGGGATGGTCGGTCGCCAGGATCGTCAGCTCGGTGACGGCGCGGACCTCGTCGAAGCCGACATTGATCGCGAGCTTGTGGCCGGCCTGCTCGCTGGCGCGGATGAAGCGCGCCTGGCGGATCTTGCGCGGCAGCTCGACCTTGAGCCAGTAGGCCGGATAATGCCGGCCGATATAGGCGTTGAGCTCGGCCTCCGGCCATTCGGTGAAGGCGCGGCGGAATTCGGCTTGCGCCACCGCGATGCGCTGGGCGCGGTTGACCTCGGAGAAGCCGCCGGTCAGCACCGGCTCGGTCTCGTAATACAGCGTTCGCAACAGCTGCGCCTTCCAGCCGTTCCACACGCCCGGGCCGACACCGCGGATGTCGGCCGTGGTCAGGATCGTCAGCAGCTTCATCTGCTCGACCGACTGCACCACGGCAGCGAAATTCTCGATGGTCTTGCGGTCGGACAGGTCACGCGATTGCGCCACCGTCGACATCGTCAAATGCTCCTCGATCAGCCACGCCACCAGCTCGGTGTCGGCCGCCGAGAAGCCGAGCCGCGGGCACAGCCGCCGCGCCACCTTGGCGCCGGCGATCGAGTGGTCTTCCGGCCGGCCCTTGGCGATGTCGTGCAGCAGGGTCGCGATATAGATCACCGGGCGGTGCTCGGGGCGGATCTTGCGGAACAGGTCGCTGGCGACCGTGAACTCCTCGTTGCCGCCGCGCTCGATGTCCTGCAGGAAGCCGATGCAGCGGAGCAGATGCTCGTCCACCGTGTAGTGGTGGTACATGTTGAACTGCATCATCGACACGATCTTGCCGAAGGCGCGGATGAAGTGGCCGAGCACGCCGGTCTCGTTCATCCGCCGCAGCACGATCTCCGCGTTGTCGGAGGTCAGGATCTCCATGAACAGGCGGTTGGCTTCGTCGTTCTCGCGCAGCTGGGTGTTGATCAGCTTGAGCGAGCGCGTCACCGTGCGCATCGCATCGGGGTGGAACGCGAGGTTGTTCTGCTGGGCGAGGCGGAAGATCCGGATCAGATTGACCGGATCGTGCTTGAACACATCGGGCGCGGCGAGATTGATGCGGTTGTTGTCGACGATAAAGTCGTCGCTGCCGTTAACCCGCCGCCGCTTGGTGCCGGGGCGCAGCCGCGCCACCATCCGGCTCAGCACCGGCGCCGGCTTGTTGTGCTCTTCCTCGAGCTTGGCGCACAGGATCGCGGTGAGATCGCCGACGTCCTTGGCGATCAGGAAGTAGTGCTTCATGAAGCGCTCGACGTCCTGCATGCCGGGATGCGAGGTGTAGCCGAGGCGGACCGCGATCTCGCGCTGCATGTCGAATGACAGCCGTTCCTCGGCGCGTCCGGCGAAGAAGTGCAGATTGCAGCGCACCGACCACAGGAAGTCGGCGCAGCGGCGGAAGGTGCGGTATTCCTGCGCGTCGAACACGCCGCGTTCCAGCAGTTCGTCGGTCTCGCGCACGCGGTAGACGTATTTGGCGATCCAGAACAGCGTATGCAGGTCGCGCAGGCCGCCCTTGCCGTCCTTGACGTTCGGCTCGACCAGATAGCGCGACTGGCCGGCGCGGCGATGCCGCTCCTCGCGCTCGGCGAGCTTGGCGGTGACGAATTCCGACGCGGTGCCCTGCACCACTTCCTTGTCGAAGCGCTCGACCAGCTCGTCATAAAGCGGCTGGTCGCCGGTCAGGAACCTGGTCTCCAGGATCGCGGTGCGGATCGTCATGTCGCCGCGCGCCTGACGGATCGATTCATCGACCGAGCGCGTGGCGTGGCCGACCTTCAACCCCATGTCCCAGAGGCAATAGAGAATGGCTTCGGCAACCTGTTCGCCCCAGGCGGTCTGCTTGTAGGGCAGGATGAACAACAGATCGATGTCGGACTCCGGCGCCATCAGCCCGCGGCCATAGCCGCCGGTCGCCACCACGGCCATGCGTTCGGCGCCCGATGGGATCGGCGAGTGGTAGAGATGACGGGTCGCCGCCGCGTAGAGGATGCGGATGATCTCGTCCTGCACGAAGCAGAGCCGTTCGGCGCAGCGGCGGCCGTGACGGTCCTTCAGCAGCAGCGCCTGCGCCGTGGCGCGTGCCGCGATCAGCTCGGCCTTGAGCAGCTGCGCCATCGCGGCGCGGAACTGGTCCTCGCGGCCGGCGTGCTGTTCGGCAAGTGCATTGACCGCCGCGGTGATCCGAACGGTCTCGAAACGATCATCCGCTTCAGGGCGGGCCTCGGCTACGACGCTGTCCATAGGTTCATCCGATATCGGACAGAGCTGTTGCTGTCACTGACCAAAGTATAAGGACAGCGGCTCCATGCTCTCTCCACGACGCTTTGAGCAAGATCGTTCTCGCGCCATCTCGTAAAGGGTAGAGATTTTCTCGTTGACCGCAAGGCTAACTCATTGAAATAAAAGATTGTTTTATAATCTGATCGAGGGGGGTCGACGAATGCAAAAATTTTCCCGGCGCACGTTCGCAGTGCTGCTCGCGATCTCGACCTTGCTGCCCGGCGCGGCGCGTGCCGCCGACGCGCTGAAGGAGATCCGGATCGACTGGGCGACCTACAACCCGGTGTCGATGGTCCTGAAGCAGAAGGGCCTCCTCGAGAAGGAGTTCGCCAAGGACGGCATCAACATCGTCTGGGTGCAGTCGGCCGGCTCCAACAAGGCGCTCGAATTCCTCAACGCCGGTTCGATCGATCTCGGCTCGACCGCGGGCTCGGCCGCGCTGGTCGCGAAGATCAACGGCAACCCGATCAAGTCGATCTATGTCTATTCGCGTCCCGAATGGACCGCACTGGTCACGACCAGGGACTCCAAGATCGCTTCCGTCGCCGACCTCAAGGGCAAGCGTGTCGCGGTGACGCGTGGCACCGACCCGCACATCTTCCTGGTTCGCGCGCTGCTCGGCGCCGGCCTCACCGAAAAGGACATCACGCCGGTGCTGCTGCAGCACGCCGACGGCAAGACCGCGCTGATCCGCGGCGATGTCGACGCCTGGGCCGGCCTCGATCCGATGATGGCGCAGGCGGAGGTCGAGGACGGCGCAAAGCTGTTCTACCGCAAGGCTGAAGCCAACACCTGGGGCATCCTCAATGTGCGCGAGGAGTTCCTGAAAGCTCATCCGGATATCGTCCGCCGCGTGCTCGCGACTTACGAGGAAGCGCGGAAATATTCGCTGGCCAACTATGACGAGCTGAAGAAGACGTTCATCGCGGTGACCAAGCTGCCGGATGCCGTGGTCGACAAGCAGCTCAAGGAGCGCACCGAGCTGACCCACAGCCGGATCGGTAGCGCCCAGCGCGAATCGATCCTCGCCGCCGGCCTCGCCTTGCAGCAGGCCAGCGTGATCGACGCCAAGACCGACGTGAAGGCGGCGGTGGATGCGCTGATCGACGACCAGGTCCCGCTTCCGACCAACTAACCACCGCCGTCAAACTAACCACCGTCGTCCCGGCGAAAGCCGGGACGACGTGGATGGAGTTGGGCGGGCGCCACCTTGCAATCCCGCCGGAAGAATAGTTCTTGCTATGGCCATGACCGTTGACCTGCCCGCGCTGGAACAGACGGCCCCGCCCAGTGCGCCGGCGCGGTGGTCGCGCCATGCGCGCCCGGTGCTCGGGCTCGTGCTGCCGGTTGCGCTCGCGCTGGGCTGGGAACTCATTGTCTCTCTCGGCTACTCCAATGGCCGCCTGGTGCCGCCGCCGTCGAAGGTGTTCGAAACCATCGTGGAGCTCGCCAAGAGCGGCGAGCTGTCGCGCCATATCCTCGCGACGCTGTGGCGCGTCGGCGCGGGCTTTGCGCTCGGCGTTGTCGCCGGCACCATCATGGGTGCGATCTCCGGCTACTGGGATTTCGCCAAGCGGCTGCTTGACCCGACGGTGCAGGCCTTGCGCGCGATCCCCTCGCTCGCCTGGGTCCCGTTGTTCGTGCTCTGGCTCGGCATTTTCGAGACCTCGAAGGTCGCGCTGATCGCGGTCGGCGTGTTCTTTCCGATCTACCTCGGCGTGATGGGCGCGATCCTCTCGGTCGATCGCAAGGTGGTCGAGGTCGGCCGCGTGTTCCGCCTGTCCGGACCCGCCATGATCCGCCGCATCCTGTTGCCCGCCGTGCTGCCGGCCTATGTGGTGGCGCTGCGGGTCGGGCTTGGTTTGGGGTGGATGTTCGTGGTCGCGGCCGAACTGATCGGCGCCTCCGAAGGCCTCGGCTACCTTCTGCTCGATGGCCAGCAGCTCGGCAAGCCGGCGCAGATCCTCGCCGCGATCGTGATCTTCGCGATCCTCGGCAAGACCACCGACTGGCTGATCGAGGTTGCGGCCGCGCCGCTGCTGCGCTGGCAGGACGCGTTCGGCGCGCGGGGAGGGCAGTGATGCTGGCGCTGAAGGAAGTCGGCAAGACCTATCCGAACGGCGTCCACGCGCTGGAGCGCTTCTCGGCCGAGATTGCGCCCGGCGAGATCATCGCGATCATCGGCGGCTCCGGTTGCGGCAAGTCGACGCTGCTGCGCGCCATCGCCGGCCTCGATCGTGCCAGCACGGGCAGCGTGACGCTCGACAATGCGGTGATCACCTCGCCGCACGCCAAGATCGGGATCATCTTCCAGGAGCCGCGGCTGCTGCCCTGGCTCAGCGTCGCCGACAATATCGGCTTCGGCCTCGCCGACCTTCCGGCCGAGGCGAGGCGCGCGCGCGTCGCGGCGGCGCTCGCCCGCGTCGGCCTTGCCGACGAGGCCGCGGCCTGGCCGCGCGAACTGTCGGGCGGCCAGGCGCAGCGGGTCGCGATCGCCCGCGCGCTGGTGCCGCAGCCCGAAGTGCTGCTGCTCGACGAGCCGTTCTCGGCGCTCGATGCCTTCACGCGGCGCGATCTGCAGGATCATCTGCTCGATCTGTGGGCCGACACGCGGCCGACCCTGATCCTGGTCACCCACGACGTCGACGAGGCCGTGGTGCTGGCCGACCGCGTGCTGGTGATGCGGCCGCGGCCGGGCCGGCTGTTCGAGGAGATCACCATCAATTTGGCGCGGCCGCGTGACCGCAAATCGGAGCTGTTCGACACCTTCAAGCGCCGCGTGCTGACCGCGCTCGACCGCTCGCTCGACCGTTCGGTGCGGGACGTCGCGGACAAATCGAGCGCCGGCGAGGCGATGTGGTGGTGACATCCGCTCGTTAAGGCCTTACATCGGCATAAAGAAGAATAGCCGGGAGCAGACCCATGGACTCCGCCGAACTCCGCGCAATGCAGGCTCCGATCAAGGAGCGCTACAAGACCGACCCCCAGGCCGCCGTGATCACGCTGAAGGCCAAGGGCTCGATCGACAATGAGAGCATCGCCTGCAAGGTCGAGACCGGCCGTGCGCTCGCGATCGCCGGCCTCCACCCCGCTACAGGCGGCTCCGGGCTCGAGCTTTGCTCCGGCGACATGCTGCTGGAAGCGCTGGTCGCCTGTGCCGGCGTCACGCTGAAATCGGTTGCGACCGCCGTCGAGGTGCCGCTGAAGGTCGGCAACGTCTTCGCCGAAGGCGATCTCGATTTCCGCGGCACGCTCGGCGTCGACAAGGAGACCCCGGTCGGCTTCCGCGAGATCCGCCTGCGCTTCGAGATCGGCACCGACGCGCCGCAGGACAAGCTCGACCTCTTGCTGAAACTCACCGAGCGCTATTGCGTGGTCTATCAGACCATCAAGAATGGCCCGAAGGTGTCGGTGACGATGCAGCGGGTTTAGCGCGTCGCCCCGGCGAAAGCCGGGGCCCATACGCCGTGTCTTCTCGATTCAAGCCGCGCTGTTCGACGGCTTTCACTCCACACGAACAGTCGTGGTCATGGATCCCGGCCTTCGCCGGGATGACGCAGAATGTCCCCCGAACTCCACTTCGTCCTGATTCTCGTGCTGCGCATGGCGGTTGCGGCCGCATTCGTGGTCAGTGCGTCCATCATCACGGAGCGTTCGGGACCGGTGATCGGCGCGCTGATCGCAACCCTGCCGATCTCGGCCGGGCCGTCCTACACCTTCCTCGCGCTCGACCATGACGCCGCCTTCATCGCCGAGGGCGCGCTGGCGAGCCTGCCGGTCAACGCCGCCACGATCTATATGGGTCTGACCTACGCCGTGCTGGCGCAGCGCTTCAGCATGTGGATCAGCGCGGGCAGCGCGATCGCGGTGTGGCTGGTGCTCGCCACCATCATCCGCCAGTTCGAGTGGTCGCTCGCCGCCGGGCTGATCGTCAATGCCATCACCTTCGCGATCTGCATCCCGCTGCTCCGGCCCTATCGGCACGTCGCGAAAATGCCGTTGATCGCGCGGCGCTGGTACGACATTCCGCTGCGCGCCGCGCTGGTCGCAAGCCTGGTCGGCACCGTGGTCACGGCGTCAGGCTGGGTCGGCCCGCGCGTCACCGGCGTGATGGCGCTGTTTCCGATCGTATTCTCCTCGATGATGCTGATCCTGCATCCGCGCATCGGCGGCCCCGCAACCGCCGCCGTGCTCGCCAACAGCGCCTGGGGCCTGATGGGCTTTGGCCTCGGGGTAGCGGTGCTGCACGTCGCGGTGCTGCAATTCGGCTCGCCAATCGGCCTCTGCTGCGCGCTCGCCACCTGCATCGTCTGGAATCTGGCGCTGTGGCGGATCGGACGGAGGAAGCAGCCAGCGCAGAAAGCGTAGCATGGGTAGAGCGCAGCGAAACCCATCATGCTTCGGCATACAACAATTGATGGGTTTCGCTGCGCTCTACCCATCCTACGGCAGCGTGTATCCCTTCGGTACTGCGTAGCCTGGATGAAGCCAACGGGTCGCGCGAACGCGCGCCCGATGACGGGCTCTCCGCAATCCGGGGCGGTCGTGCGACGGAGAGCGCGTCCCCGGATTTCGCTTCGCTGCATCCGGGCTACGGATCTATTGCTTCGGCAGCTTCGCCCTTAGCGTATACAGCGCGTCCAGCGCCTCGCGCGGCGACATCTCGTCGGGGTGCAGCGCCTTCACCGCCTCGACCAGCAGATCGGCTTCGCTCGGCGGCTTGTCCTCACTGGCGGCGCGGGAGGGGACGGCGAACAGCGGCAGATCGTCGACCAAGGCGCGCGCGGTCTGGCCGCGGTCCTGGGCTTCAAGCTTTGCCAGCACCGATTTGGCGCGGGTGATCACGGCCGGCGGCAGGCCGGCGAGTTTTGCGACCTGGATGCCGTAGGAGCGGTCGGCGGAGCCGGGCAGCACCTCGTGCAGGAACACGACGTCGCCCTGCCACTCCTTGACCCGCACCGTGGCGTTGAACATCCGCCGCAGCTTGGCCGAGAGCGCCGTCAGCTCGTGATAATGCGTCGCGAACAGCGTGCGGCAGCGGTTGCTCTCATGCAGATGCTCGATCGCGGCCCAGGCGATCGACAACCCGTCGAAGGTCGCCGTGCCGCGGCCGATCTCGTCGAGGATCACCAGCGACCGCTCGCTCGCCTGGTTCAGGATCACCGCGGTCTCAACCATCTCGACCATGAAGGTCGAGCGCCCCCGCGCCAGGTCGTCGGCGGCGCCGACGCGCGAGAACAGCCGGTCGACGATGCCGAGCCGTGCCCGCGACGCCGGCACATAAGAGCCGATCTGCGCCAAGAGCGCGATCAGCGCGTTCTGGCGCAGGAAGGTCGACTTACCCGCCATGTTCGGACCGGTGATCAGCCAGAGCTGGCCGGATTTTTGTGCGGGCGCCGGCGACAGGTCGCAGGCATTGGCAATGAACGGCTGGCCATCGCGCTTCAGTGCCTGCTCGACCACCGGATGCCGTCCGCCCTCGATCGCAAAGCCGAGCGAGCCGTCGACGTCGGGCCGCACGTAATTGTCGTCGATCGCAAGTTTGGCCAATGACGTCGCAACGTCGAGCATCGCAAAGGCATGTGCGGCATTGCGCAGATCGTCGCTCGCCGCGAGCGCCATCGCGCTCAAGCGTTCGAAGATCTCGAGTTCGAGATTGAGCGCGCGCTCGCCGGCATTGGCGATCTTGGCCTCGGTCTCGCCGAGTTCCGACGTGGTGAAGCGGACCTGCCCGGCCAGCGTCTGGCGGTGGATGAAGGTCGCATTCAGCGGCGGCGCGAACAGCTTGTCGCCGTGCTGCGCGGTGACCTCGACGAAGTAGCCCAGCACATTGTTGTGCCGGATCTTCAGCGTCTTGATGCCGGTGTCCTCGGCATAGCGCGCCTGCATCGCGGCGACGACGAGGCGCGAGGCGTCGCGCAAATTGCGGCTTTCGTCGAGCGCGGCCTCATAGCCCTCGCGGACGAAGCCGCCATCGCGCTTGATCAGCGGAAGCTGCTCGGAGAGCGCGCGAGAAAATTCCTGCGCCAGATCGCGCGAGGGACGCTGCAGGGCCGCCATCACGGTGGAGACCTCGGCCGGCGGATTGGACAGCTGCGCCAGCAGCTCCAGCGCCTGGTCGGCGGCGAGGATGCCGTCGCGCAGGCTCGCGAGATCGCGCGGGCCGCCGCGGCCAACCGAGAGCCGCGCCAGCGCGCGCGACATGTCGGGCGCCGCGCGCAGCACGGTCCTGATGTCCTCGCGCGCCGCGGAATCCGCGACGAAGGCCGAGACAGCATCGAGCCGTCGCGCGATCACGGCGACATCGGTCAGCGGCGCGGCAAGGCGCTGCGCCAAGAGGCGCGAGCCCGCCGCGGTGACGGTGCAGTCGATCGCATCGAGCAGCGAGCCACGGCGTTCGCCGGACAGCGTGCGCGTCAGTTCGAGATTGGCGCGGGTCGCCGGATCGATCGCCATCGTGGTGCCGGCGGCCTCGCGCGCCGGCGGCGAAAGCGGTGGACGCTTGCCGACCTGGGTGCGGTCGATATAGGTGACCGCGGCGGCGGCGGCGGTCGCTTCCAGCCGCGACATCGCCGACAGGCCGTCCATGGTCGCGACCGCGAAATAGTCGCACAGCCGCCGCTCGGCGGTGGCGCTGTCGAACACGTCGCGGGTCAGGGGCGTCACCGACGGCAGCTCGCGCAAGGTCGGCGCCAGCTCGCTGTCGCTGTAGAGCGCATCGGTGACGATGGCCTCGTTCGGATTGATGCGCGCCAGCGTCGCCGCGAGCTCCGCGGTGGCGCACTCCGTCACCATGAATTCGGAGGTCGAGATGTCGATCCAGGCGAGCCCGAGCCGGTTGGCGCCGGCCGAGCCGCGGGCGCGCGCGATCGCGATCAGGTAGTTGTTGGTGCGGGCGTCGAGCAGCGTGTCTTCGGTCAGCGTGCCCGGCGTCACCAGCCGCACCACGCCGCGGCGGACCACGCTCTTGTTGCCGCGGGCTTTGGCCTCCGCGGGATTTTCCGTCTGCTCGCACACCGCAACACGATGTCCGGCGCCGATCAGGCGATGCAGGTAATCCTCGGAACGTTCGACCGGCACGCCGCACATCGGGATGTCCATGCCCTGATGCTTGCCGCGCTTGGTCAGCACGATGCCGAGCGCCCTGGAGGCGATCTCCGCATCCTCGAAGAACAGCTCGTAGAAATCGCCCATCCGGTAGAACAGCAGCAGGCCGGGATGGGCGGCCTTGATCTCCAGATACTGTTCCATCATCGGCGTGACGCGCGAGGGCGCCTCGGCGGCAGTGGCTTCGGGCGGAACGGGGATGGGCTGCTGAATGGTCATGAGGGCCGGGAAACTACAAAATTTCGTCGCGCGGTCCTATCCGCGGCGTCGGGGTTTTCCACCTTCTCCACGGCCCGAAATATGACGAGGCATCACGGTAATGCGTGCAGGCCGCGCAGCCACGTCAATTGACCTGTCGCGGGCACGCTCCTAAAACCGATCTCAAGTTCCAGCCGATCCAGCGCCTAAGTCGCGGCATTTAGGGAGAGATTCAATGCGTGATGTGTTCATTTGCGATGCCGTCCGGACCCCGATCGGCCGTTTCGGCGGCTCGCTCGCCAAGGTGCGCGCCGACGATCTCGCCGCGGCCCCGATCAAGGCGCTGATGGCCAAGCACCCGACGCTCAATTGGAACGAGGTCGACGAGGTGTATTTCGGCTGCGCCAACCAGGCCGGCGAAGACAACCGCAACGTCGCGCGCATGGCGCTGTTGCTCGCCGGCATGCCGGAGTCGGTTCCCGGCCAGACCCTGAACCGGCTCTGCGCCTCGGGCCTCGACGCAGTCGGCGCCGCGGGCCGCGCCATCCGCGCCGGCGAGATCGATTTCGCGATTGCGGGCGGCGTCGAGTCGATGACGCGTGCGCCGTTCGTGATGGGCAAGGCCGCGGAAGCCTTCTCGCGCTCGTCCGAGATCTACGACACCACGATCGGCTGGCGCTTCATCAATCCGCTGATGAAGGCGCAGTACGGCGTCGATGCGATGCCGGAGACCGGCGAGAACGTCGCCGAGGAATTCCAGGTGTCGCGCGCCGATCAGGACGCGATGGCGATCCGCTCGCAGCAGCGCGCGGGCGCGGCGATCGCGTCGGGCTACTTCGCCGAGGAGATCGTGCCGATCCAGGTCCCGGGTGGCAAGGCCGGCCCGATCACCGTCGACAAGGACGAACATCCGCGTCCGGAGACCACGCTGGAAGGTCTCGCCAAGCTGAAGCCGATCGTGCGCAATCCGGGCACGGTGACCGCCGGCAACGCGTCCGGCGTCAATGACGGCGCCGCCGCGATGATCCTCGCTTCCGAGCTAGCTGTGAAGAAGCACGGCCTCACGCCGCGCGCAAAAATCCTCGGCCTCGCGTCGGCCGCGGTGCCGCCGCGCATCATGGGCATCGGTCCGGTGCCGGCGACCAAGAAGCTGGTCGAGCGTCTCGGCATCAAGGTGTCGGACTTCGACCTGATCGAGCTCAACGAGGCCTTCGCCTCGCAGGGCATCGCCTGCCTGCGCCAGCTCGGCGTCAAGGAAGACGCCGATTTCGTCAATCCGCATGGCGGCGCGATCGCGCTCGGCCACCCGCTCGGCATGAGCGGCGCGCGGCTGGTCTTGACCGCCGTGCACGGCATGGAGAAGCGGGGCGGGAAGCTTGCCTTGGCAACTATGTGCGTCGGGGTCGGCCAAGGCGTTGCGGTCGCGATCGAAAAGCTGAATTGAGTCAGTGGCTTGGAAGGGCTTAAAACAGCCCTTCCCCAATTTGGTTATGCATTATAATGATCTGACGTGAGCTCACCGGGCGCGTGGGCCGCGGAGGAATTCGCCATGACCTTGTTGTACCCGCTGCAATCGCTTGCGGCCCATCCGGCGCGGCTGTCGCCGGACTATCGCTCCACCGTGAAGCGGTCGCCGCAGAAGCCGCTGATCCCGATGCGGCACACGCTCTCGGAACTGACCGGCCCGGTCTACGGTCATGAGACCGTGCGCGCGCACGACAACGATCTCACCATCCAGGCCAAGGGCGAGCCGCTCGGCGAACGCATCATCGTGCATGGTTATGTGCTGGACGAGGATGGTCGCGGCGTGCCCAACACGCTGGTCGAGCTGTGGCAGGCCAATGCCTGCGGCCGCTACATCCATGTCGTCGATCAGCACCCGGCGCCGCTCGATCCCAACTTCACCGGCGCCGGCCGGACGCAATCCGACGCCAAGGGCTACTACAAGTTCATCACCATCAAGCCCGGCGCCTATCCCTGGGGCAATCACCACAATGCCTGGCGGCCCGCGCATATCCACTTCTCGGTGTTCGGGCACTCCTTCGTCTCGCGGCTCGTCACGCAGATGTATTTCCCCGGCGATCCCCTGTTCCCGTTCGACCCGATCTTCAACTCGGTGACGGATGCGAAGGCGCGGGCGCGGATGGTCTCCTCGTTCGATCTCGAGAACACCAAGCCGGAATGGGCGCTGTGCTACCGCTTCGATATCGTGCTGCGCGGCCGCAACGCTACGCCGATGGAGACCAGGTAAGTGTCGAACCCGCGTCCTGATGGAATTACGCCCTCGCAGACCGTCGGCCCCTATTTCAAGTATGGCCTGACGCCGAACGGCGAATACGAATGGAACGACGCCTTTACCAGCAACCTGCTGACATCAGATGTGTCCGGCGAGCGCATCCGCGTCGAGGGCAAGGTCTATGACGGGGACGGCGCCGTGATCCCGGACTGCATGCTGGAGATCTGGCAGGCCGACGCGCAAGGCCGCTTCTCGGATCCGCAGGATGCGCGCGCGTTGCCGAACTCCTCGTTCAAGGGCTTTGGCCGCTGCGGCACCGACAAGAGCGGCGCCTACGCCTTCGACACCATCAAGCCGGGCGTGGTGCCGGATGCCGACGGCAAGCCGCAGGCGCCGCACATCGGGCTTGCGGTGTTCGCGCGCGGCATGCTGCTGCATCTCTACACCCGGATCTATTTCGACGACGAAGCCGGCAACGCCGCCGATTCCACGCTGGCGCTGGTGCCGGCCGATCGCCGCCCGACGCTGATCGCCAGACGCAAGGCCGGCGCGGGCAACACCTACACCTTCGACGTCCATCTCCAGGGCGGCAACGAGACGGTGTTCTTCGACGTCTAGCTGCGCGCCGCGAGCGGCGCGCAATTCCAGCATTGAAGGGACGACCGAAATCCGCTGTGCGCGTTCGCCGCAGCGGATTTCGCTTGACCATGCGTCATCGGTTATATAACATATCTGTTATATAAAAGGACGAGATCAAGCATGGCCAATCTCGACGCCGCCTTTTCCGCGCTCGCCGACCCGACCCGCCGGGCGATCCTGGCGCGCCTCGCGCTGGGCGAGGCGACAGTCATGGAGCTGGTCGAGCCGTTCGACATGACCCAGCCCGCGATTTCCCGCCATCTCAAGGTGCTCGAGGGCGCCGGCCTGATCGTGCGGCGCATCGAAGGCACCAAGCGGCCGTGCCGGCTCGCGCCGTCAGCGGTTGCCGAGATCGATCAATGGCTCGGCATGCTGCGCCGCGCGCTGGAAACCAATTACGACCGGCTGGACGGTGTGCTGGCCGCAATGAAGCCTGAGCAGTGAAGGGTATCCCCATGAGCAAGTTGACGCTGAAGACCGAAGGCGACCGCTATGTCGTCGTGACCAGGCGCTTCGTCGCGCCGCCCGAGGCGGTGTATCGCGCGCATACCAAGCCGGAGCTGTTGCAGAAATGGCTGCTCGGTCCCGACGGCTGGACCATGCCGGTCTGCATCAGCGAGGCGAAGCCCGGCGGCAGGATCCGCTACGAATGGACCGACGGCAAGGGCGGCGGCTTCCATCTGACCGGCGAATATCTCGCGCTCGAACCGTTCAGCCGCATCGTGCATGTCGAGCGCATGCATCTGCCGGATCCGACGCCGGACAATCACGTCGAGACGCGCTTCGCGCCCGACGGCGACGGCACCCTGATGACGATGCGGATGACGCTGCCGGATGCCGAAACGCGCGCGGCGATGCTTGCGACCGGCATG
This sequence comes from Bradyrhizobium sp. Pha-3, assembly GCF_042258325.1. Classification (NCBI taxonomy): domain Bacteria; kingdom Pseudomonadati; phylum Pseudomonadota; class Alphaproteobacteria; order Hyphomicrobiales; family Nitrobacteraceae; genus Bradyrhizobium; species Bradyrhizobium sp. Pha-3. The sequence goes on along the minus strand of NZ_CP170151.1, from coordinate 9,016,716 downwards.
GAGCACGGCATGGAAGACAGCTATGCTCGGCTCGACGCCATGAGCTGAGCGTGACTGACGTGAGGGACAATGCGCGACCGTTTCCTGACGGGTCTGATTGGCTATCCGATCGCGCATTCGGCGGCGCCCGCGATGCATGAAGCGGCCGCAGCAGCGCTCGGCGTCCGCTGTCACTACCAGCTCATCGAGGTCAAGGGCGCCGGTCGCGACGAGCTGCGTGCGATGGTGGAAGGCATCCGGCGGCTCGGCTTTGCCGGCGTCAATGTCACCTTTCCCTACAAGGAGGCGGTGGTCGAGCTGCTCGACGACCTCGCGCCGGATGCGCGCGCGATCGGCGCGGTCAACACCATCGTCGCCGATGGCACGCGGCTGGTCGGGCACAACACCGACGCGTCAGGTTTTGTGCGTGCGATCGCGCCGCTGCTTGCATCAGCGCCGCGCGGCCCGATCGCGCTGATCGGTGCCGGCGGCGTCGGCAAGGCGATCGCCTTCGCGCTCGCCATCCTCGGCGTTGGTGAGCTCCGCATCTTCGACGCCGATGCCGCGAAGGTCGCGCGGCTGGCCGGCCAGTTGGCCGGCCGTCATGCGATCCGTGGTGTCGCCAGCGTCGAGGGCGCGGTCGACGGCGCGACCGGCGTCGTCAATGCAACGCCGGTCGGCATGCTGCCGAGCCGCGACACGCCGGTGCCGGATGCGCTGCTGCATCGCTCGATGTGGGTCGCCGATGCGGTCTACACGCCGCTCTGGACGCCGCTACTGACCATGGCGAAGGAAAGGGGCGCAGATGTTCTGACCGGACGCGACCTCGCGATCAATGCGTCGGCCGATGCGTTCGAGCTGTTCACGGGGCTGACGCCGCCGCACGCCGTGATGGCAAATGCGTTCGACGCGGTGATGGCCGCGCGCTACTCTGCGCCCGCCTGAAGGGCGGAGACACAAATGACAAAAATCAGGATCGGGCTGGCCGGCTGCGGTTTCGTGTCGGAGCTGCACATGGTTGCCTACCGGCGAGTCTATGGCGTCGACGTCGAGGTGAGGGCGGTCGCGGCGCGCGGCGACCATGTCAATGCGTTCGCGCGCAAGCACGCAATCCCGAATGTCTATCGCAGCTTTGCCGATCTGATCGCCGACCGCGAGCTTGACGTCATCGACATTTGCACGCCGCCGAACCTTCACGCCGGGATGATCGTCGCGGCAATGCGGGCCGGCAAGCACGTGATCTGCGAGAAGCCGTTCAGCGGTTATTTCGGCCGCGACGGCGACCAGGCGCCGATCGGAAGGCATGTGCCGAAAGCGCTGATGTACCAGCGGGTGATGGAGGAGATGGAGGTGACCCGCGCCGCGATCGAGCGAAGCGGACAACTCTTCATGTATGCCGAGGACTGGATCTACGCGCCGGCGGTGACCAAGACCGCGGAGATCATCCGCGCGACAGGCGACAAGATCCTGTTCATGAAGGGCGAGGAGAGCCATTCCGGCTCGCATGCGGCGCATGCCGCCGAGTGGGCGATGACCGGCGGCGGCTCGCTGATCCGGATGGGCTGCCATCCCTTGTCGGCGGTGCTCTATCTCAAGCAGGTCGAGGCCCGCGCGCGCGGCGAGACCATCGCGGTCGCCAGCGTCACCTGCGACGTCGGCAATGTCACCGCCGGCCTTAAATCGGAGGAGCGCGCCTACATCAAGGCCAATCCCGTCGATGTCGAGGATTGGGGCACGTTGACCGCAACCTTCTCCGACGGCACCAAGGCCACGGTGTTTTCGGGCGACATGATCATGGGCGGCGTACGCAACCTGATCGAGACCTATACGAGCGGCGGCTCGCTGTTCGCCAACATCACTCCGAACACGCATCTGATGAGCTACCAGACGAGCGAGGAGAAGCTCGCCTCGGTCTACATCACCGAAAAGGTCGATCGCAAAACCGGCTGGCAATATGTCTGCCTCGAGGAGGAATGGACCCGCGGCTACCTGCAGGAGATCCAGGACTTCATGGAATGCGTTGCGACCGGCCGGCAGCCCCTCGCCGATCTCGCGCTGGCGTATGAGACAACGAAGGTGAACTACGCCGGCTACTGGGCGGCGGATGAGGGCAGGCGGGTGGCGCTGTAGGGTGGCGGGAACAACGAGATTACGCGCATATGCTCACGCCAGACCCGTCATCCCCGCGCAAAGGCTTCGCCTTTGTCGCTGGAGGAGCGCGTAGCGCGTCTCGAAGGATGCATGGCCCGGCCGGTGGCCGTCGATCCTTCGAGACGCCCGCAAGTGCGGGCTCCTCAGGATGACGGGGATAGTTCTCCGGCGAGCCGCACAGCAAACGATCGTCCCTACGCCGCGTACACCGAGCCCTTCGGCAGCGGAAACACCGGATCCTGCGTGCGGATATTCGTCGGCCACACCACGGTGATGCGCTCGCCGGCGTTCTGCATCACGACAGGGGTCGAGCGCTCGTTCTGGCCGGACAGCGGCGTGCCCGGCGGATAGAACTTCACGCCATAGCCCTGGATGGTGCCGCCTGCTGGGATGTCGACGTCGAGCGCCGCCTTGCGGATCGCCTCCGGATCGAAGCCGCCATATTTCTCCTTGGCGACCGGCAGCACATTGTTGAGCAAAATCCAGGTCTGGTTGAAGCCCATCGAGCAGTGCGGCGGCACTTCGGTCGCATTGGTCTTCTCGCGGTAGCGCGCGACCATGGTCTTGGTGAGGTCGCCGACGCCGGGCGCGAGCTTGGCCGGATCGAGCAGCTGCGCCGGCACGGGATCGATGTTGCAGAAATTGTCGATGTCGGCGCCGAAGGTCGCGCGCAGCTTGTCGAGCTGGCTGTAGCCGGCGCCGGCGCCGAACAGCATCTTGAACTTCAGCCCGCTCTCGCGCGCCTGGCGCAGGAACAGCGTGATGTCGGGATTGTAGCCGGCATGCGAGATCACGTCGGCCTTGGCGCGCTTCAGCTTGGTGACCAGCACCGAGAGATCGGGCGCGGACGCCGAATAGCCCTCCTTCAGCACCACCTGCAGCCCGACCTCCTTGGCGAAGGCCTCGTCGGCGGCGGCGACGCCGACGCCATAGGGCCCGTCCTCATGGATCAGCGCCACCTTGACGTCCTTCGGCTCCATGCCGAGCTTGGCCTTGGCGTGCTCGTTGATGAAGCTCGCGAAGGCCTGGCCGTACTGGTCGGAATGGATCTGCGCGCGGAACACGTATTGCAGGTTCTTGTCCTTGAACACGGCGGTCGAGACCGCGGTCGTGATCCACAGGATCCGCTTCTGCTGCTCGACCTTGGCGGCGAGCGGCACCGCGTGCGAGCTCGCGAACACGCCGTTGAGGATGTCGACCTTCTCCTGGTCGATCAGGCGATTGGCCTCGTTGATCGCGACATCGGGCTTGCTCTGGGAGTCGACGTTGACCGGCGCGATCTTGTACTTGCCGCCGACGCCGCCCTTCTCGTTGACGAGGTCGATCGCGATCTGGGTGCCGATCGAGGAGGCGACCGAGCCGCCGGCGGCGAACGGGCCGGTCAGGTCGTAGATCACACCGATCCGGACCGTTTCGGCCTGCGCCTGTGCCCGTGTCCAATCGAAGCTGAAAGCAGCGGCGGCAGCCGCTGAAGTCTTCAGCAGCGTCCTGCGTGAAGTCGGCATCGCGTCCTCCCCTGAAACCGTCAGTTGTGTGACGGGTCTTGCTTGTTTTCGCGGAGTATTGGGAGGCGAGGTCGGAAAGTCAACGCGGCTTGCGGCTGCGGCGTCTTGCGCTTTGGGAGGGAGTGTCATCTCTATCACCGTCACCCTGAGGAGGCCGCAAAGCGGCCGTCTCGAAGGACGACGGCCCAACTGCGGCCGTGCATCCTTCGAGGCTCGCTCCGCTCGCGCCTCAGGATGACGGGTCGAAAAGTCCGGTACGAGCGCTGGAACGACGGAGGAGAATCTACTCCATCACCGCGGCATGGTCCGACGGCGCGGACTGCGAGCGCAGCGTGGCCTTGGTCGAGCCGATCATCAGCGCGAGCGGGATCGAGACCAGGATGAACAGCATCACCAGCTGGTAGTCGTGCGAGAACGCGATGATCTGCGACTGCGCCGCCACCATCTTGTCGGCCATTGCGCGGCCGGCGTCGGTGTTGAGGTTGATCATGCCTGACACGTCGGGCATCTGCAGCGCGTGGTTGAACGGATTGATCTGCTCCGACAGCTTTGCGTAGATCCGCCGTCCGCCTTCCGTCAGCTGCGCGATCACGATCGAGATGCCGACCGAGCTTGCGACGTTGCGCAGCAGCGTCAGCATCGAGGTGCCGTCGGTGCGCAGATGGTTGGGCAGCGACATGAACGCCACCGTCGACAGCGGCACGAACACGAGGCCGAAGCCAAAGCCCTGAACGACGCTGACGACGATGATCTCGTTGGCCTGCGTCATGTCGGTCCAGCCGGTCATCTGGAACAGCGAGGCCGCGGTCAGCGCCAGGCCGGAGATGATCAGCGTGCGTGCCTCGATGTAGCGCATCATGCGGCCGACCAGCATCATCGCGACGAAGGTGCCGGCGCCGCGGGTCGCCAACAACAGGCCCGCGGTGATGATCGGGTAGCCGACCACGTTCTGCAGGTAAGGCGAGGACAGCGCCATGGTCGAATACAGCACGAGGCCCATGACAGTCATGAACACGCAGCCGCCGAGGAAGTTCTTGTCCTTGAACAGCGCGAACTGGATGAACGGCCGGCTGGTCGTCAGCGAATGGGCGAAGAAATAGTAGAAGCCGACCGCGGAGACGATGAATTCGATCATGATCTCGTTGGATTCCAGCCAGCCGAGCTGCTCGCCGCGGTCGAGCGCGAGCTGCAGCGAACCGATCGCGACCGCGAGCGCGCCGAAGCCGAACCAGTCGAAGCGCAGGTTGAGGTCCTGCTTGGTCTCGTCCATGAACACCGCCAGCCCGAGCACGGTGATCGCGCCGAACGGCAGGTTGACGAAGAACACCCAGTGCCAGGAATAGGTCTCGGTCAGCCAGGCGCCGAGCGAGGGCCCCATGATCGGGCCCATCATCACGCCCATGCCCCAGATCGACATCGCTTTCGCACGCTCATGCAGCGCGTAGGAGTCGAGCATCACCGCCTGCGACAGCGGCACCAGCGCCGCGCCGAACACGCCCTGCAGCAGGCGGAACAGCACCATCTGGTTGATGTCCTGCGCCAGGCCGCAGAACACCGAGGCGACGGTGAAGCCGGCCGAGCAGATGATGAAGATGCGCTTCCGGCCATAGCGGTTGGCGATCCAGCCGACCGGCGCGGTCATGATCGCGGCCGCGACGATGTAGGAGGTCAGCACCCAGTTGATCTGGTCCTGCGAGGCCGACAGCGAGCCCTGCATATAGGGCAGCGCGACGTTGGCGATCGTGGTGTCGAGCGCCTGCATGATCGTCGCGGTCATCGCGCAGATCGTCACCATGTTCCGGCGCATGCCGGGCACGGCTGATGGTGACGGTGCATTCATTCAGGTCAGTCCTGTTCGAGCGTTGGAGTCACCTCTCCCGCTTGCGGGGGAGGTCGGCGCGTGGCGCCGGGTGGGGGCTCTCTCCACAACATGACTCGTGGAGAAAGCCCCACCCCGGCCCTCCCCCGCAAGCGGGAGAGGGGGCGCACTGTTATCGCGGCCGCCGGTTCGGCCTCATCTCACCTATTCTACTCGTGGTCCGGGTGCGCCGAGGCCGGCGCCAGCCCGAGCAGGCCGGCCAGCGTGCGGCGGTGGTTGGTGTCGATCGTCGCGTAGACGCTCATGCCGGCCTTCAGCTTCTTCACGAACGGATCGTTCTCGTCGAAGTAGATCCGCACGGGGACGCGCTGCACCACCTTGACGAAATTGCCGGTCGCGTTCTGCGGCGGCAGGATCGCGAACTGCGCGCCGGTGCCGGGCGACAGCGAGCCGACCTTGCCCTTGAACCGATGGTTCGGGAACGCGTCGACATCGAGCTCAACCGGCTGGCCGACCGCGACATAGGTGAAGTCGCTTTCCTTCGGATTGGCGTCGACCCAGGGATGGTCGACATCGATGATCGAGAACACCGGCGAGCCGGCGGCGACGAAGCGGCCGAGCTGGATCTGGTCGACCTGGGTCGCGACTCCGTCCATCGGCGCGCGCAGCACGGTGTGGTCGAGATTGCGCTGGGCGTCGTCGAGCTTGGCCTTGGCCTGGGCGTAGGGCGGGAACTGCTCGATCGGCAGGTCGATATCGCCGAGCAGTTGCGTCTTGTCCTTGGAGATCTGCTGCCTGATGTATTGCGCGAGACTCTCGGCCGTCACTTGCGCATTCGCCGCGTTGTCGAGATCGAGCTGCGAGCCGAAATTCTGCTTGGCCAGCGTCGACTTGCGTTCGACGTCGCGCTTCTTCAATTCGATGCTCTGCTGGGCGAATTCCAGCATCCTGCCGTTGATCTTGATGTTGTCGACCAGGTTGTCATAGGTGGTCCTGGTCTGGTCGAGCGCGGCCTTGGCCTGCGCCACCGCGAGGCGGAACGGCACCGGATCGATCTCGAACAGCTCGTCGCCCTTCCTGACGTGCTGGCCTTCCTTCACGACGATCTTGTCGATCTTGCCGGAGATTTCCGGCGTGATCAGCACCTTCTGCGCGCCGACATAGGCGTCGTCGGTGCCGACATAGCGGCCGCCATTGAGATAGAACACGATGCCGCCGATCGCAGCGAGCGTCGGCAGCACGACGAGCAGCAGCACCCGGCGATAGCGCCGCAGGCCGGCCATCAGGCGACGGCGCGGCGCGCGGCTTGCCTTGCCCGACGGGATGGGCTCGCCCGGATTGCTCTTCTGCTCGGGGGCCAGCTTGAGGACGGGTTCAGCCATAGCGCTGTTCCTTTCGGGAGGGCTCGCCGGCTGGGGTTTGGACGGCATTGCGAACGTTTTCCTTGATCGATTCCAATTGGGTGAGCAGGCGATACGCGTCAGCGGGGCTGATGCCCTCGAGCGCGGTCGCGGTGAGTTCGGAGCGGAGGCCGGCGAGCTTGCCGAGCAGCGGGCGCGCGGCCTTCTTCAGATAGAGGCGGTTGACGCGGCGGTCGTTCTCGTCGCTGCGGCGTTCGATCCAGCCATTGTCGCAGAGCTTGTCGATCAGCCGCGTCAGCGTGATCGGCTGCACCTCGAGCAGCTCGGCGAGCTCGGTCTGCTTCAACCCCTCCTGGCGTTCCACCTTGGACAGCACGGCCCATTGCGCGCGGGTGATGCCGTAGCGCGCGGCCTCCTTGTCGGCGTAGACCCGGATCAGCCGGAACACTTCGCCCAGCGTAAACAAGAAATCGGTGTCCACCGAACCGCGCATCGATCCTGTCTCCATAAGCTTGGATATAATAAGCTTGCTTATGATTTCTGCATGCCGGGTTGACGCGAGGCTGCCCCGCATTGCGGACATGGCTGCAACGCCGGCGACGGATCGGGGTTGGGGGCCGGGCTTTGGGAACGGGCGCGCAAATGCTACATATCGGGGCAATGAGCCTGGCCAAGCCGACATTTCCTGCCCCCGACCACGATCACGGCCGCTGCGCCGCGGACGCGATGGCGCATGCCGAGCAGGTGTGTGCGCGCCGCGGCCAGAAATTCACCCCGATCCGCCGTCAGGTGCTGCAGGCGCTGCTGTCGAGCCATCGCCCGCTCGGCGCCTATGAGGTGATCGACGAGCTGGCCAAGACGATGCCGCGGCCGGCACCGATTACCGTCTACCGTGCGCTCGACTTCCTGATGGAGAACGGCCTCGTCCACCGCATCGAGAGCCGCAACGCCTTCCTCGCCTGCGCGCATGACCATGACGAGACCTCGATGGTGGCGTTCCTGATCTGCGACCATTGCGGCTCGGTCGGCGAGATCCCGGCCGCTCCCGTCGCGCAAAGCCTGACCGCGGCGGCGCGGGCCTCGGGGTTCATCCCGAAACTCTCCGTCGTCGAAATCGCCGGCACCTGCGCGCATTGCCAGAAGACGTAGATGGCGCGATGGTTTTAGCTAACTCGCACTGCTTTCAAGCTACCTCGCCCCGCTTGCGGGGAGAGGTCGAAATTCGCGGTAGCGAATTTCGGGTGAGGGGGACTCTCCGCACGCTCGGCTCTATCGAATTTGCGGCGACGGCCCCTCACCCCAACCCTCTCCCCGCAAGAGCGGGGCGAGGGAGCCCAACCGGCAATTAACAACACGGCACCAAGCCGGCCCGCGAGGAAACATGTCGACCCAAGCGATCTCCGCCAGCGTCACGAGGCCCGTCAGCGTCGGACACGGGCTGCCGCCCGGCGCCATCGCCGTGATGCTGATGCTGTGCGTGAGCTGGGGCTTCAACCAGCTTGCGGTGAAACTCGCGCTGCCCGACGTGCCGCCGATGTTGCAGGCGTTGATCCGCTCCGCCGGCGCGCTGCCGGTGATGCTGATCGTCGGCCACCTGCGCGGCGTCAAATTCTTCGAGCGCGACGGCACGCTCGTGCCCGGCATCATCGCCGGGCTGATGTTCGGCTGCGAGTTCGTGCTGATCTTCACCGGCCTCGTCTTCACCTCGGCCTCGCGTGCGTCGGTGTTCCTCTACACCGCGCCGTTCTTCGTCGCGCTCGGCTCGCACCAGTTCCTCGGCGAGCGTCTCTCGACCGTGCAGTGGAGCGGGCTTGCGCTGAGCTTTGCCGGCGTCGCGCTCGCGATCGGCGTGCCGCAGCCCAACGTCGATGCCAAGGTGCTGCTCGGCGACCTCATGGTGGTCGGTGGCGGCGCGCTGTGGGCGGCAACCACGCTGGTCGCCAAGGGCACGGGCTTGCGCAAGGCCGCGCCGGAAAAGGCGCTCGGCTACCAGGTCGCGATCTCGATTCCGATCCTCGGCCTCGCCGCCTGGATCGCGGGCGAGCGCATCGAGCATGTGCCGAGCGCGCTGTCGATCTCGCTGCTCGCCTATCAGGCGGTCTGGGTGGTGGGCTGCACGTTTGTCATCTGGTTTGCGATGGTGAAAACCTACTCCGCGAGCAAGCTGTCGGCCTTCACCTTCGTCACGCCGCTGTTCGGCGTCGTCGCGGCCTATTTCATCATGCACGACACGCTGACGGCGGTGTTCGGCGTCGCTGCGCTGCTGGTGATCGCCGGACTCTATCTCGTCAACAAGCCCGACCCGAAGGTGACGCCGGACCCGAACGTGCCTGCGTGAGAGCGCGGCACGCGACCACATCATCGGCGGCGAATGAGGCCGCTTGATGCGGTGTTGATCTACATCAACACTGCCACCGATACTCCGTGAACCCTCCCATGGGAGGAAGGCCGTGGAGGCGCGCTGATGCCAATCGATGCCACCGATGCAATTGAAGCCGGTATTCGCTCCGCGTTCACCGCATACTCCAAGGAGGATGATCCGGATTGGCGGAGCGCGTGCTGGATCAAGCCGGATGAGTGCTCCCACCTCGCACGGAGCATCCTGAAAGAATTGGCGGCCCGAGGCCTTGAGATCGTCAAGAAGCCGGCTTGATCGCCCGCGCCACCGGGCCGCTGCGACAAAAGCTGACGCCTTAGTGGCAGGTGTCCTCTCGTAAGCGCGCCAAACATTCAGCGTCGTCCTGGCGAAAGCCAGGACCCATTACCCCAAATGTCGATTGTCGCGCGATGCCGGGGCCGCTTTCCCGTTGACAAGCCAATTCGGTGGTTGATGGTGTGGACGGCCCCCTACGGCATCAGTGTGCCAGAATGAGGTTGTCTAGATCTCATACATGGGAGCCGTCCGTGAACCAGATTATCCGCATTGGGATTGATACGTCGAAGTATATTTTTGTGCTGCATGGGGTTGATGCGGCGGAGCAGGTGGTGCTGCGCAAGAAGCTGTCGCGCAAACAGGTGCTGGAGTTCTTCGCCAAATTGCCGCCGACCGTGATCGGGATGGAGGCCTGCGGGGCTTCGCAACATTGGGCGCGGGAGCTTTCCAAGCTCGGTCACGAAGTGAAGCTGATGGCACCGCAATTGGTTAAACCCTACGTGATGCGGAACAAGAATGACGGGCGGGATGCAGAAGGTCTGTGTGAAGCGATGAGCCGGCGGAGCATGCGCTTCGTGCCGGTGAAGACGGCCGAGCAGCAGGCTGCGCTGATGCTGATGGGTGTCCGCGACGGATTGATCGTCCGGCGCACCCAGCTGACCAATACGATCCGCGGCCATGCGGCGGAGTATGGCCTGATCGCACCCAAAGGACTGGACGCGATCGAGCCACTGCTGGCGCGGATTGCGCAGGACGAGACGCTTCCCACCCTGGCGCGCGAGCTGTTTGTGGTGCTGGGCCGGGAGCGCGCCAGGCTCGAGGGTGAGTTGAAGGCGGTTGAGGCCAAGCTGATGGCTTGGCACCGCGGCGATGCCACGGGCCGGCGCCTGGCTGAGATCCCCTCGGTCGGTCCGATCGTTGCAACCGCGCTGGTGATGAAGACACCTGATCCGCACGCGTTCCGTTCTGGTCGTCATTTTGCGGCCTGGCTGGGATTGACACCCAAGGACCACTCTACCGCCGGCAGGACCAGGCTTGGCAAGATCACGCGGGCGGGCGATGAGGACCTGCGCCGTCTGCTGGTCATCGGGGCCACAGCGGTGATCCAGCAGGCCAGGCGGGGACGCGGTCATCACTCGCGCTGGCTGCTGGCCCTGATCCAGCGCAAGCCGCCGAAGCTTGCGGCCGTGGCGCTTGCCAACAAAGTAGCCCGTATCGCCTGGAAGTTGATGGCGACGGGCGAGAGTTACGAGGCGGCACGGATCAAGCCCATGACAGCCGCCGCCTAATCGATTGGCCGGCCGGCGGGCTCGCTCGTCAGCCGACCCGGAGCTGCAAGAGCAGATGGAGCGATCGATCGAGCAACGATGCGAGACAGTCCGCAGGACCCATCGGCCGTCAAAAGGCCGCGTGGTTGTTTGGAACTCGCATCGCGCAAACCATCTTGGCCAGCGATCCATTCGATCGCACCCAACAGGCCGGACATATGGATGCCAGCGATCCGATCTCACCAAACAGCTCTTGTGCCACGGGGGCCGTCCACATATGGGTCCTGGCCTTCGCCAGGACGACGGAGGAGGCATCACGCCTCCGTCCACTAACCCCTCTCGATCGGCAGGGACTCATCCTTCGCCCATTCACCCATCGAACCATCGTAGAGCGTGAGATTGTCGTAGCCGAGCCGATGCAGCTGGAACAGGTCGATGGTCGCGGAGATGCCGCCGCCGCAATAGGCGACGACGCGCTTGTCCTTGGTGATGCCTTGCGCAGCAAACGTCGCTTTGGCCTCCTCAAGCGGCACGAACGTCTTGTGCTTCGGATCGATCAAGGTCGCCGCCGGCACGCTGACGCTGCCGGGGATGCGGCCGGGCCGGCCGTAACGGCTCGGCTCCAGTCCCTTGTAGAATTGCGGGCCGAGCGCGTTGACGATGACGGTGTCGCCCTCCGTGGTCGCGGCGAGCACGTCATGCTTGTCGACGAACATGCCGTCCTTCGGCCGTGCCGGAAACGTCGCCGGCGGATAGCCGCCGGCAAGTCCGGTCTCGATGTCGCGTCCTTCGGCGGTCCATTTGTCGATGCCGCCGTCGAGCACCGCGGCACCCTCGAAGCCGAGCGAGCGCAGCATCCACCAGAACCGCGTCGCCCACATTGCGGTGCCGATCGAATAGAGCACGACGCGGCTGCCCGCCGAGATGCCGTGGCGGCCGAACGCGGCTTCGAGCTGCGCTGTCGGTGGCATCATGAAGCGCAGCTCGGTACGGGCCTCGGAGAATTCGGCCTGCAAATCCAGGAAATTCGCGCCCGGGATGTGGCCGGCCTCGAACGTCTGGCGGCCCGAGACGACGATATAGGGAACGTTGCTGCCGGCGAGGGCCGGCTCCAGATAGGTCGTGCAGTCGAACAGGCGAAGGTCCGGCCGGTTCAGGATCTCGGCAAGTTCCGCCGTGGTGATCAGTTCGCTGTGGCCGGCCATTTCACGTCCTCCCGGAATGATCTTAAGGCAATGCTAAGATGCGCCAGATCACATGAAAAGCTGTCACTTTGCCCTTTGATTCACCCCAATCCGGTCCAATATAGCTGATCATGCAGGACGCCGCTGCATGGCTTGCGTTTGGCCTCAATCGGCGCCATAAGCTGTTGAATTCACTCCCAAACACGATCGTTTGGCCCGCCGCGCGCGAGGCCCATCGCCCCCTTGGTGAATGTCACCAAAACCTGATATTCGAGACGCCATGAACAAGCCCGAGATTTTGCCGCAAGACGACGTCGCCGGTCCCGCGCCGCGGCACCAAACCACGCAGGTCATGGTCGGCAACGTCGCCGTCGGCGGCGGTGCGCCGATCGTCGTGCAGTCGATGACCAACACCGACACCGCCGATGTCGACGGCACCATCGCCCAGGTCGCCGCGCTCTCCCGCGCCGGCTCCGAGATGGTGCGCATCACCGTCGACCGCGAGGAAGCCGCCGCTGCGGTGCCGCACATCCGTGACGGCCTGCGCAAGCACGGCATCACCACGCCGCTGATCGGCGACTTCCACTACATCGGCCACAAGCTGCTCGCCGAATATCCTGATTGCGCCGAGGCGCTCGACAAGTACCGCATCAATCCCGGCAATGTCGGCTTCAAGAACAAGCGCGATACGCAGTTCGCCGACATCATCGAGATCGCCAACAAGAACAACAAGCCGGTGCGCATCGGCGCCAATTGGGGCTCGCTCGACCAGGAGCTGCTCACCAAGCTGATGGACGAGAACACGGCGTCTGCGAATCCGCGCGATGCCCGCGCGGTGACCCGCGAGGCGATGGTGCAGTCGGCGCTGCTGTCGGCGGCGCGCGCGCAAGAGCTCGGCATGCCGAAGAACCGGATCATCCTGTCGGCGAAGGTCTCCGCCGTGCAGGACCTGATCGCGGTCTATCAGGAAGTCGTGCGCCGCTCGGATTATGCGATCCATCTCGGCCTCACCGAGGCCGGCATGGGCTCGAAGGGCATCGTGGCCTCCTCGGCCGCGCTCGGCATCCTGCTGCAGCAGGGCATCGGCGACACCATCCGCATCTCGCTGACGCCGGAGCCCGGCGGCGACCGCACGCTGGAAGTGCAGGTCGCGCAGGAATTGCTGCAGACCATGGGCTTCCGCACCTTCGTGCCGCTGGTTGCGGCCTGCCCGGGCTGCGGCCGCACCACCTCGACCACGTTCCAGGAGCTGGCGCGCTCGATCCAGGATTTCATCCGCGACGAGATGCCGGCCTGGAAGACCAAGTATCCGGGCGTCGAGCAGCTCAACGTCGCGGTGATGGGCTGCATCGTCAACGGCCCCGGCGAATCCAAGCACGCCAATATCGGCATCTCGCTGCCCGGCACCGGCGAAGCACCGGCCGCGCCTGTCTTCGTCGACGGCAAGAAGTTCCGCACCCTGCGCGGCCCGGGCATCGCCGCCGACTTCAAGGCACTGGTGATCGACTATATCGACCAGCGCTACGGCAACGGCGCCAAGCTGCCGGAGCAGGCCGGCGCCGCGGAGTAGTTTCACTCCGCGCGTGATCCACACCCAAATGTCGTCCCGGCGAAAGCCGGGACCCTTAACCACAGGCCGTGGTTGTGGCACGAGATGCGGGTTACCAGCCTTCGCTAAACCCGATCCTGTGGTGATGGGTCCCGGATCTGCGCTCCGCTTCGCTGCGCTTGTCCGGGACGACAGATATGTTTGAGGCGCAGATTGCGCTTCCGTCGATGCGCGCTACCATGCTCCCAATCAAGAATGATTGGGAGAACGCCCATGAGCTCGCTGTCCGGCAAGCAAGGCCCGCGCTACCGCCACCTCGCCGACCAATCCGAGCCCTATGAGACCATCGGCGTCGAGAAGCTGACGCCGATCATCGGCGCGGAAATCTCCGGCGTCGATATCGGCAAGCTCGTGGGCGACGATGCGCGCTCCAACCGCCAGATGGACGAGATCCATCGCGCGCTCGCCGAAAACCTCGTCATCTTCTTCCGCGACCAGCACATCAGCCCCGACCAGCACTTGGCCTTCGGCCGCAAGTTCGGCGAGCTGCATGTGCATCCGGCCGCGCCCAATGAGGGCGATCCGGCGCTGATGAAGATCTACGCCGACAAGGATTCGCCGCGCGCCAATGGCGAGGGCTGGCACACCGACGTGTCCTGCGACCTTGAGCCGCCGATGGGCTCGATCCTCTACATCAAGCAGTGCCCGCCGCGCGGCGGTGACACCCTGTTCGCCAACATGTACGCCGCCTACGAGGCGTTATCGGACCGCATGAAGGCCTATCTCGACGGGCTGACCGCGCTGCATGACGGCGAGCAGACCTATCGTGGCCTCTACGCCAATTACGGCGTCGCCGATAAACGGGAATATCCCCGCGCCGAGCATCCGGTGGTCCGCACCCATCCGGTGACCGGCAAGAAATCGCTCTACGTCAATCGCGGCTTCACCCGCTTCATCGTTGGCATCCCGCGCGACGAGAGCGACGCTGTGCTGGCCTATCTCTACCAGCACGCCGAGAACCCACTGTTCCAGTGCCGCTTCCGCTGGACCGAGAACGCGATCGCGTTCTGGGACAACCGCTGCGCCCAGCATCGCGCGATGTGGGACTACTGGCCGCACACCCGCTCCGGCACCCGCGTCACCGTGAAGGGAGAGCGGCCGGTGTGAGGAATTGCGTGGTGCGTAGGATGGGTAGAGCCAACAGGTCCGCGCAACGCGCGGCCCGATGATAAACTCCGCGAAACCCATCATCGTGCGGCTCAAAAAGTTGATGGGTATCGCTGCGCTCCACCCATCCTACGAACTACAACGAAAATAAAATCGGGAGGTCGCCCATGCTTCGCGCCGAGGACAACAAATTCCTCACCGAATCCGGTGAGGGGACCGGCATGGGCGAATTGCTGCGCCGGTTCTGGATTCCGGTGCTGCTGTCCGAAGAACTCCCGGAGCGGGACAGCGATCCGAAGAAGATCGTGGTGATGGGCGAGGAGTTGCTCGCCTTCCGCGACACCAGAGGCGTGGTTGGCGTCATCGACCAATACTGCCCGCATCGCGGCGCCAATCTCTGGCTCGGCCGCAACGAGGAATGCGGCATCCGCTGCGTCTATCACGGCTGGAAGTTCGATACCGACGGCCGCTGCGTCGACATGCCGACCTCGTATCCCGACCTCAACGCAAAGGACCTGATCCGGATCAAGTCCTATCCGGTGCGTGAATGGGGCGACATGATCTGGGCCTATATGGGCCCCGCCGATGCGATGCCCGAACTGCCGGCGCTGGAGATGGCGCTGCTGCCGGCCTCGCACCGCTTCGTCACCAAGAAATGGCAGGACTGCAACTGGGTGCAGGCGGTGGAAGGCTCGATCGACACCGCGCATTTCACCTTCGCGCATCTCTCCTTCGAGAAGGAGGAGAACGAGATCCTCGACATCAAGAAGCATTTCGTGAACCCGCTGACGCGGGTCGCGACCGATCACATGCGCTGGATCGCCGAGGATCCGCGCCCGGTGATCAAGATCAATCCGCATGAGGCGGGCCTCACGGTGGCCGGCGGACGGCTCACCGGCAGCGACAATATCTACTGGCGCATCGCCCAGTTCCTGATGCCGTTCCACAGCTACGCGCCGAGCTCGATGCCGGGCGAGAACATGTTCGGCCAGACCTTCGTGCCGGTCACCGACACCAATTGCTGGATCTACACCTATGCGTGGAATCCGCACCGGCCGCTGACCGACGCCGAGCGCGACGGCTACGCCAACGGCAACGGCGTGATGGCGGTGGTCGACGAGAACTACGTGCCGCTGCGCAACAAGGCAAACGACTATCTGATCGACCGCAAGCTGCAGCGGACCAAGAGCTACACCGGCATCAAGGGCGTTTCCGAGCAGGACGCCGCGGTGCAGGACAGCCAGGGCCCGATCGCCGATCGCAGCCGCGAGCATCTCGGCCCGACCGATCTCGGCATCATGCATTTCCGCAAGCTGGTGATGGAGGCGGCCCGCGCACTGCAGAAGGGCGAGGCGCCGCCGCATGTGGCCCATCAGGACCGCTACACCGTGCGCTCCGGCGCCTGCGTCACCAGCAAGACCAAGGATCTCACCGCCGTGATGATCGAACGGTTCGGCGATCCCGCCGGCTTCGTCGGCGGTCCCGGCCAGAACGCCGCGGCGGAGTAACCTTCGCTGTCGTCCCTGCGAAAGCAGGGACCCATAGCCACAGGTGTTCGTTGTTGTGCCACGCTGTGGCCCCAACCTTCGCCAAACCGGCAAGGGTGGTTATGGGTCCCGGGTCGCGCTTCGCTTGCCCGGGACGACATCGGGGCTACAGCGGAATCCTGCGATACTCGCGGTTGGCGAGGCTCGCTTCCTCGAGGTCGAGGTCGCGCTCGATCCGCCGCCTGGTCTCGTCGGTGATCTTGCCGTCGCGCAGCAGCATATGGATGAACTTGCGCTCGGAGGCGATCAGCTCCCGCGTCAGCTCGGTGCCGGTGGCGGAGACGTCGTGGGTGTCGGGATTGAGCGAGTCGGGCAGCTGGTTGATGCGGATCTCGTGCCGCGAGCGCAAAAGCTTGATCACCTCGTCGGAAAGCTCGCGGTCGTCGGTGATGGCATCGAGCGACTTCAGCGCGGCGTTCAGCGCCTCGCGCCGCGCCGCGATCTCCTGCTCGTGCTCGGCGATGTGCTCGCTGCGCCCGTCCCTGGCGAGGCCGAGCCAGCGCACCACCGGCGGCAAAGTGAGGCCGAGCCCGACCAGCGTCACGAAGATCACGCCGAAGGCGACGAACAGGATCAGGTCGCGATACGGGAAGGCGTCCCCGTTCGGCAATGTCAGGGGCAGCGCCAGCGCCGCGGCGAGCGAGACCGCGCCGCGCACGCCGGTGAAGGCCACCACGAACACCGCCCGCCACGACGGCAGCGGATCGCGCTCGCTCACGCGGCGGCTGATCCAGCGCGGCAGATAGGTGCCGGGAAACACCCAGACGAAGCGCGCGACGATCACGATGACGGCGACCAGCACGGTGGCGATGAGGATGTCGTGCAGCGGAAACGACTTCGACTTCTCGTACAGCGAGCGCATCTGGAAGCCGGTCAAGAGGAACAGCAGGCCCTCGATCAGATATATGATCAAGTCCCAGAAGAAGATGCCCTGCAGGCGCGTCGCGGCCGAGATCAGCAGCGGTCCGTTCCAACTCATGTAGAGGCCGCAGGCGACGGTCGCGATCACGCCGCTGCCGCCGAAATGCTCGGGGATCCAGTAGGCGAGATAGGGCGTGATCAGCGACAGCGTGATCTCGACCTGCGGATCCCTGGCGCGGCGGCGGGCGCGCAGGCTGAGCCAGCCGACCGCGGTGCCGAACGCGATCTCGCCGGCGACGATGACGAGGAAGGTGCCGGTCGCCTTCGGCAGCGAAAACAGCCCGGTGGTGATCGCGGCGAGCGCGAAGCGGTAGAGGATCAGCGCGGTCGCGTCATTGGCGAGCCCTTCGCCCTCGAGCACCACCAGGATGCGGCGGGGCATGCCGAGCTTGCGGGCGATCGCCAGCGGCGCGACCACGTCCGGCGGCGCGACGATGGCGCCGAGCAGGAAACCGATGCTCCAGGGTAGGCCGATCAGATAATGGGTCGCGGCCGCAACCATGAAGGCGGTGAAGATCACGCAGCCGACCGACAGCAGGATGATCGGCCGCAGATTGGCCTTGAACTCGCGCCAGCTCATCGCGACGCTCGCCGAATAGATCAGCGGCGGCAGCACCACCAGCAGCACGAGCTCAGGCGGCAGTTCCAGCGACGGCATGCCCGGCACGAAGGCGAGCACGATGCCGACCAGCAGCAGCAGGATCGCGGGCGCGATATCGGTCCGCCGCGCCACCAGGGCGGTTCCCGCCAGCACGCCGAGCAAAGTGAGAAAAATCTGAAACTTGGCTTCCATAACGGGCTCAATTCGCCCGGAAACCACCGCCAGTCAATGCGGTCCGGCCGGAGCCGGACCGCGGGGGCGTGTCACAAAGCCGTCGCGGGGCGCGCCGCGCCGGTCGATCAATCCCTGAGGTCGTAGCGGTACGACTTCGAGACGATCTGCCAGCCGTCGGCGAGCCTCATCGCCACCAGATAGTCGGTGAAATAGCGCGGCGGCAGCTGGCAGCGCACCTTGATGAAGGCGGTGTTGTCGTCGGAGCGGTCGATGGTGACGATAAAATCCTCGCGCGGCTTGCCTTCGGCCTTCGCCGAGGTGCGCTTGCGCACCAGGGCAAGCCAGTCCGGCACGGTCAGGACCTTCAGCTCGCCCTTCTCCACCCAGCGCAAATCGGCGCTCGGATGAAAAGCCTCGGCGAGCTTGTCGGCATTGCTCTCGTAGAGACCGTCGAAATAGGTTTGCACGACGCTTTCGACGCTGGATCGATCTTGGCTCATTGGTTGGTCCTCCCGGCAGGATTGGATCGGCTGGAGCGTTTTCGAGCGAAGCGGGTGCCGGTTCGCGTGGAGAAAACGCGTCAAAGCTCGAATCTAGAGCCCCCGTTCCGATTCAATTGGAACGGAAAGGGCTCTAGGATTTAGCCATGAACCGCCGGATTGCGCCATGGCCGGCGACAAAATTCTGCGTGAGGGACGAGTTGTGACCGCATCTGCAAATTCGAACGAACATATCCTGACCGGCGAATGCTTCTGCCGCGACGTGCGCTACGAGGTGGCCGACGCGTTTGCCTATGCGCTCAATTGTCACTGCTCGAACTGCCGGCGCACCACGGGATCGGCGTTCAAGCCGTTCGCGGGAATCGCGCGCGACAAATTCACCGTGGTCAGCGGCGCTGATGGGCTCCTGATCTACGGCGATGAGCTCACCCACGACGCGCATTGCAGCCGCTGCGGCTCGCTGCTCTATTCGCTGGTCCGCGGCGGCGCCTATGTCCATGTCGCGATGGGCACGCTGCGCGATGCGCCGGCGATCCGCCCGACCGCCCACATCTTCGTCGGCTCCAAGGCGCCGTGGTACGCGATAACGGACGATCTGCCGCAATATCAGGAGCACGTGACGCAGGGCGGGGAATAAATCCGCGCGACGTCATCGGCGTGCTGCTTGTAGTCCTTGCCGACCGCCTTGCGGACGGCATCTCATCAGGCGGCTAGATCGCGCTCGCGGCGATGTTCACCATCAGGGCGAGCAGCGCGGTGTTGAACACGAACGAGATGATGCCGTGCACGGTCGCGGTGCGGCGGATGATCTTGTCGGTGATGCCGACGTCCGAGACCTGCGCCGTCATGCCGATCACGAACGAGAAATAGACGAAGTCCCAGTAATCGGCGTCGACATGTTCCTCGCCGCTCGGAAACTGCAGGCCGCCGGGCGTCTTGCCGCGGTAATACTCATGGGCGTAGTGCAGCGCGAACGCGGTGTGCACCAAGGCCCATGACAGCGTGATGGTGACGATTGCCAGCGCCAGTCCGGCCGGGCTGCCCTTCGATGCGCCGAGCTCGAACACAATGGCCGCGAGGCTCGCCAGCGCGCCGAACGCGGTCAGCAGCAGGATCAGGAAACGGCCATCGTCCTGCAGCATGGCGCTTCGCTTGATATGGGCGACGCCACAGCGCAGCATCATCACATAGGCGAGCACGAGATAGAGCGCGGCGAAGGCGTCCCAGCCCGCGAGCAGGCGCGTGACGATGCGCGGTGCTCCCGGCACCAGCAGCGCAGCCACGATGCCGAAAGCGATCGAGCCGAAGGTGCGCGGCCGGCCCACGACGACGCGGACCGGCAGCGGCAGCTTGCGGAAGCGAACAAGGCGGTCGTCGATCTCCCTGTTCATTTCCCGCGTTGCTCTCGGCTAGTTCTTGCGCTCGGCGACAAAGCGGGCGGCCGCGCGCAGCACGTCGCCGCGGTCGCCGAACACCGACAGCGCGGCATCGGCGCGCGCCAGGAGGTCGCGGACGCGCTGCTTGGCGCCATCGATGCCGAGCTGGGTGACGAAGGTGGTCTTGCCGAGCGCGGCGTCAGCGCCGGCCGGCTTGCCGAGCGCGGCGGCGTCGCCCTCGACGTCGAGCAAATCGTCGGCGATCTGGAAGGCTTCGCCGAGCGCTTTGCCGTAATCGTCGAGCGCCTGATATTCCTTCTGCGAGGACTGGCCGAGGATCGCGCCGGCGATGCAGCCGAAGCGGAGCAGCGCGCCGGTCTTCATCTGCTGCAGGCGCGCGACGTCGACCGGCTCGCGGTCGCCGAAGCGGCCTTCGCCGGCGAGGTCGAGGATCTGGCCGCCGGCCATGCCGCCGATGCCGGAGGCGCGCGCCAGCGCGCGGGTCAACAGCAGGCGGACCTGGGCGTCCTTGTGGATCGCATCGCGGGTGATGATGTCGAAGGCGATGGTGAGCAGCGCGTCGCCGGCGAGGATCGCGGTGGCGTCGTCATAGGCCTTGTGCAGGGTCGGGCGGCCGCGGCGCAGATCGGAATTGTCCATCGCCGGCAGGTCGTCGTGGATCAGCGAGTAGCAGTGGATGCATTCGAGCGCGGCGCCGACCAGCAGGGCGGCTTCGCGCGGGATGCCGAACACCGCGGCACTCTCGACCACGAGGAACGGCCGCAGCCGCTTGCCGCCGCCGAGGCTCGAATAGCGCATCGCCTCGATCAGCCGCTTCGGGCGCACGATCTCGTCGCTTTCGGTCGCGTCGGACAGCAGTTTCGCGAGCAGGGCTTCGGTATCCTCCGCGGTCTGGTCCAGCCGCTTGGAAAACTCTGCAGTACCGGTCGTCATTAAGAATTGCTCCAGATCGATTTTCGGCGGGACAATCGTTGATGGCATCGGCTTCGTCAATTCCTGCCCTGCGACGGAATGCGCCTTAAAAGTGCTGGAAAAACCGTGAATTATCCCGCAGACGTCGACGGCGCCGGCCGTGTTCTGGCGGGCGGGTCCCAAATCCTTCCTGGAATGGTCCTCCCCGGAAACCCCTGTTTTGCGCATCGTCCGAATTTTATTGCTGCTTTTGCTGGCCCTGCTGTTGCTGCCCTATCTGGTGGCGCCGTTCTACCGCGCCGGCCATCCGGTTTCGGCGCTGATGGCCTGGCGGACCCTGCGCGGGGCCCCGGTGACGCGGCACTGGATCGATTTCGGCGCGATGTCGCCCTACCTGGCGCGGTCCGTGGTCGGCTCGGAGGATGCTCATTTCTGCAAGCATCGGGGCATCGATTGGGGCGCGCTGCGCGAGGTGCTGGACGACGCCGAGGATGGCGAGATGGCCCGCGGCGGCTCGACCATCACCCAGCAGGTCACCAAGAACCTGTTCCTGTGGTCCGGCCGCAGCGTGATCCGCAAGGGGCTGGAACTGCCGCTGGCGCTCTGGATCGATCTCGTACTGCCCAAGCAGCGGATCCTGGAAATCTACCTCAATATCGCGGAAATGGGCCCGTCCGGCCAGTTCGGCGCCGAGGCCGGCGCCCAATATGCCTTTGGCCGGTCCGCCGCGGGGCTGTCACCCCGCGAGGCCGCGCTTTTGGCGGCGATCCTGCCGAATCCGGTCAAGAGGAGCGCCCGGAACCCGGGGCCGGGGGTCCGCAGGCTGTCTGCGACCTATATGGCCCGGGCCAATGCGGTGGAGCGCTGCTGGCGCGAAAATCGCGGCTCCTGAGGGCTGTTTCCGGCGCTTTTTGCTGGCCCGGACCCTAGCTTTACGCGATGCCTTCCTCTATAAGCGCGGCCTTACCGGCATCGCAGCTTGCGCTTCGAAGCGCTGAGCCGTCCGCATTTCGGACGATGCCTCCGCAACACCCCTAGAGGACACCGTCATGGCCGTTCCCAGAAGAAAAACCTCGCCGTCGCGCCGTGGCATGCGCCGTTCGGCCGATGCGATCAAGACCCCGACCTATGTCGAGGACAAGGACTCCGGCGAACTGCGCCGTCCACACCATCTCGACCTGAAGACCGGCATGTACAAGGGCCGCCAGGTCCTGAAGGCCAAGAAGGAGTCCTGATCGGACCTTCGGCCTACGCGCCGCAGCCATGCGGCGCGGCGCCTGAATTCGGTCAACGAGTGCGGCCAAGACGGGCGCGTCCGCGGCGAGGCCAATGAGCATCGCCGCATTGCTGGTTCTCCCTGAATAAGGCGCAAGCCCCGATGGTCGGTTTTCCGCTGCTGCTCGTTCCGCTCGCGGTCTACAACATCATCGCTTTCCTGATGCCCGGCGTGTCCTTCACGGACCCACTGATCAGGCTGACATTGCTGTCGGGCGAGCAGTGGCAGATCACGCTCAGCGACATGCTGCTCGCGGCCGCCGTGCTGCTGTTGCTGCTCGAGGTCATCAAGGGCGCGCGCCCCGGCGCGAAATATCTCACTGACCATCTGCTGTCGCTGATCGTGTTCGGCGCCGCCGCCGCCGAATTCGTGCTCTGGCCGAAATTCGGCAACTCGACCTATGGCCTGCTCACGCTGCTGGCGCTGGTCGATTTCATTTCCGGAATTGCGCTGCGCACCCGCCGCCGTGCGGTGGTCGCGCCTGCGGCACCGAGCGTCAGCAGGCCGCAGCCCGAGGCGCCGCAGCCCGCGCCGCCGGCAGAGGCGCCCACGCCGCGTTCCGAGCCCGCGCCCGTCGCCGCGCCGGCGCCTGCTGCCCCGCCGCCAGCCGCACCCGTTCCACCGGCGACGTCGGTTGCGGAATCCGTGCTGCTCGATCAGTCCGCGCCGAAGCCGACCGTCGCTTCACCGGATTTGCAGCCGGGCGGCCATCCGCCGTCGGACGCGCCGCAGCGCTGAGTGTTTTCGAGGCCGATCATGAGCGCAGAAACGCCTCTTCCGATCGCCGACTCAACGACAACTCAATCCATCTTTGACTGGCTCGAACGGTTCGCCGCCTGCGTCAGGGCGGTCGACTATGCTGCCGCGCGTCCGTTCTGGCATTCGGACATCATCTCGTTCGGCACCTATCAGGAACTCATCCAGGGCCGCGCGCGCTGGACCGAGATGCAATGGGATAATGTCTGGCCCCGCACCGCGGATTTCGCCTTCGATCTCGCGCATACGGCGGTGCTGATCAGCGCCGACGGCGGCATGGCGACGGTGATCACGCCCTGGACGAGCACCGGCTTCCATGCGGACGGCAGCCGCTTTGATCGGCCGGGGCGCGCGACGATCATTCTCGCGCGTCAGGCCGACGGGCGCTGGCTCGGCATCCATTCCCACATGTCGCTGCAACGCGGCGTGCCGCAGGACAGCCACGGCAATCGGCCCGTCAAGGCCCGCTGATCGCCTGCTGCCTGGACGCCAGTTCCGGCGTCCGGTCTTTCTAGATGATTTGCTAGATGATTTGCCGGGTCCGCCGCGCCACGCTGCGGCGTTCGTCGACATGCGGGCCGTAAGCGCTCTGCGCGTCGGCCAATGACCCACGCCGCTGTCCGCGCGTCTGCGGTTCGTGTGCGGCGGTGGCGATCAGATGAGCCACAAACGACGGATCGGCATGCGGCAGCGGGATCTTGGGCGCCCAATGGGTGGTCGCGGCCAGCGGCACCAGCGCCGCGCCGGCCGCCGCATGATCACCGGTGCACTCACCGTCGAGGATTTCCGATTGATCGATATCCGGCATCGTCTGCGACCCGTTGGAGCGTCATAGTTTGGGACGTTGCGTCCCTCCGCAACACCCCTGTGGCAAGGGTCATGCCCGCCGTCCCCAGTTCGTTCCCGGACAGTCGAAAACGTGGTTTCCAGATTATTTATCAACTTCACCTAGCGTTGGATTCGCCGGAACCACTATCTTGAGGGCGTGTAGAATCACCGGGCGCCGTCCCAAATCGAGACATGTTCGATGCCCCCTGTCCCGCCAGCTGCCAGCATCCTCGCCTCGCTCGGCCAAGCGACATTCGCCTGGGACCTGGCGACCGGTGCGATTGCCTGGAGCGATAATGTGGCGGCGGTCTTCCCGGATATCCCGGTTGCGGCGCTTGCGAGCGGTGCCGAGCTTGCCAAGCTGATCGAGCCATCGCGCTCGGTGCGATCCGATGCGCTCGGCGCGCCGGCGCCGGTACGCGGCGGGGAGGGCGTTCCTTACCGGATCGAATATGGCGTGCGGGCCGTCACGTCGGCGCCGGTGATCTGGATCGAGGAGACCGGCTGCTGGTTTGCCGGCGCCGACGGCAGGCCGGCGCGCGTGCAGGGCGTCGTCCGCATCAACAATGAGCGGCACGCCCGCGACGAGCAGCTACTCAAGCTGTCGCGGCACGATCCGCTGACCAACGAGCTCAACCGCACCCATCTGATCGCCTCGCTCGCCGAGACGATGGAGGAGTGCGCGCGCTTCCGCTCCTCCTGCGCCTTCATGCTGATCGGCATCGATCACCTCGCGCGCGTCAACGATGCCTTCGGCTTCGATGTTGCGGATGCCGTCATCGCCGAGGTCGCGAAGCGGATTCGTGCGCGGCTGCGCAGCGGCGACATGCTCGGCCGCTTCTCCGGCAACAAGTTCGGCCTGATCCTGCGCAACTGCACCGTCGACGATACCAATGTCGCGGCCGAGCGCTTCCTCGCCGCGGTGCGCGACGAGGTGGTGCCGACCAAGTCCGGCCCGGTGTCGGTGACGGTCTCGATCGGCGCCGTCACCATTCCGCGCCATGCGAGGTCGGCGGAGGAGGCGGTCAATCGCGCCCAGGAGACGCTGGAGACCGCCAAGAGCCGCCGCGCCGGATCGTTCGCGCTGTGGAAGCCGAATGTCGAGCGCGACGCCCAGCGCCGCGTCAACATCCGCGTCACCGACGAGATCGTCACCGCGCTGAACGAGCGCCGCATCGTGATCGGCTTCGAGCCCGTGGTCGATGCGCGCTTGCGGCAGCCCGCGTTCTACGAGTGCCTGGTCCGCATGGAGCAGGACGATGGCCGCGCGCTGCTCGCGCCCGATATCGTGCCGGTCGCCGAGCGGCTCGGCCTGATCCGGCTGGTCGATCACCGCGTGCTGGAGCTCGCCATCGCCGAGCTCGCCGCCACCCCCGGCGTACAGCTCAGCCTCAACATCTCGCCCGACACCACGATGGATCCGGACTGGTGGGCCACCATCGAATCCTTGATGCGCGCGCATCCCGGCGTCGGCGAGCGGCTGATCGTCGAGATCACCGAAACGGTCGCGATCCAGGATATCGACGACGTACGTGGCTTCGTCACGCGCCTGAAGAACTTCGGCAGCCGGATCGCGATCGACGATTTCGGCGCCGGCTACACCTCGTTCCGCAATCTGCGCAAGCTCGGCGTCGACATCGTGAAGATCGACGGCGCCTTCGTGCAGAACGTCGTGCGTTCGGCCGACGACCGCGCCTTCGTGCAGACGCTGATCGATCTCGCGCGCCGCCTCGAGATCAAGACGGTCGCCGAATGGGTGCAGGACGAGGAAGCCGCCGTGATGCTACGCGAATGGGGCTGCGACTTCATCCAGGGCCGCCTGATCGGCCTCGCCTCGCCGGACCGCCCGTGGAACGCGTCGGCGGAGAAGCCCGTGCCCGCCACGGGCTGATCCACAATCGCGAGTCAAGCTACCGGCGTCGTCCCGGCGAAAGCCGGGACCCATACGCCGCAGCCTCTCGATAAGGCGATCTGGCAGACGCCTCGTTCAAACAATCGACATCTGTGGTTATGGGCCCCGGCTTTCGCCGGGGCGACGATGGGGTGAGTAGGGCGAAGTAAAACGCCTACTCGTCCTTCGTCAGCTCTCGCCGCCGGCGAAGATGTCCTTGCGGATCACCGCATGGACGCCCCAATTGCCGTCGACCACCTGGGTGACGCCGAAGTCGACGCCGAGCGAGATCAGCGAGATGGCCTCGTCCTCGGTCAGCTTCTTCGTCGTCATCAGGAATTTGCGCATCTTGCGGAAGGCATCGCGCAAGGCGAGGTCGACCGAGGACTTCTTGTAGATCTCGGTCTGCGCGCTGGAGCCGAGCTCGCTGAGGTAGTTGGCATAGCTGAAGCCGTGCACCAGCCATTCGTCCTGGGTCTCCAGCATCGGGTAGTCGAGCGCTTCCAGCGCAGTGCCGGCGAGGTCCGCCTTCTTGTGCAGGATGATCTGGAAGGTGCCGTTGAGCGAGCATTCGATCGCCGTGCCGCACAGTTCGGAATCGCCCTGCGAGGCGTGGGAGTCGCCGACCGACAGCAGTCCGCCTTCGACCGCCACCGGGTAATACATCGTGGCGCCCTTGCCGATGCGCCAATTGTCGATGTTGCCGCCGGTGTAGCTCGGCGGGATCGAATCGACGAACTCGGCCTCTTTCGGCGCGAGCCCGATCACGCCGAAATGCGGACGCACCGGAATGCGCACGTTCTTCAGGATGCCGTGGTTCTCCTTGACTGTCGAATGATCGACCGGGACGCCGGGATAATCGATGGTCTTGTGCACCACGCCGGATGGATCGGTCTGCGGCGTCCAGGTGAAATTGTAGACGGCGCGCGCCCAGTTGCGCTCACCGGTCGCGTCGACCTCGTAGATGGTGACGACTTCGCGCGGCTTCGGCTCGGTGAGCAGATCCTTGTAGTGGAAGCCCCACGATGCCGCGGCGTTGCTGCCGAACGCCTTGCCGGAATATTTCGGGTTGGCGCAGGGCCGCGGCACGACGTCGATGATGCGCAGCTCGAGCACGTCGCCTTCCTCGGCGCCGCGCACGAACACCGGTCCGGTGCAGATATGCACGCCGAGGCCTTCGCCGGCGCCGCGTCCGAACAGCGAGGCATCCATCGGGCCGGCGCCGCGCCGGTTCACGCCCTTCTTCTCCTTGGTCCAGAGATAGACGCTCTCGACGCCGGGATCGCCCTTGACCATGCGCTCGGCATCGTCATTGGCGTGATGCGTCAGCGCCTCGATGGTGATGAAGTCGCCGGAATTGATCTCGACGCGCGGCTTCAGCGACTTGCTGAAATAGCCCCAATGCACGGTGTCGGCATTGGCCGGCAGATGGTGATAGGCGCGCTGCGCCGGCTGATGCTTCTCGGCGGCGGCCGCCATTTTCGGCGTCACCAGCGAGATGCCGCCGGCGGTCATTGCCGCGGCGCCGCCCGCCGCGGCGAAGCTCGAGCGCAGGAACGAACGGCGTTCCCGGTCGAGCGTCTCCTTGAACTGGCGATGATGCAATTCGAAGTCCGGGCAGTTCTTGTCGTCACCTGCGCACATCCTGAGCTCCTCCTTGGATCGAAAGTGCGCATGAGAGTGCATGGCGCCGCGCCGCTCCGACATGACCGGGCGCGCCCAATAATTTGTCGGCGCGCTTGCTCTCTTCGCGGCGCAAAGGCCTGTGCAGCAGCGTGCGAGGCATCTGCGGCGGCCGCCTTCGCATCGCGGCATGGTCGGAGCGGTCAAGAATTTGGGCGCATTCGATCAAGTTGCACTGCGTTCGCCGCTGATAGCGCTGCCACGCGAAAGCGGCCGCTTCCGCGCGTTGCACGCAGGCTGGGCAACGTGTGCCGTCGCAACATGCTTGCCGCCTGCCTGCAATCGGTGCAGGCTGCGTTCACGGCTCTGTGAGTGAAAGGCCGCGGTGCTGCGGCCTGGAGGGGTGATGGTCGCGACGACCTATCGGGTTTCGGTCGATGCGATCCCGCGGCAAAACCGGCGGGAGGTCTGGCGCGAGGCGCTGGCCGGTTTGCAGCTCGATTGCGAATTGCCGGAGGCCGGCCAATTCCAGTTCGGCGAATTGACCGCGAAGCGCTCGACGAGCGGCGGCCAGCTCGCGCTGCTGCGTTCGACCGAGCAGCAGATCGTCTGCAGCGGTCATGCGGCCTCGCCGGGAATGCCGGCGCGGGTCGCCATCATCTTCCACGGCTACGGCCGCGGCAGCATCACGTCCGGCCAACGCAGCTGCGAGTTTGCCGACAACGACGTCTCGGTGTGCGACCTGCAATCGCCCTGGCGGATGACCTTGCGGGAGGATTTCGAGATCCTGCTGCTCGAACTGCCGCGTGAGCGATTGCTCGGCCGGCTCGGGCATAATCGCTTGCGTTTGCCGGCGGTGCTCGGCGCCACGATCGCCGCTGCGTCCGTGCGTCCGGTGATGCGGACTCTGGGCGGCAATTTCGCGATCCTGGACAAGGCCGATCTCGCCACCGCCGAGGTCGCGGTCACCGAACTCGTCGCCGGCGCGCTGCTCGGCGAGACGCGGCTCGATGCCGAAGCAATGACGCAGGTCCAGGCCGGCCATCTGCGCCGGGTCGATGCCGCGATCGAGGCCCAGCTCGGCAATGCCGGCCTGACCATCGCCGACATCGCGCGGCAGGAAGGGCTGTCGCAACGCTATCTGCAGCGGCTGTTCGAACGGCAGAACACGACATTCTCGGCCTATGTGCGCGAGCGGCGGCTGGAGCGCTGCTGCAACGACCTGATCGATCCGAACTATGCCGACCAGCGCATCGCCGAGATCAGCTACCGCTGGGGCTTCACCGATCAGGCGCATTTCAGCCGGATGTTCAGCTCGACCTACGGCACCTCGCCGCGCGACTTCCGCAAGGCGGTGCCGCGCGATGTGGAGGGCGAGCGCACGCGCGGCCGGCCGCGGCTGGCGCGCGGCACCGCAACGGTGTTGCGGCTCGCGCCAAATCTCGCGTCAAGCCCGGTGGCGCGCGAGACGGTTGCGCCGCTGGAGCCGATCGTACCGGTTGAACCGCCGGCGGCTGTGCCGGAAGGGCGGGGCGCCTCGCATCACCATCTCAAGGTGTCCAGGGAGACCGCGCATTGGGGCTATCTCAGCCGCGCCATCCCGCCTGTCATGAGCGTGCAGTCGGGCGCGGTGGTGACGATCGAGACGCTGACCCAGCACGCCTTCGATGATTATGAGCGCATGATCAAGGGTGATCCCGGCGCGGAGAGCGTGTTTCGCTGGACCGCCGAGGGCAAGTCGGTCGAACGGCGCGGCGCCGGTCCGATGGACGGTTCGATCTTCGGCCGCGGCGCCGGCGAAGGATTCGGCGTGCACATCTGCACCGGGCCGATCTATGTCTACGGCGCGGAGCCGGGCGATGTGCTCGAGGTGCAGATCCTCGACATCTGGCCGCGGCCATCAGCCAATCCGGCCTACGCCGGCAAGTCGTTCGGCAGCAATGCCGCGGCCTGGTGGGGCTTTCAATACAACGATCTGATCGATCCGCCGGCCAAGCGCGAGACCATCACGATCTTCGAGACCGATGCAGAGGCCGAGTGGGCCCACGCCGTCTATTCCTACCGCTGGACGCCGCAGACCGATCCGTTCGGCGTGCGCCACGAGACGATGGATTATCCCGGCGTGCCGGTCGATCACGCCACCGTCGAGAAACAGCCCGGCGTGCTTGCCGGCGTGCGGATTCCGGCGCGGCTGCATTTCGGCTTCATGGCGGTGGCGCCGCGCGAGTCCGACATCATCGATTCGATTCCGCCCGGCTATTTCGGTGGCAATGTCGACAATTGGCGCGCCACCAAGGGCACTACGCTCTATCTGCCGGTCGCTGTGCCCGGGGCGCTGTTCTCGATCGGCGATCCGCATTTCGCGCAAGGCGATGGCGAGGTCAACGGCACCGCGCTCGAGCTTTCGCTCACCGGCCAGTTTCGCTTCATCCTGCACAAGAGCGGCAAGGCGACCAAGCCGCATGTCGAAGGGCTGGCGCACCCGCTTTTGGAAACGCCGGAGGAGTGGATCCTGCACGGCTTCAGCTACGGCAATTATCTGCGCGAGCTCGGGCGCAACGCGCAGTCGGAAATCTACCAGCGCTCGTCGGTCGATCTGGCACTGCGCAACGCGTTCCGCGTGACGCGCAAATTCCTGATGGAGTGTTATCGCCTCAGCGAGGATGAGGCGCTGGCGCTGATCTCGCTCGGCGTCGATTTCGGCGTCACGCAGGTTGCCGACGGCAATTGGGGCGTGCACGCGATCGTCCGCAAGAGCATGCTTCCCGGGGCAAGCGGCGCCTGACGCCGGCCGGAGTTGCCGCCGTCAGGATTTCGCGAAACGAGAGCGGCCGGTGCGTCCGGCCGATCGGCGATAAGGACCTACTCGTCCTTCTTCGTCGGCTGCGACATGCGCTCGAGGCGTTCCTGCATGTCCTTCATCTGGCGGCGAAGATCGTCGATGTTGCCGTCATCGGGTGTGGGCTCCGGCACCTTCTCGGCCTCGCCGCCACCGCGCTGCGGCACGAACGGCTTGAACATCGAGAAGGTCTGCTGGAACAGCTCCATGTTGCGGCGGACCTGCTCTTCCAGCGGCGCAAACGGTGTCCCGCTCAGCGCGCCGGCGATCTGCTTGCGAAATCTCTCTTGTTCGCGGGTCAGCGTATCGATCGACTGCTCGAGATATTTCGGCACCACCATCTGCATGCTGTCGCCGTAGAACCGGATCAGCTGGCGCAGGAAGGTGGTCGGCAGCAGGTTCTGCCCGGCCTTGTTTTCCTGCTCGAAGATGATTTGCGCGAGCACGGAGCGGGTGATGTCGTCACCGGTCTTGGCGTCATAGACGAGGAAATCCTCGCCTTCCTTCACCATCGCCGCGAGATCCTCGAGCGTCACGTAGGTGCTCGTCCCGGTATTATAGAGCCGCCGGTTCGCGTACTTCTTGATCGTGGTCGGTTGTTCAGATTTTGCCATGGGCTCTCACTTCAACACCGAAGAACCTGGAACCCTACGGCATCGCCGCAGGGCAAAATGCAACGCATCGCAGCAAAGGTAAGCATTTTCAAAGCGGTTCGGCTACAGTTTTGTGCTGTGCGGTTAATTCCAAAGCATAGGATTTGCTCAGGAAAGTGCCAAGGGCGTCATTTTGAGTGCGTCGCGGCGCGATTTGCCCGACAGTGCGATTGACATGTCTCGACGAGGTTTACAGGATAGCCGTCAAGAGACAGGCCCGCCAAATCGGCCGCCCGCCGTCGAGAAACCAGCTACAACCCATAGGAGATGTCCATGTCAGACGATGTCGTCATCGTCAGCGCCGCCCGCACCCCCGTCGGTAGCTTCAACGGTGCTTTCGCCACCACCCCGGCCCATGACCTCGGCGCGATCGCCATCAAGGCGGCGCTGGAGCGTGCCGGCGTCGAGGGCGGTCAGGTCTCCGAAGTCATCATGGGCCAGATCCTCACCGCCGCGCAGGGCCAGAACCCGGCCCGTCAGGCCTCGATCGCGGCCGGCATCCCGGTGGAAAGCCCGGCCTGGGGCGTCAACCAGCTCTGCGGCTCCGGCCTGCGCACGGTGGCGCTCGGCTACCAGGCGCTGCTCAACGGCGATTCCTCGATCGTCGTCGCCGGCGGCCAGGAATCCATGAGCATGGCCCCGCACGCCCAATATCTGCGCGGCGGCGTCAAGATGGGTGGCCTCGAGCTGATCGACACGATGATCAAGGACGGGCTGTGGGATGCCTTCAACGGCTACCACATGGGCAACACCGCCGAGAACGTCGCCAAGCAGTACCAGATCACCCGCTCGCAGCAGGACGAGTTCGCGGTCGCTTCGCAGAACAAGGCTGAGGCGGCGCAGAAGGCCGGCAAGTTCAAGGACGAGATCGTCCCGGTCACCATCAAGTCCCGCAAGGGCGATATCGTGGTCGATGCCGACGAGTATCCGCGCCACGGCGCCACGCTCGACGCGATGGCCAAGCTCCGCGCGGCCTTCGAGAAGGACGGCACCGTGACCGCGGGCAACGCCTCGGGCATCAATGACGGCGCTGCCGCCGTCGTGCTGATGACCGCCAAGGAAGCCGCCAAGCAGGGCAAGAAGGTGCTGGCCCGCATTGTGTCGTGGGGCCAGGCCGGCGTCGACCCCAAGATCATGGGCACCGGTCCGATCCCCGCCTCGCGCGCCGCGCTGAAGAAGGCCGGCTGGAACATCGCCGACCTCGACCTGATCGAGGCCAACGAGGCGTTCGCGGCGCAGGCCTGCGCGGTCAACAAGGACCTCGGCTGGGATCCGGCCAAGGTCAACGTCAATGGCGGCGCGATCGCGATCGGCCATCCGGTCGGCGCGTCGGGTGCGCGCGTGCTGGTGACGCTGCTGCACGAGATGCAGAAGCGCGATGCCAAGAAGGGCCTCGCGACGCTGTGCATCGGCGGCGGCATGGGCATCGCTATGTGCGTTGCACGCGACTGAACAAAAGGCAGCGAGGCCGGTTAGGTGATGAAAAGATCATCTGTCAACCGCGAAGCGAGCTGATAAATAAGATGCCCGGCTTTGCGCCGGGCATTTTTGTTTCGACAGCATGATCCGGAAAAGTGTGAAGCGGTTTTCCGAGAAGATCATGCTCAAAAAAGGGGAGCCAAAGCGCGATGACAATTCAACCTGATCTCATCGCGCTTTGTTGAGTGAGTGCGTAGGCCGGAGTTATCCGGTTATAAAAGACGGCCAAGGAGGAAACGGACATGGCACGTGTTGCATTGGTGACGGGCGGAACGCGCGGTATTGGAGCTGCGATCAGCAAGGCGCTGAAAGCGGCGGGCTACAATGTGGCGGCAAGCTACGCCGGCAATGACGCCGCGGCGGAGAAGTTCAAGGCGGAGAGCGGGATTCCGGTCTACAAGTGGGACGTCGCATCGTTCGACGCCTGCGCGGCCGGCGTCAAGCAGGTCGAGGCCGATCTCGGCCCGGTCGACGTGCTCGTCAACAATGCCGGGATCACCAAGGACACCGCATTCCACAAGATGACGCTGGAGCAGTGGAATGCCGTGATCAACACCAACCTCGGCTCGCTGTTCAACATGACGCGCCAGGTGATCGAGGGCATGCGCGCCCGCAAGTTCGGCCGCGTCATCTCGATCTCCTCGATCAACGGCCAGAAGGGCCAGTTCGGCCAGGTCAACTATTCCGCGGCGAAGGCCGGCGACATCGGCTTCACCAAGGCCTTAGCGCTGGAGAACGCCAAGGGCGGCATCACCGTGAACGTGATCTGCCCCGGCTATATCAACACCGAGATGGTACAGGCGGTGCCGAAGGACGTGCTCGAGAAGAACGTGATCCCGCAGATTCCGGTCGCCCGGCTCGGCGAACCCGAAGAGATCGCGCGGGCGGTGGTGTTCCTCGCCGCCGACGATGCCGGTTTCATCACCGGCTCGACGCTGACCGTGAACGGCGGCCAGTATCACGCCTGACGCGAGCAGCGTCGTCGCGTCGCAGGCGCGCACAATCGACCAGCGAATGCCCGGCCTTGTGCCGGGCATTTTCGTCTTTACAACGCGCCACACGCGAAGGAAGACGTGGCCCGGCCGAGACATCGGCGAGCGGCTTCAGACGGCCATCCTTTGGACAGTCATGCCGGCCACGACGGATTGAATTGAGATGACGACCCGAACTGCCACCCTTGTCGGACTGACCGCCATCCTGATGTGGTCGCTGCTGTCGGTCATGACGGTCGCGACCGGGACGATCCCGGCGTTCCAGCTCGCCGCCATGACGTTCGCGATCGGCGCCGCGGTGGCGTTCGCGAGCTTCCTGTTGCGTCCGGCCGCCTTCGGCGCATTGAAGCAACCGCTTGTCGCCTGGGTCGTCGGCGTCGGCGGGCTGTTCGGCTATCACGCGCTGTATTTCCTGGCGCTGCGCTTCGCCCCGCCGGCTGAGGCCGGCCTGCTCAATTATCTCTGGCCGCTGTTGATCGTGCTGTTCTCCTCGCTGCTGCCGGGCGAGCGGCTTGCGGTGCATCACATAGTCGGCGCGCTGCTTGGGCTCGCCGGCACCGTGCTGCTGTTCGCCGGCAACACCGGCGCCTTCACACAAGAGCAGATTCCAGGCTTCGCGGCCGCCTTCGTCGCGGCGTTCGTCTGGGCGTCCTATTCGGTGATGTCGCGCCGGCTCAAGGCGGTGCCGACCGATGCGGTGGCCGGCTTCTGCCTTGCGACCGCCGTGCTTGCCGCGCTCGTGCACATGATGGTGGAGACGACGATGTGGCCCGCGACGCCGCTGCAATGGCTGGCCGTCGTCGCGCTCGGCATCGGTCCGGTGGGGGCTGCGTTCTTCGCCTGGGACATCGGCATGAAGCGCGGTGATATCCGCGTGCTCGGTGCCGCCTCCTACGCCACGCCGCTGCTCTCGACCGCGTTCCTGATCGCAGCGGGCTTCGCCAAGCCCAGCGCCAATATTGCCATCGCCGCGATCCTGATCGCCGGCGGCGGGCTGATCGCGGCAAAGGACATGGTGTTGAGAAAAAGGACGTAGAAAGCGTAGGATGGGTAGAGCGCAGCGAAACCCATCAACTTCTATCCACGCGGCGAGTTGATGGGTTTCGCTGCGCTCTACCCATCCTACGAAGAAGATTGCTGCTACTGCTTCACCGTCACCCTGAGGAGGCCGCAACGCGGCCGTCTCGAAGGGTCGACGGCCCCGTCTGTGGCCGATTCATCCTTCGAGGCTCGCTCCGCTCGCACCTCAGGATGACGGGAAAAAGCCCTTTGGCGCCAGCTCGAATTTTGCGAACTCGAATCCCGGCGCGACGGTGCAGCCGACCAGCGTCCAGTCGCCGTTGCTTTCGGCGGCCTGCCAGGCACCGGCCGTGACGATCGCCTGCGGTTGTTCGCCGCTGATGACGTCAGGTCCGAGCGTGATGGCATGCGGCGGGCCGCCGTCCTCTGCAATCCGCAATGTCAGCGGCGCGCCGGCGTAATAGTGCCACATCTCCACCGCGTCGATACGGTGCCAATGCGAGCGCTCGCCGCGCGCCAGCAGGAAATAGATCGCGGTCGAATGCGCGCGGCCATCGGCGTCGCAGCGCGCGTCACGAAACGTCTCGCGATAATGTCCGCCTTCGGGATGCGGCTTCAGCGCAAGCTGCGCGATGATGTCGGCCGCCGAGAGGTCTGCCATCACGACTTGTTCTTGCGCTCGCGGAGTTCGCCGAACACCAGCGCCGGGTCGGCGCCCTTCATGTGCAGCTTTGCCGCCACCGCCGGCTCGTCGGCGCGCAGGAACACGTTGGCCTTCTTCTCGTCGCCGAGCAGCACGGGAATCGTCGGCTTGTTCTCGGCGCGAAGTTTTGTGACTTCTTCGGCCCGCTTCTGCAGGGCCGGATTGTCGGGCTCGATGGTGAGCGCGAACTTCACGTTGGAGGCGGTGTATTCATGGCCGCAGTAGAGACGGAAATCGTCCGGCAGCGAGCGCAGCTTCAAAAGCGAATCCCACATCATGGGGTAGGTGCCTTCGAACACCCGGCCGCAGCCGATCGAGAACAACGTGTCGGCGGCGAACACCGCCTTCTCGCCGTCGAACACATAGGAGATATGGTCGAGCGTATGGCCGGGAGTTTCGACCACACGGGCCAAGAGGCTGCCGACCTTGATGACATCGGCATTGGCGGCGCGCAAATCGACATTGGCGATCTTGGCCGACTGGTCGTGCGGGGCGACGACGCGGCAGCCATATTTCTGCTTCAGCTCGGCGACGCCGCCGACATGGTCGCCATGGTGATGGGTGATCAGGATATCGGTCAGCGTCCAGCCTTCGTGCTCCAGCGCCTTGATGATCGGGCCGGCCTCCGGCGCGTCGATCGACGCGGTCGCCTTGGTCGCGGGATCGTGGATCAAATACCCGAAATTGTCGGTGAGGCAGCTGAAGGTGCGAATTTCGGCGGTCATGATATCTCCACGAACAAACGGGACGGACATTTTGGAGCATGATGTATTCGAAAGACCGGTATCGGCTTTCCCGGATCATGCTTTTAACGCGCCCAATATAGGGGTGAAATATGGCGTTAACGCTCCGGCGGCAATGCAATTTTCGGCGCACCCGGGCAGCAGGGGGCGTGTTAGGCTAAACACCATGGACGTCATCGACCTGCGCGACTTCTATTCGCAGCGCCTCGGCATCGTGGCGCGGCAGCTGATCAACCGGGGTATCCGCGCGCGGTGGCCGAACGCGGAAGGCCAGCGCGTGCTCGGCCTCGGCTATCCGACCCCCTATCTCGGCCTGTTCCGTGAGTCCTGCGAGCGCTGCATTGCCTTCATGCCGGCGGCCCAGGGCGTGTTGAAATGGCCGACCGGCCGGCCGGCGCTGGCCACCCTGATCGACGAATTCTCGATGCCGCTGCCGGATGCCGCGGTCGACCGTGTGCTGCTGGTGCACGCGCTGGAGATGTCCGATGATCCGGAGCGGCTGCTGCGCGAGGTGTGGCGGGTGCTCTCGCCCTCGGGGCGGCTGATCGCGATCATCCCGAATCGCCGCGGCGTCTGGACGCGCACCGACGCCACGCCGTTCGGCCATGGCCGGCCCTATTCGCGGGCGCAGATCACGCAGCTGCTGCGGCAGACCTGGTTCACGCCGTCGTCGTGGGGCGAGGCGTTGTTCATGCCGCCGGTGCAGGGCAGCTGGTTCCTGCGCTCGGCAATGGCGTGGGAGCGGGTCGGCGCGGCGCTGTCGATGCCGTTCGCCGGCGTGCATATCGTGGAGGCGACCAAGCAGGTCTATCGCGCGATCCCCGCGCGCCGCGAGCGCACGCAGCTAATCCCGTCATTGCGTCCGGTGCTGGTGCCGTCCTCGACGGCGACGCGCAAATCCAGTCACGCAGAGTCGTGACGCGGACAATTCACCCTCCCTGTGAAGGGAGGGTGACAGATTCTCACGATTACTCGTTGCCCGGATTGAAGTCGTCGCTCGGCGCGGGCTGCGCCGCGATGTCGGGGCGCGGGCCGTGCGGGCGGCGGCGGCGGCGCGGAAAGCGCTCGCTTCGTTCGCCGCGTTCTGCGCCGCCATTGCCTTCATAGGTGCCATTGACCTGCGGCTGCGCGCCGCCGGTGATGAACGAGGGCAGGCGGTCGACGCCGCCGGCATCGGCCATCGCGGGCTGCGGCTGGTTCTGCGGCTGCGGCTGATATTGCGGCTGCGGACGATGCTCGCGCTCGCGGTGCTCACGCGGCTGCTGGTCACGCTCGCGATGCTCGCGCGGCTGCTGCTGCTCGCGCTGGTACGGCTGCTGGCCGTTGTCGCGCATGAAAGGTTGCTGCTGCTGCGGCACGAAGCCCGGCTCCTGGCCGAAGCTCGAATAGCCGTCGCTGTCGTCGTCGCCGTCTTCGGTCGGGGTGACCTCGGCGTCGGGGCGCGGCGGCTGCTGATTCTGCCGGAACTGCTCCTGCGCGGCCGCGATGATCCGGTAGTAGTGCTCAGCATGCTGGTAGTAGTT
The DNA here is from genome assembly GCF_042258325.1 of Bradyrhizobium sp. Pha-3. Taxonomy (NCBI): domain Bacteria; kingdom Pseudomonadati; phylum Pseudomonadota; class Alphaproteobacteria; order Hyphomicrobiales; family Nitrobacteraceae; genus Bradyrhizobium; species Bradyrhizobium sp. Pha-3. Next base: position 8,979,702 of record NZ_CP170151.1, on the reverse strand, counting down.
CTCAGCTGCCACCGGATCGCCGGAGGAGCGCGCATCGCGCGCAAGCTGAACGTATTTCTCGGCCACGTGGGAGGCCGTGCCGCGGATCTTGATGTCAGGTCCGTTCGATTCGTACACCCGTGTCAGGGGATTCTGGCCGCGCCGGTTATTGTTGTTGTTATTGTTGTTGTTGTTCCGGTTGCGCATCCGCTTGTTGTTCTGACCGTTTCTCATCTGTCGCCTTTTATTCCAGCCCTGAAGTTATTGCAGTCCACAGTCCGATTTCTCAGCAGTCCGATTTCTCAGAAGTCCGATTCCCAGAGTCCGATTCGGCGCGCGCCTAGGCACACGGAATCGCAATACCGTTCGAAGTGGTTTCGATGTCGCCGACCATCTCGTTCAGCAAAGTCGCGTGCAGCAAAGACGCGTTCCCCAACCGCCGGCAATCGCGCCAGCGACCAAATCATTCCGCCCGTTGAGACAGGCTCAGTTCTCGTGCGTAAGTCTTCAAGCGCAATAACAGGCTTTCGTTCGCTTGGCGGTCGAGAGCAGCACAGCTTCGGCTATTGCGCTCTATGTGACCTGCGTTCCTGGAACCTTTCGATCGGCGGGCTCTGCTGAACCCTGGTCATCACCCGTAACGGATTACGGGGCCAGCACCGATGTTGTGCCCGGAACGTAGTCGTTCCCGGGGGATAATCCAAGAGGTTTTTTTTCGTTCCAATAGGACTTTATCGGGGCAGCCGGCGGGCGGAAACGGCCCTCGGGATGCCCCCCAGATCGGCCTTGGGCGGCCCCGTTGGGGATAAGCCGGATGCCGTCATCAGCGCTTCAACGTCGCCGCTCTGACCCTGTCCGACTTCCACAACCATAAATCCTCCTGGGGTCAGAAGACCCGCGGATTGCGAAATCAGCGCGCGGTAGGCGTCGAGCCCGTCGGCCCCGCCGTCGAGCGCCGCGCGCGGATCATGCGCGCGCACCTCGATGTCGAGCCCAGCGATGTCGGCCGAGGGGACGTAGGGCGGGTTGGACACGATCAGTTCGAACGCGCCGGCCAGCCCGCTGCCGTAGTCGCACTCGATCCATGTCGTGCGCTGGCTAAGTCCGAGCGCGGCGGCGTTGCGGCTCGCGGTCTGAAGCGCCTCCGCCGAGATGTCGGTGGCAAAACCATGTGCGTTCGGTAGTTCCGAGAGCAGCGCCAACAGGATCGCGCCAGAACCGGTGCCGAGATCGGCGATCCGCAACGCGCGCTCGGCCACGCCGTCGGCGCGCAGCAATTCGAGTGCGCGCTCGACCACCGTCTCGGTGTCCGGGCGCGGCACCAGCGTCGCGGTGGAGAGATGCAGCGGCAATCCCCAGAACTCCTTGACGCCGAGGATGCGCGCCACCGGTTCGCCGGCGAGGCGGCGCTGCGCGAGGCGCTCGAGGCGATCGGCTTCGTCCTTTGTCAGCGCGCGCTTCGCGCCGGTGACCAGGCCGGTCAGATCGAGCCCCAGGACGGCGCCGACCAGCAGTCGCGCATCGAGCTCGGCGGTGTCGTGGCCGGCCGCCTTTAGCCGCGCGGCGAGGCTGCGCCTGATACTCTCGACGGTCTGGCCATGTCCTGCGGGTTCGCTCATCGCGCGTTGTTAGCCGATGGTCGATGCGGCGTCGATATGGCTTGCGCCGCGCGCCGCCGGCGCGCACGGTCGAAATCTCAACCCATCGATCCGGAACGCGCGACCATGACGGGCTACGACGACCAGAACATCTTCGCCAGGATCCTGCGCGGCGAGGTCCCGAGCTTCAAGGTTCTTGAGACCGACCGGACCTTTGCCTTTCTCGACATCATGCCGCGATCGCCGGGACATACCCTGGTGATTCCGAAGGCGCCCGCGCGCGGCATCCTCGACATCGCCGAAGACGACCTCGCCGCGGTGGCGAGGTCGGCCAAGCGCATCGCCATCGCTGCGATGAAGGCGTTTGCGGCCGACGGCATCATCATCCAGCAGTTCAGCGAGCCCGCCAGCGGCCAGGTGGTGTTTCACCTGCACATGCATGTGATGCCAGTGATGGCCGGCGTCGCACTGCTGCCGGCGCAGACCGTCAAGGCGGAGATGGATGTGCTAGCAGATCACGCCAGGCGGATGATCGCTGCGCTCGCGGGTTAAACCCCGAGATAGCGCTGCAGGACGTCGGGCTGCGCCTTGATCTCCTGCGCCGGCCCTTCATGGACGATGTGCCCGTTGTTGATGATGTAGATGCGCTGCGCCAGCGCCAGCGTCGCGGCGAGGTTCTGCTCCACCAGCACGATGGTCTGTCCGGCCTCGGCCAGATCGCGGCACGCCTTCATCAGGTCGCGCACGATCACCGGCGCCAGTCCCTCGAACGGCTCGTCGAGCAGGATGATCTTGGGATCGCGCACTAGGGCGCGCGCGATCGCCAGCATCTGCTGCTCGCCGCCCGACAGGTCGGTGCCGCGGTTGCTCCGCCGCTCGCGCAGCCGCGGAAACATCTCGTAGATGCGGTCGAGCGGCCAGCGCTGCGAGGCGGTCAGGCCGGCGATCACGAGGTTCTCCTCGACGCTCAGGCTGCCGAAGATGCGGCGCTCCTCATGGACCAGCTGCATGCCGGCCTGCGCGATCTTGTGGCTCTTCCGGCCGGAGATCTCGACGCCGTCGAACATCACCGAGCCGCGGCGCGGGGTGACGACGCCCATCAGGCTCTTCAGCGTCGTGCTCTTGCCGGCGCCGTTGCGGCCGAGCAGCGCCACCACCTCGTTGCGCTCGACGCGCATCGAGACGTCGAACAGGATGTGGGAATCCCCGTAATAGCTGTTCAGTCCGTTGACCTCGAGCAGGCTCATGCGGCGAGCACTCCATGCACGCCGCCAAGATAGGCCTCCTGGACGGTCGAATTGTTCTTGATCTCTTCCGGTGTTCCCTCGACCAGCACGCGGCCCTCCTGCAGCACGGTGACGCGCTCGGCGAGCTCAAACAGCGCATCCATGTCGTGATCGATGATGATCATGGTGCGGCCCTGGCTGATCGACTTCAATAGCTTGACGGTCTCGACGCGCTCGCGCGGGCTCATGCCGGCGAGCGGCTCGTCGAGCAGCAACAGGCTCGGCGACGTCGCCAGCGCCAGCCCGATCTCCAGCCGCCGCTTCTCGCCATAGGCGAGCTCGGACACGGGCGTATCGGGCCTCGATGCGAGATTGACCAGCTCGAGCGTCTGCTGCACGCGCTCGGACAGGCCGGGGATGCTGTCGATGCTGCGAAACAGGTCGAGCTTGAACTTGCCGCGCAGCGCCGATAGCGCTGCGATCACCAAATTCTCGCGCACCGTCAGCCCGGCGAACAGCTGGTTGACCTGGTAGCTCTTGGTCAGGCCGAGCTGACAGACGTCGGTGACGTTCATGCCGGTGATGTCGCGGCCCTCGAACAGGATGGTGCCCGAGGTCGGATGCACCTCGCAGGTCAACATCTTGAAGAAGGTCGACTTGCCGGCGCCGTTGGGGCCGATGATGCCGCGCAGCTCGCCGTGATTGACGGTGAAGTCGATGTCGCTGTTGGCGAGCAGGCCGCCATAGCGCTTGGTCAGGCCCCTGGCCTGGAGGATCGGGCCGGACCGATTGCCGCCGGCGCGGGGCGCCGCCGGCTTCGGCGCGGGCGCTGCGGCGTGCCGGTCGCTTGCCATTGCGACGACCTCGGGTGCGCTCTCGTCCGGCTCCTTGGCGCCGCGCTGTCCGGTAAGGAGGCGGTAGAGATCGGCGAGGCCGCCGATGATGCCGCGGCGCAGGAAGCACACCAGCAGCACGAACACGATGCCGAGCACGAGCTTCCAGGCCGCGCCGAGCCCGAGCGCCGCCTGCAGGAAGTCCTGCAGCGACAGCCAGACCGCGGCGCCGACCAGCGGCCCGAACAGCGTGCCGCGGCCGCCGATCGCGGTCTGCATCACGAGCTGGCCCGACGTGTCGAAGGTGAATGCGTCGGGCGGCATGAAGGCCTGCAGCACGCCGAGCAGCCCGCCGGCAAAGCCGGCATAGGCGGCGGCGATCACGAAGGCGGTGAGCTTGTAGCCGTGGATGTTGTGGCCGACCGCGGTGGCGCGCAGCGGATTGTCGCGGATCGCGCTGAACACGGCGCCGACCGGCGAGCGCACGATGCGCAGCGCGATCACGACGCCGATGAAGTAGCACAGCGCCAGGAACTGGTAGAGCGACCAGCCGGTGGTGAAGTGCAGGGTGGTGAAGCCGAGATTGAAGCTCGGGGTCGGCACGCCCGGCAGCCCGTTCTCGCCGCCGGTGAAGTCCGACAGCGGATTGAACTCGACGAAGAAGAACACCTCGGCGATCGCCACCGTGATCATCGCGAAATAGATGCCGGTGCGGCGCAGCGCGATCAGGCCGATCAGATAGCCGGTGGCGGCGGCCGAGACCATGCCGATGACGAGCGCGAGCACGACGTAGGGAAAGCCGGCGCGCGTCAGCAGATAGGCGGCGACGAAGCCGCCGGTGCCGTAAAAGGCCGACTGGCCGAACGACAGCAGGCCGGTGAAGCCGAACAGGATGTCGAAGCCGAAGCCGAACAGGCCCCAGACCAGGATCCGGTTCACCGTGTTGGGCGCGAAGCCGAGCCACGGCAGCACGAAGGGCGCGACGATCAGGCCGGCGGCGGTCAGGAATTCGATCAGGTATGGGCGCTGTTTAAGCATCCAAATATCCGTCGTCATTCGCGGCCCTGCGTGCCGAGCAGGCCGTGCGGTCTGAGCACCAGCACGAGCGTCATCGCCGCGAACAGCATGACGTAGGCGTAACCGGGGTTGAACATCGAGGTGATGCTGATGATCTCGCCGGCGATCAGTCCGCCGAGGATGGCGCCGGGAAACGAGCCGACGCCGCCGATCACCACCACCACGAAGGTCTCGACCAGGATGTCGTCGCCGACACCCGGCGTCAGCGACACCACCGGTGCGTTGATGATGCCGGCGAAGCCCGCGGCCATCGCGCCGATGCCGAACACGATCATGAAGACGCGGTAGACGTTGATGCCGAGCGAATCGACCATCACCGAATCCTCGATGCCGGCGCGCACGATCATGCCGAGCCGCGTGCGGTACAGGATCAGGAACAGCGCGCCGAGCGCGACCGCGACGATGCCGACGACCGCAAGCCGGTAGGTCGGGTAGAACAGGAAGCCGAGCGAGGTGATGCCCTGCAGCAGCGCCGGCGGCGGCACCACCTGCGACTGGCTGGTGAAGATCAGCCGCACGATCTCGACGAAGCAGATGCCGAGGCCGAACGTGACCAGCAGCTGGTCCTCGTGCGGGCGATGGTAGAAATGGCGGATGATGATCCGCTCCATCGCGACGCCGAGCAGCATCACGAACAGCGATCCGGCGATGACGGCGAGGATGAACGAGCCGGTGTAGGAATAGGCCACATATCCGGCGTAGCCGCCGATCATGAACATGGCGCCGTGGGCGAGGTTGAGCACCCCGAGCGTGCCGTAGATGATCGTCAGTCCGGAGCTGATCAGCGCCAGCAGCGCGCCGAGCGCCAGCCCGTTGAAAAGTTGCGAGACGAAATTTGGCCAGTTGATCATGGCGCGCGTTCACTCAGCCGTATACCTAGCCCGGTCGATGGAGGATCCGTTTCGAGAAAAGCGGCGCCGCGGGCCGGGTCGCCCCGCCCACGGCGCCGAGTCTTCCCACGTTAATCAGGTGTAGTCGCCGAGATGGCAGCCGAACGCATCCGGCTTCTGCATCAGGCCGTCGCCGGGGACGATCTCGATCACCTCGTAATAGTCCTCCTTGTTCTTCATCTCCTTTTCCATCTTGCCGCGGACGATGACGACGGGGCGGACGCACTGGTGATCCTCGGGGCGATAGTGGACGTCGCCGACCAGCGAAGGCAGCGTCTCGCCCTTCTCGTAGGCCTTGATGACGTCGGGCGGATAGAAGCTGCCGGCTTCCTCGACCATGCGGGCCCAGTGCGCGAAGCTGACATAGGCGTTCTCGGCACCCCATTCCGGCTTGTAGCCGTACTTCTTCTCGAAGGCCTCGTTGAACATCTTGGCCAGCGGATACTTGTCCTCGATGGTCCACCAATAGTCGGTCGCGGCGTAAACGCCCTGCATCAGGCCGCCGGTCTCGCGTGCGATGAACGGCACCTGGTAGGGCACCACGAGCTTCATCTTGTCGAGCACGCCGAACTGCTTGGCCTGCTGCGTCGACAGCACGGCGTCGTGACCCCAGTTGACGTTGATCAGCACGTCGGCGCCGGAATTCGCGACGTTGAGCAGATAGGACGAATAGTCCGGCGCGCCGAGCGGCGAGACCTGGTTGGTGACGGTGGTCCAGCCCGCCTGGGCGAGGTAGTCCTGCATCGACTTGGTGACGGTGTGGCCGTAGGTGTAGTCGGGCGTGAGGTAGGCGGCCTTCTTGTTCTTGCCGAACTGCTTGATCAGCACCGGCGCGATCGCCGCCGCGGCGGTCTGGCCGAAGAAGTTCTGGCGGAAGCCGTAGCGCACGCAATCCTTGCCGGTGGTGTCGTTGGAGCCGGAAATGCCGCAGACGAAGATCACCTTCTCGCGCTGCGCCAGCTTGTTCAGCGCCACCGCGACCGCGCTCGACGTGCCGCCGGTGATCATCACCGCCTTGTTCTCGGAGATGAAGCGCTGCTGCGCCTGCACGGCTTCGTTCGGCTTCGCCGCGGAATCCGCGACGCCGAACTTCAGCTCCTTGCCGAGCACGCCCTTGCTGGTCTTCGGCGAGATCTTCTTGATCATCTCGTGGCCGCTGTTGATGTGCTCGATCGCGAGCTGGTAGCCCTTGAGCTCATCCTCGCCCTGCACCGCATAGGTGCCGGTGCGCGGCACCGAGATGCCGATGAAGGCCGAAGAGCCCGACGTGCCCGCGGGATAGGTTCCGATCGCCGGATGGTCCTCAGCGAATGCCCGCGATGCGATCGAGGCCGGCAGCACGGTGCCGCCGATCAGGCCCGCGCCGGCTTGCAGCAAAGTGCGGCGCGAAACGTTCAGGGCGCTGCCCGGCCGAAAATCCTTGGTGCTCATCGCTCAGTATCCTCCAATTATATTGATTGTTGCCGCGCATGTTCACTCGTCGCCGGATCGGATCGATCGGCGGCACGATGCGCCGGCTGCAATCGAGCAGCCTGTCACAGCTACAATTCCCCACCGGCATATTTAGTCAATGTCACCTTTCGTCGAATCATATCGGCCTACGATAGAATTAATATCGTTCTACGATGCATCGAGGGTTTACCGACCGGGTGCGGGTCCTGTAAGTGAGGGAGCGATGATCCAGGAGCCTTCAAGTCGCACCGGAAATGCCGGAGAGCACGCCGTGACCGAGCACGGTGGCGCCGAGCAATCGGGCAGCCTGAGCATCCGCGCGGTCAACGTCCTGAAGGAGCTGGCGGTCGAGCTGCTCGACGAAGTGCCGCCGAAGATGGGCTGGACGCCGCCGGACGATCTGCTGCGCCTGCTCACCGCGCGCCATCTCGCGACGGCGCGAAATTGCGGACGGCAAACCATGCGCGAGATCATCGATTGGGCCGCGACGCGCGGAATAACGATCCCGTCTCCGCATCACACCGGCAAGTCGTTGTCGGAGGTCTGGGGCGATCTGGTCGCGCGCGCCTCGGCCGGGCATCTCACCAAGAGCGAGATCACCGAGGCGCTGGAGAAATCCATTCGCCGCAGGAGCCCGCGGATTCCGGTCGCCTTCCAGATCGTGTTGCTGAAGATATTGAGCTCGACCTACGATCGCTGGCCGCAGCCCTGAGCCTGCCCGGCCCCGCCGCCGCTCGACCGTCAAACCGTTGAAAACATGAGTGGAAGGATAACCGGTAGTATGGTGCGTCCGGCGCGGGCTTGATAGCGTTGCGCGGCGTCTGCCGTCCGGCGGAGCGAGCCAGCAGCAGGACGATCGAATGCCGCAACCCAAGCAACGACGAGCGCCAGCCGGCGCAACGAAACGCAAGGCCGCGGCCGCGACGGTGGACTACCGGGCGCTGGCGCAGTTTCGCTACGAGTTGCGGAGGTTTCTTGCATTCAGCGAGGAGGGGGCCCGGAAGGCCGGAATGACACCGCGGCAGCATCAGGCGCTGCTCGGCATCAAGGGTTTCGTCGACCCCGGTCCGCCGACCGTCGGCGACATCGCGCGGTTTCTGCTGATCCGGCATCACTCCGCCGTCGAGCTGATGAACCGCATGGCAAAGCTCGGGCTGGTCAGCCGCCTTGCCGATCCCGACGACGCGCGGCGGGTCCAGCTCAGGCTGACGGCAAAGGGCGAGCAGAAGCTCCAGGCGGTCTCGAAGAAGAACATCGAGGAACTGCGCCGCGTCGCGAGCCCGGCGTTGCGCCGCTTGCTAAAGTCCTCGCCGTCTTCCGGCGAGGACTGAGCGTAGCATCCGCCGGCGCAAGCGGCGCGCGTCAGGCTGCGGCGCCCTGCGCGGCGAGCTGTGCCGCCTGGTGCTCGGTCGTCAGCGCGTCGATCAATTCGCCGAGCGCTTCGCCCGCGATCACCTGCGGCAGCTTGTAGAGCGTCAGGTTGATGCGGTGGTCGGTGACTCGCCCTTGCGGGAAATTATAGGTGCGGATGCGCTCGGAGCGGTCGCCGGAGCCGACCTTCTCCTTGCGGTCGGCGGAGCGCGCCGCCTCGACGCGCTGGCGCTCGGCATCGTAGATGCGCGAGCGCAGGATGTTCATCGCCGACGCCCGGTTCTTGTGCTGCGAGCGGCTGTCCTGCATCATCACGACGATGCCGGTCGGCAGATGGGTGATGCGGATCGCCGATTCGGTCTTGTTGACGTGCTGTCCGCCGGCGCCGCCCGCGCGCATGGTCTCGATCCTTAAATCGGTGTCCTTGATATCGACGTCGACGTCCTCGACCTCGGGCAGCACGGCGACCGTGGCGGCCGAGGTGTGGATGCGGCCCTGCGTCTCGGTGTCGGGCACGCGCTGCACGCGGTGCACGCCGGATTCGAATTTCAGCTTGGCGAACGCGCCGCGGCCCTGCACCTCGGCGATGATTTCCTTGTAGCCGCCGACGGTGCCTTCGCTCGCCGAGATCACCTCGACCTTCCAGCCCTGCAAGGACGCGAAGCGCTCATACATCCGGAATAGGTCGCCGGCGAACAGCGAGGCCTCGTCGCCGCCGGTGCCGGCGCGGATTTCCAGCATCACGTTGCGGTCGTCCATCGCGTCCTTCGGCAACAGCGCGATCCGGATCTGCTGCTCGAGCTCGCCGAGCCGCGCCTGCAGCGTTTCCAGCTCGGCTTCCGCCATGCTGCGCATCTCGGGATCGGTCCCGGCATCCGCCAGCATCGCCTCGGTATCGGCGAGTTCGCTACGCGCGGAACGATAGAGCTTCACCGCGTCGATCAGCGGGTTGAGCTCGGCGAGCTCGCGCGTGATCTGCACATAGCGCTCGGACTTGACCTCGCCGAGCAGCTCGGCCTCGAGCGAGGCATGATGGGCGAGCAGGACGTCGAGTTTAGCTTCGGGTAGCATGGCGGTATCTCGAATTGCGGAAGGTACGGAAGGGCGGCAGCGGCGACGGCAGCGTCGCTACAAGGCCAGCCCCTCGGTTTCCGCAAACTTCGTCAGCGCCGCGCGGATCGAGACGCTGCCGACCGGCGCGTCCAGCAGCGGATTGATCATCGCCTCGGCCTTCTTGGCATCGAGGTCGAGGATCAGCGCCTTGACCGGGCCGTGCGCAGTTGCCGACAATGAAAGCGAACGGTAGCCGATTGCGATCAGTGCCAGCGCGCCGATCGGCTTCGACGCCATCTCGCCGCACAGCGAGGCGGCTTTCTTCGCCGCCTTGGCCTTGCGCACGATATCGCGCAGCGCGCGCAGGATCGGCGCCGACAAAATGTCGAAGCGTTCCGAAACCTTGGCATTGCCGCGGTCGACCGCGAACAGGAACTGGAACAGGTCGTTGGAGCCGACCGAGACGAAGTCGACCTTCTTCAGCAGCTCGTCGAGCTGGTAGAGCAGCGCCGGCACCTCGACCATGGTGCCGATATCAATCCGCTCGGGCAGCGAATGGCCGTGCTGGCGCAGATAGGTCAGCTCGCGCTCGACGATCGCCTTGGCCTGATCGAATTCGGCGATTTCCGAGATCATCGGGAACATGATCTTCAGCGCGCGGCCGCCGCCAGCCCGCAGCAGCGCGCGGATCTGGCCGCGCAGCAGGCCGGGACGGTCGAGGCCGAGCCGGATCGCGCGCCAGCCGAGCGCGGGATTTTCCTCGATCACGGTCTCCATATAGGGCAGCGCCTTGTCGCCGCCGATGTCGAGCGTGCGGAAGGTGACGGGCTTGGTGCCCGCGGCGTCGAGCACGGTGCGGTACAGCGCGAGCTGGTCGCTCGAGCGCGGCAGGTTCGGGCTCACCATGAACTGCAATTCGGTGCGGAACAGGCCGATGCCGGCGCTGCCGGTGTCGTCGATATGCGGCAGGTCGATGGTCAGGCCGGCATTGATCAGAAGCTCGATCGGCTGGCCGTCCTTGGTCACGCAGGCCTTGTCGCGCAGTGCCGAATATTGCGCCTGCCGCCGCGCCCGGAACCGGACGCGCTCGGCATAGGCGGATTCGATCTCGGCGGAGGGGCGGACATAGATCTCGCCGGAAATGCCGTCGACGATGATGGCATCGCCCGGATCGGCGATGCCGGGCGCGTTCGGCACCTCGCCGACCGCGGGAATGCCGAGCGCGCGCGCCACGATCGAAACGTGGGAATTCGCGGTGCCTTCCTCCAGCACCAGGCCGCGCAGCCGCTTGCGGTCATAGTCGAGCAGCGCCGCGGGGCCCATCGCGCGGGCGATCAGGATGGCATTGTCGGGCAGCTGCTCGCGCGACGGCGCATGGTCCTGGCCGACCAGCTGCCGCATCAGGCGATGGCCGAGATCCTCGAGGTCGTGCAGGCGGTCGCGCAGATAGGGATCGGTCGAGCGCAGCATGCGCGCGCGGGTGTCGGACTGCACGCGCTCGACGGCGGCTTCCGCGGTGAGGCCGGTGGCGACCGCCTCATGCAGCTTGTGCGACCAGCCCTGGTCGTTGGCGAACATGCGGTAGGCTTCCAGCACCTCGCGGTGCTCGCCGCCGTCGGCGACATCGCCGCGCTCCAGCATGCGGTCGAGATCGGCGCGCAGATTGGCGAGCGCGGTGTCGAGCCGTTTGATCTCCTTCGGCAGGTCCTCGGCGATGTAGTTGGTGATGACGACGCGCGGCTCGTGCAGCACGACATGGCCGAGCGCGATGCCGTCGGAGAGCACCGCGCCGGTCTTGTGCAGCGAGTGCCGCGCGGCGGGCTCGGCGCCGGGCTGCGCCAGCGCGGCAAGCTCGCCGGAGGCGATCATTTCCGCCAGCACCATGGCGGTGGTCTGCAGCGCCTCGACCTCTTCCTCGACATAGGTGCGCTTGGCGCGGTTCTGCACCACGAGCACGCCGAGCGTGTTGCCGGCGCGCAGGATCGGCACGCCGAGGAACGAGTGGTAGGCCTCTTCGCCGGTCTCCGGGCGGTAGGCGAAGGCCGGATGGCTCTGCGCGTCGGACAGATTGAGCGGCGTCGCCTCGCTGGCGACGAGGCCGACCAGGCCTTCATGCGCGCTCATCACGGTGCGGTGGACGGCGTCGCGGTTCAGACCTTCGGTGGCATAGAGCTCGAGCGTGTTGTCGATGCGCAGCACATAGCAGGAGCAGACCTCGGCCACCATGTTGGCCGCGATCAGCACCACGATCTTGTCGAGCCGCTCCTGGGCGGAGACTTGCTCCGCCATGGTCTCGCGAAGCCGTCTCAACAGGATGCGGGGGCCTCCCGACGCGCTCCGCATGTGTTTCAGTCCCTCCCCACGAAGCCGGCGCACCGGTGCGGCCGGCCGCTGGCGCAAAACTCGTCAAAAACAACAATTTTAGTCATTCGGTGTCGCCGCTCGCCAGTTCCCGCCGATTCGCGATCACCGAAACTGTGCCACAGTTTGCGACAGCCTACCTGACTGGCCGTATAGCCAATCGAGGCTTGCTTTGCCAAGCAAAACGCCTGCCAGTAGCAAATAACGTCTGCGTCAGCCCAATGCTGCGCCCGCTAAGAGAAATTCTAACTCCGAGGCGGGGCTGGGGAGACCCTCTTCCCTTCTCCCCCTGTGGGAGAAGGTGTCCACAGGCGGCCCACGGGCCGCCGTCCCTGGAAGACGCCGATGCTGCGCATCGGCTATGCGAAGTCCGCGACGGATGAGGGGTCTCCATCCGCGGAGATAGACCCTCACCCCGCTTCGCTGCGCGAAGCAATCCTCTCCGACAGGGGGAGAGGTTCCCCGTAATATTTACGCCTGGTCCAGGCCGTACAGCGTGTGCAGCGTGCGGACCGCGAGCTCGGTGTAGGCGGCGTCGATCAGGACCGAGAACTTGATCTCGGAGGTGGTGATGGCGCGGATGTTGATGTTGCGGTCGGCCAGCGCCTTGAACCCCTTGGCCGCGACGCCGGCATGGCTGCGCATGCCGCTGCCGATCACCGAGACCTTGGCGACGTCGGTTGCAGTATCGAGCCTGGCGTAGCCGATCTTGGCCTTGGCGGCGGTAATCGTGTCCTTGGCGCGGTTATAGTCGCCGGCCGGAACGGTGAAGGTGAGGTCGGTGGTCTTGCCGTCCTCGGACACGTTCTGCACGATCATGTCGACATTGATATTGGCATCCGCGAGCGGCCCGAAGATCGCGGCGGCGACGCCGGGCTTGTCCTCGATCTGGCGCACGGAAATCTGGGCTTCGTCCTTGGAGAAGGCGATGCCGGTGACGACGTGCATTTCCATGATTTCCTCCTCGCTGCAGATCAGCGTGCCCGGCGGCTGGTTGGCGTGCGGGTCGATATCCTCTGGCTTGTCGAAGCTGGAGCGCACGAAGATCGGCATGTTGTGCACCATGCCGAGTTCCACCGAGCGAACCTGCAGCACCTTGGCGCCCTGCGAGGCCAGTTCCAGCATGTCCTCGAAGGCGATCTTGTCGAGCCGGCGCGCCTTCGGCACCACGCGGGGGTCGGTGGTGTAGACGCCGTCGACGTCGGTGTAGATGTCGCAGCGGTCGGCGCGCAGAGCGGCCGCGATCGCCACCGCCGAGGTGTCCGAGCCGCCGCGGCCGAGCGTGGTAATGCGGCCGGTGTCGGGATTGATGCCCTGGAAGCCGGCGATCACGGCGACTTCCTTGCGCTCCTTGAAGCGGGTGATGATCTCGGTGCCGTCGATATCGAGGATGCGCGCCGAAGCATGCGCCTCCGAGGTCTTGATCGGAATCTGCCAGCCCTGCCAGGAGCGCGCCTGGATGCCGATGCCCTGCAGCACGATCGCGAGCAGGCCCGAGGTGACCTGTTCGCCGGAGGCGACCACCGCGTCATATTCGCGCGCGTCGTGCATCGGCGAGGCATCGGTGCACCAGGCCACCAGCTCATTGGTCTTGCCGGACATCGCGGAGACGACGACGGCGACCTCGTGGCCCGCGTCGACCTCGCGCTTCACATGCTGCGCGACGTTGCGGATACGATCGATATTGGCGACGGACGTACCGCCGAATTTCATCACGAGGCGGCCCATGACGACGCGTCTATTCCTTTAAGAGGATAAGTAGGTTAACCCACGCCGAAAACCGCAAGCGCGGGGACCGAAACGCGCGTATACATAGCGCCGCGCCCGGGGGCAAGCCGGTAGGTAGGGGGCCCTCGAGCGTCTTTTGGGGGTGTTTTGACCGGTTGCGGGCGGGTTGTGGCGCACGGGTAACACGGGACAACTCGAAGGCGGATTGGATGGGACGTTATATCGACGAGATCCTGCAGCCTGGCGAGAAGGTGCTGTATTCCACCAATGCGCACTGGATGTTCTATTTGCCGGCGATCGGGGCCTGGATCGTGGTGCTGGCGCTCTTGATCCTGTCGCGGATGACGACGGTCGACGGCCTCGTGATGGCCTGCCTGGCGGCCGCCGCCGTGGTCGCGGTCGCGGCGCTGTACTGGACCGCCGCGGCCTGGTTCCACCGCTGGACCACCGAAACCGACGTCACCAATTTCCGCGTGGTGCACAAGAGCGGCTTCATCAAGCGGCGCACCTTCGAGATGAGCCTCGACAAGGTCGAGAGCGTCGACGTCAACCAGAGCATCATGGGGCGCCTGCTCAATTATGGCGACGTCACCATCCGCGGCGTCGGCGAGGGCATCGAGACCATCAGGACCATCGCCGCGCCGCTGTCGTTCCGCAATTCGATCACCGCGCGATAGGGGCGCGCGCAATCATGGCCACGCAATCAACTCTTTCCAGTTCCTCCGCCAGTTCCTCCGCCAATGCCTCCGCCAATGCCTCCGCCAGCTCGGTCGATCCGGCCGAGGTCGCGAAATTCTCGAAACTGTCCGATGAATGGTGGGATCCGCGCGGCAAGATGGCGCCGCTGCACAAGATCAACCCGCTGCGCCTGACCTATATCCGCGACGCCGCCTGCCGCAAGTTCGAGCGCAACGCCAAGAGCCTCAGCTGCCTGTCCGGCCTGCGCCTGCTCGACATCGGCTGCGGCGCCGGTCTGCTCTGCGAGCCATTCACGCGGTTAGGGGCCCAGGTGATCGGGATCGATCCCTCCGCCACCAACATCGCTGCCGCGAAGCTGCACGCCGACAAGGGCCATCTGTCGATCGACTACCGCTGCACCACGGTGGAGGAGATGGACGCCCGCGAGCGCTTCGACATCGTGCTGGCGATGGAGGTGGTCGAGCACGTCAACGACGTCGGCGCCTTCATCAAGCGCTGCGCTGTCATGCTCAAGCCCGGCGGGCTGATGGTGGTCTCGACCCTGAACCGCAACTGGAAGAGCTTCGCGCTGGCGATCGTCGGCGCCGAATACGTGCTGCGCTGGCTGCCGCGCGGCACCCATGAGTGGAGCAAGTTCGTCACCCCCGCCGAGCTCGAGCGCTATCTCGGCGACGTCAACCTCACCGTCACCGAACAGGCCGGCGTGGTCTACAACCCGCTCGCCGACAAATGGACCGTGTCGACCGACATGGACGTAAACTACATGGTGGTGGCGGAAGAGGTGTGAGGCGATCTGCACCGGCATAACCGGTGTCGTCCCTGCGAAAGCAGGGACCCATAGCCACCGGCCCTAATTGGTGGACGCGGTCAGCGCCCCGACCGTTGCATATCGCCGGCTGCCCATCGTGCCCAAACTGCGCCCTGTGGTTATGGGCCCCTGCTTCCGCAGGGGCGACACGGAGTTTGTGGCGGGAGTGATGGAAATGTGGGACGCTGTCGGCATCCGAACAGTGTCGTCCCTGCGAAAGCAGGGACCCATAACCACCGGCCCTGGTTGTTGAGTGCGATCTTGGTTCAGGACCTGCTTCGGAATCTGATCAACACCATCCGTCTTATCTTCCGTTCAAGCACCGTGCCCCAAACCGCTCCCTGTGGTTATGGGTCCCTGCCTTCGCAGGGACGACAGCGAGATTGTAGTGCAATCGGTGGAAATGTGAGACGTTGTTGCCTCCCGAAAGGTGTCGTCCCTGCGAAAGCAGGGACCCATAACCACCGGCCCAGATAATCGGGCGAGGTCCGCGTTCCGAGCATGTACTATGTCTACATCCTCGCCAGCCGGCGCCACGGCACGCTGTACATCGGCGTGACGAATTCCGTTCAGAAAAGGCTCGAGCAGCATAAGGCTGGCAAAGGCTCGTCGTTTGTCAAAAGGTACGGCGTGTGTCGCCTCGTGCATGTCGAGACTTACCAACTCGCAGAAGAGGCCATCACGCGTGAGAAGCAGCTCAAGAAATGGAAGCGTGACTGGAAGATCGAACTGATCGAGCGCGAAAATCCGGAGTGGCGAGACCTTAGCGATCTGCTTGTCTGACTGGTGTGCCACGAACCGCTTCCTGTGGTTATGGGTCCCTGCTTTCGCAGGGACGACGGCGAGTTTGTGGACGCTGCGCAATCCAGTCATGCGCCCACTCGGTTGACCGCGTCAGCGGCAATCGGCACCCTGTGCGTGTCCCCCGCCGGCACACCTTCCTTATCCCCCATGTTCACGATCGCCTCGCTCTGGATTCCCTTCACCATCGTCGCTGCGTTCGGGCAGGTGGCGCGCAATGCGATGCAGCGGCATCTGACCGGGCCGCTCGGGACCTGGGGCGCGACCAATATCCGCTTCCTGTTCGGCCTGCCGTTCTCGGTGGTGTTCTTCGCGCTGGCGGTGCTGCTGACCGGCGATCGCGTGCCGTGGCCGGCGCAGTCGTTCTGGCCGTGGCTGGTGACCGGCGCACTCAGCCAGATCGTCGGCACCGGCTTCATGCTGCTGGCGATGAACGACCGCTCCTTCGTGGTGACCACGGCCTACATGAAGACCGAGGCAATCCAGACCGCGATCTTCGGCTTCATCTTCCTCGGCGACCATCTCACGACCTCCAAGGTGATCGCGATCGTGATCGCGACCATCGGCGTCGTCGTCACCGCGCTCAGACCCGGCGGGAAAAAGAGCTTTGCCGATCTGCGGCCGACCGTGCTCGGCCTCGGCGCCGCTGCGGTGTTCGCGATCTCGGCGGTGAGCTTCCGCGGCGCCATCATTGCCGTGCCGGACGTCTCGTTTGTGACGGCGGCCTCCTACACGCTGATGTGGAGCCTGTTCGTCCAGACGCTGATCCTGTCGGTCTATCTATTGCTGCGCGCGCCCGACGTGCTGCGAAAAATCCTCGGCCTGTGGCGGCCCTCGATGTTCGCGGGCTTCATGGGCGCGTTCTCATCGCAATTCTGGTTCCTGGCGTTCGCGCTCACCGCCGCCGCTAATGTGCGCACGCTGGCGCTGATCGAGGTGCTGTTCGCGCAGGGCGTGGCGTATTTCTCGCTCAAGCAGCCGTTCTCGCTGCGCGAGGTGTTCGGCATCGTCCTGATCGTGATCGGCGTCGCCTTATTGATCGCTGCGTAGACTCTTGCTTGACGCGTTTCTTCACGCGAACCGGTGCCCACTTCGCTCGAAAACGCTATCAGCCCTTGACTGCGACCAGCACCGCGCCCGCGGAGATCAGCGCGATCCCGATCCAGCCATAGGCCGAGGGGCGTTCGCCGAGGAAGGTGGCGCCGAACAGCGCCACCAGCACCACGCTGAGCTTGTCGATCGGCGCGACGAGTGTGGCCGGTCCAAGCTTGAGCGCGCGGAAATAGCAGATCCACGACGCGCCGGTGCCGAGCCCGGACAGCAGCAGGAACAGCCAGCTCTTCGTCGAGATCGGGCCGGACTGGGTGAACTGCCCGGTCGCGAACAGGATGGCCGACAGCGTGATCAAGACGATCACGGTACGGATCAGGGTGGCGAGATCGGAGTTGATGCCCTCGACGCCGACCTTGGCGAAGATCGCGGTCAGCGCGGCGAACACGGCAGAAAGAAACGCCCAGACCTGCCAGGAGGAGAATGAGTCGGGGGTCATCTTGGACGCTCAGCGCGATTGGCCTCACCCGTCATTGCGAGCGAAGCGAAGCAATCCATGGCGCAACAAGCACGAAGCTGGATTGCTTCGTCGCTTCGCTCCTCGCAATGACGAGGATGTAAGCGGCTCGCCCTAGTTCCGGTCTTCCGGCAGCGTCGGCAGCGGCGAGACCTCGACGCCTTCGTCGATCAGCGCGCGGGCCTCTTCGGGCGAGGCTTCGCCATAGATCGGCCGGTGCTCGATATCGCCGTAATGCATCTTGCGCGCTTCGTTCGGGAAGCGGTCGCCGACATTGTCGGCGTTCTTCACGATGTGGTCGCGCAGCTCCTTCAGCTTGCTGCGCAGCTCGCGCTCCTGCGCCATCATCAGCGACGTCGATTCGTTAGGCGTCGCCTCGACGGGGGCGGCCGGCGCCGGCTGAGCCGGTTCGCGGCCCTTCTTGCTGACGACCTGCGGCGCCATGATGGCGCGCTCGACCTTGTCAGAGCCGCAGGACGGGCAATCGATCAGGTGACGCCGCTCCTGCGATTCATAGGCCGAGGAGCTCTGGAACCAGCTCTCGAACTGGTGGCCGCGCTCGCAGCGCAGCGTGTAGCGGATCATGCCGAACCCCGGACGAGGTGCAGGTGTTCCGGGCCGGCCTTGGGGTCGGCGATGCCGAAACGCCTGCCATGCTGCAGCGAGGGAATGGTCTTGCGCGCGGTCTCGACCTTGGCCGGATCGATCTCGGCCAGGAACACGCCCGGCTCGACGCCGCCCTCGGCGAGGATCTCGCCCCAGGGGTCGATGATCAGCGAATGGCCGAAGGTCTCGCGCTTGTTCTCATGCAGGCCGGCCTGCGCTGCCGCGAACACGAAGCAGCCGGTCTCGATGGCGCGGGCGCGCAGCAGCGTGTGCCAATGCGCCTCGCCGGTCTTGCGGGTGAAGGCGGACGGCACGGTGAGGAACGACGCACCGGCTTCGGCCAGCGCGCGATACAGCGCCGGGAAGCGCACGTCGTAGCAGATCGTCAGTCCGATCCGGCCCCAGGGCAGATCGGAGATCACGGCGGTCTCGCCGGGCTGATAATTGGCCGATTCGCGGTAGCTCTCGCCGCCCGGCAGATCGATATCGAACATATGGATCTTGTCGTAGCTCGCGAGCAGATTGCCCTCGGGCCCGATCAGGAACGAACGGTTGACCGCCTTCTCCGGCGAGTAGCGCAGCGCCAGCGAGCCGATATGCAGATGGATCTTCAATTCGGCAGCCAGCGCGCGATAGGCCTTCAGCGACGTGTCGTCCTCTTCGCTCGCCAGATGCTCGAACAGCGCCTTGCGGTTCAGCTGCATCATGTTGCTGACCTCGGGGGTCAGCACGTACTTGGCGCCCTGCGCCGCGGCCTCGCGGATCAGCCGCGTGCCCTGCTCGAGGCTCGGCTTCGGCAAGAGGCCGGTGCGCATCTGCACCATGGCGGCGGTGAAAATGTTGTCCGTGCTCATCAGGCGCCGCCTCCGTTGCTGAGCAGGCCGTCGAGCTTGCCCTCGCGGTCGAGCGCGTAGAGTTCGTCGCAGCCGCCGACATGGGTCTCGCCGATGAAGATCTGCGGGAAGGTCGAGCCGGTACCGGCGCGACCGTACATCTCGTCGCGATAGGCCGGGTTGCTGGCGACGTTCAATTCGGTGAACGCGGCGTTCTTGCGCGTCAAAAGCGATTTGGCCGCGGTGCAATAACCGCAGCCCGGGCGGGTGTAGATTTCAATGGCAGCGGTCATGGTGCGCTCGGTTGAACCAGAATGTCAGATTATATGGGAGCGCGGTGGGTATCGACAACCCGGGCAAACACCAGCACGTCGACCTGCGCGGCTTTGGCGCGGAGCAGCGCCCGCGCGCAGGCATCCACTGTCGCGCCCGAGGTCAGGACGTCGTCGATCAGGATCACACGGCGGCCCTGGACGTCAGCCTTGCGTTCATCGGCGACCCCGAATGCACCCTGGACATTGCTGGCGCGGTCCTTGCGTGACAGCCCGATCTGCTGCTCGGTGGCGCGGATGCGCCGCAGCGCTTCGGCAGCCATTTTGACGCCGCTCTGGCGCGCGATCACCTTGGCGAGCGCCCCGGACTGGTTGTAGCGCCGGCTCCAGCCGCGCCGCCAGTGCAGAGGAACCGGAACCAGCAGATCGGCTTCGCGGAGCAATTCCTTCTCCGCCCGCGCCATCCAGCGACCCATTGTCGGCGCCAGATCGGTGCGATCCTGGTATTTCAATGCGTGCACCAGCGTGCGCGCGACATCGTCATAGCGCACCGCGGCGCGGGCTCTGCTGTAGGCCGGCGGATTGGCGATCGCCTCCATCGACAGCAGCTCGGGGCCGGGGTCGTAGACAAAGGGAATCCCGAGCCGCGGGCAGAACGGCGGCGCGATGAACGACAATCTGGCCCAGCAGATCGCGCACACCCCCTCGCCATCGACCGGCTCACGGCACGAAACGCATAGCGTCGGCAGCGCGATATCGAGTGCCAGCCGCGCGGTGCGCAGCCACGCACCCCCGACCGCGCCAAGCGCGCGCTGGACGTGACCGGTAATGGAGCGTGTCGGTGATGCCTCGGCGTCCATGGCGGGCGAGGCTAGCGTTTGAGCAACGCCGGCTCAAGGCGCATTGCCTGCGGCGGCGGTCCGGCGTAACCAGCGGACATGGCAACGACCCCGGCCACGGCTCCCATCCTGTTCGACCGCGCGTTGCTCGGCGCGCGGCTGGCGCGCGCGCGGCGCGAGGGGGCGGCGACGTTCCTGCTCGATCGCGCTACCGAAGACATGACGGATCGGTTGCTGGCGGTGTCACGCAGCTTTTCGGCGGCGGCCGATGTCTGGACGCCGGGTGACGGGCTCGCGGACGTCCTGCGCGGACGTGTCGCCGCGGTCGATGCGATCGGATTCAGCGAGGCGGAATCGCTCGGACTGGCGCCGGAGTCGCGCGATCTTGTGGTCTCCGCGTTGGCCTTCCAGTTCGTCAACGATCTGCCGGGCGTGCTGGCGCAGATTCGCCGCGCGCTGAAGCCGGACGGGCTGCTGCTGGCGGCGATGCTCGGCGGCGATACGCTGACCGAGCTGCGGCAAAGCTTTGCCGCAGCAGAGGCCGAGTGCGAGGGCGGGGCCTCGCCGCGCGTCGCGCCGTTCGCCGATCTGCGCGATATCGGCGCGCTGTTGCAGCGGGCCGGCTTCGCGCTTCCAGTCACCGACGTCGATCGCGTCGTGGTGCGCTATGCCAGCGCGTTCGCGCTGATGGCCGATTTGCGGCGGATGGGCGCGACCAATGTGCTGCGCGAGCGCCGTCACACCTTAACCCGCCGCGCCACCATGCTGCGGATGGCGCAAATCTACGGCGAGCGCTTCGCCGATCCCGACGGCCGCATCCGCGCCACCTTCGACATCGTCTGGCTCTCCGGCTGGGCGCCGCATGAAAGCCAGCCGAAGCCGCTCAAGCCCGGCTCGGCGAAAGCGAGCTTGGAGGCGGCGGTGAAGCAGGTGAAGCGCTGAGCTGTTAGGGGCGCACGATACGACGGCTCCCTCTCCCCTTGCGGGAGAGGGGTAGCCCCGGGCGAGATACCATTGTGATCATCGCTTTCTCAATTCTGAGCCCGTCTTCAAGATGCATGCTGAGAGAGTCCGCCGTGTGGCACCCCTCTCCCCAACCCTCCCCCGCAAGGGGGGAGGGAGCCCGTCTAGCGTGCGTCCCTTACGGGCGGCCCGCTTATAGGCGCCACGAAATCACAGCAAACGCGGTAGCAGCGGGGGCTGCTGCCGTTGCTCACCTTTCTCCGGATCGCAGTTGTCCATGCGAGCCAACTTCTCTCACGAGGCCGCCGAGCGTGCGCCTGCGCGATTTCGGAATATTGGAAATATATTAGTGAGTTGCCCGACGTGTCAAGTCGCCCGGTCGAACGCCGGCCACCTCCACCTACTTTGCATGGGGTTGTTTTCGATATTTTGGCAGCGCGCCTCCCCCGCAAGCGGAAGAGGCTACGAGGATCACAGCAGCAGATCGATCAGATGCGGCAGCAGCGGGATGTCCGCGGGCGGCATCGGGTAGTCGCGCAGCTTGCTTGCGCGGACCCAGGCGAGGTTCTGGCCCTCGCGCGCCACCGCGATGCCCTCCCAGCGCCGGCAGATGTAGAGCGGCATCAGCAGATGGAAGGTCTCGTAGGCATGGCTGGCGAAGGTCAGCGGCGCGAGGCACGGCTCGCTCACGGTGATGCCGATCTCCTCATGCAGCTCGCGGATCAGGGTCTGCTCCGGCCGCTCGCCGGGCTCGATCTTGCCGCCGGGGAATTCCCACAGGCCGGCCAGCGCCTTGCCCTCGGGGCGCTGCGCCAGCAGCACGCGCTTGTCGGCATCGACAAGCGCGCAGGCGACGACGAGGGTCAGCTTGATGTCAGCCATGCGGTGGGGGATTCCTTCCAGTCTGCAAGCTTTCATTAACCAGCAACGCGCCGCCAGCCAATCGATTTGTGCCCGCGCGGCTTTCCGCGATTGCGATAAGCCGGCCTTAATTCGCATCCGGCAAGGTGAAGGTTCTCATTTATCCGCCCATCATATTCTTTGCCGACATAACCCATGAGCACCTCGCGGCGACGCCCGCCGATGTGACCAAGATGGTCAACAACACGTCCGACCAGTGCGCCTTCGCCTGTCACGATTACAATGACGCCAACAACTACTACAATCTCGCCAAGACGCTCGGCGTCACGACGCGGATCGACGTGCTGCGCAGCGCGACCCAGCAGTTGATGGACACGGCCGCGAACACCGCGACCTATGCCAGCCAGTACCGGATGGCGATCTACGATTTCGGCGCCTCGTCGAAGACGATCGGCCTGCGCGCGCTGCTCTCGCTGTCGACCAGCCTGTCGAGCGCCAAATCCGCGGCCGGCAACATCGACCTGATGGGCGTCTACGGCAACAACGATTCCTACACCGCCGACAAGGACAGCCAGTTCTCGACGGTGCTTCCGGCCATCAGCAACGCGATCAGCGCGCCGGGCCCGGGCACGTCCGCGGCGCCGATGAAATATCTGTTCTTCGTTTCCGACGGCGTGGCCGACGAGCCGAATTCAAGCTGCCTGAAGCCGATCAGCGGCGGCAATCGCTGCCAGTCGCCGATCAACCCGGCGCTGTGCACGGCCATCAAGAACCGCGGCATCAAGATCGCGGTGCTCTACACGACTTACCTGCAGCTGCCGACCAACAACTGGTACATGACCTGGATCGATCCGTTCAACCAGGGCCCGTTCGGTCCGTCGCCGAACAGCCAGATCGCGCAGAACATGCAGGCCTGCGCATCGCCGGGCTTCTATTTCGAGGTCAGCCCGACGCAAGGCATCGCCGACGCGATGAACGCGCTGTTCAAGAAGGCGGTCGCCGACGCGCGGATCTCGAGCTAGCGAACGACCAGCGCTGCCTCACCGTCACCCTGAGGAGCCGCGAAGCGGCGTCTCGAAGGGTCGACGGCCCGGCTCTTTCCGTGCTGGCGCATCCGGGCCGTGCATCCTTCGAGACGCGCGCAAGAGCGCGCTCCTCAGGATGACGGGTAGAGAGGTGTACCATTACGACCGGTAGTCCCCGTTGATCGCGACGTATTCCTTGGTGAGGTCGCACGTCAGCACGCGGTCTTTGGCCTTGCCGAGGCCGAGCGCGACCTTGATCTGGATCTTCGGCGCCTTCATCGCCTCCGACACCTCCTTCTCGTCGTAGGACGGGTCGCGCGCGCCGCTCTTGGCGACCCGGATGCCGTTGAAGGAGATCGAGAGCTTGTCGCGGTTGGCGGGCTCGCCGGCCTTGCCGACCGCCATCACCACGCGCCCCCAATTGGCGTCCTCGCCGGCGATCGCCGTCTTCACCAGCGGCGAATTGGCGATCGACATCGCGATCTTGCGCGCCGACGGTTTGGTGGTGGCGCCCTCGACCACGACCTCGACCAGCTTGCGGGCGCCTTCGCCGTCGCGCGCCACCTGCTCGGACAGATCAGCGAGGATCTGCTGGAACGCCTTGGTGAAGGCCTTCAGCCGCGGGTCGCTGGCGCGCGAGATCTTCGGCGCGCCTTTGGCGGCAGCAGTGCCGGTCGCGAATGCGAGCAGCGTGTCCGAGGTCGAGGTGTCGCCGTCGATGGTCAGCGCATTGAAGGTGTCCTCGACGCCGGCCTTGAGCAGGGATTGCAGCACCGATGCCGACAGCGGCGCGTCGGTGAAGACGAACGACAGCATGGTCGCCATGTCGGGCATGATCATGCCGGCGCCCTTGGCCATGCCGTTGATCGTCACCTTGGCCTTGCCGAGCTTCACGGTCGCGGTCGCCACCTTCGGAAAGGTGTCGGTGGTCATGATCGCCTTCGCCGCGTCCATCCAGCGATCGGGGGTCGCGGTCTCCGCGAGCTGCGCCAGCACGCCGTCGAACTTGGTGGCGTCGAGCGGCTCGCCGATCACGCCGGTGGAGGCGAGGAACACGTCCGATGTCGAACAGCCGACCGCCTTCGCCGCGATCTGGGCGGTCAACGCGGTGGACGCCTTGCCGGTCTTGCCGGTGAAGGCGTTGGCATTGCCGGAATTGACCACCAGCGCGCGCGCCGATCCTTTTTTAGAAGATCCTGCGCCCTTCAGCTTGGCGCGGCACCATTCGACCGGCGCCGACGGGCACTTCGACTTGGTGAAGACGCCGGCCACCGTGGTGCCCTTGTCGAGCACCGCGAGCAGCACGTCGGTGCGCCCCTTGTAGCGGATGCCGGCGGCAGCGGTCGCAAGCCGCACACCCGCGATCACGGGCATCTCGGGAACGTCGGGCGGGGCGAGGGGGGAGACGGCGGTGGACATCGGGAAGCTTCCGGCTACGGGGAGGGAAGCGCTCCATAACATCTCGCCGTGAGAAGCGGGAGAGGGCTGCGATGCGAACGCGCTGTCATGAATTGTTCAAGGAAGCCGTAGTCCCGATAGAGCCCAACGGGTCGTGTCCATCTGCTCCTTCCCCCTGAAAGGGGGAAGGTCGGGATGGGGGTCAGCCGCGGATGCCGCTGCATGCTGAGAGAGCAGATCCCCACCCGCTTTGCTCTGGCGAGCAAAGCGACCTCCCCTTTTCAAGGGGAGGTTAAGGCGGAGCAAAAACGCAAATGGCCGGGACATGCCCGGCCATCGCAACAGCAACTACGTTCGCGAAGCTTACTTCTTCGGCGGCGCCATCTTGTTGTCGGCCGGTTTCGGCGCGTCCTTGGCGGCATCCGCCGGCGCGGCGGCGTCGGCCGGCTTGTCCATGCGCTCGACCTTGGCGGCCTCGCGCAGCTTGGCGACATAGTCGGCCTGCGCCTTGCGGGTCACATAGGTCTCGATCTGGGCCTTCACCTGCTCGAAGTCGGGCGCCTTGCGGTTGCGCTTTTCCTCGACCTTGATGATGTGCCAGCCGAACTGCGACTTGACCGGATCGGAGATCTTGCCCGGCTCGAGCGAGAAGGCGACCGCGGAGAATTCCGGCACCATCTGCTCCTTGGTGAAGAAGCCGAGGTCGCCGCCGTCGGAGGCGCCGGGGTCCTTGGATTTCTTCTTGGCGAGCTCGCCGAAGTCGGCGCCCTTGTCGAGCTCGGTCTTGATCGCCTTGGCCTCGTCCTCGGTCTCGACCAGGATGTGGCGGGCGCGCACCTCCTGCTCGCCGGTGATCTGCTTGGCGGCCTCCTCATAGACCTTCTTCATGGCGTCGTCGGTGGTCGCGGACTTGCCCTCGCTGGCAAGCAGGCTGTCCATCAACAGTCGGTTGCGGGTGAAGGCGAGCCGCTTCTTGAAGTCGTCATTGTTCTCGATCTTCTTGTCCTCGGCGGCCTTGGACACGATCTTCATGTCGATCAGGAAGGACAGCACGTTGTCCTTGCGGGTCGAGGGGTCCATCTGCTGCAGGCTCGGGCCGAGTTCCTCCTCGGCGAGCGCCACGTCGCTGGCGTGGATCTCCGAACCGTTGACCTTCGCCAGCACCGGGTCGGATTCCGCGGCCCGGACCGGGAGGCCGGCAGCCAGCACTGCGACAAGACAGCCCGTCGCGGCCAGGGTGGCGAGGCCGAGGCGCAGGCCGGTTTTGGTTTCCGGAGGCGAGGTGGTCATGCAAAATCCTTGTCTCAAAGGGGGGAAGCTCGAGCGGGGCGGACACTCGCCCAATCGTGTTACATTGGCAACGCGAAAGTCTTGTCAAAATGATGAATTCCTTGACATCTTGCCAACGTTGACAACCCCCCGACCGGGCCATATCTCTGGCCAACCGCGTCAGCGGTGAGAGCGCTTATTTTGCTGCGTTTTTCGCCGTTGAATCCAGGATGGCCTGTTTCCCACTCAATTGGCGGAGGAGCTCCGGGCCGGGGCTCGAACCGTAGCGCGTCACGGTGAGTTGATAGGCGATCCGGCGGACCATCTCAGGCTGTAATCCAGACTGAATTCCAAGACCGAACTTCAAGACTGAACGAAGACCGAACCCGAGACCGAAGAACAGGAATTTCGCATGATCGGCGCGCTCGCCCGCAAGTTTTTCGGCTCCGCCAACGACCGTCGGGTCAAGGGGTATCAGTCCCGAGTCAACGCCATCAACGCGCTGGAGCCCGAGCTCGTCAAACTGACGGACGATCAGCTCAAGGCCCGCACCGCCGAATTCAAGCAGCAGCTCGCCAGCGGCAAGACGCTCGACGACATCCTGGTTCCGGCCTTCGCCACGGTGCGCGAGGCGGCCAAGCGGACGCTCGGCCAGCGCCATTTCGACGTTCAGCTGATCGGCGGCATGGTGCTGCACGAGGGCGACATCGCCGAGATGAAGACCGGCGAAGGCAAGACGCTGGTTGCGACGCTCGCGGTCTACCTCAACGCGCTCGCCGGCAAGGGCGTCCACGTCGTCACCGTCAACGACTACCTCGCCCGCCGCGACTCCGGCTGGATGGGCCAGATCTATGCCTTCCTGGGGCTGACCACCGGCGTGATCGTGCATGGCCTCGACGACGCCGAGCGCAAGGCCGCCTATGCCTGCGACATCACCTACGGCACCAACAACGAATACGGCTTCGACTATCTGCGCGACAACATGAAGTACCGCCTGGAGGACATGGTCCAGCGCGAGCACTTCTATGCAATCGTCGACGAAGTGGACTCGATCCTGATCGACGAGGCGCGCACGCCGCTGATCATCTCCGGCCCGCTCGACGACCGCTCGGATTTCTACAACACCATCGACACCTTCATGCCGAAGCTCGCCAAGAAGGACGACTACGAGGTCGACGAGAAGCAGCGCACGGTGACGCTGACCGAAGGCGGCATGGAGAAGCTCGAGAACCTGCTGCGCGACGCCGGCCAGCTCAAGGGCGACTCGCTGTACGACGTCGAGAACGTCTCCGTCGTGCATCACGTCAATCAGGCGCTGCGCGCGCACACGCTGTTCACGCGCGACAAGGACTACATCGTCCGCGACGACGAGGTCATCATCATCGACGAGTTCACCGGACGCATGATGCAGGGCCGCCGCTATTCGGAAGGCCTGCACCAGGCGCTGGAAGCCAAGGAGCACGTCACGGTCCAGCCCGAGAACCAGACGTTGGCCTCGATCACCTTCCAGAACTATTTCCGGATGTACCAGAAGCTGTCCGGCATGACCGGCACGGCGCTGACCGAAGCCGACGAACTGTTCGACATCTACAAGCTCGAGGTCGTGGAGATCCCGACCAACCTGCCGGTGGCGCGCCTCGACGAGGACGACGAGGTCTACCGCACCCAGAACGAGAAATACGCCGCGATCCTTGCCGAGATCGAGCGCGCCAACAAGCGGCTGCAGCCGGTGCTGGTCGGCACGGCGTCGATCGAGAAGTCGGAAGTGCTGGCCGAGTACCTGAAGAAGCACGGCTACAAGCAGATCGACTTCACGTCCGAATCCGGCATGGAGAAGCTCTATGCCGCCGCGCGCGCCGGCAAGCCGGCAAAGCTGTTCGCGGTGCTGAACGCGCGCTTCCACGAGCAGGAAGCCTATATCGTCGCGGAAGCCGGCGTGCCGGGCGCGATCACGATCGCGACCAACATGGCCGGCCGCGGCACCGACATCAAGCTCGGCGGCTCGCTCGATATGCGGATCCAGCAGGAGACCGCAGGGATCACGGATGAAGCCGAGAAGGCCAAGAAGATCGAGCAGATCAAGGCCGACATCGAGCGCTTCCGCGAGATCGTGCTGAAAGCGGAAGAGGATTTCGAGGTCGAGCCCCCCAAGGGCAACAAGCCCGCGAAAACCGTGAAGAAGCCGGGCGGCCTCTACATCATCGGCTCCGAACGTCACGAATCCCGCCGGATCGACAATCAGCTGCGCGGCCGCTCCGGCCGTCAGGGCGACCCCGGCCGCTCGAAGTTCTTCCTGTCGCTGGAAGACGATCTGATGCGCATCTTCGGCTCCGACCGGCTCGACAGCATGCTGCAGCGGCTCGGCCTGCAGGAAGGCGAGGCCATCATCCATCCCTGGATCAACAAGGCGCTCGAGAAGGCGCAGCAGAAGGTCGAAGCGCGCAACTTCGACATCCGCAAGAACCTCTTGAAGTTCGACAACGTCCAGAACGACCAGCGCAAGGTGATCTTCGACCAGCGCGTCGACCTGATGAAGGACGACAGCGTGGTCGAGACCGTGACCGACATGCGCCATGCCTTCGTCGAGGACGTGGTCACCAAATACATTCCCGAGCACGCCTATGCCGAGCAGTGGGACACCGCGGGCCTCAAGGACGAGTTGAAGCGCGTGCTCGATGTCGATCTGCCGGTCGACGAATGGGCGAAGGAAGAGGGCATCGCCGACGAGGAGCTGCTGACCCGCATCGAGACCCATGTCGACGAGCGCATGGCGGCCAAGGTCGCGCAATGGGGTCCCGACGTGATGCGTTACGTCGAGAAGACCATCCTGCTGCAGACGCTCGACCATCTCTGGCGCGAGCACCTGATCATGCTCGACCATCTGCGCCAGGTGATCGGCCTGCGCGGCTATGGCCAGCGCGACCCGTTGCAGGAGTACAAGACCGAAGCCTTCAACCTGTTCCAGGAGATGAGCGCGCATCTGCGCGAGGCCGTCACCGCGCAGCTGATGCGGGTCGAGATCGTGCCGCCGGAAGAGCCGCCGCAGCCGCTGCCGCTGATGGAGGCGCACAAGCTCGATCCCAACACCGGCGAGGACGAGTTCGCGCAGGCCCGCCTGACGGAGGCGACCTACGCCCAGGCCTCGCTGGCGCCGGGGATGATTGCCACCGACCGCAATCCGAACGACCCCGCAAGCTGGGGCAAGGTCGGCCGCAACGAGGACTGCCCCTGCGGGTCAGGCAAGAAGTACAAGCACTGCCACGGGCGGTACGCGTAAGCCGTCGCAACGTCGGTGAGGCGGCGGGCGACTGGCCCGCCCGTCGAGCCGCAGCGCCTTCAGCCGGCGAAGGCCTTGTCGAGATCGGCGATCACGATCTTCTGCATCTTCAGCATCGCCTGCATCGCGCGGTCGGCTGCCTTGCGATCGGGGGCGCTGAGATAGCGGCCCAGCGCGGTCGGGATCACCTGCCAGGACAGGCCGAATTTGTCCTTGAGCCAGCCGCAGCGCGATTCCTGGCCGCCGTCGGTGAGCTTCTCCCAGAAGTAGTCCACCTGCTCCTGGGTCTCGACGCTCAGGAAGAACGACACCGCCTCGTTGAACTTGTGCTGCGGCCCGCCATTGAGCGCGTGGAACCGCTGCCCCTCGAGCTCGAAGGTCGCCATGAAATCGCTGACGGTCTCGATCTTGGCGTTCGGAAACACCGATTGGTAGAAGGCGACGGCATCGCGGACGTTGTTGTCGAGCCAGAGGAACGGCGTGATCGAAGTCATGACGGGGTGTCCTCGCTAATTGTCGATCCGGGGAACCTGCGCGACGACACGCGAAGGCTGCGCCGCAGGGCGCGCTCCAAGGACGCACCAAACCGCTGCATCCCGACATTTCCTGCCGGTCTTTTTTCGATGGGTTTCGATAGGGGCGGGCCGGCGCGGCCTTAATTCGCGCTGCCGATCAGGCTTTCCAGCAGGCGCTTGAGCTCGGTGGTCGACTTGTCGCCATAGCTCTCGACGATGTGCTCCTCCTGGCTCACCGCGAGCGAGTTGAGCCGCCGGCACAGCGCCTTGCCGCGGTCGGAGACGAACATCAGCACCTTGCGGCGATCCTTGGGATCCTGGACGCGGTAGACCAGCGCGTCCGACACCATGCGGTCGATCATCTTGGTCAGCGTCGGATGGTTGAGCAGCACAGCATCCGCAAGCTCGCCCATCGAATGGCCGTTGCCGTCGGACAGCACTTTCAGGATGCGCCACTGCTCGACCGGCACGCCTTCCTTGGCCAGCCGCGTCTCCAACTGCCGGTTGATCTCCCGGTTGGCTTGCGCGAGCAGGTAGGTGAGGTGTTCGGTGATCGGGGAATTTTCTTTCGGCGGTTTAGCCACGGCGTGAGACCTGGTTCCTGACCCGGTGAATGAATGTCCGGCAACTCATGCCGTTTCTATATGCACTTCAATTGTTGAATATTCAATATTTTCCCCTAGGATATTCCCCCAACCAAAGGGCGGATGCCGTGACCGCCCGCTGGCTGCGTTGCGTACTGCTTCCCAGACAGGAGTTGGCGTGCTCTCGACGGTCTCTTTCCAGGCGTATGGCGGCTTGCCCGTCCCGCCGCCGCACCTGTTTCGAAGTCCGTCATCCTGTGCGGCCGATGTCGCTTTGACCGTCAAGCCGGGCTCCTCGCGCCGCGGCGGCACCGACAGCAAGCTTCGGATCGGCAATTTCATCACCTTCTCCGGCGCGCCCGGGATCTGGGGGCCGATCTCCGCCAACAGCGTCATGCTCGCGGTCGCCGAGATCAACCGCCGCGGCGGCATCCGCGGCCGCGAGGTCGAATTGTCGATGTACGACGCCGGCGGGCCCATCGAGGAGGTGGTGCGCCGCGCCGAACGGGCGATCGCGTTCGACGAGATCGACGTCATCATGGGCTCACATATCTCGGCGGTGCGCCTCGCGCTGCGCAAGGTCACAGCCGGCCGCATCCCCTATGTCTACACGCCGGTCTATGAGGGCGGCGAGCGGACGCCGGGGGTGATGGCGATCGGCGAGACGCCGCGCGCGGAGAGCCGGCCGGCGATCCACTGGCTCACCGAGGTCAAGAAGGCGCAGCGCTGGTATTTGATCGGCAGCGACTATGTCTGGCCCTGGCAATCGCATCGCGCGGTGAAGCGTTACATCAAGGAGGCCGGCGGCCATGTCGTCGGCGAGGAATTCGTCCCGCTCGGCGAGGACAATCACGAGCCGCATCTGGCGCGGATTCGCGCCGCCAAGCCCGACGTCGTGCTGATCACCCTGATCGGCACCGACAGCATCACCTTCAACCGCGCCTTCGCCGAGGCCGGGCTTGCGGCGACCACGCTGCGTTACGCCGGCGCGATGGACGAGACCGTGATGCTCGGCATCGGGCCGGACTCGACCGAGAACCTGTTCTGCGCCTCCGGCTATTTCGGCTGCGTCGATTCGCGCGCCAATGACGACTTCCGGACCAGCTACCGCGCGATGTTCGGCGCGCATGCGCCGCCGATCGGCTCGGTCGGGCAGTCCAATTATGAGGGGATGCGCTTTCTCGAGGCGGCGGCCAATCAGGCGCGCTCGCTGTCGATCGGACCGTTGTCCGCCGCAGCGCACAACCTCGTCTACAACGGCGCCCGCGGCACCGTCACCATCCGCGACGGCCGCGCCGAAATGCCGATCTATCTTGCCGAGGCCGACGGTCTCGACTTCAATGTGATCAGGACGATCTAGATGGACCGGGCGATGCCGCGCTCGCCGCGCGGCTTGCCGGTGCCAGACAGGAGCAGGTGTGCATTCGACGCCCTACGTCATGGCCCGAACCTCGAGCAACAGGTATGGCGGCCTTCCATGCCCGCCATCCCTGCTGTTCCGGAACCTGACGTCGGCGCGGTCCGATCGGGTGTTTTCCCCGATGGATCGGGACGGTTTCGGTCCGCGCGGTGCGCGCAGCCGGCTGCGGATCGCCGGCTTCGTCTGCTGCACCGGCTCGCCCGGGATGTGGGGACCGGCCGCGACCTCGAGCGCGCAGCTTGCCGTCGCCGACATCAACCGGCGCGGCGGCATCCTCGGCCGCGAGATCGAGTTCTCGGTCTATGACGCCGGCGGACCGATCGAGGAGGTGCTCGACCGCGCCGAGCAGGCGATCGCGTCCGACGACGTCGATCTCATCATGGGCATGCACACCAGCGCGGTGCGCGTCGCGCTGCGCGGCCTCATCACCCGCAGCAAGATCCCCTACATCTACACGCCGGTCTATGAGGGCGGCGAGCGGACGCCCGGCGTCATCGCGATCGGCGAGACGCCGCGCTGGCAGAACCGGCCGTCGATCCACTGGCTGGCCGAGGCGAAGCGCGCCTCGCGCTGGTACCTGATCGGCAGCGACTATGTCTGGCCATGGCAGTCGCACCGCGCGGTGAAGCGTTACATCAAGGAGACCGGCGGCCAGGTGGTCGGCGAGGAGTTCGTGCCGGTCGGCGAGGACAATCACGAGGCGCAGCTGGAACGCATCCGTGCTGCGAAGCCCGATGTCGTGCTGATCTCGCTGATCGGTACCGACAGCGTGACCTTCAACCGCGCCTTCGCCGATGCCGGCCTTGCCGCCACCACGCTGCGCTTTGCCGGCTGTTTCGACGAGACCGCGCTGCTCGGCATCGGCGCCGACAAGACCGAGAACCTGTACTGCGCCTCCGGCTATTTCCCCTCCGTCGGCTCGCAGGCCGGCGACGATTTCAGGGAGCGCTATCGCGCGATGTTCGGGGCGTTCGCGCCGCCGGTCGGCTCGTGCAGCGAGTCCGCCTATGAAGGGTTCTGTTTGCTCGAGGCCGCCGCCAACCGCGCCGGCACGCTGGACATGCGGCCGCTGCTCGCGGCGGCGGACAACCTCGTCTATCGCGGCCCGCGCGGTCCGGTCACGGTGCGCAGCGGCCACGCCCGGATGCCGATGTATCTTGCCGAAGCCGACGGCCTCGACTTCAGGGTGATCAAGCCGATCTGAGTCTTTCTTCACCTCTCCCGCTTGCGGGGTCGAGACCAGCGGAGCTGGCTCTTAGGTCGTATTGCATCGAAGATGCAATACGGGTGGGGGTTCTCTCCACGATATGACTCGCGGTGCCACCCCCACCCCAACCCTCCCCCGCAAGCGGGAGAGGGAGCCTTACGAAATAATACTTGAAAAGGAAAATATTTCCGTTTTCAATACAGCGACGAGGTGAGCGGTTCGCGCGGGCAACGCGCCGCTGCACCCTGCGTCGAGGGATCAAATCCAAAGATCAAAAGCTTCAGGAGAGCGCCGTGACCGTCGTCCTTCCCACGCCAACGCAACTTCGTGCCGTCGCCGAGCAGTGCGGCCTGTCACTGACCGATGAGGATGTGGCCTCGTTCCGCGGCCTGATGCAGGGCTCGATCGACGCCTACAACGTCATCGCCGCGATGCCGGACGAGCTGCCCAAGGTGAAATATCCTCGCACGCCGGGCTATCGCCCGTCGGCGGAGGAAAACCCGCGCAACGCCTGGTACTACAAGTCGACCGTGAAGGGCGCGGCCTCCGGCAAGCTCAAGGGCAAGACGGTGGCGCTGAAGGACAACATCATGCTGGCCGGCGTGCCGATGACGAACGGCTCGTCGACGCTGGAAGGCTATATCCCCGATTTCGACGCCACCATCGTCACGCGCATGCTCGATGCCGGCGCCGAGATCGCCGGCAAGACCCATTGCGAGCACTTCTGCCTGTCCGGCGGCAGCCACACCAACTCTTACGGAGCGGTGCACAATCCGCACAAGATGGGCTATTCGGCCGGCGGCTCGTCGTCGGGCTCCGGCGTCGTGGTCGCGCTCGGCGAGGTCGACATGGCGATCGGCGGCGACCAGGGCGGCTCGATCCGCATGCCGTCCTCGTTCTGCGGCACCTACGGCATGAAGCCGACCTGGGGCCTCGTGCCCTATACCGGCATCATGCCGATCGAGATCTTCGTCGACCACACCGGACCGATGACCGCGACGGTGGAGGACAACGCGCTGCTGCTCGAGGTGATCGCCGGCGACGACGGCTACGATCCGCGCATCAAGGCGCCCAAGGTCGAGGATTACACCAAGGCGCTGGGCAAAGGCGTCAAGGGCATGAAGATCGGCATCCTCAAGGAAGGCTTCGAGCAGCCGACCGCGGAGGCCGCGGTCAATGAAAGCGTGCGCGAGGCGGCCAAGCGTTTCAAGGATCTCGGCGCGTCGGTCGACACCGTGTCGATCCCGATGCACATGGTCGGCCCGGCGATCTGGACCCCGATCGGCACCGAAGGCCTGACCCAAACCATGATGTTCGGCGACGGCTACGGCCTCAGCCGCCCCGACCTCTATTCGACCTCGCTGATGGATTTCCATCGCGGCTGGCGCCGCCAGGCGGACTCGCTGTCGGAGACCACCAAGCTGTTCATGATGCTCGGCACCTACATCAACAACAATTTCGGTCCGCGCTTCTACGGCAAGGCGCTCAACATCTCCCGCCGCCTCACCGCGGCCTATGACAAGGCGTTCAAGGATTACGACCTGCTGCTGCTGCCGACCACGCCGATGAAGGCGCCGGCGTTGCCGGCGGCCAATGCCAGCCGCGAGGACTATGTCGCCCGCGCGCTCGAGATGATCACCAACACCGCGCCGTTCGACATCACCCATCACCCGGCGATGTCGCTGCCCTGCGGCATGGTCGACGGCCTGCCGGTCGGGTTGATGCTGGTCGGCCGGATGTTCGAGGAATCCACCATCTACAGCGCCGCGCACGCCTTCGAGCAGGCCGGCGACTGGAAGAAGATGTGAGGCGCCGCTTGTTGCAGACGCAGGCTGGATGGATCGAGCGCCATGGCTAGCACCTTTGCCGCGGCGTTCGAGATCGTGAGCTTCGGCGCGATTATCGTGCTGGTGGTGCTCGGGCTCGGCATCATCGCCAGCATGATGGGCATCTTCAACTTCGCGCAGGGCGAGTTCGTCCTGCTCGGGGCCTATGTCACCTATCTGGCCTACGCCCATGGCGCGCCGGTCTGGGTCGGCATGGTCGCCGCGCCCTTCGTGGTCGGCGCGATCGGTTTCGTGCTGGAGGCGCTGATCATCAGGCGCTTCTACGCCGCGCCGATCGTGGCGATGCTCGGCACCTATGCGCTCGGGCTGATCATACGCGAGAGCGTGCGCGGCCTGATCGGCGGCTTCTATCTCACTGTGCCGGAGCCGATCGGCGGCTCGATCGACCTCGGCTCGGTCCACATCTCGGCCTGGCGCTTCACCATCATCGTGATCACGCTCTTGGTGATGGGTGGCTGCTATCTCTTGCTGGCGCGCACCTCGTTCGGGCTTCGGGTCCGCGCCACGCTGGAGAATCCGGCGCTGGCCCGCGCGTCGGGCATCTCGACGCCCCTGATCTACGGGGCGACCTTCGCGTTCGGCGCGGCGCTCGCCGGGCTTGCCGGCGCGCTGATCGTGCCGGTGTTCAGTCTGTTTGCCGATCTCGGCATCCGCTTCCTGATCCAGGGCTTCGTCGCCGTGATGGTCGGCGGGGTCGGCTCCTTCATCGGCCCGGTCGCCGGCGCCGGTGTGATCGGCACGCTCAGCGCGGCGCTGCCATGGGTGATGTCTCCTGTTGTCGCCGACGTCCTCGTCTTCGTGCTCGCCATTGCCTTCATCAAATTCCGCCCGCAGGGCCTCATATCGGGAAAAGGGGTTTAGTCAGATGTTCGATCGCACCAATCTCACGCGCCGCCGCTTCATGAGCAATTTCGCTTTCGCGACCGGCGCGCTCGCGACCGGGGTCGGCAGCTGGGTGGTCAGGCCCGACTGGGCCAACGCCGCCGAGGGACCGATCAAGGTCGGCATCGCGACCGACCTGACCGGCCCGATCGCCTATGCCGGCAACGCCGACGCCAACGTCGCCAAGATGGTGATCAAGGAGATCAACGCCGGCGGCGGCCTGCTCGGCCGGCCGCTCGAGCTCTATATCGAGGATACCGCCTCGAACGAATCGGTCGCGGTCGGCAATGTCCGCAAGCTGATCCAGCGCGACAAGGTCGACATGGTGCTGGGCGGCATCACCTCGTCGATGCGCAACGCGATCAAGGATCCGATCGTGGCGCGCGGCAAGACGCTCTACATCTATCCGCAGCTCTACGAGGGCAAGGAGTGCACGCCCTATCTGTTCTGCACCGGCCCGACCCCGGCGCAGCAATGCGACACCTTCATTCCCTGGCTGATCAAGAACGGCGGCAAGAAGTTTGCGCTACCGAGCGCCAACTATGTCTGGCCGCACACGCTCAACGTCTACGCCCGCAAGGTGATCGAGTCGAACGGCGGCGAGGTGGTGTTCGAGGAATATTACCCGCTCGACCAGGTCGATTTCTCGGCCACCGTCAACCGCGTCATCTCCAACAAGGTCGACGTCGTGTTCAACACCGTGATCCCGCCCGGCGTCGGTCCGTTCTTCAAGCAGCTCTATGAAGCCGGCTTCCTCAAGAACGGCGGGCGGCTCGCCTGCGTCTACTATGACGAGAACACCCTCAACATCAATCAGGCCAACGAGATCGAGGGCCTGGCGAGCTGCCTCGACTATTTCAAGGTGCTGACCAAGGAGGATCCGTTCGACGCCAAGCTCCAGGCGGCCTATGAGAAGGATTTCCCCGGCAACTTCCTGTTCGCGGCCGGCAGCGCCGCCACCGGAACCTATCGCGGCCTCAAGCTGTGGGAAGCGGCGGTCAAGGAAGCCGGCAAGGTCGACCGCGACTCCGTTGCGGCCGCGCTCGACCACGCCAAGATCGCCGAAGGGCCGGGCGGACCCGCGGAGATGGTGCCGGGCAAGCGTCACTGCAAGATGAAGATGTACACCGCTGTTGCCAAGGGCGGGAACTATGAGATCGTGGCGCGCAGCGACGGTCTCGTTGATCCCAAGGAATGCTGAGCGATCAATGGTTGGAGCAAGAGAAGCTGTCGCACGCGTCGGTGAGGAACCAGATGTCGTGACGGGCGAGGGTGCACCGGCCGCAAGCGCGCCGGCGGGACGGGTATCGGCAGGATGGAAGGTCCTGCCGATCGTGGAAGGGCTGGTGCTGTTGATCGCACTGGTCCTGCCATGGGTGCTGCCGGACTATCTCACGGTGTTCGCCACCCGCGTCGTGATCCTCGCGTTGTTCGCACTGTCGTTCGACCTGGTGTGGGGCTATGCCGGCATCATGAGCTTCGGCCAGGCGCTGTTCTTCGGTGCCGCCGGCTACGGCGTGGCGCTGTTGGCACGCGATCTCAACGTCACGTCGATCCTCCTGATCCTGCCCGCCGGCACGCTGATCGGGCTCACCGCGTCGCTCTTGCTCGGCGGCTTCCTGCTGCTCGGGCGTTATCCCTCGAGCGTGATCTTCGTCTCGCTCGGCACCCTGACCGGCTCCTATGCCGCGGACCGGCTGGCGCGCGGCTGGTACTATCTCGGCGGCCAGAACGGCATCCCGTCGATCCCGCCGCTCACCCTCGGCAGCTACGAGTTCGAGGAGGGCCCGATCTATTACTACATGGTGCTCGGCATCCTCGTGGTCGTCTATCTGCTCTGCCGCTTCCTGGTGCGCTCGCAATTCGGGCTCGCGCTCGCGGGGCTGCGCGAGAACGAGCAGCGTATCGCCTTCTTCGGTTACAAGGCGCAGCACCTGAAGGCGATCATCTTCGCGGTCGGCGGCACCATCGCCGGCCTCGCCGGCAGCCTCTATGCCTTCCACGAGGGCTTCGTCTGGCCCAACATGCTGGGCGTCGTGTTCTCGACCCAGGTTGTGCTCTACGTCTTGTTCGGCGGCTCCGGCACGCTGATCGGCGCCGTGATCGGCACCGTGATCATCGAGGGCGTCAGCTTCTGGCTGTCGGACAACTACCGCGACGTCTGGCCGATCATCCTCGGCGTGCTGCTGCTGCTCGTCATCATGTTCCGCCCGCTCGGGCTGATCTCCTTCGTGCTCGGCGAGCGCGAGCGGGTCGGCGGTTTCGGCAAGGCCCCGAAGGAGACCGGCAATGCCGCTCCTTGAGGCGCAAGGGATCAGCAAGGTGTTCGGCAAGCTGACCGCGCTCGACGGTGCGGCGCTGACCGTCGGCGAGAACGAGTTCCACGGCCTGATCGGCCCGAACGGCTCGGGCAAGAGCACGCTGATGAAATGCGTCGCCGGCGCCGAGGTGCCGACTACTGGCAAGGTCTCCTTCGTCAACACCGACATCACCGCGTTCACGCCGACCGAGCGTGCCCGCGCCGGCATGAGCCTGAAGTTCCAGATCACCTCGGTGCTGCCGACGCTAACGCTGTACGACAACATCCTGCTGGCGCTGCAGGCGCACTGCTCGCTGTTCGATCTGGTGCTGTCGCGCACCCGCAAGAAGCTGCACGATCAGGTGATGACGATGCTGACCCAGTTCCGGCTCGCCGATCGCGCGCATGATGCCGCCGCGGCCTTGTCGCACGGCCAGCAGCAATGGCTCGAGATCGCGATGGCGCTCGCCGGCAAGCCGCGGCTGTTGCTGCTGGACGAGCCGACCGGCGGCATGAGCCTCGAGGAGCGTCGCGTCACCGGCGAGCTGTTGCAGCCGATCAAGCAGCATTGCTCGCTCGTCATCGTCGAACACGACCTCGATTTCATCCGCGACATCTGCGATCGCCTCACCGTGCTCGACCAAGGCAAGGTGCTGGCTTCTGGGACGGTCGCGGAGATCCAGGCCAACAAAAGCGTCCAGGAGATCTATCTTCGCCGTGCCTGAGCAAACCTTCCTCGATATCCGGCATCTCGATGCCGGTTATGGCCGCAGCCAGGTCCTGTTCGATGTCAACATCGGCATTCCCTGGCGCGGCGGCGTCGCCGTGCTCGGCCGCAACGGCGCCGGCAAGACCACGCTGATGAAGACCATCGTCGGCGAGCTCGCAAGCTCGCAGGGTGAGTTGTTCTTCGACGGCCGCGACATCACGCGGCGCCGCACCGAGGAGCGGGTGCGCTCCGGCATCGGCTATGTGCCGCAGGAGCATTCGGTGTTCGCCCGCCTGTCGGTGCGCGACGACCTCGCGGTCGGCTCGCTGTTCAATCCGGATGCCAGCGCGGTCGATCGCGTGCTGGCCATCTTCCCGAAACTCGGCCAGCGCCTCGACCAGCCGGCCGGCACGCTGTCCGGCGGCGAGCGCAAGATGCTGGCGATCGGCCGCGCCATGCTCGGCAATCCAAAACTGCTGCTGCTGGACGAGCCGACCGAAGGCGTCTGGATCGGCGTGATCGAGGAGATCACTGAGCGGCTGATCGAGCTCGCGAAGAGCATCTCGGTCGTGATCGTCGAGCAGCATCTCGATCTCGCGCTGCGCGTCGCCGACTATGCCTATGTGCTGGACCGCGGCCGCGTCGCGCTGCAGGGCGGCGCGAGCGAGGTGCGGAGCGATCCGGAATTGCTGCGTTATCTGGCGCCGTAGCAGGCTTCAATGCGGCAGGCGGTCGGTCTTGCGGCCGATCACGCCGTCTCCCGGCGTCCGCGTCCGCCGTGCCGATCGCATCTCGCGACGCACATACCAGGCCGCGACCGAGCAGATCAGCCAGGCCAGCGATGCAGCGATGAAGGCGGCCGCGACGCTGCGATCCACCGTCAGCGAGAAGACGATGGCAAATGCCAGCATGCCGACCGCGCCGAGCGTTGCGCCCGCGGCATCGAGCGCCGCGGCCTGCTGCCCGCGCCATGTGCCGTCGAGGCCGGCGTTCCGCTTGCGGCGGATTTCATGCTTCTCGATCAAGGTCGCGCTGGCGCAGAAGATGGCGGGGAGTGCAAGAAAGGCGCCGCCGATATAGGCGCCGCAAGTGCTGCTGATCAGGCCGGTCAGGACGGTGACGCCGCCGCCGAGCACGAAGCGGATCAGATATTCGGTCCAGCGGCTTTCCCTGAGCGAGGACAGTGAGACGCGGACCGGTGTCATGCCTGTCCTCCGCCAACGCCCAGCAAGCCGAACACGATTGCGAGCCAGACGATCAGCGCCAGCAATGTGGCGGGGGCAGCGCGGAGTTTCACGCGAATCAGCAGTTGGCAGACCACGAAGCTATAGACGGCCAGCGCAACGGCGCCGGCCATCATCGCGCGGCTCTGCAGGCCGGCGTAGTCGGCGCCGTGCTGATACACGGCGATGCCGAGGGTGGCGAGCGCGACCGACGGCGCCGCGCCGAACAGGCCGGCAAAGCTCTTCGGACGCAGAATGTCGCCCAGCATCGCGAAGGCCGACACCACGGCTCCGCCCACGAGAAAGCGGATGACATATTCGCTCATCGCGCCTTGCCCCGCGGCGGATCGTCACCGGGATAGCCGGTCCACAATCGCAGCAGCCGCTCGAGAACCACGCCGAGTCCAAATCCCGCGATTACGTCGCTCGTCCAGTGTGCGAGGACCATGATGCGTGTCAGCGAAAGGCCGACCGCGACGGACTGGATCACGCGGCGCGCGCCGGCGGGCAATGTCGCGGCCGCCGACGCCAGTGCGCCCATATGCAGCGCGTGGCCGGATGGAAAGGCGTCGTCGCGCTTGCCCGAGATCGGGATGCCATTGGCGTGGCCGGCCACGGTCAGGCGATCCGGGCGGGTCTGATTGAACAGCAATTTCAGGCCATGCGGCAGCAGCGACGCTGCGACCGTCACCAGCAGCGCGTGATTGCCGGCGCGCTCGAGCGAGGCGCCGCGCCCACGCGAGGCGAGCCACCCGGCGGCGGCGAGCGCAAGCAGGACCTTTTCGTCAGCGCCCCAGGTCAGTGTGCGGGCGATCTCTTCCGGCGCAGGTGCGGTGTTGCGGGCGATCGCACGCGCGATCATGGCGTCCGCCGCGGTCGGGCGAATGGTGATCGGGAAGGGGGCGCCTCGCTGGTGGCGTGCTCGAACTCTGGCTGTCGTAAACATGGTCAGGTTCCCATCCAACGCGCCAGCCGCGGCATGGGTCCAATAACGGGCGCGCAGGGCGTCGCCCGAAGGAACCAAATGCAGATCGATGGTCTTGAACTCTTGCCCGTCTCGACTTGATCCCGAGGCTTCACCCCGAGGTTTCGCGCGCCAACGGGAATGCAGGGCGGGCGATACATTGTAGTCAGGGAGAGGTGTCGATGACGGAGCCGGACGTTCGCAAGGGGATGCCGCCGGTCAAGCTTTCGCGCGATGAATTCGAGCGGCGCTACCGGAAGCGATTTGCCGATCCGGTTTTTCAATCCATGCAGACGGAGCTCGCGACGATCATCGCCGGTGCCTGGGACGCCTATCGTCATTCGCGCAAGGCGCCGGTTACCCGCAAGGCGGGCCCCGGATTTACCGATCCCGACTATGATCTCGCGGTCGATTGGCTGTCCGCGCGCGATGCCATCGATGAAGCGCAGCGCAGGCACGACGATCCAAACGAAACGCCGCATATCCTGCTGATCAACGGCTCCTCGCGCAGCGAGCACACTTGTCCCGGCGAGATGTCGAAAAGCTGGCGCATGGTCGAGATCGCCGAGTCCGCCTTCCGCGAGATGGGCCTCGCAGTCGATGTGCTCGATCTGTCGCGGCTGACGTCGGAGTTCGGCAGGGAAATTCATCCCTGCAAGTCCTGCGTGTCCACCTCGATGGCGCTCTGCCACTGGCCGTGCAGCTGCTATCCAAACTACTCGCTCGGGCAAGCCGACGACTGGATGAACGAGATCTATCCGCTGTGGGTGCGCGCGCACGGCATCATGATCATCTCGCCGGTCAACTGGTACCAGACGCCGACCGGACTCAAGGCGATGATCGATCGCCTGGTCTGCGCCGATGGCGGCAATCCCGATCCGACCTCAACCCACGGCAAGACCGTGAGCGAAGCCAAGGCGCTCGAACTCAAGGGCTGGCCATACCCCAAGCATTTGCGCGGCCGGCATTTCGGCATCGTGGTCCACGGCGACAGCGTCGGCGCGGAAACATGCCGCCGCTTTCTTGCGGACTGGCTCACCGACATGGAGTTGATCTCGGCCGGCGGCAGGGCCGAGATCGATGGCTATGTCGGCTACATGAAGCCCTATGCGACGTCGCATCGCGATCTCGACGAAGACAGGGCCTTTCAGGAACAGGTGCGCAATGTCGCGCTGGCGCTCGGCGCCGCCGTCGACCTCGCGCGCACCGGGCATCTGGAAGATCCCGGCAAGGGGCTTGAGGATCCGCAGCCGAAGTAGGGTTGGAATCCGGGTTCCAAAGGAACGAAGCGCCCCGGCTGCCCGTTAGGCCGCGGGAGGAAGTCACAATGCGCTATATTTCGATTGCAGCTCTTGTTGCTGCTGCCGTGATGAGCAGCGGTGCCGCGTTGGCGCAGCATTCCGGTACGCCATCGGAACAGAGCGCGTGCACGCGCGATGCACAGCGCTTCTGCCGGAAGGACCTCGGCAATGACGGTGCCGTGCAGAACTGTCTTCAGATGAAGCGGGCCAGCCTGAGCCGCAGCTGCAAGAAGGTCTTTGAGAGCCACGGCATGTAACCGTCGCTGCTACGGCGGGCCAGGACGGCAACTCTTCGCGCCGGCTTAGCGCGATGGCGTCCCGCCGATGTGTTCGACGAGGTGCGCGCGCGAGGGAGACGGCTCGAACCGGTCGGCGAAGTACTGCGTCTCGTGGACGACCAGCCCGTCGCGGAACTCCATGATGCTCACCGTGTAGGACGGGATGCCGTCATAGGTCAGCACGAACTCGGTGACCCAGAGATCGCCGCCGCCGATCATGCGCTGGATCGTGAAGCGCTTTGTGTTCGGCTGAACCGTCCGGCTCTGTTGAATGTTGCGCCGGCCGCGGATCCGCTCGCCCGATTGCGGATAATCGAGCACCGCATCCTCGTGGTAGATCTCGTGCTCGCGCTCGAAATCGCTGGCGTCCGACGCGTCCCAATGGCGCTGCAGGGCCGTGCGTACCGTGTGATCATCCATCGCGATCTCCCGGCTGTGCCCCGCGCATCATCTGACGATCGTCAGTGCGTGATTGGCGAGAGGAATGTGCCGGCCAAGGATTGCTGAGGCGGGCGACCGCTGTCTCCTGCCGTGTTGGTCGCGCCACACACGCGTCGTCCCGGCGAAGGCCGGGACCCATAACCACAGACGCTGATTGTTAAGCGCCGCTGGAACGACGAGTCCCTTCAACGACATCGGCCGCGGCGTATGGGTCCCTGCTTTCGCAGGGACGACGGCTGGAAATAGTTTGCGCTACAGCATCATTGCGACGAGCGGCAGCGAGCTGTCTTCGTGCAGAGGCGCCGCGCCTACTTCACCGCCGAGAAGCGGGTGTCGAACGAATTGGTCTGCACGACAGGCGCGGAGCCGGCGAGTTGGGTCGACGGCGTCGGGGCCGGTGCGGCGGCTGCGGCGGTGGTGACCTGCGGCTTCGGCGCGGGCTTGGCGGCCTGCTTCGGCTCAGCCTTGGGGGCGACGCGAACCACCGATTGCGGCTTGGCCTCGGCGACCTTCGGCTTGGCCGGTGCGGCAGCGACCGGAGCCGGGGGCGGTGCGGTCGTCTTGCTGGCGTCGGCGGTGCCGCCGATGCCGACCTTGCGGGCAAAGCTGGAGAAGAAGCCTTCGGATTTGTCAGAGGTGGATTTGTCAGAGGCGGATTTGTCGGACGCGTTCGCCGAGGCAATGCGGGTGCCGGCCGACGATGGGGTCGCGACCGGGGTCGACGACGTCGTCGCCACGACCGGCTCGTCCTGCTGGACCGCGAGATTGGGCTTCGGCGGATTGACCGTGCCGGGGATCGTGCCCGGCGCGCGTGCCAGCGACATCGACGCCAGCGCCTGGCTGTCGCCGCCTTCGGACAGGCCGGTGTTTCCTTCCGGAATCTTCGAGGCGAAGATCGCGTTCATGCCGCCGTCGATGCCGGTGTTGAGGCGCGCAACGGGCGTACCCTTGGACACCAGCTTGGCGGTGTCGGCGGCGTCGCGCTGCTCCTTCTCGTGCACGGCGCTCGCGATCTCCTCGGGGATCACATAGGCCGGGCACTTCGCGGAGGCGTCGAACACCGGATCGCGTGTCGCGCCCGGCGCCTTCACCGCGTCGAACACGTACTTCTTCTCGCAGAAATCGACCCTCGGCTCCTGCTTCGTCACTTCGAAATGATCATAGCCTTCCTTGATCATCTTCCAGAACGGCATGTTCGGATTGTTGCGGTGCTTGGCCATGTTCACCGGCGTCATCCGGAACGGATAGGCTTGCAGCTGGAACGCCTTCTGGCCGCCGAAGAAGGATTCGCGGCCGAGCGAGTAGATCTCGGCGATCTGCTCGTCGGTCATCGCGTAACAGCCGCGCGAGGAGCAGTCGCCATGCACCATCAGCTGCGAGCCGGTGCGGCCGAGCGCCTTGTCGAAGGCGTTGGGATAGCCGGTGTTGAACGACAGGTAATAGGCCGATTGCGGGTTCATCTGGCTCGGGTTGATCGAATAGAACCCTTCGGGCGCCTGGCGGTCGCCCTCGCGGACCTTCGGACCGAGATCGCCCGACCAGCGGCAGATCGGATAGGTCTTGAGCAGCGCGAACTGGCCGGAGCGGTTCTGCTTCCAGACCTCGAGCTCGGCCTCCTGCTTGAACAGCCGCACCAGGATCGGCGACTGCATGTCCATGTCCTTCTCGGTCATGGCGGCGACGAGCTTTGGCGGGACCGGCTGGTTGGCCTTGGCGTTCTGCGCGAGCGAGATCTGGTCGCTGTCACAACCGGCGAGCATGACGCCTGCGGCGAGGACCGCCGAGGTCAGAAGCGCGCGTACGAGCGTGCGATGAGTCAAGTCCGAACTCCACACCCACCGGGCGATTTTCGCGACCCCAACACGGCGAATATGCCCTGAAGCCATTGTGTAAAATATTAGCCTTCGACGACCCCTGCTCGCAACCTGAACCGGGGCGGACAGCCCTCACGGTAGCAGGCATGGTTCAAGGAACGTTAAAGACCCGGCTCGGGGCCCAATTAGGGCAAAATTGGTCGATTTGGGCGAAAAATCGGGCGGTTTGGATGCCTCAGCCGAGCTTGCGGCCGATATCGAGAAACTTCTGGCGCCGCTGCTTGCGAATCGCGTCCGGATCAAGATTTCGTAGGTCGTTGAGCGCCTGGGCGATGGCATCGCCCGTGGTCACGATCATCGCGGCAGGGTCGCGATGAGCGCCGCCCGAGGGCTCCTTCAGGATCTGGTCGATCACGCCGAAGCGCAGCATGTCCTGGGCGGTGATCTTCATGCTGTTGGCGGCTTCCTGCGCCTTGGTGCCGTCGCGCCACAGGATCGAGGATGCCGCCTCCGGCGAGATCACGCTGTAGATCGCGTGCTCCATCATCAGCACGCGGTTCGCCGTGGTGATGGCGATGGCGCCGCCCGACATGCCTTCGCCGGTGACGATCGCGACGTTGGGCACGCCGAGCGA
Source organism: Bradyrhizobium sp. Pha-3 (assembly GCF_042258325.1). Classification (NCBI taxonomy): domain Bacteria; kingdom Pseudomonadati; phylum Pseudomonadota; class Alphaproteobacteria; order Hyphomicrobiales; family Nitrobacteraceae; genus Bradyrhizobium; species Bradyrhizobium sp. Pha-3. The sequence goes on along the minus strand of NZ_CP170151.1, from coordinate 8,934,798 downwards.
CAGGCAGGCGTCGGTCGAGCGCGCTATCGCCTCGGCCTGGCCGCGCTCCTCGGCGCCGATGCCGGGATAGGCGCCGGCGGAATCGACGATCGACAGCACCGGGATGCCGAACCGGTCAGCCATTTCCATCAGGCGCACCGCCTTGCGGTAGCCTTCGGGGCGCGCCATGCCGAAATTGTGCTTGATGCGGCTCTCGGTGGTGGCGCCCTTCTCCTGGCCGACCACGCAGATGCTCTCGCCGCGGAAGCGGCCGAAGCCGCCGACCAGGGCCTCGTCGTCGGCGAATTTGCGGTCGCCGGCCATCGGCGTGAATTCGGTGATCAGGCCGCCGATGAAATCGGTGAAGTGCGGTCGCTGCGGATGCCGCGCCACCAGCGTCTTCTGCCACGGCGTCAGATTGGAATAGAGCTCGGTGAGCGCCTGCGCCGCCTTGTCCTCGATCCGCGCGACCTCGTCGCCGATGTCGCTGCCGCTCGCGGCAAGCGCACGCAACTCGTCGATCTTGGATTCAAGCTCGGCGACGGGTTTTTCGAAGTCGAGATAGCTGCGCATCGGGTCGGGCATCAACTCAATATAGGGAAGATCGGTGCGAGGGGCGAAGCGGTTTCGGCGTTGGAAAGAGAAGCTTTGTAACTTCAAACGGTTAACGCGCATCCGGGTGGAATGCACGCTTCGGGATCGCAAGCAGGTGACGCTCTTTCTGCGGAGACGAAGCGGAAGTCAAGGCGGATTGCTCGTAGCCCGGATGAAGCGAAGCGCAATCCGGGGAGCTATATCGGCGGAAATACCATTCCCGGATTTCGCTGCGCTTCATCCGGGCTACGGATCCTAGCTAGGACTTCTCCGCCAACGGATGCAGGTCGCGGACCAGGCTCTTCAGCCGCTCCTCGACCACATGGGTGTAGATCTGGGTGGTCGAGATGTCGGTGTGGCCGAGCAGGGTCTGCACGATGCGCAGGTCCGCGCCATTGTGCAGCAGATGGCTGGCAAAGGCATGACGCAGCACGTGCGGGGACACCAGCCGCGGCGCAAGGCCGGAGGCGCCCGCAAGCTCCTTCAGGTCGCGGGCGAAATGCTGCCGGGTCAGATGGCCGCTCTCGCCGGAGGACGGAAACAGCCATTTCGACGGCGCGGCTTTCTTCGCCTTCGGCTGCATCACCTCCAGCGCCGCGAGATAGTCCGCCATCGCCTGGCGCGAGGCGTCGTTCAGCGGCACCAGCCGTTCCTTGTTGCCCTTGCCGCGCACCACGATCATCCGCGCATCGCGCCGCGCCGCGGAGACCGGCAGCGACACCAGCTCGGAGACGCGCAGGCCGGTGGCGTAGAGCACCTCGAGCAGGCAGTAGAGCCGCAGCGCGCGCAGCCGCTGCGCCGGCGAGACGTCGGTCTGGGTCAGCTCCTTGGCGCGGGTCAGCATGCGGTCGACGTCGGCAATCGACAGCACCTTGGGCAGGCCGCGGCCGCGCTTCGGGCCGGACAGGATCGCGGCCGGATCGTCGCTGCGGATCCGCTCGTTGAGCAGGAAGCGGTAGAGATGCCGCATCGCCGACAGCCGCCGCGCCACGCTGGTCGACTTGAATCCTCGAGTATCGAGATCGGCGAGGTACCCGCGCAGCGTCTCGGTGTCGGCGCTGGTGAAATCGGCGCCGGCATGGGCGAGGTAGTCGGAGAAATCGGTCAGGTCGCGCCGGTAGGCGTCGAGCGTGTTGGCGCCGGCGCCCTGTTCCGCGGCGAGCATGTCGAGGAACAACGCGGTCAGTTTGGCGTCGGAGGACTTGGCGAGGGTCTTGGCGGGATGTTTGGCAGCAGCGGGCATGCCAGAATCATAGCGCCTATTTCTTGAGGAACTTATCCGGCGGGATGGTCACCGTCATTTCCCGCGGTTTCGGGTGAACGAAATTCGCCAGCGCGAAGACGATGCCGTAGCCGATCCCGAAAATCACGGCGACGACCGTCAGGAAACGGAACAGGCTGGGCATGGAGGCGACTCGGGCGGCGAATTAACCAATGAAATCATCCAACATGTTCCCCGCGCGGTTGCAAGAGTCGCTGGTAAGGGTGTCGCCGGGGGTAGTATAGGTGGCTCGAATTCCGAACAATTCGTCCCAATATCCGAGCTTTTTGATGTCCGACGCAGCCGTACCGGCGCCCACCCACCCGACCCTGGAGGCCGACATCGCGGCCGTGCTGGGGACGCGATCGATCGTGCTGGTCGGCATGATGGGGGCCGGCAAGTCGACCATCGGCCGCCGGGTGGCGGCACGGCTCAAGCTGCCGTTCGCCGATGCCGACACCGAGATCGAGGCGGCGGCGCGGATGACGATCCCGGAGATCTTCGAGACCCACGGCGAGCCCTATTTCCGCGACGGCGAGGCGCGGGTGATCGCCCGCATCCTCGATAACGGCCCGATCGTGCTGGCGACCGGCGGCGGCGCCTTCATGCGCGAGGAGACCCGCAACCGGATCCGCGACCGCGCGATCTCGATCTGGCTCAAGGCCGACAGTGATATCATCATGCGCCGGGTGCGCCGCCGCGCCGATCGTCCGCTGTTGCACACCCCCGACCCCGAGGCGACCGTCAACCGCCTGCTCAGCGAGCGCGAGCCGGTCTACCGGAATGCCGATCTGACGATTGCCTCGCGCGACGTGCCGCACGACCGCATCGTCGACGAATGCCTCGAGGCCCTGCATGCGCATCTGTGCGGTGCGCGTCCGGCCGACGAGCCACCACCTGACGGATTGAACGCGACCTCATGACTGCGCCCTTGAGACATTCCGCCTCCGTTACCGTCGACGTCGCGCTGGGCGACCGCGCCTATGACATCGTCATCGGCCGCGACGTGCTGCAGTCGCTCGGCGAGCGTGTCGCGGCGCTGCGGCCCGGCGTGCGTACCGCCATTGTCACTGACCGCACCGTCGCGAAGCACTGGCTGGAGCCGACTGAGGCGTCGCTCGCCGCGGCAGGCGTGCCGACGTCGCGGATCGTCGTCGAGGAGGGCGAGGGTTCGAAGAGCTATGCCACGCTGACCGAGGTCAGCGAAGCGCTGATCGCGGCGAAGATCGAGCGCAATGACCTCGTCATCGCGCTCGGCGGTGGCGTGGTCGGCGATCTCGCCGGCTTCGCGGCCGCGATCCTGCGCCGCGGCGTCGATTTCGTGCAGGTGCCGACCTCGCTGCTGGCGCAGGTCGATTCCTCCGTCGGCGGCAAGACCGGCATCAACTCGCCGCAGGGCAAGAACCTGATCGGGGCATTCCACCAGCCGGTGCTGGTGATCGCCGACACCTCGGTGCTCGACACGCTGTCGCCGCGCCAGTTCCGCGCCGGCTACGCCGAGGTCGCGAAATACGGCATCCTCGGCGACGAGGCCTTCTTCGCCTGGCTCGAGAAGAACCACACCGACATCTTCGCCGGCGGCGCCGGGCGCGAGCACGCGATCGCAACCTCCTGCCGCGCCAAGGCGGGCGTCGTCTCGCGCGACGAGCGCGAGACCGGCGAGCGGGCGCTGCTCAATCTCGGCCATACCTTCGGCCATGCGCTGGAGGCCGCGACCGGCTTTTCGGATCGCCTGTTCCATGGCGAAGGCGTCTCGGTCGGCATGGTGCTCGCGGCGGAATTCTCGGCGCAGCTCGGCATGATCTCGTCCGATGATGCGGGGCGCATCGCGCATCATCTGTCCGCGGTCGGATTGCCGACGCGCCTGCAGGATATCGCAGGCTTCGCGCAGGAAGGTCTTGCCGACGCCGACGCGCTCCTGGCGCTGATGGCGCAGGACAAGAAGGTCAAGCGCGGCAAGCTCACCTTCATCCTGCTGGAGGCCGTCGGCCGCGCCGTGATCGCCAACAATGTCGAGCCGCAGCCGGTGCGCGACTTCCTGCAAGCCAAGCTGAAGGCCTAGAGCGGGATGACGCTTCTTCGGATCGTCATCCCACTCTATCTCTTTGATTTGAGCATGATCGTTTCGGAAAACCGCGACGCACTTTTCCGGATCATGCTCTAACCACGGATCAATTCAGTGGGATGGTTTACCTTCTCGATCGTGCTGCTCTGTCTGTTCATCTCGGCGTTTTTCGCGGCGAGTGAGACGGCGCTGACCGGCGCCTCGCGCGCCAGCATGCTGCGGCTGTCGAAGCAGGGCAACACCGATGCCGGCGTGGTGTCGAAACTGTTCAACATGCGCGAGCGCATGATCGGCGCACTGCTGCTCGGCAACAACATCGCCAATATCGGCGCCTCGGCGCTGGCGACCGGCGTGTTCACCGCCTGGTTCGGCGATGTCGGCGTGCTCTATGCCACCGCGGTCATGACCGTGATGGTGGTGGTGTTCGCCGAGGTGCTGCCCAAGACCATCGCGATCAACGCGCCCGATCGCATCTCGCTTTTGGTCGCGCGGCCGATGCGGCTGACGATCTTCGTGCTTGGGCCGCTGCTCACCATCATCGAGACCATCGTGCTGGCGCTGATGAAGCTGCTCGGCATCAAGGTCGGGGCGCATCAGGCGGTGCTGTCGCCGACCGAACGCCTGCGCGGTGCGGTCGATCTGTTGCATCACGAGGGCAAGGTCGAGAAGCAGGACCGCGACATGCTCGGCGGCTTGCTGGATCTCAGCGAGCTGCAGGTCTCCGACGTCATGGTCCATCGTACCGAGATGACCATGGTCAACGCCGACCTGCCGCCCGAGGAGCTGGTGCGCGAGGTGCTGGCGAGCGAATACACCCGCATCCCGCTGTGGCGCGAGAAGCCGGAGAACATCGTCGGCGTGCTCCACGCCAAGGACCTGCTGCGCGCGATGCGCGCCAACGACGGCGACATGTCCGCGATCGATGCCACCGCGATCGCGCTGCCGCCCTGGTTCGTGCCGGAGATGCGTCCGGTCTCCGAACAGCTGAAGGCGTTCCGCCGCCGCAAGACCCACTTCGCCCTCGTGGTCGACGAGTATGGCGAGGTCGAAGGCATGGTGACGCTGGAGGACATCCTGGAGGAGATCGTCGGCGATATCTCCGACGAGCATGACGTCGTCGTCGCCGGCGTGCGGGCCCAGCCGGACGGCTCGGTCGTGGTCGACGGCTCGGTGCCGATCCGCGATCTCAACCGTGCGATGGACTGGCGCCTGCCGGACGAGGAGGCGACCACGGTCGCCGGGCTCGTGATCCACGAGGCGCGCTCGATCCCGGAGCGTGGCCAGAGCTTCACCTTCCACGGCTTCCGCTTCCGCGTGCTCCGCCGCGAGCGCAACCGCATCACCGCGCTGCGCATCGTCGCCGTCCCGCGCGAGACCGAGCTGGAGGAGAAGAAGCCGAAGCGGGCGGGGACGGCGTTCTAGCGCTGGGCGGCAAGCGCAGATCCGCCACCGTCACCCTGAGGAGCCGCGACGTCTCGAAGGGTCGACGGCCATCGGCCGGGCTGTGCATCCTTCGAGACGCGCTGCGCGCTCCTCCAGCGACAAAGGCGCAGCCTTTGCGCGGGGATGACGGATTTGATGGATGTGCCTCGCTACTCGATATCAATCGAGATACCCGACAGTTTCCACGCGCCGTCGGAGGGGATGAAGCCGAGCTGATACTTCACCTGCTTGGGCGTGGTGTCGAAATGCCCCTTCAGCCGCAGCACGCCCTTGTCGTCGACCTTGGCGTCCTCATCGAGCACGATCGGCTTGGCCACCACGGCGTCGAACACCGCATGCTTGTCGACCAGATCCTTGAAGATGGTCTTGAGCTTGTCCGGCGGAAACTGGTCGCGGAACGGCTTTGAGATCTTGGCGTGGAACACGGTGAAATTGTTCGCCGCCACCGCATCGTTGAGCGAGACCAGGATGCTCTTGACCAGCACCTCCTGGACGAACGGGCTCGGCATGTCCAGCGCCGAGGCCGGACGCATCGCGCAGATCAGGAGCAGGCCGGCGGCGGTGACGATCGACCGGAAACGTGGCCAGCAAGGGATCATCAATGGCCCCATATCATGCGTGGCGGTGCAATCCGTAGTTTCACCTGCTCACCTGTGGAGCAGGTCCATCCTGTTCTCATAAAGGAAAACCACCGCTTCGTCTTGAGGCAAGCGCGCACTAGCGCGGCTTTTCCCCGGGGCCGTGGGCGTGGATCGCCAGCGCGTGCACCGAGCCGGCGAGTTCCTGCGCCAGCGTCGCATTTATCATGCGATGGCGTTCGATCCGGCTCTTCCCTTCGAAGGCCGGAGACACAATATATACCCGAAAATGCGTCTCCCCGCCTGGCCTGTGGCCGGCGTGGCCCTCATGCAGATGTGACTCGTCGACGACGTCGAGGCTTTCCGGCAAGAAAGCTTCACGCAACTTGTTTATGATAGCGTCTTTGGTGCTCATAGCGGCGGAGTTAGGTTCGCGACAGCTTTTCGTCAATGGTGCAAGCGGGAAACGAGGTCTGCGCAATGTCAAGACTTGAAGATTTGTGCATTGCGTAGTCAAAGAGAACATGCCGATCGATTCATCAAAATTCTTCGACTCCATTCGCATCAAGCCGACCAAGGTGAGTGCGAAGCGCCAGGCGCAGGCCGGCGAGCAGGCCGTGACCTGCGAGTGGGCGGGTTGCCAGAACAAGGGCGCGCATCGCGCCCCGAAAGGCCGCGAGAATTCGCGCGAGTATTGGCACTTCTGTCTCGACCACGTCCGTGAATACAACCAGTCCTACAATTTCTTCCAGGGCATGAATCCTGACGACGTTGCGCGCTACCAGAAGGACGCGCTGACCGGCCACCGTCCGACCTGGAAGATGGGTGCCAACAACGGCAAGAAGGGCGAGAGCGGTCTCGATGCTGCCGCCGATCCGTTCCACGTGTTCTCCGAGCTCAACGGCCGCGGCCGCTGGCGCCCCGGACCGGGCGGCGCGGAGCCCAAGCCCGAGACCCGCAAAATCATGAACGCCGAGCGCAAGGCGCTGCAGGTGATGGGGTTAGGGGCCGAGGCGACGCTCGAAGACGTCAAGTCGAAGTACAAGGCGCTGGTCAAGCAGCACCATCCCGACGCAAATGGCGGCGACCGCTCGACCGAGGATCGCCTGATCGAGATCATCAAGGCGTACAATTATCTGAAGACCGTGGTGCGCGAGGCCTGAGCTCTCTCGTCCTCGTCGCCCCTGCGAACGCAGGGGCCCATAACCACCGGCAATTCTTGCGTTTACGAGATGTCTAACCCGTCGCCCGATTGATGGGCCGCGGCGTATGGGTCCCTGCTTCCGTGCGCAATTGCGCACTAGGCAGGGACGACAGCGGAGTTTGTGGCTTCCCCGTCGTCCAACGGTGCGGTCTTGTAGCCCGGATGAAGCGAAGCGTAATCCGGGACTCCTCCATCCGCGATCGTACCGTTCCCGGATTTCGCTGCGCTTCATCCGGGCTACGGCTCGCGGCCAGCTCTCAGCCCTTCGGCATCGCCCCGACATAGGATGAGCTCGGCCGGATCAGCCTTCCGGTGCGCCGCTGCTCCAGGGCGTGCGCGGTCCAGCCGGCGGCGCGGGCCACCGCGAAGATCGGCGTGAACGCCTGCCGCGGGATTTCCAGCCCATCGAGCAGGATCGCGGTGAAGAACTCGACATTGGTCTCGAGCGGGCGCTCCGGATTCTTCTTCCGCAGCGCCTCGCGGATATAGGCCTCGACCTCGGCGGCAAATGGCAGGTCGGCACCACTGGCCTCGAGGCGCTCGATCGCGACCTTCAGCACGTCGGCGCGCGGGTCGCGCACGCGATAGACGCGGTGACCAAACCCCATCAGCCGTTCGCCGTGCGCCAGCGCGCCGTCAACCCAGGGCTTGATGCGCTCGCGCGTCCCGATCGCGTCCAGCATTTCGAGCACCGGCTCCGGCGCGCCGCCATGCAGCGGGCCGGTCAGCGCGCAATAGCCGCCGGTGATCGCCGCGAATAGATCGGCCTGGGTGGACGCGATCACCCGCGTGGTGAAGGTCGACGCATTCATGCCGTGGTCGCAGACCGTGACGAGATAGGCGTCGAGTGCGGCGACCTCGCGCGGTTCGGTCTTGCGGTTCAGCAGCATCCGCAGCGTGTCGGCGGCGTGGCCGGCGTTGGGGTCCGGCGCGATCGGGTCATGTCCCCCGGCGCGCTGGACCAGGGCGCCGGCGATCACCGGGAAGGCGCCGACGATGGTCGCCTCGTGCTCCAGTCCGTTCTCGCCGCGGAGGCCGGCGATCGCGGCCCTGAAGCCGTCGACGATCGACATGCCGCGCGTCGCCGGCAGCAGATCCGGCAGCCGGGCGAAGGCGCGTTCGCGGGCGGCGCCGAGGCTGGCGCGGACGTTGGCTTCACTCAGCGCCTTGCCGGTGGCGCCGTTCCACAGCCGCGCCGTGACGCCCTCGAAGCTCGACTTGTCCGCGAGGTCGGCGACGTGCTCGCCGGCGATGATCAACTCGCCGCGCTCGCCGTCGACATGGCTCAACACGGTCTCGGCGGCGGGAACGCCGTCCAGACCGATCTGGCTCTTGGTGAGATGCATATTCATGGCCTGATCTCCTTGCTTCACCCCTTCAAGGTCAGGCCTCTCGACGAGTTGATCAATCTTGATTATATAAATCAATATGAAAAAATCCGCCGAGCTTTACCTCTCCGCCCGGGAGGCCGCGGCCGAGCTCGCGATCTCGCCGGCGACCCTCTACGCCTATGTCAGCCGCGGGCTGATCCGGTCCGAGCCGTCGCCGGATTCGCGCAGCCACCGCTACCGCGCCGAGGACATCAGGGGGTTGAAGGAGCGCCGCGTGCCGTCGCCGGAGCCGCGCGGCTTCCGTAATTTCGACGCCGACCTGCCGGTGATGGATTCGGCGATCGCGACCATTACCGAGCAGGGGCCGATCTATCGCGGCGTCAACTGCGTCGATCTCGCCGAGCGCGACACGCTGGAGCACACCGCGACGCTGCTGTGGGACGTCACCGGCGTCGATCCGTTCGCGCCGGACAATTGTCCGCAGGTCTCGGACGAAATGCGCGCCATCGCTGAGGCCGCGCGCCGCGCCCAGCCGATCGACCGGACGGTCGCCGTGCTGGCACTGGCGGCAAGTGCCGATCCCGGCGCCTTCACGCGCGCGCCGGATGGCCGCGCGATGGTCGGCGGCCGCATCTTGCGGCTGCTGGTCGCGACCATGCTGAATGCTGTGCCATCGAACGAGCCGCTGCACGAGCAGGTGGCGCGGGTCTGGACGCCTGACAACAAGCACGCGCCCGACCTGATCCGCCGCGCGCTGGTGCTGCTCGCCGATCATGAATTGAACGCGTCGACCTTCACCGCACGCTGCGCGGCATCGACCGGGCTCAATCTGTACGACGCCGTGATCGCGGGTCTCGTCGCGCTGAAGGGACCGATGCATGGCGGTGCCGGCGTGCTCGCCTCGCGCCTCGTCAAGACGATGCTCGACAACGACGTTGCGCCGGTGGTTCGCGAGCGCGTTGCGCTTGGCGAGCGGTTCGCCGGCTTCGGGCACGGCGTCTACAAGAAGGGCGATCCGCGCGCGATCTCGCTGCTCGAGGCGCTGACGCGGGCCGGCGCGCCGCGCAAATTCACCAGGGAAGTCCCGGAGCGGATCGCGGAGGCGACCGGCGAGTTCGTCAACATCGACTACGCGCTGGCGGTGCTGGTGCATGCGCTGCGGATGCCGGCGGGCAGCGAGCTGGCGCTGTTTGCGATGGCCCGCAGCGTCGGCTGGATCGCACATGCCAGCGAGCAGCTTCAGCTCGGCAAGTTGATCAGGCCGCGTGCCCGCTATGTCGGCCCGGCACCCGGGCGTGGCGGGACTACCAACAGCATCTAGCTATTTCGCCGGCTTGGCCGGTTCGATCAGGCTGCCGCCATGGCGGCGACGGATGGTCCAGACGGCCAGCGCCAGGATCACGGCGCCGCCCGCGACCGCAAACATCCAGAGATGCTTGCCGACATGGCCATGATGCGGCAGGCCGGCATAGTCGTGCAGCGCGGTGACGGCGAGCACGCCGGGCAGCACATGCGCCGGCGCCCAGAGCAGGATCGCGGGAATGTTGACCGCGTAGAAGCGCGCCGGCGGCATGTCGAGCGCGCCGGCGGTGATCGGCACGAAGGCGCGGATCGGCGGCACGAAGCGGGCGAAGAACACCGCGAGCACGCCCCAGCGATTGAAGAACGCCTCGCTCTGCGCCACCACGCGCGGATAGTTGGAGAGCGGCCAGGCCGACAGGATCTCACGCTGGCTGCGGTGGCCGATCAGATAGGCGGTGCCGTCGCCGAGCATCGCGCCGGCGGCCGCCGCGGCGAGCACCGGGAGCAGCTTCAGTTCCCCGCCCGGCACCAGCGCGCTCAGCGCCAGGATGATGGTCGAACCCGGCACCAGCGAACCGATCACCGGAACCGCTTCCAGCAGGGCGGCCAGAAACAGTGTCAGATAGGCAAGCCAGGCATGGGCCGAAACGAACGCGATGAACGGGTCGAGGAATGAAGTCACAAAATTCCCATGCAGCGGTGATATGGGCTTGAGAGCTAACAACTCTCTGCCGGGGTGAAAAGTGCCTCGGAAAGCCAGCGCGCCCACGCGCTGCGGCAAAAGTACGGCGTGATTCGCAGGGCAGCCTTTCAAAAACCGGCGTCCGGACCTATCTTCATGATAGGACAACGGAACTTTGATTGGCCCGCGGGCTTCTGCCGGCCGTTGCTCTCTGCTAGGCTTGTGCCTAGCACCCCATCCGCAGCCAAACGATCAATCTGGTTTCGGGAATGCCCGTGACCTCGGAGGATGAATGACGACCGCCGTCCAGACCAAAACACAAGAACCCGTCGTCGGCTTGCCCGACATGAAGGTGTCGGTCCGGCAGGTCTTCGGGATCGATAGCGATCTGGAAGTTCCCGCCTATTCGGAAGTCGATCCGCATGTGCCGGAAACCGATCCGGACTATCGCTTCGATCGCGCGACCACGCTCGCGATCCTCGCTGGCTTTGCCAAGAATCGCCGCGTGATGGTCACCGGCTATCACGGCACCGGCAAGTCGACCCACATCGAGCAGGTTGCGGCCCGCCTCAACTGGCCCTGCGTGCGCGTCAACCTCGACAGCCATATCAGCCGTATCGATCTCGTCGGCAAGGATGCCATCGTGGTGAAGGACGGGAAGCAGGTCACCGAATTCCGCGACGGTATCCTGCCCTGGGCGCTGCAGCACAATATCGCGCTGGTGTTCGACGAATACGACGCCGGCCGCCCGGACGTGATGTTCGTGATTCAGCGCGTGCTGGAAGTCTCCGGCCGCCTGACGCTGCTCGACCAGAACAAGGTGATCAAGCCGCATGCGGCGTTCCGCCTGTTCTCGACCGCCAACACGGTTGGGCTCGGCGACACCTCGGGCCTCTATCACGGCACCCAGCAGATCAACCAGGGCCAGATGGACCGCTGGTCGATCGTCACCACGCTGAACTACCTCGCCCATGACGAGGAAGTGGAGATCGTGCTGGCCAAGGCGCGCCACTACCGCACGCAGGAAGGCCGCGACATCGTCAACAAGATGGTGCGGCTTGCGGACCTCACCCGCAACGCCTTCGCCAACGGCGACCTGTCGACGGTGATGAGCCCGCGCACGGTGATCACCTGGGCCGAGAACTCGGACATCTTCAACGACATCGGCTTTGCGTTCCGCGTCACCTTCCTCAACAAGTGTGACGAGTTGGAGCGGCCGCTGGTCGCCGAGTTCTACCAGCGCTGCTTCAACGTCGAGCTGCCGGAATCCTCGGTCAACGTGGCGCTCAGCTAGTCCATGCCGAAAATCTCCGTCGAGCGCACAGTCACCCAGACGAAGAAAGCGGTGCTCGGCGGATTGCTCCACTACAACAACGAGAAGATGGGGAAGCAGAAGTACAAGCGCTTCGCCATCTCGCTGCGGCAAGGCGACGAGATTGTCGGCGGCATCGTCGGCGAGGTCTGGACCGCGGTGTTGTTCATCCAGTTGTTCTGGATGGAGCAGAAGTTTCGCAACAAGGGTTTTGGTGCGAAGCTGATCAAGGCGATCGAGGACGAGGCGCGGCGCTTCGGAGCGACGCGATCCTATCTGGATACGATGAGCTTCCAGGCGCCGGGCTTCTACCGCGCCAACGGATATAAAGAGTTCGGTTCGATTGAGGGGTATCCCGGCGGCGTAACGCGCCATTGGTTTACGAAATCGCTATGACAACCTCCAACATCAAATTCCGTCCCGGATCCAAGGAAGCGCCGACCGAGCCGTTCAAGCGCTCGGTGTCGGCGTGCCTGAAGGCGATCGCCAAGAAGCCGGAGCTCGAAGTCTCCTTCGCCGCCGAGCGCCCCGGGCTCGCGCCCGGCAAGGCGCGGCTGCCGGAGCCGGCGCGCAAGATGACCAAGCGCGATGCGGCGATCGTGCGCGGCCACGCCGATTCGATCGCGCTCAAGATCGCCTGTCACGATCCCAAGGTGCATCGCAAGCTGATGCCGGGCAATCCGCAGGCGCGCGGCGTGTTCGAGGCGGTCGAGCAGGCGCGCGTCGAGGCGATCGGCTCGCGGCGGATGGCGGGCGTTGCGAAGAACCTCACCGCGATGCTCGACGATCATTTTCACCGCGGCAAGTATGACGAGATCACCGATCGCGCCGACGCGCCGCTGTCGGATGCGCTGGCGATGCTGGTGCGCGAACGTCTCACCGGCATGGCTCCGCCCGCGGCCGCCAAGAAGATGGTCGATCTCTGGCGTCCGACCCTGGAGGACAAGATCGGCTCGCGGCTCGACAAGCTCAGCCGTTTCACCGAGGACCAGGCGAGGTTCGGCGACCTCGTCCATGATCTGCTGTCGGCGCTCGATCTCGGCGACGACCGCAACATGGATTCCGACGATGACGACGATCAGGACGAGAACCAGGACGGCGAGAGCGATCAGTCCGGCGCCGAGGGCTCGCCCGACTCCGATGCCGCGCAGGAGATGAGCGCCGACCAGGCGCAGACGTCCGCGGAAGAGATGAGCGAAAGCGCGATGGAGAGCGCGCAGGCCTCCACGTCGGACACGTTCGACGACGGCGAGCTCGGCGACGACGAGACGCCGGGCGAGGCGACGCGGCCGAATGCGCGCGGCCAGAACGAGCCGCGCGGTCCGGAATATCACGCCTTCGCGCCGAAGTTCGACGAGGTGATCGCCGCCGAGGACCTCTGCGATCACGACGAGCTCGAGCGTCTGCGCTCCTATCTCGACAAGCAGCTCGCGCATCTGCAGGGCATCGTGGCGCGGCTCGCCAACCGCCTGCAACGGCGCTTGATGGCGCAGCAGAATCGCGCCTGGGATTTCGATCTCGAGGAGGGCATCCTCGATCCGGCGCGGCTGTCGCGTGTCGTCACCGACCCCTATCATCCGCTGTCCTTCATGCATGAGAAGGAGGCGACCTTCCGCGACACCGTGGTGACGCTGCTGCTCGACAATTCAGGTTCGATGCGCGGCCGTCCGATCACGGTTGCCGCGACCTGCGCCGACATCCTGGCGCGAACGCTGGAGCGTTGCGGCGTCAAGGTCGAGATCTTGGGCTTCACCACCCGCGCCTGGAAGGGCGGGCAGTCGCGCGAGTCGTGGCTTGCCGCCGGCAAGCCGGCCAATCCGGGCCGCCTCAACGATCTCAGGCACATCATCTACAAGTCGGCCGACGCACCCTGGCGCCGCGCGCGAAAAAATCTCGGGCTGATGATGCGCGAGGGCCTGCTCAAGGAGAACATCGACGGCGAGGCGCTCGACTGGGCGCACAAGCGCCTGCTCGCGCGTCCCGAGCAGCGCCGCATCCTGATGATGATCTCCGACGGCGCGCCGGTCGACGACTCCACGCTGTCGGTCAATCCCGGCAATTATCTCGAGCGGCATCTGCGTCACATCATCGACGAGATCGAAACCCGCTCGCCGGTCGAGCTGATCGCGATCGGTATCGGTCACGACGTGACGCGCTACTATCGCCGTGCCGTGACCATCGTGGACGCCGAAGAGCTCGGCGGCGCCATCACCGAAAAGCTCGCCGAGCTGTTCAGCGAGACTCACGGCTCGGCGCCCGCGCCGGGCATCCGGCGCCGCCTCCACTCGTGAGACATGCGCTCACCCCCTAGCCGCCGCCGTTTCCTCCAGGGTATGGCGGCGGGGCTGTCGGCCGCCGCATTGCCGCGTCTTGCGCAGGCGCAGAGCGCGACCCAGCCGCCGGCAACGCCGAGGCCGGCTGCGAGGCCGAGCCCCTACCGGATCAACGAACCGGTTTCGATCGACGTCAACGCACGGCCGCTGCCGTCGTTCGACAACCGCGATCGCGCGCGCACGCGGTTCGGCGCGCTGGAGTATCGCAGCGGGCTGATCCTGACCTCGTCGTTCTCCGGCTTCGGCGGCCTCTCCGCGCTGCGGCTCGATCCCAAGGGCGAACGCTTCATCGCGGTCAGCGATCAGGGCAGCTGGTTCACCGGTCGCATCGTCTATCGTGGCCGGGAGATGGTCGGGCTCGACGACGTCGAGGCGGCGCCGCTGCTCGGCGCCGACGGCAGGCCGATCACCGTGACCCGTGGCTGGTATGATTCGGAATCGCTCGCGCTCGACGGTTCGTTCGCCTATGTCGGGCTCGAGCGGGTCAACCAGGTGCTGCGCTTCGATTTCGCCAAGGGCTTTACCCGCGCGCGCGGCGAGGTGGTGCCGCTGCCGGCGGCGGCCCGCAAACTTCCGAACAACAAGGGGCTGGAGGGCCTCGTCTTCGTGCCCAAGGCCACGGGCCAGCCGCTTGCCGGCACGCTGATCGCGTTCTCGGAACGCGGGCTCGATGCGAACGGCAACCTGATTGCCTTCCTGGTCGGCGGCAAGACGCCGGGCCAGTTCAGCGTCCGCCGCACCGAGAATTTCGACATCAGCGACGCGGTCCTGCTGCCGTCGGGCGGCCTGTTGATCCTGGAGCGGAAATTCTCCTGGTTCGGCGGCGTCGGCATCCGCATCCGCCGTCTCGCGCTGTCCGATATCGCGCCCGGCGCCGTGGTCGATGGCCCCGCGATCTTCAATGCCGATCTCGGCAATGAGATCGACAATATGGAAGGCATCGACGCCCATGTCACGGAGGAGGGCGAGACCGTGCTGACCATGGTCTCCGATGACAATTTCTCCCTGATCCAGCGCAATCTGCTGCTGCAGTTCACGCTGGTGGACTGAGGCGCCGGCCCGAGGGACGCCGTCAGGACATTGCTGATCTGCGCCCCGGCCTGCGCGGCCTTCCGGACGGTTGGTGATCGGCCGCAGTGCCTCTATCTTAACCGGGCCCCCTCCCCGATCCCGGATATCCGCCGCATGAGCACCTTGTTTTCCCCGATCGAACTGCGCGACCTGAAACTCTCCAATCGCATCATGGTCTCGCCGATGTGCCAGTATTCGGCCATCGACGGCTCCGCCAACGACTGGCACTTCACCCACATCAACATGCTGGCCCTCTCGGGCGCGGCGATGTTCTGCATCGAGGCCACCCATGTCGAGGATATCGGGCGGATCACGCCGGGTTGCCTCGGTCTTTACAACGATGCCAACGAGGCGGCGCTGAAGCCGATCCTGGCCTCGGTGCGCAAGCATTCGAAAGCGGCGGTCGCCATGCAACTCGCTCATGCCGGCCGCAAGGCGTCGAGCCAACGCCCCTGGGAGGGCGGGCAGTTGATTCCGATTGCCGAAGGCGGCTGGCAGACGGTCGGACCATCCGACGTCCCGCACAAGGAAGGCGAGGCCGCGCCGGTGGCGCTCGACGACGCCGGCCTGAAGCGCATCCGCGAGGCCTTTGTCGCGTCGGCAAAGCGCGCCGACCGGCTCGGCATCGATGCGCTCGAGCTGCACGGGGCGCACGGCTATCTGCTGCACCAGTTCCTGTCGCCGATCGCCAACAAGCGGACCGACCGCTATGGCGGCTCGCTCGAAAACCGCATGCGCTTCCCATTGGAAGTGTTCGACGCCGTGCGCGCCGTATTCCCGGATCGCAAGCCGATCGGCATGCGGGTGTCGGCGACCGATTGGGTCGAGGGCGCCTGGGACCTTGCGCAGACCATCGAGTTTGCCAAGGAGCTGAAGAAGCGCGGCGTTGACTGGATGGATGTCTCGTCCGGCGGTGTCTCACCGTTGCAGAAAATCCCGCTTGGGCCGGGATACCAGGTGCCGGCGGCGCTGGCGGTCAAGGAGGCGACCGGCGTCACCACGATGGCGGTCGGCCTGATCACGGAAGCGAAGCAGGCGGAGGAGATCGTCTCGTCCGGCAAGGCCGACATGGTCGCGCTCGCCCGCGGCATGCTCTACGATCCGCGCTGGGGCTGGCACGCTGCCGCCGAGCTCGGCGGCGAGGTGAGCGCGCCGCCGCAATACTGGCGCTCGCAGCCCTCGACGCAGAAGGCGCTGTTCGGCAAGACCACGTTCGGGACGCGCTAGTGTCTTGCACCGACATGTAGCCCGGATGAAGCGCAGCGAAATCCGGGAAGCAAAGCGCGAAATGCGGTCAAACTGTTCCCGGATTGCGCTTCGCTTCATCCGGGCTACGGCTCTCGCTGATTTCGGCGGGCCCGAACCAGCGCGTCAGCGCGGCGTCGAGGCCCGCCAAGTCTTCGCCGTCGGCCGCCCAGGCGATGCAGGCATCCGGACGGATCAGCAGCGAAGGGCCGCCGCGTCCTGGCACGCATCGCACGAAGATGTCCCAGCGCGCCGCGATCGCCGACGCAGCTCCATCAGTCGCATCGACCAGCACGGCCCTGCCGTCCTCCATCTGATCGAACAGGGTTGTTTCCGCGTCGCCGTCGCCGAGAGCGAAATTGCCGGAGAGCCGACCGACCGATGGATGGTCGCTGCCGAGATCGTAACGGATCCTGACGCCGCTGATCATCTCGCCGAAGTAGCGGGTGCCCTCGTCGAGGCTCATCAGGTCCGCGACGATCTCGCGCAAGGCGTCCGTCATGACATCAGGCCGCATCAAGGCGACCTGGGCGCGGGTGTTGGCGAGCACCCTTGCCGCGATCGGATGCCGCTCTTCCGTGTAGCTGTCGAGCAGGCTTTCGGGCATGCGATCGCAGACAACAGCCGCAAGCTTCCAGCCGAGATTGACCGCATCGAGCAGGCCGAGATTGAGGCCTTGTCCGCCGAACGGCGAGTGCACATGCGCCGCATCGCCCGCCAAGAAAACGCGGCCCCTGCGGTAGCTGTCGGCCTGCCGCGCATTGTCGGTGAAGCGCGTCGCGGTCTTGACGGCGGTGACGCGAACGTCGGCTCCGCTGATCCGGCGCAGGGTGGTCTCGATCTCCTCGCGCGTGACCGGCGCGCTGCGATCCGCTGGCGGTCCGTCGAACTCGGCCAGGAACACCCGGCCGGGAATTGGTCAATACGCCATCATGCCGATCGGCGTTCGCCGCCAGCCGACCGGCAGAAGTCGATCCGGATGATCGAGGTCGACGATGGCCTGGTGTCCGGTGAGGGTCGGTTCCGTGCCGGGGAATGCGAAGCCCGCGCGCTTGCGCACGGCGCTGCGTCCGCCGTCGCAGCCGACGAGATATGCGCAGTGCAGCTCGCCATCGCCGGACGCGTCCCTGGTCCGCGCCACGATGCTGTCGCCATCATCCTCGAAATCGATCAGCTCGCAGCCGCGCCTGATTGTGATGCCGAGCGCGCGGGCGCGCTCGGCAAGCATGGTTTCCAGGGCTTGCTGGTTCACCCCGCGCAACCGCCGGTCCGGCTCGCGCTGACGCGTCTGGTCGATGAGGAAAATGCCCGAGAAATGACCGCCGAATTTCTTGAACGGCAGGTCGCTCCCATCGCCCGCGCCCTTCATGAGCCTGCACATGCTGTCCGCCATGCCGCGTTCGACCGCATTCATCGCGTCGCCGAGGCCGCGGCGCTCCAGTGCCTCGCCTGCCAGCGCGCCGATCGCGCCGGCCTTGATGGTCTGGTCGGGCTCGGCCAGCCGCTCGATCACGATCACGTCGGCGCCGCCCAGGGTCAGTTCGATCGCCAGCAGCAGTCCGGTCGGCCCAGCACCGACCACAACCACGTCGGTTCGTTCACGCGTCACGCCGTCACCATAAAATTATACTCAGTATAATATTTAGTATGGTACAAATTCCCGCATGTCAAATCAGGGCGGTTTGCGGGGGCGAAAAAAGGAGGCGACGCGCCAGGCGATCTCGGATGTCGCAACCGGGCTGTTCCTGGAACGCGGCTTCGACAATGTTTCGGTGGCCGAAGTCGCCGAGGCGGCCGAGGTCTCCCGGATGACGGTGTTCAATTACTTTCCGCGTAAGGAAGACCTGTTCTTCGACCGTGAAGAGGAAAGCCGCCAGATGCTGCGGGCCGCCTTTGCCGAGCGTCCGGCCGGCGAGGCGCCGATCGCGACCCTGCGCAAGCTGGTGCACAGCCTGGCGGATCGCGTGCATCCGTTCGCGAAATTCACCGACGCGACGGCGAAATTCTGGCGCACCGTCGCCGAGAGCCCGGCGCTCTCGGCGCGGGCGCGCGAGATGCGTGACGAGTTGATCGATGATCTCGCGAGCGTGCTGGCGGCAGCCGTCAAGCGCCCGCTCGCCGATGCCGATGCCCGGCTCGCCGCGTCGATGGTGGTCACGGCACTGACCGTCGCCTATGCGGAAGGGCTTCGCGAGCACAAAGCCCGCAGGTCGGCTGCATCGTCACGCGAGACCTTCCTGCGGATCATGGAGCGAAGCTTTTCCGGTATCGCGATCATGCTGAAGGATACGCCCTACGCATAAATCCGGGTCGAGCTGATGCGACAAGGCCATTGTTCTGCCGCAGCCCGGGCAGGTACTCTCGAAGCGCGTGCGAAAGACACGCATCGAACAAAGAGAGGAAACCCATGGAACTCGGATACTTCGCGATGCCGTCGCATCCGCCGGAGTGCGGATTGAAGGAGGGCCACGACTGGGACCTGCAGACGCTGCGCTGGCTCGACGAGCTCGGCTATCAGGAAGCCTGGATCGGCGAGCACCACACCGCGCCCTGGGAGCCGCATCCGTCGCCCGATCTCCTGATCGCGCAGGCGCTGCTGCAGACCAGGAACATCCGTATCGGGCCCGGCGGCTTCCTGCTGCCGTATCATCACCCGGCAGAGCTCGCCAACCGCGTCGCGATGCTCGATCACCTCTCGAACGGGCGGCTCAACTTCGGCGTCGCGGCCTCCGGCCTGCCGAGCGACTGGGCGATGTTCAACGTCGACGGCATGTCAGGACAGAACCGCGACATGACCCGCGAGGCGCTCGAGATCATCCTGAAGATGTGGACCGAGCCGGCTCCCTGGACGCACAAAGGCAAGTTCTGGACCGTGACCAAGCCGGACACGATGTTCGATTTCCTCAAACCGCACATCAAGCCGCAGCAGGCGCCGCATCCGCCGATCGGCGTCGCGGGGCTCTCCAAGAATTCGGACACGCTGAAGCTCGCCGGCGAGCGCGGCTTCATTCCGATGAGCCTCAACCTCAACCCCGCCTATGTCGGCAGCCACTGGGACTCGGTGGAGGCGGGCGCGGCCAAGACCGGCCGCACGCCGAGCCGCAAGGACTGGCGAATGGTGCGCGAGGTATTCGTCGCCGACACCGATGAAGAAGCATGGAAGCTGTCGACCGGCGACATGATGGGCCGGATGATGGGCGAGTACTTCCTGCCGCTGCTCGGCCACTTTGGTTTCAAGGATTATTTGAAAGCTTCGCCCGACGTGCCGGACAGCGATGTCACGGTCGAATATTGCGCCCGCAACAACTGGATCGTCGGCTCGCCGGCGACAGTCACCGAGAAGATCGAGAAGATCTACCAGGAGGTCGGCGGCTTCGGCGTGCTCCTGGTGTTCGGCTTCGACTACAAGCACAAGCCGGAAGCCTGGTACAATTCGCTGCGGCTGCTGAAGCAGGAGGTGCTGCCGCGGCTGAAGCATCTCGACGCCTCGGTCGGTCGCGCGGCGTAGGACGCGGGACGATGAGGAGAACGCGGGGCCGCGGCAACGCCGCCCCGCGTTTCACACCATAACTCCGGTCGAGCGATCGCCGGCGTCAGGTGGTGCCGAGCCAGAACCGCGTTTCGGTTTCCGCCCAGCCCTTGCCGATGCGGTTGCTCAGCCAGGTGTCGCTGCGCTTCAGACCCTTGTCCTTCTGGCCCTCCGGCGTGTTGCGCCAGGCCTGCCAGCGATACTGGCCGTAGATGCTGACGATGCGCGCGGCATAGGTCAGCGCCAGCTGTGAATCGCCCCTGATGATGACGAGGTTGTCGTCGTTCTTGGTGCTGGCGCGGTCGGAGAAATTGTGCGAGCCGGTCATGACCACCGGGTTCTTGCCGGCCGGATCCAGCACGATCACCTTGCTGTGCACGGCGATCATGAATTTGCCGGTGTTCTTGATCTCGTGCTCCCACCAGTCCGCGGTCTTGTCGATGCCGGCGGGCCGGATCACGTCGGCGATCTGCTTGCCCTTGAAGACCTGTTGCTGTCCGTCGCCGGCCAAGAGCTGCAGCTGATCCTTCGGACTGTCCTTGCCCTGCGCCGGGAAATTGTTGAGCACCCCGCGCACATAGAGCTTCTTGTCCTGCGCCTTCTCCAGGATCGGGCCGAGCAGGCCCTTGTTGCCGGGATTGAGCATCAGGCACACCGCGCCATGCTCGGTGTCCTCGATCATCCTGGTGGCTTCCTTGAGATCGCCGCTCCTGGTGGTGGGCGTGAACCAGACGCTGACCTTCGACTCGCCGATGGTGAAAGGCCATTCGTGATCGCCGGCCACGGCCAGCGCCTTCGGCGACTTGCTGCCGTCGGCGTAGATCGCCTTCCAATGGTCGTGATAGGCCGCCGCGACCTTGTCGTCGGCGATCTCGAGCCCGTTGTTGTTCTGGGTGCACAGCCCGGTCCGGGTCCAGTTGGTGCTGCCGGTCCAGACCACCTTCGGCTTCTGCGCGCCGTCGCAGAACACCGCGAACTTGTTGTGAGCGTAGCGGCTCGGCGCGATCTTGCGGCGGACGATGTCGACGCCGGCCTTCTTCAGCACGCCGGCGTTCTTTTCGGTGTCCTTGGCGGTGGCGTCGGACTTGCCGGTGCTGTTCCCAAGCACGACGTGCGCCTTGCCCTTCATCGCGGTCAGCGCGGCGATCAGCTCAGGGTCGTTGAGCTCGTAGAGCGCGAGATAGACGTCGCGCTTGCCCTTCCTGGCATCGGCCAACAGCGCCAGCAGGCGGGCGCCGAGCTGGCCCTTGAGGAAGTCGCGGATCTTGTTGCCCTTGGTCGAGATCGCCTTCTCCAGGGTTTGCGCCGGCTTCTTGTCCTTGCCGATCGCGCGCGACAGCCATTGCGCCGAGATCGTGCCGCGGTTGAACCACGGCTTGAGCGGGCCCGCCGGCATGGCGGAGACGTACTCGGTCCATTGCGCCGGCGCACTGTACGCGGGCTTCACCTTGGTGGCGCCGTCCTTGAGAACCGGAACGACGCCATAGCGGACCGGCGCGTCGGTCGGCGCCAGGAAATCGGTCCAGTTCGTCTTCTGCACCGGCCATTCGGTGCTCGGCCGATGTTCGCCCGGCTTGTGATCCTGCGTCTGGTCCTCGAACCCGACCCAGGTGTCGACCACGGTTGCACTTTTGCCCTGCTGCTGACGATACAGCGCAAAGCCGAGGCAGTCCGGGATCATTGCCGCGACCTCCCAGACCACGAAGATGCCGTCGGTGGTCGGGAACGCCTGAATTGTGGAAATCATGGTGATGCCTCCAAATCGCTGGTGAGAAATATCCGGTCGATATGAATGTGATGCGTCCTTGGCGCGTCCGCGCATCAACCTCGCCCGGCGATCCTTGCGTCGGATCATTCCGGGCGTCGGGCCGCTGATCTAGCAAGGAGAGTATGACAGGTAATTTACAACCGGGTCTGTCGGCAGGATCACAGATCGATCACGCCGTGCGGACCGGTTGGACTGCCGTGGGGCCCGGTCACGGCCTCCTACAGCAACCGCACCGTGACCTTCGCCTTGCCCTTATGGTCGCCATAGAACCATCCGCAGACCCAGGGGAGGCCGATGACGGCCTGGTTGACGTAGAGGAATATCTCGCCGCTGCGATCGGCGGTGAACCTCGCTCTGTAGACCTGCGGGTCGGTGTTCGACACCGGCAGGGGGTCGAGGAAGTACTCGTCGACCCCGGTTTCGCCGACCCTGGCGATCAGCCGAAACCACGGCCGGAACAGGATCCGTCGCAGGAAGATCGCGAAGTAGCCGCGCAACTGCTTTGTGCCTTCGATGGTCGAGGTGCGGTATCCGATCGGCGTCACCGCGCGGCCGGCGTCCTCCCATGGCTCCGACATCGTGATCGCGATCTCGTACTTGAACCCGGTGCGGACCTTGAGGCCGGTCGGCGCGCAGATCGCGCCGGTGTCGAAGTCGGCGGCATCCTGCGGGATGCCCTTGTCGACGGCGACCAGCTTGTCCGCGGCGGTCCCCGTGCAGAAGGCGCCCATGGAATCGAAGGCATTGAACAGGAAATGGCTGAGCAGCGTTGCGCCGAACCAGACCAGCAAGGCTGTCAGTGCAAACGGAACGACATGTCGCTTTCCGACATTGAGGACCCACTGATAGATCACACTGGTGCGGAATCGATAGATCGCATTGTGCATGAACCCGGAGAGCGGTGCCGGGCTCGCGCGGTTGCGCCAGATGATCCGCATCCGGTCGCTGATCGTTGCGCTGAGCGAACTGCCCACCGCCATCAGCGCGAAAACAGCGATGATGCCGCCGGCGAACCATTCCGGGTTGCCGGCGTACCAATCGGTCCACCAATGAAAGGAATCGGGCAGGAACGATTGAACGAAGCGCACCAGCTCCGAAATCATCCTGACAGGTGAGCTGAACTCGTGCTCCTTGTGCTGGTTGTGGAACAGCCAGAACGCCGCCAGATGGAGCGACGCCGCCAGCGTGGCGAAGTAGGCGATCCGGCGCATCCAGACGTAATTCCACAGCTTCTCCTGCGCGGCATAGCGCGCCGGTGCGCCTGTGGGCGTCTCAAACGCATTGGCGCCCAGCGGGGTGACCTGGCCGCTGCGCGAGACGACCACGTAGTTCGGCGGAAGTCCGATCGGGGCGTAGGCATTGGCGCCGCTGTCGATCCGCTCGAACACGCTCTCGTGGATCTTCGGCGTCGGCACGCTGACGCCGGCATAGGGATCGTTGCAGAGGTCGGCAACCTTGCGCGGACCGTACCGGTAATACGCGCCGAGACCCGCCCGTGAATCGTAGAGGCGGCCATCCTTGTCTTCGGAGGATTTGATCGACTTGATCGCATCGGGATCGGCAATCGGTGCGCTCTTGAATGCGAGGCCGCGCTTGACGGCCTCGTCGACCAGCCAGGCCAGCGGCACGAATGCGACGGCGTCGTCCGGATAGCCGCCGCCGACATTGGCATGCATTCCCACGAACCAGACCTGGACGAGGCGCTCGCCATCGATGCTGGCCGGCACCGCCGGTGCGGGCTGTCCCGGCTCTTGCTCGGTCCAGAGCACCGGATGAAAGGTCGTGCGCTCGTCGTCGAGCGCAAGCGCGTGTCGCGCGCACTTGACCTTCGGGCTCAGAATCCGGTTCGGCAGTTCAAGCGGCCACACCCAGTTGGAGATGCCGCGCGTCATCTCGTCGATCGGCAGGCCATAGGCCGCGACGGTATCCCAGATGCCGATGAATTCAATCGCAGGCACCGGTTTGCTGGTGATCTCCGCATAGGGTCTGTTGCCTTGCAGACGGTCCAGCACCGGCACGAGGACGTAGTCGCGCAATGCGCGGAACAGCACCTCGATGCGCCAGATCGAGTGGTAGCCCTCGGCCCGGTATGCGCGATAGGCCTTCACCGCGCCGTCGTGCAGTTCGGATTCGGTGTCCGCGACGATCAGGCCCTGATCGAGGATGAGTGCGGCGAGCGTGCGCACGGTGAATGCGCCGCGGCTGAATCCGAACAGGTAGATCTTCGAATCGTTCTCGTGGTCGTAGTTCCGGCAGATGAACTTGTAGGCGTCGAGGATATTGCGTTTGAGACCGTAACCGAAGGCGCCGCCGAGCAGAGCAAGCGGAATGAATTTCGACGTGCCGACGCCGTCGTCATACTTGGCGGCCTGCGTATTGCCCTGCAAATCGAGCGACTGGAATATCCGCCAGACATTGGTGCGCCAGACGCTGGAAGCGGCGTTGCCGGTGCCATCGGACAGAATAATGATCTTCGGACTCGGCATTGAAAGACGCTCGCTGAAACGAATGAAGCGGATGACGCAGCGTAGCAGGGACCGGATCGATTGCTACCTTTGATCGCTCTGTAATCATTCCATGCCGCGATAGGTGTGAACTGGCGCACAAAGCGTCACGTGGTCGCGGCCATGTGAGAGGTGACGGCTTTCGCGTTGCTGCGAAAAGGCCTAGCCTAATAGCGGCGCAATTCATTGATGAGGCATAGCGATGCGCAGCCACGTCAGAAAATTTGCCCATGTCCTTGAGCGCTTCGGTCTTGCTTTGGCGGGAGCTGCAAGCGGTCTGTTTGTCGCCATCCATGTCGGCTCGAGCGTCTCGGCGCTGACCTCGCAGGCGTTCCTGCTCATCATGATGCTGGGCGGCGCGATCGGCTTCTATCTCGGCATCGATACGCCGCCCAAGCTGTTCCATCCGAAGGATTCGGCCTCGATGCGCAAGATCGACGCGGCGGAGCTGCTCGGCGCGATCGGGACCTTCCTCGCGACGATGGTCGCGTTCTTCTCGGTTGGCGTCGTCGTGCTGCGCAGCGAGCCGGACATCGGCTGGACCGCGGCCATCATGGCGGGCTGGGTGCTCGGCGTTGCCATGCAGATCGTCGGCGGCACGATCGCGCGGGCGCGCGCGTGAGGCATCGAACTGGTGTTGGACGAGGCTGGTTTCCTGGCTCGGGATCGGCCGTATGGCGGGAGGGACGGTCTGAACGCAAGTCCTGTGTCGGCCGTCACCCGCTATGCCGGGACACCGCAAAGGCCGACGTCGAGCCGGGTCAGCTGCTACTCCGCCTCCCTCATCTGTTCGCGACCTTGGTGGGGTCCTTGACCGCCTTGAACGTCTCCTGCTCGACGCTGTAGAGTTCGCCGCCGACCTTCTCGACCTTGCGAATGTAGATGTCGTGGACGACCTCGCGCGTCTTCGGGTCGATCGACATCGGGCCGCGTGGGCTTTCCCAGGCCATGCCCTTCATGGCTTCGACCAACGCATCGCCATTGGTCTTGCCCCCTGTCACCTTCAGCGCCTCGTAGATCAGATGCATGCCGTCATAGGCGCTGACGCTGATGAAGTTCGGTCGAACATTCGCGTTGGCCTTGCGGAACGCCGCGACATAGTCGCGGTTCAGGTCGGATGAATGCGCGGCGGAGTAGAACCCCGCCGTGATCATGCCGATCATCGCATCGCTCATACCCGGCAGGTCCTCGTCGTCGGCGATGTCGCCGGGGCCGATCAGCTTGATCCCGCTCTTGTCGAGCCCGCGCTCGACAAACTGCTTGGCCAGGATGCCGGCCTGGCTTGTCGGCACAAAAATGAACAGGGTGTCGAGATTGTCATCCCGCGCGCGCTGCAGGAACGGCGCGAAATCGGGGTTGGCCCGCGGCACTTTCAGCGCTTCGACGATCGTTCCGCCGGCCACGGTGAAGCTCGCCGAAAATACGCCGGCGGCTTCGCGCCCGGGTGCCCAGTCGGACGCGATGGTGGTGGCCCGTTTCGATCCGTTTCGCGCCGCCCAATCCGCCAGCACGCTGGCCTGCTGCGCGTGCGTCCAGCTGGTGCGCACGAAGTAAGGCGACCGTTCGGTCACGATCGAGGTGCCCGATACCATGACAACGGTTGCCGTCTTGCTCTCATTGGCCAGCGGCGCGAGCGCCAGCACGCTCGGCGTCAGCCCGCCGCCGAGGATCGCGACCGCGTCGTTGACGATCAGCTCCTGCGCGATGCGCTTGGCGTTGTCGGGCACGCTGGCATCGTCCGGACGATCAATTCGATCTTGCGGCCGGCGACCATGTCGCCGTGTTGCGCCATGTAGAGCCGCGCCCCGGCAACCGCCTGTTTGCCGACCGGCCCCAGAACGCCGGTCAATGGCATCACCAGCCCGACCCTTACGACGTCCTGCGCCTGGGTATGTCCCGGTCGCACCTCCGCAAGCGCCAGAACAGCCCCGACCAACATGGCAAACCGGGTGCTCGACATGGCCAACCTCCCGTGAGCCCGGAAATGATGCCGGGCTATCCGCGACTATCGGCTTCGCGGCAGGGAAGTCCTGATGAAGAAGTGACAGAACGGCGAATTTCCTGCTAAATTTTCCCGATTGGTGCCGTCTGTGGGCATGGAGTGACCTCTATGGACCCGGCGACTGATTCCGTTTTGATATTTGATTCCTTTGAGCTTGATCTCGCCCGCGGCGTAGCCCGCGTGGATGGCGTCGATCTCGATCTCAGGCCGAAATCATTCGCGGTGCTCGGCTATCTCGCCGGCAATGCCGGGCGGCTGGCATCCAAGCAGGATCTGCACGAGGCGGTCTGGGGTAACGTCGCGGTTTCGGACGACTCGCTCGTCCAATGCATCCGCGAGCTGCGCCTGAAGCTGCGCGATGATGACCACCGCATCATCAAGACGGTGTCTCGCCGCGGCTATCGCCTCGACGCCAGGCCGCTGCCGCCGGCGCACGATCATGGATCGCAGAACGTCTCGCGCCGGATGTCCGCTCCCCGCGGCATTGCAGCGCGCTTGGCCGCGCTTCCCCGATGGCGGCTGATCGCCGGCCTGTCGGTGATCGTCTTCGCATCACTCGCATCCGCGCCGCCGATCGCCAACGGGATGTGGCATCCCCTGGCGGAATTGGCGCACTGGCTGGTGCCGCAGGATCACGGCATCGTGCCGGATCAGTACGTCGAGCGGATCACCGCGCTGGCCGCCGAGAAGCAGCTTCCGCTTCCAGCCTATCGCGTTCGCGCGCCGGCAAGCGACGTGCCGGACAATGTCCGTCGCTTTCTCGGCGTGTGGGTGAGCGACCAGGGATGGATCAATTCGCACCGCCAATTCATGATGATCGTCACCAATGTCGATCGGGACGGTGTTGCGACCGGCTATCTCGTGAACGGGCCGGCGATGCCGCACAGCCGCGTACCCGGACCCGGCTTTTCCGGCGGCTTCACCGGGTATGTCCTCGACGACGTCCTGCGCTATGACGGCAATACGGGACTGCATTCTGCCTCCATCACCGCGGATGGACGGATCGAGTTCAAGCTCGTCTTCCGCGAGGGAGGTACCAGTATCGTGTTCCTCGAACCGCTCTGGACCCTTGCCCACCCAGGGCACGTCGCCCGCAATCAAACTTGATCGCATCGTCCGTGATGACGGCATGTCGCCAATGCGGATCGTCGGCCGCGATCGCGTCTGCGCGCGCAGCTACGCGTCGCGCGTGACGCCCAATCCGGCCAGATGCGTGTCGACGAACTGCGCGAGCCGCTCGCGCAGCATTTCCGGCGGCACCGCGACCATGCGCTCCTCGAGGCCGAGCGAGATGATGCCGTGGACCGCGGAGAACATCATCCGCGACAGCAGCGCGATGTCGCCGGGATCGCGATCGGGCAGCAGCCGCACCAGCGGCGCATGCATCAGCGCGAACGCGTCCATCACCATCGCGAGGATGTCGTCCGGAAACGGCCGGTCGTCCTCCATCCGGTGCTCGAACAGCGAGCGCAGCAGATTGGCGTGCTCGGTGGCGAAGCCGAGATAGGCGTCGGCAAGTCCGTGCAGCTCGCGCAGCGGATCGTCGGCCGGGACCGCCTTGAGCTGCGTGGTCAGGGCGTGAACGGTCTCCCGGTTCACGGTCAGGATCAGCCCGTCGAAGTCGCCGAACTCATTATAGACACTGCCGATGGAGCAGCCGGCGGCCTCGGCGACATCGCGAACCTTGAGTGATCTCAATCCCTTAGTGGCGATTGACCGACGCGCGATCTCGATCAGCAGGGCCCGCCGCTGAAGTTTTTTTCGATCTCGTCGCGATTCTTCTTGAACAATGTTCATTTTCATACTACTACTTTGAGCGTTGCTCAAGTTGACATAGGAGGCCACTCAGATGCAGACCCTAGCACTTCAATTGACCACCACCCTTGTCGATGACGCGATCGAGCTCGTGAAGGGCTTTGGCCGCGCCGTCCTCAATCTGGCGACCGCGCCGATCGAGCGGATCGCCCGTGCCTGCGACGTCGCAGGCGTCCTGGAGCAGCGGCGCGCGGATCGGCGCGCGCCGCGCCCGGCGGCTGCGAGCGGAGGCCGCCGCAAGTCGCGCAACTGCCGATGGTCGCCGTTCCGCGGCTTGAGTGAACTGACCTGAAGCGGGCCCCGGGCAATTGTCGGCGAAACCTCAACAAAGCGCTCACCATGTCCTCTCCGAGCCCGTCCGCCGTCGATCAACCCCAGGTCTGGATAAGGTCTCGTACATCTCTGGCGGGCAATGTCGCGACGTCCCGGTGCGACCGATTTTGCGCCGGTTCGAACCGATACGTTGCGGAAAAGACTAAAGGCTGCGGCATCTCCGTCATTTTCTCCACGCTCACCATTCTCTGCCACCCGAATTCGCAGACCTGCCAGCGCCGTGCGCGCTAACCCAAGGAACCGGTCATGATCAAGGAATTGATGACGTCCCGCCGCTTCGCGCCGCTGTTCTGGTCGCAGTTTTGCTCGGCGTTGAACGACAACGTGCTGAAGAACGCGCTCGTCATCATGCTGCTGTATGGCGTCGCCAACGAGCAGGGGCCGGCGCTGGTCCAGCTTGCGGGGGCGGTGTTCATCGCTCCGTTCTTCGTGCTGTCGGCGCTCGGCGGCGAGCTCGCCGACCGCTACATCAAGTCCGTCGTCGCCCGCCGGCTGAAGTTCTTCGAGATCTTCGCCGCGGCCTTTGCCGCCGCCGGCTTCTTCACCCATTCGATTCCGCTGCTGTTCATCGCGCTGGCGCTGTTCGGCATCGTCGCCGCGCTGTTCGGCCCGGTGAAATATGCCGTTCTGCCCGACCAGCTGTCGGTGTCCGAACTCGCGACCGGCAACGCGCTGGTCGAGGGCGCAACCTTCATGGCGATCCTGATCGGCACCATCGCGGGTGGCATGTTCGTCGCCGGCGCCAGCCACATGGGCTGGATCTGTGCCGCCGTGGTCGGCCTGTCGGTGCTGTCCTGGGCGTTTGCATCGCGCATCCCGGTGACGCAGCCATCCGCGCCCGATCTGCCGATCACCAAAAATCCCTGGACCTCGACCGTGCGCCTGTTGAAGTCGCTCTATGCCGAGCCGCGGCTGTGGGACGGCATGGTGATCGTGTCCTGGTTCTGGATGGTCGGCGCGATCGTGCTGTCGCTGCTGCCTGCGCTGATCAAGGAAGGCGTCGGCGGTACCGAGGGCGTGGTCACGCTGTGCCTCGCCGTGTTCGCGATCGGCATCGCCGCCGGCTCGCTGTTCGCCGCGCAGCTGAGCCATGTCCGCCCGAATCTCGCGCTGGTGCCGATCGGCGCCATCGTGATGGGCGTGATCGGCCTCGATCTCGCCTGGGCGATCGCCACCACCTCGCTCGGCAAAGATGTCACCGCGGCTGCGTTCGCGACCTCGCTCAGTGGCTTCCGCATGCTGGCCGACTTCTTCCTGTTCGCGTTCGGCGGCGGCCTGTTCGTGGTGCCGTCATTTGCCGCCGTGCAGGCCTGGACTGCGCCGTCCGAGCGCGCCCGCATCATCGCCGCCGGCAATATCCTGCAGGCTGGCTTCATGGTTGGCGGCGCGATGTTCGTCGGCGCCCTGCAATATATCGGCCTGCCGATCGCCTGGATCTTCTTCGGCCTGGCCGTCGCGAGCTTCGGCACGGTCTGGTTCGTGCTGAGCAAGTGGGGCAAGGAGGGCGTGCGCGACTTCGGCGCGCTGCTGTTCCGGGCGCTGTTCCGCGTCGAGGTGCGTGGCATGGAGAACCTGCCGCCATCGGGCACGCGGATGCTGATCGCGCCCAACCATGTCAGCCTGGTCGACGGCCCGCTGCTGCACGCCACCTTGCCGATCGACGCGAGCTTCGCGGTCGACACCGGCATCTCCAAGGCGTGGTGGGCCAAGCCGTTCCTGAAGATGATCAAGCACTACACGATGGATCCGTCGAAGCCGCTGGCCGCGCGCGACCTGATCAAGCTGGTCGCCGCCGGCGAGCCGGTGGTGATCTTCCCGGAAGGGCGCATCACGGTCTCCGGATCGTTGATGAAGGTCTATGACGGCACCGCGATGATCGCCGACAAGGCCGATGCGGTCGTCGTTCCGGTCCGCATCGAGGGCGCGCAGCGTTCGCATCTCAGCTATCTCAAGAATGGCGAGATCAAGCGCTCCTGGTTCCCCAAGGTGACGATCTCGATCCTGCCGCCGGTGAAGTTGCCGGTCGACCAGTCGTTGAGGGGCAAGGCGCGCCGCAATGCCGCCGGCGCCGCGCTGCAGGACGTGATGATCAACGCCATGGTCCAGAACGCGATGCTCGACCACACGCTGTTCGAGGGCCTCGGCCATGCCTATCGCGACCGCGACACCGGCAAGCCGATCATCGAGGATGCGCTCGGCACCAAGCTGACCTATCGCAAGCTGATCCTCGGCGCCCAGGTGTTGAGCCGCAAGCTCGAGCAGGGCACCGCGGTCGGCGAGAATGTCGGCGTGCTGCTGCCGAACTCGGCCGGCGTCGCCGTCGTGTTCATGGCGCTGCAGACCATCGGCCGCGTGCCGGCGATGCTCAACTTCTCGGCCGGTCCGGTCAACGTGCTGGCGGCGATGAAGGCGGCGCAGGTCAAGACCGTGCTGACCTCGCAGGCCTTCATCGAGAAGGGCAAGCTCGACAAGCTGATCGCGGCGCTCGCCGGCCAGGCGCGCGTCGTCTATCTCGAGGACGTCAGGGCCGGCATCGGCCTCGCCGACAAGGTCGCGGGCTTCCGCGCCGGCATCGCGCCGCGGGTCGCCCGCAAGGCCAACGATCCCGCGGTCATCCTGTTCACCTCGGGGTCGGAAGGCACGCCGAAGGGCGTCGTGCTGTCCCATCGCAACATCCTCGCCAACGCGGCGCAGGCGCTGGCGCGGGTCGATGCCAATGCCAACGACAAGGTGTTCAATGTGCTGCCGGTGTTCCACTCGTTCGGTTTGACCGGCGGCATGATGATGCCGATCCTCGGCGGCATCCCGATCTTCATGTATCCGTCGCCGCTGCATTACCGGATCGTGCCCGAGCTAATCTACCAGACCGGCGCGACGATCCTGTTCGGAACCGACACATTCCTCACCGGCTATGCCCGCTCGGCGCATGCCTACGACTTCCGCACGCTGCGGCTCGTCATCGCCGGTGCGGAGGCGGTGAAGGAGCGCACGCGGCAGATCTACATGGAGCGCTACGGCATCCGCATCCTCGAGGGCTATGGCGTCACCGAGACCGCGCCGGTGCTGGCGATGAACACGCCGATGGCCAACCGCCAGGGCACCGTCGGCCGGATCTCGCCGCTGATGCAGTATCGCCTCGATCCGGTCCCCGGCATCGAGGAAGGCGGCCGGCTGTCGGTGAAGGGCCCGAACGTGATGCTCGGCTATCTCCGTGCCGAGAATCCCGGCGTGCTGGAGCCGCTGCCGGAAGGCTGGCACGACACCGGCGACATCGTCACGGTCGACGCGCAGGGCTTCATCGCCATCAAGGGCCGTGCCAAGCGCTTTGCCAAGATCGCCGGCGAGATGGTTTCTTTGTCGGCGGTGGAGGCGATCGCGGCTGCGATCTGGCCGCAGGCAATGTCGGTTGCGGTCACGCTGCCCGATCAGCGCAAGGGCGAACGCATCGTGCTGCTCACCACGCAGAAGGATGCCGACCGCGCCGCGATGCAGCGCCAGGCCAAGAGCGTCGGTGCCTCCGAGCTCGCGGTGCCGGCCGACATCCGCGTCGTCGACAAGGTGCCGCTGCTCGGCACCGGCAAGACCGACTATGTCGGCGCTACCGCATTGGCCAAGGAACTCGCGGTTGCGCCTGCGCCGCAGGTCGATCCTGCCAGTGAAGAGCCCGAGGCCGAGCCGGCGCCGCTCGCGCAACACGTTGCATGAGGCTTGGCATGATGGTTGTGCTTTTCGGGAGCATGTTGTCAGATAGACGGCAACTGCTCCCGAGAAAGCACGATCATGCTGGACAAACTGAACCCGGCTACAGGGGACGCGCCTGAACTTGCCGCCGAGCAATGGATCGGCGCGCTGGATGCGGCGCTCGCGAGCCGCTCCGCTGAGGCTCTTGCCGCGCTGTTTGCGCCCGAGAGCCACTGGCGCAATATCTTCGGCATTTCCTGGCAGTTTGCGACCTTCAGCGGGCGGCAGCGCGTCGTTGCCGAGCTGCTGACGCGCGCTGAAGCGGTCGGCGCGAGCGGATTTCGTCTCGATGACCGTGCCTTGATACCGCGGCGGGTCGTGGTGGCCGGACGCGAGGTGATCGAGGCCGTCTTCACCTTCGACACGTCGAATGGTCCCGGCAGCGGCGCGGTCCGCCTGCTGCATGAGAGGGGCGGAAATTCCGCGGCGTGGACGTTCTCCACGATGCTCGACTTCAACCGCATCTGCGAGGCTCGCACCGATCGCGCCGCCGAGCAATCCCACGCGCGCGATTTCGCCGCACCCGACTGGCTGGAGCAGCGGCAGGCCTCGCGCGCCTATGCCGACCGCGAGCCTGACGTACTGATTGTCGGCGGCGGCCATGCCGGCATTGCGGCCGCGGTCGAGTGCAAGCGGATCGGGCTCGATGCCCTGATCGTCGATCGCGAGCGGCGCATCGGCGACAATTGGCGGCTGCGCTATCGCGGGCTGAAGCTGCACAACAAGACGCCGGTCAATCTGTTCCGCTATCTGCCGTTTCCCCCGAGCTTTCCGGACTACATCCCGAAGGACAAGATCGCGAACTGGCTGGAGAGCTATGTCGACATCATGGAGCTCGACTTCTGGACCGAGACGTCGTTCGAAGGCGCGCGCTATGACGATACGGCGCAGCGCTGGACGGTGACGCTGCAAGGGACCAGCGGCCCGCGCACGCTACATCCGAAGCACATCGTGCTCGCGACCAGCGTCAGCGGCACGCCGAACGTTCCCCGGATCGAGGGCATCGGGAATTTCGAAGGGAAGGTGCTGCACTCCAGCGCGTTCGCGGCCGGGCGCGAATGGGCAAGGCGATCAGTCGTCGTGTTCGGCACCGGCACCAGCGCACATGACATCTGCCAGGAGCTGCACGCCGCCGGCGCCGACGTCACCATGGTGCAGCGCAGCCCGACCATGGTGGTCAATGTCGAGCCCGCGCAGCTCTACGACAAGACCTATCTCGGCGACGGCCCGCCGATCGAGGTGCGCGATATCCTCAATTCCGGCGTGCCGCTGCCGGTGATGAAGATCGCGCACCGGATCATCACCGACGAGGTGAAGCGGCTCGATGCGCCCTTGCTGTCACGGCTGGAGCGCGCCGGCTTCCGGCTCGAATTCGGCGAGGACGGCACCGGCTGGCCGCTGAAGTTTCGCTCCCGCGGCGGCGGCTACTACTTCAATGTCGGCTGCTCCGAATTGATCGCCGACGGCAAGATACGCCTGATCCAGGCTGCCGACATCGCTGATATCACCGCGAACGGCCTTGCGCTGAAGGACGGCACCTCGCTCGCCGCCGAGCTGTTCGTGCTCGCCACCGGCTACAAGGGCCCGGACCATCTGGTCGGCAGGTTGTTCGGCGAGGACGTCGCCGAGCGCGTCGGCCGGGTCTGGGGCTTTGACGATGCGACCCAGGAGCTGCGCAACATGTGGACGCGCACGCCGCAGCCCGGCCTCTGGTTCGCGGGCGGCGCGTTCTCGCAGGCCCGCATCTACAGCCGCTTCATCGCGCTGCAGATATCCGCGATCGAGGCCGGTGCGCTATCCAAGCATCTCACCTGAACTCCACGCACTCACACTGAAGGACTCCCATGCCGCTTCCGCTCGACCCCGTCATTGAGAAGATCATCCCGTTGCTGCCGCTGCGCGATCCCACAACCATGACGCCGCAGAGCTGCCGCGATTCGTTGCGGGCGCTGGCCGAGGCGCGCAAGGAGGTGCCGCCGCCGCCGGTCGATGTGGCGCGCGATATCGAAGTCGCGGGCGCCGCCGGCAAGCTCGGCGCGCGGCTCTATCGCAACGGCAGCGGAACGGCGCCGACCGTGATCTTCTTCCATGGCGGCGGCTGGGTCGCGGGCGATCTCGAAACCCATGACCGCCAGGCCCGCAATCTCGCGATCGAGACCGGCGCGGTCGTGATCTCGGTCGATTATCGCCGCCCGCCGGAGACGCGCTTTCCCGGCGCCTTCGAGGATGCGTTCGCCGCGATCCGCGACGTGATCGCGCGCATTGGCGACTTCGGCGGCGACCTCTCGCGCGTCGGCGTCGCCGGCGATTCCGCGGGCGGCAATCTCGCCGCCACGTCAGCGCTCGCCTGCCGCGACGCCGGCATCAGGCTCGCCGGGCAATTGCTGGTCTATCCCGTCACCGACGTGGTCGGCAATTTCGCCGATCCGGGCGAGAACGCGAAATTTCCGTCGCGCGCCGAGAATGCCGAGGGCTACTTCCTGACGCGTGCGACGATGCAGTGGTTCGCGGGGCATTATCTCGCCGACAAGACTGAGGGCGCCGACTGGCGCGTCTCGCCGCTGCGCGCGAAGAGCCTTGCCGGTGTCGCGCCGGCCGTCGTCACGACAGCCTGGTTCGACCCGCTGCGCGACGAGGGCCATGCCTATGCCAGGGCGTTGCAGGCGGCCGGCGTGCAGGTCGCGTATCATTCCGGCGAGGGATTGATTCACGGCTACTTTGGCCTCGGCGATGCCTCGGAGGCCGCGCGCGCCGAGGCGCAGCGCGCGCGGGCGGATTTTCGGGTGCTGTTGGAGAGGGGAGTCTAAGCTCCCGTCGTCCCGGCCGTTGTTGAAGAGGGCGGTCTAACCTCCGCGTCGTCCCGGCCAAGCGAAGCGCGAGCCGGCAACTGTTATGTTGGTTTGGTCTGCAGGTACGGCTTTCGGTCTCGCATCATGGCATTGAGGACCGTGAGCAGCTTCCTGGCGACGGCGATGAGGGCGAGTTTGGCTGGTTTTCCGGCCTGTCGCAGTCGTGCATAGAAGGCCTTGAACGGATCAGCTCTGCGAACTGCGTTGAGGGCCGCCATATAAAGGGCGTCACGAACGCGCTTTCGGCCGCCCGCAATCTTGCGCTTGCCGCGGAAGGTGCCGCTGTCGACGTTGAAGGGAGCAAGGCCAGCGAGCGCTGCGAGTTGTTTCGGTCCGACCCGCCCGAGTTCCGGCATCTGCGCGATGAGCTGTATGCAGGCCACGGGACCCACGCCGGGCAGCGAACGCATTAACTTCGCATCGTCCGCGATCTGCGCTTCGGCTTTAATCAATGCGCTGATGTCGGCCTCGATCTCGGCGATCTCGCTGTCGAGGACCTCGATGAGGCGGCCAATGCGTTCGGCCATGGCGCGATCGTCGGCCTCGCTGCGCCGGTTCTTCTCCTGGGCGCGCATGAGGACCAGCTGATCCCGCCGTTTTGCAAGCCTCGCCAAGGCGCCCCGTGCAGGATCGGCGACCTGCTCGGGGGCGGGCTGCATGGCCCGCGCAAAGGCCGCCAGCATCCGCGCATCGATCGGATCGGTCTTGGCGAGCAGGCCGCTGGCCCGTGCAAAGTCGCGGGCACGGGCCGGGTTGATCCGTGCGAACTGGATCCCGGCCTGACGCAGCGCCTCGCGAAGCGCGAGGTCATAGATACCCGTCGCCTCGAAGACCACCAGCGCATCGCATTGCCAACGCGCCACCTGCTGTGTGATGGCCTGTGTCGCGTTGGCAATGCGCCTCGGCACGCCGTCAGCCTCATCAAAGATATCGAGGTGTTTTTTGGAGACGTCGATTCCGACGTAACGAAGAGCTATGATCACGGTGCCTGCCCCTGTGATGCGAGGTCTGTTGCGCAGCCTCGTGCAACTGTTCAGGTTGATAGATGGAACGGGCGGGAGACCGAGCCGGCTCGCGGCGTCAAGCGCCAAGGACCCAACGGCTTCCCGCCCACCCACATCCTGACAGACTTCCAAGACACAGGGACCCATAACCACCGCGGCTCGTTGTTGCAGAAGGCTGTGGCACCAGCGTCGTACCACACCGACATTCGTGGTTGTGGGTCCCGGCCTTCGCCGGGACGACGATGGGGATGGAGTTGCGCGCAACAACTTCCCCTCAATCATTCCCGATCGTGTCGCCGAACAGCTGCCAGGTCTCGCCGTTGAACTTCTGCAGCCGCATCGCTTCGACCGGGAAGTAGTCGGTCGGCGAGGTCTTCACCTTGATGCCGGGCAGGAACATCGGCAGCGCGATGTCGAGATTGGCGGCCTGCTTCATGATGTTCTCATGGGTGAGGTCGTCGCCGCATTGCTTCAGCACCTGCACCGTCGCCTCGGCCACCACATAGCCGTAGACGATCAGCTGGTCCTGCAGATTGCCGTCCGGAAAATACTTCTTCATGAAGTCGTGCCAGGCGATCACGTCCGGATCAGCCTTCCACTGCGGATCGTTCGGATCCTTCAGCGAGTAGGACGAGATGATGTCCCTGGAGTATTCGAAGCCGGCCGGCTTCAGCACCGAGGATACCGAGGTCGAGGTCGCCGCGAGGAAGAACAGGTCCGGCTTCCAGCCGATCTCGCCGATCTTCTTGATCGCCTGCGCCGCCTGCTTGGGGATCGCGTGCATGAACAGCACGTTGGCGCCGGAGGATTTCAGCTTCACGATCTGGCTGTCGACCGTCGGATCGGTCGATTCATAGGTCGTCTCCGCCACCACCATCTTCGCGGTGTTCTCCGGCCCCAGCCCCTTCTTGAAGCCGTTGCCGTAATCCTTGCCGGCGTCGTCGTTCTGGTAGAACAGCGCGATCTTCGCGTCCGGCTTGTTGGTCAGCACATACTTGGCGTAGACCGCGGTCTCGGCCTGGTAGGACGGCTGGAAGCCGATCGTCCACGGATAATGCGCGTAGTCGCCCCACAGCGTGGCGCCGGCGCCGACGAACAGTTGCGGCACTTTCTTGTCGTTGAGATATTTGCGCACGGCAAGGCCGGTCGGCGTGCCGAGCGGATTGAGGATCGCGGCGACCTCCTCCTGCTCCACCAGCTTGCGGGTCTGCTCCACCGTCTTCGGCGGCGAGTAGCCGTCGTCGAGCGTGATCAGGTTGATCTTGCGCCCGTTCACGCCGCCATGGTCGTTGATCATCCTGAAGTAGGCGGCCTGCGTCTTCGCGATCACGCTGTAGGCCGACGCCGCGCCGGAGAATGGCGAGGTCTGTCCGAGCTTGATCTCGGTGTCGCTGGCACCCGTGCCATATTTCTTCTCGGCGGCGTGCGCCTGCGTCGCGAGCGCAAGCGCGACGGCTGCCGTGACGGCCTTCCAGATCATCGTGAGCCTCCCTGTGGCTTTTTTGTTTTGTTCGCGAGGGAGAGCTTACGTGAGCCGCCGCACGTTGGGCTTGTGGCGAGACGCCGGGGCAGGGATGCGAAAATGCGGCTGGTGCGATGGCGGCGCGGTGTAACCACCAGCGTCGTCCCGGCGAAGGCCGGGACCCATTACCCCAACTGCCTATTTGGAGCGACGCTGGGGCAACATTCCGCGTAACGGCAGACTTTAGTGATAATGGTCCCGGCTTTCGCCGGGACGACGATGATGAGAGAGCGGCGCGCCTCAGCGCACCCGCACGCTGCCGGTCGTCACCGGATCGGTCGGCAGCACGGTGGCGCCGGCGCGGCTGGCGGCGGCGGAGGTGATCATGCCGGGCTCGGCCGCGGCCTGCACATTGCGCGGCGGGTTGAATTCGAGGATGACGAGGGCGGCCGTCGCGAGCACCGCCACGGCGGCGGTTGCAATCGCAGGCACCAGTCTTCCGCGCGGATCGGCTGCGCGAACTTGCATCGAGCAATTCCTTTATCGGGGTCGTTCTTTGGACGTGACATAGGAACGGCCAGGCTTCTTCCCAAGAGTGCGGCGCACCTGCCTCACAATCAGTTGTGCTGGCCGTGATGTCCTTCACGGTCTTCGAGACAATGCGGCGTGCCGCGTCGAATCGCATTCGTGTCGGACGGCTTGTTTGCACACTAATATCTGGAAGAGATCGTGGCGTTTTGCATGCGCCTCATGCGCTCGTGATGATGCGCAGTGATGTTGTGATTAATGGCCACGTGAGAAGCCCGCTTTGTCTTTATTTATAGGCTTTCTTTGTTGATCGGGGCGCGTGCGTTAAGCGTTCACGCACTCTCGATGCATCAAGCAGAAGACTCGTGTGATGTGCGCGTGATGGAAGAGATGATACCGCTGTCATTGGCGGCAGCTGTCAGCGGACTGTCGTAGTCATTAGCGACGCCGTCATTGCGAGGAGCGAAGCGACGACTTGTCCGCCGAAGCCTTGACGAAGGCGGAAGCAATCCATCTCTCTTAGCGCTGTACGATGGATTGTTTTGCTCCGTGCGCAATCACGAAAAGAAAAATCCACTCGCTACTCACCCGCGCGTGCGCGAGCGCGCGTCGGTCGGATCGATTCACCTGTCAGACAGCAGGAGAGGGTGCGCGCGCGTAGTCTCGCGGCGCGATCGGCCCGAGCTTTACGGCAGCTTCGCCTGTCGGCAGAGGGCCAAGGGAACGCCGGGTGCCAGCACGCACGCACCCATGGGTCCCGAGCTCAGGGTGAACTCAGGCGCGATTGCTGCGATGTATCGGCTCCCTGCGATTGCCTCGACAACGTGTCCAAGCACTGCACCATCGCAAATTGAAATGCTCGCTCTCGGATGATTCCGCGAGGGATGCGCCTGAGAGGTGAACGAGACGATCTTCCCAAAACAAAAACGGCCAGGTCATCCGACCCGGCCGTTTAATTCTCTCCGCGAATTCCGCGTTCGCGTCTAGCTCAGCTCGCCTTCTTCACCGGCGCCGGCTTGCCGACCTTCTTCTCGATCGCGCGCTTGAGATCCAAAGCGCGGGGCGAGAGCACGTCGGCCTTGGCCTTGAGCAGATAGGCGTCGAGGCCGCCATTGTGGTCGACGCTCTTCAGCGCGTTGGTCGAGACGCGCAGGCGCACGTTGCGGCCGAGCGCTTCGGAGATGAAGGTGATGTTGGCCAGGTTCGGCAGGAAGCGCCGCTTGGTCTTGATGTTCGAGTGGCTCACCTTGTGGCCCGTCTGGGGGCCCTTGGCCGTCAGTTCGCAGCGCCGGGACATCTTACAAAATCCTTATTGCATCCCCGCCGCTCGAAGGGCGTGCAATCACACGGCCCGCGCGGGGGTTTTGAATTCGCGTCCATTTTCCAGGAACCGCGGGTGTATAGGGGGAGAATACCCGAGCGTCAAGATTATATCGCCGCATGCGGGGCACCGGAATTGCCGGTTCATAAGGTCTTCCAGCCACTTAACGGCGGATATGGCAACCATATAAAGGGCGTATTCGGCTGCAAGTCTAGGTTCCATACAAGATGCGCCTTGTTGTCCGGCCGAATTGAACGCCGAGATGGACAACGGATAGAGCGCCGATAGCAGGACCGTCAGGTAGGTTAAGTGACCACCGCCATTGCCATTTTGCCCCCGCTCGGCCGGCTGCTCGGTCTGTGCGCGGGCGCATTGCTGCTGTTCTGCGCCGAGCGCGCCAGCGCGCAGGGTCGGCTCGACGCCCAGTACGAGGCGACCCTGGCCGGTATCCCGGTCGGCAAGGGCAGCTGGACCATCGAAATCGGCGACGACACCTTCTCGGCCTCGGCCCAGGGCGGCACCGCGGGCCTCTTGAAGGCGTTTTCCGGCGGCTCGGGCGCAGGCGCCTCGCAGGGCCGCGTCGTCAACGGATCGCTGGCCGCCTCGTCCTACACCGCGACCACCACCACCTCGAAGAAGTCGGAGACGATCCGGATGGTGCTGGCGAATGGCGGCATCAAGGAATCCTCGATCGAGCCGGAGCCGTCGGTCGATGCCGACCGCCTGCCGGTGACCGACGCGCAGAAGAAGAACGTGTTCGATCCGATGACCGGCTCGTTCCTGCGCGCGCCCGGCAACGCCGAATTGATGAGCCCGGATATCTGCCGCAGCGGCGCCGGCATCTTCGACGGCCGCATGCGCTACGACCTCAAGCTCGATTTCAAGCGGGTCGAGATCGTCAAGGCCGAGCGCGGCTATCACGGCCCGGCGCTGGTCTGCGCGCTCTATTTCGTGCCGATCTCGGGCTACATCCCGGATCGCCCCGTGATCAAATACCTCGCCGCCCAGCGCAACATCGAGATCGCCTTCGTGCCGATCGCCGGCACTCGCCTTCTGGTGCCGTTCCGCATGACGATCCCGACCCCGCTCGGCCAGGCCATGCTGGAAGCCACCTCCTTCGTCACCACAGCCGCGCCGCCGCGCGTGGCGAAGACGCAGTAACCCCTGTCGTAGCCCGGATAAGCGGAGCGCCATCCGGGGACAGTCGTCTCCCGCATATCGCTTCGCTCATGCGGGCTACGCAATGCTAGACCGTCACCCTGAGGAGCCTGCGGAGTAGGCGTCTCGAAGGGCGACGCCACCAGCCGGGCCGTGCATCCTTCGAGGCTCGCTCCGCTCGCACCTCAGGATGACGGGTCCAAGCAAGAATGCTTCCCTTCGCGGCGCGCGGAATGCAACGAACGTCACCGGAATCCCGTTGACTCTTGCCCGCTTCTGATTCGACTCGGTCACCCCTGGAACTTAAGGAATTCAGTCCGCATATCCTGTGCTTGTGGAGCCCTCTCAAACTTGATCTAGTGCCGCCGCCGCCAGCCTGCCCGAGATGTTGCGGTGAACGTTTCGAGCCCGGAATGGAGTCAGCGATTCGGCCGCGATTCGTTCTAGACTCGTTCCAGAGCTTAAGCCGGGCGCGGAAAGCGTCGCATTGTGAGACAGATTTTGTGAAAGGACGCGTGAAGGCGTGAAGACCAGAGCGTCAATCTCTCACCGTCACCCCCGCGCAACGGCTCCGCCGTTGTCGCTGGAGGAGGCCGCGCAGCGGCCGTCTCGAAGGGCGACGGCCCTGCTGTCTCATCAAGATCGCCGCAAACGGGTCGATCTCGGCCGTGCATCCTTCGAGACGCGCTGACGCGCTCCTCGCAGGTACAACGGCGAATTCGCCGTTGTACCGGGGATGACGGATCAGAGAGCGCCCCAACAATTCAAGAAACACCTGCAAAATATGGTTTTCTCAACTTCGTTCGGAAATGACCGCGTGCCCGGTGCAGGCGTCACCGCGGTGCTCGGGCCGACCAACACCGGCAAGACGCATCTCGCCATCGAGCGCATGCTGGCGCATTCGTCCGGCCTGATCGGGCTGCCGTTGCGGCTGCTCGCGCGCGAGGTCTACAACAAGATCGCGGACCGCGCCGGCGTCGACAACGTCGCGCTGGTCACGGGCGAAGAGAAGATCAAGCCGAAGGCGCCGCGTTTCTGGGTCTCGACCGTGGAAGCGATGCCGCGCGATCTCGATGTATCCTTTCTCGCGGTCGACGAGATCCAGATCGCGGCCGATCTCGAGCGCGGGCACGTGTTCACCGATCGCATCCTCAATCGCCGCGGCCGCGACGAGACGCTGCTGCTGGGCGCGGCAACAATGCGGCCGATGATCGAGCGGCTGCTGCCCGGCGCCTCGATCATTACGCGGCCGCGGCTGTCGCAGCTCGAATTCGCCGGCGACCGCAAGATCACGCGGCAGCCGCGACGCACCGCGATCGTGGCGTTCTCGGCGGACGAGGTCTACGCGATCGCCGAACTGATCCGCCGTCAGCATGGCGGCGCGGCGGTGGTGCTGGGCTCGCTGTCGCCCCGCACACGCAATGCGCAGGTCGCGATGTTCCAGAACGGCGACGTCGATTACCTCGTCGCCACCGACGCGGTCGGCATGGGGCTCAATCTCGACGTCGATCACGTCGCCTTCGCCTCCGACCGCAAGTATGACGGCTATCAGTTCCGCCGCCTGACGCCGGCCGAATTCGCGCAGATCGCGGGCCGCGCCGGCCGCGCGACGCGCAACGGCACCTTCGGCACCACCGGGCGCTGCGCGCCGTTCGAGCCGGAGCTCGTCAACGCGCTGCAGAACCACACCTTCGATGCCGTCAAGGTGCTGCAATGGCGCAACGCCAAGCTCGATTTCGCCTCGCTCGGCGCGTTGCAGGTGTCGCTGGCGCTGACGCCCAATCATGAGGCACTGACCCGGGCCCCGGTGGCCGAGGATCTGCGGGTGCTCGAGCATGTCGCGCGCGACGCCGAGGTGCGCGAATTGGCGCATGGGGCTAAAGCGGTCGAGCGGCTGTGGGAGGCCTGCCAGGTTCCGGACTATCGAAAGCTGTCGCCGGCCGCCCATGCCGAACTCGTGACCACGCTGTATGGCTTCCTGATGAAAAAGGGGCGTATCCCTGACGCATGGTTTGCCGCCCAGGTCGACCAGGCCAACCGGACCGACGGCGATATCGACACGCTATCGGGCCGGATCGCGCAGATCAGGACCTGGACCTTTGTTGCCAACCGGCCGGACTGGCTTTACGACCCGGACCACTGGCAGGGGATCACGCGCGAGCTCGAAAATAAATTATCCGATGCGCTGCATGAACGGCTCACGGAGCGTTTCGTTGACAGGCGGACCAGTGTATTGATGCGCCGCCTGCGGGAGAACTCAGTTTTGAATACGGAAATTGGCAAGACCGGTGAAGTGATCGTGGAAGGCCACGTGATCGGCCGGCTCGATGGTTTCACCTTCGCACCTGATGCGGCCGAGGCCGGCAGCGACGCCAAGGCGCTGCAAGCCGCCGCCCAGCAGGTGCTGGCGCGCGAGATCGATGCGCGTGCCGAGAAACTGGGCGCCGCCCCCGACGAGCAGTTCGTGCTGACCTCCGACGGCACCATCCGCTGGACCGGCGATGCGGTCGCCAAGCTGGTGGCCGCCGACGACGCTCTGCATCCGCGGCTGCGCATCATCTCCGACGAGCGGCTGACCGGCGCCTCGCGCGAGGCGGTGCAGACCCGGCTCGATCTCTGGCTCAAGACGCATATCGAGAAGCTGCTCGGGCCACTGTTCGAGCTGTCCAAAGCCGAGGACCTGCAGGGCATCGCCCGCGGCATCGCCTTTCAGCTGGTCGAGGCGCTCGGCGTGCTCGAGCGCGCGAAGATCGCGGCCGAGATGAAGGATCTCGACCAGCCCTCGCGCGCGGCCTTGCGCAAATACGGCGTGCGGTTCGGCGCCTACCACATCTATTTCCCGCAGCTGTTGAAGCCCGCGGCGCGCTCGCTGGCCTCGCTGCTGTGGGCCGAGAAGCAGAGCAATGTCGACATGGCTGCGCTGTCGAATGTGCAGCATCTGGCGAGTAGCGGCCGCACCTCGTTCCCGGTCGACAAGCAACTCGCCCGCGATGCCTATCGCGTGCTCGGCTATCGCCAGTGCGGCGAGCGCGCGGTGCGCGTCGACATACTGGAGCGGCTCGCCGACCTGATCCGCCCCGCTTTGGCCTGGCGCGAGACCTCGCCGGGCGAGAAGCCTGCGGGCGCGTTCGATGGCCGCGGCTTTGTCGTGACGCAGGCGATGACCTCGCTGACCGGCTCCGCCGGCGAGGATTTTGCCTCGATCCTGCGCGCGCTCGGCTACCGCATGGACCGTCGTCCGCCGCTGCCGCCGAAGCCCGTTGAGGCCACACCGGCAGAGACCACGGAGGCCGTCGCCGAGACCACGGAGACCGTGGCCGGGACCACCGAGACGGTCGCCGCCGAGACGCCGCCGGTCGAGGCGACCTCTGACGCCGCCGTGGATGCGCCGGTCGGTGCCACTGCCGAGGTTGTGGCCGATGCGCCGGAGGCCGCCACGGATCAGCCGGTGTCCGGCGATCCTGCCCCGTCGGCCGCGCTGCTGCCCGATGTCGGCTTTGCCGAGGTGGTGTCCAGCGAGGCGACGCCGGTCGTCGTCGAGACCAAGCCCGCGCCCGTGGCGGAAGTTGCCGCCGAGCCCGCCGCTGTCGCCGGAGAGCCCGCTGCTGAGGCGCCCGCCGCGGAAGCGGCATCCGAGCCCGCGCCTGCCGCGGAAGCCACTGCAGAGACGCCGTCCGAGACCGCCACCGAGGCGGCCGCGGAGACCGCGGGTGCCGAGGCAGCACCGGCTGAAGCCGCTCCCGCCACCGCGGAGACCCCGGCCGAGCCGCAGCTGGTCGAAGTCTGGCGTCCCGGTGGCCGTTCCGACGAGCGCCGTCCGCATCATCGCGGCCATGATCGCAACCGCGGCCGTCACCAGGGCAAGCCCGCGGAGGGCGCGCAGGCCGCTGAAGGCGGCGGTGAGGGCGACAACAAGCGCGAGCATCATCGCCGTCCGCGCCGTCACCAGGATTTCCGCGCACCGCGCCCGGGTGCGCCGGCGGATCCGGCTTCGGCGCCCGCCGAGGGCGCGCAGGCCCGCGACAACAGGGACGACAAGGGCCAGCGCCGCGAGCGCTTCGAAGGCAAAGGTCGCGATCGCGACAATGAGCGTCGCCGCGACAACAAGTTCGGCGGCGACCGTAAGGGCGAGCGCGGCGATCGTGACCGCGGCGGCCGCGATTTCGGCAAGGGTGGCCGCGACAAGCGCGAGGGCGGCCCGTCGCATCGGCCCTACGCCTCGAGCGCGCCGCGCGAGCGCGACCGGCCGATCGATCCGAATTCGCCATTCGCCAAGCTCGCTGCCCTGAAAGAGCAGCTCGCAGGCCGGAAGGAATAGTCCAACCCTTGGTTTAACGCTTGGTCTAGTTTGGATCGACAGCGCCTCGACAAATGGCTGTGGCATGCGCGTCTGGTGAAGGCCCGCACCAGCGCGGCTGAACTCGTCGCGTCAGGTCATGTCCGCATCAATGGCACGCGCGAGAAATCGCCGGGCCATGCGGTGAAGGCGGGTGATGTCGTCACCGTCGCGCTCGACAACAGCGTCCGCG
The DNA here is from genome assembly GCF_042258325.1 of Bradyrhizobium sp. Pha-3. Lineage (NCBI taxonomy): Bacteria > Pseudomonadati > Pseudomonadota > Alphaproteobacteria > Hyphomicrobiales > Nitrobacteraceae > Bradyrhizobium > Bradyrhizobium sp. Pha-3. The sequence continues at coordinate 8,889,855 of NZ_CP170151.1, read as the reverse complement.
TGCTGAAGGTGACAGGCTTTGCCGAGCGGCGCGGCGATGCCAGCTCGGCGCGCGTGCTGTACGAGGATTTGCAGGCCGGCAATTTGCAGGCCGGTAAGAAGTAGTTATCTAGCGGTTGCTATCTCAATTTGGGGTGGCAGGAGCGTGAGAATACTGGCGTTTTTCGAGGGCCGCTTCCCTTGCGGCCCCGGTATTCCTGCGCTACGCAACCCCAGAAAAATCGATCGTTCCGGAGTTTTGGATGACCTACGTCGTCACTGAAGCCTGCATCAAGTGCAAATATACCGACTGCGTCGAGGTCTGCCCCGTCGATTGCTTCTACGAGGGCGAGAACATGCTGGTCATCCATCCTGACGAATGCATCGATTGCGGCGTGTGCGAGCCGGAATGCCCGGCGGACGCCATCAAGCCGGACACCGAGCCGGGGCTGGAGAAGTGGCTCGAGGTCAACCGCGACTACGCCAAGAGCTGGCCGAACATCACCCAGAAGAAGGACTCGCCGGAAGACGCCAAGGAGTGGGAAGGCAAGGAAGGCAAGTTCGAGAAGTATTTTTCTCCAAATCCCGGCAGCGGCGACTGATTCGCCAGGGATTACCACGGTAAGGGTGGACGTCGGTCCGCCGCGGCCCTCCGTTCGGCCGCCGATTTAACCCTAATGACGGACATATGACCTGAACGGCCCCTGTTATGCCCGGAATCGGGCGTAAACCATTGATTTTTGCGGAAAATGTGCTATATCTGACACATTACAGGCCAAGAACCCCCTGCCATGCGTACCTTGTGGCTTCGAGGTTCCCGCAAACTCGAACAGGGGCGTGGCAGTTTCCGCGCGCAGGCTGTGTCACAGAAAACGCGTAAAAAGAGTGCTTCAAAGACGACGAAAAAAGCCGCTGTCGTTGCTCGCAGCGCAACCAAGGGCCGTGCCAAGGCGTCTGTGAAGGGTGCCAAGAAGGCGGCGGCTGCAAAGTCCTCAAAGAACAAAAGAAGCGTGATGCCAGAAAAGACTGCCAAGACTGCCGCGAAAGCGGCAGCTGCGAAGCCCGCTGCTGCCAAGGTCGCCCCCAAGCCTGCCGCGACCAAGACGGCTGCTGCGCCGAAGCCGGCCGCGCCGAAGGCTGCCGTCCCCGCCGCTGCTCCGAAGGCCGCCGCCAAGCCGGCCGCTGCGCCGCGCGTCGAGGAGCCGAAGAAAGTCGTGACTCAGCGCCAGGGCTTCAAGGCCAACGAATTCGTGGTCTATCCCGCTCACGGCGTCGGCCAGATTCTGGCGATCGAGGAGCAGGAGATCGCGGGCGCCAAGCTCGAGCTGTTCGTGATCAATTTCATGAAGGACAAGATGACGCTGCGCGTTCCGACGGCGAAGGTCGCCAATGTCGGCATGCGCAAGCTGTCGGAGCCGGCGCTGGTCAAGAAGGCGCTGGAGACGCTGAAGGGCCGCGCCCGCGTCAAGCGCACCATGTGGTCGCGCCGCGCCCAGGAATATGAAGCGAAGATCAACTCGGGCGACATCGTCGCGATCGCCGAGGTGGTCCGCGACCTCTATCGTTCGGAATCGCAGCCCGAGCAGTCCTACTCTGAACGCCAGCTCTATGAAGCGGCGCTCGACCGTCTGTCGCGCGAGATCGCGGTCGTGCAGCACTCGACCGAGACCGAGGCGATCAAGGAGATCGAAGGCCAACTCGCCAAGAGCCCGCGCCGCGGCGCCAAGGCCGAGTCCGCTGAAGGCGACGCCGAGGGCGATGCCGACGGTGAGGATCTCGACAACGATGGCGACGATACCGCCGTCGAGGACGAAGCCGCCTGAAAGGGTTCGACGGATTGAAAACAAAAGCCCGGTCGCAAGACCGGGCTTTTTGCTTTGGCGGCGTGTCCGTGGGCACGCTTACCTCGGCAAATGCAATCCGGGTGAGGGTGCAGGCTCTCCGCAAGTTGCAGTCCCACGACCGCGACCTTCGCCCGGGCAGATCGATACTCCAAACTGTCCGCGCCGCTGGACTCTTGGGCCAGCGGCACTCGTTGCCGAGTTATCCCGAAACGGAACGCCGGTAACTTTCGCGCGTTCGCTCGCCAATGAGGAGAGCGGACCATGACATCAAAGGCAGGCATTTTTTTCGCAGGCGTTGGAACAACTTTTATCATCCTAGGCGCTGGGTTCGGTGGTGGACTGTTCATGGCGAATTCGGCGCTTAAGGATTCTGCCGGCGCCCCCGCGCGCGTCTCTTCGCCAGCGCCTGCGGAACCAGCGCGCGTTATCCTGCCATCCACGGCAGAAGCCGCGCAGCCACCGCAGCCTGCCACCCAACGAGAGCCCGCCACGCCGGACGCAGCCTCACCGCCGCAGCCGCCACCGGAGCCGGTCAAGGACGTACAAGCGCCTGTCGAGAAGCAGGCAGACGTGGTGGACACGAGAAAATCCGACATTGCAGAAATGGAGCGGCGTAAGCGCTACGCCGAACGCAAGGCGAAGCGCGTCGCGACCGAGCAGGCGAAGCGTCAACAGCGGCGCATCGAGCAAGGCGAGCAACGCCGCGAAGCTCCGGTGCTCTTGGAGCAGGCGCGACGCCGCGAAGTGCCGATCATGGCGTCTGAAGACGATGACTCCCCGCCTCGTCCGTTGGTGAATTTCTTCGGGAATGACTGAGCGCATCGCTTTAGTGAAGGAGCCGAGGAACAGTCCGCAATCGAGGGACGTTAGTGTTGATACAGAAGGCCCGTTCGTCCGATGGCTAACGAAAACCCCATTGCTTCCACTGCCAGCCCTGAACAACGCATAGAACAGGCGTCAGAGGCGATCCGTCAGATGGCTGAGCGCGGCGTATTCGAACCTTTGCCGCAGCAAGATCGGTGGCTGCATCACTTGAGTGAGGCGGCCAGGGCGGCTCCGCTTCAATCACTTGCCGTTGCATTCTTGCTGGGAGTCTTCCTGGCTCGGCGGTAGCCCGTCGGCGACGCCGTTGATGCTGCCGCGCCGTGTGCTCAATACGAGCGCTGCTTGATGCCCCAGCGGCGGTTCTCGGAGGTCACGATCCATAGATTGCGGTGCCGAGTGATGATCGATCTATCGGCGCGGTCGCGGCTGTATTCGACCAAGAGATGCACCTTGCGCGGACTGACCAGTACCGGCTCCTTGCGCTAATAGGTGCTCTTCGCCCATCCGGTGGTGCGCGCCAGATCGTCGAAGAACGACGGCGGCAGCTGGTCCGGGCCTTCCCAGATCACGAGCTGCTCGCCGGACAGGATGACGTGCGGGAAGTGCAGCAGTACGTCCATGCCGGCGAGATCGCGAGCGTTGAACCGGTCGGTGAAATCGTCGATGCAGCGGATCGCCGCCGCGATCATGGCCGCATGGTCGGCATTGTCAGGGCCGGGTTGGAAGAGCTTGTCGGCATTACTCATGCCCTCGCTTTACACTGGCAGCGAAGCGAGCCGCAATGACGCTCGAAGCTACGTAAACGATCCTGACCAGTATCGTCCTGTCTTGCTTCATGGATGACGACGGCAACCGGAGCGCGGCGTGCTAAGCTGACCGCCCTGCCGCTATTTGATCGATATTAAGTTGACCCATCAATTTGCAGCGAGGAGAAATCCGATGACATCCAATGTTGAGGCAACCAGGAAGGGTTATGAGGCCTTTCAACGTGGTGACATTCCGACGCTCATGAGGGATCTGATCGATGACAACTGCACGTGGATAACCCCGGGTCCCCAGGACAAACTGCCTTGGGCCGGGACCTTCAAGGGGAAGCAGCAGATTGCAAACTTCTTCGTCCAGGTCGGCGAGAATCTGGAATTCAGCGAGTTCGCACCGCGTGAGATGATTGAGCAGGGCGACACCGTCGTGGTCCTGGGTACGCTCACGGCGCGGGCAAAGCGAACAGGCAAGACCGTGACGAACGAATGGGCCCATGTCTTTAAGTACCGCGAAGGAAAGGCGGTCTATTTTCAGGAGTACATTGACACTGCGGCGGATGTTGCCGCGATGTCGTGACGGCGCGAGAGGCGACCGGCTGAATCAGACGCGCGTTCGCGTGTCTCGTTGGCGTCATCCGCCTCTATCGGCTACTTCACCCGCTGCTTCTCGAGCTTGCGTGCCAATGTCCGGCGATGCATGCCGAGCCGGCGGGCGGCCTCGGAGATGTTGAAATCGGTCTCGATCAGGGTCTGGTGGATGCGCTCCCATTCCAGTGTCTTGATCGAGGTCGGCCGCGCGCCGACCTCGATGGCGGCGTTGCCTTGCGCTTTAAGGAACGCGGCCTCGATGTCGTCGGTGTTGGACGGCTTGGCCAGATAGTGGCAGGCGCCGAGCTTGATCGCCTCGACCGCGGTTGCGATGCTGGCGAACCCGGTCAGCACGACGATCAGCATCTCGGGGTCGTGCGCGTGCAGCGCCTCGACGCAGGCAAGCCCCGATGCACCGCCGGCGAGCTTGAGGTCGACCACGGCATAGCCGGGCGACTGCTGCTCCAGCAGCTGGCGGACCTCGTCGAGGGAGGCCGACACCGCCACATCATAGCCGCGGCGCTCGAACGAGCGCTTCAGCGTGCGGGCGAAACCCGTATCGTCCTCGACGATCAGGAGCTGGCGTTCATCCGTCAAGATGGTCTCCGATCGCGAGCGTCGAAAGCGGCAGCTCGAGCCTGACCGCGGCGCCGATGTCCGGCCGGTTGCGCGCCGTCACCACGCCGCCCAGCTTGCGCACGACGTTGACCACCAGGAACAGGCCGAGGCCGCTGCCGGGGCTGCCCTTGGTCGATTGATACGGCTTGCCGATATGCGCCAGCATCTCGCGCGAGAAACCCGGGCCGCGATCGGTCACCGACAGCACCAGGCGGTCGGCATTGCGCTCGGCGGTCAGCTCGATCCAGTCGCGCGAGACCTCGGCGGCGTTGTCGAGCACGTTGAAGATCGCCTGCTTGAGCGCGATGTCGGATACGATCGCGAGATCGGCGCCGAAGGCGTTGCGGAAATACAGCGTGGCCGACGGCCGCGTCGTCCGCCATTCCTCGACCAGCGCCGTCAGGAACGCCGCGACCGTGGTCGGCGAGGAGCCTTCGCCGCGGGCTTCGCCCGCCGAGAGCAGGATGCCCGTGACGATCGACTTGCAGCGCTGCACCGAGATCTCCATCTCGCCGAGGTCCTGCGACATTTCAGGGTCGGAGGCGAGCGCGGGCATCCGGCGCCAGTCGCCCAGGATGACCGAGAGCGAGGCGAGCGGCGTGCCGAGCTCATGCGCGGCGCCGGAGGCCAGGAGGCCGATCCGGACGATGTGATCCTGCTCGGCGGCGTGCTGGCGCAGCGCCGCGAGGCGCAGGTCGCGGTCGCGCAGATTGCGATTGATCCGGGTCATGAACACCACGAGCAGCACGGCGTCGAGCACGAGGCCGATGAAGGTGCCGGCGATATAGAGGTTGAAGGCATCGGCGAAACCATGCTGCGGCAGCTCCAGCGGCCGGTAATAGCTGGTCAGCCAGGCGAAGTTCATGCAGACCAGCGCCACCAGCGACCAGGTCGAGGGCGCATCGAGCAGCACCGCGCCAAGCGTCACCTGCAGCAGGTAGAGCGAGGTGAAGGGGTTGGTGGCGCCGCCGCTGAGATAGAGCAGGGCGGTCAGCGCCGCCACGTCGAGCGCCAGCGCGACCAGCAGCTCGCGGTTGTTGATGTCGGCGCGGTAGCGCAGCCACAGCAGGCTGACGACATTGAGTGCCACCAGCCCGGAGATCACGGCCGCCAGGGGCAGCAGCGGCAGCGCGACGCCCAACCAGAACTGCACGAAGCCGATGGTGGCGATCTGGCCGATCACGGCGATCCAGCGCAGCTGGACCAGGAGGGCCATGTTCTTGCGATTGGTCGCGATGTCGGCGGGCGCGGCGAGGTCGAACGGCATGCCGGCAGCCGCGCTCGCGGCGGACGGCATCATGGCCGTGCCGGTCGCGGCCTTGTCGTCATGCAGATCCGATGTGCGCTCGAGCATCTGGGCCTGTGTCGCGGGACAGATTGCGGGCTGCGCCGATCAGGCGGCGCACGGCGGCGCGTCGTGAGCCCCACCTTGGATCGGAGGCGCCGGCGCGGCTCCTGCCGCTGATGACGCGCAGGAGCGCGCCCGCCAGCATAAAGGCCAGTGCGAACCATGTCAGCGCGTAAATCAGATGGTTGTTCGGAAACCGCACGATCGTGAGCCCGCCGATTGGGGAGCCGCCTGGCTTTGGCGTCGCATCGGCGTCGATGAAGAAGGGGGCCACTTTCGACAGTCCGTGCGCGGCAGCGATCGCGGCGACGTCGCGGGAATACCAGCGGCCGGCCGAAGCGTCGTTGCTGCGCAGGAAGCCGCCCTTCGGCTCCGACATCCGCAGCAGTCCGGTGACGCTGACGGCGCCCTGCGGCTCGCCATCGCGCCGTGTCGCGGGGTCGCGCCTGTCAGGCGGAACAAAGCCGCGGTTGACCAGCACGGTGGTTCCGTCGGCGGCTTGCAGCGGGGTCAGTACCCAGAAGCCGGGGCCCTCGGCCGTGACGGCCTGCACCAGCGTTTCATCCGCGTTGAGGAACGTGCCGCGTACGGTGACGCGGCGGTATTCATCGCCCGCGGCCGTGACGGCCGGCCATGACGATGGGGGCGGCGGCGCGACCGGCGCCGCATGCATGCGCTGCTCGACCCGTTCGATCAGCGCCAGCTTCCAGCTCCGGCGCTCGACCTGCCAGACGCCGAGCGCGCCCAGCAGCACCACGCCCAGCATGCCGAGCGTGAGCAGTGTGCAACGACGGAGAGCTGAGGCGTCGCCTCGTCGGGACTTTGCTCCCTCTCCCGCTTGCGGGGGAGGGTTGGAGTGGGGGTGTCGCCGCGAGCCGGAAGGGTCATTATGTGGAGAGAGCCCCCACCCGCCACGCGCTGCGCGCGTCATAGCCGAAGCTTTGCTTCGGCGTCCTTCAAGGACGGCCGCCAAAGGCGGCCTATGCTCCCCCGCAAGCGGGAGAGGTGAAGAGGGGTCTGAGGCGCTCCGCATCGTCACGGCATCTGGCTCATGTCGTGCATCGGCATCATGTTGATGTTGAGGTGATGCATGACCCACAGCGAGCCGGTCAGCGCGATCACCACCATGACCACGGTGAAGATCATCGCCATCATGGTCCAGCCGTTCTCGGACCGCGTGTTCATGTGCAGGAAGTACACCATGTGCACGACGATCTGCACCGCGGCGAGCACCAGCACGATCAGCGCGGTGACCTGCTTGTCGGCGATGGCGCCGGTCATCACCAGCCAGAACGGAATTGCCGTGAGGACAACCGAGAGGCCGAAGCCGATCAGATAGCTCTTCAGCGAGCCGTGAGCCGCGCCGTGATCGTCATGGCGGTGGCCGGCATTGGCTTCGAGAGTATGAGCTTCGGCGTGAGCTTTTGTTGTCATCGCAGCATTCCCAGGAGATAGACGAAGGTGAAGACGCCGATCCAGACCACGTCGAGGAAGTGCCAGAACATCGAGAGGCACATCAGCCGGCGCCGGTTGGCTTCGGTGAGGCCGAAGCGCGCGGTCTGCACCATCAGCGTCACCAGCCAGACGAGGCCGAAGGTGACGTGCAGGCCGTGGGTGCCGACCAGCGTGAAGAACGACGACAGGAAGGCGCTGCGCTGGGGCGTCGCGCCCTCGTGGATCATATGCGCGAACTCGGTGAGCTCGATGCCGAGAAAGGCGAGGCCGAACAGCCCGGTGATGGCGAGCCAGGCTTGCGTCGCGCCGATCCTCGATTTCTCCATCGTCAGCATGGCAAAGCCATAGGTGATCGAGGAGAGCAGCAGCATCGTGGTGTTGAGCGCGACCAGCTTGAGGTCGAACAGATCCTTCGGCGATGGGCCAGCAGCATAGCTTCCACCGAGCACGCCGTAGGTCGCAAACAGCATCGCGAAGATGAGGCAATCGCTCATCAGGTAGATCCAGAAGCCCAGCATGGTGCTGGCGCCTTCCGGATGATCATGCTCGTCGATGACGTGGAAGACCGGCTCGGAGTCCTGTGTGGTTATGATTGCAACGCTCATGTCTGGGCTCCCGCGGCGAGCACGCGTGTCCGCGCCTCTTCGGCCCGCACCACCTCATCCGCCGGGATGTGGAAGTCGCGGTGATAGTTGAAGGTGTGGCCGATCGCGACCGCGAGCAGCGCAACGAAGCTGACGGCGGCGAGCCACCAGATGTACCAGATCAGGCCGAACCCCATCACCGTCGCAAGTCCGGCGAGGATGATGCCGGTGCCGGTGTTGGACGGCATGTGGATCGGCTTGAAGCCGGTGAGCGGGCGCCTGTAGCCGCGGCGCTTCATGTCCCACCAGGCGTCGTTGTCGTAGACCACGGGCGTGAAGGCGAAGTTGTAGTCCGGCGGCGGCGAGGAGGTCGCCCATTCCAGCGTCCGCGCGTTCCAGGGATCGCCGGTGGTGTCCTTCAGCTGCTCGCGGCGCAGAATGCTGACCGCGAACTGCACCAGCATCGCAACGATGCCGAGCAGGATCAGGAACGCGCCGAAGCCCGCGATGATGAACCAGATCTGCAAGGAGGAATCGTCGAACACGCGGAGCCTTCGGGTCACGCCCATCAGGCCGAGCACGTAGAGCGGCATGAAGGCGAAGTAGAAGCCCGAGACCCAGAACCAGAACGACAGCTTGCCCCAGAACGGATCGAGCCTGAAGCCGAACGCCTTCGGGAACCAGTAGTTGATGCCGGCGAACAGGCCGAACAGCACGCCGCCGATGATCACGTTGTGGAAATGCGCGATCAGGAACAGGCTGTTATGCAGCACGAAATCGGCCGGCGGCACCGCCAGCAGCACGCCGGTCATGCCGCCGATCACGAAGGTCAGCATGAATGCCACCGTCCACATCATCGGCAGCTCGAAGCGGATGCGGCCGCGATACATCGTGAACAGCCAGTTGAACATCTTCGCGCCCGTCGGGATCGAGATGATCATGGTGGTGATGCCGAAGAACGAGTTCACGCTGGCCCCGGAGCCCATCGTGAAGAAGTGGTGCAGCCAGACCAGGTAGGACAGGATGGTGATGACGACGGTGGCGTAGACCATCGACGTGTAGCCGAACAGCCGCTTGCCGGAGAATGTCGCGGTCACCTCGGAGAAGATACCGAACGCCGGCAGCACCAGGATGTAGACCTCGGGGTGGCCCCAGATCCAGATCAGGTTCACGTACATCATCGGGTTGCCGCCGAAGTCGTTCGTGAAGAAGTTGGTGCCGACGTAACGATCGAGCGACAGCAGCGCCAGCACCGCCGTCAGCACCGGGAAGGAGGCGACGATCAGGACGTTGGTGCATAGCGAGGTCCAGGTGAACACCGGCATCTTCATCATCGTCATGCCCGGCGCGCGCAGCTTGACGATGGTGCAAATCAGGTTGATGCCCGATAGCGTCGTGCCGACGCCGGCGACCTGCAGTCCCCATATGTAATAGTCGACGCCGACGTCGGGACTGTAGCCGATGTTCGACAGCGGCGGGTAGGCGAGCCAGCCGGTGCGGGCGAATTCGCCGACGAACAGCGACATCATCACCAGCACGGCGCCGCCGACCGTCATCCAGAAGCTGAAATTGTTGAGGAACGGGAAGGAGACGTCGCGGGCGCCGATCTGCAGCGGCACCACATAGTTCATCAGTCCGGTGACCAGCGGCATCGCCACGAAGAAGATCATGATCACGCCGTGCGCGGTGAAGATCTGGTCGTAGTGATGGGCCGGGAGGTAACCGTCGGAGCCGCCAAAGGCGATCGCCTGCTGCAGGCGCATCATCAGCGCGTCCGCGAAGCCGCGCAGCAGCATCACGATGCCGAGGATCATGTACATGATGCCGATGCGCTTGTGGTCCACGGTGGTGAACCACTCGCGCCACAGGTAGGTCCAGAGCCGGAAATAGGTGACGATCGCAAACAGCGCGAGGCCGCCGGTCGCCACCACCGCGAAGGTGCCGACCAGGATCGGCTCATGGAACGGCAGCGCTTCCAGATTGAGGCGGCCGAAGACCATCTTGACGAGATCGGGGTTCATGCGGTCCTCCTCAGGACTCTGATTTCGGACGCTGACCGAGCAGCAAGGATGTCGACGACGGATGCGCGGGCGAGAACGGCGGGCGCTTCAGCCCGAAGCCGCGCAGCGGCGTCAGGTCGAGCGGCGCGGTGACCTCGCGCGACGGCGCGTCCTTGATCTCGTCCATCGAGCAGATGCCGGCGACGAAGGTCGGCTCAGAGCCGAGCGGTGCGCCGCGGCGGGCGTATTTGTCGTAGGTCAGCGGCAGCGTGTTGTTGAAGCCCTCACGGCCGAGGCCGCCCTTGGCATCGATCGCCATCATCTCGCTCATGCACATCTTGCCGGGCTCGACGCACATGTTGAGGATCGCCTTGTAGAGGTCGCGATCGACCGAGCGATAGAGCCGAACCGGATCGTTCTGGCTCGGACGCTCGAGCTGCAGATAGTCGGTGCGGCCGAGCATGCTGGCACTGGCCTTGGCGCTGCCGATCCACTTGTCGAAATCCGTTGCCGACAGGCTCTTGAACTCGAAGTGCATGCCGGAGAAGCCGGCGCCGCTGTAATTGGCGGAGAAGCCGCGATACGTGCCTTCCTTGTTGGCGACCGCGTGCAGCTTGGTCTCCATGCCGGGCATGGCGTAGATCTGGCCGGCAAGTGCGGGGATGTAGAACGAGTTCATCACGGAGGACGCCGTGATGCGGAAGCGGATCGGGCGGTCGACCGGAGCTGCGAGCTCGTTGACGGCGGCGACGCCGTAGTCCGGGTAGATGAACAGCCACTTCCAGTCGAGCGCGACCACCTCGACATTGAGCGGGGCGTCCTTGCTCTCGATCGGCTTGTCGGCGGCGATGCGGCCGAGCGAGCGGTACGGATCGAGCAGATGCGTGCCCATCCAGGTCAGCGCGCCGAGGCAGATGATGATCAGCAGCGGCGCCGACCAGATCACGAGCTCGAGCTGGGTGGAGTGATCCCACTCCGGTTCATAGGGCGCCGCGGCGTTGGACTGGCGGTAGCGCCAGGCGAAGAAGATGGTCAGCGCCATCACCGGAAGCACGATGATGAGCATCAGGACGGTCGAGATGACGACGAGGTCGCGCTGCTGGGCGGCGATGTCGCCGGCAGGGGCGAGGACGACGAAATCGCACCCGCCAAGGAGCGCCGCGAACGGCAATAAGGCCAATAATTTCAAGGCGCGCACGGCTCACCCCACTTGAATTTTATGAGTTCCGCCAAGGGGTAGCTGCGATGCAGCAAAGTTGACATTGGACAATTTGTCCAATGTTGCACTGCGAGATAGCGGGTCAGAAGGTGAGGTGGACCGCGTGGCAATCTGTCCGTGGCCTCATCTCTTGCTTGAGCATGATCTCCGCGCAAACGCATTCCGCGTTTGTCGCGAGGGAAAACCGGTTTCCGCTTTCCCGGATCATGCTCCAAAGGACGGTTCTCCGGCGATGGCACAAGCCCCAGCAATGGCTCACGGCACCCCGACCGCGTCAGGTCACGCGCAGGCGAAACCCGGCGATATCGCCATCGGCGTCATCATCGGACGCACGTCGGAATTCTTCGACTTCTTCGTCTATGCGATCGCCTCGGTCATCGTGTTTCCGAAGCTGGTGTTTCCGTTCGTCAATGAACTGACCGGCACGCTCTATTCGTTCGGCATCTTCGCGCTGGCCTTCGCCGCGCGACCGCTCGGCACCGTGATCTTCATGGCGGTCGACCGCCGCCACGGCAAGGGCGCCAAGCTCGTCATCGCGCTGTTCCTGCTCGGCACCGCTACGGTCGCGCTCGCCTTCCTGCCCGGCTACGACACGATCGGCGTCGCGGCGATCTGGCTGCTGGCCGCCGCGCGCGTGCTGCAGGGCATTGCCTGGGGCGGCGCCTGGGACGGCCTTGCCTCGCTGCTCGCGATGAATTCGCCGGCGCATCGCCGCGGCTGGTACGCGATGGTGCCGCAGCTCGGCGCGCCGCTCGGGCTGATCGTGGCCAGCGCGCTGTTCGCCTTCTTCGCCGGCAACCTCTCGGCGGATGATTTCTTCGACTGGGGCTGGCGCTACCCGTTCTTCGTCGCCTTCGCCATCAACGTGGTGGCGCTGTTCGCGCGGCTGCGCATGGTGGCGACCGATGAATATTCCGAGCTGTTCGAAAGCCGCGATCTGGAGCCGGCGCGGGTCGGCGAGACCGTCGCGCAGGAGGGCCGCAACATCCTGCTCGGCGCGTTCGCGCCGCTGGCGAGCTTTGCGCTGTTCCACATGGTCACGGTGTTTCCGCTGTCCTGGGTGTTCCTGTTCACCAAGGAAAGCCCGGTGCGCTTCCTGATCATCGAGATGATCGGCGCCATGGTCGGCGTCGTCGCGATCGTCGCCTCCGGCATGATCGCCGACCGCGTCGGCCGCAAGCCGCTGCTGCTGGGCTCAGCGGTCGCGATCGCGGTCTACAGCGGCTTCGCACCGCAGCTGCTCGATGCCGGGGCGTTCGGTGAAACTGTGTACATGGTGCTCGGCTTCGTGCTGCTCGGCCTGTCGTTCGGCCAGTCATCGGGCGCGATCGCCTCGAGCTTCGCGCGCAACTATCGCTACACGGCCTCGGCACTGACCTCGGATTTCGCCTGGCTGTTCGGTGCCGGCTTTGCGCCGCTGGCGGCGCTGCTGCTGGCGACGCATTTCGGCCTGATCTCGGCGGGTGCCTACCTTTTGTCGGGCGCGGTGTGGACGCTGCTGGCGCTGTGGCTGAGCGGATTGCGCGAAGCCGAGGCTTGAGCTCTTCTCCTTCCCCCTGAAAGGGGGAAGGTCGGGATGGGGGTCAGCCACAGGCTCCGCTGCAAGCGGAGAGAGCAGATCCCCACCCGCTTTGCTCTGGCGAGCAAAGCGACCTCCCCTTTTCAAGGGGAGGTGCGCTAGCGGAACAATCCGTCGACGCGGAACGAATAGCCCAGGCCGACGATGTAGTTCGGCGAGTTGCGGTTGAGTCCGAACGCGACATGGAAGTCGATCTGCTGGGTCGGCGTGATCTGGTACAGGCCGCCGGAGTTGATGAGCTGGATCGGCCGCGCGCCGTCGGGATAGTCGCCGACATATTCGGTGAACACACTGATCCGCTCGGTCAGCTTCTTCTCGATCACGAAGGTCGCCTCCGACATGCGCCGGCCGGTCAGCTCGGCGGGGCGGAAGAATTCCGTGAACATACCGCTGACGCCCCAGCCGTCATGCAGCTCCCATGACCACGGCAATTGGATATAGGGCTGCGCGCCGCGCCCGGCGATTTCGGCCGCGCCCGTCGGCAGCGCGACGCCGGCCGTGATCGAGAGGTCGAGCTTCCCCGGCAGCGGGCTGATCTGCCATTTGATCCCCGGCGCGACGTCGGAAAAGCCCGTCGCACCGGACGACTTCACGGTGCCGACATAGCTCGGCAGGTCGACCAGCACTTCGAGGCAGGGCGCAATCCCGAGCCGCCAGCGGCTGTTGCTGCCGTCGATGCTGCGGCCACTGTTGCGGCCGGTCAGGTTGATGCCGTTCTCGTTCTGCAGGCTCCCGACCGGCACGACGATACTCGAATTGGTGACGTCGGGCCGGTCGGTCGCGATTTCGTCGCCCGGCTTGGGACAGCCGTCCGCGCGCGCGGCGGTGGCTGCTGCGAGTGTGAGCGCAGCAAGCACGCACCCGAGTTCGGCAAGTCGAGCGACGGCGCCGAACCGATTCTGAAACACTGGGGATGCTCCAATAGCCCGGCGCCGCTGCGGAGGTGGCAGCTTTCGATAGAGATCGGCGGCGCGCGGGGAAATTCCCGGCTGGCTCAAAAATCTTCGTCAGTCGCCGGCCGCGCGAAGCGCACGGCATTTCAGGGAATAGAATGGCAGCATGGCTGCTCCTGTTGTGGTGGCAAACAGGAGAGCCCCGGGAATGACCATTCGTTCGATCGCAGGCGTGCTGGCGCCGCGGCAAGCCAAAATTGCCGCGATGGCGGCCATCGCGATTCTGCTCGCCGTGAACAGCGCCCGTGCCGCGGGAGATGCGGCGCGCGGCGCCACGCTGTACCAGGGCTGCGGCGATTGCCATTCGATCGAGAAGAACGACGTCGGCCCGATGCACAGGGGCGTGGTGGGCCGGCTTGCCGGCTCCGTCGCAGGCTACAACTACTCGCCGGCGCTGAAGAATTCGAAGATCGTGTGGACCGAGGAGAATCTCGACAAATGGCTCACCGGTCCGGACGCCATGGTTCCGGGCACCAAGATGTTCTACGAAGTTCAGGATCCGAAGGACCGCGCCGACATCATCGCCTTCCTCAAGGAGAAGGCGAAGTAGGATTCCTAGTAGCCCGGATGGAGCGCAGCGTAATCCGGGATTTTCCCTCCACGGATACACGTCCCCGGATTGCGCTTCGCTCCATCCGGGCTACGGGCCACGTTTTCTTGCCGCCTCAATCCACCACGATCTTGACGCGGTCGCGCGGCTTCACCTGGGCATGGGCGTCGAGGCCGTTGAGCACGCGGAAGCGCTCGGCCGGGTGATCGACGCCGGACATACGGTGCGACAGCGATTCCACGGTGTCGCCGGGCTGCACGTTGATGACCTTGATGCGCAGCGGGCGCGCGGCCTGGATCTCGTCGAGCGTCAGGCGGCGGAATGAATTGACGGTCTCGCGCGCGTTGCGCTCGCTCTCGGTGGACTTCTGCTTGGCGGCGAAGATGAAGCGGTAGACGTCGCTGCCGAAGCGCAGCGCGTAGACCTTGAATTGCCACTGGTCGCCATGCGCGGTGGCCGACGCCGCCGGAAAGCCGTTGATGTTGAGGTCCTCGGTCGAGGACTTCTCGACGCCTTCCATCCAGCCCGAATTCAGGTAGTCGCCGAGCGACTGCTCGGCCGGCACCCGCACCACGTCGAAGCGCATCGCCTGGCTGCCGCCCTCGCGCACGCCGATCACCGCCTGCGCGGTGTTGTCGAGCGTGAAATTGTCGGGCGCGGTAAAGGTGAAGCCGAGCTTGGGATGCAGGAAGCGGCGGCCGCGCACGAAGCCTTCACTGGGATCCTCGCCATAGACGATGTTGTCGATCGCGGCGAGATAGGTCTCGCGGTCGCGCTCGTTGCTCTCGGGCGATGAGTATTGCCGTGCGGTGGTCTGCGCGTTGTTGATGCGCTCGGGCGTCGCCGGATGCGACGAGGTGAAGTCCTGCGCGCGCGGATCGAGCGCGGTCTTGCCGATCTTGAGCGCCGCATTGCGCTCCATCGCCGTCAGGAAGCGCGCCGCGCCGTAGGGATCGAAATGCGCGCGCGCGGCGATCCCGACGCCGATGCCGTCGGCCTCGAACTCCTGCTGCCGCGAAAAGCTCGCCATCGTCAGCTTGGTCTTGGCGAGCGCCAGCGCGGTGAGATCGGGATCGGTGCTCATGTCGGTGACGACGCGCGTCACCACCGCCGCCTGGCGGGCTTGGTCCTCGCGCATCGCCGCGTGCTTGGCCAGCACATGCGCCATCTCGTGGCTCAGCACCGAGGAGAGCTCGGAGGTGTCGCTGGCGAGCGCAATCAGGCCGCGCGTGACATAGAGCTGGCCGGTCGGCAGCGCGAAGGCGTTGACCGCGCCGGAATTGAGGATCGTGACCTTGTAGGCCTGGTCGGGCCGTTCGGAGGCGGCGACCAGCCGCTCGACGGTCTTGCTGATCAGGGCCTCGAGTTTCGGGTCGTCATAGGCGCCGCCATAGGACGACAGGATGCGCTCATGCTCGCGCTCGCTCGTGGGCGTCTGCTGCACCACGCGGTTCGGCTTCACCGGCACCGCCGATGCCGTCGGCGTGGCCTGCTCGAACCGGCCGATATTGCCGCAGGCGGATAGCGTCAGGGCGGCGCAGACGAGCGCCAGCGCGGCCGAAAGGCGGCGGCCAGTCCCCTCTTCACGCCGTCCTGCGCGCTCAATCACGTCAAAAACTCACAAATTGTCCCGTAAAAAGACCGGGGCAGGGCCCCTGGGTTTCTTGAGTCCCTTGGGCCCTAGTTCCCGCCGAGCACTTCAAGCTGCCCCACCCGGAGCAGTTCGATTCGCGGCCCACGTCGCGCTTCCACCCAGCCTCGTACACGAATCTTACGATTTTCCAGAGACTTGGGCGCAAGCCCGGCCGCCTCGAACGCAGGGACTATGCGCCTTGAAATAGTCACAGCAAAGTCCCGTGTCCAGTTTCGACCGAAATTCAGGTAGGTCGTCGCGCCCGCCTGGCGTACGGACAAAACTCTGCCCTCGACCACTGTAAAATGCCCGATCCCGGCCAAAATATCGGCGGAACTTTCGGCGTTTTTTATGACCGTGGACCCGGCCCAGGTTCCCGATCGGGTGGCCCTGGCCTCGGCCTCGGCTGCCATCAGCGCCGTGGCGCAGTCCTTGTCGGCGACCTCGGATGACGCCATAGCGAGGCCCTGGCGCAGCAACTCGCTTTGAACGGGCTTCTCGCTGCCTTCGAGGAATGCGTAGGCCGGCTGCCGGCCGTAGCGGTCCGGCGTGTCGTCCTGTCCGCGCAGCGTCACCTCGCGGCCGACCAACAGCGCCGTCAGCGCTGCCGTGGCTTTCGCCTTGTCGGCCACCTCGATACCGGCGAGCTTGACCTCGCGGCCGTCGTCAAGCCGAAGGCTGCGCGCATCGACAACAGCTGCGACGCGACCCTCGCCCTGAATCTCGAAATTGCAGCCGGTCGCTTCGGCGCGTCCGATGCACGCGCCGATCGCGAGGACGCATGCTGTCATCATCACCGCCCGCGGGCGGCAACGCCATGCTCTATCGCGTGGAGGCGTCATGCGGCACTCGTCACTCCGGCGCGCTCCGGTCGGAGCCTGGTCGCCACAAGGACAGTCTGACGGAAAGATCGCTTCGGGGCCACCACAAGCGAAGCGAGATCGCATCGAGGGATGCCATCGTTGATTCGGTGGTCAATTTTTCTGCGGCGCTTCTCATCGCGTGCACAGGCGAGATTGGTGTTTCACATCAATGCGTGCTTGTCGCGGGACGAACTCGTCTTCACCGCCCCTTGTCGTGACGAAAATTGCCGTCCGATCGTGCGTCGAGCGGCTCTCACACGCGTCAACCTTACCCATTCATGATCTCAACTCCGTGCGCGGAATGAGAATTCGTTATTGTTGCCAATGACTTGCGGCGCAAGGTAACTATTCGGCAATTTTTTGAAAGGCGACCGATTGCGGTCGCTCACGCATATTGCCGAGGTCCTTGTGTCGAATCCCGTTGTTCTGACGCTGACGACCAGCGATCCGCTCCACGATTATCTCCAGCTCTACAACGCGATCTCGGCGATCAGCGTCGGCGGCGGCCTGGCAGCGGCCAACACCGACTACGTCATCAACTTCTCGCTCTCGTCCGGCGCGCGCACGTTGCAATTGCTGGACGATCTGCCGGCCATCAATCTGATGAACGGCTCGACGCTGACCTTCGACGGCAACTCCGACTACAACAATCAGCTCGGCGGTCAGGACTACAGCGACGTCATCGACGCGCGCGGCTACCAAGGCTTCGTCGTCACCTCAGGCACGGTGACGTTCAAGAACCTCACGATCGTCAACGCGGTTGCAAGCGGCGGCAATGGCGGGGTCGGCGGCGGTGGCGGCGGCGCGGGTCTCGGCGGCGGCCTGTTCGTCGGGCAGAACGCCAACGTCACGCTGAACAATGTCAATTTCGGCAGCAACACGGCCAAGGGCGGCGATGGCGGTGTGGTCGATCCTGCCGGCGGCGGCGGCGGTGGTGGCGGCATCGGTGCCGATGGCGGCAGCGGCAATGGTGGCGGCGGTGGTGGCGGCGGCTTTGGTGGCCAAGACTATTACGGCTACCACGGCAATGGCGGCAACGGTTACGCGGAGACAGGCTCCGACACCCAGCATCCCTCGACCGGGGCGCAGACCGCGGGCGGCACACCGGCGACGATCGAAGGTGCGGCGGGCGGCGGACAGGGCGCCGACAATTACGGCGGCTCAGGCTACGGCGCACATGCCGGCGGTGGCGCGAGTGGCGGCGGTGGTGGCGGCGGTGTCGGTGGCGGCGGCGGCGGCATCGGTGGCGCCAATTCGGTGGGCGGCGGCCTCTCGGGCACCCTGATCGGCTTCGGCGGCGCCGGCGGCATGGGCGGCGGTGGCGGCGGCGGCATTTATGGCGGCGGCAACGGTGGTTTCGCCGGCGGTGGCGGCGGCTCCGGCAACGGCAGCGGATACGCGCATACCGGCGGCAATGGCGGCTTCGGCGGCGGTGGCGGCGGTTCGAACGGCACGCCCGGCACCGGCGGATTCGGCGCCGGCAGTGGCTCGCTCGCCGGCGGCGGTGGCGGCGGCCTTGGCGCCGGCGGCGACATCTTCGTTCAGCAAGGCGGCAAGCTGACCGTCATCGGCGGCACCTTGATGGATGCGACCGAGACCGGCGGCACCGGCGCCAATGGTGCGGGCAACGGCTCCGCCTATGGCGACATCTTCATCCAGGGCACGATGGTGGTCACGCCGACGCACGCCATCTCCTCCCCCTTCGCGGGCGGGCCGACGATATCGACGACGCTCACGATAGCTGACACGATCGCCGACGAACGTGGCATCAGCGGCAGCGGCACGACCGGCAAGCTGGTCGTCTCCGGCGGCGGCACGCTGACGCTGACTGGCGCCAGCACTTACGTCGGCGGCACCCAGATCGACGGCGGCAACATCGTCTCGATCACAGCCGACAACAATATCGGCGGTTCGGCCGGTACACTGATCCTCAACGGTGGCACGCTGACCACGACCGGCGGCTACAACTTCACGCACGATATTCAGATCACCAGCAATGGCGGCACCTTCGACATATCGTCCGGCACGATCGCGGACACCGGTTCGATCAGCGGCTCCGGTACGTTCATGCTGTCCGGCGCCGGCACGTTGCAGCTCGGGATGGGTCAGCTCGCCGGGCTGACCGGGACGTTCGGTCTGAGCAGCGCGCATCTGTCGCTGACATCGAGCGGCACTTTCGACGACACGCTCTCGGTCAGCGGCAATTCGATCCTGTCGATCGCGAACGGCAAGACCGTCTCCGACACGGCCCTCGTCACCGGCGGCGGCAATCTCGGCGTCGACGGCGGCGGTACGCTCGTGCTTGGCCATGCCGCCAATAACTACGGCAGCACGACGATCTATTCGGGCACGGTGTGGCTCACCGCGGCCGGCGCCGCCGGAACCGGCAACATCTCGTTCACGACCGGCATCGCCGGCACGCTGAAGATCGACAACGCCGCCCTGAGCGGCAATGCCTTCGCCAACACGATCGCGAACTTCAATCCCGGACAGTTCATCGATCTGACCGGGCTGCAGTACAACACCCAGAATCCGTCGCTCAACACGGTCAGCCTGTCCGGCAACACGCTCTCGATCTCGAACGGCACCACGACCGATACGCTGACCCTTGCCGGCGTCGGCGCCGGGACCAGTTTTCAGCTCTCGCAGGATGCCAACGGCGGAACGATCGTGCAGGTCGTCTCGACGCGCGTCTTCAATGTCTCCAACGTCGCCGAGCTCAACGCGGCCATCCTGCAGATGGATTCCGGCGGGCAGAACGCCGCGCCGAATGCCAACTACACAATCAACATCACGGCGAACTTCAGCCTGACGTCGGAGCTGTACGCGCTCAATCTCTTGAGCGGATCGAGCGTCACGATCAACGGCAGCGACGGCCACGGCGGCACGCATACGATCGACGGCCTCAACGCCCAGCGTGGCTTCTTCGTCTATGCGGGTAGCGTCAATCTCGAGAACCTGACCATCCAGAACACGGTGGCCGCCGGCGGCGGCGTCGTCCGCGGCGGTGGCGGCGGTGGCGCCGGGCTCGGCGGCGCGCTGTTCATCTCGTCGAACGGCAGCGCCACGATCGACAATGTCACCTTCCACAATAGCGCGGCGATCGGCGGCAACGGCGGTGCCGGCGGCACTGGCAGTATCAGCTCCGGCTACGGCTTCGGCGGTGGCGGCGGGATGGGCGGACGCGGCGGAAGCAGCGGCGGCGGCGGGGTCGGCCTCGGCGCTCAGGGCGCGGACAGTGATCTCTTTAGAAGCGGTTCGCCCGGCATTATCCCCAACACCGCTGGGGGCGGCAAAGGGAGCGACGGTTACCTGATCTCGATCGGGGGCGGGACCGAGCTTTACTGGTATGGCGGAGCAGGCGGCGCCAACGGTGGAGGCGGCGGCGCGGCTGGGTGGATCGGCAGCGGCGTCCGCGCACCCTACGGTCCGGGTGGCGGTGTCGGCGGCGGCAACGGGGCTGATGGCGGCAATGGCGGCTTCGGCGGCGGTGGCGGCGATGGCGGCAACGGCGGCTTCGGCGGTGGCGGCGGCTACAATGGCGACGGTGGCTTCGGTGGCGGCGGTGGCATCGGCGGTGTCGGCGGCTTCGGTGGCGGCAATGGCGGCACCAATGGCAACGGCGCGCCGGGCGGCGGTGGCGGCCTTGGCGCGGGCGGCGACGTTTTCGTTCAGCAAGGCGGTTCGCTGACCGTCAAGAGCGGCTCGCTCTCCAATGATTCCGGCTTCAGCGCCGTCAAGGGCGGCACCAACGGCATCGGCCAGGCCAGCGGCTCGGGTTTCGGCTCCGGCATCTTCATCCAGAGCAACAACGATCTCAGCTTCGCGCCGGCCAGCGGCCAGACGCTGACTGTCGCCAACGACATCGCGGACCAGAGCGGCAATGGCGGCACCGGTGCCAATGCGGGCGTCGGCGGCCTCGCCATCAGCGGCGGCGGCACCGTCATTCTCGGCGGCAACAACACCTACACCGGCAATACCACGGTCAGCGGCGCCGGCACCCGGGTGTCGATCTCCGCCAACGTCAATCTCGGCGCGGTCACCAACGTGCTGAAGCTCGGCGACGGCACCGGCATCAGCTTCACCGACGGCTTCACGCAGACCCGCAACATCACCGTCGCAGGCGATCCGGTCTTCAATGTCGCGGCCGGCGAAACCGTCACCCAGAGCGGCGTCATTTCGGATGGCGCGACGCCTGGTGATGTCGAGGTGACCGGCGGCGGCCGGCTGGTGCTGTCCGCGCACAACACCTATTCCGGCGGTACCGTCATCAAGGGCTCGATCCTCGAGCTGGCGGCGAACGGCGCGGCGGGAACCGGTGCGGTCGCCTTCACCGACGGCAGCACCGAAAAACTCGTGCTCGATACCGCGGCATTCTCCGGCACCTCGTTCAGCACGTCGATTACCGGCTTTGCCGGCGGCGACACCATCGACTTTGGCAACATCGCCTATGACGTCGCGGCAACGCTGTCCTATGCGAACGGCGTGTTGCTGGTGAAGAGCGGCAGCGGCACGACGCTCGCCTCGCTGAACCTGAGCTTTGGCGCCGGCGCCTCGGCCGGCTCGCTGCTTCTTGGTTCCGATGGCTCGGCGACGCCGCATCTGGAAATCCGGTCGCAGGCAAGCATCGCCTCGATCACGGCTGACACCACCGATCACCTCACGATCCTGAACGCCGGCAAGGTTGTGACCATCACCGTCAACTTCAGCAACACGGTGAGCGTGACCGGCGCGCCCGAACTGCTGCTCAACGACGGCAAGGCCGCGACCTATCTCAGCGGCAGCGGCTCGCAGGCGCTGGTGTTCAGCTACACGGTGCAGGACGGCGACAGCACGTCTGATCTGCAGGTGCAGAGCCTCTCGCTCAACGGCGGCACGATCAGGGATCCCGGCGGCCAGGACGCCGACGTGACCCATGCGGCGACCGATTTGCATCTCGTGATCGACGCGATCGCGCCGACTGTGTCGGTCGCGGCGAGCTCGACCGCGCTGCTGGCCGGGCAGACCTCGACCGTCACCTTCACCTTCTCCGAGGCGGTCACCGGCTTCGCGCTGACGGACACGACGGTGAGCGGCGGCGCGCTGAGCAACCTCGTGCATGTCGGCGTCAACGCCGCGCACCAGGACGTCTACACGGCGACCTTCACGCCCGACGTGACCAATGCCGAGGCGGGCTCGGTGCAGGTCAACGCGTCAAGCTATACCGACAGCGCCGGAAACGCCGGCACGGCAAGCAGCCCGATCACCTTCACCGGCGATACCAAGGCGCCGACGGTGGCGGTTGCAGCCGATCACACCACGCTGGTTGCCGGCGATAGCGCGGTTGTCACGTTCACCTTCTCCGAGGCCGTCACCGGCTTTGGATTGGGTGATGTCACCGTCCAGGGCGGTACGCTGGGCAATCTCACCCATGTCGGCGTCGATGGCGCCGGCCATGACGTCTACACCGCGACCTTCACGCCCGATGTGACCAATGCCGAAGCTGGCTCGGTGCAGGTCAATGCATCGAGCTATAGCGATACGGCCGGCAATTCCGGCTCGTCGAGCAACACGATCAGCTTCACCGGCGACACCAAGGCGCCGACCGTGTCGGTTTCAGCTGACCACGGCACGTTGCTCGCCGGTCAGACCGCGGTCGTGACCTTCACCTTCTCCGAGGCCGTCGCGGGCTTCGCGCTCGGCGACATCAGCGTCAGCGGCGGCGTGCTGGGCAGCCTTGTCCATGTCGGGGTCGATGGCGCCGGCCAGGACATCTACACCGCGACCTTCACGCCCGATGTCACCAACGCCGAGGCAGGCTCGGTGCAGGTCAACGCATCGAGCTATAGCGACACGGCCGGCAACGCTGGCGCCGCCAGTAACGCCATCAACTTCACCGGTGACACGCTGGCGCCGACGGTCTCCGTCACGCTCAATCCCGACACAGTGCTGGCCGGCGACCGCTCGGTCGCGACCTTCACCTTCTCGGAGGCCGTGTCGGGCTTCGCCCTTGGCGACATCACCGTCCATGGCGGCGCGCTGAGCAATCTCGTGCATGTCGGGCTCAACGGCGCTGGGCAGGACGTCTACACCGCGACCTTCACGCCCGATGTCAGCGACACCGAGACCGGCTCGGTGAAGGTGAATGCGTCCGGTTACAGCGATGTGGCCGGCAATGCCGGCGCGGCAAGCAACACCGCCACGATCGGCGGCGATACGCTGGCGCCGACGGCGTCGATCGCGGCGGATCGTAACGCGCTGCTGGCGGGCCAGACCGCGCTGGTGACGTTCATTTTCTCGGAACAAATCGCGAGCTTCGCGCTCGGTGACGTCACGGTGCATGGCGGGGCGTTGGGCAATCTGGTCCATGTCGGCGTCAACGCATCGGGCCACGACGTCTACACGGCAATTTTCACGCCGGATGAAAGCAACACTGAAGCGGGCTCGGTGCAGGTCACCGCCGCGAGCTATACGGATGTCGCCGGCAATACCGGTGCGGCGAGCGGCAGCATCAATTTTACCGGCGATACCAGGGCGCCGACGGTGTCGGTTGCCGCGAGCCCGAGCACGGTGCTTTCGGGCCAGACTTCGGTTGTCACCTTCACCTTCTCCGAGCAGGTCGCAGGCTTTGCGCTCAGCGATACCGTCGTCGCCGGTGGCACGGTGACCAATCTGGTCCATGTCGGGCTCAACATGTCGGGGCAGGACGTCTACACCGCGACCTTCACGCCAGATATCAACGACGTCGTGGCGGGCTCGATCCGGGTCACCGCCGCGAGCTATGCCGACGTATCAGGCAATACCGGCGCGGCGAGCAATATCGCGACGATCGGTGGCGACACGCATCCGCCGACGGTATCGGTGGTGGCCGATCACACCTTGCTGCACGCCGGCGACGCCGCGCTGATGACGTTCACCTTCTCCGAGGCGGTCGCAGGCTTCGGACTCGGCGACGTCACCGTCCATGGCGGCTTGCTGGGCAGCCTCGTCCATGTCGGCATCAACGGCGCGGGCCACGATATCTACACCGCGACCTTCACTGCCGATGTCACCGACCATCTGTCGGCCGATCTTTCGGTTGCCGGGGCGAGCTACACCGACATCGCCGGCAATGCCGGCGGAGCAAGCAACGC
Organism: Bradyrhizobium sp. Pha-3; assembly: GCF_042258325.1. Classification (NCBI taxonomy): domain Bacteria; kingdom Pseudomonadati; phylum Pseudomonadota; class Alphaproteobacteria; order Hyphomicrobiales; family Nitrobacteraceae; genus Bradyrhizobium; species Bradyrhizobium sp. Pha-3. The sequence goes on along the minus strand of NZ_CP170151.1, from coordinate 8,865,945 downwards.
GATCGGCTTCACCGGCGACACCAAGGCGCCATCGGCGCCGACGCTAATGCTGCACCGGGACACCGGCGTCTCCAGCACCGACCACATCACCAGCAATGCGCTGATCGATTACACCAAGTTCGATGCGGCCGACACGCTGCGCTACAAGGCCGACGGCGCGTCGGGGTTCTCGACGGCGGCGCCGGTCTTCACGACCGACGGCGTGCATTCCGTGACGGTGCAGGAGGTCGACGCCGCCGGCAATGTCGGCGCATCTTCGAGCCTGACCTTCACCCTCGACACCACGGCGCCTCATCTCACCGGAATCACGGCGACGCCCTCCGGCGGTGTCGCAGCGCCGGGTTCGCTGGTGCAACTGACGGTCGGGTTCAACGAGGCTGTGCACGTCAATGGCGGCACGCCGAGCCTGACACTGAACGATGGCGGCACCGCAATCTACGACGCCGCGGCGACGGCGCTGCTCGGCGATTCCTCGAAGCTGGTGTTCGATCATGTCGTGTCGTCGACCGATCGTGCCGGCTCGCTGGCGGTGACCGGCTTCGCCGCCAATGGCGCCGATGTCGTCGACCTGGCCGGCAATGCGGCCTCGCTTTCGGCGGTGTCCGCCGTCTTCGACGCCCTGCACATCAACGAGACCATCGTGCCGGCCTACACGCTCGGCGCCATTACGCGGCCGGAATTGCATCTGGATCTGGGCGGCCGCATCATCATGGATGCAACGGCATCGGCATTCGCCGGACATTATGGCACGCAGTACCTGTTCCTCGGCCTGCCGGCGGGAACGCCCCATCAGACCGTTCCCGACTTTCATCTCTGATCGCAGCGCGGCCGGAAGCTCCGGCGCGGCGCCTCATTCCGCTTAGCGGAAACAGATTGCTGCCGCTGCGGCTTGCTGCAGTGCAGGCCATGCGGCATGATCCGGCCCTCGAAACGGACCTGATGGAACGAGGTCCGCGCTGCAAGGGAGGGTTGGAATGAGACGAGTTTTGGCCGGCGTGTTGGCCTGTGCGTTTGCGATCTCGGCGAATGCGTCGCTGGCGCAGGACAAGCCTCCGCTGAAGCTCGGCGGCATCCTCGATATGTCGAGCCTCTATGCCGACATCACCGGCTCGGGTAGCGAAACCGCCGCCAAGATGGCGATGGAGGATTTCGGCGGCGAGGTGCTCGGCCGCAAGGTCGAGATCGTGGTCGGCGACCATCTCAACAAGGCCGACCTCTCCGCCAACATCGCCCGCGACATGATCGACAACCAGGGCGTCGAGATGATCTTCGACGTCGCAGCGTCCGCGACCGCGCTCGCCGCTGCCGAGATCGCCAAGGCGCGCAACAAGATCATCATGTTCAACGGTCCGGGTTCGATCCGCCTGTCCAACGAGGCCTGCGGCCCCTATACCGTGCACTACGTGTTCGACACCTTCGCGCAGGCCAATGTGACCGGCCTTGCCGCGGTGAAATCCGGTCTCGATACCTGGTTCTTCCTCACCGCGGACTACGCGTTCGGCCAGGACCTGGAAAAGGATACCAGCAATGTCGTGGTAAAGTCGGGCGGCAAGGTGCTCGGCAGCGTGCGGCATCCGATCAACACCTCGGATTTCTCGTCCTTCCTGCTGCAGGCGCAGGCCTCGAAGGCCAAGGTGATCGGCCTTGCCAATGCCGGCGGCGACACCATCAACGCGATCAAGCAGGCGGCGGAATTCGGCCTCACCAAGAGCGGCCAGAAACTGTCGCCGCTATTGGCCTTCGTAACCGACATCGACAGCGTCGGGCTCGATACCGCGCAGGGCCTGTTGCTGGCGGAAGCCTTCTACTGGGATCTCAACGACGACAGCCGCGCCTTCACGAAGCGCTTCATGGAACGCACCAAGCGGGTGCCGACTTCGGCACAGGCCGGCGTCTATTCCTCGGTGACGCACTATCTCAAGGCGGTGAAGGCCGCCGGCACCACCGATGCGGCAGCCGTCATGAAGGTGATGAAGGAGACCCCGATCAACGACATGTTCACCAAGAACGGCAAGATCCGCGAGGACGGCCGCATGGTGCACGACATGTATTTGTTCGAGGTCAAGAAGCCGTCGGAATCGAAGGGCCGCTGGGACGACTACAAGCTGGTGGCGACCGTGCCGGGCGACCAGGCTTTCCAGCCGCTGTCGGAGTCGCGCTGCCCGCTGGTGAAGAAATAACGCTGCGACAACCAACAACAACGAAAGGCAAAACGCCATGAGCGATAATCAGATGGTCCTCCAATCCCTCGACAAGGGCCTGCTCACCATCACCATGAACCGCCCCGATCGGCGCAACGCGCTCAATCCCGATATGACGCGCGGCCTCGTCGAGGCGGCGCGGCGCGCGCAGGACGATACCGAGGTACGCGCGGTGCTGATCCGGGGCGCCGGCGGCACCTTCTGCGTCGGCGGCGACGTCAAGTCGATGGCGGAAGGCCGCGCACCGCTGCCGTTCGAGGCCAAGATGGCCAATCTGCGCCGCGGCATGGAGGTCTCGCGCATCCTGCACCAGATGCCGAAGCCGGTGGTGGCGCAGCTCGACGGCGCCGCGGCCGGCGCTGGGCTTTCGATCGCGCTGTCCTGCGATCTCCGCATTGCCAGCGCCTCCTGCAAGATCACCACCGCCTTCGCCAAGGTCGGCTTCTCCGGCGATTACGGCGGCACCTATTTCCTGACCAAGATGCTCGGCAGCGCCAAGGCGCGCGAGCTCTACATGATGTCGCCGGTGCTGTCGGCGCAGGAAGCCTACAACCTCGGCATGGTCTCCAAGGTGGTGCCCGATGCCGATGTCGAGGCCGAGGCGCTGGAACTGGCACGCTCGCTGGCGCAGGGGCCGTCGGTGGCGCTCGGCTACATCAAGCGCAACATCAACAATGCCGAGACCATGACGCTGGAAGCCTGCTTCGACGGCGAGGCGATCCACCACACGCGTGCCGGCGAGACCACCGACCACAAGGAAGCGGCCAAGGCCTTCGTCGAGAAGCGCAAGCCCACCTTCCAGGGGCAGTAGACCATGGCCGAGTACATGCGGCTGCGGCAGATCTGCCTGGTGGCGCCGCAGCTTGCGCCCGTCATCGCGGACATCTCCGCGATCATGGGCCTCGATGTCTGCTATCGCGACGGCAATGTCGCGAAATACGGCCTCGAGAATGCGCTGCTGCCGGTCGATACAATCCTGCTCGAAGTCGTGGCGCCGTTCCAGCCGGGGCCGGGCACGGCGGCCGGCCGCTTCATCGAGAAGACCGGCGGCCGCGGCGGCTATATGGCGATCTTCACTTGCGAGGATCCCGACGCGCGCGGCGCCAAGGCCAACGCGATCGGCGTGCGCACCGCCAACGTGATCACGCACGCGCCGTATCACGGCGTGCAGCTGCATCCGCGCGACTGCCGCGCTGCCTTCATCGAGTTCAACCACACCGACGGCAGCGACGACATCTTGGGGCCGTACCCGCCGGCCGGCCCGGACTGGCAGAAGTCGATCCGCAAGGACACGACGCTGTCGCTGACCGAGGTCGAGATGCAGAGCCCCGAGCCTGAGGGGTTGGCGGCGCATTGGGGCAGGATCATCGGCATTCCCGCCAATGGTACCGTGGTGAAGCTGGCGAACAGCACCTTCCGCTTCGTCAAGGGCGACAGCGAGATCATGAGCGGCTTGACGTTCAAGGTCGCCGACAAGGCGAAGGTGCTGGAGGCCGCGAAAGCCAGAGGCTGTGCGGTGAAGGGCGATGAGTTCCAGCTCTGCGGCGTGACGTTCAAGCTGACGGCGTGATTTCGTAGCCCGGATGCAGCGAAGCGAAATCCGGGACCGCGCTCTTCGCGGATGAACCGTTCCCGGATTGCGCTGCGCTCCATCCGGGCTATGTGTCTTTATTTCCCGTCATCCTGAGGAGCGCCCAGCGCGTCTCGAAGGATGCACGGCCCGGCTGGTGGCCGTCCATCCTTCGAGGCTCGCTCCGCTCGCACCTCAGGATGACGGGAAGGGCGGTTGAGCTAGCGGCGACGATTCAATATCGTCGAGCGCAAGAACAACAACGGAACACGCCCCCATGCCGCATCCGCTCGATACCTTCTTCGCCCCAAAAAGCATCGCGCTGATCGGCGCCTCGCGCGATCATGAGAAGATTCCCGGGCGGCTGCTCGCGATGCTGCGCAAGAACGGCTATCCCGGCGCGCTCTATCCGATCAATCCGAACTATGACGAGATCGACGGGCTGAAGTGCTTCAAGTCGGTCGCCGAGCTCGGCGCGCCGATCGATCTTGCCGTTATCGTCATTCCCGCGCGTGCGGTGCTGCCGGCGCTGGAGCAGTGCGCGGCCGCCGGCGTGAAGAATGCGGTCATCATCTCGTCCGGCTTTGCCGAAGAGGGCGGCGACAGCGCTGACATGCAGGACGCGATCGTGGCGCTGGCGAAGCGGACCGGGATGCGGATCTCCGGTCCCAATGCCGAAGGGTTTTACAGCCAGGCGCAGAAGGTCGCCGCGACCTTCAGCCCGACCGTCGACGTCAAGCTGGAGGCACCCGATCTGGTCGCCGGCAAGCGGCGCATCGGCATTGTCGCGCAGAGCGGCGGCATCGGCTTTGCGATCTATCATCGCGCCAAGGCGCTTGGGGTCGCGCTCAGCTATGTCGTCAGCGCCGGCAACGAGAGCGATCTCGGCGCCGGCGAGTTCCTCGACTACATGGTGCAGGATGCCTCGACCGACGTGATCCTGTTGTTCATCGAGGGTATCCGCGACGTCGACAAGTTCCTGGTGGCGGCGAAGCGCGCGGCAGAGCTCAGGAAGCCCGTGATCGTAACTAAAGTGGGGCGCTCCGGTGCCGGCGAGCGCGCGGCGGCCTCGCACACCGCGAGCATGGCCGGCTGGTCGGCGGCCTATGACGCGGTGTTCGCAAAATACGGCTTCATCGTCTCCAACGACCTCGACGAGGCCGTGACCATTGCCGCGGTTCTGACCACCAATCCGCTGCCGAAGGGCGATCGCGTCGCGGTGCTGACGGTGTCCGGTGGCGCCGGCATCTGGGGCGCCGATACCGTCTCGATGCAGGGTCTGCGCGTGCCGGAGCTTTCAGCCGCGATCCAGAGCCAGATCAAGCAATGGATGCCGTCCTACGGCGCGGCAGGCAATCCGGTCGACGTGACCGCGCAGGGCGTGTCATCCGGCGGACTGCAGAAGAGCATCGAGCTGTTCGACACGTCTGATGAAGTGGACGCGACGCTGGTCGTGCTGTCGCTGTCGAGCGAGACGCGTATGCCGTTCAAGGAAGCCGAGCTGAAGCCGGTGATCGCCGCGCAGCACAAGCCGGTGGTGTTCTACTCCTACACGCTGCCGTCGCAATTCGCGCGGCAGGAGCTTGCCAAGTCGGGCGTCGTAGTGCTCTCGGGGCTGACCCATGCCGGCGTCGCGATGCGGCGGCTGGCGGACTATGCCGCCTTCAAGCCGGCGCCGGAGATCGCGGCATCCGCGTCGCCGGCGCACGATCTCTCCGCGCATCTCACGGCGAAGACGCTGTCCGAATATGACAGCAAATCGCTGCTGCGCGCAGCCGGGATCGCTTTGCCCGACGAGGTGCTGGTAACGGATCGCGACGGGCTCGACGCCGCGATCGAGCGCGCCGGATTTCCGCTGGTCATGAAGATCCAGTCGCCCGCGATCGCGCATAAGAGCGAGGTCGGCGGCGTCCGCGTCAACATCGCCGCCAAGGGTGCGGCGTTCACGGCCTATCGCGACATGCTGGAGACGGTGCCGAAGCAGCGGCCGGGCGCTGAAATCCAGGGCGTGCTGGTCGGGCCGATGGCCAGGCGAGGCGTCGAGATCATCATCGGCACCATGACGGATGCGACCTTCGGGCCGATGGTGATGGTGGGGCTCGGCGGCATCACCACCGAGCTGTTCAAGGACGTGGTCTATCGCCCCGCGCCGGTGAGCGTGGCTGAAGCGGCCACGATGCTGGAGACACTGAAGGCCGCGCCGCTGCTGCGCGGCTTCCGCGGCGCGCCGAAGGCGGATGTCGCGGCACTGGCGCGGTTGATCTCGCAGATTTCGGTGCTGGCGGCGCAGCACACGAACGAGATCGCCGAGATCGAGGTCAATCCGGTGCTGGTGCACCCGGAAGGGCAGGGTGTCACGATCGTCGACGCGCTGGTGGTGCCGAAATAATTCGGTGTCGTCCCGGCCTAGTGCGCAATTGCGCACGGGAGCCGGGACCCATAACCACCGAAGTGAGTTGTGAGAGAAGCCGACGCCGCTTGTGCCCCTTCCGCAGGCCGCGGCGTAAGGGTCCCGGCTTTCGCCGGGACGACCCGTGGAGAGAGCGGCGCTCGCGACTACCGCCCCTTGAAGTTGGCGACGCGGCGTTCGGCCGTCGCCTTGACGCCTTCCTTGAAGTCTTCGGTCGCGCGCAGCTTGGTCTGCTCGGCGAGCTCATGGTTGGTGGCGGCGAGCACGCGGTCGGCGAGGTCGGCGCGCATGGTGGCGCGGGTCGAGATCAGGCCGAGCGGCGAGCATTCGGCGATCTCCTGCGCGAGCTTCATGGCTTCCACCCGCACCTGATCCTGTGGCACCAGCACATTGGCGAGGCCCCAGCGATAGGCCTCTTCGCCGGTGACGCGGCGGCTGGTGTAGAACATCAGCTCGGCATTGTTCTTGCCGATCAGCTCCGGCAGCGTCGTGGTCAGGCCGAAGCCCGGATGGAAGCCGAGCTTGGTGAAGTTGGCCGAGAAGCGCGCCTCGGGGCAGGCGACGCGGAAGTCGGCGGAGACGGCAAGGCCGAGGCCGCCGCCGATCGCGGCGCCATGGATCGCCGCGACGATCGGCTTCTTGTTGCGGAAGATGCGCACCGCCTGAACGTAGAGATGGTTGATCGGCAGGTTGGAGGCCGGATCGCTCTTGGCGCGCTCCTCCTGCTCCTGGCGGGCCGGATCGCCAAAATTGGCGCCGGCGCAGAACGCCTTGCCTTGCGCCGCCAGCACCGAGGCACGGATCTCGATATTGTTGTCGAACTCCTCCAGCGCGTCGGCGATCTGGTTGATCAGCGCGACGTCGAAGAAGTTCAGCGGGGGTTTTCGGATTTCGATCAGGCCGACATGGCCGTGAGTTTCGACGCCGATATCAGTGTACTTGGTCATGATCTGTCCTCGTTGAATTAGCGAAGGCGAGCCCGCGCGGCTAGCGCAGACCAAGTCCGCGGGCGATGATGCCACGCAGCACCTCTGTCGTGCCGCCCTGGATCGTCAGCTTGGGCGCGGTCTTGATGGCGAAGTCGAGCTGCTTCTCCAGCGTCTCGCGGTTGGTCGCGGTCTCCTCGACGAACGCGGCGAGATCGCGGACGCGATGCGGCAGCTGCTGCTCCCACACCGTGCCGATGTCCTTGACGATCGACGCCTCCACCACCGGCTCCTTGCCGGCCTGCAGCATGCCCGCGACCGATACCGACATGCGGCGCATTGTGTGCACCTGCGCCACCAGGCGTCCGATGCCCTCGGCGCTGCGGGTGTCCGGGTTCTTGCCGACCGCGCGCACGAGCTCGGTGAGCACGTAATAGGTCTCGAGGAAGCGCTCGGGACCACTTCGCTCATAGGCGAGCTCCGACGTCGCCTGCTTCCAGGCGCCATCGACCTCGCCCAGCACGTGATCGTCGGGCACGAAATAGTCGGTGAACACGACCTCGTTGAACTCGAATTGCCCGGTGATCTGGCCGATCGGGTTCACCTGGATACCCGGCTGCTTCATCTTGACCAGGAACTGGGTCAGGCCGTGACGGCGGTTTTCCTTGGTCGGCGGCGAGGTACGGAAGATCGCGATCATGTAGTCGGCGATATGCGCCGACGAGGTCCAGATCTTGGTGCCGTTGATCAGATAGCCGCCGTCGGTCTTGGTCGCGCGGGTCTTCGCCGCGAACAGATCGGAACCGGAGTTCGGCTCGCTCATTCCGATAGCAAAGCAGACCTCGCCGCGGCAGATCCGCGGCAGGATGTCCATCTTGATGTGCTCGGGGGCGTATTTCAGAAGCACCGGTCCGCTCTGGCGGTCGGCGACAAAGAAGCGCCGGGTCGGCGCGTTCGCGACCCGCATCTCCTCGGTGACCACGTAGCGCTCCAGGAACGAGCGTTCCTGGCCGCCATATTTCTTCGGCCAGGTCATGCCGAGCCAGCCCTTGGCGCCGACGCGGCGGGAGAATTCCGGCGCGTCATTGTCCTCGCGGTTCGGCGCGTGGGGATCGAAAGTGCCGGCGGCGATTTCCTCGGCGAGGAAGGCGCGCACCTCCTTGCGGAGCTGCTCGCACTTTTCCGGCAGGCGGATCGGATCGAAACGAAGGGCTGCAGTCATGATGTCCAGTCCTGATCTTTCTGCCTGATCTCAGCGCGAAGCCACCAGCGGCCACAATTCATCGGCGCCACGATTCGCGACGAGCTTGCCGAGCTCGACCGCCCAGTAGCTCTCCGAGCCGAAATCGTCGCGCCAGGCCAGCGCCCGCAGCGAATAGCGGTGCAGGATGTGCTCGATGGTGAAGCCGATCGCACCATGCACCTGATGCGCGATGCCGCTCCCCTTCTCCGCCGCTTCCGAGCACCGGATTTTTGCCGAGGCCGCTTCGAGGAACACCGCATCGGTGTCCAGCGACTTGGCGCTGACGATCGTGTCGGCGGCCGAGGTCGCGGCAGCGAGTGCCGCGGCATTTTCGCCGGCGAGCCGGGCGAGGTTGTGCTGCACCGCCTGGAATTTCGAGATCTTCTTCTCGAACGCGACGCGCTCGTTGGAATAGCGCACGGAGATGTCGAGCATCGCTTCCAGCGCGCCGGCAATCTGCAGGCTGCGCACCACGCCGCCCATCAGCATCAGCGTGGTCTGGTCAAAACCCTTCGGCGCCGGCTTGGTTGTGACCGGCTGCACCTTGTCGAGCGTGACGGTGTCGTTGTGATCGCCGCCAAGCCCGATGCCGGATTCGATCCGGCACTTGGCTGCGTCGACCAGCGCAATCGACACCCCGCCATTGCCAACAGCCAGCACCGCGAAATGCTTTGCGTCCTTCGCAAACGGTACGCCGCGGGCACGGCCGGAGAGGCTGCCGTCGGCGTTGAGCGTCACACGGTCCTTCGGGCTTGCCGGCAGCACGGTCATCTCGCCTTCCGGAGAGGCGATCTTGCCTTGCGTCAGCAACCAGCCGGCCAGCATTGTTTCGGCCAGCGGAACAGCAATCGCATGCCGCCCGGCGACGTTGAGCACGCTAAAACCTTCGGCGAGACTGGCGCCGGAACCGCCGAGATCGTCGGGCACCCAGGACAGCGGCAGGCCGGCTTCGGTCAGCGCCTGCCACAGCGGCGCCTTCCATGCGCCCTGCTTGTCGTGATTGATGGTTTGGGCATCCGCGAGATCGGCGAAAATCTTTTCCGCGGTCTCGGCGACGATGTTCTCACTCTCCGCCACAGCGTTCCTCGTGTTGATTGGCTCGGGCTGGCCGTTCGGCCATGCCCTGCTTGCGATGTTGTCTTGCGCTCAATGATGCGGAAAAGCCATAGCCGTGACAAGCGCTGCCCGCAGGGCCACTTGCGCGGATGGCATGAAGCCGGACATGGCGCATGAATTCCGCATAGTGAACTTTCGATTGTCCCTGTTTGTATGCCACGCATGCGCGCAAACTGGCCGGCGGCATAGGTTCAGTCCGCCAGATGAAACTCGATCGCCTTCCGCATCAGGTCGGCGAACTCGGTCTCCTGGGTGACCAGCGCGTCGTTCAATCCGGCCACGCACAGCACCAGCGGTTCGTTCGATTCCGCTGACGGCGGCAGGTTCATGGCGACGGCGCCCGCGCCCGGCGTGACCAGGCCGAGCGAGAAGGCGTGCCCCTTGGCGCGGACCTTCTTCAGCTCCAGCAGCAACGCCTTGATGTCGACCTGCCGATCGGGCCGCGTCTCGTTGGCGTTGATCAGGCGCACCAGGCGGCGCACCTCCTTGTCCGGATAGGCCGACAGCAGCGCGTAACCCGATGCCGATCGCGCCAGCGGCCGCAGCGTTCCGGCCTTGACATACAGCCGCATCGGCAGCTTGGCCTGAATGATATGGACATACTGCGCGCTGAGCCCGTTGCGCACCGCGAGCATGATGGTCTCTCCGGTCCGCGCGGAGAGCTCTTCCATCAAATTGACCAGGCGTCCCTTCGTGAACAGCGCCGGGCTCAGCCAGTGCCCCAGCATCGAGATTCGCGGCGTCGGGATATAGGTGCGGCGGCTGGTGTCATAGTGGAGATAGCCGAACGCCGTCATCGTCCGCATCAACGCCGAGGTGCTGGACTGCGGGAACTTGAGCGCCGCCGCGACCTCGATCGCGGAAGCGGCGCGCTGGTGCTCCTCGAAGAATTCGAGCACATCGAGCACGCGCCGCGCCGACTTGACCGCATTGTCCATCTTCGGCAGGTCGCGCGAGGTGTCGCCGGGGAAATCGGGGCGGTCGAAAGTCCGCGCGCCGGCAGCCCCGCCGGCCTTCGCCAAATCTTTCTTCGCCACCGGCATCGCTATCGTCCCTGCTGCGCCACCCGCCGCTTCAGCCACCAGCCATATTGCTCGGGCCAACTCGTCCACTCCGGATCGCATCCGAGCGCAAGTGCCGTCTGCGCGGGCCAGTTCGGATTCCACAGCAGTTCGCGGCCGAGCGCAATAAGCGTCGCCTTGCCGTCCCGCAAAATGGCTTCGGCGTAGTCCGGTTCGCGGATCAGCCCGACCGCCACCGTCGGCATGCCGGCTTCCTTCTGGATGCGCTCGGCGAACGGCACCTGGAAGCCGGGGGTGCGCGACACCAGCGAATTGCCGCGCGGCAGCTTCATGCCGCCCGACGAGCAGTCCACCATGTCGATCCCGATCGCCTTCAGCTCGGTCGCGAACGTGATCGAGTCCTCGATCGACCAGCCGATGTCGACGCCGTCGACCGACGAGATGCGGACGAAAGCCGGCAGATGGTCCGGCCATTCCTCGCGCATGATCGCCGCGATCCGCAGCGGCAGGCGCATGCGATTCTCGCGCGATCCGCCGTACTCGTCGTTGCGGTTGTTCGCCAGCGGCGACAGGAACGAGTGCATCAGATAGCCGTGCGCGCAATGCAGCTCGATGACGTCGTAGCCGGCCGCCCTGGCGCGTCGAAACGCCTGGCGATAGTCGTCCACCAGGGCATCGATCTGCTCTGACGTCATCATCTGCGGCGAGGGCCAGCCGTCATCGAACGGAATGCCGCTCGAGGCCGCGATCTGCCACGGGCCTTCGCCGCGCGCCTTGATATCGGCCTCACCCAGCGGGTTGCCGCCTTCCCACGGCCGCTGCGACGAGCCCTTCCGGCCACCATGTGCGATCTGGATCGCGGCCTTGGCGTTGAAGCTGTGGATCAGCGCGGCGAGGGCGGCGTGGTCCGCGATGTGCGTATCGTCCCAGATGCCGAGGCATCCATGGGTGATGCGCCCCTGGGTGTTCACCGAGCTCTGCTCGACGAACACGAGGCCGGCGCCGCCGGCGGCGAGCTTGCCGATATGCGCGGTGTGCCAATCGGTGGCGCGCCCCTCCCGCGCCGAATAGGTCGCCATCGGCGAGACCATGATCCGGTTTTTCAGTTCGAGGTCGCGCAGTTGCAGCGGGGTAAAGAGCAGCGGCAGTTCGGTCATGCGATCTCCAGCCTTGCTTGTGGTTTCTTGCCTGTGGTGTGTGGATTCGTGTGCGCAATCATTTCTTCAGCAGCGGGCAGGCGCTCTCCTCGGGCGTGGCAAACGCCTCCTTGCCCGGGATCACCTGCACCAGCTTCTCGTAGTCCCAGGCGCCCTTCGATTCGGCCGGCGACTTCACCTGCACGAGATACATGTCGTGGATCAGCTGGCCGTCCTCGCGCAGGAATGCGTTGCGGGCGAAGAAATCGTCGATCGGCATGTCCTTCATTTGCGCGATCACCTTGGGGCCGTCGTCGGTGCCGGACTTCTCGACCGCCTTGAGGTAGTTCATGACCGCGGAGTAGAGACCGGCCTGCACCATGGTCGGCCGCTTCTTGGTCCTGGCCATGAAGCGCGCGGCGAAGTCTCGGGTCTTGTCGTCGAGATCCCAATAGAAGGCGGTCGCGAGCTGTAGCCCCTGGGCGGCCTGCAAACCGATCGCGTGGATGTCGCTGGTCTGCATCAGGAAGGCCGCGAGCTTTTGCGTGTGCGCCATCCCGAATTCCTGCGCCTGCCGGATCGAGTTGGCGAGGTCGCCGCCGGTGTTGGCAAAGGCGATCACATCGGCCTTCGAGCTCTGGGCCTGCAGCAGATAGGACGAGAAATCCATGCTGTTGAGCGGATGCCGCACCTCGCCGGCGATGCTGCCGCCGACCTTCTCCACGGTCCTGGCCGCGTCGTTGCGCAGGGCGTGGCCGAAGGCGTAGTCGACCGTGACGAAGTACCAGCTCTTGGCGCCCGACTTGGCCAGCGCCCGAACCGTGCTGTTGGCGAGCGCATAGGTATTGTAGGTCCACTGCACCGAATTCGCCGAGCAGCCCTTGCCGGTCAGATCGGAGGAGCCTGCCGACGACACCAGCATCGCCTTGTTCTTCTGCTTGGTGAGTTCGAGCACGGCGAAAGCGACCGCGGAATTGGCGAAGTCGACGATGACGTCGACATTCTCCTGCTCATACCAGCGCCGCGCGATGCCGGCGCCGACATCCGCCTTGTTCTGATGGTCGGCATCGACCATCGCGATCGGCTTGCCCAGGACCTTGCCGCCGAAATCCGCGATCGCCATCCGGACCGCTTCGACCGCTCCGGGGCCGGCCGCGTCGGCATAAAGACCGGCCTGATCGGTCAGCACGCCGATCTTCACCATGTCGTCGGATATCTGTGCGTGGGATGGCGCGGCGGCGAAGGCGACTGAGAGGATTGCAGCGCTCGCGGCCATCCGTCCGTATCTCGATGTCATTGTCCCTGGTTTCCTCTAGTTCGATTGCCTTATGGCGTTGGTCTTGTCTTGCCGCAGGTCGATCATGCCCGGATGCGACTGCGGATCCCTGTCCGCGCCGAGCAGCACGTGTTTCTGGATCTTGTTGGTCGAGGTCAGCGGCAGTTCGGCCACGAAGGCGATCCACGCCGGCAGCTTGAACGGCGCCAGGCGTTCGCGGCAGAAGTGGAAGATGTCTTGCGCGAGCTCGCGTGCAGCATCGGTGCCGTCGTTGATCACGATGAAGGCCGCAACTTCCTCGTCGCGGATCGGATCGCGCGCGGCGACGACCGCCGCCTGCTTGACCAGAGGCGACGTCGTCAGCACGGCCTCGACCTCCGCCGCCGAGATGTTTTCGCCGGCGCGCCGGACCAGGTGCTTCAGCCGGTCGACGAACACGAAGGCGCCGTCCTCGTGCTGCCACGCGCTGTCGCCGGTGTGAAACCAGCCGCCGCGCCAGGCCTGCTCGGTGGTCTCGGGGTCCTTCAGATAGCCGGAGAAGAAGCCGCGCCGCGGCGTCGCTTCCGAATGGCGCACGCAGAGCTCACCGACTGCGCCTGCCGGCAGCGTATTGCCGTCGGCATCCAGAATGATCATTTCGAGGCCGGGCACGCTGCGGCCGATTGTGTTGGTCTCGAGATGGCGCGGCTCGACTGTGTTGAAGGGGCTGCGTCCGGTCTCCGTCATGCCCCAGCCTTCGACGAAGGGGATGCCGAAGCGTTCGCGAGCCCGCGCGCGCTGCTCGGGATTGGCGCCGACGCCCATCGAGAAGCGCAGCGCATGGGCTCTCTCGTCCGGCGTCTCCCGCTGCGCCAGCAGGGCCGCGACGATCACGCCGAGATAATGCAGCACGCTTGCCCGGCACGCGACGATGTCGCGCCAGGCATGTTTCGCGTTGAAGCGTTCCGGCAGGATCAGACAGCCGCCGGTCAACATCATCGCGATCGGGGTCAGGGTCAGGCCGGCCATGTGAAACAGCGGCAGCGGGCTGTACAGGCGCTCCGTTCCTGCATGATACGTCGCATCGCCGCCGTGGCTGACGTACCAGCGGCCGGTCGAGACCACGTATTCATTGGTCAGGATGCATCCCTTCGGGCGCGCCGTTGTGCCTGACGTGTAGAGCAGCGCAGCCTCGGTCTCGCTTCCCGGCTCGCCGGCGCGCGGTGGTGGCCGCTGGGCCTGCGGGACTTTCTCGATGCCGGCGCCGAGATCGTCACCGGAGACGACGAGCAGCGGAACGTCGCCGGTCAGCGCCTTCTGCAATTCCCTCTGATCAGCCAGCGTGACGATCAGGTCGGGTTCGGCATGCGCGATCAGGTACGCGATTTCCGCCGCGCGATAGGCCGGGTTGATCGGAACGATCGAGACGCCGAGGCCGTTGAGCGCCAGCCAATGCACGACGAAATCGGGCCGGTTCTCCAGCAGCAGGCAAGCGCGGTGTCCGTGGCCGAAGCCTGCTGCGCGGTACTGATCGCGCAATGCGCAGACCTGCCGCGCGATGGCGCCATAGGACAGTTCGACGCCATCGGGAAAGTATGCGCGGTCGGGACGCGCGGGAACGCAGAGAAAGGGTTTGAATGCTGCCGCATCGGATGTCGCAGCGAACGTGCTGAACACGGTGTACATCGTGGCGAAACTTCCCTTTGACGGCCGCTGATCGATGTCAACGATGCCGATCCGAAGGAGCCCGGGTGCTTCGTTGAGCGCATTTGTCATGCGATCGCGACGTTGCGCGGAAGCTATAAGGACGAATAATATGCTGTCAAATCCATTATGAGTTTCCATAAAACTCATATGTAGTTTGAAGCCAAAAGCGGAGGTAACGAGATGAAGATGCACATGTTGTCGGGCGGCCGTCTCCAGATGTCGAAGCGGACTTATCTGCCTGACGCGGCGCGCGGCGAGATGATCGAGCTTCCGGTGTCCTGCGTGCTGTTGCGGCACACGCAAGGCAATGTGCTGTTCGATACCGGATGCCATCCCGATGTCGCGACCGATCCTGAAGGACGGCTCGGCACGCTGGCCAAATACATGCGCCCGATCATGCCGGCGGACGACCATGTGCTGACGAGCCTGAAGGCGGTCGGCCTCGGCACCGACGACATCGACGTGGTGATCTGCTCCCACCTGCACACCGACCATTGCGGCTGCAACGCCTTCTTCAAGAAGGCGACGATCTTCGTCCACGCACTCGAGGTCGAGGCGGCGAATGCCGATAACGCGTTCGATCGCGGATACGTCAAGGCGGATTGGGATCATCCGCTGAAGATGGAGATCTTCGATAAGCAGATGGACGTGTTCGGCGACGGCAAGCTCACGCTGGTCCCGCTGCCCGGCCACTCGAAGGGAACGACCGGCGCGCTGGTCAAGCTCGACAACAGCGGCGAATTCCTGCTGGCGTCCGACGCGCTCAGTGTGCGCGCCAATCTCGACCAGCGGACCTCACCGAGAAACAGCCTCGATGTCGACCAGTTCCTGAAGTCGCTCGACGAGATCGCCAGGATCGAGGCATCCGGCGTCAAGATCATCTGCGGCCATGACGAGGGGCAGTGGGCCAGCCTGCAAAAGGGAGCGAACGCGTATACGTGAGGATTTGGCGCGGTTTGCAGATGCTGTCCCACGCGATATGGTGTGCCGCCGCCGGAGTTCATCTGGCTCACAACAACAAGGAAAATGCAGATGTCCAAGGATGGTTTGTGCGCGATCGTGACGGGATCGGCATCGGGACTCGGCGCCGCCACCGCGCAAATCCTCGCCACGCAGGGCGCGCGCCTCATCATCAACTATTCCAACAGCAAGGCGGAAGCCGAAGCGACCGCGGAAGCCTGCCGCAAGCAAGGCGCCGAGGTGCTGGTGGTGCAGGGCGACGTCTCGCGCGATGAGGACTGCAAGAAGATCGCGGCCGCCGCGCAGGGCTGGGGCCGCCTCGACGTGCTCGTCAACAATGCGGGCACCACCAAGCACGTGCCGCATCACGATCTCGACGGCCTGACCGCGGAGGATTTCCAGCGCATCTATGCGGTCAACACCATCGGCCCGTTCCAGATGGTTCGTGCCGCG
Organism: Bradyrhizobium sp. Pha-3; assembly: GCF_042258325.1. Taxonomy (NCBI): domain Bacteria; kingdom Pseudomonadati; phylum Pseudomonadota; class Alphaproteobacteria; order Hyphomicrobiales; family Nitrobacteraceae; genus Bradyrhizobium; species Bradyrhizobium sp. Pha-3. Next base: position 8,849,946 of record NZ_CP170151.1, on the reverse strand, counting down.
CGCGCGCTGCTCGAAGCCGGCGCGAAGGCATCTAGCCGTCCCTCGGCGGTGGTCAACGTCTCCTCGGTCGCCGGCATTTCCGGCGGCGGCTCGTCGGTCGCCTATGCCGCGAGCAAGGGCGCGCTCAACACCATGACGCAGTCACTGGCGCGCGCGCTGGCGCCGTTGATCCGCGTCAACACGGTGTGTCCGGGCTATATCGATACGCCCTGGTTCACCAAGGGCCGCGGCGAGGCGGGCGCCAAGCAGGTGCGCGATACCGTGGTCGCGCGGGTGCCGCTGAAGGTCGCATCAACGGCCGAAGATATCGCCAATCTGGTCTGCTTCCTGGCAAGCCCGGCCTCGAGCAACATGACCGGCGAATTCGTCCGCATGGATGCCGGCATGCATCTGATTCAGTGAACTGGCTATCCACGTCTTCCGACCGTTACGGAAACGAAAATGCCCGGGCCAGGCCGGGGCATTTTGATTTTGGATCAATATTCGGATCGCTGTGCTGTCACCTGTTTCCCGGGTCCGGGATCACGCGTGCCGCGACCAGCCGATTCCAGATGAACAGCACCACCAGCGCGCCGATCGTGGCGGTGATGAAGCCGGCGCCTTGTTCAGGACCGTAATGGCCGATCGCCTGGCCGATGAAGGTCGCGAGAAACGCGCCGGCGATGCCGAGCACGGTGGTGAGAATAAAGCCGCTTGGATTGTTCGGCCCCGGCGACAGGAACCGCGCGATGATCCCCGCGATAAAGCCGACGATGATGACCCAGATGATGCCGCCCATGACTGTCGTCCTCCTCAGATGGAATCAACGCTGCCGCTAAAGCCTGCGGTGCAGCTCGTCGCCGCTCGGCAACCGCCCGTCGGGCGTCAGGTGATTGATCGCGTCGGGCAGATACTGGCTCAAGCCCTGGAGCAGATCGTCGCGCGACAGGCCGCTCTGCGACGCCAGCGAGTCGATCTGGTCGGCGCCGAGCGCGTTGGCGAGGTCGCCGGGCGCGATCTGCTTGTTGGGGCCGTTGCTGACCCAGGAATTGGCCGCATCGCCATGACCCTTCTGCTGCAATTGATTGAGCAGGTCGCCAAGGCCGCCGCTGAGCACGGTGCCGGCTGCGCCGCCGGCGAGCAGGCCACCGAGGCCGCCCTTCAGCAGATCGCCGAGCCCGCCGCCACCGGCGCCGCCGGGCAGGCCTGCGGTGACGTTGCCGGGAGGAAGCGGCGGCGCCTGCGCCGGCTTCGGCTCAGGGGCGCTCGCGTCCGCCTGGCCGCCGGAGAAATGCTTGACTGCCTTCCAGGCAAGCAACGCCAGGATAGCCATCGTCATCGGCGACATTCCGCCGCCGCTCGAACTGTCGGATGATGTGCTTGGCCCGCTCGGACCGCGGGGGCCGTTCTGCATGCCGTTGAGTACGTCGAGTAAACCCATGATCGTCCCCTGCCGCAACCGTGCCCCGAGCGGGAAACATAGCTTCCGCCCATGACGGTTACAAGGCGGGCCACCCGGCCTGCGGTGCGTGGAAATAGGCAGGCAACCCAAGGTCTGCTATCGAGCCAATGATGAATGGACGTTCCAGATGAACAAGGACCGGCCGATCGGCATTGCGGGCGCCGGAAGCATCGGCTGCTTCGTCGGCGGCATGCTCGCGGCCGCGGGGCGCCGTGTCGCGCTGCTGGCGCGGCCACGGCTGATCCAGGAGATCGCAGGCAACGGCTTGCGGATCAGCAGCTTTGACGGCTCCGAGCGGACGGTATCCGCGGACCGGCTCATTGTGTCCGACGATCCGTCGATCTTGTCCGACGTTGAAACCGTGCTGGTGACGGTGAAGAGTGCCGATACCGCCGCGATGGCCGATGTGATCGCGCGTCACGCGCCTGCCGATGCCGCGGTGATCAGTCTGCAGAACGGCGTCGGCAATGTGCCGCTGCTGCGCGACCGCCTGCCGGGCCGCAAGGTGCTCGGCGGCATGGTGCCGTTCAACGTGGTCGCGCTCGGCGACGGCCGCTTCCATCGCTCGACCTCCGGCGACATCGTGATCGCGCAGGATGACGCGGGCACCGCAATGCGGCTGTCGGTGCCGGGCCTTGCGATCAAGGACACCGGCAATATCGACGGCGTGCAGTGGGGCAAGCTGACCGTCAATCTCAACAATGCGCTCAATGCGCTGTCCAATATTTCGCTGCGGCAACAGCTCGCGCAGCGCGGCTGGCGACGACTGCTTGCCGATCAGATGGCCGAGGGCCTGGCCGCGGTGCGCGCCGAAGGCATTGCACCGGTATCGCCGACGCCGCTGCCGTCGAGCTGGATGCCGCCTTTGCTGCGGCTGCCCTCGGCCGCACCATGAAGATCGATCCCGAGGCGCGCTCCTCGATGTGGGAGGATCTGCAGCGCGGCCGCCGCACCGAGATCGACTATCTGCAGGGCGTGATCACCGCGATCGCGGATCGCCGCGGGCTCGCGGCGCCATTGTCGCGCCGCGTCATCGCGCTGATCCGGAAGGCGGAGGCGGACGGCAAGGGATCGCCGGGGCTGACGCCCGAACAGATCCGCGATGGCAGCGACCATGAACGCCGATGATCGTCCGCCACGTCGATCGAACAACAGAGGAGGTGACATCATGAAACGGTCCAGCATCATGCTGCTCACGCTTGTTGCGCTCGTGGCCGGCCCGGCCCGTGCGGCGCCGCCGACCGTGACACCGTCGCCTGGCTATGATGCGCGCTTGCAGGAGCAGCGCGCGGCGGCTGCGGCAGCGAGCCGAGCGGCCGTGCCTGCGCACAGATCGGTCGCGCCCCGACACCACAAGCGCACCCGCGCGCGCTGATCCATTACAGAGACGACCTCAGATGAAGCTGCTGTTCCTCGCGCTCACTTTCGTGTTTGGCTTCGCCACGGCCGCAGGCGCCGCCGACTATGCCGGCTCGATCAGCGCCTACCGGCGCGCCAACCGCATGCCCGCGGTGAAGCTCGACGCGAAGCTGAACGGGATGGCGCTGAAGCAGGCGCAGGCGATGTCGGCGACCGGATCGGTCAGCCACTCCGCGGGCGGCAGCTTCTTCACGCGCATCGCGCCGCTCAAGAAACAGCGCGCCGCCGAAAATATCGGCGCCGGCTTCATCGCCTTCGCCGAGATGCTGAAGCAGTGGGAGAATTCGCCGGGCCATCGGGAGAACCTGTTGATGCCGGGCGCCAGGCGCGTCGGCGTCGCCTTCGTCGACAACCCGAAGTCGCCGTACCGCAGGTTCTGGGCGATGGTGATTACCGATTGACGTCGGTTCGCTTCGCAACCTTGGTCGGTGGCGGCGGTGTCGGCGTGAACAGCTTCTTCAGGCCGTCCAATCCCTCGGAAAGCCGCGGCCATTCGCAGGAGAACGTACCCTTCACGCAGTTGCTTGCCCGCGGCCGCGGCTCGGGAATAGGGACGGCAGCGACCCGCGGCTTGACCGGCCTTGCGGCGGGGACGGGGACTTTCGCAGTCTCACTGCGCACCGGCTCATTGTGCAATGATGCCTGCTGGATCTGCGGCGGCCGCACCGGCTGTGTCTCCTGCCGCTCGAGTTGCTTCGCATTGAACGCCGCGACGATACGCGAGCGGCGCTGCTGCTCGAGATAGCCGGTATATTCCTGGTCGATCTTCTTTTGCTCGTCCGGTGTCGGATTAGGACCGGCGATGTCGAAGCTGCGGTCCTGCATGAAGTCGTAATAGGTGTAGCCACCACCAGGCTTGCGACGGCCGGCGAACTTGGCGTTGCAATCGGCGAGTTGCGCGGTCTTGTCTTCCCTGGTCTTCGCCTTCTCGGCGAGGTCGGCGCAGTCCTCGAAGTCCTTCGGCCCGCCGCGCCACCATTGCGCGTGCGCGCTCATCGGCGCCAGCACACAAGCGGCGGCGAAAACGGCAACAGCCAACGTCGATGATCGTGACGGCATCACGGACATTGAGACCAAACCCGAACGACACAGAGTGAGCAGATTGTCGCCATTTTAGTGACACTTGTCACCCGGGAACCCGACGATTTTCCTGACCTGTGGAATGTTGCCGGGGCTGATGGAACCCAGCCTTCGCGATTGGAATAACTGAAGAATCTCATCGGAACGGGCCGGAGATCAGAACAATTCGCCTTTAATCGTTCACTTCACCCTGTGCAGCAGTGCAACCAGTTCCGCCTGCCGGTGGGTGCCGGTCTTCTGGAAGATCGTCTTGAGCTGATTGCGCGCGGTGGCAAGGGCAACGCCGGCCTCCTGCGCGGCCGCTTCGACCGAATCGCCGCGCGCAAGCCGGGTGGCGAGGCGTGCCTGCGCCGGCGTCAGTTCGAACGTCGCCGTCAGCAGCGCCTGATCGAACGCCGCGCTGCCTTCGAGATCGCGGATCAACAGGATCGCGCGCGCCCCGAGGAACGGCGAGCGCGCCGCCGGAGGCACCGGTTGGATCTGGATCACGATCGGCCGCTTGTCGACCCGGCGCACCACGATCGGCGACGACGGTAATGGGTGCAGGTCCGAGCTGTGGGCCAGCAGATCGATCAGCCTGGTCAGATCGGCATTGGCCTGCCGGTCGAGCAGCGTGAGGCGATTGTTGCGGATCGCAAGGTCGTAGCCGAGGCAGCTTTCCGCCTGACTGTTCATGCCGATGACGGCGCCGAAGCGGCCGACGGCAATCGCGGCGACTTGGATCAGATCGAGCGCGCTGGTGATGCCCGAGAGCGCGGAGCGGCCGACGACGGCGGAGAGCGTCGCGGCTTCCGTGAGCGGCGCCGACACCCTTCGCAGCGCCTTGATCTCGTCGGCGTCGAACAAGCCTTCCCTGGGTGAGCGCTGGATCGTCAGTGCCCACAATGCCGGGCCGGAGTGGAAGCCGACGGCCGCGAACCATTTCAGTCCGAACTCGCCGAGCGTGGCGTAGAGCGGATCGCGCAGCATCTCGGTTTCGGACTCGAACAGATCCGCATCGGTGATGACATCGACGCCGGCGTGCATCAACGGCACGCCGCGGGCCGCGCGGATGTCGGTGAGGTGAAGGTTGTGCGGGAAGTAGGTCTTGGTGAAATACTCGGTGATCGAGTCCGTGCGCGGAATGTCTTCGGTGCGGATATCGCTCTGAAGCATCGCAGCGCCGGTCGCGCCGACGGCGGCGCAAACCTCGTCCATGAAGGACGGCCAGGTCGAGGGATCGAGAACCACATCGCCGAGGCGCGCGGTCACATCGTCAAGCCTGTGCAGGTCGACCAAAATTCAGCTCCGCCGATGCAAACAGCGTTGTTTTGTCAGGCGAAACAGGCTGCATCTTGTTGCGCCCGGTACCGGGCATAAGAGAACCCAGGGGCCCGATATGCAAGTAAAATCAGCGACAGGCTAGGGGCGGGGTCCGCAAGCGCTGGCGAAACGTGATCGAAAATCGGCGGGTCCCGCTGGCCGGTACGATCCGGCCGCTACGATAAGTGACCATCCTCACGGTGGTCGGCTTCGGTCAGCGCCACACGGCAGAAGCTGGCGGCGATCGCGACGACCTCCTCGACGGCCTGCGGGTATTGCTTCGACACCCAGCGCAGCGCGATCGAGATGACGGCGCCGACCATGCCGACCGAGAGCAGTGAGGCGGCCGCGCCCTTGTCGCTGCGCTTCGCATCGAGCGCCGGCGGCACTAGGATATCGCTGAAGACGCGCAGGGCGTCGAGCTTGACGGCATCGACCGCCGGACTGATGCCGGAAATTTCCAGCAGAAAGACCCGCGCGGGCTTCGGGTGCTGCTTCAGCCGCGTGAAATACAGCGTCAGGGCGGCACGCAGCCTCATCTCGGCATCGTCGCCCACGGCTGCGGCGGCAGCGGTCATTTCCTCGTGCAGGTGGCCGACGACATGGCCGTAGGCCGCGATCAGCAGGGCCTCGCTGTTGGCAAAGGACTCGTAGAAATAGCGCTCGGTCAGCTCGGCCGCCTCGCAGATCGCCTTCACGGTGGCGCCGCGATAGCCGACCTCGCCATAGACCTCGATCGCGGCATCGATCAGCTTGAGCCGCCGCTCCGCGCGGCGTTCCTCGGCGTCCATACCGCCATAGAGGCGGGCTTTCCGGCTGCTTGCCATGAAAGCGTATTGACACGAGGCATTGTCAGATGTCAAGTTATCTGACAATATACATTGTCAATACTACCACGGGAGAGGATCAGGGCATGTCCGCTGATTTCGACGTGTTGATCGTGGGTGCGGGACTGTCGGGCATCGGCGCCGGCTACCATTTGCAGGCCAACTGCCCGGACCGCAGCTACGCCATTCTTGAAGGCCGCGACTGCATCGGCGGCACCTGGGACCTGTTCCGCTATCCCGGCATCCGCTCCGACTCCGACATGTACACGCTCGGCTATTCGTTCCGGCCGTGGACCGAGCCGAAGGCGATCGCCGACGGCCCCTCGATCCTGAACTATGTGCGCGAGACCGCGCGCGTCTATGGCATCGACAAGAACATCCGCTTCAACCACCGCGTCGTGCGCGCCGACTGGTCGTCCGCCGACTCGCAATGGACGGTCGAGGTCGAGCGGGGGCCGGAGAACACGATCGAGCGCCTCACCTGCAACTTCCTGTTCATGTGCAGCGGCTACTACAAATACGAGCACGGCTACACGCCCGACTTCCCCGGCATCGCCGATTTCACCGGCCGCGTCGTCCATCCGCAGAAATGGACCGACGACATTGACTATGCCGGCAAGAAGGTGGTGGTGATCGGCAGCGGCGCGACCGCGGTGACGCTGGTGCCGGAAATGGCCAAGACCGCCGCCCATGTCACGATGCTGCAGCGTTCGCCGACCTACGTCGTGGCGCGGCCCGATGAGGACAAGGTCGCCAACTGGCTGCGGGCACGGCTGCCCGCCAAGCTCGCCTACGGCCTCACGCGCTGGAAGAACGTGCTGTTCGGCATGTATTTCTACCGGCTCTGCAAGCGCGATCCGGAGCGCGTGAAGAAGCTGATCCTCGGCGGCGTGCGTCACGCGCTCGCCCCCGACTACGACGTCGCCACCCATTTCACGCCGGTTACAATCCGTGGGACCAGCGGCTCTGCCTGGTGCCGAACGGCGATCTCTTCCAATCGCTGCGCAACGGCGGATCGTCCGTCGTCACCGACCAGATCGAGACCTTCACGCCCGGCGACATCAAGCTCAAGAGCGGCAATCTGCTCGACGCCGATATCGTGGTGACCGCGACCGGCCTCGATCTGCAGGTGCTCGGCGGACTCGAGATCAATGTCGACGGCGCGCGTGTCGATCTGTCGAAGACCATGAACTACAAGGGGCTGATGTACTCGGGCGTGCCGAATCTCGCCGCCGCCTTCGGCTACACCAACGCGTCATGGACGCTGAAATGCGACCTGACCTGCGAATATGTCTGCCGTATGCTCAACCACATGAAGGCGAACGGCTACGCGCAGGTCACGCCGCGGCGGAACGATCCGACCGTGACCGAACTGCCCTGGGTGGATTTCTCCTCGGGCTATATCCAGCGCGCCGCCGCCAGGTTCCCCAAGCAGGGCTCGCGCCGGCCGTGGCGGCTCTACCAGAATTATGCGCTCGACATCATGACGCTGCGCTTCGGCTCGCTGAAGGATGAGGCCATCGAGTTTCTGCCGGCGCGTCGGGCGAGCGCGGATGGCGCCCCGAATCCGGCCCGGCAGGTGGCGTAACGCGCGACGCGCCAAACGCTGCGCAACTTCGCGCACGTCCGTTGTGGCGCGGGCTGGCGATCACCCGGCAGCTCTGCTATGGGATGGCGACGCCCGCATGCCTTCGCTGCGGGCGGTGCGGTCCCGTAGCTCAGCCGGATAGAGCGACGGTTTCCTAAACCGTAGGTCGGAAGTTCGAGTCTTCCCGGGATCGCCATTTCTCGCTCGGCCGCACGCTGTCGGCGAGGCTTTTACACCACGCATTCCGGCGCGATCTGCCCGGCGTTTGCTCCCCCAAGTTCACCCGAGATCAAGTTCACCCCAAATTAGGGAAAGCCCGGGACAATGGGGAGGGGGCACCGGAAGACCGCGCGTATGCGAGCTAGCGTTCCAGAACGGGTTGAGCAGGGGGGCGGCGACGTCCTTCGCGATCCGCTGCGTTCAAAAGGCCGGCCGCTCGTCGTCGATGTCGACGAGGTCATGCGGGGAAGCTCCGTCCCACCCGAGATCGCATCCGACTTGATCCGCCGCTTTCGCGCTTTCGCCGCGGCGATCACCGCTCCCCTTGGAGCGCAAGCGCCATCGACGCATGGTGTAGATGCATCGGGGTTCGATCCATCCCGGGCGCAATTCGACCACGATGCGGTAAGGTTCCTGCTGCAGGTGCTGGGCGAAGGCCGCCCGGTCTACCTTTGCTCGGAAACCCATCCCGAGCCGTTCGTCAGCGCGGTTGCCCAGCATCTTGGCGTCTTCACCGCCTGGGCCGCCGCGCCGGAACGTCAATTGCCGGCGGCACAGCGCGAAGAGCTGCTGCCCGTGCTTCGCCAGGGCTTTGACTATATCGGCAGCGCGGCAGTCGTGTTGCCCGATTCCGCATCGCGCCTCGCCCGCCCCGGTCGATCCGAGCCGTCCGCGCCCGCGCAGGTCGGCATGCGCAGCTGGCTGAAGCTGTTCAGGGTGCATCAATACGCGAAGAACGCCCTCGTGCTGGTGCCGCTGCTGACTGCACACAAATTCGCACCGGGATCGGCCGCGACGTCGCTGCTTGCCGTGATCGCATTCTCGCTCTGTGCGTCGGGCGCCTACATCCTGAACGATCTGCTCGACGTCGAGGCCGACCGCGCGCATCCGACCAAGCGCAACCGTCCGATCGCAAGCGGCGCCATCCCGGCATCGCGGGCCGTCGGTGCGATGGCCCTGGCGCTGGTCGCCGCATTTGCGATCGCAATGTCGATATCGATCGAGTTCGGCGGCGTCCTGCTCGGCTATTTCGCGCTGACCACCTCCTATTCGTTCTGGCTCAAGCGCATCGCGACCGTCGACGTCGTCGTGCTCGCCACGCTTTACACCGTCCGCGTGATCGGCGGCGCCGTCGCGATCAGCGTGCCGATGTCGGAATGGCTGCTCGCGTTCTCGCTCTTCATCTTCATGTCGCTGGCGCTGGTGAAGCGCTATATCGAGCTCGCCAGCCAACCGGACGGCGCCGTGCTGGCGGCGCGCGGCTACCAGGTCGAAGACAAATCGATGATCGCGATCCTCGCCGCCGCGTCAGGCTTCAACGCCGTCGTGATCTTCACGCTCTACATCTCGTCCGATACGGTGCGCGCGCTTTACAGCCATCCGCAACTGCTCTGGGTCGGTTGTCCGATATTGATGTACTGGATCGGCCGTGTGATGCTGTTCGCGCAGCGCGGATTGATCGACGACGATCCGGTCATCTTTGCGCTGAGGGATCGCGTCAGCTGGGTCGCGCTCGGCGCGATCGGCGCCATCATGCTCGCCGCCATCTAGCGATGCCGGCGGCTGCGTTACCAGGAGCTGTGATGTCGACCTCCAGTCCGGGCGGCATTGGCCTGTCCGGCTGGGGCAACTATCCCAAGGCGTCGTCCGAATTGCTGACGCCGCAGACGCCGGCAGGCGCCCGGGACCACCTGCTTGCGCGGTCAGGCGTCGTCGCGCGCGGGGCCGGGCGGGCCTACGGCGATGCCGCGATCGGTACGCAATCGACGATTTCGTCGCGCGGCCTGAACCGGATGCGGAGCTTCGATGCCGCAACCGCCCGATTGACGGTCGAAGCCGGTGTCACCATCGCCGACATCCTTGCCGTTTTCGAGCCGCGCGGCTTCTTCCTCAAGGTCGTGCCCGGCACGAAATTCGTGACGATCGGCGGCGCGATCGCGGCCGACGTTCACGGCAAGAACCATCATCGCGATGGCGGCTTCGGCACCATCGTCGATTCGTTCCGCCTCGCGCTGCCTGGCGGCGAGATCGTCACCTGCTCGCGATCGGAAAACGCCGCGCTGTTCGCGGCGACGCTGGGAGGCATGGGCCTGACGGGCATGATCCTCGACGCGACGCTGCGGCTGCTGCCGATCGAGACCGCCTGGCTGCGTCAGGACACCCGCGTCGCCGGCAATCTCGACGCGGCGATCGATCAGCTGGATAGCAGCGCATCGAGCACCTATTCGGTGGCCTGGATCGACTGCCTTGCGCGCGGTGCGGCGCTCGGACGGTCGCTGGTCTATCTGGCCGAGCACGCCACGCGCCGCGACAAGGATATGCTTGGACCGGACCTCGAGACGTTTCCCAAGCTTCGCACGTCGCGGCTCGCGGTCCCGGAGCTATTTCCGGGATGGCTGCTCAATCGCGCATCGATGCGGGTGTTCAATGAGCTGTACTTCCGCCGCGGCGCCGCGCATCCGGGCAAGCCGCGGCTGGTCCATTGGGACTCGTATTTCTTTCCGCTCGATGCGATCGCCGACTGGAACAGGATCTACGGCCGGCGTGGCTTCGTGCAATATCAATGCGTGATCCCGCTCGACCGCGCGCGCCGTGTTCTCGCCGAAATTCTCGATCGCGTGTCGCGGCGCGGCGATGCGTCGTTTCTCGCGGTACTCAAGCAGCTTGGCGAAGGCAGCGGGCCGATGTCGTTTCCGCTCCGCGGCTACACGCTGACGATGGACTTCCCGGTCAGCGACGCGCTGTTCGGGTTTCTCGACCAGCTCGACGCGCTGGTGGTCGATGCCGGCGGCCGGCTCTATCTCGCCAAGGACGCGCGGCAGTCCCGCGCGACATTCGAATCCGGATATCCCGGCCTTGCGGCCCTGCGGGACATCCGCCAGCAGACCGGGGCGAGCAGCCGCTTCGTGTCCCATCTTTCAGCACGGCTTGGAATTTGATGACCGGCACAAAATCAATTCTGGTGATTGGCGGCAGCTCGGACATCGGGCACGCGACCGCGCTACGCTATGCGCGGGACGGATGGCGCGTGATGCTCGCCGCCCGCGATATCGAGGCGGCACAGCGCAATGCGGACGACATCAAGACGCGAAGCGGTATCGAAACCTCGGTTGTCGCGCTCGACGTGTTGCAGACAGGGCAGCTTGCCGGCTTCGTCGCCGGCCTTTCCACGCTTCCTGACACCGTCGTATGCGTTGTCGGAGAGCTCGGCGATCAAGGGCGTGCCGAGACCGATCCCGAGCTTGCGACGAAGATCATGCGCACCAATTTCGAGGCGCCCAGCCTGCTGCTCGAACTGTTCGCGCAAGCCTTCGCGACGCGCGGCTCGGGAACCATCGTCGGCGTGAGCTCGGTCGCCGGCGATCGCGGGCGGGCCTCGAACTATTACTACGGCGCGGCCAAGGCCGGCTTCTCGCAATTCCTGTCCGGCTTGCGCAATCGCCTGGCGCTTGCGGGCAAGGTCCGTGTCGTCACCGTCAAGCCGGGATTCGTGCGGACCAGGATGACGGCGCATATGAAGCTGCCGGCTCCCCTGACGGTGCAGCCGGATCGAATCGCGGAGGATATCTTCCGGGCCGATGTGACGAGGCCGCGTGACGTGATCTATGTGGCCCGCCGCTTCCGGCTGGTGATGGCGATCATCTGCGCGCTGCCGGAGACGATCTTTAAACGGATGCGTATCTGATGCCTGGCGTCGCCGCCAACCACGCGTCGTTCCCGCGATCCAGCGCGATCCGGCAGAGCGTCCCGCTTGTGACGGCATCGCTGTGGCTCGTGCTGTTCGCGGCGACGCTGATCTTCAGCGTCACGTTCTGCGACGGCCGGCTGGTCTTCACCCTCGACGATCCCTACATCCACCTCGCCGTCGCCGATCACATCCGGTCCGGCGGCTACGGCGTCAATGCGTCCGAGGTCTCGTCGCCAAGCTCGTCGATCATCTGGCCCTACCTGCTGGCCGTGACCGAGACGTTGCATCTTGGCGCATTCGGTCCGCTCCTGATCAATGCCGCGGCCGCGGCAGCGACCGTCGTGGCTTTCCTGCGCATTCTTGAATCGGCTGAACTGCTTGGCCCCGGCCGGGAGAAGCCGCTGCTGTTTTTCGTCGCGTTGCTCGCCATTTTTTCGTCAAGCGCGATCGCGCTGCCGATGACCGGCATGGAGCACAGTCTTCACGTTTGGGCCACGGTCGCGACCTTCGGCGGCCTGACCGAAGCCGCGCGCGGACGGTCGCCGACCGCCATGCATTTCGCGGCGCTGGTGCTGCTGCCGCTGATTCGCTTCGAGGGAATCGCATTTGCCATCGCGGCGATGATGGGGTTTGCTCTGCTCGGCCAGCGCCGTTTTGCCGCCGCGGCCGCCGCCGTGACGCTCTGCGCGTTCGCCGCGTACTCCTCGCGAATGGCCTCGCTCGGGCTCCCGCTTTTGCCGAGCTCGGTACTGCTCAAATCGCGCATCGCCGAATCCGGCTATGAAGGAACCGGCGTGTTCGCCTCCATCCTCCGCAATCTCGGCGACAGCTTCGCTGATCCCGCCGGCTTCAGGCTGATGCTGCTCGGTCTTGCGCTCGCCGGCGCGACGGCGCTGCTGCGCTCCGACCGCGGCGCGCTGATCGTCTGTGCGACGGTGCTCGCCGCGATCGCTGCGCATCTCGGCTTTGGCCAATATGGCTGGTTCTACCGGTATGAGGTTTACATTGTTGCGCTTGCGGTGCTGGCGCTGCTCTACGCGGTTGCGCGCGCGCGAACGGTCTTGAGCGTCCCGCAATGGACTGCCGCCGTGCTCGCCGGCGTCGGGCTAGCCGGTTTTGCCAGCGTGGGCTATGTCAGCGCCGCCCTGGAGACGCCGTTTGCCTCGCGCGGCGTCTACGAGCAGCATTATCAATTGGGCCGCTTCGCCCAGCAGCTTTACCGGCGGCCGGTTGCCGTGAACGATCTTGGGCTCGTTGCCTGGGGAAATCCGAACTTTGTCCTGGATCTGTGGGGGCTCGGTTCGGAGCGGGTGCGCAAGGCGAAGCGCGCCGGCCGCTACGGCCCGGCCGAGATGGCCGCGCTCGCCGACGAGTATCATGTCGGCGTCGCCATGATCTACGACAGCTGGTTTGCGCAGAGCGTGCCGGCGAGCTGGAGGAAGGTCGCGGTCCTGCACACGATTCCGGTGACCGGCGCGCGGGGTGACGTAACCTTCTACGTCACGCCCGCCGCGGAGCCGCAGCTCGTCGCCGGCGCCCTGAAGGCCTTCGCGTCGACCCTGCCGGCGCGCGATCGTCTCGAAATGATGGCGCCGTGAGGGTTACGTGATCGCGGGGGGGGGGGCGTCGCGCCGGGTGCTCAAATCCTCGCAAGCGGCCCCTGCGCCGGGACGGAAGCGGCGCTTGACCCGCGCAGCAGCAGGATTCCGACGATCAGCGTGATCAGCGCGGCGATCCCGAAGCCCCCGATCGAAAGCACGTCGACCCAATGGGCGTCCGTGCGGGGCGTGTTGTTATGGACCGTGTGCATGTAGCCGAAGGCGCCGATCGGTATCGGCGCGGCATAGATGATCGCACGTTCCCACTCGCGGGCCTTGGCCTGAAGCGCCGGCAACAGCAGCGCCATTCCGACACTGAAGATCAGGAAGTCATAATCATACGCATAGGGGCTGATGCAAACCGATACGATCGCGGTCAGGCCGAGACTCTCGCGCACCGGCATCTTGCGGTAGGCCGCGACCAGCACGACGCCGAGCGCAAGGACGGCGACGACGCCCTGGCCGATAAACGCTGCCGATGCGGAGAACCCCGTGGTTCGCAGCGCGGCATAGGCCGAGACCATTCGATACAGCGGATAATAGGCTTCCCGCAGGAATACCGACGAATCATGCACGCTCTGCAGCATTACGGTCCAGATCTGCATGCCGAACAGCACCGTGCAGATCGCCGAGCTGATCAGCACGACGGCGCCCGCCGTCATCACGACGATCCACGAGCGCCGCAGGATGGCATAGAGTGCGTAGGCAACGGCGAAATGCGGCTTGATGATCATGAGACCAAGGGCCACGCCCGCGAGCATCGGTCGCTCTTCGAAGTACAGGCACACCAGTCCGATCAGTGCGGCGGTAAGGAAGCTGTTCTGACCGCATGCCAGCGTGACCCCGATCGTCGGAAAGAAAACGATCAGCACGAGCACGAACCGGTTTCCGGCAAGACGCCGCAGCACGGCGAGGTAAAGAGCCAGCGTCGAGGCCATGAACAGCAGATAGGCCATTCCGAACGGGACCAGCGCGAACGGAGCCAGCAGCAGGTTGAATTGCGGCGGATAGGTCCATGGCATGAAGCCGTCGTGCCCGCCCGACGCCTGCTTCTCGATGATGGCGAGCTTCGCGAATTGATAGGCCTGGTCGAGGTCGCCGAGCCACACCAGCTTTGCGGTAATGTAGAAGGCGGCAAAGTCGACCAGTTCGCGGCCGTGCCCCAGCCCCAGCTGGGAGAACCACACAACCTTGAACAGGAGGGCGGCGACCAGCATCACGAGAATCCCGCGCGTGTAGTTGGTGCGCTTCGAGTCCGTCGACTGAATGGTTTCGAGCGTTGTTGCGAGCATCAAGCCGGGCCCTGTGATGGCAACCCAAGCTAGATTGAATAGGTTAAGCAGTCGAAAAATTGCAGGGAGAGGGCGGTTGGTCCCCGTCGCCTGACAGCCGCAGGGATGTATGAAATCGGACGGTGGAGGCTGGAACCGGACGGTATCTCGGTGTCCGGATGCGACTTTCGCTGGACGCTCCGTCGGCGGCAGTGATAACGGCTGACAAGAACCATCTCACGACGGACCGCATGCCGAAACCGCCGCCTCCTTCCAATCGCGGGCCCAGCCCATCTCCGGTCCTGCAACGCGCCGTGGTCGCATTGCAGATGGGACAGGTCGTCGAAGCCGAGCGGCTGGCGGCAGAGGTCTTGAAGGCAAACCGGACGGATGTCGGCGCGGCCTCGATCCTGGCACGGGCGCTGATGATCCAGAACCGCAACGAGGAGGCGATCGCGCCACTCGAGCGGGCCGTGCGCCGCGTCGACGATCCCGGCCTCGAGACCCTGCTCGGCGCAGCGCTTGGAGGCGCCGGTCGCGGCAGCGAGGCGATCGATCTGCTGCGGCGAACCACCGCGCGGCGGCCGCCGTACCTGCCGGCATTCCAGGCGCTGGCAGGGCAATTGCACTCGGCCGGTCGCATCGACGAGGCGGTTGCCGTCATCGAGAGCGCGCTTGCTCTCGCGCCGGGGAGCCTCGAGTTTCAGCTCCTGCTGGCGCAGCTGCTGCCCCAGCGCAATGAGCGCGGCCGGGCGCGCGAGATTCTGGAGAAGCTGCGCATTGCGGCGCCGGGACATCCGGATGTTCTGGCCGCGCTCGCGCGTGTGCTGCTGCTCGATGGCGAATATGCTGCCGCGGCGGATCTCTACCGCCAGGTGATGGCGCAGCGGCCCGACGATCCCTTGATGCGTCTCAGCTTCTCCGCCAGTCTTCTGGAAATGGGCGACCGCGCGGCCGGCGAGGCCAATCTGCGTCTGGCGTTGCGCGGCCGGCCGCAAATGATCGGCCGCACGACGGCCGCGCTGATCATGTCATCGCACGGCCGCTTCTTCTTCCGCCGCAGCGCCTTTGCGGAATTCCTGAGCTAGCGTTTTCGAGCGAAGCAGACACCGGTTTGCGCTAACGCGTCAAAACAAGAATCTAGAGCTTCGGCCGCCGGTGTACCGTCGTCCCTGCGAAAGCAGGGACCCATAACTACCAATGGTCATTGTTGAGCGATGCCGGAACGACGAGTCCTGGTCACAACACCCGCCGCGGCGTATGGGTCCCTGCTTTCGCAGGGACCGGCGGAGGGAATCTTCTCCCCACCAACGCCCGTCATCGCCCCGCAACGCAGTTTCGCGCGCCCGATCTACGTCCGGAATTGGCGCCGATAGAGTCCGGACTCGCGGGCCATCCTGTTGGTCAGTTCCTGCGCGCGCGATGTTTCATCCGGCGTCATCGCCGCGGTCTGCGCGACCCAGTTCTCGCGCTTGACCGGGAAGCATTGCGCAACCGGCGTGCCCTTGGGCAACACGCCGTTGAAACTGGTGTCGTGCCAGCGTGCCGGGAAATGAACCCAGCTGTCGTGAAACAGATCGCAATCGACCATGCCGGTCAGCGTGGTGAACGGCAGGTCGAACCGGTTGACCGGATGCGTGAAGAACAGCGAATAGCCCGGCGGCGCCTCGATGGTCCACAGATTGATGAACTTGATGACGAAGCGGTCGGGCTCGAACAGCGGCGAGCCGACCACCTGGCTTTCGTCGTGGAATCCGACCGGCGAGCGCGGGAATTCGAGCGCGCCGCCGGCCGGAAGGTCGTTGTCCCAGGTGATCGCGCCATTCTCGACCTTGAGATCGCAGACCAGCGGCAACAGGAAACCCGATGTCATCGCATCGACGAATGGCGGGCAGCGCTTGACGGTATCCTCTTCGCGATTGCTCATCGTATTGAAGGCCTGCGTCGGCATCGCCTTGAGCCATCCGGGAAGACCCAATGATGCAGGCACCGGCGGCGGAATCTTGCCCTCGAGCTCCGCCGGGCAGCGGAATTTGATGGTGATCGCTTCGTTGTTGTTGGACACGGCTTTGGCCCTTGGTTCGTTCAGTGTCGGCGGCGCCCTCGCGCCAGTCGATGCTCGTCTAGCACGCGACGACGGGGCGGAGAAAGCAGCCGCATCGGTCGCAAAGCGAGCCACGATATCGAGCTATAAGTTGTTGTTATCATGACGGATAAGGCAAAGCCCTTAATCTCCCGGTTCGGCGCGCGCCGATGCCGCTTTTCCGCGTCTTGCCGCTCACCGGTGTGCAAGACTCTGCCGATAGGCATTGGCTTTCGACGCCCGCCCGGCGCATCATCGCCGGCGTCGCTGACGACAAGATCTGCGAGAGGTAACGGAGGTACCGATGGCCGAATCGAAGGTTGAGACCGCCAACACTGCAGCTGCCGCGTCCGCCTCCGGCGAGAGCGGCGGCCCCAGCCACCTCGCGGTCGCGACCGTCCGCACCGTGCCGATCGAGCAGGCGCAGTCCCGCACCGAGCACGATCTGCTCGGCGAGGACGACGTGCCGGCCAATGCGCTGTGGGGCATTCACACCAAGCGCGCGGTGATGAACTTTCCGATCACCGGCGTGCCGGTCGGGCACTTCCCGGAATTCGTCCGCGCGCTGGCGCTGGTGAAGCAGGCCGCCGCGCGCGCCAACAAGCGGCTCGGCTATCTTGCACCCGAGAAGGCGGATGCGATCGAAGCGGCTTGCACCCAGATTGCGACCGAAAAGGTCTATGCCGAATCCTTCATCGTCGACGCGATCCAGGGCGGTGCCGGCACCTCGACCAACATGAACGCCAATGAGGTGATCGCCAACGTCGCGCTGCGGCTGATGGGGCGCAAGCCCGGCGATTATCACGCGCTGCATCCGAACGACGACGTCAACATGGCGCAGTCGACCAACGACGCCTATCCGACCGCGCTGCGGCTCGCGGTGATCTTCGCCACCCAGCCGCTGGTGCGCGCGCTGGACGATCTCGCCTACTCCCTCAAGGGCAAGGCGGTGGAGTTCGCCGACGTGTTGAAGATGGGGCGGACCCAGCTTCAGGATGCGGTGCCGATGACGCTCGGCCAGGAATTCGACGCCTTCCACGTGACCGTGAAGGAGGACGTCGCGCGCCTGAACGAGATTTCCGCGCTGTTCCGCGAGGTCAATCTCGGCGCCACCGCGATTGGTACCGGCATCAATGCCGATCCGCGCTATGCGGCGCTCGCGGTCGAGGAGCTGTCGCGGCTGTCCGGCCAGCCGATGGTGCTGGCATCTAACCTGATCGAGGCGACGTCCGATCTCGGCGCCTTCGTGCTGTTCTCCGGCGTGCTCAAGCGCGTCGCGGTCAAGCTGTCCAAGATCTGCAACGACCTGCGGCTGTTGTCGTCGGGGCCGCGCACCGGCATCGGCGAAATCCGCCTGCCCGCCGTGCAGGCCGGCTCGTCGATCATGCCGGGCAAGGTCAATCCTGTCATTCCCGAGGTGGTCAATCAGGTGGCCTTCCTGGTGATCGGGCACGACCTCACGGTGACGATGTGCGCCGAGGGTGGCCAATTGCAGCTTAACGCGTTCGAGCCGACCATCGGCTATTGTGTCTTGAGCTCGCTGCGCATGCTGACGGCGGCGGTCGATACGCTGACCAAGCGTTGCGTCGACGGCATCGAGGCCGATCGCGAGCGCTGCCGCAGCCTGGTGCAGGGCTCGATCGGCCTGATCACGGCGCTGGCGCCGTCGCTCGGCTACGAGGCTTCATCGCGCGTGGCGCGCCGTGCGCTCAAGGAGAACCGCTCGGTCGCCGACATCGTGCTGGAGGAAAAGCTGCTGACCGAAGCGCAGCTCAACCAGTTGCTTGAACTCGAAGCAATGACCCGCCCGGCGCGCCGGCAGCCGGTGCCGAAGAGTTGAGGGACAGCCGCTGTTGGCGAGGACATCAGCCGACACGGAGGATGTGCAGGATTCTTTCTGCAAACTCAGTTCACCTCTCCCGCTTGCGGGGGCGAGACGAGCGAAGCTCGCTCTTAGGTCGCATCGCATCGCAAGATGCGACGCGGGTGGGCACTCTTTCCGCTATGTGACTCGCGGAGATACCCTCACCCCAATCCTCCCCCGCAAGCGCAGGGCTATCGCATTTCGTGGCGGTGCCCTCGTGGCCATCCTTCGAGACGCCCGCCTTCGGCGGGCTCCTCAGGATGAGGTCTTGTTTTGCGGCACAATAGTAGACCCTCATGGTGAGGAGCGCCGCTTGCGGCGCGTCTCGAACCACGAGGCCAAGCACTTGCGCGGTCGCCAAGGGGCATATGCGATAGCCCTGCCCGCAAGCGGGAGAGGGGGCGCAGTCTCTTCGGGGCCTACAACGTCTTGATGAACTCGATCAGGGCGCGGCGCTCGTCTTCCTTCAGCTCCGGCCCGATCACGCCGGTGCGCTTCTCGTTGGAGAATTCGTGTCCGGAATTGCCGTTGCCGCGCTTGGTGGTGTCGAGCATGAAGGCGTTCTTGATCTTGTCCTTCCAGACATAGCCGAGATCCTTGGGATCGTACTCCCGGCTGCCGAGATAGAAGGTTGCGGGACGATCCTTCACCGGCGACAGCAGTGCGTAGATGGTCGGGACCGAGCCGTTGTGCAGATAGGGCGGGGTCGCCCAGATGCCGTTGAGCGGCCGGACCTTGTAGGCGAGCGGCGCCTGGATCTCGTTCGGCCGGTAGCCGTTGATGCGCTTGCGGTCTTCCGGCGGGGTCTTGTTCTGGTCGTACCAATAATCGACGGTCTTCTCGACGAGGTCGCCGAGCGCCGGACCGAAACTGCCGTCCTTGATGTTGAGATTGGCCGGCGTCTCGACGGTGCGGTGCGCGAGGCCCTCGGCTTGCGCGCTGTCGGTGCCGATATGGCTGATCGGAATCATCTCGACATCGAGCAGTGGCTGGCCGGCCTCGTTCTTGATCCAGCGCTTCTTGTCCTTGAACAGCGCAAAGGCTTCGCTCGCGGGCAGCGCCTTGCTGTCGATTGCCGGGCCGTGGCAGCCTTGGCAATGCGTCTTGTAGAGCTCGCCGCCCTTCTTCGCGAGATCCATGTTGATCGGAGGCAGGATGTTCTCCGGCCATTTCGGCGACGCCAGTCCGCCAAAGCCCTTGTCCTCGCTGGGCGGTTCGCCGGCGATCATCCGCTCCATCTCGTGCAGCACGTCGATCCGCGCGCTCGACTTGTAAATTCCCTTGGATTCGTCGAGCAGATTGAGCTCGGCGCTGACGCCGAGCGCCTCGCCGGCGTTGCGCACCATCGGCTGCATGATCGAGCCGTCATATTGCACCCAGCTGAACCACGGTGCGTTCCAGATTCGCGGGAAATGCACCGGCGCCGAATGCGAGGCGTAATTGTTCGGGTTGTTCAGGTCGATCGAGAACACCTGGTTGCCGATCCGGTTCAGCGCGTCGAGCCGCGCATAGCCTTCCTCGACGCTGTTGGCGGCGACCTTGTTCTCGAGCGAATTGATGTTGGCGTATTGCTTCAGCACGAGGTCGAGCTGGCCGCGCAGCGCCATGCGTTCGTCGAGGCTGGCATCCTTGCCCAGGATCTCGTCGGCAAAGCGCGCGAAGCGCCCCGGCCAGAACCGCGTCAGCAGCAGCGAGACGCCGACGCTCTTCTGGAATTCGAACAGATTGGTGTTGGCCGGCCCGCCGTCGATCACGATCTCGGTGCCGCGATAGCTGAAGCTGCCGGTGTGGCAAGCGGCGCAGGTGAGGCCTACGCCGGTCATGTCGGCTTTGCTGTGCGGGTTGCGCCATGGCGCGCCGTTGGCATCGGCCATCGGGCCGCCCTGCGCGAAGCCGATCGGCAGCGCATCGGGTTTGCCTGGAATCACCGTGTCGGGAATGAAGCCGAAGCGTCCGAGATAATTGGTCTCGCTGAGTCGCGGCGCCGCGGTGAACAGCGGCCAGACCGTCGGCTGCTCCAGCGCCATGAACCATTCATGGGGAATGCCGAAGGTCCGCGTGCCCTGGTCGGCGTGGTAGAACCAGCGCAGCCGCTCCGCGCTGACATTCTGATCCAGCCACACGGTCTTTGCCGGCGGCTGGTAGTCGACGACCTTGACGCGGAAGCCGCTCGCGACCGTCTCGATATCGTCCTTGAAATAGAGGACGCCGGCGACAATCAACAGTCCGATGACGAATATCGTCTTGCGAGGCATGCCCCGTTCCCCCAATTCGCGGTACCCGCGCGTCATATGGACGAGATGTTAAAATTCGCCGAAAAACGAGTTCGCGTTAAGCGTGTGATGCGGTGTGCGCCATCCTACAGTGGCGGCGCTTGGTCTAACAACGGAAATGTTGATCCGCTGTGAGCCAGTTCACTTGCGGCGTGCCAGTTGCGGCGGCATTTGCGCGCATCGAGGCCTGCGACTAGAAGTAACGGAGCAACAATTCTTCGAGATGTCATCTTGAACGCGTCAGGCACACAACCGCTTTCGATCAGCGTCTCGGACGACAGCACAGTGTCCGCGCTGCTGCTGCGGCCGGCGCAGGCTCGTGGCGCCTATGTGTTTGCCCACGGCGCCGGCGCCGGCATGACGCATCCCTCGATGGCCGTGATCGCGGAGGGCCTGGCGGAGCGCGGCATCGCGACATTGCGCTATCAGTTTCCCTACATGGATAAGGGCAGCAAGCGGCCCGATCCGCCCGCCGTCGCGCAGGCGACGGTGCGTGCCGCGGTGGCGGAAGCTGTGCGTCATTGCGGCGAACTGCCGCTGTTCGCCGGCGGCAAGTCGTTCGGCGGACGCATGACCTCGCAGGCGCAGGCCAGGGCGCCGCTCGCCGGCGTGCGCGGGTTGGTGTTCCTCGGCTTTCCGCTGCATTCCGCCGGCAAGCCGTCGAGCGAGCGGGCCAAGCATCTCGCCGAGGTCAACGTCCCGATGCTGTTCCTGCAGGGCACGCGCGATGCGCTGGCCGAGCTCGATTTGCTCGAGCCCGTGGTGAAGGGGTTGGGCGCGCGCGCGACGCTGCATCTGGTGCAGGAGGCCGATCACTCCTTCCATGTCCTCAAGCGCTCCGGCCGCGACGACCACGAGGTGATGGCCGAGGTGCTCGATGCCTTCGCGGCCTGGGTCGCGAAGCACTCTTAGAATCTGTAGCCCGGATGAAGCGCAGCGAAATCCGGGGCAGGTCCTTCCACCTGTGACACCGTCCCGGATTGCGCTTCGCTCCATCCGGGCTACTAATCTCGGACCATGACAAAAATCCTGATCGTCAATCCCAACACCACCGCGTCGATGACCGCGACCATCGCGGCCGCGGCGCAAGCGGTGGCCGCACCTAGCACCGAGATCGTCGCCGTCACATCTGCGATGGGACCGGCCTCGATCGAAGGCTTCTATGACGAGGCCTTCGCCGTGCCCGGGCTGATCGAGGCGCTGCTGAAGACGCCCGATGCCGATGCCGGCATCATCGCCTGCTTCGACGATACCGGGTTAGACGCCGCGCGGTCGGCGGCGCGCTATCCGGTGGTCGGCATCTGCGAGGCGGCGCTCGTCACCGCCGGACAGATCGCCAAGCGCATCGGCATCGTCACCACGCTGCCGCGCTCGATCGTGCCGCTGGAGGAACTGGTGCGCCGCTACGGCTTTGCCGACCGCGCGGTGGTCACCGCCTGCGATGTCGCGGTGCTCGATCTCGAGAAGCCGGGCTCGGGCGCCAGACCGAGGCTGGAGGCGGAGATCGCCCGCGCGCTGGACAAGGGTGCGGACGCCATCGTGCTCGGCTGCGCCGGCATGGCCGATCTTGCCCATGAGCTGTCGGTGCAATTCGGCGCGCCTGTGGTCGACGGCGTGGCCGCCGCGGTGAAGCAGGCGGAAGCGCTTGCCGGCCTCAAGCTCACGACGTCACGTCGCGGTGCTTATGCGTCGCCCGCGGCCAAGGCCTATTCCGGCCTGCTGGAGAGATTTGCGCCGCCGTCAGCCTGACGTCGGCTACGGTCAGGCTGACGCCGCCCCGCCATAGATCCGGTCGCGCAGGCGGCGCATGCCGGACAGCCAGCGCTCGCGATTGGTGGCCTTGCGCTGCATGTATTCCTGAACCTGCGGATGCGACAGAATCAGGAAACGTTCCTCCGCCATCGCCTCGATCACCATCCGCGCCACCTCGCCCGGCTGCAGCACGCCGTCGACGCGCGCCGCACTCGGGCCCGGCGTGGTCATCCCCGTCTGCACCGATTGCGGACAGAGCACGGAGACGCGGATGCCGCGATCGCCATACTGGATGGCGAGATGCTCGGCGAGCGCGACCGCGGCGTTCTTGGTCACGCCGTACGGCATCGAGTTCAGCGAGGCCAACAGCCCCGCGGCGGATGCGGTGTTGATGAGATAGCCGGAGCCGCGCGCCAGCATGCCGGGCACCAGCGCGCGCGCCGCGAACACGTGGCTCATCACATGCACGCGCCAGCTCACATCCCAGTCGGCATCGGACGCGGTTTCTTGTCCCTTGCGCGACAGCCCGGCATTGGAGAAGAACACGTCGACCGGGCCATATTTGTCCTCGGCCGCGGCGATCAACGCCTTGATGTCCTCCTCGAGCCCGACATCGGCGGTGACCGCCAGACCGTCGATATCGCCGGCGACGCTGGCGAGCCTGTCGCGCGAGGTCTTGAGATCGGCGACCGCGACGCCGCGTGCACCGGCGTCCGCATAGGCCCGCGCCACCGCTTCGCCGATGCCGCTCGCGCCGCCGGTGACGACACAGACCTTGTCCTTGACTTGCATGGTTCGATGTCCCTGCTTGTTATCGTGGTGGGTCGGATTGTCAGCCCTGATACAGGCCCTTGTCACGCGCCTTCTGGATCGCGAGCGCGGCCATCAGGTCGAGCATCGGGGTCGAAATGTCGGCTGCACGGGCAAATGCGGCCGGTGCGCGCACCAGCACATCGATCTCCATGGCGCGCCCGAGCTCGTAATCCTGCAGGATCGATGGCTTGTGGTCCGGTGCCGGCCCGCTGCGGGTGACGCGCTTGACCGCGGGGATATAGCGTGTCGCCACCGCATTGGCTTCGTCGAGCAGGCGCGGCATCACGTCCTGCATGTCGGGATCGTCGCGGACGCCGCGCGCGGTCAGTCCGGTCAACAGGCAGAGCACCGACATCGACATGTTGGTCAATAGCTTCGACCAGATCGTCTCGCGGATCTCCTTGACCTCGGGCGATTCGATTGCGGCGTCGTTGAGCGCCGAGCGCAAGCGGGCGATGCGCTCGCTCTGCCGATCGTCGCATTCACCGATCAAGAGGCGGTTGCGGTCCGGCGACAGGTTCGCGACGACGCCCGGAGCGACCACCTCGTTGGAGGAAAAGATCACGCCGCCGATGATCCGCTCCTTCTGGACGACGCTGCGCAAATGCCCGCCGGGATCGAGGAAGCCGAGGTCGGGAATCGCGGGATGCTGCGGCGGCAGGCCGAGACCGTACCACCAGGGAATGCCGTTCTGCGCGAATACGATTGATGTGTCGCGCTGAAGCAGCGGCGGGAGCCCGGTTGCGAGCGCGCCGATGCCGGTCGCCTTCAGTGTGCTGATGACGACGTCTTGCGGCCCCAGATCGGCAGGATCGGCTGAGGCCTTCACCTTGGCGGTGACGCTGCTATCGCCGACCTTCAGCGTCAGTCCGCTGGCCCTGACCGCGTCGAGATGCGGCCCGCGCATCACGCACGCCACATCGTGACCGGCGCGCGCGAGCCGGACCGCGAAGTGGCTGCCGACGGCGCCCGCGCCGAAAATGCAAATACGCATGAGTGGAACAATTCTCCGCAACGTGCCCCGTCAGTTTCCACAAGCGCGGGGCATCGCGCAACCCGTCATGCGCGTGGCGCGGTCGCGCGCGCTCGAAAGTGATGGATCAAGGCATCTGCTCTCGCCATAGTGCAAGGCTGGTACAAGATAACAGCAATGCCGAACGAGGGAGCAACGTCATGTCGGCCAGCCCAGTCCTGTGGAGCCTCGATGCGCGCGGGGTCGCGACCGTCACGCTGAATCGCCCCGAGGTCAACAACGCCTATGACGGCGCGCTGATTGCGGGCGTGCTGGCCGCGATCGACGATCTCTCGACCAGGCCGGTGCGCGTCGTCGTGCTGAAGGGCAACGGCAAGCATTTCCAGGCCGGCGCCGACCTGAAATGGATCAACGGCGTCCGGCCGAAATCGTTCGAGGAGAACGAGGCGGCTTCGCGCGCCACCTTCGAGGCGGTGCAGCGCCTCAACACGCTGCCGGTCCCGACCGTGGCGCTGGTGCAGGGCGGCTGCTTCGGCGGCGGCACCGGCGTGATCTCGGCCTGCGATATCGTGATCGCGGCCGACAATGCGCTGTTCTCGATCACCGAGGTGCGCTGGGGCCTGACCGCGGCGATCATCATCCCGCAGCTCTGCGACGCGATCGGCGTCCGCCAGGTGCGCCGCTATGCGCTGACCGGCGAACGGTTCGGCGCCGAGGATGCCCGCCGCATCGGCCTCGTCCATGAGGTGGTGTCATCAGCCGATCTCGACAGCGCCGGCGCCAAGGTCGTCGAGCAACTGCTCGGCAATGCGCCGGATGCGATGGCCGAGACAAAGAAGCTTGCGATGGAGAGCTCCTTCGGCGGCATGGCGGTGGACGATGAGGCCTACAAGCGCCTCGTTCATCTGCATTCGGCCAAGCGGCAGACCGCGGAAGCTGCCGAAGGTCTAGCATCCTTCGCCGAAAAGCGCGCCGGCCGCTGGGGCGGCGGCGCGTAAGCTCAGCAGCCGCGGCAGATGCCGCGCATGCTGCGATAGACCTCTTCGTCGTCGCGGCGCATCTGCTGCAGCTGATCGAACGTCTTCGATTCGCTCGACCGTGTCACCGGCGGCTCGGGCTTGCGCTTCGCCGCAAGGTCCTGCTCTTGCCGATGATAGCAGGCCTCGCGCTCCGCCTTGGCCTCGATGAAGCGGCAGGTCTCGATCGCCGCCGCGGGCCCAGCGACGATGATGAGACCAAACGACATTGAGATCAGGAGTTTCAAGCGGGCGATCCTTTCGCGTCCTTGTCTCAGCTCGGCATGCCAACGGCAAGGCCGGCGTCCCGTCACAGCGGCTGCGACAGCGATTTTTTCAATGTCTTCAGCAGCGCCTGCACCGCGGCGGCATCGATGCGGCGCTCGGGAACGGCGGCCTTGACCCACAATTCGGGGATCGGAAAGTCGGTGAGCACCGGCTGCAAGGCGCCGTCGCGCAGCGCGTCCGCGACCAGATAGTGCGAGAGCAGCGCAAGGCCGTTGCCGGCGATCGCGCTTTGCGTCAGCACGCGGCCTTCGTTCGAAGAGAGAATCGGGCGGACCTGGATATTGATGCGGCCACGCGGTCCCTCGAACGGCCATTCCGGTCCGGTCGGCAGAAAACTGAGGCAGCGATGATCGACCAGGTCGCGCGGATGCTTCGGTATGCCGTGCTTCTTCAGATAGGCCGGCGAGGCGCATACGAGGCGCGGCAGCCGGCACAAAGGCTCGTCAACCACGCCGCCAAAGGAATGCGGGAAGGCGCCGATCGCGAGGTCGAAACCTTCGGTCACCGGATCGACCGGGCGGTCGATCATCACGATCTCGAACTTCACGCTTCCGTTCTGCTTCTGGAAGATCGTGAAGGCATCGGCGAGCCGCGCAACCGTCAGCGAGGTCGGCCCCTTGACCCGCAGATGATCGGAGAGGTCGCGCTGCTTCTCGCCCATCCGCGACAAGAGATCGCCGACATCGGCAACCACGCCACGGGCGCGATGCACATATTGCTGCCCGGCCTCGGTCAGCCGCAACTGGCGGGTCGAGCGGTGGAACAGCGCGGTGCCGATCCGCTCCTCGAGCTGGGTGACGCGCTTGGCGACGACGGATGTCGCGATATTGAGCTTGCGCGCCGCGGCGGAAAAGCCGCCGGCATCGGCGGTGGCGAGGAAGGCTTCGAGGTTGACCAGCGTATCCATCTGCCTTGCTCGAGCCTTTCTCGATTCGCGAAAGCTGATTACATAATTTGGTGGATTGTACTGCAATCTGCATCAATTCATAGTTGGCCCAATCAACTTTGTTGAGGGCGGAAATGATGCGAGCGAGCACGATCGAAGAACCTGCGCGGCAGGTCCCGGTCTATGGCGAATATGACGTGGTGGTGCTCGGCGGCGGTCCCGCCGGCATCGCGGCAGCGGTCGGCGCGGCACGTGCCGGACGGCGGACGCTCCTGATCGAGCGTTACGGATTTCTCGGCGGCATGGGCACCGCGGCCGGCGTGACCAACTTCTGCGGACTGCACGCCAACGTCTTCGGCGAGATGCACCGCGTGGTGCAGGGTATCGCCTCCGACCTGCTGGCGCGGATCGACCGGCTCGGCGGGCTGAACGCGCCGCATCTGATCCTCGGCAAGATACTCGCGCAGGCTTACGACACCGCGGCCTACAAGATCGCGGCCGACGATCTGCTGGCGCATCACAAGGTCGACATCCTGTTCCACGCGCTCGGCGCCGGCGTCGTCATGGATGGTTCGCACATCCGTGCGCTGATGGTGGAAACCAAGGCCGGCCGGCAGGCGGTGCGCGCCAGCATCTTCATCGATTGCTCCGGTGACGGCGATCTCGCGGTGTGGGCGGGGGCGCCCCATGAGGTCGGCGACAACCAGGGCGGCATGCTCTACCCCTCGATGATGTTCCGCCTCAACGGCATCGATCCGGCGAAGGCCGGCGATGCGTGGCGCACCATCCCGGAGCGGATGGCGCAGGCCGAGGCCGCCGGCACGCACAAATTTCCACGCAAGTCCGCGATCGTGCGGCCGCAGAAATCGCAGATCGAATGGCGGGTGAATTTCACCCAGGTGACGCGCAGCGACGGCGGCGCCATCTCCGGCATCGATCCCGATGACATGACGCGCGGCGAGATCGAGGGGCGCCGCCAGGCGGTCGAAGCGTTCAAGTTCCTGCGCACGGTGCCCGGCTTCGAGAATTCCTACATCGTCGATCTGCCGCCGCAGCTCGGCATCCGCGAGACGCGGCGTGTGATCGGCGGCTACATGCTGTCAGGCGAGGACGTGCTGGGCTGCGCCTCGTTCGAAGATTCGATCGGCGTCAATGGCTGGCCGAAGGAATCCCATGTGCCGGGCGATGTGATCTTCGAGTTTCCGCCGATCCCGGAGAGCCGCGGTTACAACGAGTTGCCGTACCGCATGCTGGTACCGGAGGGCGTCGACAATCTCCTGGTCGCCGGCCGCTGCGCGTCGATGACCCATGAAGGGCAATCGGCGGCGCGGGTCTCCGGTGCCTGCTTTGTGATGGGCGAGGCGGCGGGAACCGCTGCCGCACTCGCGCTGTCGGGAAATACGATTCCGCGCGACATTTCCGTCGAAAAGTTGCAACAACAGCTCAGCACGCAGGGCGCGTTCATCGGCCGCGATCAGGCCGTGCCTGAAGGATTATGAGTGGAGACGGCAATGAAGGGTTGGGCGCGGCTCGCACTCGCGGGTCTCCTGGTGTGGGCCGCGAGCGGCATCGCGCGGGCCGACGATCTCCTGAAGGCGAAGATCGGCGTCTTGCGTCTGTCGTCCTCGGCGCCGGTGTTCATCGCGCAGGACAAGGGCTATTTCCGCGACGCCGGGCTCGACGTCGAGCTGAAGTTCTTCGACGCGGCGCAGCCGATCGCGGTCGCGACCGCGTCGGGCGATGTCGATGTCGGCATCACCGCCGTCACCGCCGGCCTCTACAATCTCGCCGGCAAGGGCACGCTGAAGGTGATCGGCGGCATGAGCCGCGAGAAGGCCGGCTATCCCCTGATCGGCTACTTCGCCAGCAACAACGCCTATGCGAGCGGCCTCAAGACGCCGAAGGATCTGGCGGGCAAGCGCGTCGCGGTGACCCAGGTCGGCTCCAGCTTCCATTATTCGCTCGGCCTGCTCGCCGACAAATACGGCTTCAAGCTGTCCGACGTGAAGGTGGTGCCGCTGCAGTCGCTGTCGAACGCGGCCGCGGCGCTGAAGGGCGAAACCGTCGACGCCGCGCTGCTGCCGGTCTCGACCGCGCGGACGCTGATGGATTCCAACGGCGCGAAACTGCTCGGCTGGGTCGGCGACGAGACGCCGTGGCAGTTAGGGGCCATCTTCGCGTCGCCGAAGGCGCTGACCAACGCACCGCTGGTGACCAGGCTGCTCACCGCGCTCACCCGTGCCGACCACGAATATCACGACGTGATCCTGACTGCGATCAAGGACGGCGTGGCGCCGATCAACGACAAGACCAGGCCGCTGCTCGAGATCATCGCCAAATACACCAACCTGCCGGTCGCGCAGGTGGTCGGCAATTGCGCCTATATCGATCCCGACGGCAAGCTCGACGTGAAGAACCTCGACAACCAGATCAAATGGCTGCAGGGGCAGGGCTTTGTGGACAAGGGCTTTGACGCCAACGCGATCATCGCGAAGGATTATGTGAAGGCGGATTGATGTCGGACTGCGTGCACAACTCTATCCCCGTCACCCTGAGGAGCGCGCACTTGCGCGCGTCTCGAAGGGTCGACGGCCGAGCTGCTACATCCGGGCCGTCGACCCTTCGAGACGCCGCTGCGCGGCTCCTCAGGGTGACGGATGGAATAGTGGGGCTCTGACATGGACCTGATCGCCGACCATATCAGCCATCGCTTCGGCGCGCTTGACGTGCTCGACGATGTCTCCTTCACGGTGCGCGCCGGCGAGATCGTCGCGATCGTCGGTCCGTCCGGCTGCGGCAAGAGCACGCTGCTTTCCATTCTTGGCGGCTTGCTGCGGCCAGCTGCAGGCGCCGCCGAGCTGCGCGGCGCCGCGCCGGCCGATAGCCTCAATCCGCTGACCTTCGTATTCCAGGATTTTGCCCTGCTGCCGTGGAACACGGTCGAGGAGAACGTCGCGTTTCCGCTGCTCCATACGGGCTTGAGTGCCGGCGAGCGCCGCGCCGTGGTCGACGATGCGCTGCGTCGCACCGGGCTCTCGGATTTTCGCGCCGCCTATCCCAAGCAGCTGTCCGGCGGCATGCGCCAGCGCGTCGGCATTGCGCGGGCACTGGCGGTTCGCCCCGCGATCCTGCTGATGGACGAGCCGCTGTCGGCGCTGGATTCGCAGACCCGCGAGCTCCTGATGGAGGATTTCGTCCGTCTGCTCGCCGACGGTGCGATGGGCGCGGTCTATGTCACACATAATCTCGAGGAAGCGGTGCGGCTCGCCGACCGCGTCGTGGTGCTGTCGCGCCGCCCTGGCCGCATCCGGGAAATCGTGGCCATCCCGATGACGCGCGCCGAGCGCGGCACGACGCACG
This sequence comes from Bradyrhizobium sp. Pha-3, assembly GCF_042258325.1. Classification (NCBI taxonomy): domain Bacteria; kingdom Pseudomonadati; phylum Pseudomonadota; class Alphaproteobacteria; order Hyphomicrobiales; family Nitrobacteraceae; genus Bradyrhizobium; species Bradyrhizobium sp. Pha-3. Next base: position 8,820,205 of record NZ_CP170151.1, on the reverse strand, counting down.
CGCGCGGGCCGATGGCTACGCTGCAAAGCGAGCTGTGGTCGCTGATCCGGTCGGAGGCGATCGATGCCGAACGCGAGGTCCAGCATGCTTGACCGCGCGCCGCGGGAAACGAAAGACCAATCGGCGGAGGCGACGCGCCCGGTCGCGTTTCGCGGCGCCGGCTTCACGCCTGGCGGCAGCCGCCATGCCGGCTGGATCGCGCTTGCGCTTGTGATCGCGGTCTGGCAGCTCGCCGGCAGCGCAGGATGGGTCAATCCGCTGTTCCTGCCGGCGCCGTCGGCGATCGCGGTCGCGATCTATAAGCTCGCGATGTCGGGCGCGCTGTGGCAGCACTTGTCGTGGTCCATTATGCGAATCGGTACCGGCTGGATCATCGGCACGGCCGCCGGCGTCGTGGTCGGCTTCGCGATCGGGTTGTCGACCATGGCGCGCGGCGTCGGCATCACCTTCATCTCGGCGCTGTTTCCGATTCCGAAGATCGCGCTGCTGCCGTTGCTCATTCTGTGGCTCGGGATCGGCGAGGAGCCGAAGATCGCGACCATTGCGCTTGGCGTGTTCTTCTCGACCGCGATCTCGGTCTATAGCGGCGTCGATGCGGTGCCGCGCAATTTGATCCGGATGGCGCAAAGCTTCAACGTGCCGTTCCACGCCATCGTGCGCCGCGTGATCTGGCCCGGCGCGCTGCCCTCGATCCTCGCCGGATTCCGCATCACCGCGTCGGTGGCGTTGCTGCTCGTCGTCAGCGCCGAGATGATCGGCGCGCAATACGGCATCGGCGCCTTCGTGCTGCAGGCCGGCAATCTGATGCAGACCGATCAGCTGCTCGCCGGCGTCGTGATCCTGTCGCTGTTCGGGCTTGCGGTGGGGAAGCTGATCAATTTGCTGGAGACGCGGTTGCTGCACTGGCGGTAAGGGACGCGCTGCCGCCACAACCAAGGTGTCGTCCCGGCGAAAGCCGGGACCCATAACCACAGGGTGTCGTTGTTAGAAAGGGCTGGGGCCCCAGCGCCTCGAACAACAAGACCCTGTGGTTATGGGTCCCGGGTCGCGCTTCGCTTGCCCGGGACGACAGCATTACACTTTGCCGCGCCCCTTACGCGTTCCCCCTGTCCTCGCGGAACAGGTCGAGCTTCTGCTGCACCGGGCGGTCGGAGAACGAGAACAGCACGGAGTCGGCATCGGCCTCGTGGGTGACCCAGTGCCAGCTGGGCACCACGAACAAATCGCGCGGTCCCCACTCGAAGGTCTGGTCGCCGACCCTTGTGCGGCCTTTGCCCTCGATCGCGGCGAACACGGTCGCATCGGTCGCGCGATAGCGCGCGGTCTTGAAACCCTTCGGCAGCAGCTGGATGAAGGTGCCGATGGTCGGCATCGCAAAATCGCCGGTCTCGGGGTTGGAGAATTTCAGCTTCAGGCCGTGGCAAGCGTCCCATTCGTCGCTGACCTTGGCCTTCTCCAGCGCCTCGCGGGTGTATTCATAGGGATAGTTGAAGATCGGCGAGGTCTTCGAGGTCCGCTTCTGGTCGATCGGCAGCAGATTGTGTCCGTAGCGCGCGAAGCTCGCGCCGGCCGGCTTGGAGATCGACTGCTGGTCCTCCTTGGCGCCTTCGGCAAACGAGCAGTCGAAGAACTGCACCATCGGGATGTCGAGCCCGTCGAGCCAGAACATCGGCTCATTGGTTTCGTTGGAATGGTCGTGCCAGGTCATCGACGGGGTGATGACGAAATCGCCCGGCGACATCGCGGTGCGCTCGCCGTCGACGGCGGTGAACGCGCCCTTGCCCTCGAGCACGAAGCGCAGCGCCGATTGGGCATGACGATGGGCGGGGGCGATGTCGCCCGGCACCACCATCTGCACGCCGGCGAACAGCGAGGTCGTGATCTTGGACTGGCCGCGCAGCCCGGGATTTTCCAGCACCAGCACGCGGCGCTCGGCTTCCTTGGCCGTGATCAGCTTGCCGGCCTCGTTCATGTAGTCGCGGATCTGGTCGAACTTCCACAAGTGAGGTCGGCAGGCGCTTTTCGGCTCCGGCGTGATCAGATCGTTCATCACGTTCCACAGCGCCGAGAGGTTCTGGCCGTCGATCTTCTTGTAGAATGCCTCGCGCTCCGGGGTCTTCTGCACGGCTTCCATGGCAAGCCTCCCATCATTATTGTTGGTGCAATTTAATTGACAGTATACTGACAATGTGGCTAGCGTCAATGAAACAAGCCAATGACGAAACGCAGGGGGAGGTTCCGATGAAGCTGCATGGCTATTTCCGGAGCAGCGCGTCCTACCGGGTCCGGATCGCCCTCAATCTGAAGGGGCTCACCTCAGAGCATCTGCCGCATCATCTGCGCAAGGGCGAGCAGTGCGCGCCGGCCTATCTTGCGATCAATCCGCAGGGGCTGGTGCCGACGCTGGAGAGCGACGCCGGCGCGATCCTCACCCAGTCGCTCGCGATCATCGAATGGCTCGACGAGACCAATCCCAACCCGCCGCTCTTGCCGAATGATCCGCTGCGGCGCGCTAAGGTGCGGGCGTTTGCGCAGGCGATCGCCTGCGACACCCATCCGGTGCAGAATCTGAAGGTGCTGGCGCGGCTCCGTCAGCTCGGCCTGCCCGAGGAGCAGGTGACGGAATGGGCGGCCTGGGCCAATCGCGAGGGACTGTCGGCCTGCGAGACCCTGATCGCGGCGGAAGCCGGCCCGTTCTGCTTTGGCGATGCGCCGACGCTGGCCGATCTCTGCCTGGTGCCGCAGCTCGCCAATGCGCGGCGTTTCGGCGTCGACGTCTCGGCCTATCCGCGCCTGCTCAAGGCCGAGGCCGCGGCGAAACAGGTCAAGGCGTTCGCCGACGCCGCCCCGGACAAGCAGCCCGATGCCGAATAACAAGCCAACGCCCGTCACGATGGACGCGGTCTACACCGCGCCCGGCTACCTGTTCCGGCGGATGCAGCAGATCGCGGTCGCGCTGTTCATCGAGGAGTGCAAGGCGTTCGACTTGACGCCGGTGCAATATGCCGCGCTGGTCACGATCTCGACCCATCCCGGCATCGACGCCACAAGGCTCTCGGCGGTGATCGCGTTCGACCGCTCCACGCTCGGCAATGTGATCGAACGGCTGCAGGCCAAGGAGTTCATCGTGCGCAAGCCGGCGCCCGAGGACAAGCGCGTCAAGCTGCTCTATCTTACCAAGGCCGGCGCGGCGGTGCTGAGCGATATCATGCCTTCGGTCGACAAGGCGCAGGCGCGGATGCTGCAGCCGCTGAAGCCGGCCGACCGCAAGACGCTGCTGGCGCTGTTGACCCAGCTCGTCGACCTCAACAACGAGGCGTCGCGGGTGCCGCTGCGCGCCGAGGACGCGCTCGAACATCTCGGGAGGTCGGGCTGATGGCGCAGACGAGACCTGTCCTGATCGCGGGCGGCGGCATCGGTGGCCTTGCCGTGGCGCTCGGCCTCGCGCAGAAGGGCATCCGCTCCATCTTGCTGGAGAAGGCTGCCGCGCTCGGTGAGATCGGCGCCGGCATCCAGCTCGGCCCGAACGCGTTCCACGCCTTCGACTATCTCGGCGTCGGCGAGGCCGCGCGCAACATGGCGGTCTATATCGATCAGCTGCGGCTGATGGATGCGCTGACCGCCGACGAGATCACCCATATCGATCTCGGCGATGCGTTTCGCGCGCGGTTCGGCAATCCCTATGCCGTCGTGCACCGCGGCGATCTGCACGGCGTGTTCCTGCGTGCCTGCCAAAATCACGAACTGATCGAGCTACGCGTGTCCAGCGAGGTGACCGGCTACGAGCAGGACGGCTCGTCCGTGACGGCAAAGCTCGCGAGTGGCGAGCGGATCACCGGCCGTCTTCTGATCGGCGCCGATGGCTTGTGGTCGAACATCCGCAAGCAGGTGACGGCGGACGGCCCGCCGCGCGTCTCCGGCCACACCACCTATCGCTCGGTGATTCCGACCGAGCAGATGCCGGAGGATCTGCGCTGGAACGCGGCCACGTTGTGGGCCGGCCCGAAATGCCACATCGTGCATTACCCGCTGTCGGGCTGGAAGGTGTTCAACCTCGTCGTCACCTATCATAACAATGCGCCGGAGCCGGTCGCGGGCAAGCCGGTGTTTGAAGCCGAGGTGATGAAGGGTTTTACCCACGTCCATGAGCGGGCGCAGAACATCATACGCCACGGCACCAACTGGAAGCTTTGGGTGCTGTGCGACCGCGATCCCACCGAGCGCTGGATCGACGGCCGCGTGGTGCTGCTGGGCGACGCCGCGCATCCGATGCTGCAATATTTCGCGCAGGGCGCCTGCCAGGCGATGGAGGACGCGGTCTGCCTGTCGCACATGCTGGCCAGTCACGATGACCAGACAGCGGCGCTCGAAGCCTACAGCGCGCAACGCTTCCCGCGCACGGCGCGCGTACAACTGATGTCACGCGCGATCGGCGAACACGTCTACCATCCCTCAGGTGAGCACGCCCGCATCCGCAACGCGATCATGAGCGCGAAGTCGCAGGATCAGTGGTGTGACGATATCGCGTGGCTGTATGGCGGGACGGGGCTGGGCGCTGCTGGTAGTTGAGGATCAGGCGGCGGCCGCGCCCTCAGTCGTCGTCCCGGACAAGCGAAGCGCGATCCGGGACCCATAACCACCGATGGCTGTTGTTATGGCAGGCTGGAGCCCCAGCCTTCGCGCCACAAATATTTGTGGTTATGGGTCCCGGCCTTCGCCGGGACGACACCGAATGTGTGGCCGGATGGTGGAACAGCTAATTGTTCGTCGTCCCGGACAAGCGAAGCGCGATCCGGGACCCATAACCACCGAAGGCTGTTATGGCAGGCTGGGGCCCCAGCTTTCGCGCCACAAACTTTTGTGGTTATGGGTCCCGGCCTTCGCCGGGACGGCATCGAATGTGTGGCGGCAGTGTTGCGCAGTCTGGCGCTCTCACATCCGCATCACCGCCTGCCGGTCGATCTTGCCGGTGCCGGTCTTCGGCAGTTCGTCGATGAATTTTACCTCGCGCGGATACTTATACGGCAACAGCTTCGTCTTGACGTAATCCTGCAGCCGCCGCGTCGCTTCGGCCGTGTCGAATCCGGCCTTGTTCATGACCACCACGGCGCGCAGCGTCATGCGCCGGTCCGGCAATTCGGCGGCGTAGACGGCGCATTCGCGGACGTCGGGATGATCGGCAAGGCAGAGCTCGACTTCCAGCGGATAGACCCACTGGCCGGAGATCTTGATCAGATCGTCGGCGCGGCCGCGGAAGAAGTGGAAGCCGTCGCTGTCGCGCATGAAGCGGTCGCCGGTGTAGATCCAGCCGTCCTCGCGCACGGTCTCGGCGGTCTTGTCCGGCCGGTTCCAGTACAGCGGGGTCGCGGAATCGCCGCGCACCCACAAGATGCCTTCCTCATTGTCGCCGACCTCGCGGCCATCGCTGTCGCGCAGCATGATCTCGTAGCCGGGCACGCGCAGGCCCGCGGCGCCGAGCTTCTTCCGTTCCGCGCGGTTGCTGAGATAGACGTGCAGCACTTCGGTCGAGCCGAGGCCTTCGATGATCTCGAGCCCGGTGAGCTGCTTCCAGCCGTTGAACACATCGGCCGACAGCACCTCGGCGGCCGAGACCGCCATCCGCAGCGAGGAGAAATCGGTCTGCTCGGCGCCCTTGGCCTTGGTCAGGGAGATGTAGAGTGTCGGCAGGCCGAAGAACACGGTCGGGCGATATTGCCCGATCGCAGCGAAGATCGTGGCCGGCTTCGGCTGGCCCGGCAGCAGCAGCGTCGCGGCGCCGATTGAGAAGGGAAACGTGATCGAATTGCCAAAACCGTAGGCGAAGAAGATCTTCGGCACCGAGAAGCAGATGTCACCAGGCTCTAGCTTCAGCACGTTGCGGGCAAAGGCGCGCTCGCTATAGGCCATGTCGTGCTGCAGATGCACGATGCCCTTGGGACGGCCGGTCGAGCCCGACGAATACATCCAGAACGCCATCTCGTTGCGGTGGGTGTCGGCCGCGTCGAGCTCGATCGGAAATCCTTGCAGCCAGTCGCCGGCGTTGCGCGCCTCGGCGACGGCGTGATCGCCGGCGGCGCCGTTGACCACGACCAGCGTGCGCAGCGGCGTGTCCTTGCAGGCTTCCGCGTTGAAGCGCGCGCAGAATTCCGCATCGGTGACGGCGACCTGCGCGCCGGCGTCGGACAGATAGAATTGCAGCAACTCGGGCGTGGTCAGCGTGTTGATCAAGAGCGGCACGAAGCCGGCGCGCACCGCGCCGAAGAATGCCGCGGGATAGGCCGGGGTGTCGTCGAGGAACAGCAGGATGCGGTCGCCGCGCTGCAGTCCAAGCGACCGGAAGGCGCGGCCCCAGCGTGCGGCCTCAGTGCAGAGCTCGCGATAGGTCCGCGTGCCGGCCGGGCCGATCAGCGCCAGGCGCTCGGCATTCCCGTTGCCGAGATTGTCGAACAGGATGCGGCTCGCATTGTAGCGCTCGGGGATCGTAAAGCCGATCTCGCGCGCACCGGGATTGTCCAGCGGAACCTGGTCGGCGATCCCGGTCATGAGCGTCCCCTTGCGGCTTCGAAACGAGCCATGAAGGCGGGCGACATCGCGCGCAGCCGCGCGTCGTCGATCCGGCCGGAGCGGGTGATGTAGCTGTACGCGAAATCCATCAGATCGAGCGTCATGTGCGCGGGGAAATGCTCGTACCAGTCGGCACTGGTTCGCGCCGCGGTGACGAGCTTCTTCACGATCGGCTTGCGCTCGCTCTCGTAGCGGGCAAGCGCGGCGGCGATGCCGCTCTCGGTCTCCAGCGCCTTGGTCAGCGCGATCGCATCCTCGATCGCAAGCCGCGTGCCCGAGCCGATCGAGAAATGCGCCGAATGCAAGGCGTCGCCGATCAGCACCATGTTGCCGTGCGACCAGCGCTCGTTCCAGATCCACGGGAAATTGCGCCACACCGATTTGTTCGAGATCAGCCGGTGGCCGTCCAGCGTCGCGGCGAATACGTCTTCGCAAATCGCCTGCGACTCCTCGATGCTCTTGTCGGCGAAGCCGTAGGCCGCCCAGGTCGCCGCATCGCACTCGACCAGGAAGGTGCTCATGTCCTTCGCATAGCGATAGTGATGGGCGTTGAAGCTGCCGCGCTCGGTTGCCACAAAGGTTTGCGACAGCGTCGCGAAGGTTTTCGTGGTGCCGTACCAAGCGAACTTGTTTGAGGAATGCGAGACCGACGCGCCGAAGGCGGACTCATAGCCGCGGCGGACCATTGAATTCAGCCCGTCGGCGGCGACGATCAGGTCGTAACCAGTGAGCTCGTCGACCGACTGCACCACGGTGTCGAAGCGCGGCGTGACGCCTGTGCTGCGGACCCGCTGTTGCAGGATCGTCAGCAGCGCCAGCCGCCCGATCGAGGAGAACCCGACGCCGTCGATCTCGACGCTCTCGCCGCGCAGATTGAGGGTGATGTTCTTCCAGCTCTCCATAAGCGGGGCGATGGCGTCGACCGTCTCGGGGTCGTCGGCGCGCAGGAAGTCCAGCGCCTGTTCGGAGAACACCACGCCGAAGCCCCAGGTGGCGCCGGCCGCGTTCTGCTCGAACAGGTCGATCTCGGCGTCGGGATGACGCTTCTTCCAGAGATAGGCGAAATAGAGCCCGCCGGGCCCTCCGCCGATCACGGCGATCCGCAACGTCTGCCTCCCAAATTGACAGTGTACTTACAATTTGGGTTTAGACTAATCGCCCTCCGGCGGGAACGCCAGAGGGAAAATGCGCGCGGCGACTAGCCGCCTGGGGCTGAAAGTCTCAGTAGCAGCGGCGGACCTTGACCCCGCCGACCCACACCCAGCGGCAGCCGGCGGCGACGGGTTTGCGGGCGACGACCGCACCGTTGGGACCGGCGCAGCCGGCGCGATAGACGCCGCGTGCGCAAACGACCGCGTTGGCGTCGGACGACTCAAAGGTCATGGTCGCGGCAAAGGACAGCAGGGCTGCGGCGATCAGCAATATTGAACGCATGAAATTCCCTCTCCCGGGTGAGGTATGCTTGGCCCGTAGGTGACAACAAGGTGCTGCGGCTCCGTGCCCCGGCGATCGCCGGGCACATGTCGTCTCACCGCCTGCGCGGCTATTTCTTTTCCGCTTCGGCCAGCACCTTCTTGCAGGCGGGCGCCAGCTTGTCGCTCTGCTTGGCGAGACAGGCGATGATGCGGCCGCCGCCGGGCGTCACGCTTTTGCAAAACTTCTCGTAATCGCCCATGCAGGCGTCGCGTTGTGCGGTGGTCAGCTCCTGGGCGTAGACGGCGGTTGCGCCGCAGAGCAGCGCGGCGGTCAGGACAATACGCAGCATTGTTCGCTCCCCTTTTCCGGTCGATCGCGCGACAACAGGATTACCGTGCCGCGAACGGCGCCAGCACGTCGCGGCACGCCGGCGACAGCGAGCCCGCATTGGTCGCGAGGCACTGCACGATCCGCCCGCCGCCCGGCTGGACGCCGCCACAGATCGAGCGGACGTCGGCGCCGCAGGCCGAGCGCAGCACGAACAGCTCTTCGCGCGGCCGCAGCGGCCGCAACGCGATCACGGCCGGCGCCGCGGCTGGTGCTGCCGTCGTCGCTGCAGCGCTCGCGGCCGGCGCGGCGGCGCCGCCACCAGCGGCAGCCACGGCCTTCTCGCAGGCCGGCGAAAGCTTGCCCTTGTTCTTTTCGAGGCACTGCAGCGCCGGCGCGCCGCCGGTCGGCACGCCCGCGCAAACCTTGGGATAATCGGAGCGGCATGCGCTGCGGATCGCGGAGATCTGCGCGTTGGACGGCGTCCCGGCCGCCTTCGGTGCGGCGGCCTCGGTGGCAGGCTTGGCCGTTGCCGCGGGAGCAGCTTCGGTCTTGGCCGCCGCGGGTGCAGAGTCTGCCTTCGGTGCGGCGGCCGGCGCTTCGACGGCCTTCACCGCGCTGGCGCAGCCCGGGCCGAGGCTTGCCATGTTCTTCTGCAGACATTGCAGCGAGGCTTCGCCGCCCGGCGGTACGCTGGAGCAGTGGGCGATGTAGTCGTTGCGGCATTGCGACTTGATGGCGTCGCGCTGCGCCTGCGTCGGCGCCTGCGACAAGGCCGGTGCGGTGCTCATGAACGCCGCAAGCGCAAGACATGCGGACAGCTTCGTTGCTCGTGTCAACGCATTGATCATCTGAATAAATCCTCTGGTCGCGCCGGATACGTCCGGCTCAACTGAATTGAGTTCTGAAAAAGTCTTATTGTAACAACCTCGGCGCGCGACATCATTTTCGCTTTCGAGTTCCGCTGCAAGCGGATTGTTGCTATGGATGAAGCAGCCGGATTTTTTGCCCGTCACGAGATCTTTAAATTAAGTCATTTGAATCGAGGCTCGGAAATGAGGCATGCGCGCGCGTCGGCACATTTCGGTCAGAGCAATTTTGTGCGGGTGCGAAATGCACCGCTTGCGCGCGTCGCGTTCGTCGTATCGGCCTTCGTCAGTTTAAGTGCCTGCGAGCAAAACAGTTTTGTTGCGCCGCCGCCGCCCAAGGTCGAGGTTGCGCCGCCGGTGCAGCGCGCCATCACACGTTATCTGGACGCCACCGGAAACACCGCGCCGATCCAGACCGTCGATCTGGTCGCGCGCGTGCAGGGCTTCCTGCAGGCGATCAACTATCAGGACGGCTCCTTCGTGAAGGCGGGAACCACGCTGTTCACGATCGAGCCGGAGACCTACAAGCTGAAGCTGGAACAGGCGCAGGCCGCAGAGGTCGGCGCGCAGGCGACGCTGAAGCAGGCCGAGCTCGACTTCAAGCGGCAGACCGATCTGGTGCAGCGGCAGGCGGTTTCGCAGGCGACTCTTGATACCTCGACGTCCACCCGGGACAACGCCCAGGCCAGTCTGCAGCAGGCCCAGGTCAACACCAAGATCGCGGCGGTCAACTACGGCTACACCAACGTGGCCGCGCCGTTCGATGGCATCGTCAGCAATCACCTGGTGTCGGTCGGCGAGCTGGTCGGCGTAGCGTCGCCGACCCAGCTTGCCACCATCGTCCAGCTCGACCCGATCTATGTGAATTTCAACGTCAACGAACAGGACGTGCAGCGGGTGCGGGATGAAGCTCGCAGGCGCGGCCTGACGGTCAACGAACTCAGGCAGTTGCCGGTCGAGGCCGGCCTGCAGACCGAAACCGGCTATCCGCACAAGGGCAGGCTTGATTACATCTCGCCGACCCTCAACCAGTCGACCGGCACGCTCGCGGTCCGCGGCGTGTTCGCAAATCCGGACCGGACCTTGCTGCCCGGCTTCTATGTCCGCGTTCGCGTGCCGTTCGAAAAGCAGGACAAGGCGCTGCTGGTGCCCGACGTCGCGATCGGCAGCGACCAGGCCGGCCGCTACGTGCTGGTCGTCAATGCCGAGAACGTGGTCGAGCAGCGCAAGGTGACGACGGGTCCGCTCGATGAGGGGCTGCGCGTCATCGAGAGCGGCCTGAAGGGCGATGACCGTATCGTGACCGCCGGATTGCTGCGCGCGATCCCCGGGCAGAAGGTCGATCCGCAGGTGCAGAAGGCCGACGCGGCGCCGACAGCCGCCAAATAGGACGCACGCGCCATGATCTCGAAATTCTTCATCGAGCGCCCGGTCCTTTCCAACGTCATCGCGATCCTGATGATCCTGATCGGCGGCGTGGCGCTGTACAATCTCGCGGTCGCGCAATATCCCGACGTGGTGCCGCCGACGGTGCAGGTGACGACGCGCTATCCCGGCGCCTCGGCCAAGACGGTGGTCGACACCGTGGCGCTGCCGATCGAGCAGCAGGTCAACGGCGTCGAGGACATGCTGTACATGCAGTCCTACAGCGGCGCCGACGGCACCTATACGCTGACGGTGACCTTCAAGATCGGCACCGATCTCAATTTCGCGCAGGTGCTGGTGCAGAACCGTGTCTCCAGCGCGCTGTCGCAGCTGCCGACTTCGGTGCAGAACCAGGGCGTCACGGTCCAGAAGCGGTCGACCTCGATCCTGCTGTTCGTGACGCTGACCTCGCCGAACAAGACCTATGACAGCCTGTTCCTGTCGAACTACGCCACCATCAACATCCGGGACGAGCTGTCGCGCCTTCCGGGTGTCGGCAACGTCACGGTGTTCGGCGCCGGGCAATATTCGATGCGGGTCTGGCTCGATCCGAACAAGCTGCAGGTGCGCGGGCTGGTGCCGCAGGACGTCATCCAGGCGATCCAGCAGCAGAGCCAGCAGGTCACCGCCGGCCAGGTCGGCGCGCCGCCGACGCCGGCGGGCCAGGCGTTCCAGTACACGCTGAACGTCAACGGCCGGCTCGACGACAAGAGCCAGTTCGAGGACATCATCGTCAAGACAGGCAATGTCGGCGACGTCACCCGGGTGCGCGACGTCGGCTGGGTCGAACTCGGGGCGCAGACCTACAGCCAGATCTTCTCACTGAACCAGAAGCCCGCGACCGGCATCGGCGTGTTCCAGTCGCCGGGCGCCAATGCCTTGCAGGTGGAGAAGGCCGTCGAGAAGAAGATGGCGGAGCTCGCCAAGCAGTTCCCGCAGGACATCAAATACGACACGCCGTTCGACACCACCAAATTCGTCAACGCCTCGATCGAGGAGGTCTACAAGACCCTGTTCGAGGCCGGCCTCCTGGTGCTGGTCGTGATCCTGGTCTTCCTGCAGGACTGGCGGGCGATGCTGGTGCCGGCAACCACCGTGCCGGTCACGATCATCGGCGCGTTCGCGGCCATGGCGGCGCTCGGCTTCACCATCAACCTCTCGACGCTGTTTGCGATCGTGCTGGCGATCGGCATCGTGGTCGACGACGCCATCGTCGTGGTCGAGGGCGCGGCGCACAATATCGAGCGCGGCATGTCGGGCCACGACGCCGCGATCAAGGCGATGGACGAATTGTTCGCGCCGATCGTCGGCATCACGCTGGTCTTGATATCGGTGTTTTTGCCGGCGGCGTTCCTGCCCGGGCTGACCGGGCGGATGTACGCGCAATTCGCGCTGGTGATCGCCGCCACCGCGCTGCTCAGCGCCGTCAACGCCGCGACGCTGAAGCCGACACAATGCGCGCTATGGCTGCGTCCTCCCGCTCCGCCCGAGCAGCGCAACTTCTTCTATCGCGGCTTCAACGCGGTCTATGACCGGCTGGAGCGCGGCTACACACGGCTGGTCAGCGGCATCGCCGGGCATGCCAAGACCTCGGTCGCCGTTGCGCTTGTTATCATCGGGCTTGCCGGCTACGGCCTGTCGCGGGTGCCGACCGGCTTCATTCCGATCGAGGACCAGGGCTATCTGCTCGCCGCGGTGCAATTGCCCGACGGCGCGGCCCTCGACCGCACCCAGCACGTGCTCGACGAGGTCACCAGGATCGCCGGCAAGACCCCCGGCGTCGAGCAGGTGGTCAGCATCGCCGGCATCTCCGCGCTGGACAACTCCTCGAGCCTCGCCAATGCCGGCGTCGCCTACCTGATCCTGAAGGACTGGGGCGCGCGCGGGCCGGGCGAGGATCTGCGTTCGCTGGTCTACGGGCTCAACGACAAGCTCGCGGTGATCCCGGAGGCGCGCATCCTGGTGATCCCGCCGCCGCCGATCCAGGGCATCGGCAACGCCGCCGGCTTTGCCATGCAGGTCGAGCTGCGCGACGGCAATGCCGACTACGGCAAGCTGCAGGCAGTCACCGGCGCGATCGTGGCCAATGCGCAGACCCAGAGCGCGCTGCAGCGGGTCCAGTCGTCGTTCCGCTCGATGGTGCCGCAGTTCGACGTCGACGTCGATCGCATCAAGACGCAGACCCTGCACGTCACCCCCGACCAGATCTTCGCGGCGCTGTCGTCCTATCTCGGCGCCAGCTACGTCAACCAGTTCACCAAGTTCGGCCGCACCTTCCAGGTCTATACCCAGGCCGAGGCACAGTACCGCCTGAGCCTGCGCGACATCGAGAACATGATGGTGCGCAACAGCAACGGCGACATGATCCCGCTTGGCACGGTCGCCAAGATCACGCCCTCGATCGGACCGTCGCTGATCAGCCTCTACAACCTCTATCCGTCCGCCTCCATCATCGGGCTGCCGGCGCAGGGTTACTCGTCCGGCCAGTCGATGGCGTTGATGGAGGAGATCGCGGCAAAGACGCTGCCGCCCGGCTCGGGCTTCGAGTGGACGGCGATGTCGTACCAGGAGAAGGAGGTCGGCAGCCAGATCTACTATGTGTTCGCGCTGGCGCTGCTGCTGGTCTATCTCGTGCTCGCCGGGCAATATGAGAGCTGGTACGCGCCGATCTCGGTGATCCTGGCCGTGCCGCTGTCGCTGCTCGGCCCGACGCTGGTGCTGCTGAGCCTGAATATCGAGAACAACCTCTACACCCAGATCGGCACCATCCTGCTGATCGCGCTGTCGGCCAAGAACGCGATCCTGATCGTCGAGGTCGCGCTGGAACGTCATCTGCGCGACGGACGGTCGGTGCTGGATTCGGCGATCGACGCGGCGCGCGCGAGATTCCGGCCGATCCTGATGACGTCGTTTGCCTTCATTCTCGGCGTGCTGCCGCTGGTGATCGCGACCGGTGCCGGCGCCAACGCCCGCAAGTCGATCGGCATCACCGTGTTCTCCGGCATGATCGCCTCGACCTGCCTCGCCGTGCTGTTCGTGCCGGCGTTCTTCGTCGTGGTGCAGAGTTTCGAGAACTGGCGCAAGGCGAAGAAGGGCAAGACGGCAACGCCGCAAGCCGCTCCGCAGGCGTCGGGCAACGCGCATTAGGGCTGCGCCGAGTGCATTCAGATCTCTCCCCGTCACCCTGAGAGAATGTGAATGTATTCACCGTCGTCCTGGCGAAAGCCAGGACCCATTACCCCAACCGCTTGTTGTTGTGTGACGCTGGGGCCACTATCGCACTCTCAATCGAATTCGGTGGTTATGGGTCCTGGCTTTCGCCAGGACGACGACGTTGGGAAGCCACTCGCTACAACTCTCACACCGTCACCCTGAGGAGGCCGCGAAGCGGCCGTCTCGAAGGGTCGACGGCCACCAGCCGGGCCGTGCATCCTTCGAGACGCGCTACGCGCTCCTCAGGATGACGGGTTCGGAGATGTTCCCCAGCTACACCTTCACCATGCGCTTGCCGCGGTTCTCGCCGGCCAAGAGCCCGATCAGCGCCTGCGGCGTGTTCTCGATGCCGTCGATGACGTCCTCCTGCACCTTGAGCTTGCCCGAGGCGACCCAGGACTGCAGGTCGGCGAGCGCGGCGTCGCGCTGGTCCATGTAGTCCATCACGATGAAGCCCTGCATGATCAGCCGCTTCACCACGATCAGGCCGGGCACGCCGCGCGGGCCGTGCGCGGAGGGGACGCCGTCATATTGCGAGATCGCGCCGCAGCAGGCGATCCGGCCGCGATTGTTCATCTGCGCCAGGCAGGCTTCCAGAATGTCGCCGCCGACATTGTCGAAATAGACGTCGATGCCCTTGGGCGCCGCCGCGCGCAGCGCCTTGTAGGTGGCGCCGTCCTTGTAGTCGACCGCGGCGTCGAAGCCGAGCTCGCTGGTCAGCCAATGGCACTTGTCCTTGCCGCCGGCGATGCCGACGACGCGGCAGCCCTTGATCCTGGCGATCTGGCCGACGATCGAGCCGACCGAGCCCGCGGCCGCCGACACCACCACGGTCTCGCCTTCCCTGGGCTTGCCGACGTGGAGCAGGCCGAAATAGGCGGTCAGGCCGGCAACGCCGTAGACGCTGAGCAGATGCGTCATCGGCTCGAGCTTCGGCATCTTCGCCAGGTGCTTGGCGGGCACGGCGGCATAATCCTGCCAGCCGGTGTCGCCGAACACGATATCGCCGGGCTTCAGGCCGGGATCCTTCGACGAGATCACCTCGGCGATGCTGCCGCCGGCCATCACGGTGTTGGCTTCCACCGCAGCGCGGTAAGTGGCGCCGTGCATCCAGGCGCGGTTGGCGGCATCGAGCGAGATGTAACGCGTCCGCACCAGCGCCTCGCCGTCCTTCGGTGCGGGGATCGTCCCCTTGGTCAGGCGAAAATGCTCGGGGCCCAGCTTGCCGGTCGGCTTTTCGACAAGCAGGATCTGGCGATTGACGGTGTCGTTCATTGGTGTCTCCCCTCGCGTTGGTCGTTTCGCATGCAATTGACTGCGGCGCGCGCAGCGCCTTGCACAGATTGTGCGCTGCATGAACGCTAATCCGCGCGCTGGCATTCCACAACGGGAACGTTTCGGCAAAGTCGCGCTGGACGCGAAGCGTGTTGCGTAGCTGCGTAAATCTGCCACACTTGCCCTTCGCCGGGAACTTACGGGGGTAAGAGAATGTCGAGCAGGTTTACGCAGTATATCCTGATTGCGATGGTCCTTGGCATCGCGATGGGGACGATTGTCTTCAACTACTTTCCTGACAGCCGTGCCGAGATCGCAGCAGACGTCAACCTGATCGCGATGCTGTTCCTGCGCCTGATCAAGATGATCATCGCGCCGCTGGTTTTCGCGACCCTCGTCGGCGGCATCGCCCATATGGGAAGCGGCGCCAAGCTCGGCCGCATCTTCGCGAAGACCATGGGCTGGTTCGTGTCCGCCTCCTTCGTCTCGCTGCTGCTCGGCCTCGTGATGGTCAACCTGCTGCAGCCCGGCGCCAACTTCCCCGGCACGCTGCCCGACAAGGCCCAGTCGACCGGCCTGCCGGTGTCGGCGTTCTCGATCGAAAAATTCCTCACCCATCTGATCCCGACCTCGATCGCGGACGCGATGGCGCAGAACGAGATCCTGCAGATCGTCGTGTTCGCGGTGTTCTTCGCGGTTGCGCTCGGTGCGATGCCTGAACGGGCCAAGCCGATCATGAGCCTGATCGACGACCTCGCGCACATCATGCTCAAGGTTACCGGCTATGTGATGCTGTTCGCGCCGCTCGCGGTGTGGGCCGCGATCATGGCGACCGTCTCGAAGAACGGCCTCGGCGTGCTCTGGAAGCTCATCGTCTTCATGGGCGGCTTCTATCTCTCGCTCCTGATCCTGTGGGGCATCCTGGTCGTCGTCGGGTTCATCGTGATCGGGCCGCGCTACAGCCATCTCTTGCGGCTGATCCGCGAGCCGCTGATGATCGCGTTCTCGACCGCCTCGTCGGAGGCGGCCTATCCGAAGACGCTGGAGGGGCTGAACAGGTTCGGCGCCTCCTCGCGCATCTCGGCCTTCGTGCTGCCGCTCGGCTATTCCTTCAACCTCGACGGCACGATGATGTACTGCACCTTCGCGAGCATCTTCATCGCGCAGACCTACCACATCGAGATGTCGGTCGGCACCCAGCTCGCGATGCTGGCGACGCTGATGATCACCTCGAAGGGCGTTGCCGGTGTGCCGCGCGCCTCGCTGGTGGTGATCGCCTCGACGCTGGCGCAGTTCAACATCCCCGAGGCGGGCCTGCTGATGATCATGGGCATCGACACCTTCCTCGACATGGGCCGCAGCGCCACCAACGTGATCGGCAACTCGCTGGCGACCGCCGTGGTCGCGAAGTGGGAGGGCGAGCTGAAGGCCGAGCACGAGCTCGGGCCCGACGACGCGGTGCCGCAGGATGCGGTGCCCGGCGCCGTGATGGCCGGCCATTGAGGGGAGGGATGCATGCATCGCGCCCGCTGGAGGCCGATACGGGCTGAGGCGCCTCTGCTGTCGACATGCCTGCTGTCGGCGTGTCTGCTGGCGGCAAGCCTGCTCGCCGCACCGGCCACCGCACAGCCGGCGGGCGAGGGGCTCAGCCCCACGCTCGCCAACATCAAGGCCACGCACGCGGTGCGGATCGGCTATCGCGAAAGCTCGCCGCCGTTCTCGTTCCTCGATCACTCCAACCGGCCGATTGGCTACAGCCTCGAGCTGTGCGATGCGATCGTCGAGGAGATCGGGACCGAGGTCGACGACGCCAATCTCAAGGTCGACTACGTCAAGGTCACCTCCGACGACCGCATTCCGGCGGTCGTCGACAAGAAGATCGACCTGGAATGCGGATCGACCACGGCGAATGCCGAGCGCGGCAAGCAGGTCGCATTCTCGCCGCTGATGTTCGTGGCCGGCACCAAGCTGATGGTGCCGAAGGCCTCCGGCGTCACCCAGGTTGCCGACCTCAAGGGCAAGACGGTGGTGGTGACCAAGGGCACCACCAACGAGCAGGCGATGCACAATGTCGACGCCAAGCAAAAGCTCGGCCTCAACATCGTCACCGCCCCCGACCACGAGCAGTCCTACCAGATGCTGGCGGACGGCAAGGCGGACGCATTCGCGACCGACGACATCCTGCTTTACGGCCTGATCGCGCGGCACAAGTCGCAGGACAAATTCCGCGTCACCGGCGACTACCTGTCCTACGATCCCTACGGCATCATGTACCGCAAGGGCGAGCCGCAGATGAAGGACGTGGTCGAGCGCGCGTTCCGCAGGCTCGCCTCGAACCGCGACATCGTCCCGCTCTACAACAAATGGTTCGTCGCCCGCCTGCCGACCGGCGAGAAGCTCAACGTCGCGCTGTCGCCGCAGCTCGAAGAGGCCTTCAAGGCGCTCGACGATTCACCGGGCGGGTCGAACTAGCCGCGAGGGTCGACCTCTCCCTCGCGGGAGAGGTCGACCATTGCGGCGCGGCATCGTTCACCGCCAATAGCGCCGCGACAAATCCAGGCACTGCCGGACCCAGTATCCGTTCACATGGATCAGCTGGCATGTGCTCGGAGGCGGCTCCTTGATGATTGGGTAGCCGTGGATGTCGATATTCGTCGGGGCCGTGACGCCGCGCCAAAACACCGCGTTGGCGGCCGGAGGATTGAAGGCGGCAGCGAACGCCGCGACTGCGAGAAGGCTCAAAAGAAGTTTGCGCATAATCTGTTTCCGGATCAATCAATGTACGGAAGCGTACTCCCTTGCGCGGGATGAGCAAGGCGCTGAATGGATCAAAATGACGGCCAGAGCGTCGGTGCCAGCCGCACCACTGCCCCCGCGTCAGCCGCCGCGAACCGCCATACATGCGAGGGCAACGATGCCGACCGCCGCCAGAACAACCATGACCTGGAAAATCGCGCGCCCAAGAATCGCTCCAATCGCACCCATCAAAGCTCCGTCGATCCGGCGGGATCTTCCTTCGAGTGTCCACGCGCCGCGATCTCTGGAGCATCATCGGCAGGCAAGATTCGGCTGTTGAAGTCGGCGAGCTCGTTGCTTCACCGGCTAATGTCGTTCGGCGACAAGTCGGTCGACCTGTTGCTTCAGCTCTGCTTCCATTTCGGAGATGACGTCGTGCGGCAGGCGAGCGCGAAGCGGATCGGTTGTCTCGTGCTGCTTCCTGGGGGGCTTGACGAGCGCGGGTCGTTCAAGGGCCTGATCCTCGATCAATCGTCGAGAGGACACATAGCCTGTCGCGCCAGCCGTCACGTCAGTCCCGTGGGGTTCGCAAGAATCCTGATCCGGCTGCACCGCGTTCTTCATGAGCTTTGCCTCCTGGCACCATGTCGCGAGAATTCCCTTGCTCAGGCCCGAACCATTCGGCTCGTCCGGCTTGTCGCTCATCAATGACGCTGAAACCTCCAAACTTGTTCCGCTCGGAACCTGCAAAGGTCCGCCGGATCAGTCCCTCATGAAGCGGGAACCAGAACCATAAACATTCTCATTCGTTAACTCTGGCTGGTTGTTTGGAGGTTGCCATGGGATACGCGAGGCCAATTCGACAAATAGCCGTTGTCGTTGAAGACGACACGATCCAGCGCGACATGATTGCGCTGTTGTTGCAGGAAGGTCATTTCGACGTCATCCAGTGCGAAGACGCCGAGACGGCAGCGCTGGCCATCAAGATGCGTCATCCGTCGCTGGTGGTCACCGACATCAAGCTCACGGGCAAAATGGATGGCGTCGAGCTTGCTCGTTTGGCCCTCGATTGCGACCCGGGCGTGCGCGTCCTTGTCATCTCGGGTCGGCCCCCGGACAGCGCGCTGCCCGAGGGCGTCAAGTTTTTCGAGAAGCCGGTTTATCCACCCATGCTGCTGCGGGAGCTGGCGTCGTAGTTCTCGCCGACGGGTGGCCCATGCAAGACGATCCTGAAATCGATTGGCACCGTGAGCAGATTGCGAAGAACCGGGAGCTGATCGCGGAATTGCAATCCGGAAATACGGCGGGGGCTGACGTGTTTCCAGAGACGCAAGCCGAGATCGACCGTCTCACGGCACAGATCGAGCAATCGGAACTGATCGTCGCCGCCTATGAAAAGGAGCACCCGCAAGGCTGATCGGGCGCTCACCAGTGCAGGATAGCGCCGTCGAGCCCGCGTCATCGGGCCGGGAGACGCTGCCTACGCGAACACTTCGTCCAGCGCCGCCGAATAGGCCGCCTCGACCAGCGCCGGATGCCGGCGCCCCAGCGCTTCCATCTTGACCCCGGAATTCACCTCGAGAATTTTCCACACGCCCTCCGTGCGCACGACGTCGATCGAGGCGAAGCGGATGCCGACGGCTTGCGCGGCCCTGACCGCGAGCACGACGCAGGCCTCGCGCGTCGCGTCATCGGCGAGCAGCACGGGCTCCGCGCCGGCATCGAGGTTGTGCCGCCAGTTGAGCAGAAGCCGTTCGCCGGCGGGCGGAACGGCGTCGAGCGCGGCGGCATCGAAATCCTCGGTGATGGTCTTGAGTTGCTCGGCCGTCGCGTTCGCCTGCGCCAGCGCGCGCAACGACTGGATGCCGTCGCCAACCACCGACGGGCGCGTCTTGCCGTAGACGATCAGCGCGCGCGCATCGAGCAGCACCACGCGTACCTCGTCCGCGATCTCGGCGTAGGGCGAGATGGCAAGACTTGGATGCGCGGCAAGGATGCGCGCAACCGCCGTCTCCAGCTGCGCTCGCGTCGTCACGCGGAAGACAAGCTCGCCGGAGGTCCCCTCATTGGGCTTCACGACCAGCCCTCGCGGATGCTGTTCGAGCAGACGCTGCATCGCGTCCAGCGAGTCCGATCCCGGAATGTGCTTGCTGAACTTCGCACCCAAAAACAGCGTGTGCGGAATGGCGGGAACGCCGGCCGATACCAGCACGTCCGCGCAGGCCGATTTGTCATTGGCGACCTGATGCGCGACCGCGCTGTTCAGCCCGACGTCGTAGCCGATCGCGAGCCGCCGCGCGTTGCCCTTGGTCATGGTGACCAGCCAGCCGCCGGACTGCATCTCGACGGCAATCGAGTGCGCCAAACAATATTTTTTGATGGTTTCCAGGAAGATTCGCTGGCTGATCAGGACCACGAGATCATTTTCCCTTCACCGCGGTTTTCGTAGCAATTAATTGCCAGATCGATGCCGATCTCAGCAAGTAAATTACGTGCAGTCCCACGTGTTAACGATGACGCGGTTGAACCTCTGCGCGAAATCGAACGACTGCCATTCTGAGATCGCAATTGCACGCCAGTTGACCTTGACTATCTCCTGCATTGGCGCAATGGACACGCGAGATCTTCAGTGATTTCGGCCACTTCCGCGCCGTCGCGAGCAGTCTAAGCATGACCCGGAAAAGTGGGCACCGGTTTTCCGAACAGGTCATGCGCCAATAGAGTCAAACCATTCTAATTCTGGTCAGTCGAGAAAACGAAAACCCATGAGCGCGTTCTATCGAGAGAAAGTTCTTTCCGTTCAGCACTGGACCGATACGCTTTTCAGCTTCCGGGCGACCCGCGATTCCGGTTTCCGCTTCCAGAACGGGCAGTTTGCCATGATCGGCCTCGAGGTCGACGGAAGGCCGCTGCTGCGCGCCTATTCGATGGCGAGCGCCAATCACGAGGAAGAGCTCGAGTTCTTCTCGATCAAGGTGCAGGACGGCCCGCTCACCTCCAAGCTGCAGAAGATCCGCGAGGGCGACACCATCCTGGTCGGCCGTAAGGCGACCGGCACGCTGATCACCGACAACCTGATTCCCGGCAAGCGGCTGATGCTGCTGTCGACCGGCACCGGCCTCGCGCCGTTCGCCAGCCTGATCAAGGACCCCGAGGTCTATGATCGCTACGATCAGATCCTGCTGGTGCATGGCTGCCGCCAGGTCTCCGAGCTCGCCTATGGCGAGGAGCTGGTCGCCAAGCTGCGCGACGACGAATTGTTCGGGCCGCTGCTGTCCGAGAAACTCTCGTACTATCCGACCGTGACGCGCGAGCCGTTCCGCAACCGCGGCCGCATCACCGACCTGATCACCTCCAACCAGCTGTTCACCGATCTGCATCAGGGTCCGCTCGACATCGAGACCGACCGCATCATGATGTGCGGCAGCCCGGCGATGCTGGAAGAGTTGAAGCAGCTGTTCGAGACGCGCGGCTTCAGGGAAGGCAGCGGCAATACCCCCGGTCACTTCGTGATCGAGAAGGCGTTCGTCGAGCGCTAGGGCCGCGAGCTTTTAAGATTGTCGTCCTGGCGAAAGCCAGGGACCCATAACCACCGCTCTTTGTTTGTCGAAGGCTGGGCCCCATCGGGCTCCAGCCTTTTGCATTTGTGGTAATGGGTCCTGGCTTTCGCCAGGACGACCCGTGAGTATGTGGCGCCGTCCATTCCCCCGCTGCTATAACGCCCGCAACGCCGCGCGGCCGTTGCCCGGACGCGGCGATCTGGGAGCAGCACCTTGTCCATCACCGATCCGGATGCACCGAAGACCGCCTTTGTGTTCGCCGGCGGCGGCAGCTTTGGCGCGATCCAGGTCGGCATGCTGCAGGCGCTGGCCGCGCATGGCGTGGTCGCCGACATGGTGGTCGGCTCCAGCGTCGGCGCACTGAACGGCGCGTTCTATGCCGGCGACCCGACGGTCTCGGGCGTCGCACGGCTGGCCGAGATCTGGCGCGGCCTCAACCGGCAGGACGTGTTTCCCGTAACCTGGCGGACGCTGGTGAGCTTCCTGTGGCGGCGCGACTTCCTGATCCCGCATGACGGCGTCCGCAAGCTGATCGACGACTACATCCCGTTCCGCAATCTCGAGGATGCGCGGATCCCGATCCACATCGTCACCACAGACATCATCAGCGGCGACAGCGTGGTGCTGTCGGAAGGTTCGACAGCCGAGGCGATCGTCGCATCGACCGCGATCCCGGGTGCGTTCACGCCGGTGCACTACCGCGATCGTTTCCTGGCCGATGGCGCGATCTCCAGCAACACGCCGGTCCGCGTCGCGGTCAGGCACGGCGCCAAACGCCTGATCGTGCTGCCGACCGGGCATGCCTGCGCCAACCAGGCGCCGCCGGTCGGCGCGCTCGCCAATGCGCTGCATGCGCTGACGCTCCTGATCGCGCGGCAGCTCGTCAACGAGCTCGAGAACATCGCGCCCGATGTCGAGTATTTCGTGGTGCCGCCGCTCTGCCCGTTGGTCGGCTCGCCCTACGATTTCTCCCGGACCGCAGATCACATCACCCGGGCGCTGGACACCACCAACGCCTGGCTTGACGGCGACGGCCTGAAGCCCGGGCATATCCCGCACGAATTGCAGCCGCACGAGCATTAGGCGAACGGTGCTCTCTCCTCATCTCCCCCGCAAGCGCACTCACATGCGCGGCACCGCGTGGTGTGACGCCTTGAATCGAGAACCATCCTCATCGTCGTCCCTGCGAAAGCAGGGACCCATACGCCGCGGCGGACCTTGTTGAAGGGACTCGTCGTTCCAGCGTGGCCCAACAATTGGCATTTGTGGTTATGGGTCCCTGCTCCCGTGCGCAATTGCGCACTAGGCAGGGACGACGGGTTAGAGGAGCCGCAGACTCACATCGCGATTTCGGAATAGTGGAATTGTGCCGGTGAGTTGCCCGACGTGTCAAGTCGCCCTGTCGAGCGCCGGCCGCAGCCGGCTCCTTTGCATGGGGTTGTTTTCGATATTTTGGCAGCGCGCTCCTGCGACGGCAGGTTATCGCTCCGCTCCGTTGCAGTGCAAAAGGCGGTACCGTTTCAATTTGACCGGCATCCGCACCCGCCCATTCGGGCGGTTGTCACATCTGTGACTGCTCGGCCGTATAACCGTAGTGCACTTGTTCCGCGAGTTGGATTAGGCTCGCGGCCGACAGGGCATTGGCCAGACCGGAGGAATTTCATGGATACGATGCTGCTTCCGTTCTCGCCACGCTTCATCGTGCTGACCATCTGCGCCGTCGTCACCGCACTCCTGCTGCTGGTTGGAATTTTCGATCACAAGGTCTTCAAGATCGTTCTGATTCCGCTGGTCATCTTCGGCGCGCTGACATTGCTCGGCATCCGCGACCTCACCCAGAAGAACCACGCGGTGCTGCGCAACTACCCGATCTCGGCGCATATGCGCTTCCTGCTCGAGGAAATCCGCCCGGAGATGCGGCAATATTTCTTCGAGAGCGAGAAGGACGGCATGCCGTTCTCGCGCGACACCCGCGCGTTGGTCTATCAGCGCGCCAAGATGGTGCTCGACAAGCGGCCGTTCGGCACCCAGGAGGACGTCTACCGCGAGGGCTATGAGTGGATGCATCATTCCGTGGCGCCGAAGCCGCGTGCCGAGGAGAAATTCCGCATCACCGTCGGCGGCCCCGATTGCACCAGGCCGTATTCGGCCTCGGTCTTCAACATCTCGGCGATGAGCTTTGGCGCGCTGAGCCCGAACGCGGTGCGGGCGCTCAATGCCGGCGCCAAGAAGGGCGGCTTCGCGCACGACACCGGCGAGGGCGGCGTCAGCCCGTATCATCGTGAGATGGGCGGCGACATCATCTGGGAGATCGGCTCCGGCTATTTCGGCTGCCGCAATCGCGACGGCACCTTCAATCCGGATCTCTTCGCAAGCGTCGCGGGCGACGACCAGATCAAGATGGTCGAGCTCAAGATCAGCCAGGGCGCCAAGCCCGGCCATGGCGGCGTGCTGCCGGCGGCGAAGGTTTCCGAGGAGATTTCCAAGATCCGGGGCGTACCGATGGGCGAGGACTGCATCTCGCCGGCCTATCACAAGGCGTTCTCGACGCCGCTGCAGATGATGGAATTCGTCGCCCGGATGCGCAAGCTGTCCGGCGGCAAGCCGGCCGGCTTCAAGATGTGCATCGGCCATCCCTGGGAATTCCTGGCGATCTGCAAGGCGATGCACGAGAGCGGGCTCTATCCCGACTTCATCGTGGTCGACGGCAATGAAGGCGGCACCGGCGCCGCGCCGCTCGAGTTCATGGACCATCTCGGCATGCCGATGCGCGAGGGCGTCAATTTCGTCCACAACGCGCTGGTCGGCATCGGCGCGCGCGATCGCATCAAGATCGGCGCCTCAGGCAAGATCGCGACCGCGTTCGATATGGCGCGCGCGATGGCGATCGGGGCCGATTGGTGCAATTCGGCGCGCGGCTTCATGTTCGCGCTCGGCTGCATCCAGTCCCTGAGCTGCCACACCGATCGCTGCCCGACCGGCGTGACTTCGCAGGACCCGATCCGCAACCGCGCGCTCTATGTGCCCGACAAGATCGAGCGCGTGTACAACTACCATCACTCGACCCTGCACGCGCTGACCGAGTTGCTCGCCGCCGCCGGCCTCGAGCACACCAAGGAGCTGCGCCCGATCCACTTCTCGCAGCGCAGTTCGACCACCGAGGTCTCTTCCTTCGCCGAGCTCTATCCGACGCTGCGCCCCGGCGAACTGCTCGCAGGCACCCAGGACCGCCGCTTCCGCGACGCCTGGGCGATGGCGCGCGCGGATTCGTTCCAGCCGGCGGGGTAGGGTGCAAATCCGTAGCCCGGATGAAGCGCAGCGTAATCCGGGGCCACTCTCTGTGCGGATCGACCGATCCCGGATACGCTTCGCTCCATCCGGGCTACGCTCGCTATGTACCAGCGGACGCGCCGAACCATTTGGTCAGCGCCTCGGTTAGCCCGGCCTGCGTTCGCTCGCCGACCCACGCCACATAGCCATCGGGCCGCACCAGCACCGCGGTCGGTGCCGAAACCGTGCCGTGCGCGGGAAGCTCCCATGCGCCGCGATACTCGGCATCGACCAGCTGAACCCGGTCGGTCCATCCCGTGATGGCGATGCTGCCGGGCGCGCCGAAATTCAGCAGCACCGGCCGCGCGCAGTGCAGCAGCGCGAAGACCTGCATCGGGCCGTCGGCGGTGACGAGATCGAGATCGGGCATGCGGTGTCCGAGCAGCGGATGGCCCTCGCCAAGATCGTAGTGAAGATCCAGGCCCGACATCATCGCGGCGAAGCATCTGCGCGGCTCGTCCATGCGCAGCAGGTCGGAGACGATCTCGTTCAGCGCCCTGGTGCGCGCATCGGTGCGGTTGAGCGCGACATGCGCCATGGTGTTGCGCAGCACGCGGGCCGCCACCGGATGCCGTTCGGCCTCGTAGGTGTCGAGCAGGTTGTCCGGCGCGATCTGCCTGACCACCTGGGCGAGCTTCCAGACCAGATTCACCGCGTCCTGCAGCCGATATTGAGGCCTTGGCCGCCCATCGGCGGATGCACATGGGCAGCGTCGCCGGCCAGCAGCACGCGCTGCTTGCGGTAGGTCACGGCCTGCCGGGTCATGTCGGTGAAGCGCGAGATCCAGACCGGACTGTGGATGCCGAAATCGGTGCCGTACGCGGCGACCAGTGCCTCGCTGACGTCGCGCAAGTTCGGCTCCCGGTCGGTGCCGAGTTGCCGCTCGGTCAGCACCAGCCGCACCCGCCCGCCATCTTCCGCCTTGCCGATCGCTGAGGTGCCGGTGTCGTGCTGGCGAAAGCCCCATTCCGGCTCGCCCGACATCTCGGCCTCGGCGATCAGCCAGCTCATGGTCGGATCCCACCCGGCGAATTCGATGCCGGCGGCTTTGCGGACGACGCTCCGGCCGCCGTCGCAGCCGACAACGTATTGCGCCCGGAGCAATTGGCCATCCGACAGGTCGACGTCGACGCCGGCCTCGTCCTGCGTGAAACCGGTCACGTCGCTTGCGCGATAGATCCGCACCGCCAGTTCGCCGACCCATTCGCCGAGCAGACGCTCGATATGGTTCTGCCGGAGCTCCAGCGTGAAATTGCGCCGGGTCGGAAAGTCGGTGATCTCAAGCGGAACAAGATGCGAATGGAACAGCACCGCCGGATGGCGCGTTCCCAGCGCGACGAAGCGGTCGCCGATGCCGCGCTGATCGAGCACCTCGATGGTGCGCGCGTGCAGGCCGCCGGCCCGTGCGCCGATCAGGTCCTCTCTGGCGCGCCGCTCGACAATCGCAACATCTATTCCCGCCAACGCCAACTCGCCCGCCAGCATCAGCCCGGTCGGACCTCCGCCGGCAATCACCACAGCATGTTCCCGCATCCCGCACTCCTCCGTTCGATTGGGCGCGCGTTCTACGGGATGACCCCGGGCTTGCGGCAAGCCCGGGGGGCTACATATATCTGAGTGGGGAGAGGGCGAATTGTGCCCAAACCAATTCAGAAGCTGCGCGCTGGCGACGCAAACTCGCTGTCGTCCCGGCGAAAGCCGGGACCCATAACCACAGGACCTTGTGGTTGGATTTGCTGTCGCCCCAGCTCGCTCTAACGACAATCAATGGTGGTTATGGGTCCCGGGTCGCGCTGCGCTTGCCCGGGACGACGGGACGTATCGCGCCTCAGAACTCGCCGTGGATGCGGCCGGAGAAGATGTGCACCGGGCCGCGGTCGGCGTTGTAGGCGGGGTTGGTGATGAACTGATAGTCCGCGGTCAGCGTCAGGTTCTTGTTCACCTGATAGGCGTAGTAGGTCTCGAAGATCCGCTCCGGGCTGTAGTTCAGCGCGCCGTCGCCGATCAGCAGGCCGAGGCCGCCGGCGGCAAGGTAGTCGCGATGCGCTGCGGACAGTCCGTTGATCGCGCCGCCGATGCCAATCGTGTCGTTCGCCCGTCCCCACCTGCTGCCCTTGATCGACACGCCGCCCGAGATGCTGCGATCGACATCGGTGAACGACAGGATCTCGTTCTGGCCGTCGTTCCAGCTCAGGCGGCCGAACAGGCCGACATCCTTTGCGATCTGCTGCTCGCCGTTCAGATAGAAGCCGTATTTCAGATTGTCCTTGCGGATGCCGGCCATCACGTCGTTGATGTCGAGCCCCGGATTGGCGTCCTCGATCGCGAGCGCTTGGGCGTAATTGCCGGTGTTGCCGCGGTTGCCGAACACGCCGACGCGCAGCTTGCCGGGCTGATCGAAGATCGAATAGCGGCCCTCGAATTCCACCACGGCGCCGCCGGTGTCGAACACCAAGACGTCGCTGTTCGGTGCGTTCGGCACCTGGAACACGCCGGCGCGCACCGCCCAATCCTTGCGGTTGAGCTCGACCACCGCGCCGCGGGTATAGCCGGGCAGGTCGGCCGGGAAGTCGTAGGCCGCGGACGCCCACATCGCCCAGTTCATGAAATCGGCGCGCGGGTCCTTGGCGTAGGAATTGCCGTCAAAGAAATCGCCGACCGCAAAGCGCCCGACCACGAGCGTGAGGCGGTCGATGTCGCGCTTGCCGGCGATCTGGTTGGGACCGTCGGCGACGTCTTCCTGCTCGCCGCCAAAGCCGAAGGTCTGCTTGAAGTAGTAGCGCTGCGGCCGGATTTTCGGAAACGGCGCGCCGGCCTTCTGGGCTTCGCCGTTCGAGAAACCGGCGAGGCCGAGCG
Source organism: Bradyrhizobium sp. Pha-3 (assembly GCF_042258325.1). Taxonomy (NCBI): domain Bacteria; kingdom Pseudomonadati; phylum Pseudomonadota; class Alphaproteobacteria; order Hyphomicrobiales; family Nitrobacteraceae; genus Bradyrhizobium; species Bradyrhizobium sp. Pha-3. The sequence continues at coordinate 8,792,634 of NZ_CP170151.1, read as the reverse complement.
TGCCGTTGAGGCCAAAGCCCTGCGCGGTTTCCGGGTTGAAGTAGAACTCGCCGCCTTCCCAGAGCCGCACGCCGAGAAACGCCGTCGTGGTCCAGGTCTGCTGCAACTGCCCGGCGCCGGGAAGGCTGTTGGTGCCGGCATAGGGCGAGCGGAAGGACGGATAGGTCTGCGGCAGCAGCGTCGTCTGGCCGTGCACGCTCCAGTCGCTCGATTCGGGCAGCGCGGTGCGCGTCGGCGTCGCCGACCATGGCGAGTCGCCGAGCTGATAGTTGAGGCCGAATTTCAGCAAATGAATGCGCGGGTCGATGCTGACGCCGGGCATGCCGAAATCATTGAGGCCGAGCGTGCGGCGCGACAGGTCGACATAGTCGTATTCGACCTTGGCGGTCCAATTGCCGCTCACCGCGAATTCGGCGCCGGCGCCGACGGTCCAGCCGGTCTGGTACTGGCCGGGCTCCGAGATCACCTCGCCCGCGGCGTCGTTGACCCGAACCTGGCTGTGGCCCCAGGCGAAACCGCCGGTCACGTAAGGCATCCAGGTGCCGAAAGAGTAGCCGGCGCGGCCGCGCAGCGTGCCGACATAGTCGATCGACGAATTGAAGGGGCCGAGCACCCGCCGCGGCAGATCGGTCGGGCCGGTGAAGGTCGCATCCGCCTCGACGCCGAGCACGAAGCGGTTGGCGAATTCCTTGTTGTATCCGACCTGGAAGCCGCCGATCCCGCCGGTGATGGTGGGCGGAAAGAACACGCCCTGTTCCAGGATCGGGTTGGTGCCGGGACCCAGCGTGCCGTCGCCATAGCCGACATGGGCGCCGACATAAAAGCCGGTCCAGCTGTAGACCGCCCTGGCGGCGGGTGATTTGAGGGTCAGATCGGCCGCGGTCGCCGGCGCGCCGAAGGTTGCCGCACCGAGCGCGGCGCCGGCGGCAATCTGGACCCGGAAGAGGCGGACGCAGGTCATGACGCGGCTTTCCGCGAACAAGTGGCGGTTTCGCCCGGCATCACTGCAGATTTGGCGGCCGCTTGCCACCCGAGATTTGAAATCATCGCCCGCCGTCCCCGGTCCGATCTGTGTCGTCCCATCCAAAGCCAGATCAGCACCTAGCATCCCCTGTTTCTTATTGCAAATAATTCGCAATCGCAACTGGGGCGCGCCCAATACCGCTCCGATTTGCACGCCACCGTGACAGTCACGTAACAGCGCGAAATCCCACGCCACATCGGCTGCGATCGACCACGTGTCTGTGGCAAATCGGCCGAGACCCGACCGTTCAATCGACGCCATAGTCCTCGTCCCTTGTCCTGATGAATGCCGGCTGCGATGTCCTGCCGAGCACGACCCTCGCACCGGCCCGTTCGACACATCGCGCCATCGACAGCGCCGTCCGCAGCCCGGCGCCCGAGATCACACGCCTCTGATGGAGCGCGGCCGCGCCGCGCAGGATGGCGCCCGCCAGCCTGAACAGCATGAGCGCACCCCACCGCCGGCTGCGACTGAGCGCAGTCACGCCCCCACCGTGGCGAGCTGGACGATCCGCAGCAGCACGAGCCCGGCGGCGACGACGAGATAGCCGCGCAGCACGATCATCCAGATCCGGCTCAGCGGGCTGAGCCGCACCGGCGGCAGCCGCTCAAGCGGCGGCATCCGCCAGCTGTCGCGGTCGACCAGCGGAGGCCTGCGCTTGAAGCGGAACGACGCGTTGCGGCGTGACGACATCTCGTAGAACTTGACGGCTGCGGTCACCAACAGTGCGAGCAGGCTGCCTCCGACGAGGATGCCGATGATCCATTCCTCGCCGAGATCTGGGAACAGCACCGCCGCGGTCAGGATCACCGACAGCATCACCAGCCCCGCGACCACTGCGCCGGTGAACAGGTTGAGTTTGGTCGAATTGACCCAGGGCCCGAGGATGTGGCGGTCGTTGCACAGCAGCAGCAGGAATACGGTCGCGCTCGGCAGCAGCACGCCGGCCAGCGTCTGCACCGCGTTGGTCAACAGTCCGAGCGGCGTGCCCGGCGTCAGCACCAGCACCGCCGCGAGCACGATCAGGCCGCAATAGACGCTGTAGAAGCCTTTCGCATCCCACGGCTTGCGGTGTAGCGAGTGCTTGACAGCGAACACGTCGCCGATCGCATAAGCGGTCGCGAGCGAGACTGCAGCAGCGCCGATGATGCAGGCATCGAGCAGCGCGAGCGCGAACAGCACCGCCGGCAGCCGGCCGGCATATGTCTCGAGGCCCACGGCGGTCCCCAGCGCGTCGGTGTAGTTGCCGAATTCGGGCTTTCCCGCGAACGCCGCCGCGCAGAACGAGATCATCGCGACCGCGCCGACCACGACCAGCACGATGCCGATGCACAGATCCATCCGCTCATAGCGGATGAAACGCGGCGTGATCCGCTTGTCGACGATGTAGCTCTGCTGGAAGAACAATTGCCACGGCGCCACCGTGGTGCCGACGATGGCGACGATCAGCAGCATTACCTCGCTGAGCTTGGCGTCTTGCGGCATCTTTGGCACGAAGAAGTCCGCCGCGATCTGCCCGATCGGCGGATGCACCACCAAGATCACGGGCACCAGCAGCAGGCTGCCTGCGACCAGCACGATGCCGAAGCGTTCGAAGCGGCGGAAGTCGCCGGTCGAGACCGCCAGCATCACGATAACAGCCGAGGCCAACACACCCCAGAACTGCGAGACGCCGAGAAAACGAAGTGCAAACGTGATGCCGATGAACTCGGTGACGATGGTCAGCGCGTTCAATACCAGCAGGTCGATGACGCTGAAGGCGCCCCAGAACTTGCCGAAGCGCTCGAAGATCAGCCGCGCATGGCCGACCCCGGTGACCGCGCCGAGCCGCACCACCATCTCCTGGTTGACGTACAGCACCGGGATCAGCAGCAGCAGCGTCCACAAGAGCGTGGTGCCGTAATTTTGTCCGGCCTGGGTATAGGTGCCGAACGCGCCGGCGTCGTTGTCGCCGACCATCACGATCAGGCCGGGGCCGACGATCGCCAGCAGCGTCTTCAGCCGGGCCAGCAAGGTCGCGCGCGGCGCGGTGTCGTCGCGCGCGATGCTGCCGAGCGCGCCGTGGATGTCGCCGGCATGCGCGCTATCGAGAATGGCGGTCTGTGTGGTCTTGCTTTCGGTCATTTCGCGTCTCCTCGCCGCCTTTCGGCACGGCGGGAGGGACGCAGGCCTCGTCAGGCGCGCACGTCTCCGCTGCCGTGAGCAGCGGCATTTCCAGATGTGATGCGGTTCAATGGTCCCGCTGTCGCGCCGCGATGGCGCGCAACGGGACGACTAGGTCCTTCGTCCATGTCGGCCTCCTAGGCGCACAGCCGCGGCTTTGCCGCGGCGTGGCGCGTGGCTGTTGCGCGCGCGCCGAAACGGCGGCCCGCGCGTCGCTGCTGATCGAGATCACCGCTGGTGTCTTCGACGATCCACCCGCATTCCAGGCGGCCGTCGATCAGGACCCAATGACATGCCAGGGTTGGACGCCGGCGGCGGCCCGCCAGGCGGCGAAAGCCCGGCAGGTTGTCATTGCAATGAATGGCGGCCGGCGGCGGCATGCGCCGCGGCTCGACAACGCGCCGCGGGCTTACTTGCCGGAATTTTGCGAGCTTTTCGAACATCGCTCACCTCCACTTCCGCTGGTCGCGGCAGGCCGGTGAGGAGCAGTGGTCAGCTTGGGCGCGACCACCCGTCCACGCAGGCGAGATCTGCGCGATCAGTCTTGCTGTGTTGCGGCGTCACCAGTCCCGGCATCGCCGGTCTACTGTCGCCTGAGTTGCTACTGCCCATGTGCCTCTGTGCTGGCTCGTGGATCGACTTGTCTCCGGGCTAGAGCCCCGGGGCGGAACGAACGTTCCCCTCATCGGGCACTACGCCCGCGACAATGGCCTGTCAAGCCGATTCCGCTATCCTCCGGGGAGGATCATGATTATCCTCCGGGGAGGATAGGAGAGCCAGATGTCCGACGACCATCCGCACGCTGCGATCGCCCGGCGCCTGAAGCGCGCCAACGGCCATCTCGACACCATCGTCGAGATGATCGAGCAGGGCCGGCCCTGTGCGCAGATCGCCCAGCAATTGCAGGCGGTGGAGAGCGCGATCGAGAGCGCCAAGAAGGCGCTGATCCACGATCACATCGGTCACAGCCTGGAGGAGACGCTGAAGGCGTCAGGGCCGAAGGGGCGCGCCGTGCTGCGCGATTTCCGGTTGGTCGCGAAGTATCTGTGATCGCCGCGTTCAAGAATTGACCCGCCCGGGGGGATCACCGGACGGGTCGGTTGCGACACGGGGTGGATGAGGACCCGTGCCGAACGCAGGATCCGCAGTCCTAAAGAACCAGTCGATCAGTAGCAGCTGCGCACGCGGCCGATGTAGTTGCCGTAGGCGTCGAACTGGCGCACCCAGCCGCAGCGCCGATAGCCGCCGCCGTAGTAATAGCCGTCGCTGGCCGCGATCGCGCTGCCGACGACGGCGGCGCCGACGAGGCCCGCGCCAACGCCCCAGCCCCAGCCATAGGGCTTCGCTTCAGCCTGCGACGTCGTGGACGCGATGGTGCCGGTCACGGCGAGCGCGGTGAGGGCGAGGGCGGCGAGCTTGGTCTTGATCGACATGGAATACTCCATCCTGTGGGGCGGAACCGGTGTGGTCCGCATGCCCGTTGGACGGAGGCTGTCCGGTTCCGGTTCGAAGATCAGGGCGGAAATATGGTTTCGCGAATTGTTTCGTCGCGTCTGCCCGGACGAAGCAGTTCTAGTCCTGATACGTTTTCTTCACGCGAACCGGTACCCGCTTCGCTCGAAAACGCTCGCGGTCATTTGCCGCGAAATACGCTGGGATCGAACCGGTCGACGTCGGCAAGCAGCTCGCAGAACGCGCGCGCGCCGTGCTCTATCAGCTTCTCGCCCTTCTCGGCCGAGGCCTTGGTCGCGTCGCCGATCGCGCCGCTTGGATTGAGGTCCTGCGCCTGCCAGGCGAACGGCGCCGGCCGCTGCGTCGACAGAAAGCGATGATCCTTCTCGATCTGCACGCTGGCCGGCTTGAAGTCCGCGATCGCTTCCTTGCGCACGGCGTGCGGATATTTCGCCAGCATGATCGAGGTCTCGACCGCGCCGCCATGAATGCCGTGGCGCAATTCGCCGGCGTCGAACAGCCCGTCGGGCGTGCCGAAACGCGACCAGCTCGTGGTCACCACCAGCATCTGATGGTGCGCGCGCAGATCCTGCGCCACCAGCTGCATCGCGGCCGAATTGCCGCCATGGCTGGTCACGATCACGAGCTTTCTGACGCCTGCGCGCGCCACGCTCTCGCCGAGTGCCATCCAGCTCTTCAGCGCCGCGTTGGTCGGCAAGGTCAAGGTACCCGGAAAATCGATGTGCTCGGTTGAGATGCCGACCGGCTGCAACGGCAGGAATGTGGCGGGCATGGTTGCCGGCAGCAACTCTCGCACCCGCGAAAGATAGGCCTCGCCGATCATGACGTCGGTTCCGAGCGGCAGATGCGGCCCGTGCTGCTCGGTCGCGGCCAGCGGCAGCACCGCGATCCAGCGCGCGGCCGTATCCCTGGCGATATCGGGCCAGTGGATGGCGGTCCAGTCGCGGGGCGGAAGCTGAGAAGTCATCAAGCCGGTCGTTTCAATACAAGCGTTTCACGGGATGGATTTGCAGGCTAGTTTGTTTAACATCATAACGGGTTCGCGTCTCCGGGCGCGGTCCACGTCTTCCCGCCTTCCATCATGGGCCATAATGATCGACGGAGTCCAACCATGATCCCGGCCTTTTTGCTGCGAGCGTTAACCACAAGCCTTCTGACCGCCGCGCTTTGCGTTGCCACGGCGCTTGCCCCGGCGCGGGCGCAGACCTCAGACAAGACCTTGGACAAGGTCTCGTTCGGTACCAATTGGGTCGCCGAGGGCGAGCATGGCGGGTTCTTCCAGGCGCTCGCCGACGGCACCTACAAGAAATACGGCCTCGACGTCACCATCGTGCCCGGCGGTCCCAACGAGAATAACCGCATGCTGCTGATCGCAGGCAAGCTCGACTTCTTCATGAGCGCGAACTCGCTGCAGACCTTCGACGCCGTCACCAACAACGTGCCGCTGGTCGCCGTCGCCGCCATGTTCCAGAAGGACCCCCAGGTCTTCCTCACCCATCCCGAGGTCAAGGCCACGAAGATCGAGGACCTGAAGCCGCTCACGCTTTTGATCTCGAAGGAGGGCATCACCAGCTACTTCCAGTGGCTGAAGTCCGAATACGGTTTCGACGAGAACAAGGTGAAGCCCTACACCTTCAACCCGCAGCCCTTCATCGTGAACAAGCAGACTGCGATGCAGGGCTACGTCACCTCGGAGCCCTTCGCGGTCGAGAAGGCCGCGGGCTTCAAGCCGAACGTGCTGCTGCTCGCCGATTACGGCTTCAACTCCTACTCGACGCTGATCGAGACCCGCCGCGACCTGGTCGACAAGAAGCCTGACCTGGTGCAGCGCTTCGTCGATGCCTCGATCGTCGGCTGGTACCACTACGTCTACGGCGACAACTCGGCCGGCAATGCGATGATCAAGAAGCTCAATCCCGACATGAACGACGAGCTGCTCGCCTATTGCGTCGCCAAGATGCGCGAGCACGGCATCGTCGATTCCGGCGATTCCATCAGGAACGGCATCGGCGCCATGACCGATGAGCGGATGGCGAGCTTCTTCGACAAGATGGTGCGTGCCGGCGTGGTCAAGAGCGCCATCGACTACCGCCAGGGCTACACGCTGCGCTTCGTCAACAAGGCGGTCGGCGCCGAGCTCAGGCCGAAGAACTGACTATGATCCGATCTGTTTCGGCATCAACAGTCGACCTCTCCGCTCGGAGGGGAGAGCAATCACGCATGGCGACCGCGGAGTTTGTCCACCGGCTTGCTTCGCCTCTCCCGCTTGCGGGGGAGGCCGGCGCGCGCGTAGCGCGGGCCGGGTGGGGGCTCTCTCCGCGAGTCGTATCGCGGCGAGAGCCCCCACCCCAGCCCTCCCCCGCAAGCGGGAGAGGGAGCCGACTGCCGCTGCCTCCCGAATTTCCTATGCGATCGCCACGTTGTTCGATGCGTGGAGAGGTGTCTTTCGCGGCTCGGCTGCGCTCACCACTACCCCGCCGTCGATGGTAGAGAGCACCGTGCCGGATACCGATGCCAGTAACCTCGCCGTGCGCCTGCGCGGCGTCAGCAAGACTTATGACAGCGGCGTGAGGGCGCTCGGGCCGCTCGACCTCGATGTGAGGCGAGGCGAGTTCGTCTCGCTGCTCGGGCCCTCCGGTTGCGGCAAATCCACCGCGCTGCGGCTGATTGCAGGTCTCGCCACGCCAAGCGCCGGCACGGTCGAGGTCTCGCATCATGGCGCGGAGCAGCGCGGCAGCCACCGCATCGGCTTCGTGTTCCAGGAGCCGACCCTGATGCCGTGGGCCACGGTGCGCGACAATGTCCGCCTGCCGCTGAAGCTCGCCCGTGCGCCCGCGACCGACGCCGATGCGCGCATCGATGCGGCGCTGGATCAGGTCGGGCTTGCGGAATTCGCGAGGGCCTATCCGCGCGAACTGTCCGGCGGCATGAAGATGCGGGTGTCGCTGGCGCGCGCGCTGGTCACAGATCCGGATGTCCTCTTGATGGACGAGCCGTTCGCGGCGCTCGACGAGATCACGCGATTTCGCCTCAACAACGACCTGCTGTCGCTGTGGCGCAGCCTGCACAAGACCGTCATCTTCGTGACGCACTCCGTGTTCGAGTCGGTCTATCTTTCCGAGCGCGTGATCGTGATGACCGCGCGCCCGGGCCGGATCGGCGCCGAGTTTCGTATCACCTCGCCGGAGCCGCGCGGCGAGGAGTTCCGCACCTCGGCCGAATATGCCGCGTTCTGCCGCGAGGTCTCCAGCGCGCTGGCGCCATCCTATGCAGGGCAGGCGGGCGCATGAAATCTCCGCAGGACCTCGTCCGTTTTCTGCTGCCACTTGCGGTGTTCGCCGCCGGCCTCGTGCTCTGGGAAGCCATCGTCCGCAGCTATGGCATCCAACCTTACGTGCTGCCGAGCCCGCTATTGGTGCTGAAGACGCTGGTTGCGGACTGGCCGGTGCTGTCGCAATCGCTCGGCGTCACGCTGCTGACCACGCTCGAAGGCTTCGTTGCCGCCGCAATCGGCGGCATCGTGCTGGCGCTATTGTTCAACCAGTCGAAATGGCTGGAATATTCGCTGTTTCCCTATGCCGTGGTGCTGCAGGTCACGCCCGTCATCGCGATCGCGCCGCTGCTCCTGATCTATCTGCAGCAGCAGACGGCGGTGATCGTCTGCGCCTGGATCGTGGCGTTCTTTCCGGTGCTGTCAAACACGACGCTCGGCCTCAATTCGGTCGATCGCAACCTCGCCGGATTGTTTCAACTTTATGGCGCCTCACAGCTGCAGACGCTGCTGTTCCTCAAGCTGCCCGCGGCGCTGCCCTATATCCTCGGCGGCTTGCGCATCGCCGGCGGGCTGTCGCTGATCGGCGCCGTGGTCGCGGAGATCGCGGCGGGCAGCGCCGGCGCCGGCTCGGGCCTCGCCTTCCGGATCGCTGAATCAGGCTACCGGCTGAATATTCCCCGCATGTTCGCAGCACTTCTGCTGCTATCGCTGGCCGGGATTGTCATTTATGGGTTGCTGGCGCTAGTTTCGCACCTGTTGTTGCGGCGTTGGCACGAAAGCGCGTTAGGAAAGGACAGTTGATGGCCCCGATTTCTTCCGAAAAGATCGATCTGTTGATCTATGGACCGATCCGGCCAATCCTCGAAAACGGCTTTCCCGATCAATACGTGCTGCACCGCGCCGAGAGTCGCGGCGACCTCGAGCGGCTGACGCCCGATACGATGGGCAAGATCCGCGGCATCGCCGTCACCTATCACACGATGGCGACCGACAAGACCGCGCTGGCGCTGTTTCCCAAGCTGGAAATCGTCGGCAGCTTCGGCGTCGGCTACGACCACGTCGATTCCGCCTATGCGCGCGATCACAATATCGTGGTCACCAATACGCCCGACGTGCTGACCGAGGAGGTCGCCGACGTCGCGATGGGCTTGCTGATCGCGACGTTGCGCGAACTCGTCAAGGCCGACCGCTATGTGCGCTCCGGGCTGTGGCAGACCCAGAATTATCCGCTCAGCGTCGGCTCGCTGCGCGACCGCAAGATCGGCATCGTCGGCATGGGCCGGATCGGCCAGGCGATCGGGCGCCGCCTTGAAGCCTCGCGAGTGCCGGTGTCCTATCACTCACGCAATCCGTCCAAGGACGTCTCCTACAAGCACTATCCCGATCTGATCGAGATGGCGAAGGCGGTCGATACGCTGGTCGTCATCGTGCCGGGCGGCGCCTCGACGGCGAAGATGATCAATGCCGACGTCTTGAAGGCGCTCGGCCCGCGCGGCGTGCTGATCAATGTCGCGCGCGGCTCGGTGGTCGACGAGCCGGCGCTGGTCGCGGCGCTGAAGTCCGGCACCATCCTGGCCGCCGGTCTCGACGTGTTCGCGGCCGAGCCGAACGTGCCGGACGAATTGAAGGCGATGCAGAACGTCGTGCTGCTGCCGCATATCGGTTCGGCCTCGGTGGTCACGCGCAACGCGATGGATCAGCTCGTGGTCGACAACATCAAGAACTGGTTCGCCGGCAAGCCGCCGCTGACGCCGGTTGCCGAAACGCCGGTCAAGGATCGCTGATGTCGTTGTCCCGCTTCAACGCCGTGCTGTGTCTGCTGCTGGCCGCGTGCGGTCCGGTAGCCGCGCAGGACGTCACGACGTTGAAGAGGGACATGATCGGGCAGTGGGAGCTCGCCACCACCGAGCGCAGCAAGACCTGCGTCGTGACGCTGAAGGGCGATACGGCGCCGCAAGGCTTCAAGCTCGAGCTCGAGCCCGCTTGCGCCGCCGCGCTGCCCTTCACCAAGGACATCACCGGCTGGAGTATCAGGGGCCTCGGCGACATCGTGCGGCTGCAGAACGCGGCCGGCGAGGCGGTGATCGATTTCACCGAGGTCGAGACCGGCATCTTCGAAGGCATGCGCACCAACGAGGGCGTCTATATCCTGCAAAACCTTGCCGCGGCGCGCTCGCTCGCCAAGTCGATGGACCAGATGATCGGCGACTGGTCGATGGTGCGCGGCAACGGCCAGGCGATCTGCACGCTGGTGCTGACCAACACCGACGCCGGCAACGACAATTTCCAGGTGTTCCTGAAAGGCAAATGCGATCCCGCGGTCGCTTCCTTCAACCCGACCATGTGGCGGCTCGATCACGGCCAGATGATCCTGATGTCGGCCAAGGGCGAGACCTGGCAGTTCGAGGCGGACGACAACGCCCAGTGGCGCCGCGTCCCGGACAGCGTCGATCCGCTGATCATGCTGCGGGAGCAGTAGGTCGGGTGCTGGCTTCGCAGCCCGCATGAGCGCAAGCGATATGCGGGGTGTCTCGCGCGGCTCCCGGGTATCGCTTCGCTCACCCGGGCTACGGGACTGCCGTGTCGTCCCTGCCTAGTGCGCAATTGCGCACGGGAGCAGGGACCCATAGCCACGATGCCGATTGGTTTTGCGCGGATATGGCCACGGCTCGCCTCAACAACTCAACTCGGTGATTATGGGTCCCTGCTTTCGCACGGACGACGGCGGGGCAGGGTATGATCTGCTTTTGCCCGAAAAAATAATTCCCGCCCCATGTCGATTCGTCCCCTCCCGGATCGTCGTTCCCCATAGCGAGCCGGTCTTGCGGCGATCATCGCCGCTTCTCGCCAACAGGAGTTTTCCGATGCGCTTCATGTATATCGTCACCTCGCCCCAGCCCCCGGGCCCGCCGACGCCGGCTCTGATGGAGGCGATGGGCCGGCTTGCCGAGCGGGAAATCAAGGCGGGCCGCATGATCGACACCGGCGGGCTGCTGCCGGTCGCGATGGGCGCCCAGGTCCGCATCACCGACGGCAAGCTCAATGTCGTCGACGGGCCCTTCGTCGAGACCAAGGAGATGATCGGCGGCTACGCGATCTTCGAGCTGCGCAACAAGGAAGAGGCGGTCGCCGCCGCGGTGGAGTTCATGCAGCTGCACAAGGAGCACATGCCGGGCTGGGAGGGCACCTGCGAGGTTCGCCCCTTCGCCGGCCTTGCCGGCCAGTGCGGCGCGTAAAAGGAGCAGCATGATGCGCTTCATGTATGTCCTCGTGGCCGAGAAGCCGATGCTGCCGAATCCGCCGTTGCGCGAGGCAATCGGCAAGCTCGCCGAACGCGAGATCGCAGCCGGCCGGATGCTCGACACCGGCGCGCTGTTGCCGCGCACCGCGGGCGCGGAGGTGAAGATCAAGGACCGCAAGCTCACCGTCACCGACGGACCCTTCATGGAGGCCAAGGAGGTGGTCGGCGGCTACGCCGTGTTCGAGCTGAAGGACAAGGAGGAGGCCGTGGCGCGCGCGGTCGAGTTCATGCAGCTTCATCTTGACCACATGCCGGACTGGGAATTGTCATGCGAGGTTCGCCCCTTCATGGAGTGTTGACGGTCGCGCTGACCGCATGCCGGAGGCCAGCGTGACGGAGGACGACGTCAAGCGCACCATCCTCGGTGTGTGGCGCATCGAGCAGCCGCGGCTGATCACCAGCCTGTCGCGGATGCTGCGCGATGTGCCGCTCGCCGAGGACCTGACCCAGGAGGCGCTGGTCGCCGCGCTCGAGCACTGGCCGCTCAGTGGCGTGCCGGAAAAGCCCGGCGCCTGGCTGATGGCAACCGCCAAGCGGCGCGCGCTCGATCAGATCAGGCGCAACCGCATGCTGACCGAAAAGCACGGCATGCTTGCGCATGATCTGGCGCGGGAGCAGGACACCATGCCCGATTTCGATGCCGCGCTCGACGACGATATCGGTGACGAATTGCTGCGGCTGATCTTCACCGCCTGCCATCCGCGCCTGTCGCGGGAGGCGCGTGCCGCGCTGGCGCTCAGAATGATCTGCGGCCTCACGACCGACGAGATCGCGCGCGCCTTCCTGCAGGCGGAGGCGACCATCGCCCAGCGCATCGTGCGCGCCAAGCGGACGCTGTCGGAATCGGGTCTTGCCTACGAGACGCCGCGCGGCGAGGAGCTGTCGGAGCGGCTCGCCTCCGTGCTCGAGGTCGTCTACCTCATCTTCAACGAGGGCTATACCGCGGCAAGCGGCGACGAATGGCTGCGGCCGCAGCTCTGCAACGAGGCGCTGCGCATGGGCCGCGTGCTGACCTCGATCGCACCATCGGAGCCGGAGGCGCATGGCCTGCTGGCGCTGATGGAGTTCAATGCGTCGCGGATGGCGGCGCGCACCGATGCGTCCGGCGAACCGATCCTGCTGATGGACCAGAACCGCGCGCGGTGGGATCGCCTGCAGATCCGCCGCGGGCAGCGCGCGCTGGCGCGCGCCTGGGAGCTCGGCGGCGCCGGCGGCTTCTATGCGCTGCAGGCCGCGATCGCGGCCTGCCACGCCGAGGCCGGCACGCCTGACGCGACCGACTGGCGCCGCATCGCCGCGCTGTACGGCGATCTCACCGCGCTCCTGGATTCACCCGTGATCGAGCTCAACCGCGCGGTTGCGATCGGCATGGCCGAGGGGCCGCTTGCCGCGCTCGCGATCGTCGACGGCCTCGCGGATGAGCCGGCGCTGCAATCCTATCATCTGCTGCCGAGCGTGCGCGGCGATCTGCTGCATAAGCTGAGCCGTTTCGCGGAGGCGCATGCCGCGTTCGAGGCCGCCTCCGCATTGGCCGGCAATTCGCGCGAGCGTGAGTTCCTCAAGCGACGCGCCGCGATCGCCGCGCGTGCCGCGCAGGATCATGGCTGCCGCTGACGGCTCCGCGATTTCGACGAAGTGAGACCACGTAGCCCGCATGAGCAAAGCGACATGCGGGTCTTTGCGATGAGCGACCCCGGGTGTCGCTTCGCTCACCCGGGCTACAAGGTTGCTGCGGATCATCGTGTCCGCGATTTCGACTCAAACCTGCGGCATGCTCGGACGAAATTCCTTTGGAACAGGAACTGCCACCATGACGAAGCCATCCGTGCTGGCGATCGGCCTCGACCCGACCTTCGTCGATCTGTCCGTCATGCCGCAGTTCACGCCCGAACTGGTGCGCAGTTATCTCGACGCGCAGATCGAGGGCCTGCGGACGCTCGGCTACGACGTCGAGAGCTGCCTGATCGACCTCGGCGATACGGCGGAAGCCGTGACGGCGGCGGCCCTCAACGCGCGCCGCTACGACTGCGTCGTGATCGGTGCCGGGCTGCGCGAGCCGCCGGAGCGGCTCTTGCTGTTCGAGACGATCCTCAATCTGGTTCATCGGCTCGCCCCCGATGCCGCCATCTGCTTCAACACTAGGCCCTTCGACACCGCCGCGGCCGTGCAACGCTGGGTCAAGCCTTAGGACGCAAGATGAGCGTCGCCTTGCGCCGGCGAATCGGGCTCGCCACGCTGCCCGCCGCCCAAGGCGGACACTCGGGCCGGGTCCGGCCCGATGCCGGGATTGGCCGGGGGCCCGGCGCGAAGCCCCGGCGGTTGTTGCCGGCGGCAACCTATGACACCATTCAGAGTCCGATTTGTTTTAGACTTTGGAAGCCTATGCCGCGCCGCAAATTTGACTGGGAAAAGCTGACGGACGAGCAGTTGCTCGCGCAACCGCTCAGCCGTCTGAGGGTTGCCGTCGAGGGCACCTGGCTCGCCGATTGTGTGAATACGCTCTATGAAGAGCTCGAGGAGCGCGGCGTCCGGTTGCGGCCGCACACATGGATCTCGAGCGAATGGTTCAGCCCGGCGGATGTGCCCGGCATCGCGATCCCGTTCTACCTTGCCCATCCCCGCCTGATGAAGCTCGAGAAGAAGATGATGCTCGACGTCGAGGGTGCCTCGTGGTCCGAGTGCATGGCCATTCTCCGCCACGAGGCGGGGCATGCCGTACAGCACGGCTACCAGCTGCAGCGCCGCCGGCGCTGGCAGCAGCTGTTCGGCCCGTCGTCGCAGCACTACCCGCGCTACTACCGGCCCAATCCGGCCAGCCGCAATTATGTCCAGCATCTTCGGCTCTGGTACGCGCAGAGCCATCCGGACGAGGACTTCGCCGAGACTTTTGCAGTGTGGCTGCGGCCGCGCTCGAACTGGCGGACGCGCTATGCCGGCTGGCCCGCGCTGAAGAAGCTCGAATATGTCGACGAGCTGATGGGCGAGATCGCCGGCAAGCGGCCGCTGCTCGCGACGCGCGAACGGGTCGATCCGCTGCATACGCTCAAGCAAACGCTCGCCGAGCACTACAGGAAGAAGCAGGCATTCTACGCCTTCACGCCGCCGAAGACCTACGACCGCGATCTCTCCAAGCTGTTCTCCGCCGATCCGCGGCATTATCGGCGTCCGCCGGCCGCGGCCTTCATCAGGCGGCACCGCGCCCAGATCAGGCAGCTGGTGGCGCGGTGGACCGGCGAGAACCAGTTGACGCTCGATGCCGTGCTCGACGACATGATCTCGCGCTGCCGCGAGCTCAATCTGCGTGCCGTCGGCCCCGAGCAGAAGCTCGTGACGAACTTCACCATTCTGCTGACCGCCAAGACCATGCACGCGCTGTTCGGCCCGTCGCGCCGGAAATGGATCGCGCTATGAAACAGCTTCGCATTCTGGTGCTGATGCACCCGGACTGTGTGCCGCCCGACTCCAGCGATGGATACAGCGCGCGCGAGATCAACGAGTGGAAGACCGAATACGACGTCGTGAGCACCCTGCGCGCGGCCGGCCATGAGGTTCGTCCGCTGGGCGTGCAGGAGGAAATCAAGCCGGTGCGCGACGAGATCGAGGGCTTCAAGCCGCACGTCGTGTTCACGCTGCTGGAGGAGTTCCACTACGACGTCGTGTACGACCAGCACATCGCGAGTTATCTCGAGTTGATGAAGATCGCCTATACCGGGTGCAACCCGCGCGGCCTGATCCTGGCGCGCGGCAAGGATCTGTCCAAGACGCTGGTGCACCATCGCCGGATCCCGGTGCCGGCCTTCGCGGTGTTCCCGATGCGCCGCAAGGTCAAGCGGCCGCCGCGTCTCGAGCTGCCGCTGATCGTCAAGAGCCTGAGCAGCGACGGATCGCTGGGTATCTCGCAGGCGTCGATCGTCGATACCGACGAGAAGCTCGCGGAGCGCGTCGCCTTCATCCATGAGCGGATCGGGACGGCCGCCATCGCCGAGCAGTTCATCGAGGGACGCGAGCTCTATGTCGGCGTGCTCGGCAACAACCGGCTGCGGGTGCTGCCGGTGTGGGAACTGAAATTCGGCAGCATGGGCGGCCCCGCTGCGCGCCAGATCGCCACCGAAAAGGTCAAGCACGATACCAGCTATCAGGAGCGGGTCGGGATTGTCGACGGCCCGGCCGAGGACCTCACGCCGGAACTATCCGCCCATATTCAACGGCTGGCGAAGCGCATCTACCGGACGCTTGGGCTCGATGGCTATGCGCGCATCGACTTCCGCCTGTCCACCAATGGCGTTCCGTATTTCATCGAAGCCAATCCCAATCCCGAAATCGCCAAAAGCCAGGAGTTCGCGACGGCCGCCGGGCATGACGGGCTCAACTATCCGGATCTCCTGCAGCGCATCGTGACGCTCGGAATAAGCCGCGCCAAGGCCGGCGCATCGCTCGGCTGACTCGCGGCCGTCAAAGGCTGCGCTGCGTCGGATGGCGTCGCGCATCCTTGGGGATGAACATCGCAAACGTTTCCCTAACGCGCGCGGCCGGCGTCACGTTGCCGGCGGCCGCGGACACAGGAGCCGCCGTGGGACGAAACGCGTCCGGTTCCGGCCAGCGCCGTGCAAGGACTTCATTTACCGAAACCGGCATCGAGAGCCCATCACTGCGGCAGCTGTCGTAGACGTACAAACCGGCAAGAAAAATCGATACGACAACAAGGATCGTCCTGAAAATCGGCATTGTGCTTGCGCCTTCTTGATTGAGGCGGACAATGCCCGGTGACGGTGAACCGCGCGTTTAGCGCTCCGGTCGATCGGCCGATACGGTTCCCAACTCATGAACAGAGGCTTGCGTAAACGGCTCGCTTACCAATGCCTTCAAGGTTGCGGCAACCAGCTTTCCTCACCGGCGGGAAAGAAGTCTCTGGCATTGAGAGACCAACAACAAGACTGAGGAGGCACCATGTTCGTCGCCATTCGAGTCATGATCCTGATCGCCAGTGCATACGCCGGCTCGGCCGTTGCAGAGATGCAGTTTGCGCCGCTGCCGAGCCTTGCGGCGTCGTCCGCGCCATAGCGCCGGCAAGGGAGGCCGCGCGCGTTACGCCGGATTGGGCGCCACCGCGCCGACCCCGATTGCGCGGGCTGCGTTTTCCGTCATCCTCGTCGCCGTCAAGCGCAGGAAATACAGCGACAGTCCCGGGTTGCGCTCGCACAGCTTCCTCAGCGCGCCGTCACTGATCCAGAGCAGATCCACATCGGTCGCAGCGAGCGCCGTTTGCGTACGGCGGCGCTCGAGCGAAAACAACCCGATCTCGCCGAACAGTTCGCCCGCCGATACTCCGCGATCGATCTCGGGAAACCTGACCTCGCCGGATACGACCATGTACAGCAGGTCGGCGTCGTCGCCTTTCCGGAAGATCGTTTCTCCCGCCTTGAGATGCTTCGGCTGCATGAACGGCTGCAGCCAGTTCGGAGAAAGGTCCGTCGCCGCAGCACGCTTCGCTTTCCGAAGCAGGCGAACCATCTGGAACAGCAACACCACATTCAGCGGCAGCAGAATGATATGCAGGATGAGCACCGGGTAGATCCCGTCGCCCAATCCATAGCTGATGAACGCCAGATTGCTGAATATCGCGACAGCGCGCAGGCTCAACATCGTACTCATGCAGAACGTCAGCAACACCAGCGCCGACGCCAGATAACCCAAACCATCGATCAACGTCATGACAACGCCCACTGGAAAATGAATTGCAAGCAACCGGTCTGAAAACGACCGGTAACATACACCAGTGCATTCATTTTCCTGAGCGGAAATATCGCCGGCCCGCACTTGCGGCGGTGCACGCGTCGTGACGCGGCCTCAGCTCGACGAACGTGCGCGCGAGGCGACGTGAACGGCCCGGCCCTTCGCCGGTTTTGCCCTGGCGGCGACGACGGTCGGGCGCGCCTTGCCGAGCCGGGCCGCGCCCGGCGAGCTCTTCCCGAGCACGAGCGCGAGCCGTCTGCGCGCGCGGCCGGCGACCGACCTTGCCGCCTCTCGCGCGGCCTCGGCCTTGCGGATGATCGTCGTCACCGCGGACGCCGGCGACGCCGCGACGAAGGCGACATCCTTCGCCTTCGAGAGGCCGCCGATGCCTTCGCACGGCGCGTCGCTCGGCAAGTCGATGCGGATGGCGAGCGTGTCGGCACGCTCGATCCAGTCCTCCGCCTTGGTGCCGGTGATGATCCGGACATAGTCGCGGGTCTCGCGCGGCAACTCGCTCTGCCTGGCGAGCCATTTCTGGACGCGGCCGCTGCCGGCATTGTAGGCGGCCGCCGCCAGGCCGAGATTGCCGAAATCGTCGCGCAGCTTGCGCAGCAGTCTTGCGGATGCGGGCAACGCCTTCAGCGGATCGAAGGGATCGTCGAGCCCGACTTCGGCCGCCGTCTCCGGCATGAACTGCGCAACGCCCTGCGCACCGGCATGGCTGATTTCGTTCGAGCGAAAGCGGCTCTCCTGCCAGATCAGCCGCGCAAAGAACGCGACGGGAATTTCGCTCGCCTGCGCCGCGTCCTTCAGGCCGTGGCAGAATTTTTCGATCGCGGACAGCTGCGGCTCGGCCGCCGTATCGGTCGGCTGCGCCGCAGGCGCAGGCGTCTTGTCCGCGTCCGTCGCAGCGGGCGCCTCGCTGGCATCGGCGCTTTCGATAAAGCGTGCGGCGAACGGAACGGCGTCCGATGTCGCGTCGCGCGAGAATGTCGGGGCTTGGGTTGAGGCGTTGATCGAGCCGGGCGAACGATCGAAATCGAGCATCAAGACAAGAAACGCGGCAAGCGCCGCGATGACAAATCGCATTTGCTTCCAGAGACCTGAATTGTGATGTGGGTTGCGCGCAAATGCACTTCGGATCGCGACTTTTTGGCGAGTCGATTGCGGCGAAGCCTTGATATCAGCTGTTCCGCCGCGGAACTTCGCTGCTATTCGCATTGGAACTTCGACGCTTTCCGTAGCTTTACGGAAGATGGCCACGTTGGGATACGCGATGTTCCGACCGTTTTCCGTTGCACGTTTTGCTCTTGTCCTTTTGCTTGTGTCGGCCGCGCCGGCGGTGGCCGCGGGTCTTGATGCCGCCGCGATCAACGACGAGGCGGCGCCGCCGGCAAAACTACCGGACCGTCATCAGCTCAGCGCCTTCGTTGCCAGGCTCGAGATCCTGCTCGACCGCGCGCATTTTTCTCCCGGCGAGATCGACGGCAAGCCTGGCGACAACGCGCAGAAGGCGCTCAGGGCGTTTGCGGAGGCGAATGGATTGCCCTTCGACAAGGCGGTGACGCCGGAGCTCTGGAGCGGGCTCACCGCCGCCAGCGACGGGCCTGCGATCGTGAGCTACACGATCGTCGATGCCGACGTGAAGGGGCCGTTCGTGAAGAGGATCCCCGCGAAGATGGAAAGCATGAAGAGCCTGCCGGCGCTGGGCTACACCAGTCCGCGCGAAGCGCTCGCGGAAAAATTCCACATGAGCGAGGCGCTGCTTCAAGCGCTCAATCCGGGCCGGAAGTTCGACAAGGCCGGCGAGACCATTGCGGTTGCGAACGTCGTCGACGCCGCAAAGCCGCCGCCGATCGCGCGCGTCGAGGTCGACAAGACGCGGCAGACGCTCAGCACGTTCGATGCAGCAGGCAAGCTGCTCGGCTTCTATCCTGCGACGGTCGGCAGCGCGGATAAGCCGACGCCGAGCGGAACGCTGAAGGTGACGGCGATCAACAAGAACCCGACCTATCGCTACAATCCAAAATACGCGTTCAAGGGCGTCAGATCGAAGACGCCGTTCACGATCAGGCCCGGTCCGAACAACCCGGTCGGTGTGGTCTGGATCAACCTCTCGGGAGAAGGCTATGGCATTCACGGCACCCCCGATCCCGGCAAGGTCTCCAAGGCGGAGTCCCACGGCTGCGTCCGGCTCACCAACTGGGACGCGCAGCGCGTCGCGGCCGGTGTCGCGAAGGGAACGCCGGTTGCGTTCATCGATAGCGCGACAAGCGCAGCAACGGCGTCCGAGACGCGCTGACCTTGACGAAACATCGTTCACGCATCAGCAACCGACAGAAATGTTCGGTGCGCTCGGCCTCGGGCCGGGCGCCCGCGCGCTCGAGAGATGATGCGCAGCTTGCGAAGCAAAGCGGCTCCGCTTTCCGAGCCTAGCGCGGGATTCGCTGGTATGCCAATGTCGCGTCGTGCCAAACCCGCAGGAGGTCAGCATGCGAACGATCATAACGAACATAGTGGGAGCACTCTGCGCCATCGCGATGGTCGCGAGCGCACACGCAGCGGTCAAGGAAGAGCCGGTCACCTACAGCGACGGCGAGACCACGATGAAGGGCTTCGTCGTCTATGACGACGCGACCCAGGCCAAGCGGCCCGGCATCGTCATGGTGCATGAATGGTGGGGCATCACTCCGCATATCCATAACGAGGCGCGGAAGTTCGCGGAGCAGGGCTACGTGGCCTTCATCGCGGACATGTATGGCGACGCCAAGACCGCCGACAACCCGAAGGATGCCGGCGCGCTCTCCGGGTCGGTGATGAAGAACCCGAAGGTGATGGAGCAGCGCTTCAACGCCGCGCGCGAGCAACTCGCCAAGCAGGCCTCGGTCAATCCGCAGCGGATCGGTGCCGTCGGTTACTGCTTCGGCGGCGCGGTGGTGCTGAACATGGCGCGCACCGGCGCCGATCTCGCCGCCGTCGCGGGCTTCCACGCCTCGCTCGGTCTCAACACCCCCGCACCGGCGCCGGGCACCGTCAAGGCGAAGATCCTGATCCTGAACGGCGCCGACGACCCGTTCGTGAAGCGCGAGCAGTACGATGCGCTGAAGAAGGATTTCGATGCGGCGAAGGCCGATTACCGCATCATCGAATATCCCGGCGCGGTACACGCATTCACAAATCCCGAGGCCACCGAGCTCGGCAAGAAGTTCAATTTGCCGCTCAGATACGACGCCAAGGCCGATCAGGAATCGAAGGCCGAAGCCGCCAAGCTGTTTGCCGCCAACCTCAAGGAATAGGCAAAGGGGCCACCCAAACGGTGGCCCTTTCCATTCGTGGCTGCTTTGGCCGCGGAAGTGGCGGGGCTGCGGCCTCGCTGGCGCGCTCGCGCTGCAAAGCCATGCGGAAGACGCAGCCGGCCGCGCGGATGCCAACCGTCTCGCACGGTTGCCATGGGCCGCTCCCCGGCCGATGATGCGCAAAACGGATCAGAACAATCGAGAGGGAGCGAATGCGCGGGCGTCGTGTGCTGATGGAATCGTTCGTGTCGCACGGCGTGCGTCATATCTTCGGCAATCCTGGCACGACCGAAACGCCGCTGCTCGATAGCCTGCCGGCATTTCCGCAACTCGAATACATCATGGCGCTGCATGAAGGTGTCGCGGTCAGCGCCGCCAGCTTCTACGCGCAGGCGTCGGGGCGCGTCACTGTCGCCAACCTGCATGTCGCTCCCGGCCTCGGCAACGGCATCGGATCGCTGTACGGCGCGCTGAAGGCAGGTTCGCCCGTGGTCGTCACGGCCGGCCAGCAGGATACCCGGATGCGGCTCAACAACCCGCTGCTCGGCCACGACCTTGTTGCGATGGCGGCTCCGGTGACGAAGTGGAGCGTGCAGATCGAGCGTGCCGACGAGATCGCGCCGATCATGCGACGCGCGTTCAAGGTGGCGACCGATGCGCCGCAGGGGCCGGTGTTCGTGTCGCTGCCAATCGACGTCATGGAACAGGAGACCGCGGTCGACGCGTCGCCGCCGGATAATTTGTGGCGCTCGACGCGCCCCGATCCGGCCGGCATCGAAGCGCTTGTCGCGCTGCTTCTGAAGTCGAAGAAGCCGGCCATCATCGCCGGCGACGACGTGGCACGTTCGGGCGGCGAGCAGGCGCTGGTGGCGCTCACGGAAGCGGTCGGCGCCACCGTGTGGTTCGAGGGGCTCCGCCACCACGCGCCGTTCCCGACTAGCCATCCGAGCTATCGTCAGTCGCTCCCCGGCGACGCCCGGCAGGTGCGCAAGGCGCTCGGCGATGCCGATCTCGTGCTGCTGATCGGCGGTCCGTTCTTTGAGGACATCTGGTTTGCGCCTGGTGGCCACATCCCTGGCGGCGCGTCCGTGCTGCAGATCGAAGCCTCGGCCGAACGCCTCGCGCTCAACAACCGGCTCGATGCCGGCATCGTCGGCGATATCGCCGCCAGCGTCAGTGCCTTGACAGATGCGGTGCGTGCAAAGGCGAGCGCGGACTTCAGGCAAGCTGCGCAGCACCGCAATGCCGCGTTGGCCGAATTGCAGGCGAAGGAGAAAGAGGCCTACCGCGCGCGCGTCGAGAAAGGCTGGGACCGCCAGCCGACCGCGATGCCGCGCGTCACCGCAGAGCTGCGTCGCGGCCTGCCCGATGATGTCGTCATCGTCGATGAAAGCATCACGGCAAGCCTCGATCTCGCGCGCGCCTTCGACTATCGCGGCTTCGGCGATTATTTCGGTGGTCGCGGCGGCGGCATCGGCCAGGGCCTCGCCGGCGCGATCGGCGTCAAGGTCGCGATGCCGGACCGTCCGGTGGTCGCCATCTCCGGTGACGGCTCGGCGATGTATGCGATCCAGGCGCTGTGGACCGCCGCGCACCACAAGCTTGCGATCGTGTTCGTGGTGCTGGCGAACCGCGAGTACCGCATCCTCAAGCACAATGTGGACGTCTGGCGGCAGAACTTCGAGGCCGGCACCCAGCATCCCTATCAGAACATGGATATCACTGGCCCCGGGCTCGACTTCGTGCATCTCGCGGGCGGCATGGGCGTCGAGGCGGTCAGGGTCGAGAAGGCCGACGACATCGCCGGCGCCGTTGCAAAGGCCGTCGCGGCCCAGCGGCCGTACCTCGTCGAGATCGCAATCGAAGGCAAGCGCTAGAGCATGATCCGGAAAAGTGCGAAGCGGTTTTCCCTCGCGACAAACGCGGTACCGCGTTTGCGCGGAGATCATGCTCAAACAAGGAACAAAAAACGCGCGATGACGATTCGATTCGGTCGCGTCGCGCTTTAGAGGAGTTTCTCATGGCAGGCATTCTGGACGGCAAGGCTGCACTGGTGACAGGTGGCGGTTCCGGCATCGGCCGGGCGACGGCGATCGCAATGGCGCGTGAAGGTGCGCGTGTGGCGGTGTCGGACCTCTCGAAGGATGGCATCGACGAGACGGTCGCGCTGATCAATGCCGCCGGCGGCCAGTCGATCGCGATCCAGGGCGATGTCACCGACGAGGCCGATGTCGCGAACATGGTGGCGCGCACGGTTTCGGCGTTCGGGCGCATCGATTGCGCGTTCAACAATGCCGGCGTCGCCGGGCGCTCCGTCGGCCCGCCCGGCCAGCGCATTCATGAACTCACGCAAGCCTCGGTGGCCAAGATGTTCTCGGTGAATCTGATGGGCGTATTCCTGTGCCTGAAATACGAGATCGCGCAAATGCTCAAACAGGGCGGTGGCGGCGCCATCGTCAACACGGCTTCGATCGCAGGCCTGGTCGGTCTCGCGACGTCCGGCCACTATGTCGCGACCAAGCACGGTGTCGTCGGGCTGACCAAGTCTGCCGCGATCGAATATGCCCAGGACGGCATCCGCGTGAATTGCGTCAATCCCGGATACATCAAGACACCGATGACCAGGGAGACGATGGACGAACGTTACGACGAGATCATCGCCAAGGTGCCGGCCCGTCGCCTCGGCGTGCCCGAGGAAATCGCCGAAGCCGTGGTCTGGATGTGCTCGGACAAGGCGTCGTTCATGACAGGCGCATCGCACGTGGTCGACGGCGGGTACAGCGCGGCCTGATCTCTGAAGGCCTTGTTTACGTTAGTGGCCCATTTGCACAAACGTTCGATCATCGCGGCATGTATAGCCACGTTGATCTTCGCGGCTTCAACGCTCTTGCTGTGAGTGGTGCATCTCAGCCAATATCGCGTTTGGCAACGAAGAGCTTCGAGGTTAGGTGTTCAAACTCAATCGCATCGTCGGTTTCATCATTCTAGCGGCGCTCGTCTACGGCGTGCTCCAGGCTTACGGGTTACTTCCTGAGGTCGCACCTCGGCTGTTTCCTCAACGCAGCGGCTCGCCCGCGGCTTAAGATTGATGCCGCACATCCGAAGATTGATGCCGCACATCCGAGCGCCAGCTCCTGGCTCAAAACGGACATCGCGGCGGCGCGGAACGATGTCGGCTTCTAACCCGTAGCGGACATCGTCTGTCGCCAGCTTTGCCGCCTCCTTCGGCAAGGAACTGAAGCCGCTCCAGCCTGTTTGCTACGATGAGCCAAGGGAGGTCCGAATGCGGATCATTCTGATGACGACGATTGGCTGGGCGTTGTCGTGTGGATTTGCGATAGCCCAGGCCGATCCCGAGAAGGATGTGAACACGGCAACTGGACGCTCGGCACCGGAAGAAAAAGGTCAATTGCAGCCACAAGGTTGGACCGGGCCGCTTGAAACAAGATCGGGTGGTGCGCCGCCGGAAAGCCCGCAAGGTCAAAGCCCACCGGGAATGCAGCCAGCGCCGGACGGATCGACAAAGACGGTGGTTGAGCCGCGGAAGTAAGTCCCATTTCTTGTCTGTGAAAGGTCAGCTTCGCTTAGAGCGAACCGGCCCGCAGGTCTTCCTTTGGCCAAAGCGGACATGGCGGCAGGGCGGAATGATGTCCCCGCCCGACCCAAGCGGGCCTTGGCGGGCTTGCGCCAATCAGCCCTGCACCCAAGTAGGTTGCTTCGTCTCGTCAGCTAACCTAGTCGTTCGCGATGAGCGAACGCACGGCCGGCGCCAAGGCTGCAGCCCTTCCGGATACGAAAGCCATTCTGCTCGGGGTCGCCTGCGGCCTCGGTGCGGCGCTGTGCTGGGCGCTCGGCTTCGTGGCGACCCGGCACGGCCTGAAGGTCGGGTTCACGCCGGTCGACCTGCTGATGCATCGCTTCCTGTGGTCGGGCATTGCCTTCCTGCCGCTCGTTGTGCGCGCCGGCCTTCGCGACCTCTGCGGCATCGGCTGGAGGCGCGGCATGGCGCTGATGCTGCTGGGCGGGCCGGTGATGTCGCTGATCAGCTATGTAGGCTTCATGTTCGTGCCGCTGGGGCATGGCAGCGTGATCCAGCCGTCCTGCGCGACGCTGGGTGGATTGTTTCTCGCGGTCGTCTTGCTGAAGGAATCGGTCTCGCTCTCGCGGGCAGCCGGCGCTGTCGTCATCGTCGTCGGCCTTGCCGTGATCGGCAGCGAGTCGATCGGCCATATGGGGCCGAGCGCCGTGATGGGCGACCTGATCTTCGTTGCGACCGGCTTGATGTTCGCGGGCTTCGCCACGCTGGTGCGCCATTGGCGTGTCTCGGCATTCTCCGTGGCCAGCGTCATCAGCGTGCTGTCGCTCTCGCTGTTCCCACTGTATGCCGTCTCGGGTGGGCTCGCTCGCGATGCGGCCATCGGGCTGCCTGAAAACGCGCTACAGGCCATCGCCCAGGGCATCCTGGCCGGGCCCGCGGCGATGTATTTGTTTGCGGTGTCGATCCAGCGCCTCGGCGTTGCTCGCGCAGCCGTATTTCCTGCGACCGTGCCGGTGTTGACCCTGCTGTTGGGATGGCTCCTGATCGGCGAGCCACCGACCACGCTGCAGGCGGCCGGGTTGGCCGCCGTGTTGGCCGGATTCTATCTCGCGCAGCGGCAGCGCTAGACGGCTTGCCGCTGTCCCGATTGGCGCGCGGTGGTAGCGACGATTGACAAGCATGCGAGGGATCGCGGATGGTGCGGCTCTCTGCCGTGTCGCAACGAGACGCTGATGCAGGTTCAACGTTTGGCGCTGCCGATGCTTGCGGGGCTCGTGCTTGCAGCCTCGGCTTTGTCGGCCGCGGCCCAGGCGCAAGGTGCCGCCGAGCCGGTGCGGCAGACCTGGCAGTGGCAGACCTCGACGCCGGAAGAGCAGGGGATGGATTCCGCCGCGCTGGCGCGGCTCGTCAATTTTGGCGCGGACCACAGTCTCGATAGCCTCCTGATCGCACGGCACGGCCGGATCGTGCTCGACGCCTACTATGCGCCCTATACGCCAGAGATCCCGCATCTCTTCAATTCCGTCACCAAGGCGGTGACCGCAACGCTGGTCGCGATGCTGCTCAGGGATGGCGTGCTCGACAGCCTCGACCATCGCATGGTGGATTTCTTCGGCGATCGCAGCATCGCCAATCTCGACGACCGCAAGCGGGCGATCACGGTCCAGACCATGCTGGACATGACCTCGGGAATGGCCTGGACCGAAGGCGTCGAGGGTGGCCGGCCGGACTCGCTGATCGAGTGGGGGCGCAGCCCCGATGCGATCCAGTTCATCCTCGACCGCCCGATGGCGAAGGCGCCGGGCGAGGCGTTCTATTACAACACCGGCAATGCGCAGCTGTTGGCCGCGATCATCAACAAGCTCACCGGCATGAGCGCGCGGGACTATGCGGTGACGAAACTGTTTCGCCCGCTCGGGATAGCCGCGCCGTACTGGCACAGCATCGGCCCCGGACTAACGCAGGGCGGCGGCGGGCTTCAGCTCGCGCCGCGCGACGCGGCCAGGATCGGCCTGCTCTATCTGCATGACGGTGAATGGGACGGGCAGCGGCTGCTGCCGACCGGCTGGGTCGACCGCATCAGGCATGCGACGACGGAGATGCACGCCTCGTTCGATCCATCGTTACGCTATGCCAATTTCTTCTGGGTGATGCCGGAGCGGCAGGTTGTCATGGCGGTCGGCGACCGCTGCCAGCTCGTCATGCTGTTTCCCGCGCTCGACATCGTCACGGTCGTGACCGCGCGCGACTACTGCTCGTTCGGCAGGATGGCCGACGAGATTTCAGGCGCGGTCAAATCCGACACGGCGCTGCCGGTGAACTCCGTCGGCGGCAATCAGCTCGCGAGCGCGCTGCGCGATATCGCAACCGAAAAGCCGTCGGCCGTTGGTGCCGTGCCGGAGACGGCCGCCGCCATCTCCGGCAAGACCTGGCGCTTCCCGGCCAATGGCTTCAACTTGCGGGCCCTGACGCTGCATCTGACGGATCAGCCCGCGCACTACGAACTGGAGACGGCGACGCCGGATCCGGCAAAGCCGGTGACGACACTGGCGGGACCGATCGGGCTCGACGGTGCCTACCGTCTCGGTCAGCCAACGGCGCTCGGCGTGATAGCGCTGAAAGGGACGTGGCAGGACAACCGGACATTCGCCATCGACCTGCGTCTGGTCGGCGGCGATACCGACCGCCGATGGCTGCTGTCGTTCGATGGCGGCAAGGCCAGGCTCAGCGGCAAGGATCGCTTCGGCCGCGACGTGAAGGCCGATGCTGAAGCGCCGGGCGCGCAATAGCTCACGCGCGGCCGCGTCTCTGTCTATTTTCGGGCACGTGAAGCTCGGCTTCCTTCGCGTCGTCCCGGCGAAGGCCGGGACCCATACGCCGCGGCGGACGTCGTAGCTGGGACTGGTCGTTGCAATAGTGCAGAAGGCGTCGTGCCCGCGCAGCGACCTCGCCGGCATGATCTCAGGAAATCACGACTGGCGCACGCCCGCACGCGCATCGGCCATGCTCGACGGCCGCGCGAATCAACAGGCTGCGGAAATTGTGCGCCCCGGGGTGGTGCGCAGCGGAGCCTACTGGTCCACCTTCGGCGTCTTGCCCGCAATGTCGAGGCCGAACCGGAGCGCGCGCTCCTGACGCTCTTCCGTCAGCAGCTTCAGTTCCCGTTCCAGCGAGCGCGCGACCTCGTCCTGGGTTTCCTTGGAGCGGCGACGGGAGTCGCCTTGCGGTTTGGCCGGTTCGGCAGTCACGGGAGAAACCTTGTCATCACAGTGTCACAGGCCCTGATGGCACGGCGGGAGTCGGGGCGACAATCAAAAAGAATTCAGTGGGCGCACCTTTGGTAGGTTTGCTGTGCGCCTGACTCAAATTTGGGCAGAAAATTCTCTTAAGTGTTGCCTCGAATGGAGCCGAACTCCTCGGCCCGCCGTCTCATCAATTCGGATGAGAGAGCCCGGTTCCGACGAAATCATTTCCGGATTCGCACGAAGGCGTCCTGAAACCGACAAGGTCTAACCTTAGTAGCGTTGTGAAGGACGGCTGCCTGGTGAGACGCTGAGGACCGCGGTGGTGAGATTCACGACCTGGGTCGCAAGGTCAGTCGGTCCTCCTGAGACGTTGGGGATGATCCCGGAAATGAAGAAGTTGAATGCTGTGCCTTATGTCTGGGCGGCCGCGCTGATCGCGGTCGCGATCTGGGGTGTGAGCGGCACCCCGCAGACGGCACATACCTCTGCCAGCACCCATCTGGCCCGGGTGCGCTAGAGCTTCGGGCGCAGCGAGCGCTGCATGTCCATCGTGTAGGTGTAGCGCCCTTCGGGGTGCGTGGTGATGGTGACCTCGAACAGTTCCTCGCGCTGGCCGTAGTAGCGGCGTACCACGGTGAGCGCCGGCGAGCCGGTCTTGACGCCGAGCGCCCTGGCGATCGGCGCCGGCATGCCCCGCACGAAGATTTCCATCTGCGCGCGCTCGGTGACCTGGCCGTACATCCTGGCGATCTGCTCATGCACCGGGGTGCGGCCGTGGTCGCTGCGGGTCACGACATCGGCGAACCGGCGCAACACATAGATCTCGGCCCAGCCGAGCGGCGCGGCGAACTGGTCGGAGCGGCGCACCGCCTCGATCAGGAACCAGCTTTTGCCGGGCTCGCATTTCAAAAGGCCGGCCAGCTTGCGGTCGGCCACGATGTCGCTGCTGGCCACGACCTCGCGGTAGGTCTCGTTGGAATAGCGCAGCCACTCGCCGAGCGACTTGACGCTGTGGGTGAACAGCACCGGCGGCTCGGATGCGATCACCACCGAGCCGAGGCCGGCGCGGCGCACGATCAGGCCCTGGTCGATCAGGATGCGCAGCGCCTCGCGCACGGTCTGCCGGCTGGCCTGGTAGCTCGCCATCAGTTCGGTCTCGGTCGGCAGCAGATTGCCGACCGCGTAGGTGCCGAGCCGGATGTCCTTTTGCAGTCCGGTGGCGATGTCGCGGTAGCGGGACGATCTCGCCCTGTCCGGTTGTTCAGACATGGCGGATCACTGGCATGCCATATGGCAGGCAACCGGATGTCCAGACTGCATCGACTGCAGCGCGGCCTCGAACGCAGCGAGCGTCGCCAGCACGTCCGCTTCAGGCACCGGGAACGGCTGCTTGCCTTCGACAGCGTCGGCAAAGGCCGCAAGTTCCGCGGTGAGGGTGTCGATCGCCGGATAGCGCGTGATCGCAGGCGCCTCGCCGGATTTCCGCAGCACCATCGTCTGTTCGTCGAGCACCTCGGCGGATCCCTTCGTTCCGAACACATGCACGCGCCAATAGAACGGTGTTGCGCGAATTGTCGCAAGGGTTGCGCTCACGCCATTCACAAATTCAATCGCCAAGGTTGCAGTGTCGAGCGGCGGCGGTCCCGCCTCGCGCGCACTCAACCGGGCATAAACTTGTCGGGCAGGACCAAGGAGGCTGACGAAGCCGTCGAGCACATGCAGTCCCGCGCCGGTCAGGCCGCCGCCTGGCGATTCCTCGGGCGACAGCCGCCAGCCCTGCGTGATGGTCTGCGAGTTCTCGTTGCTGTTGTGGCCCTCGACATGCAGGATGGTGCCGAGCTCGCCGCTGGCTGTGATCGCGCGCAGCGCCTGCATCGACGGCCAGAACCGGCGGTTATGCCCGACCGCGAGCACCACGCCGGCGCTGCGGCACGCCGCGAACATCTCTGCGGCATCGGCGCGCCGAAGCGCCAGCGGCTTCTCGCAAAACACCTGCTTACCGGCGCCGGCTGCCGCGATCACCTGGCCCTTGTGCAGCGAATGCGGCGTCGCCAGCAGCACGGCATCGATGCGAGGGTCGGCGAGGACATCGTCCAGGCTCGCCGCGACGGAGAGGCCGTGCGCCTCGCAAAAGCTGGCGGCGCCGTTGGCGTCGGGTTCCAGCGCGCGGACGATCCTGAGCCGCGGCTCGTTGCGCGCGGCCCCGACCAGTGCGCGGCCCCATCGACCGAGGCCCGCGATCGCGCAGTTGATCATGACTGTTCCTCACCGTGGCCGGCCCGGATCGCCTCGATGACCGCGGCGCTGTCGTTGTCCGGCCCTTGAAGCGCGATCGCCGCGCGCAGCAGTTCGGCCTGCACCGAGGTCAGCGGAAAGGGCAGGCCGTGCCGGCAGGCCTCCTGCAGGATCAGCTCGGCATCCTTCAAGGTCTGCGCGATGTGCGATTGCGGCGAGAAATCCCGCGCCAGCATCTTCGGCCCCTTGCTGTCCATCACGGCAGAATATGCCGCCGATTGCCGCGCGGTCGCAAGGAACCCCGCGCCCTCGAGGCCGAGGCTTTCGGCAAAGGCGATGCCCTCGGCCAGCGCGGCGCGGTTGTTCTGCAGGATCAGGTTGATGGCGAGCTTGGTGCGGCTGGCATTGCCGATCGCGCCGACATTGATCCGCTGCGGGCAGAGAATATCGAGCGTCGACGCGGCGGCGTCGATGACGTCGGCATCGCCAGCGACCAGTGCGGTGGCCGTGCCCGCACGCACCTCGGCGCTGGTCCCCGAGATCGGTGCTTCGATGAAGGCGAGGCGCGAGCGGGAGGCGAATTCGGCGATTGCCACGATCTCGCCCGGCGCGCAGGTGGTGGTGCAGATGATGCGCGGCGGCGTCGTCGCGTTGGCAAGGTCCGGCAGCAACGTCCTGACCTGGGCCGCGTCATACACCGCGATGACGATGGTCCGGCAGCGCGCAGCGACGTCGGCGGCGAACGCCGCGAGCTCGGCGCCGCTGGCTCTAAGGCCATCCGTTTTCGCGGCGTCGATGTCGAAGCCGATCACCCCGATGCCGGCGTCGATCAGCCGCGCGGAGAGCGCCGATCCCATCAGCCCCAGGCCAATCATGCCAACAGGTGTCTCGCGAGCCATGATGCGACGCCGCCTCGCTCTATTGCGGCTGGATGCCGGCCGCCTTGACCTCCGCCGACCAGCGCACGACCTCGCTTCTGACGAAGGCGCCGAACTCAGCCGGCGCCAGCGGCGCCACCATCACGCCGACATCGGCGAGCTTCTTCCTCGTCTCCGGCATCGCGAGGTATTTCGCACACTCGGCGTAGAGCTTGCTGACCACCGGTTCCGGCGTGCCGGCGGGCGCGAACAGGCCGTACCAGATCGTGGCCTCGAAGCCTGGCATCGCTTCGGCGAGCGCGGGCAGGCCGGGCGTCAGCTCGTTGCGGGTCGCCGACGTCACGGCGATGCCGCGCAAGGTGCCGCCCTGCATCTGCGGGATCGCGACCGAGAAGTCGCCGAAGGTGAGATCGATCATCCCCGCCATCACGTCGGTCATTGCCTGCGGCACGCCGCGATAGGACGCCGCGATCAGCGACAGGCCGCCGCGCGATTGCAACTGGGCGATCGAGATCTGCGAGGCGCCGGAGCCGTAGCCCGCGGTCAAATTGGGATTGGCCTTGGCGTAGCTGAGGAACTGCGGCAGGTCCCTGGCCGCGAGCTTCGGATTGACCAGCAGCACCATCGCCGTCGTGGTGGTGCGGATCACCGGTGCAAAGTCCTTCACCGGGTCGTAGGGCAGGCTCTTCAGCGTCGCGACGTTGCTGGCATGGGTGGTGTTGGTGCCCATCAACAGCGTGTAGCCGTCGGGCGCGCTGCGGGCGACTTCCTGGGCGCCGATGCTGCCGAGCGCGCCGGCGCGGTTCTCGATCAGCACGGTCTGGCCGAACGCGTCCTGCAGATGCTGGCCGACCAGCCGCGCGACATTGTCGGGACCGGCGCCGGCCGGGAAGGGCACGATGATCTTGAGCGGCCGTTGCGGAAAATTGTCGGCGGCGAAAGCCGGCAGGACCGGAAGCGTCGCAAGCAGGACGACGAGCAGTCCCAGCCGTAACTTCATCCCGGTCCCCTCCCGTGTCTGCTTTTGCAAATTTATACGGACAAATACATCAGAAAGGCAAGCGTCCTGCCTGACGGAATGTTGAGGTGCGTCATATTTATCCGTATAAATAGTCCATTCAGGGGAGCCCGACGACGATGGTGGACATCAGCGATCTCCATGCACGCGGACTGCGCCGGCGCCAGAAGATGTTCGGCGAGGTCGACGTCGCCAAGCGGATGGCCGCTGCCGGCGATTTCGGCACGCCGCTGCAAGACATCATCAATGCCTATGTCTATGGCGACGTCTGGGAGCGCAGCGGGTTGTCCGACCAGATCCGCAGCCTCGTGATGCTCGGCATCACCGCGGCGAGCAGCAAGCCGGCCGAGTTCCGCGTCCATGCCAAGGGCGCGCTGGCCAATGGGTGCACCGCCGCGCAGGTGCAGGACGTGCTGCTGCTGGTCGCGATGTATTGCGGCATTCCGGCCGCGATCGAGACCAGCAAGATCGCAGCCGAGGTGTTCGGCGAGGTGCCGCCTGAGGGGTAGGGCACCGGCCTGCGCCGTGATAGGGACGTTGCCGACCGCGACCGGCAACAGGATCTGCCCATGTCCGCCTTCCCGACCTCGACCACCGTGCTCGATTCCGTATTGTTTCGCGATGCCTTCGGCACGCGCGAGATGCGCGAGGTGTTTTCCGACCTGCGGCTGATCGAGCGCTACGCCGAGGTCGAGGTCGCGCTGGCGAAGGCCGAAGCGCGCTGCGGCGTGATTCCTGCGGAAGCGGCCGAGGAGATCGCAAAACGGACCGATGTTGCCGCGCTCGATTTCGATCTGCTGCGGCAGGAGACCGATGTGGTCGGCTACCCGATCCTGCCCCTGGTGCATCAGATGGCGAAGCAATGCGGCGAGGCCGGCCGCTATGTCCATTGGGGCGCGACCACGCAGGACATCATGGACACCACCGTGGTGCTGCAGCTGCGCGATGGCCTGAAGATCATCGAGGACGACATCGCCGCGCTGCGCGGCATCCTGGCCGCTCTCTCGAAGAAATACCGCGATACGCCGATGGCCGGCCGCACCCATCTGCAGCAGGCGCTGCCGGTGACCTTCGGCTACAAGACCGCGATCTGGCTCGCCGCCTTCGATCGCCATGCCGCGCGGCTCGTGGAGCTGAAGCCGCGCGTGCTGGTCGGCCAGTTCGCCGGCGCCGCCGGCACGCTGGCCTCGTTGGGCGACAAGGGTTTCGAGGTCCAGCAGGCGCTGTGCGAAGAGCTCGGCCTCGGCGTGCCCGTCTCCACCTGGCATGTTGCCCGCGACGGTCTGGCGGAAGCGGTGAATTTCCTCGCGCTGGTCACGGGAACGCTCGGCAAGATCGCGCTCGACATCATGATCATGGCGTCGACCGAGTTCGCCGAGGTCTACGAGCCGTTCGTGAAGGGGCGCGGCGCGTCCTCGACCATGCCGCAGAAGCGCAACCCGATCTCGTCGGAACTGATGCTCGCCGCCGCCAAGGCGGTGCGCCAGCATGCCGGCCTGATGCTGGACGCGATGGTGCAGGATTTCGAGCGCGCCACCGGCCCATGGCACGCCGAATGGATGGCGATCCCGGAAAGCTTCGTGCTGACCGCGGGCGCGCTGCACCAGGCGAGGTTCGCGCTTGGCGGCCTGATCGTCGACGAGCAGCGGATGGCCGACAATCTCGACATCAGCCGCGGGCTGATCGTCGCCGAAGCCGTGATGATGGGCCTTGCGCCCGCGATCGGCCGACAGGAGGCGCATGACGTGGTCTATGACGCCTGCCGCGTCGCCAACGACAAGGGCCTGACGCTGGCCGAGGCGCTGGCCGCGGATGATCGCGTCGCCAGCCGGATCGATCGGGCGACGATCGACCGCCTCACCGCGCCGAAAAACTATCTCGGCCTCGCGCCCGAGATGGTCGACCGGGTGCTGGCCTCGGTGAAGCGGTAAAATTCGAGGCAATTGCTCGCCGTCGCGTGATCGAGCGCGGCGGGCAGGAACCTTGCGGATGCGGATCGAATTGGACTACGAATCCCGAGAGTTCCTCAAACGACACGGCGCTTCATGACCGCACATCAACGCAACCTTTCCGCCTCGATCGATCCCGTGAAACTCGATCGGCTCGCCGAAGTCGCGATCAAGGTCGGCCTGCAGCTGCAGCCGGGGCAGGATCTCTTGCTGACGGCGCCTGCCGCGGCGATGCCGCTGGTACGGCGGGTGGTGGAGCATGCTTACAAGGCCGGTGCTGGTCTCGTGACCCCGTTCTTCTCGGACGAAGAGCTCACGCTGGCGCGCTACCGTTACGGCAATGATGCGAGTTTCGATCGTGCCGCAAGCTGGCTCTATGAGGGCATGGCGAGGGCGTTCGGCGCCAACACCGCGCGGCTTGCGATCGTCGGCGACAATCCGATGCTGTTGTCGGGCGAAGACCCGGCCAAGGTGGCGCGCGCCAGCAAGGCCAATTCGATCGCCTACCAGCCTGCACTGGAGAAGATCGTCAATTTCGACACCAACTGGAACATCATCGCCTATCCGAGCACGTCCTGGGCCAAGCAGGTGTTCCCCGACGATGCCGAGGACGTCGCGGTGGCCAGGCTTGCGGATGCGATCTTCTCCGCCTCCCGGGTCGATCAGGATGGCGCCGTCGCCGCCTGGGCACAGCACAATGCGAAGCTCCGTGAGCGCACCGAATGGCTGAACGGCCAGCGTTTCCACGCGCTGAAATATTCCGGACCCGGCATGGACCTCACGATTGGCCTCGCCGACGGTCATGAATGGGAGGGCGGTGCGTCGACCGCCAAGAACGGCATCGTCTGCAATGCCAACATCCCGACCGAGGAAGTCTTCACCACGCCGCACTGCCGCCGCGTCAGCGGCCACGTCGTCAGCTCCAAGCCGCTGTCCTATCAGGGGACGCTGATCGACAATATCTCGGTCAAGTTCGAGGAAGGCCGCATCGTCGAGGCCAAGGCCTCGCGCGGCGAGGAAGTGCTGAAGAAGGTGCTCGACACCGACGAGGGCGCGCGTCGCCTCGGCGAGGTTGCGCTGGTGCCGCATTCCTCGCCGATTTCGAAGAGTGGGCTGCTGTTCTTCAACACGCTGTTCGACGAGAACGCCGCCTCGCACATCGCGCTCGGCCAGTGCTACTCGAAATGCTTCGTTGGTGGCGACAAGCTGACGCCGCAGCAGATCGCCGACCAGGGCGGCAACAAGAGCCTGATCCATATCGACTGGATGATCGGCTCCGCCCACACCGACATCGACGGCATCCACGCCGACGGCCGCAGCGTGCCGGTGTTTCGGAAAGGCGAGTGGGCGTAAGGCGCGGCCCACCCTGCCTAATCCCGTCATCCTGAGGTGCGCGCCCTTGCGCGCCTCGAAGGATGGACGGCCCGGATATCGCGTGCGCGGGGAGACTTCGGCCGTTCGCCCTTCGAGGCTCGCAGGGTGACGGGGAAAGATTTGTATCCAGGGTAGCCTACTGAAACCGCCGCTCCCGCGCGGCGATCAGTCCGCCGCGCGGGGCGCTGAAGCGGCAGGTCTCGTGCTGCGGCTTGAATCCGAGCCGGCGATAGATCTTCAGCGCGGGAGCGTTGCGGCTCGAGACGTTGAGCCAACAGGGGTGTTCGGTCGAGACGTCGTGTGCAGCCAGCACGCGATACACCAATAGCTGGCCGAGTCCGCGCCCCTGCCGCACCGGGTCGACGGCGACCGACTCGATCCACATCGAGTTCCGCTCCGGCTCGGTCAGGCAGAAGCCCGACATTTGTCCATCTTCCGACGCGATCCAGACTTCGCTCTCGGTCAAAACCTGCGCCATCTCCTCCGGCGAATACAGGCGGAAGGCGGCGTCCGAGGCGTAGGCGGCATTGTGGATGCGCGCGACCTCGCTCGCGCAGGCGGTGACGTCGCTGACCTGCTCGACGGTGGCGCGCGCGGCCGCGAGCGTGCGCGCCGGCTGCAACGGCTCGACACACTTCATCCCGATCTCGGACTCGACATGAACAAAGCCGAAGGCAGCCACGAAGGCCATTCCGGCCGGCCAGTCGCTGCTCACCAGCGTCTGCACGGTGAGATCGGCGTCGGCGTCGATCGCAAGCACCTCGTCGAACAGCGCGAGGCCAATCCGGCGGCGGCGCATCTCGGGCGCCACGACGATCTTGAGGAACCGGGAATGATGCGCGCCCTGGTCGCGCAACGACGACTCGGCGAGGCCGCAGAGCACGCCATTGCGCTCGGCAACGCGAAAGTCGCGCCCGCCGCGGTTCTGCGGCAGCTTCAGGAACTGGTCCCATTGCGGCAGCGTGACAGGGCCTAGCCGCGGTTCCACCGCGGCTGCCTTTGCGTAAAGTTCGACCACCGCTTCCGCATCAGCCTCTCGAAGCGGCCGGATGGTGATGCCGTCATCCATGAGTCGGAAGCTTACCCGATATCGAGCCGATAGACATCCTTTGCCGTCTTCAAGAACAACGCCGTCTTTTCGGCTTCGCTATATTGTGATGCAAGCCGTTTAAAGGTGTTGAAGATGACCTGGTAGCTGCATTGCCCCTTATCAGGTGGGAAGTTGCTCTCGAACATGCAACGGTCCGGACCGAACGCCTCGATGCAGGTCTCGACATAAGGCCGCCAGGCGGCGGCGAGTTCCTCCGACGAGGGCGGCATGGGGCGGAGGTGGAAGTCGTAGCCGAGCAGGCACATCGCCAGCCCGCCGAGCTTGACCACGACGTTCGGGCATTGGGCGATCTCCTGGATCGACGCCTTCCAGATCGGAAAGGTCTCCGCGCGCTTGCCGGCGAAGCGGCCGGTGCCGACCGGGCCGCCGCAATGGTCGAGCACGATCCTGGTATCGGGAAAGGCGCGGGCGAGGTCGGTCAGTTCGCCGATCTGCGGGTGGAACAACCAGGCATCGAAGCTGAGGCCGAGCGGCGCCAGGCAGGCGAACCCCCTACGAAAGGTGGGGTCCAACAGAATGCCCTTCGGCCGGTTCGCGTACATGTGCGCGACGGTGGGGTCCTCGTCCCAGGCCGAGGAGTGGCGGATGCCGCGGAACCGGCCGTTGCCGGCGGCAATCTGCGCCTCCAGCACCGCCTTGGCCTGATCGCCGGTCAGAAGGTTAACGTGGCTGACGATGCCGGCGCAGATCGCCGCCTTGCCGTAGCCGCCGCTCGCCGCCATCGCCGCGACGCCGTTGGCAAACTCGACCTCGCCAACCGGACGGAACGCCTCCGGGCCGTCGGCGCGGTACATCGACCGGCAATCGACATAGACGGTGGCCACGATGTTGTGGCCGGACGCGATGTCGTCGCGCATCTCCTCGATCAGATAGCGAAGCCCGCCGCGATCCCAGAGATGGTGATGCGGATCGACGATCGGCCGGGCCGGATCGATGATCTCTTCAGTGTATTGGGCGAGCCAGTCTTCGCGCGGGTTGGCATAGAGCCCGCTGGCGGAGGTGGGCAGAGTGCTGGCCATGGATGATGCTCCCTGTTCTTGCTCTTGTCGGCCGCCGATACGATGTCGGCTTTGGGGAGGATAACGAGCCGCGGCGGAGCGCGTCAAACCCGGGCCTCTGCCTGACCTCTGCCTGAGGAAGCACGCGTATGTCTGCGCGCGCCGGTCAACCCGACCGCATTGCCGGTCGCGACCATGTCATCGACTGAGCTTGCCTCGCCGGCGATGCCTGCTCGGCGCGCCAGGTGATGATGACCGAGGCGATGACGAGAAGCGCTCCAAACAACATCGTGACGGAAAACGGCTCGCCCAGAAACAGCGTGCCGAGCAGCACGGCGATGATCGGGTTGACGAAGATGTAGGTCGAGACCATGAACGTCGACACATTGTCGAGCAGCCAGCGAAATGCCGTGAAGCCAATGACGCTGCCGGCGATGGCGAGATAGATCACCGCTGCGAGCGAGGGCGCCGAAACGTCGCGCGGCGAGAAGCCTTCCAGTTCACCGGACGCAAGACTGATCGCAAACAGGACCGCGCCGCCGATCGACAGCTGCATGCCTGACGACAATGTTGGCGAGCCATGATCCGATGTCCGACGCGACAGCACCGTGCCCACCGCCCAGGAGAACGCCGCAGCGAGCAGCAGCAGAATCGGAAGGATGCTGAAATGGCCTTGTCCGGCCGATTGCCAGGCCACGATTGCAACACCAGCAAGGCCGGGCAGCAATGCGGCCAGCGTCATTGTCGCGGGACGCCGGGTTTGCGGATACAGGAAATCGATGAGCAACACCCAGAACGGAATCGTGGCCAGCATGATCGCGGCGATGCCGGACGGAACCGATTGCTGGGCATAAGCGAGAACACCATGGCAGCCGACGAAGAACAGCACGCCGCAGAGCGCGGCGGTCAGCCAGTTCCACCGCGAAACGCGCGTGACGTCCGCCACGTTCAGCGCGATCAGGATCAGGCCGCCGCCGAGCGAGCGAAGGCCCATCAGCAGGAACGGCGGGATCGACTTCAAGCCGAGCGCGATCGCGAAGTAGGTGGAACCCCAAAGCAGATAGATGGCGGCAAACGCGCCGACAATCAAAAGGCGCTTGGACATGCGAGGCTCCCGAAGCTAGATTCTAACCCCTTAATGGGTTATCAAATCCAACCTATTAAGGGGTTATGCGTTCCAGAGGAGTTGCTGGATCATGTCGCGCGTTCCCTCGCCTGAGGCGTCGTCCCGGGAAGAGCTCAGCATCAAGTTCGTCAATACCGTCGCATGGCGTCTCCGCGACCTGGTTGAGGACCGGATCGCGACCTCGGATTCCATCCTGAAATGGCTGGTCGATGCCGAACTGGCGGACCGCCGGATCGCCGCGCAGCTCAGGGCGCGATGGAAATCCTCACCGCGTGAGGCAGATACCTTTCTGAATGCCGCGCATGGCCTGCGCGAGGCGCTCTACCAGTTATTTATTGCCCGCATCGGGGGTGGCCGGGCCGATCCGACGGCGGTGGCCGATCTCAACCGATCTCTCGGAACTGGATCGGGTGGTGTTGCGCTCGGAACCGTCGGCGACACCCTGCGGTGGCTGCCGACCGCCGGGAAGGTCACGCCCGACGCGCTGTTGAAGCCGATCGCGTGGTCGGCGGTGAGCCTTCTGACCGGCCCCCGTGCTGAGCGGGTGAAGCAGTGCCAGGACGAGCGGGGCTGCGGCTGGTTGTTCGTCGACGAGAGTCGCGCCCAGAACCGGCGGTGGTGCTCGATGGGCGATTGCGGCAATCTCGCCAAATCGCGCCGGCATTACCAGCGCGGCCAAGCGGCGGAAGATTGATGACGTTGAGCCTCACACCCCGTCGAGGATGATCACCGTCGGCGTCGCCGGCAGGGTGTCGCGCGAAATCCGCAGGGTCCGCTCTCCGCCGCGGCGATCGATCTCGAACTGCTGGCCGATCAGGCGCATGAACTCGTCGAGCGGGGTGGCGAAGCGGTGCATCGGCAGCACGACGGCGGCGCGCAATCGCCTGGTGATTTCGGAAATGCCGTCGAGCGACATCGTATAGGTACCGTCGATCGGCACCATCACGATGTCGAGCCGGCCGATCGCGGCGAAATGGCTGTCGTCGAGCTTGACGTGGAGGTGACCGAGATGGCCGATGCAGAGGCCCGCGACCTCGAAGATGAAGATCGAATTGCCGTCCTTGATCATCTCGCCGCCGGAGTCTTCGCCCCAGTAGCGGCGGATGTCGGTGGTGACATTGCGGATATAGACGTCGCCGATGCGCTCAGCGTAATGGGCGGCCTGGCCGTTCTCTCCCCAGCCATGCAGCACGTGGGGAATCTTGGGATCGGGAAACAGCGTGTAATGGGTCGCGTGAGCCCGGTTCATGGTCGCGACGTCGGGCAGCCGCCCGGTCCGATAGACGCCGTTATAGTCGGTCGCGATCCGGATGCCGCCGGGCGTGTCGATATAGTAGGTCGAATGGCCGGCATAGGTGATCGCGACTTCGTCGGCTTTGGCTGCGACGCGCCGGTAGTTCACCGGGACGGCGCGCGGCGGCGCATTGGCCATCGCCAGGCATTCGCTGCGCTGGGTATCCTGCGCGAAGGCGTGGCTGGTGAACGTTCCCAGCAAGACGAGCGCGGCGAGCAATCTCAGCATGACCTGTTCCGTCTGCGGCGGCATCCGCCAAGGTGAGATTATCGCGCAATTGGCGCGCCGTCATGATGAGGCCGGCGCATCGCTCCATGGCGCCGACTGCAACGCGATCCGACGGATTGTTGCGTCGAGACGCGCTAGAATGCCGCGCAAACAACCAGGATCAGGGAGCTATGCGTGACTGACACTGCCTCCGCGCCGCGCGCGCCTTCGACCAGGCGGCTCGAACCATTGCGCCGGGTCGACGCCGGTGTGCTCAACATCGCCTATTACGAAGCGGGCCCATCCGATGGGCCGGCCGTGATGCTGATGCATGGCTTCCCCTACGACATCCACTCCTACGTGGACGTCGCGCCCCTGCTGGCGGCGCAAGGCTGTCGGGTCATCGTGCCCTATCTGCGCGGCTACGGACCGACGGCCTTCCGCGACAAGTCAACGCCACGCTCGGGCGAGCAGGCGGCGGTCGGCGCCGACATGATGGCGCTGATGGACGCGCTCGGCATCGAGCGCGCGGTGTTCGCCGGCTATGACTGGGGCGGCCGCGCCGCATCGATCGGTGCGGCGCTGTGGCCGGAAAGATGCATCGGACTCGTCTGCACCAACGGCTACATGATCCAGGACATCGCACGTGCAATGGTGCCGGCGCCGCCGGATCGCGAGGTGGCGCTGTGGTATCAGTACTACTTCCAGCTCGAGCGGGGGCGGGCGGGGCTCGCCGCCAACCGGCGCGGCATCGCCAAAATCCTGTGGTCGCAATGGTCGCCGAGCTGGGCGTTCGACGACGCCTGCTTCGAGCGGACTGCGGTCGCGTTCGACAATCCTGATTATGTCGACGTCGTGATCCACAGTTATCGGCACCGCTACGGCGTTGTCGATGGGGATCCGCAATATGCGGATTTGCAGCGGCGGCTCGACACATTGCCTGTCATCAGGGTCCCCGCCATCTCGCTCGACGGCGCCGACGACGGCGTGACGTTCGCGACCGACGGCAGTCGCACCGCGGCAAAGTACACTGGCCGCCTGGCCCATCGCCTGATTCCGCATGCCGGCCACAATCTGCCGCAGGAAGCGTCGGAGGCGTTTGCCGCCGCAGTGCTGGAGGTGATGAAGGCTAGCGCCGCGGGCTGATCTTCCAGGCGATGGCAAGCGTCAGCAGCGTCAGAATGCCGCTGACCAGCGCGGCCGTCGGGATTGTCAGGGCCAGCGCCGCGGTTGCGGCCCAGCCGATCGAGGAGAAGGCTTCCGCGAAAGTGGCGATGCGGGAGGAGGTCTGACGCCGGCGGAATTGGCTGCGCTTGGCCTGCGCGCGGAACCAGAGCTGGACAGCGGCGGCGGATGCGGTCGCGATGATGATCGCGATCGCCGTGACCGCGGCCTGCCCTGGCGAGGCAAACGCCAGCGCGGCCACCAGCGGGGCGAAGACCACGGCGATTGCGAACAGGACCACCTCGACCTTGGCGCGGGTCACGCGTGACGGCGGCAGCGGCGCGGTCGCCACCAGATCGGGCGCGTCCTCGCCGGAGATGGTCAGCCATGCGAGCCCGCCGGCGAGCTGGCCTGCGGCCATCACGATGACGGGCGTAATCAGCACGATCGCGGTCGACGTACCGGAGAAGCTGCGCCACAGCATCAGCGCCGGCGGCAGCAGATAGAGCATCTGCATCAGGCTCTGCGACAGCAGCCAGGGATCGCGGCGCAGCAGCAAGAATTCCTTGCGCCGCAGCGCCTGCTGCCGCGAGCCCGCCCGGAACGCGCGCACGCGCCCCCGCGTCACCGCAGCCGGGTTGGCGGCGACGCTGGCGACCGTATCCGCGAACCGGTGTGCGAATATCGCCATCACGCCGCCAAGCATCACCAGCGCTGCGGCGAGCAGCAGCATCATGATTTCGAGGTCGCCGAGCGATGCCCGTGCCGGCCACCACAGCAGGCTGTCGGGGGCGGGGGCAATTCGCGCCGCGGTTTCCGAGGTCAGAAAGGCAAAGCGCGACAGCGTGCCGTAGGACAGCACGGCCACGACCTGCAGCGCGATGACGAAGCCCGCACCGATCACGGCGGAGACGACCTGCGCCACCAGCCGCGTCCGGCTCGGCCCGATCAGTCGGAACAGGAACGCGGTGACGGCGATCGCGGTGGCGGCCGCCGACAGCCCGATCGCAAGGACGACGCCGAAGCCGGCGAGCCAGCGCGGGCCGCCGAGATAGACCAGCACGTCGATGAACGGCGTCGACAGCAAGAGCGCCATGCTGCTCACCGTCAGCGCGATCGCGGCGATCCGGATCGAGAAGATGTTGGTGAGTTTTGCCGGCGACGACATGATCAAATCGAGATCGGCGCGGGCGTAGAACACGCGCGTCACCGACTCGATCGCCTGCGAGAGCATCAGCGCCCAGGCCAGGAAGATCGTCGCGGTCAGCACGATCAGCGACGACGGGTCGAGCGGAAACCGCAGGTCGGCATAGCGGCTGACCACGGCATAAGCCGGCAGATGCAGGATCGCCGCGAAGATCAAGAGGCCGATCACGGCGCGATTGCGCCGGCGCCGGCCGCCGGTCATCATGGCCAGCCATTCGCGCCACGCCAGGCGGAATTCGTGGCGCGCGAACCAGGTGAGGTGGGCGACCGAGCTCACGCCGCCGCCGCTTCGGTATCGACCAGCGCGATGAACATATCCTCGAGGGTGGTGTCGTTGCGGCCGTTCTGCTCGCGCAGCTCGGCCAGCGTGCCCTCGGCAATCAGCCTGCCGGCCGCGATCACGCCGATCCGGTCGGCCATCCGCTCGGCGACTTCGAGAATGTGGGTCGTCATGATCACGGTGCAGCCGGCGCGGACGCGCTCCTGCAGCAGCCCCTTGACGTGACGCGCCGACAGCGCGTCGAGGCCGGTCAGCGGCTCGTCGAGAATGATCAGGCGGGGATCGTGCACCAGCGCGCCGGCGAGCGCCACCTTTTGGCGCATGCCCTTGGAGAAGCCTTCGCAGCGCTCGTTGAGATGCGGCTCGAGCCCGAGCGACATCAGGAGATCGCGCGCCGAACTCTCCGACGTGCGCGGATCGATGCCCCACAGGCCGGCGACGAATTCGAGATATTCCAGCGGCGTCAGCTTGTCGTAGATCATCGGCTCGTCGGACACCCAGGCCATGATCTGCTTGGCGGCGACCGGATCGGCGAGCGCGTCGATGCCGAGGATCGACACCGAGCCGGCATCGGGCCGCAATAGCCCCGCCACCATGCGCAGCGTCGTGGTCTTGCCGGCGCCGTTCGGCCCGAGCAGCGCATAGAATTCGCCGACACGGATCGTGAGATCGAGCGCGTCGACCGCCGGGCGGTCAAAGCGCTTGGTTAACCCTCGCACGGCGAGTGCGGACAGTTCAGGTGTCATGGCGTGGTGGCGATCCGGAAGTTCGCTCGTCGGTTGCGCAAAGCTTGGACAAAAACCGTTTCGGTGCAGTGAATCGCATGGGGCAAATCAAAGGTGATACCCGTATTAGTCCGTGCTGCGGCAAATCTCCGCAAATGTGATGATACAGCGACAACAGCGGTTTGTTGACAGGGATCGGGCCTTTTGGCTCAATCGCGGCGGACATAGGCGGCTTTCAGCGCTCCAGACACAAGGGCGTGAAGGCGGGATGCAACGAGCGATCGGATAAGAATCGCCGGGCATCGGGGAGGGAACGATGCTGGACTTCGTTCAGCAGCTCGTCAGCGGCATCGCGCTCGGCTGCGTTTACGGCCTGATCGCGCTCGGCTTCGTGCTGGTCTACAAGGCAACCGAGGTCGTCAATTTCGCGCAAGGCGATTTGATGATGCTGGGCGGCTTTTTCGCCTTCACCTTCATCGGCAT
The DNA here is from genome assembly GCF_042258325.1 of Bradyrhizobium sp. Pha-3. Lineage (NCBI taxonomy): Bacteria > Pseudomonadati > Pseudomonadota > Alphaproteobacteria > Hyphomicrobiales > Nitrobacteraceae > Bradyrhizobium > Bradyrhizobium sp. Pha-3. Next base: position 8,749,539 of record NZ_CP170151.1, on the reverse strand, counting down.
GCTCGGGCTGAATTACTGGGTCGGGTTCGCCGGCGCGGTGATCTGCATGGCGCTGTTCGGCATGCTGGCCGAGCGGCTCGTGGTGCGGCCGATCCTCGGCTATCCACAGTTCTCCATCATCATGGCGACGATCGGGCTCGGCTATTTCCTGCGCTCGATCTCCGGCATGATCTGGGGCACCGACGACTTCAAGATCGAGACGCCGTTCAGCCAGGGCGTCCTGCGGATCGGCAGCCTGGTGCTCGCCTACGACAAGCTGTCGGTGATCGCGGCGACCATCATCCTGTGTGCGCTGCTCTATCTGTTCTTCAACCGCACCACGCTCGGCACCGCGATGCGCGCCAGTTCGGAGAACATGCTGGCTGCCTATTACATGGGCATTCCGGTCAAGCGGGTGGTCTCGATCGTCTGGGCGATCTCGGCCGCGGTCGCGACCTGCGCCGGCGTGCTGCTGGCGCCGATCACCTTCATTCATTCCAATGTCGGCCTGGTGCTGGGGTTGAAGGCGTTTCCGGCCGCGGTGCTCGGCGGCTTCGGCTCGATCCCGGGCGCCGTGGTCGGCGGTGTCCTGATCGGCGTGATCGAGAGCATGGCCGGCTTCTATTTGCCGCAGGGATGGAAGGACGTCGCGCCCTACATCGTGCTGCTCGCGGTGCTGCTGCTCAAGCCCGAGGGCCTGTTCGGCCTTCATGTCCGCAAGAAGGTCTGAGGAGCGACACATGCGGTTTCTCTTCAAGACCGATTACGAAGACGACATCAAGCTGTTCCCGCATTCGGGCTACATCTATTCCTACGGCCTGTTGCTGGCGGTGCTGCTGATCGCGCCCTACGTGCTCTCGAGCTATCTGATGAGCCAACTGGTCTTCGTCTGCATCTACGCGACCGTCGGCGTCGGGCTCTTGATCCTGACCGGCTTCACCGGACAGGCCTCGCTCGGCCATGCCGCGTTTCTGGCGATCGGCGCCTACACTGCGGCCTATCTGCAGCAGTTCAACGTGCCGTTCCCGCTCTACTTCCTCGCCGCGGGGCTGTTGACCGGCGTGGTCGGCGCGCTGGTCGGATTTCCGGCGCTGCGGCTGCAGGGCATCTATCTGGTGATCGCGACCATCTCCTTTGCGTTCATCGTCGAGGAGATCCTGGCGCGCTGGGAAAGCGTCACCAACGGCAATGAGGGCATGCGGGTCAAGACCATGCAGCTGCTCGGCACCACGGTGTCGCGCGACGGCCCGACCTTCTATTATCTCTGCCTTGCGGTGCTGGTGCTGACCATCGTCGGCACGCTCAATCTGCTGCGCTCGCCGACCGGGCGCGCCTTCGTCGCGATCCGCGACAGCGAGACCGCGGCGCGCAGCATGGGCATCAATGTCGCGCTCTACAAGGTGAAGTCGTTCGCGATCTCGGCGGCGATCACCGGCTTTGCCGGCGTGCTGTTCGCGCACAAGCTGTCCTTCATCTCGCCCGAGATGTTCACGCTGCAGCTCTCGATCGAGTTCATCATCGTGATCCTGATCGGCGGCACGTTCAGCCTGCACGGCGCGGTGCTGGGCGCGATCTTCCTGGTCATGATCGATCCGTTCCTGACCTATCTGAAGGACGATATGCCCGGCGTGATCGGCGGCATTGCTGCGACCCTCGGCGCCGGCACCGCGCGCGCGGGCCACATCCAGGACGCGGTCGCAGCCTTCGCCTCCGCCAACGGACTGAAGGGCGCGATCTACGGCATCATCATCGTGCTGTTCGTGCTGTTTGAGCCGCTCGGACTCTACGGCCGCTGGCTCAAGATCAAGCTCTTCTTCCAGCTGTTCCCGCTCTACAAGCGCGCGACCTTCAAGCGGCAGAAGATCTACGTGAAATCGGAGCGGAACAGATGAGCTATTTCCGCGCCGAGAACCTGTCGCTGCATTTCGGGGGCCTCAAGGCGGTCGATGCCGTCAGCTTCGCGGTCGAGAAGGGTGAGATCCTCTCGATCATCGGGCCCAATGGCGCCGGCAAGAGCTCGATCTTCAATCTGATCTCGCGGATCTATCCGCCGACCTCCGGCAGGATCTTCTTCGAGGATCAGGACATTACCCAGGAGCCGGCCTACGACATCGCGAAACTCGGCATCGCCCGCACCTTCCAGAACATCGAGCTGTTCGAGAACGCGACCGTGCTGAGCAATCTCCTGGTCGGCCGCCATCGCCATTCCAGCACCCGGCTCTGGCAGGAGCTGTTGTTCCTGCCGAGCGTCCGCGCCGGTGAGAAGGCGCATCGCCGCCGTGTCGAGCAGGTGATCGAGTTCCTCGATCTCGAGCCCTACCGCGACAAGCTGATCTCGGGACTGCCTTACGGCGTGCGCAAGGTGATCGAGCTGGCGCGTGCGCTGTGCTCGGAGCCAAAGCTGATCCTGCTCGACGAGCCGTCCTCCGGCCTCAATGTCGAGGAGACCGACGACATGTCGTTCTGGATCCGCGACATGAAGAGCGAGCTCGGCATCACGGTGCTGATGGTCGAGCACGACATGACGCTGGTCAACCGCGTCTCCGACCGCGTCATCGCGCTGAACTACGGCCGCGTGCTGGCGATGGGCTCGCCGTCCGAGGTGCAGCACCATCCCGACGTCGTCGCAGCGTATCTCGGCGCATGAGGATGATGCCATGAGCACAGCGGACATCATCCTGAAACTCTCCAACATCGAAAGCTATTACGGGCCGATCATGGCGATCCGCGGCATCAGCCTCGAGGTGCCGCGCGGCCGGATCGTGACGCTGCTCGGCGCCAACGGCGCCGGCAAGACCACGGTCCTGAAGACGATCTCCGGCATCCTCGACCCACAGAAGGGCTCGATCGAATTCCTCGGCAAGCCGATCCAGCGCATGGAGGCCGACCGGATCGTGCGGCTCGGCCTGAGCCACGTGCCGGAGGGGCGCGAGGTGTTTCCGTTCCTGTCGGTACGCGAAAACCTGATGATGGGCGCCTATCTGCGCAAGGACCGCGACGGTGTGGCGCAGGACCTCGAGCGCGTCTACAGCTATTTTCCACGGCTGAGGGAGCGGCTCGGCCAGCCAGCCGGGCAGCTTTCGGGCGGCGAGCAGCAGATGCTGGCGATCGGGCGGGCGCTGATGAACCGGCCGACGTTGCTGCTGCTCGATGAGCCGTCGCTCGGGCTGTCGCCGATCCTGGTGAAGGAGATCTTCACCATCATCCGCCGCGTCAATGAGGAGCAGGGTATGTCGATCCTGCTGGTCGAGCAGAATGCCAAGATCGCGCTGGAGACGGCGCATTACGGCTATGTGCTGGAGATCGGCCGCGTCGTCATGAACGATACCTGCGAGCGGCTGATGAATTCACCCGATATCCAGGAGTTCTATCTCGGCGCCAAGGAAGCCGGCGCGCGGGGCGAGCGGCGCTGGAAAAAGAAGAAGACGTGGCGTTGAGCAGGACTTGGCGCTGAAAATTGGCGCCGAGGAAGGTTTGGCACTGCAACAGAGTTGGAGCTAGATTTCAGGCCAGTTTCGCCAACAAGACCGGCACCAAGGGGCCGGCGGGTGAGACGGGCGGCAGAGGAGGGAGCGCGCATGGCAGGACCAGCGGTGCTGACGGTTGCCGACACGATCGCGAGGAGCTTTCTGCTCGCGGTTCAGACGCGTGGCGACAGGCCCGCGATCCGCGAGAAAAAGTTCGGCATCTGGCAACCGACCAGCTGGCGCGAATGGCTGCAGATTTCCAAGGACATCGCTTTCGGCCTGCATGCGACCGGCTTCCGCCCCGGCGACGTTGGCTCGATCATCGCCAACGCGGTGCCGGAATGGGTCTATGCCGACATGGGCATCCTGTGCGCCGGCGGCGTCTCGTCCGGCATCTATCCGACCGATTCGGCGGCGCAGGTCGAATACCTCATCAATGATTCCCACACGCGGGTGATCTTCGTCGAGGACGAGGAGCAACTCGACAAGGTGCTGACCTGCCGCTCGCGCTGCCCGACGCTGGAGAAGATCGTCGTGTTCGACATGGAGGGCCTCTCCGGCTTCTCCGATCCGATGGTGCTGTCGCTTGCCGAATTCACCGCGCTCGGCCGCAACCATGCGCAGGGCAACGATGCCTTGTGGGACGAGATGACCGGCAGCCGCACCGCCTCCGATCTCGCGATCCTGGTCTACACGTCCGGCACCACGGGCCCGCCGAAGGGCGCGATGCACTCCAACCGCAGCGTGACGCACCAGATGCGCCACGCCAACGATCTCTACCCCTCGACCGACAGCGAGGAGCGGCTGGTGTTCCTGCCGCTCTGCCATGTCGCCGAGCGGGTCGGCGGCTATTACATCTCGCTCGCGCTGGGGTCGGTGATGAACTTCGCCGAGAGCCCGGAGACGGTGCCGGATAATCTGCGCGAGGTGCAGCCGACCGCGTTCCTCGCGGTGCCCCGAATCTGGGAGAAGTTCTATTCCGGCATCACCATCGCGCTGAAGGATGCGACCCCGTTCCAGAACTGGATGTACGCCCGTGCGCTCGCGATCGGCAACCGGATGACCGAGTGCCGGCTGCAGGGCAAGACGCCCCCCTTGTCGCTGCGGCTCGCCAACCGCGCGGCCTATTGGCTGGTGTTCCGCAACATCCGCCGCATGCTCGGGCTCGACCGCTGCCGGATCGCATTGACCGGCGCCGCACCGATCTCGCCGGATCTGATCCGCTGGTATCTCGCGCTCGGCATCGACATGCGCGAGGTCTACGGCCAGACCGAGAATTGCGGCGTCGCGACCATGATGCCGGCGGACCGCATCAAGCTCGGCTCGGTCGGCAAGGCCGCGCCCTGGGGCGAGGTGATGATCTGCCCGAAGGGCGAGATCCTGATCAAGGGCGACTTCCTGTTCATGGGCTATCTCAACCAGCCGGAGAGGACCGCCGAGACGATAGACGCCAAAGGCTGGCTGCACACCGGCGACGTCGGCACGATCGACAATGAAGGCTATGTCAAGATTACCGACCGGATGAAGGACATCATCATCACCTCCGGCGGCAAGAACATCACGCCGTCCGAGATCGAGAACCAGCTCAAATTCTCGCCTTACGTCTCGGACGCGGTCGTGATCGGCGACAAGCGGCCGTATCTCACCTGCCTGATCATGATCGACCAGGAGAATGTCGAGAAATACGCCCAGGATCACGACATCCCCTTCACCAATTACGCGAGCCTGTGCCGCGCCCGCGAAATCCAGGATCTGATCCAGCGCGAGGTCGAGGCGGTTAACGTGAAGTTCGCGCGCGTAGAGACCGTCAAGAAATTCTATCTGATCGAGCGCCAGCTCACGCCCGAGGACGAGGAGCTGACGCCGACCATGAAGCTGAAGCGCAGCTTCGTGAACAAGCGCTACGCCGCCGAGATCGACGCCATGTACGGCGAGCGGGCGGTGGCATAGCCGAAGAGAAGGAAATTGGCGAGGGAGCGAGCCGGCCCGACCCTTCGCTCAACATGGGCCATGCAAGGAGGAGACTGCAATGTCGAAATCGCTGAAGGCGCTGGGCCTTGCGGTGAGCGCGCTGGCGCTGACCTGTCTGCCGGCCGCAGCCCAGACCAAGGTTACCAATGAAGGCATCTCGCCGACCGAGATCGTGATCGGAACGCACCAGGACTTGTCCGGCCCGATCAAGGTCTGGGGCGTTCCGGTGTCCAACGGCATGAAGATGGCGGTCGAGGAGATCAACGCCGGCGGCGGCATCAACGGCCGCAAGATCAAGATGATCCTGGAGGATAACGGCTACGATCCGAAGAAGGCGGTGCTGGCCTCGCAGAAGATGGTCGAGCGCGACAAGGTGTTCGCGATGATCGGGCCGATGGGCTCGCCGACCGTGCTCGCCGCGCAGGACGTCCTGTTCGATGCCGGCGTGTTGCAGCTGTTCCCGCTCACGGCCGCCGAATTCACCTTCAAGTTCGATCCCGCCAAGCCGCAGGAGCGGTTGAAGTTCAACAACCTCCTGCCCTATGTCGAGAGCACGCGCGCCGCGCTCAAATACATGATGGAGTGGAAGAACTTCAAGAAGCCCTGCATCATGCATCAGGATGACGAGTACGGCAAAAACGTGCTCGACGGCTTCACCCAGCAGCTCGGCGCGATGAAGGTGCAGCCGGCCTCGGTCACGAGCTACAAGCGCGGCGCCTCCGACTTCTCGGCGCAGGTCGCCAAGATGAAGGCCGACGGCTGCGACCTCGTCGTGCTCGGCACCGTGATCCGCGAGACCATCGGCGCGATGAACGAAGCGAAGAAGCTCGGCTGGGACGTGACCTTCCTCGGCGCCACCCCGACCAACGTGCTCGAAGTGCCGGCGCTCGGCAAGGAAGCCGTCGAAGGGCTCTATGCGGCGTCGGGCTTCGAAATCCCCTACGAGGACACGGCCAAGGGCAAGGTGAAGGACTGGCTGGTGAACTACAAAAAGATGTTCAACACCGACGCCAATACCCAGGCGATCATCGGCTACAACGCGGTGATGACCTTCGCCTTCTACGCCCAGAAGGCGGGTAAGGATTTCACCGGCCAGAAGATGCTGGACTCGCTGGAATCAGGCGACAAATTCCTCGACATCTTCAGCTCGCCGCCGACCAAGTTCTCCAAGACGGATCATCTCGCCAACACCATCACCCAGGTGCAGCAGGTCAAGGGCGGCCGCTGGGTGCTGGTGAAGGACAATCTGATGTTCTGAGGGGGGTGCGGGACCTTCCTCGAGACCGTCGTTCCGGGATGGTGCGTCAGCACCAGACCGCAGGTGCGCAGTTGCGCACCGGGGAACCTCGAGATTCCCCAATTCGCAATTGCGAATTGGGTTCGATGCTTCGCATCGCCCCGGAATGACGCAGTCAGTTACCTCGCCGCCGGCCGCCACGCGGCCTCGGCGACGAGCGGGGCATCGACATAGCGGCTGACGCCATGCTGGTCGATCACGAAGGTCGGCCGAAAACTCCTGATGTCGCTGTCCTCGATCATTGCCATGCGGCGGTTGTCGAGCGTCAGCCAGCGGCCATCGAGCCGCGCGGCGACCACCGCATGGTCCTCGCCGCCGACGAGGTCATGCAGGACGACGATCCGCAAATCTTCCGGCGCGACGCCGGCCTTGCGCAGCGCCACCAATTTCGCGATCGCATAGTCCTCGCAATCGCCGCTGCCGCGGGCGAATGTGGCGAGCGGCGTCGCCCAGACGTCGGGCTCGCCATAGGCCGCAAGATCGCTGCCCGGACGGATCGCAAGGTTGATCGTGCGGTTGATCTCGCCGAGCCGGGCGCGACCCTGACGCGCCCGTCCGGCATCGACGATCGCCAGGAATCGCAGTGCCGCCGGCGACGCACAGCCGGCGCGGTCGCTCTCGCAGGCTGCCAATTGCTCCAATTCGTCGGCGAGTTGGCGCTGCACGCCGAGCCATTTGTCGTACAGGCCGCCGTCGGCAAGCAGGCTGGTCGTCAGGCCGAACGGCTCGGTCGACTTTCCGATCAGCGTCGCCGGACCGGGCGAGAGCAGCGAAGCGGCATTGAGCTCGGCAACCGGCGCGGCCAGGGCCAGGCCAAAGCCCAGCATGACGGCGCGCAGCGCAAGCGGGCGAAGCGAGAATCTCATCTGACACCCCCTGTCCGCTCATCGGCGGGTGGATATTGCACCGCGCACGCGACCGGATCGTTTCATGCCGGGCAGCATGGCGAACGATCCCTTCGAATCGACTTAAGATGTGGGGAATCAGGGGAAGAGGCTAAAGGGCGCCTGCTTGGGGTCCCGAAAACTTTACCGGTTTGTGAAAGGAAGCGGCGAACCTTTTTCCACTGCTTTGCAACTCATCCTTGCCTTCTGGTTAACCCGGCCGGTCCGCGCACGGGACTGCTGTGATTTGTAAGCTAAGTCACAGCTTTGGCCGGGAAATTGGGGTCAAATGCCCGCTCTGGGCTATGGGGAAATAGAGGCAAGTACAGAAATGCCAATCAATACCACGAATACGTGGCTCAGTACGTATCTTGGCTTAAATCCCACCTTATGGTACCGTCAAGCGAATCCAAACTACACGGCTCTTCACAGCGTGAGCCAAGTCACACCCAGTCAAACCGCACTACAGGGCCACCTTGCGCAAGCACAGAGTGGTTTCGCCAAGCTTTATCCGATGATATGCAGGCATAATCATTCGGATATTTTAACAATATTAACTCTCGTGCGGTGATCCGCAGTGAACTTTGTCGAGAAATTCGACGGCCTGTTGCCGAACACGGACGCTTATGCCCGTGGATACGTGCACGTCGACAGTGTTTCCACGCATGCTCCGCCCGGCGCGATCATCGTCGACGACGGGCAATTGCTGTTCACCGGGGACTTCAAGCGGACCGGGGTCGATCTCGTCATCGCGAAGGACGATCGGGAACTCGTCCTGCACGACTACTTCAAGGGCGAGAAGCGCGCGCCGCTGGCGTCGCCTGACGGCGCGCATCTCACGGGCGAACTCGTCGGCGCACTCACAGGCTATACCCAATATGCCCAGGCCGGCGCGGCGGAACCGGCTAAGGTCATCGGCCATGTCACCAAGCTGACCGGGAACGCCACGGCCATCCGCAATGGCGTCGCGATCGTCCTGAACCAGGGCGACAACGTCAACAAGGGTGACGTTGTGCAGTCCGGCGGCGACTCGACGCTCGGCATCACCTTCATCGACGGCACCGTGTTCGGTCTCGGACCGAGCGCCAAGATGGTGCTGAACGAAATGATCTACGACCCGAACGGGTCGAGCAATTCGTCGCTGATGAGTCTGGTCTCGGGCACGATCTCCTTCGTTGCCGGCGCGACCGCCAAGCACGGCGACATGAAGGTCGATACGCCGGTCGCGACCATGGGCATCCGCGGTACCGCGGTGCTGGTCGAGATCGATTTCGACGTGCAGGGCACCGGCGGCGTGCCGCCGGCCAAATTCCAGGTGCTGGTCGAGCCCGATGGCAGCACCGGCTCCTACATCCTGTTCGACAAGACGACGCTCAATCCGATCGCGACCGTCGATCAGGCCGGCACCCAGACCATCGTCAACGGCCAGGGCAGCGTCAGCTTCGTCTCGTCGGCGCAACTGTCGACCGATGCGCAGAAGCTCATCTCCGACGTCTTCGCGCTGAAGTTCACCGACAACAACAATCCTAATACCAAGCTCACGACGAACTTCACGGACAGCGTCGTCCCGGTGTCGACCAGCTTCAAGCTCACCAGCAGCGACAGTGGCGCGCCGATCATCATTCTGCTGACGTTCGTCAACACGACCGGACCTCAGGCCGGCGGCGCTCCCAACAGCAGGCTCGATCACATCCCGGGGCCGCCGCAAGTCGTGACCCAGGACGCGGTGTTTACCGAGCGGTCGGGGCTGACCCAGAGCGGGCTGTTCGACACCGCGACGGGCCAGATCAAATGGCTGGACCTCAATGTCGGTGACACGCCGAGTGCGAAGGTCGACTATTCCGCGTTCAGCTACCGGGACGCCAACGGCAGCGACGTCACCTCATCGCTGACGGCGGCGCAGCTTGCGGCCATCAAGGCCGTCGAGATCCCGTTGCTGCTCGAGCCCAATCCGAACAACAAGAATGCCGGTTCGGCGACCTGGACCTACAACCTTGCCGACAGCGCGTTCGACTTCCTGGCCGCCGGGGAGACGCTGACGCTGACCTATGTCGCGCGCGTCGATAACAATTTCGCGCCGAACAACGAGACCACGTTCAAGACCTTCACCATCACGATCACCGGCACCAACGACACGCCGGCGGTGACGTCCTCGGCGCAGGCCGGTTCGATCACCGAACTCGCCGCAACGACGAATTCCGCCCAGCCCGATACGGCGCATGGCACGCTGACATTTACCGATGCGGATCTGACCGACACGCATACGGTCACCATCACCGGCGTCACCGAGGCCGGCGTCACCAGCGGACTTGCCGGCCATGCCACCGTGCTGAGCTGGCTGTCGCTGGGCGCGCTGACCGATTCGACCGATGGCGTGACGGGATCGCGCTCCTGGACGTTCTCGGCCGCCGACAGGAGCTTCGATTATCTCGCCGCCGGCGAGACGCTGACGCTGACCTACACGATCCAGATCGACGACCATCAGGGCGGCGTCGTCACGCTGACGGTCACCATCACGATCGTCGGTACCGACGACAGGCCGGTGATCACCTCGCCGACCCAGGCGGCCGCCATCACTGAAGCCGAGGAGACGACCGGTTCGGTCGTGCCGGATACCGCATCCGGTACCGTGACCTTCGTCGATGTCGATCTCAGCGACACCCACAGCGTCATCGTGGCCGGCGTCACCGAAACGGGCGTGACCACGGGGCTGCCCGATCAGGCGACGATATTGGGCTGGATGTCGCTCGGCACGCTGACGGATTCGACCGGCGGCGTAACCGGATCGCGCGCCTGGACCTTCTCGGCCGCCGACGGGAATTTCGACTATCTCGCCGTCGGCGAGACGTTGACGCTGACTTACCTGATCCAGGTCGACGACCACCACGGCGGTGTCGTGACCCAGCCCGTCACCATCACCATCACGGGCACCAACGACGCGCCGACGTTCACGTCGGAGCCGCCGACCGCCACGGTCCCCGAGATGATCGGCGAGACCGGATCGATCAAGCTCGACGTGGCCCAGGGCGCGGTGACATTTGCCGACGTCGATCTCAGCGACACCCACATCGTGTCCATCACCGCCGTCGCGGAATCCGGAACGACCATAGGCCTGCCTGAGGACGAGTCGACGATCCTGAACTGGCTCTCGCTGGGGACGCTGACCGATTCGACCGGCGGAGTCGCCGGATCCCAAGCCTGGACCTTCTCGGCCGCCGACCGCAATTTCGATTATCTTGCCGACGGTGAGACACTGACGCTGACCTATACGGTCGAGGTCAATGACCATCATGGCGGCGTGATCAGCCAACCGGTGACGATCACGATTACCGGCAGCAATGACGCGCCGGTCGTCACGTCGGCGCCTCAGGCGGCCATCATCCCCGAACAACCCGATACGACCGGTTCATCGACGCCGGACAGCGCATCGGGCACCGTGATGTTCACCGATGTGGATCTCAGCGACACCCACATCATGACCATCACCGGCGTCGCCGAATCCGGGGCGATCACGGGCCTGCCCGACGAGTCCACGATCCTGAACTGGCTGTCGCTGGGTACGTTGACGGACGCGACCGGCGGTTCAATCGGATCGTCGACCTGGACGTTCTCGGCCGCGGACCAGAATTTCGACTATCTCGCCCTCGGCGAGACGCTGACGCTGACCTACACGATCCAGATCGACGACCACCATGGCGGCGTCATCAACGAGCCCGTGACGATCACGATCAACGGCGCCAACGACGCGCCGACACTCGCCGACGTCAATGCCGGCACGCTCACCGATACCGCTGACAACGACACGTTCGGCACGCTGACCGGCACGCTCCATGGCAACGACGTCGACCATGGCGAAACCGCGACGCTGACTTATGCCGCGCTCAATTCGGACCACGCCGCGGTCACGCAGATCGCAGGCCTCTACGGCTTGCTGACCGTCAACCCCGACGGCACCTACAGCTATGTTCCCGATGCTGCCGCGATCAACGCGCTCGGCAAGGGCACCTATGCCGACACGTTCGACGTGGAGACGATCGACGCGCATGGCGCCGTCGAGACCGCGAAGCTGACGATCGACGTGATCGGCGCCAACGACGCGCCTGTGATCCATACCGACAACGTCAGTATCACCGAACATCCCAACGGGACCGAGACGATCTCCGGCCTGACCGTGACGGACGCCGATGCGACGGCCGACGAGACCTTCACCATGGCCGCGGCGACGACGCCCGGTGCGGGCAGCAGCGTTGCGCCTTCGTCGCAGGAGGGGCTTCTCTCCGGCATCAACACTGCGCTTGGATCGTCGGGCCTCGTTTACAACCCCGGCCAGACAGCTCCAGCGACCGACAAGATCGCGCTTTCCGTGACCGATGGCCATGGCGCAACCGATACGATCAATCTGATCTTCAACGTCCAGCAGGATCCGCCGCAGCCGGTGACGCTGACGGGGACCGGCGACAAAGACATATTTTTTGGATCGGGGTACCAGGACAAGTTCGTGTTTGCGCCGAACTTCAACCACGACACGATCCTGAACTTCACGCCAGGCGAGGACCAGATCGACCTGTCCACGGTCGTCTCAGCAAGCACCTTCAGTACCTGGTTCGATCAGCATGTTGCGACATCGCCGACGAACTCGGCGGATACGCTGATCACGGTGGATGGCGCAGACACGATCACATTGCACAACGTCGCCAAGGCGAGCCTGTCCCAGAACGACTTCATCATTCATTTTACGTGACGGACGCGCGGCCGTGCCGCCGCGGGTCTGGCCCGGCTAATTGTGCACTGCGCATGCCTGCTCGATTGGAACAATCCTGCGCGCGTGATATCCAGATGGCATGAAACGGCTGAAGGCGATACGCAGGTGGTTCGCACGGCGCTTCGGCTATGCGCGGCTGGTCTGCGTGGCGCTGTTGATCGGCATTGCCGCGCTGCGGATCGTGGATCCGGCTCCGGTCCAGGAGCTTCGCGTCAGGACGTTTGACACATTCCAGGCGCTGCAACCGCGCCAGAAGACCGCGCGGCCCGTCACCATCGTCGACATCGACGAGAAGAGCCTTGCCGATCCCCGGCTCGGACAGTGGCCGTGGCCACGGACGCGGCTCGCCGACATCGTCACCAATCTCACCCGGCTTGGCGCCGTGGTGATCGCGTTCGACGCGGTGTTCTCCGAGCCGGACCGTCTCAACCCCGATATCGCCGCCGATACCTTCAGCAGCCTCGATGAGGAGATGCGCGCGAGGCTCCGGCAGCTGCCGAGCAACGACAGCATCATGGCCGAAGCCATCAAGAATTCGCGCGTGGTGCTCGGCGAATCCGGCGGGCCCAATGTGCGCGCCGACCTCAATGAAAAGCTTCCGGTCACCGGACTTGCGATGCTCGGCGAGGAGCCGCAGCCTTTCATGTTCATGTTCCCGGGGTTGCTGCGCAACGTGCCGGTGCTCGAGGAGGCGGCTGCCGGGCGCGGCCTGTTCACGATCAGGCCGGAGCGCGACGGCATCGTCCGGCGCGTGCCGATGATCATGGTGGCGCAGGGCATCACCATGCCGTCGCTGAGCTTCGAGATGCTGCGGGTGGCGAGCGGCTCGGGCACGATCCTGATCAAGGCCGACAAGGCCGGTATCAAGAGCCTTGGTCTCAAGGGCTTTGCGATCCCGACCGATCTCCACGGCCAACTCTGGATCCACTACGCCCGCCGCGATCCTTCGATCTATGTCTCGGCCGTTGACGTGCTGGACGGGCGCGTCTCACCGGACAGAATTGCCGGCAAGCTGATCGTGATCGGCACCTCAGCAATCGGGCTGAACGACATCAAGACGACGCCGGTGACGCCGGCGATGCCCGGTGTCGAGGTCCACGCCCAGGTGCTAGAGAGCGCGCTGACCGGCGACGTCGTTTCGCAGCCGAACTACGGCATTGGCATCGAGTTCTTCGCCGCGCTGATCATGGGGCTCCTTGTCATCGCCTTCGCGCCGAAGTTCGGTCCGATCACGCTGGTCGCCGTCGGCGGGATGTTCGCTTCCGTGCTGATCGGCACGTCCTGGTATTTCTATTCCCAGCACCGGCTGCTGATCGACTTCACCTATCCGCTGATGTCGACCACGGCAATCTATCTCACGCTGATCTTCTCTGCCTTCGTGCGCGAGCAGCAGCAGCGCCGACAGATCAGGTCGCAATTCGTGCAGTACATGTCGCCCGCGCTGGTCGAGCAGCTGGCGCAGTCGCCGGAGCGGCTGGTGCTCGGCGGCGAGGAGCGCGAGATGACCATCATGTTCTCGGACATGCGCGGTTTCACCTCGATCTCGGAAACCTACAAGAGCAATCCGCAGGGCCTCACGGCGCTGATGAACCGTTTTCTTACTCCGCTTTCCAACGCGATCCTTGCCCGCAAGGGCACCATCGATAAATATATGGGCGACGCCATCATGGCGTTCTGGAACGCGCCGCTCGACGACAAGCAGCACCAGCTCAACGCCTGCGATGCGGCGCTCGACATGCTGGAGCGCGTCGACGACCTCAACCGTGAGCGCGAGCAGGAGGCGAAGGACGGTGGCCACGTCTATGTGCCGCTCAACATCGGTGTCGGTCTCAACACCGGCTCCTGCGTGGTCGGCAATATGGGCTCCGATGTGCGCTTCGACTATTCGGTGTTCGGCGACAGCGTCAATCTGGCCTCGCGGCTCGAGGGGCAGTCCAAGGAGTACGGCTTCCCGATCATCGTGGGATCGAAGACCGCGCTCGCGGTGAAGGAGAAGTTCGCGATCCTCGAGCTCGACTTCATCATGGTCAAGGGCAAGAAGGAGCCCGAGGTGATCTATGCGATTGCCGGCCGCGAGGATGTCGCGAACTCCGGCCGCTTCCAGCGGCTGCGCAACCTGACCATCGAGATGCTCGCCTGCTACCGCGGCCGCGATTGGGACGGCGCGCTCGCCGCGATCGAACGCGGCCGCAAGACCGACGACGCGCAGACGCTGCAATATCTCTACCGCCTCTACGAGGCGCGCATCCGCGCGTTCCAGAAAGAGCCGCCGCCGCAAGACTGGGACGGCGCGTTTGCGTTGACGACGAAGTGACGTGATACGCAGTCTGTGTCGTCCCGGCGAAAGCCGGACCCATAAGCCGCGGCTGGCGCAATGGGCAAGCGGCCAGACGGCCTTCTAACAACATCCATTCGTGGTTATGGGTCCCGGCTTTCGCCGGGACGACGGCGGAGAGGTTTACCCGGCGACGACCAACAACTTACTCCAGCCCGATCTGGGTCAGATCCTGGAACCAGTGCTGCGCCTGCACGAAGGTTTTCACCTTCGGCGACAGCGCGTGCGGATTCGTATCGTGCACCACCCACACCAGCGCGGCATCGTCGACGATCAGCGCATGGGCCTGCGCCAGCAGCTCATCCTGTTTGGCGGTATCGAAGGTCTGCTTGGCCTCGTCGATCAGCGCATCGACCTTCGGGTTCTTGTAGCCGCCCCAGTTGACGCCGACCGGCGCCACTTGGCCGGAATGGAAGAACCGCACAATGGCGTAGAGCGGATCCGACGTGACATAGGCGATGTTGTTGGCGGTAATGCCGGCATTCATCTCGTCCGCCGCGCCCTTGCGCCAGTGCGTATATAATGTCTCGAGCTCGACCACCTTGAAGTCGATCTCGATGCCGATCTCCTTGAAGCTCTGCTGCAGGAATTCGTTCATCGGCAGCGACAGCATCTGCCCGGTGCCGCCCTGGGCGATGATGAAGGTCGCCTTCAGCGGCTTGTCCTTCGAATAGCCGGCTTCCTCCACCAGCTTCTTCGCGGCTGCGACGTCGTATTTCAGATCGAACGTCGGCTTGCCGAACCACGGGCTCGACGGATCGACCTGGCCCTTGGCGGGCTTGGCGAGGCCGTTCATCAGGCCAACCACCGCGTCGCGGTCGATCGCGAGGTTGAGCGCCTTGCGCAGGCGGATGTCGGTCCATGGCGAGCCCGGCAGTACGCTCAAGTGATAGTTCCAGACATGCGGTGTCACGTTGTCGACGATCCTCATGCCGGCGGCCTTGAGCTGCGGCACGGCGTCGGGCGCCGGCGTTTCGATCAGGTCGACCTGGCCGGCCAGCAGCGCGTTGGTGCGGGTCAGCGCTTCCGGCATCGGAATCAGGATCATCTTGTCGACCTTCGCAAGCCGCTTCTTGTCCCAATAGTCCGGGTTCTTCGTCAGCTCGGCGAGCTCGCGCGGCACCAGCTTGGTCAGCTTGAACGGACCGGTGCCGGAGGGCTGACTGGCGAACTTGTCCCAGTCCTTGCCGAGCTTTTCATATTGCGCGGGGCTCGAGACCAGGAACCAGAGCATCTGGTAGGGGAAGAAGGAGTCGACGGTCTTGGTGATGATCTCGATGGTGAAATCGTCGATCTTGGCGTAGCTCGCGACCGAGGGCAGGCGGGTCTTGACCTGCGCGCTCTGCCGCTTGTCGAATTGCGGTGCCTTGTCGTTCAGCACCTTGTCGAGATTCCAGATCACCGCGTCGGCATTGAAGTCGCTGCCGTCGTGGAATTTGACGCCCTTGCGCAGCGTGAAGCGCCATTTCGTCTTGTCGTTGTCGTCGACCTTCCATTCGGTCGCAAGCCCGGGCACCAGTTTGCCCGGCCGGTCGGCAACGTCCATCTCCCAGGCCACCAGCGGATCGTAGATCGTGTAGGCGGTGAACTGATAGGCGCCGGCGCCGCGATCGGGCTGGCCGGTCGTCAGCGGGATGTCGGCCATCGAGATGCCGTAGCGCACAATGGACTCTGCTTGCGCGGATTTTCCCGGCCAGCCCGCGGTCAGGGCAAGCGCCATTGCTGCCATCAGGATCGAATTGCGCGCACGCATATGAAGGCTCCGTTGGAAAGATGTCGGAGCCAAATCCTGCAAGCATGATGCCAGAATAGGCATCTTCGCTCCGTTCGGGCGCGAGGTGGGAAGAAATGACGCGCCCGGCGGTTATTTGCTGATGAACTATTCCCCTTGGCACAGGCATTGCATACGCTTGCCCAAGAAATAATCACCAAAACGTCACCAGACTCGAAGGGGCTGCTCAGATGCGTAACAGGAAAACCAATGCGACGGCGATCATGCTGGTGCTTGCGATAGCCGCAGGCGTGCCGGCGATCGCCAGCGCGGAGAGCGTGCTGCGCATTGGCATGACTGCTGCCGATATTCCGCGCACGCTCGGTCAGCCCGACCAGGGGTTTGAGGGCAATCGCTTCACCGGGCTTACGATGTATGATGCGCTGACGATGTGGGACCTGTCCTCCTCGGACAAGGCGAGCGCGATGATCCCCGGCCTTGCCACCGAGTGGAAGGTCGACGATGCCGACAAGACCAAGTGGATTTTCAAGCTGCGCCCCGGCGTCACCTTTCACGACGGCTCGCCGTTCAACGCCGACGCCGTGGTCTGGAACGTCGACAAGGTGCTGAAGCAGGATGCGCCGCAATACGATGCGAGCCAGGTCGGCGTCACCGCCTCGCGCATGCCGACGCTGGTTTCGGCGCGCAAGATCGACGACATGACGGTGGAGCTGACCACCAAGGAGCCGGACAGCTTCCTGCCGATCAATCTCACCAATCTGTTCATGGCGAGCCCGGCCAAGTGGCAGAAATTCTACGACAAGGCTGAAGGCGCCGACGCCAAGGCGAAGTCGCAGGCCGCATGGGCCGCGTTCGCCAAGGACGCGTCGGGCACCGGGCCCTGGAAGATGTCGAGCTTCACCCCGCGCGAGCGGCTCGAACTGGTGAAGAACGAAAATTACTGGGACAAGGCGCGGGTGCCGAAGGTCGACAAGATGGTGCTGTTGCCGATGCCGGAGGCCAATGCCCGCACCGCGGCGCTGCTGTCGGGGCAGGTCAACTGGATCGAGGCGCCGGCGCCGGACGCGCTGCCCGAGATCAAGCAGCGGGGTTTCAACCTCTATTCCAACGAGGAGCCGCATGTCTGGCCGTGGCAGTTCTCGCGCGTCGAGGGTTCGCCGTGGAACGACATCCGCGTCCGCAAGGCTGCCAATCTCTGCGTCGATCGCGAAGGTCTGCGTGACGGCCTGCTTGCCGGCCTGATGGTGCCGGCGACCGGCACGTTCGAGCCCGGCCACCCCTGGCGCGGCAACCCGACCTTCCAGATCAAATACGACAAGCCGGCCGCGCAGAAGCTGATGCAGGAGGCGGGCTTCGGTCCGAACAAGAAGCTGACGGTCAAGATCCAGACCTCGGCGTCGGGCTCCGGCCAGATGCTGCCGCTGCCGATGAACGAGTATCTGCAACAGGCGTTGGCCGAGTGCTACTTCGATGTGCAGCTCGACGTCATCGAGTGGAATACGCTGTTCACCAACTGGCGGCGCGGCACCAAGGATCCGACCGCCAACGGCTCGAACGCCATCAACGTCACCTATGCGGCGATGGATCCGTTCTTCGCGCTGGTGCGTTTCCTGCAGTCGGGCATGGCGCCGCCGGTATCGAACAACTGGGGTTTCAACAACAACCCGAAGTTCGACGAGCTGGTGAAGAAGGCCCGCCAGACCTTCGAGCCGGCGGCGCGCGACGCCGCGCTCGCCGAGCTGCATGCGGCGTCGGTCGATGACGCGGCCTTCCTTTATGTAGCCCACGACGTCGCACCGCGCGCGATGAGCCCGAAGATCAAGGGCTTTGTGCAGCCGAAGAGCTGGTTCGTCGACTTCTCGCCGGTCACGGTCGCGCCGTGAGGCGCTAGTCGCGCAATACGTGCACCCTCTCCCCTGTGGGAGAGGGTGGCTTCGCGGGAGCGAAGCCGGGTGAGGGGTTGTCTCCGCGGACACGCCTCCCTGAGATGAAATGATTGTATCCGCGGATGGAAACTCTCATCCGGCGCGCTCCGCGCGCCACCTTCTCCCACAACGGAGAAGGAAGAAAGAACGCAACGTGTTCGCCTATACGTCCAGACGGATCGTCTACGTCATTCCGATCGTGCTCAGCGTGGCGCTGGTGTGCTTTCTCTTGGTGCACATCACGCCCGGCGACCCCCTGGTCGCGGTGCTGCCGGCCGATGCCTCGCAGGAGCTTGCCGCGCAGTTGCGCACGGCCTACGGCTTCGATCGCCCGTTGCCGGTGCAATTCGGTCTGTGGCTGTGGCGCGCGATCCATGGCGATCTCGGCAATTCGATCGCGACCGGGCGGCCCGTCCTGACCGAGGTGATGCGCGCCGTCGGCAACACCGTGATGCTGGCGATCGCGGCCGCGATGATCGGCTTTACGCTCGGCCTGCTGTTCGGCCTGATCGCCGGCTATTTCCGCGACACCTGGGTCGACAAGGTCGCGACCTCCTTCGCCATCGCCGGCGTGTCGCTGCCGCATTACTGGCTCGGCATGGTGCTGGTCATCATCTTCTCGGTGCAGCTCAACTGGCTGCCCGCGGTCGGCGCAGGTCCCGGCGGCTCCGGCGCCTGGGCGTGGGACTGGGAGCATCTGCGCTATCTGGTGCTGCCGGCGATCACGACCTCGGTGATCCCGATGGGCATCGTCACCCGCACGGTGCGCGCGCTGACCGGCGACATCCTGAGCCAGGATTTCGTCGAGGCGCTGCGCGCCAAGGGCCTGCGCGAGACCGAGGTGTTCCGCCACGTCGTCAAGAATGCGGCGCCGACCGCGCTCGCGGTGATGGGGCTTCAGCTTGGCTACATGCTGGGCGGCTCGATCCTGATCGAGACCGTGTTCTCGTGGCCGGGTTCGGGCCTGCTGTTGAACTCGGCGATCTTCCAGCGCGATCTGCCGTTGCTGCAGGGTACCATCCTGGTGCTGGCGCTGTTCTTCGTGCTGCTCAATCTCCTGGTCGACATCGCGCAGGCCGCGATCGATCCGCGCATCAAGCGGAGCTGAGCATGAGTGCGATGTCAGATACTGCATTACAGGCCGCTCCCGCGAGCAAGGCGCGCGGCTATTGGGCGACGGTTGCCCGCCGCATCAGGCGCGACAAGGTCAGCATGGCCTGCGCCATCATCCTGGTGCTGATCTTTGCCTCCGCGCTGCTGGCGCCGTGGCTGCATCTCGCCGATCCCTATCAGGGCTCGATGATCCGCCGTCTCCGCCATATCGGCACGCCGGGCTATCCGCTCGGCACCGACGAGCTCGGCCGCGACATGCTGGCGCGGCTGATCTATGGCGGACGGCTGTCGCTGGTCATCGGCATCCTGCCGGTGATTTTCGCGTTCGTGATCGGCACCTCGCTCGGCCTCGTCGCCGGCTATGTCGGCGGCAAGCTCAACACCGCGATCATGCGCACGGTCGACGTGTTCTACGCCTTCCCGTCGGTGCTGCTGGCGATCGCGATCTCGGGTGCGCTCGGCGCCGGCATCACCAATTCGATCGTGTCGCTGACCATCGTGTTCGTGCCGCAGATCACCCGCGTCGCCGAAAGCGTCACCACCGGCGTCCGCAACATGGATTTCGTCGAGGCGGCGCGCGCGTCCGGCGCCGGCCCCTTCACTATCATGCGGGTGCACATGCTCGGCAACGTGCTGGGCCCGATCTTCGTCTACGCCACCGGCCTGATCTCGGTGTCGATGATCCTTGCGGCCGGTCTCTCGTTCCTCGGGCTCGGCACCAAGCCGCCGGAGCCGGAATGGGGCTTGATGCTGAACACGCTGCGCACGGCGATCTACGTCAATCCGTGGGTCGCGGCGTTGCCGGGTGCGATGATCTTCGCGGTCTCGATCTGCTTCAATCTGCTCAGCGACGGCATGCGCAGCGCCATGGACATCAGGAATTAAAGCATGAGCGACGCCAATCTCTCCGTCGGTATGCTGGAGCCGGTCGCCGACCTCGGCGGCGCCGCGCAGCCGCTGCTGCAGGTCAAGGGACTGACCAAGCACTTCCCGGTGCGCGGCGGCCTGTTCAGTCCGCGCAAGACCGTGCGCGCCGTCGACGACGTCACCTTCGCGGTCATGAAGGGCGAGACCGTCGGCATTGTCGGCGAATCCGGCTGCGGCAAATCGACCACGGCGCGGCTGTTGATGCACCTGATGGCACGCGATGCCGGCGATATCATCTATGACGGGCGGCAGGTCGGCCCGTCGCTCTCGCTGCGCGATTTGCGGCGCGGCGTGCAGATGGTGTTCCAGGACAGCTACGCCTCGCTCAACCCGCGCCTCACCATTGAGGAATCGATCGCCTTCGGGCCAAAGGTCCACGGCATGGCCGACGACACGGCGCGGACGCTGGCGCGCGAGCTGCTCGGCAAGGTCGGCCTGCGGCCGGAGATTTTCGCCAACCGCTATCCGCACGAGGTGTCCGGCGGCCAGCGCCAGCGCGTCAATATCGCGCGTGCACTCGCGCTGTCGCCGCGGCTCGTGATCCTCGATGAAGCGGTCTCCGCGCTCGACAAATCGGTCGAGGCGCAGGTGCTCAATCTGCTCGCCGACCTCAAACGCGAATTCGGCCTGACCTACCTGTTCATCAGCCACGATCTCAACGTCGTCCGCTACATCTCCGACCGCGTGCTGGTGATGTATCTCGGCGAGGTCGTCGAACTCGGCCCGGTCGATGCGGTGTGGGACGCGCCGGCGCATCCCTATACCCGCGCGCTGCTGGCGGCGATGCCGTCATCCGATCCCGACAAGCGCACCGAGGTGCCGCCGATCTCGGGCGATCCGCCCAATCCAATCGATCCGCCATCGGGCTGCCGGTTTCACACCCGTTGTCCGTTTGCGGAGCCGCTCTGCGCAAACGACACGCCAAAACTCAGCGATCTCGATACAATGGGCCATCAAGCGGCGTGCTACATGGCCGTTCCTGGCTCGGGGCACAGCCGCGCGCCGGCAAAAGCAAAAGGAGAAAACGCGGCATGACCAGACCCACTCCCAAGGATGTCAAGGTGATCGCGCACGTCGCCGACGTGCCCGCCGACGACGACGTCGCTACCCGGATCGCCAACTCGATCGGGCCGGCATTCGACGGCTTCGCACCGATCTCCGGCACGCTGCCCTTCGATCTCGAACCCGCGAGCTTCCTGCTGGCGCAGATCGCGCAGAAGATCGAGAAGGTGTCGAAATGAGCTCTGAACCGGCCCTGATGACGCTGACCGCGGTCGCCAAGGCGATTGCCGACAAGAAAGTTTCCTCGCATGAGGTGACTCGCGCCGTGCTGCATCGCATTGCGGAATGGCAGCCGCGCCTCAATGCCTATATGGCTGTTGAAGCCGAGCAGGCGCTGGCCGCCGCCACCGAGGCCGATGCCGCGCTCGCCAAGGGCAATAGTCGCGGTGCGCTGCATGGCGTGCCGCTGGCGCACAAGGACATGTATTACGACGCCGGCAAGGTCGTGACCTGCGGCTCGCTGATTCGCCGCGACTTCGTGCCGAAGACGACTGCGACCGCCCTGCAGCGGCTGAAGGATGCCGGACAGGTCCGCCTCGGCTCGTTGCAGATGGTCGAGTTCGCCTATGGGCCGACCGGCCACAACGTGCATTACGGCGCGGTGCGCAATCCCTGGAACACCGAGCACATCACTGGCGGCTCGTCGTCGGGCTCGGGCTCGGCGGTCGCTGCGCGGCTCACCTTCGCGGCGCTCGGCTCCGACACTGGCGGCTCGGTGCGCATGCCCGCGCATTTCTGTGGCGTCACCGGCCTGAAGACGACGGTCGGCCGCGTCAGCCGCGCCGGTGCGATGCCGCTGTCGCAGTCGCTCGATACGGTCGGTCCGCTGGCCCAGACCGCGGAGGACTGCGTGCTGCTGCTCGGCCTGATGGCCGGGGCGGACCCGGAGGACCTGACAGCGTCGACGCAGCCGGTGCCCGACTACTTGGCCGCGACCAAGCAGTCGCTGAAGGGTCTGAAGATCGGCGTCCCGACGGCGTTCTATGTCGACGACCTCGATCCTGAGGTGGCGCGTATCCTCGACGAGACCGTCGCCACCCTGAAAAAGGAGGGCGCCGAGATCGTCAAGGTCGAGCTGCCCGATCAGCGCCAGCTCTCCTCGGCATCGCAGCTGGTGCTCGCGGTAGAGGCTGCCGCCTTCCACAAGCGCTGGATGATCGAGCGGCCGCAGGATTACGGCGCGCAGGTCTTGATGCGGCTGCAGAACGGGCTGACCATTCCGGCGGTCACCTATCTCGAGGCGATGCGCTGGCGCGGCCCCGCGCTCGCCGCGCACAACGCGGCGGTCAACGGGGTCGATGCGGTCATTGCGCCGTCGTCGCCGGTGCCGGCGCCCACGATTGCCGAGAGCGATGTCGGCAATGGTCCCGGCGCCGACGCGGTGCTGCAGCGCCTGACGCGGTTCACCCGCCCGGTCAACTATCTCGGCCTGCCGTCGCTCTCGATTCCCTCCGGCTTCACCAAGGCGGGTCTGCCGGTCGGCATGCAACTGATCGGCCGCTCCTTCGAGGAAGCGGTTCTGCTTCGGATCGGCGCCGCCTTCCAGCGCGCGACCGATTTCCACGCCAGGGTGCCCAAGCTCGCATGACCAACCTCGTCGAGATCGACAACCTCAACATCCGCTTCACCGGCGATCGCACGGTCCATGCCGTGAACGATCTCAGCCTGTCGCTCGGCGAGGGCGAGGTGTTGGGGCTGCTCGGCGAGTCCGGCTCGGGCAAGAGCGTGACGCTGCGCGCGTTGATGCGGCTGTTGCCGAAGAAGCGCACGCAGATCTCCGGCAGCGTCAAGGTGCTGGGCCAGCAGGTGCTGGCGATGGACGACGAGGCGCTGTCCGCATTCCGCGGCCAGACCGTCTCGATGATCTTCCAGGAGCCGGCGCTGGCGCTCGATCCGGTCTACACCATCGGCCGGCAGATCGCGGAGACGGTGATGCGTCACGAGGGCAAGAGCGAGCGCGAGGCGACGGCCCGCGCGCTCGAAATGCTCGAGGTGGTGCGGATCCCCTCCGCGAAGCGGCGGCTGGACTCCTATCCGCACGAGATGTCGGGCGGCATGCGCCAGCGTGCGATGATCGCGCTGGCGCTGGCCTGCAAGCCGAAGATCCTGCTCGCGGACGAGCCGACCACGGCACTCGATGCCACCGTGCAGATCCAGATCCTGCTGCTGCTGCGCGAACTGCAGCGCGAGTTCGGCATGTCGGTCATCTTCGTCACCCACGATATTGGTGTCGCGATCGAGATCTGCGATCGCGTCGCGGTGATGTATGCCGGCCAGATCGTGGAGCAGGGCGCCCTGCGCGACATCGTGCGCTCGCCGGTGCATCCCTATGCAAAGGGTTTGCTGGCCTCGACCATTCACGGCGCGATGCGCGGCCAGCGGCTGGAGACGATCCCGGGCACGCCGCCCTCGCTCGATCACGCGCCGGCCAGTTGCTCCTTCGCACCGCGCTGCAAGTTCGCCGAGCCGCGCTGCAGCGAGCGCTTGCCGCCGGTCGTGCAGGTCGCTCCCGGCCGTTTGGCACGGTGCATCCTGGCCGAGCCGGCGCCCGCCACGGTTTAGCTCGCGCGCGCGACCGCGTCCGTGATCCAGCGTCGCACCGCGGCGATGCGGCGGTCCCGCGCCTGCTCGGTGCGGGAGACCAGGTAGATCGTCTCGCTGTATGCGGCCTCGAACGCAAACGGCGCCACCAGCCGCTTGCCGAAGCCCGGCCGCGCCTTGATCAGGGGCGCGATCGCAATCGCGACGCCGAGCCCGTGTTCGGCGGCCTCCAGCATCGCCGGCACGCTGTCGAGCCACAGATGTCCGCGCGGAGCGAGATTGGGCAGCCCGGCCTCCTTCAGCCAGGCCGGCCACGCCCGCGGCTGCGTCGTGACATGGATCAGCACCTCGCGCGACAGGTCCGCAGGGGTCCGAAGACCTGCCTTGACCAGCGCCGGCGTACAGACCGGCATTCCTTTGACCTGCACCAGCGGCTCGACCTTCAGTCCGGCGGCGTGTTCTCGCCCGTAGCGGATCGCGACATCGACGCGCGAACCGTTGAAGTCGGCATATTGGTGGGTGGCCTCGATCCGCACCGTCAGTTGCGGATGGCGCCGCTTGAACTCCGGCAGGGCCGGCAGCAGCACGGCGCTGGTGAAGAACGGCAATGAGCTGATCCAGAACTCGCCGCCGGCCTCGTCGCGTTGCCGCAGCATGTCACGGCTAGCCTCCTGCAGCGTCGCCAGCGCGGCCGACACTTTTGCAAGGTAGCGCTCGCCGTCGTCGGTCAATCGCACCTGGCGCGCGCCGCGGACGAACAGCTTGGTGCCGAACTGCTCCTCCAGCCCGCGGATCTGGTGGCTGATCGCCGACGGGCTCAGCGACAGGTCTCGCGCGGCGCGCCGGAAGCTGAGTTGGGTGGCCGCGCGCTCGAAGGCGAGCAGCGCCGGCAGCGGCGGGATCACCCGCGGATCGGGGGTATCCAATGGGTGAATCTTGCTCACCTGAAGTGATGAATGGCCTTTTGTCATGGCCGCTATTCTTGGATCAGATTGGCCGAACGCTCAATCCTGCTCATCTCAGGGATCATTCGCCTTGGCCATCTTCGAACCGCTCGCCACGCCCCATCACTGGAAGCCCGCGGCGCTTGCGGCCGGGCCGTTCACTGGCCTTCAGGGCGGCGCGGTCGCAAGCCTGCTGACCGGCGAGGTCGAGGCCATGGCCGGCGCGCGCAACTGGGGCACCGCGATCTCGGCGGCGGCCTGGTTCCTGCGGCCGACGCCAATGGCGGAACTGCGCACGCACGTTACCGTGGTGACCGAAGGCGGCCGGGTCAATGTCGTCGACAACACGCTCTGGCCGGCCGGTGAGGAGCAACCTTGCGCGACGGTGCGCGTGACACTGTCGCGCGAGCGTGCCGTCGAAGTCCCGGGGTTTTACGGGAGCACTGCCGATCCGGTGGATCCCACGGAATTTCCGTTGCGTAACCTGCGCGCCGTCCATGGCCATGGCCGCAGCTGGTTCATGGATGCGATGGAGGCCCGTGCCGGCGGCGATACCGCCTGGTTTCGCTTGCATCACGCCGTCATTGCGGACGCCGGCCCGCTGGCGCGGGTGCTCGGCCCGGCTGATTGGACCCACGGCATCGCGCGCCCGGTCCAGAACGTGGTGGCCGACCCCAATCCGAACCTCGCGGTGCAGCTGTTCAGGCCACCGCGGGGCGCGTGGATCGGCGTTCGCGCCGAGGCCCGCTGGCGGCCGAAAGCCGGGCTCGGCGTCGGCAGCGGGGTATTGCTCGATGTGGATGGCGAGATCGGCCGGGTCTCGATGTCGGTCATTCTCGTGCCGTTTCCGAGAAGCGCGCCCGCACAGGGCCAGGGTTCCGCGGCCGGTTAACCCTAATTATTCCGTCAACTGTCGGTGCGATCACAAAATTAGGCCGCGAACCATGCTTTGGTTCACGCGACTTAAAATGGACGGTGGTCGCAAACGTCTATACAACGTGGTGATCACGTAACTCTTTTATTTTGCAGAGATCAGTTTTTATGGCAGCCGCGCCCGCTGTCCGGCGTTCCGAACTGGCTGAGGCGCTGCGCGCTTGCCGCAGCGCTTTTATCGGCGTCGGCCTCATCAGTTGCATGATCAACCTGCTCTACCTGACAGGTTCGATGTTCATGCTGCAAGTCTACGACCGGGTGCTGCCGAGCCGCAGCGTTCCCACCCTGGTCGGCCTCGTGGTCATCGCCGCGGTCCTCTACATCGCCCAGGGCGTGCTCGATCTGCTGCGCGGACGAATCCTCGGCCGCGTCGGCACCTCGCTCGACGAAGCGCTCAACGCACGGGTGTTCGACACCGTCGTGCGGCTGCCGCTGATGGCCGGCAATCGCAGCGAGGGCCTGCAGCCGCTGCGCGACCTCGACAATGTGCGCTCCTTCCTCGGCAGCATGGGTCCCGGCGCGTTCTTCGATCTGCCCTGGCTGCCGTTCTACATGGTGATCTGCTTCGCATTCCACTGGCTGCTCGGCGTCACGGCGCTGGTCGGCGCGATCATCCTGGTGGCGCTGACGCTGATCACCGAATATTTGTCGCGCACGCCGGCCAAGGAAGCGATGACGCTCGCGGCGCGGCGCAACGATCTCGCCGCCTCCAGCCGCCGCAATGCCGAGGTGCTGGTGGCGATGGGCATGGCCGGCCGCATGAACAGGCGCTGGAACGAGGCCAACGAGGAATATCTGTCCGGCAACCAGCATGCGAGCGACGTCACCGGCGGGCTCGGTGCGGTCGCCAAGGTGCTGCGCATGATGCTGCAGTCCGCCGTGCTCGCGGTCGGTGCCTATCTCGTGATCCATCAGGAGGCCACCGGCGGCATCATCATCGCCGGCTCGATCCTGAGCGCGCGGGCGCTGGCGCCGGTCGATCTTGCGATCGCGCATTGGAAGGGCTTCGTCGCCGCGCGGCAGAGCTGGCATCGGCTCAACCGCCTGCTGCAGCAGATGCCGGCGCGCCCCGAGCAGACCCTGTTGCAGGCGCCGGAGAAGAAGCTTTCGGTCGAAGCCGTGACCATGGTCGCGCCGGGCGATCAGCGCGCCATCGTGCAGGACATCACCTTCGCCGTCGAGGCCGGCAGCGGCGTCGGCGTGATCGGCCCGAGCGGCTCCGGCAAGTCGTCGCTGATCCGGGCGCTGGTCGGCGTCTGGCTGCCGGCGCGGGGCAAGGTACGGCTCGACGGCGCCGCGCTCGACCAGTGGTCGTCGGACCAGCTCGGCCGTCATGTCGGCTATTTGCCGCAGGACGTCGAACTGTTCGCCGGTACGGTCGCGCAGAACATCTGCCGGTTCGATCCCGACGCCAAGTCCGACGGCATCATCGCGGCGGCCAAGGAGGCCGGCGTGCATGAGATGATCATCAAGATGCGCGAGGGCTACGACACCCAGGTCGGCGAACAGGGCACTGCGCTCTCCGCGGGCCAGGCGCAACGCGTGGCGCTGGCGCGTGCGCTGTACGGCAATCCGTTCCTGATCGTGCTGGATGAGCCGAACTCCAATCTCGACAGCGAAGGCGACGAGGCGCTGACCCGCTCGGTACGCGGCGCCCGCGAGCGCGGCGCGATCGTCATCGTGGTTGCGCACCGGCCGATCGGCATCGAGGGCGTCGACCATCTGCTGGTGCTGAAGGACGGACGCATGCAGACCTTCGGGCCGAAGGAGGCCGTGCTTGCGCAGGTGCTGCAGCGTGCCGCGCCGCCGGTGCCAACGCCGATCAAGATCGTCGCGGATGCGGGAGCCGCCAAGTCATGACCGATCAACCGCGCAACGCACATCGCTCGATCCGCAAGCATCTGATCGTCGGCCTCGCCGTGGTTCTGGTTCTCGGCGGCGGCGTCGGCGGCTGGGCCGCAACGGTGCCGATCTCGGGCGCGCTGATCGCGCCGGGCTCGGTGGTGGTCGAATCCAACGTCAAGAAGGTGCAGCATCCGACCGGCGGCGTGGTCGGCGAAGTGCGGGTGCGCGACGGCGACGTGGTCAAGGCGGGCGACATCGTCGTGCGCCTCGACGAGACCGTCGTGAAGGCCAGCCTTGCGATCGTGGTCAAGACGCTGAACGGGCTCTATGCGCGGGCGGCCCGACTCGAGGCCGAGCAGCAGGGCCGCGACAAGATCGCTTTCCCGCCGCAGCTCACCGAGCAGGCCAAGGATCCCGACGTTCGCGACATCATGGCGAGCGAAACCAAGCTGTTCGAGGTGCGGGTCAATGGCCGCACCGGCCAGAAGGCGCAGCTGCGCGAGCGCGTCACCCAGCTTAACGAGGAGATCTCGGGGCTCGAGGCGCAGGAGAAGTCCAAGGACAAGGAAATCGAGCTGGTGAAGACCGAACTGGTCGGTGTTCGCCAGCTTTACGAGCAGCATCTGGTGCAGCTCACCCGCCTGACCACGCTGGAGCGCGACGCGGCGCGGCTCGCCGGCGAGCGCGCGCAATACATCGCCTCGCGCGCGCAGGCCAAGGGCAAGATCACCGAGACCGAGCTGCAGATCATCCAGGTGGACAAGGACATGGTCTCGGAGGTCTCGAAGGACCTGCGCGAGGCCAACGACAAGATCGGCGAGTTCGTCGAGCGCAAGGTGACCGCCGAGGACCAGCTCCGCCGTATCGATATCCGCGCACCACAGGATGGCGTGGTGCTGCAGTCGACCGTGCACACAGTCGGCGGCGTTATTACCGCGGGCGACGCCATCATGATGATCGTGCCGAAGGCCGACGATCTGTCGGTCGAGGCCAAGGTCAATCCGCAGGACATCGACAAGCTGCAGGTCGGACAGAAGACCGTGCTGCGGCTCTCCGCCTTCAACCAGCGCACCACGCCCGAGCTGAACGGCGTCGTCACCCGCGTCTCCGCCGACGTCACCACCGACCAGCGCACCGGGCAGAGCTACTACACCATCCGCGTCTCGATGCCGCCGGAAGAAGTCGCGCGCCTCGGCAGCGAGGTGAAGATCATCCCGGGCATGCCGGTGGAAGCCTTCGTCCAGACCGGCGACCGCACCATGCTGTCCTATCTGATGAAGCCGATGAGCGACCAGTTCATGCGCTCGTTCCGCGAGAAGTAGGTTCTCGCGTTACCGCTTTCGTAGCCCGGATGAAGCGAAGCGAAATCCGGGAACAGTCGTGCGGCGGATATAGCTGCCCCGGATTGCGCTTCGCTTCATCCGGGCCACGGTGACTTCCGAGCTACCCATCGTTGATCCGTCATCCTGAGGTGCGAGCCCTGCGGCGCAATTGCGCCGCTCGGCGAGCCTCGAAGGATGCATGGCCCCACTCCGGCCGATTCATCCTTCGAGGCTCGCCGAAGAGGCTCGCGCCTCAGGATGACGGAGCGAGATTGAGCCGTGGGCGATGATTCGGCATCGTCGAGTGTAGCGCGCGTGAAGCGACTACCGCTCCAGATTCTTCAACAACAACTCCAGCGCCGCCTTCGCAAATGCCTGCATGTTCGCCTGCCGGTCGCTGCTGGCGGTCTCCAGCGTGATCACCTGCTGCCGGGGGCCTGCGACCGCCATGCAGCTGTGGCCGGCGGCGTCGCCGTAGCGGTTGCCGGTCGGGCCGGCGGCGCCGGTCTCCGACAATCCCCAGTCGGTTGTGAGGCGCTCGCGGATCTGCCGCGCCAGCAATTGCGCGTAGGGTTCCGACGACGAGCGGAGCCCGCGCATGGCATCGTCGGGAATGTCCATCAGCGCGCGCCGCGCGTCGCGCGTGTAGATCACGCCGCCGCCGAGGAAATAGGCCGACGCGCCGGGAACCGCGAGCAGCGATGCGGAGATCAGTCCGCCGGTTGAGGATTCCGCGACCGCAACCGTTTGCTTGTTCGCGATCAGTTTTGCGGCGACCTGTTCGGCGATGGATGTGAGCGCGTTCATCGGCCTTCTTTCTCGTTGCTTGCCATGAAAATCCCGTGGGGCGTTCTGCCTTCCTAGCACAGCATGCAGGCCCTTGCCGAGTTGCAGGCCGCGGCATGGCCTGCTTGAATGCGAGCCAAGAACCAAGCGCCGCCCGACAAGCTTGTTGTGAGAGCGTGCGCGGAGGAAACATCATGACGTCGCCGATCGCGGGCGGCGTGGATTGCGATCTGCATCCCGCCGTACCTCACCTCACCAGCCTGCTGCCGTACATGAACGACTACTGGCGCGACCAGGTGACGACGCGCGGCATGACCGACCTGATCTCGCAATCCTATCCGACCAATTCGCCGATCTCGTCGCGGCCGGACTGGCGTCCCGCACAAGGCAAGCCGGGCTCGAGCCTTGCGGACATGCAGCGCCAGGCGCTCGACAGGTTCGGCACGGCCTACGGCATCTGCAATCCGCTCTACGGCGTGCAGACGGTGTTCTCCGAGGACATGGCCGATGCGTTCTGTCGCGCGCTGAACGACTGGCTGGTCAAGGAATGGCTCGACAAGGACGATCGCCTGCGCGGCTCGATCGTGATCCCGGTGCAGAGCATCGAAAAGGCGGTCGCCGAGATCGAGCGCTGCGCGCAGGACAAGCGCTTCGTGCAGGTGCAGGTGCTGATGCTGGTGATGGGCGACATGCCGCTTGGCAAGCGCCACTACTGGCCGATCTACGCCGCGGCGGAACGGCTCGGCCTGCCGGTCGGCATCCATGCCGGCAGCGCCTATCACAATCCGCCGACCTCGGTCGGCTGGGGCTCCTATCACATCGAGGATTATGTCGCGCAGGCGCAGGCGTTCCAGACCCAGCTCACCAGCCTGATCGTCGAGGGCGTGTTCGCGCGCCATCCGAACCTGAAGATGGTGATGCTGGAGTCCGGCTTCACCTGGCTGCCGCCATTCCTGTGGCGGCTGCACAAGTTCTGGCGCGGCGTGCGCATGGAGACCCCGTGGGTCGACCGCGCGCCGCTGGAGATTGTGCGCAGCAACATCCGCTTCTCGCTGCAGCCGATCGATGCGCCGCCGGACGGAGACACGCTGAACCGCCTGTTCGACCATATGCAGTCGGACGAATTGATCCTATTCTCGTCAGACTATCCGCATTGGCAGTTCGATGGTGACGAGGTGCTGCCGCAGGGGTTGTCGCAGGATCTGGTGCGCAAGATCATGATCGATAATCCGCATGCGACCTATGGCCGGCTCAAGGTGAAGGAGATGACGCCATGAACATCCAGCTTCGCGAGCGTCCCGAAACCGCGTCACCGACGAGCATCAAGACCGCGATCGCCGACTGCGACATCCATCCGGCCCGCGCCACCAAGGACGAGCTGTATCCTTATCTCGAAAAGCGCTGGCATGCGCATCTCGAGACCTTCGGCGTCCATGCCTATCAGGGCATGATGGAAGGTCCGCCCTATCCGAAGGCGCAGCCGAATGCGTCGCGCCGCGATGCCTATCCGCCGGAAGGCGGCCCGCAGGGCTCGTCGCTGTCCTTCATGCAGAAGCAGCACCTCGATCCCAACAATGTCGCGCTCGGCGTGCTCAACCCGCTCAACACCGGGCAAGGCATCCGCAACCAGGATCTCGCCGGCGCGATCTGCTCGGCCATCAACGACTGGCAGATCGAGAAATGGACCAGCCAAGATTCCCGGCTGAAAGGCTCGGTCGTCGTCGCCAATGAGGATGGCGTGTCGGCCGCGGCCGAAATCCGCAAGCGCGCGGGCGACACAAATTTCGTCCAGGTGCTGCTGCTCAGCCGCAATGTCGAGCCGCTCGGCCAGCGCCGCTACTGGCCGATCTATGAGGCGGCACAGGAAGCCGGCCTTCCGATCGGCGTGCACGCCTTCGGCTTCGGCGGCAACCCGATCACCGCGTCGGGCTGGCCGAGCTACTATATCGAGGAGATGGTCGGGCATTCGCAGTGCCAGCAGACCGCGCTGGCGAGCCTCGTGCTCGAGGGCGTGTTCGAACGCTTCCCGAAATTGAAGATGGTGATGGTGGAGGCCGGGTTCGGCTGGGCCCCATCGCTGGCCTGGCGCCTCGACAAGGTGTTTTCGCGGCTGCATACCGAAGTGCCGCATCTGAAGCGCAAGCCGTCGGAATATATCCGCGACCACATCTGGTGGACGACGCAGCCGATGGAGGATCCGGAGAGCCGCGACCATTTGTTCCAGACCATCGAGTGGATCGGCTGGGACAGACTGTTGTTCGCGACCGATTACCCGCATTGGGATTACGACGAGCCGTCGCGCGTGCTGCCGGCCGGCGTCAGCGATGCCAATCGCCAGGCGTTTTATCTCGACAACGCCAGGCAGCTGTACGGTATCGCATGATCCGAAAAAGTGGGAACCGGTTTTTCGAATCAGATCATGCGTGAGAACGATTGATGGCGCGGCATGTGATCGCCCCGGTAGATGAGCTGCCGCCGGGTTCGCGAAAATTCCTCGAGATCGATGGACGGCCGATCGCCGTTTTCAACGTCAAAGGCGAGTTCTTCGGCCTGCTGAACCGCTGCCCGCATCAGGGCGCGGCGCTGTGCGAGGGGCCGCTGATCGGGCTCGCCTCATCGTCCGATCCCGGCGAGATCGAATACACCAAGCTCGGCGAGATCCTGCGCTGTCCCTGGCACGGCTGAGAGTTCGACATCCGCACAGGCCAGTCCTATTGCGACCCGCGCCGCTTCCGCGTGCGCGCCTATCCGGTCAGCGTCGAGCCGGGCACCAATGTGGTGAAGGGGCCATATGTCGCCGAGACCATCAAGGTTGCGGTGGAGAGCGACTACGTGGTGGTGGATCTGTAGCCGCGACCGCCCCGAAATCCTGTTCACCGGAGATGGCAATCGGTGAGCGTCCTGCAAAGCATCCTCTTGCGTGCGTTTGGCCGTCCTCGGGGTCTCCTGGGGAGGCTCGGCGGCATGATCATGGCACGCACCAATGCAGATTGCGGCGCGTGGGTCGCAGATCGCTTCGAGGTCGGGCCGCACGACAGCGTGCTCGAGGTCGGGTTTGGTCCGGGCGTCGTCCTTCAACGCCTGTCGACATTGGTGCCGGCGGCACGCGTCGCGGGCATCGATCCGTCGCAGGAGATGGTCGGACAAGCTCGCGCCCGGAACGCGGCCGCGATAGAGGATGGTCGTGTCGAGCTTCGGCTTGGCTCCGTGGTGCGCATGCCATTCGATGCGGATAGCTTCGACAAGGTGCTGGCGATCAACTCGATGCAAGTCTGGCCGGACGCCATCGCCGGGCGCTACGGGAGGTCCGGCGCGTAATGAAGCCGAGCGGCAGGATCGCACTCGGCTTTACGCGCTACTCCGGACAGCCCAAGGAAGGGGTGGCGGAACAGCTGGCAGCAGCCGGCTTCACGCAGGCTCAGCTGGTCGAGACAAATGAGTGGTTCTGTGCCCTGGCGACAAAGCCCGATGCAGGATGAGTTCGTAAGCTGGGCTACGCTGCGCTAACCGACCCGCATTCATTCCGCCATTATCTGCCGTTCGCGCGCATAGCGCACCAGCGCGACGAAGCGGTAGATGCCGTGCACGAATTTTCCATAGGGCATGGTGATGAACAGCGCGAACACCACGCCGAGATGCAGCGCCAGCAACGGACCCATCGCGGCGGTCTCACGCCACAGCAGCAGGGCGAGGCCGGTAATGCTGGTCAGGAACAGCATCAGGATGAACGCGGTGTCCATACCCATGCGCTGCTCGTCGACCAGCACGCGGTCGCGCTTCCATTTCTCCGACAGGAGTCCGATCGGGCCGACCACGAGTCCGATGCCGCCGAGCGTGCCGAGCACGACGGGCAGGTCCCACCACGCATAGGGCGCCTCGCGCGCCAGCAGATAGTGGTAGAGCGTGCCGACGCAGGTCGCGGCGAAGCACAGGATGAAGCCGTAGAACGTGAAGTGGTGATACAGCTTGCGGCGGTCGGTCGGCTGGTCGTCCTCGTTGAAGCAGCCGACACCGCCGCCGTCGAGATAGCGCAGCTCGCCGCCGTCGCGGACCGCCTGCAACAGCGCCTTCGCATCCGTCGTCATGCCGACCGGCTCGCCGATGTCGCGCCAGAACGCGCGCACGCCCATCACCACCGCCAGGATCGCGTAGAGCAGGGCCAAGCCGAACAGCAGCGCCATCGCGTTGTGCGGCATCAATTTATAGAACGCGCCGGGACCGGTGTGGATGCCGGTGAGCACGCCGCGATCATTGATCGCGGCGAAGCCGAAGATGAAGGCGGCGACGCTGAGCGCTGCGATCAGGCTGATGACGAGGCCGTTGCGCGCGAACGCGCCGGCAAAGGCGCGCGGCCAAGCATAGGCGGCATAGGATTCGGCGCGCGCGACCGCAAGCGTCTTCGGTACATTGACGTTGAATTCGTGCGGTGGCGAGAACTGGCAGTCGGTGTAGCAGGCGCCGCAGCCGTGGCAGAGGTTGGCGAGGTAGTTGAGATCGCCGTCGGAGAAGGCGCGGCGCATCTCCATCGCGGGAAACACCGCGCACAGGCCCTCGCAATAGCGGCAGGAATTGCACACCGTCATCAGACGGTCGGCTTCCTGCAAGATCCTCGTCCCGTGCATCGCGTCAGTCCCGCCTTCAGTTCCGCGCATTCTTGGCTGCTTCCCGGCCGGCGACGCGACCGAACACGCTGCCGATGGTCATGCCGATCCCGGCGGCATAGCCCTTGCCGAGCACGTTGCCGGCCATGATCTCGCCGGCGGCGAACATGTTGGCGGACGGCTTGCCGTCCTTCATCAGCATCCGCGCCTCTCTGTTCACGCGGGTGCCGAGATAGGTGAAGGTGATACCCGGCCGCACCGGATAGGCGAGATAGGGCGGCGTCTCGATCCGGCGCGCCCAATGCGTCTTCGGTGGCATGATGCCTTGGGTAGCGCAGTCGTCGAGGATGGTGTGGTCGAAGGTGCCGGGCTGCACTGCGGCGTTGAACTCGTTGATGGTCTTTTCCAGCGCGACCGCGTCGAGCTCGAGCTTGCCGGCGAGTTCGGCAAGCGTCGCGCCCGCGATCGGTGGAAACAGCGTCGGCATGAAGCTCGTCACCACGGTCGAGTCGAAGATGATGTAGGCGATCTGGTCCGGCTGCGCGGCGACCAGCCGGCCCCAGATCGCATAGCGCTTCGGCCAGATGTCCTCGCCCTCGTCGTAGAACCGCTCGGCATGCTTGTTGACGACGATGCCGAACACGACCGAGTCGTGGCGCGTGATGATGCCACCGTCGAATTTCGGCGCGCGCGCATCGATCGCCACCGCATGGCATTGCGTCGGATCACCGATCTCCTGCACGCCCTTGGCGAGCAGCATCTTGAGGATCGCGCCGCGATTATAGGGCGTGCCGCGGATCAGGAAATTGTCGGCCGCATCGCCCCAGGACTCCTTCAGCCATTCGATGTTGGCCTCGAAGCCGCCGGCCGCCGCGACCAGGGTCGAGGCGCGGACTTCGGTCTTGCCGCCGACCGGCTGCTTCAGCTGCCCCGAAAGGAACATGCCGTCCTCGATCGTGAGGTCGATGACCTCGGCATCGTAGAGGATGTCGACACCGAGCTCCTCGGCGGTGCGATAGAGCGCGTTCAGCATCGCGCGGCCGCCGCCGAGGAAGAACGAGTTGGTGCGGCCAAGGCTCAGCGTGCCGCCGAGCGACGGCTGCCAGCGCACGCCCTGTTCGACGATCCAGTTCAGGATGTCCTTGGATTCGTGGATCATGAAGCGGGCCAGTTCCTCGTCGGTCTGGCCGCCGGTCACCAGCAGCAAATCGTTCCAGAACTCCTCCTCGGTGTAGGGACCGGTGAGGATTTCGGTCGCCGCGTCATGGGCGCAGCGCATGTTGCGGGTGTGGCGGGTGTTGCCGCCGCGATAGAATTTCGGGGCGCCTTCCAGCACCAGCACCGAGGCGCCGGCGCGCCGTGCACTGATCGCAGCGCACAGCGCAGCGTTGCCGCCGCCGATCACCAGGACGTCGAACCTGCGCGTCAGATCAACCATGCGCTCTTGTTATCGTTGTTGGCATGGAAAGCAACACGGCCGGGCGCATGAGCATGATCCGGAAAAGCGTGTCGCGATTTTCCGAAGAAGTCATGCCCAGCGAGCCTGCCCGACCGCGAAGTGGAATATCAAGCCGCAACCGTCTCGCGCTGCTCGATGGTCTGGCCGCCACGAT
This sequence comes from Bradyrhizobium sp. Pha-3, assembly GCF_042258325.1. NCBI lineage: Bacteria > Pseudomonadati > Pseudomonadota > Alphaproteobacteria > Hyphomicrobiales > Nitrobacteraceae > Bradyrhizobium > Bradyrhizobium sp. Pha-3. The sequence goes on along the minus strand of NZ_CP170151.1, from coordinate 8,713,500 downwards.
AGACGATCAGCGTGGCGACGATGCCGAGAGCTGCGGCGCACATCAGCCAGTAGCCGGGCGAAGCCTTGTCGCCGGTCTGCTGGATCAGCCAGGTCGAGGCGAACGGCGTGAAGGTGCCGAACAGCCCGGCCGCCAGCGCAAAGGCCAGCGAGAAGCAGGTGGTGCGGACATGCGCCGGCACGATCTCGACCAGGCAGCCCAGCATGGTGCCGCTGTAGACGCCGAAATAGAACGAGAACATCATCTCGACCGCCAGCATCTTGCCGAACGACGGATTGGTCACCAGCCAGTGCAGCGCCGGATAGGCCGTGATGAGGGACAGGCCGGCGATCGCCAGCAGCACCGGCTTGCGGCCGATCCGGTCGGACACCGCACCGCCGACCGGATTCCAGATGAAGTTGGTCACCGCAACCAGCAGCGTCACCAGCAGCGCGTCCTGGGTCGAGAGCTTCAGCACGGTCTTGCCGAAGGTCGGCGTGTAGACGGTGACGAAGTAGAAGGTGGTGGTGGTCAGCACCGCGATCATCATGCCGAGGACGACGATGCGCCAGTTCGCGATCGCCGAGGCAAACACCTCGCTCGCGGTCGGATGCTTCTTCATCGCGAGGAACGCCGGAGTCTCCTCCAGCGTCCGGCGCAGGAAGAAGATCACCGGGATGATCAGGCAGCCGACGAAGAACGGGATGCGCCAGCCCCAGGAGGCAACGGTCGCGGCCGGCATGCTCTCGCTGAGGACGAAGCCGAGGATCGAGGCGACGAAGATCGCGACCTGCTGGCTCGCCGACTGGAACGAGGTGTAGAAGCCGCGATTGCCGGGCGTGGCGATCTCCGCGAGATAGACCGAGACGCCGCCGAGCTCGACACCGGCGGAGAAGCCCTGCAGCAGGCGCGCGATCAGCACGATGATCGGCGCCGCAATGCCGATGGTCGCATAGCTCGGGCAGAGCGCGATCACCACGGTGCCAATAGCCATGATCGACAGCGTCACGATCAGGCCCTTGCGGCGGCCGATGCGGTCGATATAGGCGCCGAGCACGACGGCGCCGACCGGGCGCATCAGGGCGCCGAGCCAGAACACGCCGAACGCGTTGAGCAGCGCCGCCGTCTCGTTCTCGGAGGGGAAGAAGGCCTTCGCAATCGCCTGCGCATAGAAGCCGAACAGGAAGAAGTCGAACTGCTCGAGAAAATTGCCGCTGGTCGCGCGCAGGATGGCGCCAAGACGCGATTTGATCTGCGGGACCTGCGATGAACTCGACTGCGACATAACGCCCTTTCCTCCCCGTGACGAAACGGCCGGCGCAAATTGTTTCGCCGGCCAAAGCAGTTAACTGCCATGTGCGGCAATTTGGCACGCCTGTCCGGCGCGACCAACCCGAAATCACGCGGGGGGCTAATGGAAAAAAGCCGTAGGCGGACATCGCAGGGAGCGTATCGAGCGAAAGGGATACCGGTTCGCGCGAATAAACCTCGTCAAAACAACATCCTAGCGCTTCGGCGCTGGTTCAATCAGAACCGAAGCTCCGGTCGTCGTGTACGCGGCATCAAGGCGCAGCGTGCGCCGTTGTGCCGAGCCAGTTCCGGAACGCGGAGAGCTTTGGCGTATCGGCGCGTCCCTGCGGCGAAACCAGGTAGAAGCCGGCGTCGGCCGGCAGCGCGATCTTGAAGGGAACCACGAGGCGGCCCTTGGCGATGTCGTCCTGCACATAGGAGGTGCGGCCCATCGCGACGCCGATGCCATCGATCGCGGCCTGGATCGTCACGAACAGCAGGTCGAAGGTGACGCCGGGCTGCTTGGAAATATCGGTCGGCAATCCCGCCGCGGTCAGCCACAGCCGCCAGTCGTCGCTGTTGGCGTTGCTGGTGTGCAGGAGCGTGTGATCCCTGAGGTCTTCAGGGCATTTCAGCGGCCTGGTTCCCTGCAGCAGCGACGGGCTGCACACCGGAAACAGCTCATCCGCCATCAGCCAGTCCGCACGCAAGCCCGCCCATTGGCCGCGGCCATAGCGGATCGCCGCGTCGACCTTGTCGCGCTGGAAGTCGACCAGGCTGGTCGAGGTGGTGATGCGAACGTCGATGCCAGAATGCGCCTCCTGGAAGGCCGACAGCCGCGGCAGCAGCCACTTGGCGGCAAGCGACGCCAGCGTCGAGACGGTCAGCACGTGATCGTCGTCCCGGCGCAACAGGCGGTCGGTGGCGAGTCTCAGATCGTTGAAGGCGGCGCGGACGCCGGGAAGGTATTCGGTAGCCTCCGGCGTCAGGCTCAGCGAACGGTTCTGGCGGACGAACAGGCGGACGCCGAGCTCCTCCTCGAGCCGCCGGATCTGATGGCTGATCGCGGTCTGCGTCACGTTCAGTTCGGACGCCGCCAGCGTGAAGCTCATATGCCGTGCGGCGGCCTCGAATGCCCTCAGGCCATTCAGCGACGGCAGGCGGCTGGTCATCTCCGGTGCGTCTCCAAATACATGACTTTAATTCATGCGAAACGGTACAAAGTGTCGTTTGTGAGTGGACCAAATAGCTCCAATATTACCGCCAACAGGTTACCGATAGGAGCCGCAGATGTCCATATTCACCCATGAATCGATGACAAATCATCATACGCCCGGATTGCTGAACCAGGTCGGCGAGACGCTGCATATCTGGTGGGAGCGCTACGAGCGCCGTCGCGAGCTGTCGCAGTGGACCGAGCGCGATCTGCACGACATCGGCATGTCCCGCAGCGACATCGTGTTCGAGACCGAGAAGCCGTTCTGGCGGGCCTGAGAAGGACGCCACCGCTGGCGTCGCCTCGATCGAGGGGCGCCGGCCAATTTCTTCACCCGAGGAGCGTGTCATGGTTGCGCTGCATCTCGACGATCTCAAGCAATACTCTGACGTGCTGCGCGCCAAGAACGGCAGCGAGGTCAAGGTGCGCTTCGTCGAGCCGCGCGACCGCGAGGAGCTGCAGAGCTACATCCGCTCGCTCTCCGCGGGGGCCCGTTACAATCGCTTCCTGGGTGCGTTGAGCGAGCTGCCGAAGACGGAGCTCGAGCGTTTCATCCATGTCGGCGAGGCTGACCGGTTCACGGTGGTCGCGACGATGCTGGTCGATGGCTTTGAGACCATCGTCGGCGAAGCCCGCTACGCCTTCCATGCCGATAATTCGAGCGTCGAGTTCGGCCTGTCGATCGATGACCGGTGGCAGGGCCACGGCATTGGCAAGGCGCTGCTGAAGAATCTCGAATGCCGCGCGGCGTCCTTCGGAGCCGAGCGCATCTTCGGCGACACGCTGCGTTCCAATGCGACGATGATCGGCCTCGCCCGCAAGTCGGGCTACGCCTTCACCCAGAGCCCCGGCGACTGGAAGCTGGTGCGCTTCGTGAAAGAGATCCACGTCGAACCGCAAGACATTCCCTGTGCCAGCTGGCGGCTTGCCGCCACTTCCCGCTTGGCCGCGATGTCCTCGCTTGCGGTTTGACTGACTAGGCCCGGTTCTGGCCCCTCCAGAACCGGGCCCTTTTCTTTTTGATTGCTCCGACCCCGTAGCCCGGATGAAGCGCAGCGTAATCCGGGGTCGTACTGCCGCGAGACTTGTCCCGGATTTCGCTTCGCTTCATCCGGGCTACGAGCTCTCACCTCCCCTTAAAAAGGGGAGGTCGCTTTGCTCGCCAGAGCAAAGCGGGTGGGGATCTTCTCTCTCCCCGGCAATGCCGCGTGTGGCTGACCCCCATCCCGACCTTCCCCCTTTCAGGGGGAAGGAGAGATCGCGCTCAACTCCCCCGGAACACCGGCTTCCTCTTCTCGATGAAGGCCTGCACCGCCTCCTTGTGATCGGCAGTCGTGGTGAGGCGGATCAGCCGCTCGGCCTCGTGGTCGCGCGCGGTGGCGAAGTCGAATTGCAGCGCCTCGTCGAGATTGTCCTTCATGTAGCGCAGCGCGAGCGTCGGGCCCTCGGCCATCGACTTCGCCAGCGCGAACGCCTCGTCCTGCAGCATTTCGTCCGGCACCACGCGGTTGACGAGGCCGATCTGCTCGCACTTCGCGGCGTCGACCTTCTCCGAGGTGAACATCAGCTCGCGGGCGCGCGAGGTGCCGACCAGGCGCGTCAACAGCCAGGCCATGCCGTAGTCGCCGCTCAGCGCCACGCGTAAGTAACCGGTCGAGATGAAGGCGGATTGTGCGGCGATCCGGATGTCGCAGGCCATCGCGATCGCAAGGCCGGCGCCGACCGCGGGGCCGGGAAGGGCGGCAATCGTCGGCTTGCGCACCGAGGCGAGCGCGCCGGTGAGCAGGCGCTGCCGCTCCTGCAAATCCGCGACCTTGTCCTCATAGGACATTTCGAGCTTCTTCTTGTCGCGATGCGCGCCCATGCCCTTTACGTTGCCGCCGGCGCAGAACGCCTTGCCGGCGCCGGTGACGAGCAGCGCGCCGACCTCGGGGTTCTCGCCGCAGGTCCTGATCATCGTGCGCAGCGCCGGCGTCAGCGTGTCCGACAGCGAGTTGCGGGCGTCCGGGCGGTTCAGCGTGATGACGGCGACGCGATCGCGGATCACGCAGAGCAGTTCGTCGGTGCCGGTCTCGATCTTGATTTCGTTCGACATGTTTTCCTTCCCCAGTTCCATCCGTCATTGCGAGCCACCCGGTCGGCGCGCAGCGCCGCCGGATGACAGGCTCAGCGAAGCAATTCATGCCGCCGCAAGTGGAGGAATGGATTGCTTCGTCGCTTCGCCCCTCGCAACGACGAATGTGGTGGCGGTTTACGTCCAGCCTACGCCGCTTGCATGATCTCCGTCATCTCAAAACTTCTCAACCCAAGGCCGCAATTCCAGCTCCCAGGTCCAGGCGCTGCGCGGCTGTTGCAGCACGTTCCAGTAGCTCAGTGCAATCGCGTCGGGATCGAGCATCGAGTCCGGCCGATCGGCGGGCTCGGTGCGGGCGGCGCTGCGGATGCCGCCGTCGATCACGAAATGCGCGACATGGATGCCTTGCGGCGACAGTTCGCGTGCCATGCTCTGCGCGAGGCCGCGCAACGCGAACTTACCCATCGCGAACGGCGCCGACTGCGCATAGCCCTTCACGCTGGCAGAGGCGCCGGTGAACAGGATCGCGCCCTTCTTGTTGGGCAGCATGCGCTTCACCGCCTCCTGCGCTACCAGGAAGCCGCCGAATGCCGAGACCGCGATCGCCTGCTCGACCTCTGAAGGCACGAGTTCAACGAAGGGGCCGCGCGAGCGGCCGGAGGCGTTGTAGACGACGAGATCAGGTGTTCCGATCTCACGCTCGACCAGACCAAAAAGCCGTTCGACATCCTCGGCCTTGGTGGTATCGCAGGCATAGGCGCGTGCGCCGGTTTCGGTGCAGAGCGCGCCGAGTTTCTCGATGCTGCGGGCGCCCAGTGCCACGCGAATTCCCTCTCGCGAAAATAGCCGCGTCAAGGAGGCGCTGAGGCCCGCGCCGGCACCGACGATCAGGGCGATCTTGTATTTTGGAATATCCATTGGGCTTTCCTTTGCTCGGCCGGAGGAGGATAGTCGTGCCCAAACAAATGAGCACCGAAGCCGGGAATTCAATGCAGCCGCACAAGCAGGATCCGAAAACGTCAGCCGCCACCAACCAGCCGGGGCTGCTGGCGCCCGACACGACAGGAATGAATTTCTATCGGGCCGATCCGGCGCTGACCGACCTTCTGAAGCTGCATCTTCCCGAGGTATTGTTCCGCCATATCGAGCCGCATCTCGACCGCCTCGGTGGGTTAGCCGGAGGCTATCTCGACGAATGCGCGCGACTTGCCGACCGGCATACGCCGGTGCTGCATCAGCGCGACAAGTTCGGCCGCGACGTGCAGCACATCGAATATCATCCGGCCTATCGCGAGATCGAGAAGGCTGCGTTCGGCGAGTTCGGCATCCATGCGCTGTCGCTCCGCAAGGGCATCATGGGTTGGCCCGACAAATACCCTGTGGTGGCGAAGCACGCCTTCACCTTCCTGTTCAACCAGACCGAATTCGGCATGGGCTGCCCGATCAACGTCACCGACGGTTGTGCAAAGCTGCTGGCAAATTTCGGCAGCGAGGCGTTGAAGGCGAAATATCTCGACGGCCTGACCCAGACCGACATGAACAAGCTGACGCAGGGCGGCCAGTTCATGACCGAGAAGGAGGGCGGCTCCGATGTCGGCACGCTGACCACGCGCGCCGTGCAGGAGGGCGATCATTGGCGGCTCTATGGCGAGAAGTGGTTCTGCTCCAACGCCGATGCCAAGGTGGTGATGCTGCTGGCGCGGCCGGAAGGCGCCGGGCCGGGCACCCGCGGCGTCGGCCTGTTCCTGATGCCACGTTTCCTCGATGACGGCTCGCAGAACCATCACCGGATCGTGCGGCTGAAGGACAAGCTCGGCACCCGCTCGATGGCCTCGGGCGAGATCAAGCTCGACGGTGCGATCGCTTACGCCGTCGGCAAGCTCGACCGTGGCTTCGTGCAGATGGCCGAGATGGTGAATTCGTCGCGGCTCTCCAACGGCGTGAAGTCGACCGCGCTGATGCGCCGCGCCTGGCACGACGCGATCACCGTGGCGAAGGGCCGCGTGGTGTTCGGCCAGCGCATCATCGACCTGCCGCTGGCGCGGCGCCAACTGATGAAGATCATGCTGCCGACCGAGCAGGCGCTGTCGATGAGCTTTTTGACCGCCGACGCGCTCGACCGCGCCGAGGCCGGCAGCCAGGACGCCGCGGCGCTGCTCCGCATCCTGACGCCGACGCTAAAATTCCGTGCCACCCGCGACGCCCGCAAGGTCTGCGGCGATGCGATGGAGATGCGCGGCGGCATCGGCTACATCGAGGAATTCGTCACGCCGCGGCTGCTGCGCGACGCGCATCTCGGCTCGATCTGGGAGGGCACCGGCAACATCGTCGCGATCGATGCGCTGAAGCGCGCGGTCGGCCGCCATGGCGCCGACAATGCGCTCGCCGCCGATCTGCATGCGCGGCTCGATGACAGCGCGAATGTGCCGCAGGCCTGGCGCAACCGGCTGCGCGATCTCAGCGACCGTGCGGTCGCGTTTGCGCGCGAGGTGGCGAGCCGCGTCGACAATGAGGGCGACGCGCGGCGTGCCACCAGCCTGCTCTATCACGTTGCAAGCGCGGTCGCGCTAGCATGGGAGGGCGGACGCATCCATGAGATGCGCGGTGATGCGCGCCGGCTGTTGCTGTCGCGGATGGTGGTCGATCACCGCGTGCTGCCGGGCGATCCGTTCCGGCTAACGGAAAATACCGTTCAGCGCAGGATGACCGAGCACCTGCTCGGCGAGCGCGCCGTCGGCATGGCCGAGGTTGGCGAATTGCTTGACGCAGCGTAGGCTGCCGCGCGAGCGAACTTTTCAAACAATCAAAAACGTCAAGGGAGACCCCGATGAAGGCCGCCGTTCTGCATGAAGTCAATCAGCCGCTGGTGATCGAGGATGTCAGCGTGCCCAATCCGGGGCCGCGCGAGGTCCTGATCCGCACCGCGGTCGCGGGCCTCTGCCATTCCGACCTGCACTTCATGGAAGGTCTCTATCCGCATCCGCTGCCGGCGGTGCTCGGCCATGAATCGGCCGGCGTGGTCGAGAAGGTCGGCTCCGACGTCAATTACGTGAAGCCCGGCGATCACGTCGTCACCTGCCTGTCGGTGTTCTGCGGCACCTGCGACAACTGCACCACCGGGCGCACCGTGCTGTGCACCGACACCACCGTGAAGATGCTGCCCGGTGCCTCCAACCGCCTGTCGTGGGGCAGGAAGGAGAAGCTGAATCAGTTTCTCAATCTGTCGTCGTTCGCCGAGCAGATGCTGGTGCACGAGAACGCCATCGTGAAGATCAAGAAGGAGATGCCGCTCGATCTCGCCGCGCTGATCGGCTGCGGCGTCATCACCGGTTATGGCGCTGTGGTGAACACCGCGAAGGTCACCGCCGGCGAGACCGTGGCTGTGATCGGCTGCGGCGGCGTCGGCATGGCCGCGATCAACGGCGCGCAGATCGCCGGCGCCGGCCGTATCATCGCGATCGACACCAATCCGGCCAAGCTGCAGCTTGCGACCAAGCTCGGCGCCACCGACATCGTCGATCCGGCCCGCGGCGACGTGGTCCAGCAGGTACGCGAACTCACCGGCGGCGGCGTGCAGCACTCGTTCGAGGTGCTCGGCCGCAAGGACACCGCCGAGCAGGCCTTCGCCATGCTGGCGGCGGGCGGCACCGCGACCATCGTCGGCATGATCCCGTTCGGCCAGAAGATCGAGCTGCACGGCTTCGACTTCCTGCGCGAGCGCCGCATCCAGGGCTCGTCGATGGGCTCCAACCACTTCCGCGTCGACATGCCGCGCCTCGTCGACTTCTACATGCGCGGCAAGCTGCATCTGGAGGACTGGATCTCGGCCAAGCTGAAGCTTTCCGAGATCAACGAGGGCTTTGCCAACATGAAGGCCGGCAAGACGCTGCGCAGTGTGATCATGTTCGACAGCTGACGAACTTGTCGTCGCCCGGCTTGACCGGGCGACCCAGTACGCCGCGGCGGAAGTTGTGTGAAATCAACTGCGGCCGCGGAGTACTGGATGCCCCGCATGAAGCGGGGCATGAGAGCGGAGGGTGACGCTGCGAACGTTGCCCTCACCGCGCGACGTGCGCAGATACCGCGAGCCATTTGCCGTTCTGCCGCGCCCAGCAATCGGTGTAGCGGCCATGCGCCGGCTCTCCGTCCGCGTTGGTGTAGCTGGTCTGGGCGTGGATGATGGCGAAATCGCCGAGGATCCGGATTTTGACGTCCTCGGCCTTCAGCCCCTTGATCTTCACCGGGATCGCCGTCTGCTTCAGGAAGGCAGCGCGGTCGACCAGGCTCTTGTCGGGATTGGTGCAGTAGAAGTCCTGCGCCAGGATTTCGTCGAAGCGCTTGACGTCGCAGTTCTGAACCGAATCGACGTAATCCTTGTTGAGCCTTGTCAGCTCCTCGAGATCGTTGCTCATTGGTTTCCTCCCGGTTTCCCCTCGTCATTGCGAGAAGCGAAGCGACGACGCAATCCACGCCTCCGCGCAGACGGATATATGGATTGCTTCGCTTCGCTCGCAATGACGATGGCAAGTATCAATCATCGAACATCTTCGGCGGCACGAAGCCGCCGAATTCGCGCTCGATCAGCTCGGCGAGCTTGAGCGGCGTGCGGTCCTCGAGCCATGGACCGACGATCTGCACGCCGACCGGCAGTCCGTCGGGCGCAAAGCCGGTCGGGATCGCAGTCGAAGGCAGGCCGGGCAGGGTCGCGATGCCGGGCCAGGCGAGTTGGTCGGTGTAGACGTGCGGCACACCGTCGATCAAAATTCGCCGCTGCTCCTGGTCGGGCGCATGATCGTGCGGATAGGCCGGCGTTGGCATGATCGGGCAGATCACCGCGTCGAACGATTTGAACAGCTCGCGCCATTGCGCGCGCAGCCGCGAGCGGGCGACCGTCGCCTGCACCCAGTCGCGGTGGCTGAGCGCGATGCCGCGCAGCCGCTCGGCCTGCAGGCTGTTGTTGCTGGCGGGCAGCGCGGCCGCCGCCGCGCAGGCGCCGGCATAGACCTCCGGCGGGAAGGTCGCGGCGAGGAACGACAGCAGCATCCGCATATAGAGCCGCGAGGACGCCGCGAAATCCGGCAGCAGCGGGCTCGAACGCGATATTTTCGCGCCGGCCTTGTCGAGATGGCTCGCGAGCTTGTCGATGCTGCCGCGCACCGCCTTGTCGGTCGGCAGCACCGGATCGGTGTCGATGACGAGGATCCGGAAATCCTTCAGGCTGGCGTGGCGCGCCGCCGGCAGGTCGAGGCGATAGGCCTTGCCGGCGTCGAGCGGATCGGGCGCGGCCATCACGTCGAGCAGCAGCGACAGGTCGGCCGCGCCGCGCGCCATCGGGCCGGTCACCGCAAGGTCGCGCTCATAGATGATGGGCGGCGCCGGCGGCGCGGTGTGGCCGCGCGACGGCAGCAGCGCGAAGGTCGGCTTGTGCGCATAGATGCCGCAATGAAACGCCGGCACGCGGAGCGAGCCGCCGATGTCGGAGCCGAGCGACAGCGCGCCATAGCCCGCGGCGAGCGCCGCCGACGATCCGCCGGACGAGCCGCCCGGCGTGCGGCCGAGGTCGTAGGGGTTGTTGGTGGTGCCGTAGATCTCGTTGTAGCTCTGCCAGTCGGCGAGCCCGACCGGCACATTGGTCTTGCCGAGGATCACGCCGCCGGCGTCCTTCACCCGCTGAATCGACAGCGCGTCCTCGGTCGGGACGAAGTCCTTCTGCGGCAGGAAGCCCCAGGTGGTCGGCAATCCCGCGACGTTGAAGGATTCCTTCACCGTCATGGGGATGCCGAGCAGCGGCCCGTGCTCGCCGCGCGCGATCGCGGCATCGGCGGCGCGCGCAGCGGCGAGGCCGCGCTCGAAGTCGCGCACGCAGACTGCGTTGACCTTGCCGTCGTGGCGCTCGATGCGGCCGATCGCGTCCTGTGCAAGTTCGACCGCCGAGACCTCTTTGTTGCGCAGCGCCTGCGACAGGTCGACGGCGGTCTTGAAACTGTATTGCGATTTGGCCACGGCGTGCTCCCGGTTTGTTGTTGGCGCAATGATGGGCAGTTTGGCTGCCGCCCGCAAGCGCTGTAGCCGTGACGTCGTCGCCGTGTTTGATCGGAATTGCTACGCCGCGCCGATCAGGATGCCGACCGCGAGCACGATCGCGCCGCCGAGCACGATCTGGAACACCGCCTGCAGGAACGGCGTGTCCATGTAGCGCGCGCGGATGAAGGCGATCGCCCACAATTCGAAGAACACCACGATCCCGGCGATCGCGGTCGCGATCCAGAATGCGTTCGGCCAGGCGTCGGGCACCAGATAGGGAATGGTGTGGCCGAGCCCGCCGAGCGTCGTCATCAATCCGCAGGTCAGGCCGCGCAGCCAGGGCGAGCCGCGCCCGGTCAGCGAGCCGTCGTCGGACAGCGCCTCGGCAAAGCCCATGCTGATGCCGGCGCCGATCGAGGCGGCAAGCCCGACCAGGAAGGTTTGCCAGTTGTGATGCGTGGCAAAGGCGGCGGCGAACAGCGGCGCCAGGGTCGAGACCGAGCCGTCCATCAATCCGGCAAGGCCCGGCTGCACATATTGCAGCACGAACATCCGCCGCCGGGTGCGGTCTTCCTCCGCGCGCACGTCGGGCTTGAGGATCTCGCCGGTCAGCTTCACCGCGAGCTTCTCGTGGCCCTTTTCCTCCTCGGCGAGATCGCCGAGCAGCCGGCGCACGCCGACATCTTCGGCCTTCTCGGCGGCTTTGGCATAGAAGCGTTCGGCCTCCAATTCCATGGTCTCGACTTCCTTGCGGATGGTGTCGAGCGGCAGGTTCTTGGTGAGCCAGACCGGGCGCCGGCGCAAAAAGCCTTTGACGTCCTCGCGCCGGATCGGCGGCAGATGCGCCCCGAAGCGCTGCTCGTAGGTTTCCAGCAGCCGGTGGCGATGGCCGCGTTCCTCATCGGCCATCTCCTCGAAAATCTTGGCGGTGTCGGGATAGCGCTCGGCGAGATCTTCCGCGAACGTCATGTAGATGCGGCTGTCCTCCTCCTCGGAGGCGATCGCGACCGCCAGCACCTCGCGCTCGGTCAGATCGGCGAAATTCTTCACGGCAACGCCTTGTTCACTAAGTTTAGAATTAGAATAGTTCTAAACTATAGAGTTGCATCGGTGCTGGGTCAAATCCGGATCGGCCGGGTTCGCTGCCGCAGCACCGACAAGCCGCGCGGGTTGAGCGAAGAAAACGCGTGAGATCAACGGGATGCGACGCGACGGCCAAACGGGCGGCTAAAGCATGATCCGGAAAAGTGCGAAGCGGTTTTCCGAAAAGATCATGCTCAAACAAGGAGCTAAAGCGCGATGACGATTCAACCTAATCTCATCGCGCTTTAGCGCTGCGCGCCCGCCTCTCGCAGGAATGTGAGCAGCAGCCGGCTCACCTCATCGGGCTGTTCCTGCTGCACCCAATGGCCGGCGCCGTCGACCAGATGGCAGCCGATCATGTTGGTGCAGGCTTTCGTCCGCATCGCCTCGAACACGCCGGGCCGCTGATAGGTGCCCCAATCCTGCTTGCCGGAAATGAAGGCCGACGGCTGGTCGATCGTGCGGCCGCTCCAGGTCTGCAATTCCGGGAGGAACGCGCCCGAGGTGCCGCAGCGATACCATTGCAGCCCGCCCTGGAATCCGGTCCGCTGATATTCAGAGCTGTAATAGGCGAGCTCGCTATCCGGCAGCCATGTGTTGGCGGCGATCGCCTCGCGTGACGGCATTTCCTCGGCGACGGTCGCGGCCATGTCCTTGGCGAGATCCATCACGTAATAGGTCGGCAGTTTTGCCAGTTCGCCCGCCGACCAGGATTGCAGCGGATACGGCTTGTTGTCCTTCCAGTCCGCGCTCTTGTGGTGGTAATAGGCGCGCAGAAAGTCGTGCACGCCCTGCGGCGCGCGATGCATGTCGTCATTGGCCGGACGCGTCGAATAGTACCACTGGTAGTGCTTGCGCGGCCGCGGCAACGCGGCGAGCTCGCGATGCACGGGGTCTTCGGTCGCGGGCCTTGCCGGTTCATTTGCGGTGTTGAACGGCAGCGACGGCGGCCCCGAGAACGGCGCGCTCATCATCACCACCGCGCGGAACACGTCGGGCCGGATCAGCGCGCACCACGCCGCGACCGACGAGCCGAAATCATGCCCGATCGCCGCATCGACGTGCTTGTAGCCGAACGCCGCAACCAGCCCGAGCGCGTCGCGCACCAGATTGGGCAGGCGGAATGACGCGAGGTCGCCGTCATAATCCGCGCTCCAGCCTGATGTGCGGCCATAGCCGCGCTGGTCCGGCGCGATGACGTGATAGCCGGCAGCGGCGAGCTTCGGCATCACCTTGCGCCAGGAAAACGCCAGCTCCGGAAAGCCGTGCAGCAGCAACAGGCAGGGCCGGCCCGATGTTTCAAAGCCCGCTTCCAGCACATGCATGCGCAGGCCGTTGATCCCGTCGACATAACGCGAGCGGATGGTGGAGGGGAGCGGAACGTCGGGAAGGGCTTCCATTGTGCAGATCACCTGTTGGGCATCGCCGCAGAACCAGCGCATTTCACTGTATGCTGACGGTCATTGTTGAACGATAGCAATTTTGCCCAGGGGATGCATACCGCATGCGCCACGCGAAGATTGCAGAGCAGCCCGGCTGGACGTCGCTACTGGGTCTCATGATTGTGGCCGCAAGCGTGCTGCTGATCTCGGCGGTGCGTGCCGCCGATATCAAGCAGCTGACCGAAAAACTGCCGCGCGCCTACATCGGCGAATTCCTGTGGGACGGCGACAACACGGTGCAGAACATCGTCATCACGTTCGACAAGGTGAAGGCCTTGAACGAGCAGAACGCGGAAGCGCTCGGTTGCGGTTCATACGAGGTCGGCCGTCGCGTGACCAAGATCGGCGTGCAGATGTTCATTCGGCTGTCCGATCTCGAGGTCGAGATCTTCGAACGGTCCCCTGACGGTAACGGGACGTTCGAGACCGGCGGCAGCCACCGCGGCAAGCTGTCGGAGGATTTTCAGCAGATCGATGCGCAGTGGACCACGACAACGACAGGCCAGCACGGCCAACTGCATCTGCGCGCCGCGGCATCTGCTGCGTGTGAGCCAGCGGCGGAGTTGTAGGTGTGGGTCAGCAGAGCCGGCGGGCTGGGCTGCGTGCGCTCTTCATCCTCTCCTGGAGGTGGGGTGACAGTCCGTCCACACCGGCGCTGCCGTGTTGAGAGATCACCCCACCCCGTCTCACATCTCGCTTCACTCGTTGTGAGCCGACCCTCCAGGGGAGGGTGAAGCGCGGCTATGCCTTGACTGGAGCCTTCGGCCAATAGCGGTCGCGCAGATGCCGCTTCACCAGTTTTCCGGTCGGCGTGCGCGGCAACTCCTGCTCGAAGTCGATGCTCTTGGGGCATTTGATCGGCGACAGATGCTGGCGGCAGAAGGCGATCAGCTCGGCCTCGAGCTCCTTGCCAGCCCTGGTCATGTCGTGCGGCTGCACCACGGCCTTGACCTCTTCGCCCATCTCCTCGTTCGGCACCCCGAACACCGCGACGTCGGACACCGCGGGATGCGTGATCAGCACGTCCTCGGTCTCCTGCGGGTAGATGTTCACGCCGCCAGAGATGATCATGTAGCTCTTGCGGTCGGTGAGATAGAGGAAGCCCTCTTCGTCGAGGTAGCCGACATCGCCGAGCGTCGACCAGCCCTTGGCGTTGTAGGCCTTCTTCGTCTTCTCCGGGTCGTTGTGATAGGAGAACGCCGGCGCGTCGGCGAAATAGACCTGTCCGATCTGCCCCGTAGGCGCCTCCTCGTCGTTCTCGTCCAGGATCTTGACCTTGCCGACGACGGCGCGGCCGACCGTGCCGCGATGGGTCAGCCATTGCTGGGAGGTCGAGACCGTGACGCCATTACCTTCGGAGCCGGCGTAATACTCGATCAGGATCGGTCCCCACCATTCGATCATCTTCGCCTTGACGTCGACCGGGCAGGGCGCCGCGGCGTGGATCGCGCCCTTCAGCGACGAGACCTTGTAGCGGCTCCGCACTTCGTCGGGCAGCTTCAGCATGCGCACGAACATCGTCGGCACCAGCTGCGATTGCGTCACCTTGTGCTTCTCGACCTGCTTCAAGAATTCCTCGGCGTCGAAATGCTCCATGATGACGGAGGTGCCGCCAAGCACGGTCGCCATCATGTTGAAGCGCAGCGGGGCCGCGTGATAGAGCGGCGCCGGCGACAGATAGACGCTGTCGGCGTTCATGCCGCACATGTCGGAGGTGAGAATCCGCAGGAACGGGTTCGGCACGTCGATCCGGTTGCCCTCGAACTCCTTCTTGATGCCCTTGGGCCGGCCGGTGGTGTCGGAGGAATACAGCATGTCGTAGCCCGCGACCTCGTCGGCAACCGGCGTGGTCGGCTGCGCGCCGGCCTCCTTGTCATAGGAGCGGAAGCCCGGTGCGGGCTCGTCCATCATGTAGAACAGCGGCTCGCCCACCTCGCCCTTGATCAAGCCCTTCACCTTGTCGGCGCATTGCGGGGTGGTGATGAACACCTTCGCTCCGCAGTCCTTGATGATGTAGGCGATCTCTTCTTCCGTCAGATAGCGGCTGATCGCCGTGTAATAGAGACCCGAGCGCTGCGCGGCCCAGCAGATCTCCATGAAGGCGAGCCGGTTTTCCATCAGCAGCGCGATGTGGTCGCTAGGCTTGAGGCCGAGCGAGCGGAACAGATGCGCGCCCTGGTTCGAGAGCTCGTCGAGCTCGCGATAGGTGATCGCCTTGCCGCTGCCCGCCATCTGGTAGGCGATCTTGTTCGGATGGGTACGCGCGTGGATCGACGGATGGGTCAAAGACGTTTCCTCAAACTAGGTGGTCGTCCCTGCGAAAGCAGGGACCCATAACCACCGATTTTATTTGTTGAAATGAGCTGGGGTCTCAGCTGGCCATAATCACATCGACCTGTGGTTATGGGTCCCGGCTCAAGGCCGGGACGACACCTTTTGTATGGAGGCTCTTGCGGCCTCTCAAACGCTTGTTAAAGGCCAAGCTCTTCTTACAGCCGCTCGACAATCGTCACATTCGCCATGCCTCCGCCTTCGCACATGGTCTGCAGGCCGTAGCGCTTGTTGCGCTGCTTGAGGGCATGCAGCAGCGTCGTCATCAGCTTGGTGCCGCTGCCGCCGAGCGGATGGCCGAGCGCGATCGCGCCGCCATTGACGTTGAGCCGGGTCGGATCGGCGCCGGTGGTCTTCAGCCACGCGGTCGGCACCGAAGCGAAGGCCTCGTTGACCTCGAAGAGATCAATGTCGTCGATCTTCATGCCGGCCTTCTGCAGCGCGCGCTGGGTTGCCGGCAGCGGCGCTTCCAGCATGATCACGGGGTCGCCGCCCATCATCGTGAGGTGATGGATGCGCGCCATCGGCTTGACGCCGAGCGCCTTCAGGCCCTTCTCGTTGACGACCATGACGCCGGAGGCGCCGTCGCAGATCTGGCTGGCGCTCGCCGCGGTGAGCTTGCCGTTCTCGGCGATCAGCTTGACGCCCTTGATGCCGTCGAGGCTGGCGTCGAAGCGGATGCCTTCGTCGATGTGATGGGTGTCGGTCGAGCCGTCGGCGCGGGTGATTGTCACCGGCACGATCTCGTCCTTGAAATGGCCGGCCTGCGTGGCCGCGATCGCGCGCTGATGGCTGTTATAGGAGTATTCGTCGAGCTCGTCCTTCGACAGACCGTACTTCTCGGCCATCATCTCCGCGCCGGTGAACTGGCTGAAGACGATGTTGGGATACTTCGCCTCGATGCCCGGGCTCTTGTAGTGGCCGAAGCCGTTCTTGGCGGGCAGCGAGGAGGCGAGGCCCATCGGCACGCGGGTCATCGATTCCACGCCGGCGGCGATCACGCAGTCCATCGTGCCAGACATCACGGCCTGCGCCGCGAAGTGCAGCGCCTGCTGCGAGGAACCGCACTGGCGGTCGATCGAGGTCGCGGGCACGCTCTCCGGCAGCTTCGAGGCCATCACCGCGTTGCGCGCGATGTTTGTGGACTGCTCGCCGGTCTGCATCACGCAGCCCATGATCACGTCCTCGACCTGCGCGGGGTCGGCACCGGTGCGCTCGACCAGCGCATCGAGCACCGTCGCAGCCAGATCGGCCGGATGCCAACCGGCGAGACGCCCTCCCTTGCGGCCGCCCGCGGTGCGAGCGGCGGCGACGATATATGCCTCGGCCATGTCTGATCTCCCTGATGTTTCCGGATTGGGCGGTCTGAAAGTTGGGCCGGATTTAAGGGGCGGCTCAGCATTTAGTCAATCAATCAATTAACTCTTGAGTGCGGCCCCGCCATGGGCTTATGTGCGGCCTCGATTTACCGTCGAACCCTGACACTGAGCGGGACCAGAGCGCAGTTGAATACCAGCGTACCGACGAAACTTCCGGCCGGCAAAAATGCCACCGCCGACAAGCTATTGGTCGCAGCCAGCGAGCTGATGATCGAGCGCGCCTCCATCGAGGTCTCGCTGTCCGACATCGCGCAGAAGTCGGGCGTCAACGCCGCGCTGGTGAAATATCATTTCGGCAACAAGGACGGGCTGTTGCTGGCGCTGTTGGCGCGCGATGCCGCCACCGAGATATCGCAGCTCGAATATCTCATCAGCCAGCCGATCACGCCGTCCGCGAAACTGCGGCTGCATATCGGCGGCATCATCCGCGCCTATCACCAGTTCCCCTATATGAACCGGCTGATCCATTATCTCCTGCACGAAAGCTCGCCGGCCGCCGCCAACGAGGTGTCGAAATTCTTCGTCGCGCCGCTGTTGGATTTTCACCGCCGGCTGCTCGCAGAAGGCATCAAGGCCGGCGAATTCCGCAAGATCGATCCGGTGCTGTTCTACACCAGCCTGATCGGCGCCTGCGATCATCTGTTCTTCGGCCGCCACGCGATGTCGCGCGCGGTCGGCGTCGGTCCGGTCACCGACGAGGTCTGCCGCGAGTACATCAAGCATATGGAAGCCTTGATCTTCGGCGGCGTGCTCAATCCCGACAAGGAAACGGCAGAAGTCGCCGCCGGATAACAAGTTCGAAGTCTAGAGAAGAAACGCCCAAGGAAAGGTTGTATCCATGCAGTTGAAAGACGTTGCCGTTCTCATCACCGGCGGTGGCTCCGGCCTTGGTGCCGCAACCGCGCGCTCCATGGCCGCCAAGGGCGCCAAGATCGGCGTGATCGACCAGAACAAGGAAAACGCCGAGAAGGTCGCCGCCGAGGTGAAGGGCGTTGCGCTGCATGCCGACGTCACCGACGAGGACGCGATCAAGGCGGCGATTGCCAAGGCCGAGGCCGCGCACGGCATCGCGCGCGTGCTGATGAACTGCGCCGGCATCGGCGGCTCGCAGCGCATCGTCGGCAAGGACGGCGTCTATCCGCTGGCGAAGTTCGTCCGCATCGTCAACGTCAATTTGATCGGCACCTTCAACGTGCTGCGGCTGTTCGCCGAGCGGCTGGCGACCGAAGCCCCGATCGGCGAGGAGCGCGGCGTCGCGATCAACACCGCGTCGGTTGCGGCCTATGAAGGCCAGATCGGCCAGATCGCCTATTCCGCCTCGAAGGGCGGCGTCGTCGGCCTCACGCTGCCGGCCGCACGCGACCTCGCCAGCCTGAAGATCCGCGTCAACACCATCGCGCCGGGCCTGTTCCTGACGCCGCTGCTGATGGGTCTCAACGAGGAAGCGCGCAAGAGCCTCGGCGCCCAGGTGCCGCATCCGGCCCGCCTCGGCGACGCCTCGGAGTACGGTAACCTCGCCGTCCACATCGTCGAGAACCCGATGCTCAACGGCGAAACCATCCGCCTCGACGGCGCCATCCGCATGGCGCCGCGCTAACGGCGAATTCCGCTGTCGTCCCGGCCTTGCGCGCAATTGCGCGCTGGAGCCGGGACCCATACTCCGCGGCGTCTGTAACAGGCAAGCTGGCAGACGCCGCGCAAAACAACAAAAGCCTGTGGTTATGGGTCCCGGCTCGCGCTTCGCTTGGCCGGGACGACGGTCGGGAGGACCATGCGCGTGTCTCAGCCGCTGCTGATCGAACATCACGACGGAATAGATTGGGTCACGCTCAATCGCCCCGAGAGCCTCAACGCGCTCGATCCGGCGCTGATCGATGCGCTCAACGTCTACTTCCAGGGCTTGCAGCGCAATCGCGACACCCGCGTCGTGGTGCTGAAGGGCGCCGGTGCGAATTTTTGCGCCGGGCTCGACCTCAAGCACGCGATGGCCCGCCGCGGCGGGCAGACCGAGCCGCCCGGCGTCACGGAGTCGCTGGACTCGCAGCGCCGCATTGCCGACATCGTGATGCTGATGCGGCGCGCGCCGCAGCCGATCATCGCGCTGGTGCAGGGCGCGGCCGCCGGCGGCGGCTTTGCGCTGGCGCTCGCGGCCGACATCCGCATCGCGGCGACAAACGCGCGGATGAATTGCGCCTTCATCAAGCTCGGTCTCGGCGGCTGCGACATCGGCACCAGCTATTTCCTGCCGCGCCTCGTCGGCGTGTCGGTTGCTTCCGAACTGATCCTGACCGGGCGCTTCATCCATGCCGACCGCGCGCTTGCGGTCGGCCTGGTGTCCGAGGTGGTCGAGGCCGCCGATCTCGATGCTGCGGCCAATCCTTACGTCGAGGCGATGATGACGGCCTCGCCGGTCGGTCTCCGCCTCTCGAAGGAGTGCATCAACATGAGCGTCGATGCCGGCTCGATCGAGGCCGTGATCGCGATGGAAGATCGCAATCAGGTGCTGTGCAGCCGCTCGGAAGATTTCCAGGAAGGCATCAGGGCCTTTCTCGAGAAACGAAAGCCTGTCTATATCAGGCGCTGAGAACAGATCCTCAAAAGGACAAGAATTCCGGGAGACGCAAAATGGATGGAGACGCGGCGATGCTGACGAAACCTGCCTTCCGCAAGGTGGATTGGCTCGCACGTGACATCGCGGTCGAGCGGCGCGGTGACGGCACCGTCGTCCTGAAATCGCGGATTCCGCTCCAGGCCTACGAGACGCATATTCCGGCCTATCTCGCCAAATGGGCGGCGCTGGCGCCGGAGCGGATCTGGCTCGCGCAACGCGGCGGTCCCGACCGGCAGTGGCGCAAGGTCTCCTATGGTGAAGCCAAGCGCACCGTCGATGCGCTGACGCAAGGCCTGCTCGATCTCGGCGTTGGCGACGGCCGGCCCGTCGCGATCCTCTCGGGCAATTCGATCGAGCACGCGCTGATGACGCAGGCCGGGATGCAGGCGCGGCTGCCGGCCGCGCCGGTGTCGCCGGCCTATTCGCTGATGAGCCAGGATCATCTCAAGCTCAAATACCTGTTCAACCTGATCAAGCCAGCCGTCGTGATGGTGCAGGACGGCCCGACCTTCGAGAAGGCGCTGAAGGCGATCAATCTCACCGGCATCACGGTCGTCCACGTCCTGCGTCCCTGCGAGGGGATCAGGAGCACGGCCTTCGCCGACCTTGCGGCAACGCCGGTGACGGCTGCGGTCGGCGAGTCCATCGCGAAGATTACGCCCAGGACCGTCGGCAAGCTGCTGTTCACCTCGGGCTCGACCGGCATGCCCAAGGCCGTCATCAACACCCAGGAGATGATGTGCGCCAACGCGGCGATGATGATGCAGGTGCACCCGCGTGAAACGGAGGGACCGATCCCGACGGTGCTCGACTGGATGCCGTGGAATCACACCATGGGCGGCAACGCCGCGTTCAATCCGGTGCTGGTCGACGGCGGCACGCTCTATATCGACGACGGCCGGCCGATGCCGGGCCAGCTCGAGGAGACCATCAGGAACCTGCGCGAGGTGTCGCCGACCTATTACGCCAACGTGCCGGCCGGCTATGCCGCGCTCGCCGCCGCGATGGAGAAGGACGAGGCGCTGTGCGCGAGCTTCTTCAAGAACCTCTCGATCATGGCCTATGGCGGCGCGCGGCTGCCCGACGATCTCTATGACCGCATGCAGGCGCTGGCGGTGAAGACGACCGGCGAGCGGATCGTGTTCTACACCGGCTGGGGCTCGACCGAGACCGCGCCGACCTCGACCGGCACCTATTGGGACACCGAGCGCGTCGGCCTGATCGGCCTGCCGTTCCCCGGCGTCGAGCTGAAGATGGTGCCGTGCGGCTCGAAATACGAATTGCGGCTGCGCGGCGTCAACGTCACGCCCGGCTATTTCGGCCAGCCGGACCTGACGGCAAAGATGTTCGACGAGGAAGGCTTCTACTGCATCGGCGATGCCGGCGTGTTCGTGAACGGCGAAGACCCGCTGCAGGGCATCATCTTTGCCGGCCGCGTGGTCGAGGATTTCAAGCTGACCACCGGCACCTTCGTCCATGTCGGCTCGCTGCGCACCGATGCGATCGCGGCCGCGACGCCGGTCGTGCACGACGCGCTGGTTGCGGGACAGGACCGTGAGTTCATCGGCCTGTTGTGCTGGCCGAACCTGCATGCCTGCCGCCAGCTCGTCGGCAATGCCGATGCCAGCTATGAGGACGTGATCCGGCATCCCGAGGTGGTCGCGTGCCTGAAGAAGGGTTTGCAGGCGCACAACGCGTCCACCACCGGCAGCAGCATGCGCATCGCGCGTGCGATGCTGATGGTCGAGCCGCCGTCGATCGACGGCAGCGAACTCACCGACAAGGGCTACATCAACCAGCGCGCCGGCCTCGAACGCCGCGCCGCACTGGTCGAGAAGCTGTACGCCGGCAAGCCCGGCGACGACGTGATCATCTTGAACTGACCGTAGGATGGGTCAAGCGCAGCGAAACCCATCATCTCCAACCAAGCATTCGATGGGTATCGCTTCGCTCCACCCATCCTGTGAACAACAACAGCAACACGGGTAAGCGTCATGAATTTCGATTTCTCCGACGAACAGAAGCAGATGCGCGACGAGGCGCGGAAATTCCTCAGCGAACAGTGCCCGCCGAAGGCCGTGCGCGAGGTGCTCGACGGCAAGGCGCCTTACGACAAGGCGTTGTGGAAGGGCCTCGCCGAGATGGGCTTCCTCGGCGTCGCGATCCCGGAACAGTTCGGCGGTGCGGGCGCTGGCCATCTCGAGCTCTGCGTGATCGCGGAGGAAATGGGCCGCGCGCTGGCGCCGGTGCCGTTCTCCTCCACCGTCTATCTCGCCGCCGAAGCGATCCTGATCGCAGGCAGTGACGCGCAGAAGCATAAGTGGCTGCCGAAGATCGCCGCCGGCGAAGCCATCGGCACGCTGGCGCTGTTCGAGGGCAAGGGCAACCCGTCGCCGAAGGCGATCAAGGTGACGGCCAATGGCGGCGTACTCAACGGCGTCAAGAAGCCGGTGCCGGATGGCGCGATCGCTGATTTCGCCGTTGTCGCCGCACGCACCGGCTCGAGCGGACGCGAGTCCGATATTTCCCTGTTCATCGTCGATCTCAAGGCCGGCGGCGTCGAGGTCAAGTCGCTCACCAACATCGACCTGACCCGCGGCCAGGCCGAATTCACCTTCAAGGATGCGAAGGCCGAGCCGCTCGGCGCTACCGGCGAGGGCTGGAGCGTGATCACCCAGGTGCTCGATCGCGCGGCCGTGTTGACGGCGTTCGAGCAGGTCGGCGGCGCCGACCGCGCGCTGGAGATGGGCCGCGACTATGCGCTCGACCGCATCGCGTTCGGCCGTCCGATCGGCTCGTTCCAGGCCGTCAAGCACATGCTGGCCGATATGTATGTGTCGGCGACCCTGGCGCGCTCGAATTGCTACTACGGCGCCTGGGCGCTCTCGACCAATGCCGGCGAATTGCCGGAAGCCGCCGCCGCCGCGCGCATCAGCGCGACGCAGGCGTTCCAGCACTGCGCCAAGAACAACATCCAGGTCCATGGCGGCATGGGCTTCACCTGGGAGTTCGACTGCCACATGTACTACCGCCGCGCCAATGCGGTGGCGCTCGGCCTCGGCAGCCTGTCCTATTGGGAAGACGCGCTGATCGATCGCATGCGCAAGAAGAACGCGGCGTAACCGTTGGTGATTTGTAGGATGGGTAGAGCGCAGCGAAACCCATCATGACGCGGGTGGTCCGACAGATGGGTTTCGCTTCGCTCTACCCATCCTACGGCACCGGCGAAGGATGAAAGACCATGAATTTCGACGACACCCCGCAGGAGGCCGCATTCCGCGCCGAGGCGAAAGCCTGGATCGCGGCCAATGCGCCCAAGCAATATGAGGACGAGCTGCGCAAGGCCTCGCTCGGCCGCGTTGCGCTCAAGGGCGCCAACATTCTCGAGGTCGCGAAGGCTTGGCAGAAGAAGAAAGCCGACGCCGGCTGGGCCTGCCTGCACTGGCCGAAGGAGTATGGCGGCCGCGGCGCCTCGCCGATCGAACGCGTGATCTGGCAGCAGGAGGAGGGGCCGTTCGGCCGCCTCAGCTCGATGTTCATCATCGGCCACGGCATGTGCGGACCGACCATGATGGCGTTCGCCGGCGAGGAGCAGAAGCGCAACTATCTGCCGCCGCTCGCCTCCGGCGAGAAGATCTGGTGCCAGCTGTTCTCCGAGCCGGCCGGCGGCTCCGACGTCGCCGGCCTGCGCACCCGCGCCGAGAAGCATGGCGACGAGTGGGTGATCAACGGCCAGAAGATCTGGACCTCAGGCGCGCATTATTCCGACTACGGCATCTTGCTCACCCGCACCGATCCGACCGTGCCCAAGCACAAGGGCCTCACCATGTTCTTCCTGGACATGAAGAGCCCGGGCGTCGAGGTCCGGCCGATCAAGCAGGCGAGCGGCGCCTCCGACTTCAACGAGGTCTATTTCACCGACGTGCGCATTCCGGACTCGCAGCGGCTCGGCAATGTCAATGACGGCTGGAACGTGTCACTGACCACGCTGATGAACGAGCGGATGTCGATCGGCGCCGGCGTCGCCACCGGCTTCCCCGAGTTGTTCGACTATTGCAGCAGCCTGATGCTTGAGGATGGCCCCGCGATCGAGAATCGCGCGGTGCGCTCCAAGCTTGCGAACTGGGCGGTGAAGGCGAGCGGACTGAAATACACCAGCATGCGCGCGATCTCGGCGCTGTCGAAGGGCGAGCGTCCGGGACCGGAGAATTCGATCGGCAAGCTCGTTGCCGGTTCGATGATCCAGGATGTCGCGACCTACGCGCTCGATCTGCAGGGCGCATCAGGTGTGTTGAACGGCCCTGAGGATGCCGAGGCCGCGGGCAAATTCCAGGCGATGCTGCTGCGCGCGCCCGGCACCCGCGTCGAAGGCGGCACCGATGAGATCATGCGCAACATCATCGCCGAGCGCGTGCTGGGGCTGCCCGGCGACATCAGGGTCGACAAGGACGTTCCCTTCAACAAGATCCCGACCAAGGGAAGAGCTTCATGACCTCATCCTGAGGAGCCGCGCAGCGGCGTCTCGAAGGATGAGGCCCCAGTCGGGCCGCATGGTTCGAGACGGCGCAAGCGCCTCCTCACCATGAGGGGAAACAGTGACACTAGGATCGTAAAAGAGGTTCGCCATGAATTTCGATGATACGCCGCAGGAAGCCGAGTTCCGCGCCATTGCCCGCAAGTGGGTCGAGGCCAACGCGCCGAAGGAGTTCGAGGACGAGCTCTCGAAGTCGTCGCTCGGCCGCATCAAGCTCGCCAAGCACGATATGGTCGAGGTCGGCAAGGCCTGGCAGAAGAAGAAGGCCGAAGGCGGCTGGGCCTGCCTGCACTGGCCGAAGGAATATGGCGGCCGCGGCGCCACCCCGATCGAGCGCGTGATCTGGCAGCAGGAAGAGGGCGTCTACGGCAAGCTGACGCAGCCGTTCCAGATCGGCGAGGGCATGTGCGGCCCGACCGTGATGGCCTGGGGCAGCGAGGAGGCCAAGCGCCGCTATCTGCCGAAACTCGCCTCCGGCGAGGAGATCTGGTGCCAGCTGTTCTCCGAGCCGTCTGCCGGCTCCGACGTCGCGGGGCTGCGCACCCGCGCCGAGAAGAAGGGCGACAACTGGGTCGTCAACGGCCAGAAGATCTGGACCTCAGGCGCGCATTACTCCGACTACGGCCTGTTGATCGCGCGCACCGATCCGAACGTGCCGAAGCACAAGGGTCTCACCATGTTCTTCCTCGACATGAAGAGCCCGGGCGTCGAGGTGCGGCCGATCAAGCAGGCCAACGGCATGCAGGAGTTCAACGAGGTCTATTTCGCCGACGTCGTGATCCCGGACAGCCAGCGCTTAGGGGCGGTCGGCGAGGGCTGGAGCGTGTCGCTGACCACGCTGATGAACGAGCGCATGTCGATCGGCGCGCGGCTCGCCACCGGCGTGCCCGAGATGTTCGAGTTCTGCTCCAATTTGATGCTGGAGGACGGTCTCGCGATCGACGATCCGGCGGTGCGCTCCAAGCTTGCGAGCTGGGCGGTGAAGGCGAGCGGGCTGAAATACACCAGCTACCGCGCCATCTCGGCGCTGTCGAAGGGCGAGCGACCGGGGCCGGAAAACTCCATCGGCAAGCTCGTCTCCGGCCTGATGCTGCAGGATATCGCGACCTATGCGATGGACCTCGAGGGCGCGGCGGGCAGCCTCACCGGCACCGATGAGGAGCAGGCCAACGGCCAGTTCCAGCAGATGCTGCTGTCGTCGCCCTCGATGCGCATCGCCGGCGGCACCGACGAGATCCTGCGCAACATCATCGCCGAGCGCGTGCTGGGCCTGCCCGGCGACATCCGTGTCGACAAGGACGTGCCCTACAACAAGATCCCGACCAAGGGGCGCTGAGCATGGATGCCACCACCAAGCCGCGTTACGCGACCGAGGACCGCATCGGCGCGCTCGAGGAATTGCTCAACGAGCGCTACTCGGTGCGCGCGTTTCAGCCGCGCGAAGTGCCGCGCGAGGTCATCGAGCACGTTCTGTCGACCGCGCAGCGCACCGCGTCCTGGTGCAACAGCCAGCCCTGGCAGGTGCTCATCGTCTCCGGCGAGGCCAAGGAGCGGTTTCGCAAGGCGATCTATGCCGAGGCCTCGCGCGGCCTCGCCGAGGATTACGACTTCACGCCGCCGCGCGAATATGTCGGGGTCTACCTGGAGCGCCGCCGCGAAAGCGGCTTCCAGCTCTACAACACGCTCGGCATCGCACGCGGCGACAAGGCAGCCTACGCAAAACAGGCGCTGGAGAACTACAATTTCTTCGGTGCGCCGCACATTGCCGTGATCCACACCAATGAGCCGCTCGGCATCTATGGTGCGATCGACTGCGGCGGCTATGTCTCGAATTTCATGCTGGCGGCGCAGGCGCTCGGGCTCGGCACCATCCCGCAGGCGGCGATCGCGCGCCATTCCGGGCTGATCCGCCGTCATTTTAACCTGGCCGACGATCGCCGGGTTGTCTGCGGTATCTCGTTCGGCTATGCCGATCACGCGCAAAAGGTGAACAGCTACCGCACGTCGCGCGCGACCGTGGAAGACACTGTCACATTCGTCGATGTATAATTTCCTCAAGGCGGGAAGGTCGGTTCACCCCCCGCCGAGGACAAGAAAAGCTACGAAGAAACGACAAGAACAAAAATGGCGAATAACGCCTCCCTGACACCGGCTGAGATCAGCTGGCAGTTGCACCGTCTGCCTGCGCTCGAGCGCGACGCGTTCATCGCCGCGCATTATCTGGGCCAGCAGGTCGCCTGGAAGACCCGCTTCTTCGACGCGATCGACTGGGGCGCGGGCTCGGTGCTGCAATTCAGCTTCCTGCAGCGCGGCTGGCATCGCCATTCGCGGCTCGACAATCCGATCTATGCCTATCTCGACATCGAGCAACATCCGGAAACGCGCGGCCTGCGTCGCGGCCGCCGGATCGATCTTGAGGGCACGATCAAGGGCGTCGACTTCGTGACCGGGATTACGCTGACGCTGGACCGGTTCGAGATCCTGCCGGTGAATTTTTTCGACCGCTTCGTCATCAGCTCCGACAGCCGCTACTAGCAAGCAGCGAACCGCAGACTCTGCTCCACCTCGCCCCGCGCGCGGGGAGAGGTCGGAACGCATCGTTAGATGCGTTCCGGGTGAGGGGGAGTCTCAGCAAGCGCAGCTATCACCGTATGCGCGGAGACAGCCCCTCACCCCAACCCTCTCCCCGTAAGAACGGGGCGAGGGAGTGCACTGCTCCTGCGGCTCCATTCAACCCAATCTCATCGCGCTTTAGCGCCTGCCACCGCGCGGCGTGGCGGCGCCTCGGCATAGCGGGCAGCCATCGCGCCGGTCAGCTCGGCCATCTTCTCGCGCAACTCCCCCGGCGCGATCACCTCGGCCTCGGCGCCGAGCCGCAGCAATTCGGTCGCCGCGTGCCAAACCGTCTTGCCGACCGGCATGGTGGCGAGCCGCCAGCCGTCGGCGTCGGTGCCATCGGTGAGCCGCATCCGCGCCTTGACGTAAGGGTGCGCCAGCGCGTCGAACAGTTTCAGCCCGAGCGGCGACAGCCGCACCGTGGCCTCGTTCGGATGCAGCTCGGCCTCCAGCCGCTCGATCGAGGCGCCCCAATAGGCGGCGAGGTCGAACTCCGCGGGTCGCGCGAACGGCGTCTCCAGCGTCGCGCAGTCCAGCACGCGTGCGACGCGATAGGTGCGCACATTGCCGTCGACGAGGCCGGCGAGGTACCAGCTGCCGCCCTTCAGCACGAGGCCGAGCGGCGCCACGCGCCGCCGCTTCTCGGCCTTCCAGCTCTGGTAGCGGATCTCGATCAAATGCTCGCGCAGCACGGCGCCGGCGATGGCGCGCAGATGCTTCGGCTCCTCGGTCTCGCCGAACCAGCCGGGCGCGTCGAGATGGAAGCGCTGCTGCATTCCTCTCGCGTTGGGCCGCAGGTTCTCCGGCAGCGCCGCCATCAGCTTGGTCTGCGCCGCCGCCATCGCGGCATCGAGGCCGAGCGCGGCGGCGGGCCCCGGAAGTCCGGCCATGAACAGCGCCTCCGCCTCGCCCTGCGACAGGCCGTTGAGCCGCACGCGATAGCCGTCGAGCAGGCGATAGCCGCCCTCGGCGCCGCGGTCGGCATAGACGGGAACGCCGGCGGCGGCGAGCGCGTCGATGTCACGATAGATCGTACGCACCGACACCTCGCAGGCTTCCGCCAGCTCAGGCGCGGTGACCTGCCCCCGCGCCTGCAGGGTGGTGAGGATGGAAAACAGCCGGCTCGCGCGCATGGCCAGATCATACCTGACACAAGATGTCAGGTATAGGCGGACATAAGGAGGTCATGCCCCCTGACGGCGCAAGGAGACCCGCCCATGACCACCGCCACCGACCGCATCACGCTGTATTATTCGCCGCAGAGCCGCGCCACCGGCACCCGCGTGCTGCTGGAGGAACTCGGCGCGCCCTACGATCTGCACGTTCTCAACATGAAGGCGGGCGAGCAGCGCAAGGACGCCTATCTCGCCATCAATCCGCTCGGCAAGGTGCCGGCGATCCGCCATGGCGACGCGCTGGTGACCGAACAGGTCGCGATCTTCATCTATCTCGCCGATCTGTTTCCGAAGGTTGGCCTGACGCCGGCGCTGACCGACCCGCGCCGCGGCCCGTATCTGCGCTGGATCGCCTATTACGGCTCCTCGTTCGAGCCGGCGGTGATCGACCATTTCATGAAGCGCGAGCCCGCGCCGATCACGCAGTCGCCCTATGCCGATTACGACACGATGCTGGGCGCGCTGGAATCGCAGCTGGCAAAGGGGCCCTATCTGCTCGGCGAACAGATCACGGCGGCGGACATCCTCTGGGGCATCGCGCTCTCTTGGACCATGATGTTCGGCATCGTGCCGAAAAGGGACGTGTTCGTCCGCTATGCAGAACGCATCGCCGCGCGCCCGGCCTTCCAGCGGATATCGAAGGCCGACGACGAGATGGCGGCGCAGCATGCGGCGGCCGCCGGAGTGTGATACGGATCGAGCCGATGGCGAAAGTCCTGCACAGCACCAACTGCGTCAACACCCTGATCCGCGTCGCGGAGGACTGCCCGGCGCAGCGCGGCGAGGAGCCGCAGCCGCGCGGCGGCCAGCCGACGGTTGCCGTGCTGCAATACCGGATGATCGCGGGATCGCCGTACGAGTACACTTCCGACGACGTCGTGTTCGCGACGTCGGCGGCCGGCCGTGCGCTTGATGCGAAAGCGGCGAAGAAGGCGCGCAGCCTCGCCCGCGAGGCGTTCTTCTCGCGCGGCCAGGCCTGCATGCGCGCCTCGCCGCTCGGCAAGCGCTTCGGCTGGGGTGTCCATGCCGATGCCGAGGGCCGCATCGCGCTCTACGCCGTCGACAGCAAGCGCTACCAGGCACTCGCCGCGGATCCTGATATCGCGCAGGTTCGCGCGATGCGGAGCAAGCGGGCGTAGCGGTCCCAACGAGGATCGCGACGACTATTGGACCGTCATCCCCGCGCAAAGGCTTCGCCTTTGTCGCTGGAGGTGCGAGCGGAGCGAGCCTCGAAGGATGAATCGGCCACCAGCCGGGCCGTCGACCCTTCGAGACGCGCGTTTCGCGCTCCTCAGGGTGACGGGACTGATAGTGTGATCCGTTCGGTCAAAACCGCGGCGCCCGCTTCTCGGCGAAGGCCTTGATGCCTTCCTTGATCTCGTTGCCGCGCATGCTGTCGCGGTGACGGGCGTCGGCGGCGGCTTCATTGAGCTCGCCGCGGGCGAATTCGTTGATCGCGCGCTTCATGCCGGCCATCGCCTTGGGCGCGTTGCCGGCCAGGATCGTCGCGAGCTTGTCGACCTCCTCGTCGAGCAGGTCGAGCGGCACCATCGCGGTGAGATAGCCGATCCGCAGCATCTCCGGCGCCGTGATCCTTTGCGCGGTCAGGAACAGCATCTTGGCGTTGTCGACGCCGAGCCGGGTGACGTAGCGCTGGATGCCGCTCTTGTAATAGTGCAGCCCGAGCCGCGCCGCCGGCATGAACATCTCGGCGCTATCGACGCCGATGCGGAAATCGCAGGCGAGCGCGAGATCGGTCGAGCCGCCATAGACGCCGCCATTGAGCCGGCAGATCGTCGGCACGCTCAAATCCTCGAGGCGGTTGACCACGACCTCGAACGCCGAGCCCGCGCTCTGCTGCTCGCTCGCGCTCACCGCGCGCTCGGCCACCGAGTTGAGGTCGTAGCCGGCGGAAAACGCGCGGCCGGTTCCGGTCAGCACCAGCACGCGGATCGCAGGATCGGCCTCGATCCGGTCGAACAATTTCAGCAGCTCGCCGAGGTCCTCGGCCTGCAGGCGGTTGAGATGCTTCGGCCGGTTGAGGCGGATCGTTGCGCGCGCGCCCGCGATTTCGAGCAGGGGTCCGCTGGCGGTGTCGGCCGCATCAGCCATCTTGGTCTCCATCATTGATTCTCACGTTCACGCCGCTTCGCCTCGGCATCGATGGTCTCGGCGAGATCGGGATGCCTTGCCATCAACAGGCGGAAATCGACCAGGTCAAGCACCAACAGCCTGGTCACCTTGCTGGTCGAGACGCTGGCGCCGCGCTTGGCGTTGCCGAGCAGTGCCATCTCGCCGAAGAACTCGCCTTCGCCAAGCTTCACCTTGCGCCCGGGCAGGTCGACCTCGACCTCGCCGGCGGCGACGAAATACATGCAGTCGCCATTGGTGTCCTTGCGGATAATCATGGTGCGCGGCGGCAGGTCCATGGTCCGCAGCACCTGGGTGACGTCGGCGATCGCGGCCGGACCGAGATGCGCGAAGAACGGCACCTTGCTGACGGTCTCCCAGGTTCTCAGGAAATTGTCGCGGCGGGTTTCGGCGGCAAAGCCGGTCGCCAGGATACCGGTCCACAGCCCGAACACGCCGAGGCCCGAGATCATCACCATGGCGGCGACCACGCGGCCGAGCGGGGTGATCGGCACCACGTCGCCATAGCCGGTCGTGGTCAGCGTCACCACCGCCCACCACAGCGCCGCCGGCACGCTGCCGAAGGTCTGCGGCTGGACGTCCCGCTCCAGGAAATATTCCGCGACGGAGGCCAGGAACACCACCATCAGGAAGATCACGAGCACGCTGAGCAGCGGCCCGGACTCCACCACCAGCACGCGCCGGAGCTGGCGCAGGCCGGGAATGCCCGGCACCACCTTGAGCACCCAGAGCACGCCGAGCAGCCAGGCGGTTTTCGGTTCGACGCCGGACAGCAAGGCCAGCGGCACGGCCAGTGCGCCGATCGCGTCGACCACGCCGGCGCTCGACAGCGTGTAGAACCAGAATTTGCCCTGCCGGCCCATATGGCGCAGCCGTACCAGCCATTCGAACACGAAATAGGCAAGGCAGGCCCACAGCAGCGCATCGACCCAGCGCGGCGCCGCGTCATGGGCCGGCGCGACCGTCAACAGAGTCATCATGGCGACACCGGCCGCGACCGCGACATAGGCTGCCGTGGTCATGTTGCGGCCGGCGGTGGCGGAAACGAAGCGCGTCAAAGCCGGAAGGACGAGCCGCTTGGACATCGGAACGGAGCTTGCCTGTCGATGAACTGCTGGAATTGAGGCCCTGCGAACCGCGGAGCCGACGCCACAACGTGCCTCTCCCGGTTGAGGCCGTCAACGCGCAGGCCGTGGCGGCATGATCGCTGGGGAAGACGGCCGCATCTGTTGGACGAAAGGCCTAACCATGTTGGCCCGATTTTGCGCCCGCGAATGTGAGAAATCGGACAAAACGTCGCTTTTTCCGCGTATATCAGGGATGCTGGTCGCTGATGCGACCCGGGCCGGAATGAAGCGACTAATAAGACGATCTTATTCACTTCTTGAGCATTGGCTGGTTTCCGATGGATACCTCACATCTCGCGCAGCACGCCGGCGCTGCCGGCAGTCTCTTCGCTTCGATCTTCGTGGTCGCGACGCTGTCAATGCGCACCATGATCCCGTTGCGGGTCTTCGCGATTCTGACCAACATCATCCTGATCGCGACCGCCGTCCCGACCCACAATTACGCGACGCTGATCCTGCATGCCGTGCTGCTGCCGGTGAACACCTATCGGCTGCACCAGATGCTGCAACTGGTCCGCAACGTGAAGAAATCGGTCAACAGCGATCTGTCGATGGAATGGCTGAAGCCGTTCACGACGGAACGCAAATGCACCGCGGGCGAAGTCCTGTTCTACAAGGACGAGAAGGCCGACAGCATGTTCTACATTGTCAGCGGCCGCTTCCGCCTGGTCGAATCGGGCATCGAGCTGCCGGTCGGCGCCCTCGTCGGCGAGTTCGGCATGCTGTCGCCATCGAACACGCGAACCCAGACGCTGGAGTGCGTCGAGACCGGCATGGTGCTGTCAGTGACCTATGATCAGGTCGAACAGCTTTACGTCCAGAACCCGGCCTTCGGCTTCTACTTTCTGCGCCTCGCCAGCGCCCGCCTGTTCCAGAATATCTCGACGCTCGAGCAGCAACTTGCGCAGCACACGACCCCACAGGTTGCGGAGCCAAAACCTGCATGAGCCCCGTGACGAGTTCTGGAGGCGCCGCAGTGCCGGATGACGACGGTCTCCTGGCTTCGCTCCGTTATCTCTTTGCCGACATCATCGGCGATGAGGACGAGGGGCCGCCGGTGCTGCCCGACGCTTGCCCGGACCATCTCGGGCCGGCCGTCACCAAGGCCATCGATCTGTTGATCGCCTATCAGAGCACGAGCTACGCCCAGCTCTATATCGACCGGCTCAAGCGCTTCGCCGGCCGCCGCGGCGTCGACGACGCCCTGCTTGCCGAGATCGCCCGCCTGATGGCGGAGCGCATGGCCTATGAGGACGCGATCCGCATCGCGCAGCTCAAGCTTGGCGAAGTCAATGCGGTGGGCGGCCTTGCGGCGCGCTCGGCCGACGACGTCAAGAAGTTTCGCCTTGACGAGTTGATCGACGCCTTGCCGGCGGTGGTCGCCGATCCGGTGCTCGGCGTGCTGGATCAATTCGGCTGGCGGCGTCGCCGGGTCTCGATTCGCTTCAGCGCCAACAACCGCTTCAGCGTTCGCCGGCTCAGGATCGAGGCGGGCCTGAAGCGCTGGCGGCTGTTCTCGGGACGCTATGCCAGGGAGCGCGTCTGGGTCGAGCGCTGGCTGCACATGATCGACCGCAGCCTGACCAAGCAGCCGAGCGCCGCCCCGGCGGTCGTGCAGACCGCGACCATGATCCAGGGTTACGGCGATCCCTACCGTCAGGGCATCGCGGACTGGCACGTGATCATCGACGGGCTCGCCAAGCCGACCTTCGACGGCGTGCTCGTCCTCCCCGACCTTGCCGACGCCATTGCGGAAGCGCGCGCCGCCATCCTGCCCGATCCGCGGCAGGCAGCGCTGAAGCGCAAGGTCGCGGAGATTCGCGCGCGGGCGCCGGCGGTTGAGTCGCATTGAACGAGAGTGCTTGACCCGTCATCCCCGCGCAAAGGCGAAGCCTTTGTCGCTGGAGGTGCGAGCCTTGCGGCGCAATTGCGCCGCTGGGCGAGCCTCGAAGGATGCACGGTCACAGACGGGCCCTCGCCCTTCGAGACGACCGCTTTGCGGCCTCCTCAGGGTGACGGTGATAGCTCCCGCGTCATTGCGAGCGAAGCGAAGCAATCCACAGCGCCGCAAGCGGAGACCACCTACCGCTTCACGTGCGGCGGCTCGTCGTAGCCGCGGCGGCTGGAATAGAACAACAGGCCCATCAGGCCGATGCAAACCGCAGCCAGAAGCGCAATGCCGATCGTGAACACCACGATGCCGTAGGTCGGTATCGGAGCGTCCACAGTCAGGCCTTCATAGGCGTAGGCGCCGACGGCGGCCAAAAAGGCCAGCAGGCCGATGCTGATTGCAATGCGCATGCGTAGCTGCCTCTGCTGGGGGCCGAGGGCAACAGGGCATTTGCGCCGGTTATCCCGCCGCGGCGGTGGCCTTGGCCAGCGCCTGCTGTCCGGCTTCGGTTAGCTCGGAGAGCGTCGTCCTGCCGTTCTTGGCGCATTTGATGATGTATCTGGCAACGCGGCGGCGGGTGTCATGTTCCTCGCCGTGAGGTGCGTCTGCGCAAACGCGATCGAGCGCAGCGTTCATGGCGAAGAGCGTGCGTGAGTCAAACCGTTCCTCGATCATCGCAGCTCTCCTTTGCGACTCGCGGCTACTTGCGGAACGTCAGCCACTCGCTGACTTCCATCACAGTCTCGGTCTGTCTGGCCTTCTTCATCAGCGTTTCGCGTTCCCGTCCCGGCGGCAGCTTGCGTGCCGCAATGCGCGAATCTTCGGCGAATTTCTGCAAGCGGTTTTCGAACGATCCGGGAGGCCGCGACCTGTTGCGCTTCTTCTTGATCATGCCGTCTCCGAGCTGGAACCAGCAATACTAGGCTTGTTCCCCGGATGCCGTCGTTAACCCATGACATCGGGCGAATTGAAAAACACGCGCCCAAAGTCGCGACCCAAAATCGCGACCAAGGATCGCGCGGGATTGCAGGAACGATCTTCGGCGCCCTGCGTAACACCCGTGCGTTCGCTGCTTTGCTCCCCGAAAGGCGGTGGACCACTCCGGTGACGGGCCTCGGCGAATTTGATCGCCGGGGCCCGCATGTCTTCAGGCAAAGCAGCCAAGGCAACAAGAAGGACATAAGCCAAGAAGGACATCATCAATGGCACATTTCAATCAGGGTATCGTGAAGGACAACAAGGGGCAGGAACAGCCGGCCGACAAGCAGCGCGCGCAAACCGCGCACAAGACCGACCCGCGAAAGTCCAATGCGCGCGAAGCGACGCGTGATCCGAAATTGAACGATGCCGACAAGACGCCGGGATCCGGCATGACATCAGACGACCGCGGCGATCCTCCAACAGGCTGAACGGCGTTCCGCTTTGCAGCAATCGCGGTAATGCGGCAGGAACGATGACCCGGGTCGACTGTTGGCGTCTCGAGGGATCAACGGAGAACTGACATGGCGATGGACGAGAAGGAGGTCGGAAACCTGATCGGCAGCGACAAGGTCGAGGGCACCGCGGTCTATGGCTCCGACGAGCGCAAGATCGGCTCGATCGAACGGGTGATGATCGACAAGAAGAGCGGGCGGGTGTCTTACGCCGTGCTCGGCTTCGGCGGCATTCTCGGTCTCGGCAACGACCATTATCCGCTGCCCTGGCAGTCGCTCAAATACGATACGAGGCTGGGCGGTTATGTCACCGGCGTCACCGAGAGCCAGCTACGCGGCGCGCCGAAATACGGCAGCGAGCGGGATTGGAATTGGTCGGATATCGGCGCCACGCGCGCGGTGAACGAATATTACGGCGTGCCGCTCGTCTGAGCGGCCCCGGCCCGCATTTCACTGGCGTCCCACCGGAGCTGACCTGTATGGCGGTTGCCGACGTTACCGGCGCATCCTTGCGGCGTCTGTACACTAGTGAACATACGTCAAAAGCTGTGCAATGTAACATACGTAATTGAAGTCGGTCCTGCAGTTGCCCGATTGAACATGCGGGAGACCAATGTCGTTGGCGTCGCTAATCCGGAAATTGGAGCAGTTTGCACGGCTTTCGCCGGTAGATCACGTCCTTCTCAATCGCGCGTCCACCGAGCGCGTCCGGCATTTTGGTCCGCGGGTCGACATCGTCCGCGAAGGCGAGAAGCCGAAGGACGTTCATCTGATCCTGTCCGGCTGGGCCTATCGCTACAAGCAGCTCGAGGACGGCCGGCGTCAGATTGTGGCTTTCTTCCTGCCCGGCGACATTTGCGATGTGAACGTCTTCATCCTGCGCGAGATGGATCATTCGATCGGTACCGTCACCTCAGTGTCGATCGCCGACCTCTCCCGCGAATTCTTCGACAAGGTCGCAGCCGGACATCCGCGCATCGTGACCGCGTTCTGGTGGGAAACCCTGGTCAACGCGGCGATCCAGCGCGAATGGACCATGAGCCTCGGCCAGCGAACGGCGCTGGAGCGGATGGCCCATCTGCTGTGCGAGATCTGGCTCCGGCTGCGTGTCGCTGGCCTGACCCAGGGCGACAGCTGTGATTTCCCGCTGACCCAGGGCGATCTCGCCGATGCCACCGGGCTCTCCAAGGTTCACGTCAACCGAACGCTGCAGGAATTGCGCGCCGGCGGCCTGATCGTACTGAAGGGAAAGACCCTGGTCGTCCCCAATCTCGAGCGGCTGATGCAGGCCGGCCTGTTCAACCCGAACTATCTGCATATGGATCACGAGGGACGGCAGCTCGATGCCGCCGCGCCGCCGACGGACGCGGCGGCCGGGTAGTAGCCCGCGCAACATATTCCCGGTCGTCCCTGCGAAAACAGGGACCCATAACCACCGATGCTGATTGACGCGCGTCGTCGGAACGACGAGTCCCTTCAACAACACCAGCCGCGGCGTATGGGTCCCTGCTTTCGCAGGGACGACAGTTGTACGTAACCAACGGCTTGGTTTCACCCATTCGCCGCCTTCACCACCACGAGGTTCTCGTCCGGCGTCGCCGGGTGGCGCTTGAGGTGATCGCGGCGCAGTGCGATCTCGTCGCGGACCAATTCGTAGCCGAGCTTGAACGTGTCCATTCCGTCGCCGGAAACGGTGCCGTCGCGCAAGCCGGTCACCGCGCCGCGCAGGATCGCCTCGAGCTCGTCCTGCAATTCGTCGAGATGCTCGGCGCAGGTGGCGTGCTCGACGCGCTCGCCGATGTCGAGGATCCTGCCCGCCAGCTCGCTGGCCTTCTCCGGTGCGACGCGGGTGATCTTGGTGTAGATCGCGGCGAAGATCGAGCCGATGATGCTGAGCGCGGCGGCACCGAGATACATCACGTCGCTATAGCGATCCATGAACGACTTGGTATCGTCGTTGATGTATTCGGCGGCGCCCTGATGGGCGACGATGAAGGCGTCCTTGTCGGTCGCCGCCGGCTCGATCTTGGAGGCGAAGCCGTCGTCGAGCGCGAGTTCCGACTTGTTCTCATAGATGATGCGCGCGAGCTCGGCGGCTGTCGTCGTGGACATCGAGGATTGCGCGACCAGCAGCCATTCCAGCCCGATGGTGTCGACCTCGTCATCAGGGATCGCCGGCGAGGACGACAGCATGCCGGTCGAGACCGTCTCCTCCGAAATCGCCGGGTATTTGCGCGCCAGCGCCTTGGCCGCGTCGATCGCATTCAGCGTGAAGCCGCCGGCGCGCTTGGCATATTGCTCGTAGGTCTTGTCCTTCACGATCTTCGAGGCATGCTCGATCGCGATCACCGCGGCAAAGCCGGAGGCGAACAGCTTGTCGAAAGGTGTGTTCGGCGGCGCCTGCTGCACCCGCTGCGCCGCGTCGGGGCCGTCGGCGATCTCGAGCGCGCTGCGGACGAAATTGACGTTGCTCTCGCCGTCGCCGACGACCGCGATCCGCTTCTTCTTGAGCTCGCTCAGCGATTTGATCTTCTTGCCGCCGCGGCTGAGCACCAGCACCACGTCATGCTCGAGGATCGCGATGGCGCGGGCACGCGGCGGCACCCTTGCGTCGGTGCGTAGGATGGCAAGCGAGGCGTCGCGGGAATCGAATTGCGCCAGC
Source organism: Bradyrhizobium sp. Pha-3 (assembly GCF_042258325.1). Taxonomy (NCBI): domain Bacteria; kingdom Pseudomonadati; phylum Pseudomonadota; class Alphaproteobacteria; order Hyphomicrobiales; family Nitrobacteraceae; genus Bradyrhizobium; species Bradyrhizobium sp. Pha-3. The sequence continues at coordinate 8,676,482 of NZ_CP170151.1, read as the reverse complement.
GCCTTGGCGTTGTCGGGGTTCGGCGCGATCTTCAGCCGCAGCCGCGACGAATTGTTCTTCAACACGGTGGCGAGCTTGGCGGCGAATTTCGCCTCCGGGCCGTTGGCATCGCCGACCGCGAACACCAGCGTTTCGGAATTGCGCAGCCAGAGGCGGCCGCCGATCACGGTGACCGCGCTCAGGAGCAGCGTCAGCAGGGTGAAGACGATGATCTGTGCGCGGTTGGTCTTGACGACCGGCTTGGCGACCGGAGGGCGCGGCGGCGTCGGCGCAGGCGAGGGGGCTTCGGCACTCATGGCTGATCACCTGGCTCATCACCCGTCCGGGACGGCCCGTTGCCGCAACAACCCGATCGGCGCGGCGCTGCCCGGTGAATCCGTAAATGACTATAAAAGAAAGAAAATTTCCTATGTTGCCGACGATATACCTCCCCGGGGGGAATGCAAACCGGCCGCCGGCCGTAACCTTAATCCCGGCCGGCCTGCGCCGCGATGCCACATGACCATTGCCACTATCGACGCCCGGACCGAGATGTGATTTTCGACGAGGCGCAGGTGCATTCCGGCGCCGGAGATGTCATAAATGAGACACGCTTCGGTTTGCGGAATTGTGCTGACGGCCTGACCCGGATTTTCTTGCAATCACATTCATCGAAGTAAAAGGGCGTCAGCTTGTTGTTTCCCTCCATGTCATCGTCGGTGTCGGTTGGTGCCCTGGTGGGATGGATGTTGCTTCTCACCGCAAAGCACATCATCGCCGACTTCATGCTGCAGAACGCCTGGATGGCGATCGGCAAGGACCAGAAGACCGGCTGGGCCATGCCGCTGCTGGCGCATTGCCTGGTCCATCTCGCGGTCGCGCTGGCGCTGATCCTGGTGGTGGCGCCGCGGTTCTGGTATGTCGCCTTCATTGACTTCGTGATCCACATCTTCGTCGATCGTTGCAAGGGAATCTGCGCCTCGCATTTCGGCGTGACGCTGGAATCCGGCCATCCCTGGTTCTGGACCCTGATCGGGGTCGACCAGGCGCTGCACCACCTCACCGGCTTCGCGCTGTCGATCTACATGGCCGCGAACTGAGCGGTTCGCGCGCATCTTTCCTTACATCCTGACCAGGAATCCAGCCGGGCCGCGGCGGGCGGATGTGATTCGCGCGCAACGGGCAAGACCCTCCGGAAGCGACCGGAGGCCGTGGTTAACCTTTCGTTAGAGGATTACGCGGCATCTTCCCGATCGAGGGGGATTTGCAAATGTTTTCAAGCCGCGACGCCTTCGAGAACGATGCCTGCCCGGTTGCCGACGACCTGCTCGGCCAGATGTATCGCGCCAATCCGAACGGGCTCTCGTTGCTGGTTGCCAATGTCGCGCCCGATGTCAGGGCGCAGCTCGCGCTGTTCTGCTATCGCCGCAGCCATCTGCACGCACTCGCGGTCGCGATCGCGTCGAGCTGCAGCGAGTGGGAGCTGGTGAATTCCGGTGGTCGCGTCGGCTCGACGCTCTACGCGCTGTCGCGCGAGCCGGTCCGCGCCGCGACCGTTTCGCATGGCGGCCGCAAGCCGATCACGCTGTCGACCAAGCCGCTGTCGACCTTCGCGCCTGTCGTCGATGACGAGCTCGACGACGAGGACGTCAGCGAGACGGTGACCGTGACGGCTTAAGCATGATCCGGAAAAGTGGAAACCGGTTTTCCCTCGCGACAAACGCGGAACGCGTTTGCGCGGAGATCATGCGCAAATAAAGGAGCCGTGCTCAACCCGGCTGCACGCTCGGGACGAGCGGCAGGCCGTGCTGGCGCCGCGCCATCGCGCATTCCGCGTCGCCCGGCTGGCAGGTCCGGCACACCTCCGGCCGCACCGCATAGACCTCGCAGCGCGTTGCTTCTCCGACCCGGCCCGACAGCGCCGAGCAGCGGTCGCCCTCGCAACGCATGCCTGATTGTCGCGCGTTGACGAATTGCGCCGGGATCAGATCGAGCTGCGCGTCGTCCTCGGTGGTGAAGCGCGGCCAGTTCTCCGAATAGCTGCAGCAGGCACCGCAGGACTGGCAGGGGTTTCCGTCGGTCGCATCGATCGCGTTGTCGGCCATCAGGTGTCCCTCGGCGCTTCCCAGACCAGGCTGCGCCGCCAGCGCGCCCTGAGCAGGTCGCGCCGCTCCGGATATTTCTCGTCGTGATAGACCGCCGTGACCACGCGGTCGGTGCGGAAGCTGCGGAAATCCCTGCGCAGCTCGCACCAGGCGGCGAGCAGCCGCACTGCCTCGTGATAGCCGACCGCGATCGGCCAGATCGTGCGCTCGCTATCGCGGCCATGCTCGTCGCGATAGTTCAGCGTGATCTTCTTGCCCTCATGGATCTGGCTGCGGGTCCTGACCATGTCGATGCGGTCGGGCTCCCGGTTCCAGGCCGAGCGGGCCCGGCTTGCCGGCTCCAGCACGAACGGCCGCAGCCGGTCGGGCACGGTCTCGGCGATCTTGGCCATCAGGTCCTCGGCCGCGCGCGCCAGCGCCGGATCGGCGTGGCCCACCACCCATTGCGCACCGAGCACGCAGGCCTCGATCTCGTCGGGTGTCAGCATCAAAGGCGGCAGGTCGAATCCCTTCTCCAGGATGTAGCCCATGCCGGCCTCGCCGCGGATCGGCACCCGCTGTTCGATCAGGCTGGCGATGTCGCGATAGATCGTCCGCTTCGATGTCTCGAGCTCGGCGGCGATTGCATCGGCGGTCAACGGCTTACGGGTGCGGCGGAGCACCTGGATGATCTGAAACAGCCGGTCGGCGCGTCTCATGGCAACTCTCTCGATCGCTCTCTTGGCACGTGTCTTGTCGAGTGTCTTGTCAGCTCTCTCGGCAGCTGTCTTGACGAGTGTCTTGACGGGTCTCGTGGTCTCTCGGTGCACAGACTTTTCTGGGTCCCGTCCGGCTGCTGCTGACAGCATGTTGGCAGCAGGTGGGGGCTATATCAGGACAACACCTCAAGTGAAGGGAACTTGTCCATGACGAATCTTGACGAACTCGGTTTCCGGCAGGCGCAAGGCTTTGCGCTGGAACAGCTGGTCACGGTCTACTCCACCTCCGGCGACCTGCGCTGGGCCCTGGTCGCGCTGATCGCACAGTCGATCAGCACGGTTTGGTCCTACGGGCGGGCACGGCTGGTCAAGCGCGTTCGCGAGGCGGTTCGCCGCCTCGCACCCGTCGGCCCGTTCGACAGTGAATGCCACTACTGCTGACACCATGCTGGCAGCAGGGGACGGCTAGCTTCAATTCACGACCACAGGCGATCGGGAGCTTCATATGATTACGCTTTTTGGCTTTGGCACGGGCTTCGGCTTGCCGGAAATCAGCCCCTTCGTGACCAAAACCGAGGTCCAGCTCAAGATGGCCGGGCTCGACTATCGCAAGGAGAAGGCGATGCCGCCGGCCTCTCCCAAGGGCCAGCTGCCGTTCATCGCCGACGACGGCGAGACGATCGCCGATTCGACCTTCATCCGCGCCCATATCGAGGGCAAATACGGCTTCGATTTCGACGCGCCGCTCAGCCTGCAGGCGCGCGCCCAGGCCTGGGCCTTCGAGCGCATGATCGAGCATCACGTCTACTGGGCGCTGGTCGGCGCACGCTGGGTCGACGACACCAATTTCGCCAAGGGGCCCGCGCATTTCTTCGACGGCGCGCCCGACCATATGCGCGACAAGATGCGCGAGGACGCCCAGTTCCGCGTTGCCGAGAACTATCTGCTGAGCGGGCTTGGCCGTCACGGACCGGACGAAGACGTCGATCTCGCGATCCGCTCGCTGTTCGCGCTGTCGGTGCAACTCGGCGACAAGCCGTATCTGATGGGCGATGCGCCGTGCGGCACCGATGCCACCGCGTTCGGAGCGCTGGCGGGAATCCTCACCCCGTTCTTCGATTCGCCGCTGCGCGAGCGCACCGAGAAGTTCGACAATCTCACCGCCTATGTCGGCCGGATGATGCGGCAATATTATCCGGAATTCAGTTGGGCGCCGCTGCAGCAGCAGGCGGCTTAGGTCGTTGCGGCAGGAGTGGGCCGGCCCTTCAACGCGGCGAGCTCCGCCTCGAGCTCGGCGATGCGCTGGTCGCGCGAGGCCAGTGCTGCCGCCACGTCGGCCGCGTCGAACTTCTGCGGAATGTGCTGCGGGCAGTTGGTGTCCCACGCCGTGACCTTGAACAGGATCACCTGCTCGGGCCGCGCGCGGTACCCTTGCGGCATCAGCGCGCGCGTCAGCGCCGGATCGTCCTCCACCACCTTCGCCTCGCCCCACAGCTTGACGCGGCGGCGGTGCGCATAATCCATCACGAAGATATACGCCTTTGCATTCTCCGACAGATTGCCCTGCGTGATGAACTGCCGGTTGCCGCTGTAATCGGCGAACGCGATGGTTTGCTTGTCGAGCACCTCGAGAAAGCCCTTCGGCCCGCCGCGATGCTGGATGTAGGGCTGGCCGTCGGCCGACGCGGTCGCGAGATAGAAGCTGTTCACCTCGCCGAGGAAGCCAGCGAGGTTCTCGTCGATCTCGCTGCGCCAGCCGCCATGTGCCTCGACCTCGGCGTAGGTGGCGCGCGAGCCCTTGCGGGTCTGGATCGCCTTCACCGCCGGACTGAATGCGACGTCGCTCGCATAGCTGTGACCATCTGACATCGGAGCCTCCCGTGACGGGCGCCTGAAGCGGTTGTCCTCGCCGCTTAAAATGGACGTTCCCAGATCGTAAGCAATCTTGTGCATTGACACTTCACTGTTGCCGATTATGCAATAGTGCCATGGACCGGATCGACGCCATGCAGGCCTTCGTCGCGGTGGCGGACCTTGAGGGTTTCGCCCCCGCCGCCCGCAAGCTCGGCCTGTCGCCGTCCGCCATCACGCGGTTGATCGCGGCGCTGGAGGAGCGGCTCGGCGCGCGGCTGCTGCAGCGGACCACGCGGCAGGTGACGCTGACCGACGCCGGCTCGCGCTATCTGGAGCGGGCGCGCCGGATCCTCGCCGATGTCGAGGAAGCTGAGGACGCGGTCGAGAGCGAGCGCACCCGCCCCGAGGGGCGCCTCGTGATCTCGGCGCCGTTCGGCTTCGGGCGGCTGCACGTCAGCCCGGTCGTGAGCGCCTACCTGAAGCGCTATCCCGGCGTCGGCGTCGACCTGCGGCTGTCGGATCGCAGGATCAATCTGGTCGAGGACGGCGTCGATCTCGCGGTCAGGATCGGGCACTTGCCGGACTCGACGCTGGTGGCACGGCATGTCGGCCGGATGCGCCGCATCGTGGTGGCGTCGGCCGGCTATCTCAGGCGTCGCGGCGAGCCGAAGCGGCCGGCAGACCTCACCGCTCACGACACGATCCAGTTCGGCGCCATGACCGCGACGCCGGATTGGCGCTTCATGGAGGATGGCCGCGAAATCCGCATTACCCCTACGCCGCGCTTCACCAGCAACAGTTCGGACGCCGCCATCCAGTATGCCGAGCAGGACGGCGGACTGACCCGGGTGATGGCCTACCAGGCCGCCGAATCGCTGAAGGCGCGGCGGCTCCAAATCGTGCTCGCCGAGTTCGAGCAGCCGGCGGTGCCGATCCACGTCGTCTATCCGACGACGCGGCTGTTGTCGGCCAAGGTGCGGACCTTCATCGATCTCGTGACCGAGATCACCGACTGGTATTTCGACTAGCTCACCGGCGGCTTCTTCGGCACCACGCGGAAGGTGCCGTTGGCGCGCGCGATGGTCACCCCGTCGGCCTTGATCAGGCTCTGCGCGAAGCAGATCGTGCTGCCGGTCTTGATCACGTCGCTCTCGATCGCGAGCCATTGTCCGACATTGGCGGAGCCTACGAAATCGACCGCGAGCGAGATCGTCACGAACGAGGTGGTCCAGCCGGTCGCCTGGCCGCAGCTATAGCCCATCGCGTTGTCGGCAAGCGCGGCGATCAGGCCGCCATGGATCAGGCCGCGGCCGTTGGTGTGCTGCCTCGCCAGCCGCAGGCCGATGATGACGGCCCGCTCGGTCTTCTTTTGGTAAAGCGGCTCCCAGGGCTCGGTGAGCGGGCTCTTGCGGAACAGCGGCTCGAAGCCTTGAGGGACGTCCTGGGGAGTATCGGGGACGACTTGCGTATCGGTGCTCATCTGAAAGCTCGCATATGGCGTTGGGTTGACGCCATTGAACGCGATGTCGATGACGGTTTCACCGCCTACAAAGTTTTAAACGGGATTTGCGTGAATGTTTGAATGTAGCGCGGGTCTGTCGCCACATCCCCTGCTGTCATCGCACGGCTTGACCGGGCGATCCAGTATTCCAGAGACCGCACGGCATGATTCGAGAAGCCGCGGCGTACTTGATACCCCGCATGCGCGGGGTATGACGGCTGAGTGTGTAACGGAGAGGTCGCTCGACGAAAGAAACAGCGAGCTCGCCTAGAACGGCAGCCCCACATAATTCTCCGACAGCGAGGTCGAGGCCGCCTTCGAACTGACGAGGTAGTCGAGTTCGGCGATCTGGATGCGCGCGGCGAATTCGCCCTCGTCGGGGAATTTGTGCAGCATTGAGGTCATCCACCAGGAGAAGCGCACCGCCTTCCAGACCCGCGCCAGCGCGCGTCCCGAATAGCCATCGATGCCGGCGGAGGATTTCTCGTCGTAATATTCGCGTAGCGCCTGCGACAGATAATGCACGTCGCTGGCGGCAAGGTTGAGGCCCTTGGCTCCGGTCGGGGGCACGATGTGCGAGGCGTCGCCGGCCAGGAACATGCGGCCGAACCGCATCGGCTCGGCGACAAAGCTGCGCAGCGGCGCGATGCTCTTTTCGATCGAGGGGCCGGTGACGATCTCGTCGGCGGCCTTCTGGTCGAGGCGCCGCTTCAACTCGTCCCAGAACCGCTCGTCCGACCATTGGTCGACATGATCGTCGAGCGGGCACTGCACGTAATAGCGGCTGCGGTGGGACGAGCGCATCGTGCACAGCGCAAAGCCGCGCTCGTGGTTGTTGTAGATCAGCTCCGGCGAGACTGGCGGCGTCTCCGAGAGGATGCCGAGCCAGCCGAACGGATACACCCGCTCGTAGCTGGTGATCGCCGAAGCCGGCACGCTGGCGCGGCTGATGCCGTGGAAGCCGTCGCAGCCGGCGATGAAATCGCAGGCGATCTCGTGGGTGACGCCGTCCTTGACGTAGCTGACGCGCGGATGATCGGTGTCGAAATCGAGCGGCTTGACGTCGGCCGCCGAGTAGATCGAGGTCAGGCCGGCGGCCTTGCGGGCATTCATCAGGTCGAGCGTGACCTCGGTCTGGCCGTAGATGGTCACGGTCTTGCCGGTCGAGCCATGCAGGTCGATGCGGTGCCGCGCACCGTCGAACGCCAGCTCGAGACCGTGATGGACCAGGCCCTCCTGGTGCAGCCGGGCAGCGGCGCCGACGCTCTCGAGCAGCGACACGGTGCCTTCCTCGAGCAGCCCGGCGCGAATCCGCCCCAGCACATAGTCGGGGGTCTGCCGCTCAAGAATGATGTTGTCTACGCCGAAAGTATGAAGTAGTTGCCCAAGCAACAGTCCGGCCGGACCTGCGCCAATGATTGCTACTTTTGTCCGCAATACCTTGTCCTCCCGATCGGATAGGCTTTTAGCCGGGGCCCGCGCCGTCAACTTGCCAAGGCAACTATATCATATAACGGTTTTGGCAAGGCGGATTTGCGCGGGACGCACGTTCGCCGCAGCGCAAGATGCGGCGGGGCGGACCGGGGCGGAGGGTGCGACGAGGCGTCCGCCCGGCGGATTCCGTCTTGAATATCCGTCCGAATTAGATAACATGTTAAGTAATGAGACCGGGCAGCAAGCCCGTCCTTGGAGAGGAGGAGACGTGATGAGGAAGACAGTGTTGGCGGTGTTGATGGCCGCCGCCATCGTGCCGGCCGCGGGACCTGCCGTCGCGCAGGACAAGACCGTCAATCTCAAAGTGTCGCTATGGGTGCCGCCGGCGCATCCGCTGGTGCCGGCGACGCTGGCCTGGGCCGCCGACATCGAGAAGGCATCGGGCGGCACCATCAAGGTCACCGTGTTTCCGTCCGAGCAGCTCGGCAAGGCGTTCGACCATTACGACATGGCGCGCGACGGCATCGCCGACGTCACCTATGTCAATCCCGGCTATCAGCCCGGCCGTTTCCCAATCGCGGCCGCCGGCCAGCTTCCGTTCACATTCTCCGACGGCAAGAAGGGCACGCTGGCGCTGAACGAGTGGTATCACAAATATGCGCCGACCGAGATGAAGGACACCAAGCTCTGCTTCGCCTTCATCCACGATCCGGGCGCGCTGCACGGCAAGAAGAAGATCGTGCTGCCGAGCGACCTCTCCGGCGTCAAGGTGCGTCCCGCGCAGAGCACCATCGGCGAGATGGTGAAGATGTTCGGCGGCACCAATGTGCAGGCCTCCGCGCCGGAATCGCGGGATGCGATCGAGCGCGGCGTGGCCGACGAGATCACCTTCCCCTGGGGCTCGATCTTCCTGTTCGGCATCGACAAGGTGGTGAAGTACCACATGGACGTGCCGCTCTATTCGACGGTGTTCACCTACAACATGAACCTCGCCAAATATAATTCGATGTCGGCTGCCCAGAAGAAGGTGATCGACGATCATTGCACGCCGGAATGGGCCTCCAAGGTCACCGACCCCTGGACCGATTTCGAAGCCAATGGCCGCACCAAGATGAAGGCGCTGGAAGGCCACGAGGTCTATCCGCTGACATCGGATCAGCTCGCCGAGTGGAAGAAGGCGGTCAAGCCACTGCGCGACAGCTGGGCCGAGGCGGTGAAGAAGGCCGGCGGCGATGCGGCAAAGATCGATGCCGACCTGCAGGCCACGCTGAAGAAGTACGAGGCGGGGATCTGATCCCGCTCCCCTCCACCTCTCCCCGCTTGCGGGGAGAGGTCGGATCGCATCGTCAGATGCGATCCGGGTGAGGGGGTACAGGTCTCACCGCATTCACGACTCGTGGAAGCAGCCCCTCACCCCAACCCTCTAAGAGCGAGCTATGCTCGTCTCGACCCCGCAAGAGCGGGAGAGGGAGCTCATCGAAGCAACGCATGACGCAATCTGCCGAAGTTTCCCCAGACGGCGCGATCACCGGCCCTCCCGAGCCGGCGCGCAAGAATTTCATGGACCGCTTCATCGATTCGATCGAATGGGTCGCGGCCTTCTTCGTCGGCGTCGTCGCGCTCAACACCTTCACCGCGGTGTTCATGAGAAAATTCTTCGCGGTGACCATCCCCGACTACTACAATTTCGGCCAGTTCCTGCTCGGCATCCTGATCTTCTGGGGCATTGCGGCGACCAGCTATCGCGGCACCCACATCACCGTGGATCTGGTCTGGGCCAACGCCTCGCCGCGCCACCAGCGCTGGATCGACATCTTCGCGACGTTGGTGCTGCTGTTCGTGGTGAGCGTGCAGACCTACACGCTGGTCGACAAGGTGATCGACACCAGGAACAGCCATATCGTCACCATGGATCTCGGCGTTCCGGTCTGGCCGTTCTTCCTGGTGTCGTGGATCGGCGATGTCTCCGCGGTGCTGCTGATCGCGATCCGCACCTACCGCCTGATCTTCCATCCGGAAGATATCCATGATGCCAAGATCAAGACCGCGGAGTAGACAGCCATGAGTCTCGACCTCAGTCCCGAGACCGTCGCCGTCATCGGCTTTGTCAGCCTGTTCGTGCTGATGCTGCTCCGTGTCCCCGTCGGCATGGCGATGGGCCTCGTCGGCATCACCGGCTTTGGCTATCTCACCGGCTTCGCGCCGGCGCTGAAGTTGGTCGGCCAGACCACGATGCGCACGGTGACGGATTATTCCTTCGGCGTGATCCCGATGTTCTTGTTGATGGGCGCCTTCGTGTCCGTCTCGGGCATCAGCCGCGAGCTGTTCCGCGCCGCCAACACCTTTGTCGGGCATTGGAAGGGCGGGCTCGGCATCGCGACCATCGCCGCCTGCGGCGGCTTTGCCGCGATCTCGGGCTCGTCGGTCGCGACCGCCGCGACCTTCTCGGCCGTCGCCTATCCCGAGATGCGCCGCTTCGGCTATCCGCAATCATTCGCCGCCGGCGTGATCGCGGTCGGCGGCACGCTCGGGGCGATGCTGCCGCCGTCCACCGTGCTCGCGGTCTACGGCATCATCACCCAGCAGGATATCGGCAAGCTGTTTATCGCGGGCGTGGTGCCGGGCCTGCTCGCGATCCTGATGCACATGATCACGATCGGTATCATCGGCGTGACGCGGCCCGGCTTCCTGCCGGCGGGAAAGAAAGCGTCGTGGCACGAGCGCTTCGTCGCGCTGCGCGACGTCTGGTCGCCGCTGCTGCTGTTCCTGTTCGTGATCGGCGGGCTCTATGGCGGCTTCTTTGTCCCGACCGAAGCCGGCGCGGTCGGTGCGGTGGGCGCCTTCATCATCGGTATCCTCCGTGGCAAGCTGACCAGGGAAGGCATCCTGCAATCGCTGCTGCAGGCGACGCGCACCGCGGCCGCCGTGTTCACGGTGCTGATCGGCGCGCTCTGCTTCGGCTATTTCCTCACCATCACCCAGACGCCGCAGCACGTCACCGAATTCCTCACCGGGCTCGGCATCGGCCCCTATGGCGTGCTGGCGCTGATCCTCCTGATGTATCTGGTGCTCGGCTGCCTGATGGACGCGATGGCGATGGTGATCCTTACCGTGCCGATCGTGTTTCCGGTGGTGACCGCGCTCGGCTTCGATCCGATCTGGTTCGGCATCATCATCGTCATGACGGTCGAGCTCGGCCTGATCCATCCGCCGGTCGGCATGAACGTGTTCGTGATCAAGAGCGTCATCAAGGACGTCAACATGTCGACGATCTTTGTCGGCGTGCTGCCGTTCGTGATCACCGATTTGATCCGGCTGGTGATCCTGATCCTGTTCCCGCTGCTTGCGACCTGGCTGCCGCAGCGCATGATTGGCTAGGCCTATGAATCCCGAGCTCGAGACCAGATACGTCTTCACCATCACTGCCCGGATCGCGGAGGTGACGTCCGCCGGCGACATCGGCACCGGTGTCCGCCGCATCATTCCGATCATCGGCGGCGAGGTGAGGGGCGAGAAGGTCAACGGCAAGGTGCTGGCCTTCGGTGCGGACTTCCAGATCATCCGGCCCAATGAGCTGATCGAGCTGGAGGCGAAATACGCCTTCGAGACCGACGACGGCGCCGTCGTCTATGTCGAGAACAAGGGCATCCGCTTCGGGCCGGTCGAGCTGTTGCAGAAGCTGAAGCGCGGCGAGCCGGTCGACCCGAATCTGATCTATTTCCGCACCGTGCCGAAATTCGAGACCGGCGCCGAAAACTACCGCTGGCTGATGCAGCACATCTTCGTCGGCTCCGCCGCCCGCCACGCCGACCGCGTCGTGATCGACGTGCATCAGGTGCTTTAGCTTCGCACACTTGCTGTCTCACCCGCCGGGACAGCCGACATTCGGTGTCGTCCCTGCGAAAGCAGGGACCCATACTCTGCGGCCTGTGTTGTGAACGGGACTCGTCGTTCCGCCGTCGCTCAGCAAAAGCCATTTGTGGTTATGGGTCCCTGCTTTCGCAGGGACGACGGGTCGAGGGGGCGCGCGTATCAACTCGACTACCGTCACCCTGAGGAGGCCGCGCAGCGGCCGTCTCGAAGGGTCGCCGGCCACCAGCCGGGCGCGCCCATATTGACTCTCCCGCTAATCGTTATAAAGCATAACTATTCTGAACAGGAAACAATAACGCCATGGGAAACGCTGCCGGCGGGGGAGACGCCTCGCTGCTCAGGATCGAGACGCGGGGGGCGGTGCTGACGGTCGGGCTGAACCGGCCGGCCAAGCGCAATGCGCTCAATGACGGTATCATCCTGGCGCTGCGGGACTGCTTCTCCGCGATTCCCGATGCGGTCGGCGCCGTCGTCATCCATGGTATCGGCGATCACTTCTCGTCCGGCCTCGACCTCTCCGAACTGACCGAGCGCGACGCCACCGAGGGCCTGGTGCATTCCCAGATGTGGCACCGCGTGTTCGACCGCATCCAGTATTGCCGCGTGCCTGTCATCGCCGCGCTGAAGGGCGCGGTGATCGGCGGCGGGCTGGAGCTGGCCTGCGCCGCGCATATCCGGGTCGCCGAGCCCTCGGCCTATTTCGCACTGCCCGAAGGCCAGCGCGGCATCTTCGTCGGCGGCGGCGGATCGGTGCGGCTGCCGCGCCTGATCGGCGTGCCGCGGATGGCGGACATGATGCTGACCGGGCGGGTCTATTCGGCGACCGAGGGCGCCGCCTACGGCTTCTCGCAATACCTCACCGAGGCAGACGGCGCACTGCCGAAAGCGCTGGAGCTTGCCGAGCGCGTCGCCGCCAATGCGCCGCTGACCAACTTCGCCGTGCTGCAGGCGCTGCCGATGATCGCCGAGGCCAATCCGCAGACCGGCCTGTTGATGGAATCGCTGATGGCGACGGTGGCGCAGAGCGACAAGGAAGCCAAGAAACGCATCCGCGCGTTTCTGGATCGCAAGACCGCCAAGGTGAAGCCGACATGAGCGCGGCGCCGTCTGCAACCGCCAGCACCGCGCATCCGCTGCGCCCGATCTCGTTCGGCAATCCGGACGTCACCGTCGAGCGCCGCGACGACGGCACGATCTATCTTCGTCCCAAGCTGAAGCTCGCGGATTTTCCGGTTCGCCTCACCGATCGCCTGCATCACTGGGCAGAGGCCGAGCCGAACCGCGTGTTCATGGCCGAGCGTGCCGCTGGCGGCGGCTGGCGGCAGATCACCTACGCGCAATTGCTCGAGGCTATCAGGCGCATCGCCTCCGCGTTGATCGCGCGCGGGCTGTCGGCCGAGCGGCCGATCGTGATCCTGTCGGGCAATTCGATCGATCATGCCTTGATGGCACTCGGCGCGCTCTATGCCGGCGTTCCGTTCTGCCCGGTGTCGCCGGCCTATTCGCTGGTGTCGCGCGACTATGGCAAGCTCAGCTTCGTCATCAAGCTTCTGACGCCCGGCCTCATCTTCGTCGACGACGCCGACAAGTTTGCCGACGCACTGCGTGCCAATGTCGAACCCGATGTCGAGATCGCCGCGAGCCGCGGCACCGTGCCCGGCCGTGAGGTGACGCGCCTCGCCGGCCTCATGGCAACGCCGGAAGACCCGCGCCTCGATGCGACCAATGCGGCTATCGGTCCGGACACGATCGCGAAATTCCTGCTGACGTCGGGGTCGACCGGCAATCCCAAGGCCGTCATCAACACCCAGCGCATGATCTGCGCCAACCAGGTGATGCTGCGCGAGACGCTGGCGTTCCTCAAGGACGAGCCGCCTGTGATCGTCGACTGGTTGCCATGGAATCACACTTTTGGCGGCAACCACAATGTGGGGCTGACGCTCTATAACGGCGGCTCGATGTATCTCGATGAAGGCAAGCCGATGCCCGGCGGCATCGAGGAGACCGTGCGAAACCTGCGCGAGATCTCGCCGACGGTCTATTTCAACGTGCCCAAGGGCTATGAATCGCTGCTGCCCTATCTGCGCGACGACGCCGGTCTGCGGGCAAAATTCTTCGACCGGCTGCATGCGATGTTCTTCTCGGGTGCCGCGCTGTCGCCGTTCATCTGGAACAGCCTCGATGCGCTCGCCGTGCAGGAGAAGGGCTATCGCGTGCCCATGCTGACCGGCCTCGGCGCCACCGAGACCTCGCCGTTCTTCATGTCGGTGCGTCCCGATACCAGCCGCTCCGGCCATGTCGGTCTTCCGGTGTCGGGCAACGATGCGAAGCTCGTTCCGAACAACGGCAAGCTCGAGGTCCGCGCCAAAGGCCCGAACGTGACCCCCGGCTACTGGCGGCAGCCCGAGCTGACCGCCAAGGCGTTCGACGAGGAAGGCTTTTATAAATTTGGCGACGCGCTGAAGCCCGCTAACGCGAGTGATCTCGATGCCGGTTTCGATTTCGACGGCCGCATCGCCGAGGATTTCAAGCTGGCGAGCGGCACCTGGGTCAGCGTCGGGCCGCTGCGGGCGCGCTTCGTCGGCACCTGCGCGCCGCTGGTGCGCGACGTCGTGATCGCGGGGCTCAACCGCGACGAGCTTGCCGCGATCGTGATCCTCGATCTCGACGGCTGCCGCCTGATCAATCCGGCGCTTGTCGCCAATGACATCGCGGCCGCGGCCAATGATCTGCTGGTGCGGGCGGCCTTCCGCGAGCGCTTCGCGCGGGTCCTTGCCGGCGCCACCGGCTCGTCGAACCGGATCGCGCGCGCGATCCTGCTCGATACGCCGCTGTCGATCGATCGCGGCGAGGTCACCGACAAGGGCTCGATCAACCAGCGCGCGGTGCTGGAGCATCGCACGGACATCATCGAAGCGCTCTATGCGCCGGTGCCGCCGGCATCGGTGATCACACTCGTCTGAAGATCGAAGAGGAGCATGCCATGCAGTTGAAGGACCAGGCCGCCATCGTCACCGGCGGCGCATCGGGATTGGGCGCTGCGACCGCGTGCCGTCTGGCCGCGCAGGGCGCCAAGGTCGCGGTCTGCGACCTCAACGCCAAGCTCGCCGAGAGCGTCGCGGCCGAGATCGGCGGTATTCCGGTTGTCTGCGACGTCGCCGATGCGGCGGCGGCCGAAGCTGCCGTCGCGACCGCCGCCAAGGCGCACGGCCCGGCCCGCGTGCTGGTGAATTGCGCCGGCATCGGGGTGGCAAAACGTGTGATCGGCCGCGAGGGGCCGATGGAGCTCGCCGACTTCGACAAGGTGATCAAGGTCAATCTGATCGGCTCGTTCAACATGCTGCGGCTTGCGACCGCTGACATGGCCAAGCTCGAGCCGCTCGCAACCGGCGAGCGCGGCGTCGTGATCTCGACGGCCTCGGTCGCGGCCTATGATGGCCAGATCGGGCAGGCGGCCTATTCGGCATCGAAGGGCGGCATCGTCGCGATGACATTGCCGATCGCGCGCGAGCTCGCGCAGTTCGGCATCCGTGTGCTGACCATCGCGCCGGGCCTGTTCATGACGCCCTTGCTGGCGGGCCTGCCGCAGGAAGCGCAGGATTCGCTCGCCGCCTCGATCCCGTTCCCGCGCCGGCTCGGCCAAGCCGACGAGTTCGCCTCGTTGGCACTGCACATGATCGACAATCCCTATCTGAACGGCGAAGTGGTGCGGCTCGATGCCGCGCTCCGGATGGCGCCGCGCTGACGCATGATCCGGAAGAGTGCGAGCCGCCCTTCCGGATCGCTCACGCTCAATCGAGGATAAATCATGTTCGTCAATCGGCGCGCCGTGCAGATCCAGTGGGGCGATTGCGACCCCGCCACCATCGTCTACTACCCGCGCTATTTCGCGATGTTCGACGACTCGACCTCGATCATGTTCGAAGCCGCCGGCTATTCGAAGCAGGACCTCGTCCACAAATACGGCCTGGTCGGCATTCCCATGGTCGACACGCGGGCGAAATTTCACATCCCGTCGACCTATGGCGACTGGATCACCATCGAGAGCCGGATCGAGAGCATCAAGCGCTCGAGCTTCGAGGTGGTGCATCGCGTGTTCAAGGGCGAAGCGCTGGCGATCGAGGCATTCGAGACCAGGGTGCTGGTCGGCCGCCACCCGGACGATTCCGCCAAGCTGAAATCGGCGCCGTTTCCGCAGGAGATCATCGACCGCTTCATGAACGGCTGACTCGCACCCCCTCATGACTCGACTTTCGGAGCATGATCCTCTCGGAAAACCGGTTTCCACTTTTCCGGATCATGCTCTAAAGAAGGGGCTGAATTGGCCCGCAAAACTGGTTTAAACCCAAAAAACTTATCCGCAGGGAGGAATGAATGAGGAAGGCCACTCTCGCCACAGCAGTGCTCGCGGCAGCCATCGCGCTGCCGGGCGCGCCCGCACTGGCGCAGACCAATGAAATCACCATCGGCATCTCGATCTCGACCACGGGGCCAGCCGCGGCGCTTGGCATCCCGGAGCGCAACGCGCTCGATTTCGTGCCGAAGGAGATCGGCGGCGTGCCGCTGAAGCTGATCGTGCTCGACGACGGCGGCGATCCGACGGCTGCGACCACCAATGCGCGGCGCTTCGTCACGGAGTCGAAGGCCGACATCATCATGGGCTCCTGCACCACGCCGCCCTCGATCGCAGTGTCGACGGTCGCCAACGAGGCCGGCATCCCGCATCTCGGCCTCGCGCCGTTCCCGATCAACGACGCGCGCATGAAGTGGTCGGTCGACCTGCCGCAGTCGATCCCGATCATGGGCAAGGTGCTCTACGAGCACATGAAGGCGCACAACATCAAGACCGTCGGCTATATCGGCTATTCGGATTCCTACGGCGACCTCTGGGTCAACGACTTCAAGGCGCAGGCCGTGCCGATGGGCCTGACCATGACCGACGAGGAACGCTTCGCGCGTCCGGATACGTCGGTCGCGGGCCAGGTGCTGAAGCTCGTCGCCGCCAATCCCGACGCCATCCTGGTCGGTGCTTCCGGCACCGCCGCGGCGCTGCCGCAGACCGCGCTGCGCGAGCGCGGCTACAAGGGCCTGATCTACCAGACCCACGGCGCCGCCAGCATGGACTTCATCCGCATCGCTGGTGCGGCCGCAGAAGGCGTCATCATGTCGGCTGGCCCGGTGATGTCGCCGGAAACGCAAGCCGACAGCGCGCTGACCAAGAAGCCTGGGCTTGCGCTCAACACCGCCTATGAAGCAAAGTACGGCGCCAACAGCCGCAGCCAGTTCGCCGGCCATTCCTACGATGCCTTCGAGGTATTGAAGCGTGTCATCCCGGTGGCGCTGAAGGCCGGCAAGCCCGGCACGCCCGAGTTCCGCGAAGGCATCCGCAAGGCGTTCATCTCCGAGAAGGAGATCGTCGCCACCCAGGGCGTCTACAACTGGACCGAAAAGGACCGCTACGGCCTCGACGACCGCTCGCGCATCCTGCTGACGGTCAAGGACGGCAAATACGTCCCGGCGATGTGAGCCGGTCGCGATCCGCGAAACGAAGAAGCCGGCCCCGATGAGGCCGGCTTTTTCATCAGTAAAGTAAGGGTGACGGCGCCTAAATCGCGCTTTCGCCTTCGTGCTGGAAGCCGAGATAGCTCGCGGCGACGCCCTTGTTGGCGGCGATATCCTTGGCGGTGCCCGACAGCACGAACTCGCCGAGCTCCATGACATAGGCGCGGTCGGCGATCTGCAATGCGGCCTGCGCATTCTGCTCGACCAGCAGCACCGAGACGCCGGCGGCGCGGAGCTCGCCGACGATACGGAAGATATCGGCGACAATGATCGGGGCGAGGCCGAGGCTCGGCTCGTCCAGCATCAAGAGCTTCGGCGCGCCCATCAGCGCGCGGCCCATCGCCAGCATCTGCTGCTCGCCGCCGGACAGCGTTCCGGCAAGCTGCTTGCGCCGCTCCTTGAGCCGCGGAAACAACGTGTAGACCCGCTCCAGCGAGGTCGCCGCGACAGCCTTCGCGATCCGGAAGGCGCCGAGCTCGAGATTGTCCTCGACATTCATGGTGCCGAACAACTCGCGATGCTCGGGCACCAGGCTGAGGCCGATGGCGACGCGGTCCTCGATGTCGAGCGGCGCCATGTCGACGCCCGCGAACGTCGTGCGCCCCTTCAGCGGCAGCACGCCCATGATGGCGTTGAGCAGCGTGGTCTTGCCGGCGCCGTTGGCACCGATGATGGTGACGATCTCGTTCGGGGCGACGTCGAGCGAAACGCCGCGCACCGCCTCGACCTTGCCGTAGGAGATGTGGACGTCGGTCACCGATAGCAGCGCAGTCATGCGGCGGCTCCGAGATAGGCCTTGATCACGTCGGGGTTACGCTTGATCGCGGCCGGCGTGCCCTCGGCGATCTTGGTGCCGAAATCCAGCACCACGATGCGGTCGGCGAGATCCATCACGAACCCCATGTCGTGCTCGACCAGCAGCACCGACATGCCGCCGTCGCGCAATTGCCGGAGCAGCGCGGCCAGCCGCTGCTTCTCCATGTGGCGCAGCCCGGCGGCCGGCTCATCGAGCAGCAGCAGCATCGGATCGACGCACAGCGCGCGGGCGATCTCGACGATGCGTTGCTGTCCGAGCGACAGCGAACCCGCGAGCTGGTCGATCTGGTCGGACAGGCCGACGCGCGCGATCTGCCGCGCGGCTTCCGCCAGCAGCTTCGCCTCGTCGGCGCGGTCGAGCCTCAGCATGCTGGAGATCGCGCCGGAATTGCCGCGCAGATGCGCGCCGATCGCGACGTTCTCCAGCACGGTCATGTCGGGTACCAGCTTGACGTGCTGGAAGGTCCTGGAAACGCCGAGCTTGACCACCTCCTGCGGCGGGGCGTTCTCGACTTCCTTGCCGAGCACGGAGATCTTGCCGCTGGTTGCGGTCAGGACGCCGGTGATCAAATTGAAGGTGGTGCTCTTGCCGGCGCCGTTCGGGCCGATCAGCGCGACGATCTCGCGGGCGTTGACGTCGAACGAGACGTCGTTGACCGCGAGCACGCCGCCGAACTGCTTGCGCGCCTTGTCGATGTGCAGAAGGATCGGAGACGTTCCGGGCGTCCGTTCGCGGTGCTCCAGCTTCACCGACGTGTCCAGGGTCTTGCGGGCGGGCTTGAACGGCAGCCGCGACATCAGCCAAGGCCAGACGCCTTGAGGAGCGAGCTGCAACAGCAGCACCAGCATGATGCCGAACACGATGGTCTCGAGCTGGCTCTGGCCGCCGAAGATGTAGGGCAGGTAGCTCTGCAGCACCTCCTTGAGGATCACGACGATGCCGGCGCCAAGCACGCCGCCCCAGACGTAACCCGCGCCGCCGACCACGGCGATGAACAGATACTCGATGCCGGCCTGCGCGCCGAACGGCGTCGGGTTGGCGGCGCGCTGGAAATGCGCATAGAGCCAGCCGGACAGGCCGGCCAGCACCGCGGCATAGATGAACACCAACAGCTTCGCGCGCGGCGTCTGCACGCCGAACGCTTCGGCTGCGACATGGCCGCGCCGCAAGGCGCGGATCGCGCGCCCGGTGCGGGAGTCCAAGAGGTTCATGGTCAGCAGCGCGGAGAGCAGCACCGCGACCCAGATCGCATAATAGATCGCATCCGGGCTCAGCATCTTGAACGAGCCGATCGACAGCGGCGGAATGCCGGAGATGCCGTCGTTGCGGCCGAGGAATTCGAGCTTGCTGAACAGATAGAACAGCCCGATGCCCCAGGCGATGGTGCCGAGCGGCAGATAGTGGCCGGACAGCCGCACCGTGACGATGCCGAGCAGCACGGCCGCGATGCCGCTGACCAGCAGCGAAGCCGGCAGCGTCAGCCAGGGCGAGACGCCGTAGGCGGTGGTCAGCACCGCCGTGGTGTAGGCGCCGAAGCCGCAGAACGCGGCCTGGCCGAACGAGGTCAGGCCGCCGACGCCGGTGAGCAGCACGAGGCCCATCGCAACCAGCGCGGCGAGGCCGATATTGTCGAGCAGAACGATCCAGAACGGCGGGATGCCCGGGACAAGCGGGATCACCGCCATCACGAGCGCGAAGATGATGAGGGGAAGGCGCTGCGTCATCGCGCTCAATCCTTCTCTTCTTCGACCTCGGGCGCCGCGAGCGAGCGCAACACGAGCACGGGGAGGATCAGCGTGAACACGATGACTTCCTTGAAATTGCTGGCGTAGAACGATGAGAAGGCCTCGACGATGCCGACCACGATGGCGGCGACTGCGGTCAGGGGGTAGCTGACCAGGCCGCCGATGATGGCGGCGATGAAGCCTTTCAAGCCGATCAGGAAGCCGGTGTCGTAATAGAGCGTGGTGATCGGCACGATCAGGATGCCGGAGATCGCGCCGATGACGGAGGCGAGCAGGAACGCGATCTGGCCGGACAGCGTGGTGCGGATACCGACCAGGCGGGCACCGAGGCGGTTGACCGCGGTGGCGCGCAGCGCCTTGCCGGTCTTGGTGTAGCCGAAGAACAGCCACAGGGCGACGATGAAGCCGATCGTCAGGCCGTAGACCGCAAGGCTCTGCCCGGTGAAGCGCAGCGGGCCGGCGGTCACTGCGGCATTCGACAGCGCAGGCGCGCGCAGGCCTTCGGCGCCGAAGAACACCAGGCCGAGGCCCTGCAGCGCCAGATGGCAGCCGACCGAGGCGATCAGCAGCACCAGCACGGAGGTGTGCGCGATCGGCTGGAACGCGATGCGGTAGAGGAACACCCCGATCGCCGCCACGATCAGGAGCGCGAGCGCGATGTTGACGGCGATCGGCGTGCCGGGACCGACCAGCGCGTAAATCAGACCGAGCAGCGCGACGGGAAAGGCGATGTTGAGCGCGACCGAGCGGATCACCAGCCGCGCATGCAGCGCGTTGCGGGCGAAGAACAGGTCGAGGGCGAAGGCGACGAGGCCCATCGCGACGGCAAGGCGTGCGGTGCCGGGCACCTGGCCGGTCGCCAGCATGGCGTAGCTCAGCGCGCCGTAGGTGACGAATTCGCCCTGCGGGATCAGGATCACCCGCGTGACCGCGAACACCAGCACCAGGGCCAGCCCGAGCAGTGCGTAGATCGCGCCATTGGTGATGCCGTCCTGCAGCAGGAACAGCATGATCGTTGTGTTCAAGGCCGAGCGCTCCCCCTCAAGCGTGGGACCGCCTCAACCGGTTGCGCCGGTCAGGTCGGCCGATATCGGCTGTTGAAAGCTGCCGATATTTGATATAGTCCATAACAATTATTAGATATAATCTCAAGGTCCCCGAGTGTCGTGCGGGATTCTTGTACCGGGATTGCGAGCCTGGAGCGATGACTGTTTCCAAGACCGCCACCGATGCCCTCCGTTCGTCGCGGGCCCTGCGCAGGGAACCGGCCGATTCTGCCGGGGACGACAGCATGCTGCAACTGGGCGAACTGTCCGGATTGCTCGGCTATTCGTTGAAGCGCGCGCAGCTCAGGGTATTCGAGGATTTCCTGCGCTGCGTCGCGCCGCTGCAGCTGACGCCGGCGCAGTTCTCGGTGCTGCTGCTGCTCGACAAGAATCCGGGCCGCAACCAGACCGAGATCGCCAACACGCTCGGCATCCTTAGGCCGAATTTCGTCGCGATGCTCGACGCGCTCGAGAGCCGCGACCTTTGCGCGCGGATGCGCTCCACCAACGACCGCCGTTCCCACATCCTGGTCCTGACCGACAAGGGCCGTGCCGTGCTGGCGCGCGCCAAGAAGCTGGTCGCCAACAAGCACGAGGCGCGGTTGATCGAGGTGCTCGGCCCCGCCAACCACGCCGCTTTGCTGGAGATGCTGGCGAAGCTCGCGCAGGAGTTTTGAGGGGGCGCGACGGCTCGTCCGCTCGCAATGACGCGTTGGGTTGATACATATCCGGCATGCGGGCGCCGCCAGGCGGCGAACCATCGCGGTCTAAAGCTTGTAGCCGATGTTCCGCAGTAGATCCTTCCGCCACGCAATGTCGGCGTCGGTTTCGACACCCAGCGGCGAGGCGCCATCCACCACGCCGAGCACGCCGCGCCCGAGCTCCGTCTGCGCGACGATCACCTGTGTTGGATTGGCCGTCGAGCAATAGATGCGGCAGACCTCCGGCACTGCGCGCACCGCCGGCAGCACGTTGACGGGAAAGAACCCGTCGCCGAGGAAAATCAGGAAGGTGTGACCGGCGCCGATGGCCAATGCGTTGTCGCGTGCCAGGGCGAGCGAGGCGTCGTCGTTACCGGAGCAGCGCACCAACCGCTTGCCGGAGGCCTCGCAGAAAGCCAACCCGAAGCGGATGCGCGGAACCGCGCCCACCAGCGCTTCGTGAAGGTCTTCCACGGTCTTGATGAAATGCGACTGGCCGAAGATGAAGTTGGTCTCATCCGGCTTGACGATGGGCACTACGGTGAGTTCCATGGCTTCGCTCCTGCACGCGAACTCCCCAATCCATGGTAGGCCGTGGGAGGGCGTTTGCAAGCGGCCACAGGCGCTCAAATGTGCCGGCTGTCTGCTTCGGCTCACGCCGACCAGACCCAGCGTCCGTACTCACGACGGCTCTCAAGGGGGGCCGGAAATCGCCGGGAGGTTGCGCGCCGAAGGGCGGCGATTGTGGTATCCTCCGTCAAGCGCGATGGCCCGTATGTTGCACGGCCCCTCGCAAAAGGCCGCGAAGCGTACCGAGCGTTGCTAACGGATCTGAAGGGAGCGCTTCCGGGGCTCGAGGAGGATCAACGCCGTGAAGCGGGACTTCGACCTCATCGTCTATGGCGCGACGGGTTACACCGGGGGTCTCATCGCCGAATATCTGGCGACATCCTATCGCGGCGACGATGCTCCGTCCTGGGCAATTGCGGGACGCTCGACCGACAAACTCCAGAAAGTGCGTGCCGACATCGGCGCACCGGACGATTTGCCGTTGGTGAAGGCGGATGCCTCCGAGCCGGCCAGCCTGCGTTCGATGTGCGAGCGCGCGGCCGTGGTCGTCACCACGGTCGGGCCCTATCAGCTTCACGGTCCCGGGCTAGTGGCGGCATGCGCGGCCACCGGCACGGCCTATGTTGATCTTTGCGGCGAACCGGGCTGGATGCGGGGTATGATCGACGCCCATCACGAAGAGGCAAAACGGACCGGCGCGCGCATCGTCTTCTCCTGTGGCTTCGATTCCATCCCGTTCGATCTCGGTGTGCTCACGCTGCAGGAGAAGGCGCGCGAGAAATTCGGACGCCCGGCGCGGCGGGTGAAGGCCCGTCTACGCAAGGTGAGGGGTGGCATGTCCGGCGGCACCGCGGCGAGCGCTCAGGCGACGCTGGCCGCCGCGGCGCGCGACCCGGCCCTGATCCGGCTGCTGACCGATCCCTTCGCGTTGACGCCGGGCTTCACTGGGCCGTCTCAGCCGTCGGGCCTCGTCCCCGAATATGACACGAGCATGCACGCGTGGCTCGTGCCGTTCCCGATGGCGCCGATCAACACCAAGAACGTGCACCGCACGAACTTCCTGTTGGGCCATCCCTACGGCAGGGACTTCGTTTATGACGAGATGATGGTGGCGCCGGGACTTGGGGACATCGCGAGCGTGACGACGGAGACGTTCGCCACGGTGGTGTCCTTGTTCGGGACCGGCGGTCTCAAACGCGGCGCAGGCCCGACCCGGGAAGCGCGCGAGAGGGGCTTCTACGACATCTTTTTTCTGGGCGAGGTGCCGGATGGCGGACGGGTCGAAGCCGTTGTCACCGGCGACCGCGATCCGGGCTATGGCTCGACCAGCAAGATGATCACCGAAAGCGCTCTCTGCGTCGTGCGCGACGTGCAGGGCGAGGGCGGCATCTGGACGCCGGGCGCGCTGATGGGGCCGGCCTTGCGCAAGCGTCTAAAGGAGCGCGCCGGCCTCACCTTCAGTGCGCGTTGAGGTCACGCAGTCGGCAGGTATAGCAGCCCGTTCGGCTAGAAAAAGCGACTAGAGCATTTTCGGTTCTGATTGAATCAGAACCGAAGCTCTAGATTCTTGTTTTGACGCGTTTTCTTCACGCGAACCGGTGCCCACTTCGCTCGAAAACGCTCTAGAGGGCGATCATACGATCTTCCGCTACGACACTTGAGCTTGGCTCCGACTCATCTGCTTGCAAGGAAGGCAGCCCTAATCCAGGGCCAAGCAATTGACGGCAGCGAAGCAGCGCCGCAAATCCGGACAGTGCGTCGAGACTGGTCCGAAGCAGCATCGGTAACTCGCTCGGCTGTTTCATTGTCGCACGGACCAGCGCGGCGAGATCGATCGTCCCGTTTGCACGCACTGCGGACAGGGCGGCGGCAGGAAGCTGCCGACCGGCCGGATCCATGATCACGCGGACGGCAGTCATAGGGAGGCCGCGCGCTGCAGCGACACTCGCCGCCACATGGGATTCGTTATCGACCGCCAGCGCGCCTGTACTCATATGCAGCGAGCGCTTCGCTTCTGGATGCATCGCGACGGTAGTCACACCAGCAATAGGGCCATAAATCGAACCGGGGATGAGTCGAAGCAAGGCTTGCGACCAGTCCCGATCAGTGAAGAGCTGAATCGTTTCCGAAACGATCGTCGATGCTACGACGCATGCGCCTGCCGGGAGGTTGGGCGAAAGGCCGCCCGCGACGCCAAAGCTGATGAGACCGCAGCAATCCTCAGCAATTGCCGACGCGAGAGACTCCGCGAGCGTGCTGCCATCGCCACTGCAGATCGCCTGCGTATGCAGGTCTGCAGCGATCCGCGCCTCAAATGCAAGTCCCGTGACTCCAATCACCACTGCCATGAGTCCGCTCCCCGGATGCCGCGCTGGACGGCGGGTGTCCGCGCATGCGGGTCGTATCAGGAGTGTTCTGCTCCAACGCCAAATCGCAAATGACTAACGAGTTAGTTTCTGACGGATATGTTAGCTGCATTGTTTTGGCGCCGTGATAAATGCTGCCCTAGGGCCGGGATCTGTGGCGAGCGTGAGATCGTGCCGGAAGCTGCAACAGCGCACTTGACGAGCCAAATCGGCGACCTCACGAGACGCGAGCCGATGCAGTGTCCGCCGCATCTCCAAGTCATTGTGCGGAACGATTTGGAGCATTGTCCGCGCTGGCAGTTCGCCTTCGCGAGCGAGCGCAAGGATCATCGATACTATGAGTTGGTCGAGGATACCCTTCATCCCGAGTTCGATTACCGGTATTTCCTCATCAAGGATGCGGTCGACCAGGTTTGTGCTGTACAGCCATTCTTCCTGATGGACCTGGATTTGCTGGCCGGTGCGAGCCCGCGGTTTGGCGTACTCATCGACGCCATTCGCCGGGTGTGGCCAGGTTTGATGCGCGCCCGTCCGCTCATGGTGGGGTGCGTCGCCGGGGAAGGTCATCTTGACGGGGACGAGGCCTGCCATCGAGGCTGCGCGGAACTGCTGGCCTCTACGATTGCAATACATGCTCGCAGGCTCGGGGCGCGGCTGATCGTGCTCAAGGAGTTTCCGGCGCGATACCGACCAATCCTCGACTGCCTGATCGCTCACGGCGTCACCCGCATCCCCAGCCTGCCCATGACCAGGCTTTGCATCGATTACGCCAATTTCGATGACTATATGAATCATGCGCTCAACAGCGCAACCCGTAAGAAACTTCGCAAGAAGTTTGAGGCGACAGCGCGGGCCTCTCCATCCGTCGAGATGAACGTCGTCAACGACGCAACGCCGGTGATCGCGCAGATCTATCCATTGTATTTCCAAGTCTATCAGCGTTCGAAACTGCACTTCGAGAAGCTGACGGAACAATACTTCTGCGACTTGGGGCGGCGGATGGGGGACAAGGTTCGCTTCTTCCTCTGGCGTCAGAACGAGCGGATCGTCGCGTTTGCCGCATGCATGGTACACGGTGACGCGATTTATGCGGAGTACATAGGTCTCGACTACGATGTCGCCTTAGACCTGCACCTCTATCATTATGTGTTTCGCGACATGGTGAGCTGGGCAATCGCCAACGGGTACAAATGGTTTCGCAGCAGCGGGCTGAACTATGATCCAAAGCTGCACCTGAGGCACTTGCTTGACCCGATCGACTTATACGTTCGGCACACCTCCGCGCCGATCAACTCAGTGTTGAAGCGCATTTTGCCGGTGCTCGAGCCGACGCGATATGACGAGACGCTTGCGAAGTTTCGTAACTATCAGGAGCTTTGGGCGCAGCCCGAGACTGGCCTTGGGCCCGTCGAGGATACGGCCTAATCCACCAAAATCACCCGCACGTCATTGACGTTGGTCAGCGTCGGCCCGGTCAGCAGCAGATCCCCGGTCTGGGCGAAGAACCCCGTCGCATCGTTGTTCTCGAGATAGGCCTTCGGATCGAGGCCGATCGATTTCATCTTCGCGAATGTCGCCTGGTCGATCACGGCGCCGGCCGGGTCGGTCGCGCTGCCGGCGCCGCCGTCGGCGCCGTCGGTATCGGCGGCCAGCGCCGAGACGTCGGGCGTATCCTTCAGCAGGCCGGCCAGCGCCAGCGCGTATTCCTGGTTGGGGCCGCCGCGGCCATTGCCGCGCACCGTCACCGTGAGCTCGCCGCCGGAGATGATCGCAACCCGCTTGCCTTCGCTGCGCGCCTTCAGCGCAAGCCGCGCATGCTCGGCCGCGATCTCGCGGGCCTCGCCTTCGAGATCGGCGCCGAGCGCGATGGTCTCGTAGCCGGCGTGCTGCGCGACCTTCACCGCGGCGTCGATCGAGGCCTTCGGCTTTGCCAGCAATTCGAACGTCGCCCGCGCGAAGGCGGCATCGCCGGGCTTGCAGCTTTCGTTCGCGGGATCGTCAAGCGCGCGGCGGACCGCGTCATCGATCGAGAGATTGTATCTGGCGACCAGCGCGCGGGCGTCCGCCAGCGTGGTCGGATCCGGTACCGTCGGCCCCGAGGCGATCGCGGAGGGATCGTCATGCGGCACGTCGGAAATCGCCAGCGTGACGATCTCGGCGGCGTGCTGGCCGGCGCGCGCCAGCCGTCCGCCCTTGATGCGCGAGAGATGCTTGCGCACGGTATTCATCTCGCCGATCGGCGCGCCGGAGCGCAGCAGCGCGCGGTTGACCTGCTGCTTCTGCGCGAAGGTCACGCCCTCGACCGGCGCGATCCAGTTCGCCGAACCGCCGCCGGTCAGCAGCACCAGCAGGAGATCGTCCGGGGTCGCTGTCGCGGCGAGCTGCAGCGTGTCGTCCGCCGCCTTGAGCCCGGCTTCATCGGGCACCGGGTGACCGGCCTCGGCGACCTTGATGCGGCGGGTCGGCACGCCATGGCCGTGGCGGGTGGTGGCGATGCCGACCAGCCGCGCCAGATCGAGCTCGAGCGCGTCGAGATAATGCCGCTCGGCCGCTGCGGCCATCGCCGCGGCGCCCTTGCCTGCGCAGAGACAGATCACCCGTCCCTTCGGCACCGGCCGCAGCCGCGACGCCAGCACGACATCGGGATGCGCAGCCGCTACCGCGGCATCGAAGATCGAACGCAGGAAAGGACGACGGTCGGTCATGGTTGTGCCTTTGCGCGAGTCGGGACGTAGGTACTGTTCCTTCTCCCGCTTGCGGGGGAGGGTCAGGGTGGGGGGCTGCCACGAGTCGTATTGCGGACAAAGCCCCCACCCGGATCGCATCTTTGATGCGATCCGACCTCCCCCGCAAGCAGAAGAGGTAAGGGAAGATTGCGGCCGTTTCGATCGAAGCAATATCCATTCCGGCTTTAATTGCCGCCGACTTCGCCGCTGATGACGTCGCCGAACAATTGCCAGCGCTCGCCCTTGAACTGCATCAACTGGAGCTGCTCTATCGGCTGGAAGTCGGCAGGCCCGGTCGACAGCGTCACGCCGGGCAGCAGGCCGCCCTGCGCGAATTGCTTCAGGCTCGCCGCCTGCTTCATCACATTGGCGCGGGTGAGGTCGTCGCCGCAGCGGCGCAGCACCTCGACCATCGTGGTCGCCATGTTGTAGCCGGTCATCGCCGAGGCATCGACGCGGTTGGTGTCGGGCATGTATTTGGCGAGCAGGTCGTCGAACGCCTTCATGCCGGCATCATCCTTCCATTGCGGATCGCTGGCGTCCTTGGCGTAGGCGGCCGAGATCACGCCCTGCGCGTTGTCGAGGCCGGCCGGACGCATCACGGTCGCGGTGGAAGCCGAGACGTTGGAGACGATGGTCACCGGCTTCCAGTTCATCTCGCCGAGCTTCTTGATCGCCTGTGCGCCGAATTTCGGCGTGGTGAAGAAGACGATGACGTCGGGATTGGAGGATTTCAGCCGCACCACATGGGAATCGATGGTCGGCTCGGCGACTTCATAGCTCTCCTTGGCGACGACGCGCGCGGGGTCGCTGGCGAAGCCGTCTTCCAGGCCCTTGAGGTAGTCCTTGCCCATGTCGTCGTTCTGGTAGAGCACCGCGACCTTGGCGGCAGGCTTCTCCTTGAGCAGATATTTCGCGTAGATCCGCGACTCGCTCTGGTAGCTGGGCAGCCAACCCATGGTCCACGGGAAGGCCTTCGGATCGTTCCACTTGGTGGCGCCGGTGGCGACGAACAGCTGCGGCACTTTCTTGGCGTTGAGATATTTCTGGATCGCGGTGTTCGAGGCGGTGCCGAGCGTGCCGAACAGGAACAGCACCTCGTCGCTCTCGACCAGCTTGCGGACCTGCTCGACGGCTTTCGGCGGCGAGTAGGCGTCGTCATAGGAAACGAAAGTGATCTTGCGCCCGTTGATGCCGCCGTCGTCGTTGACCTTCTTGAACACCGCGGCCATCGCCTTGCCGACCACGCCATAGGCCGACGCCGGGCCGCTATAGGGCACGATGTTGCCGACCTTGATCTCGGCGTCGCTCGCACCGGTGTCGTATTTCTTCTGCCCCCATGCGGCATTGCCGGTCGCGGCGGCGACGGCGAGGCCGAGCAGGGCGGTTGCGACACGGTGTCGGATCGGCATCGGCATTTCCCGAAATCTCCTTGTTGTTGCCGCCGCGCAAGGGCGCCGGTTTCTTGTCGGGGTCTTGCCGGTTTACCTAGCGTATTGCCGGCCAAAGTGTAAGCAGGCATTGCCCGGGCCGGCTTGCGAGCAGCGCCATGGCTTTAAATCCCGGTTTCTGACGCGTTTTCTCCGCACGAACCGCTACCCGCTTCGCCCGAAAACGCGCCAACAAAAGCCCCCTGCGACGGTATCGCAGGGGGCCAATGTCGGCCGGATATTTGCCGGAAATCAGCCGCCGACGTCGGCGCTGATGACCTCGCCGAACAGTTCCCATTTCTCGCCCTTGAACTTCATCAGCTGCAGCTGGCTGATCGGCGCGAAATCGTTCGCCGCGGTGTTGATCTTGACGCCGGGCAGCAGCACCTCGGTGCGGAAGTCCTTCAGGCTTGCCGCCTGCTTCATGATGTTCTCGCGGGTGAGGTTGTCGCCGCACTGCTTCAGCACCTGGACCAGCGTCTGCGCCACGCCGAAGCCGACCACGGTGCCGCCGTCGAGCTTGTCGCCTTCGGGGAAGTCCTTGGCCATGAAGGTGTAGAACTCCTTCATGCCGGGGTCATTGTCCCATTGCTTGTCGGAAGCGTCCTTCAGGTAGGCGGCGGAGATGATGTCCTGCGCGTTCTCGAAGCCGGCCGGCTTGATCACGCTGCCGACCGAGGCCGACACGTTGTTGAGGAAGTGGGTCGGCTTCCAGCCGATCTCGGCGACCTTCTTGATCGCCTGCGCCGCGAATTTCGGCGTCGCGATGTCGATGAAGACGTCGGCGTTGCTCGCCTTCAGCTTGACGATGTTGCTGTCGATGGTCGGCTGGGACGTCTCGAAGCTTTCTTCCGCGACGATCATGCTGGCGGCCTTCTGGCCGAGCCCGTCCTTCAGACCTTTCAGATAGTCCTTGCCGTAATCGTCATTCTGGTAGAGCACGGCGATCTTGGCGTTCGGCATGTTCTTCAGGATGTACTTGGCGTAGATCTGGGTCTCGCTCTGGTAGTTGGGTTGCCAGCCCATGGTCCAGGGAAAGTCCTTCGGGTCGTTCCACTTGGTGGCGCCGGTGGCGACGAACAGCTGCGGCACCTTCTTGGAGTTCATGTATTTCTGGATCGCCGAGTTCGACGGCGTGCCGAGCGAGTTGAAGATCAGCAGCACCTCATCGCTCTCGACCAGCTTGCGGGCCTGTTCCACGGCCTTCGGCGGCGAGTAGGCGTCATCGTAGGAGATGAAGTTGATCTTGCGGCCATTGATGCCGCCGGCATCGTTGATCTTCTTGAAATAGGCGGCCTCGGTGCGGCCGATGACGCCATAGGCGGACGCCGGGCCGCTGTAGGGCATGATGTTGCCGATCTTGATCTCGGTGTCGCTGGCGCCGGTGTCGTATTTCTTCTGGGCAAGCGCAGCGCTGCCGGACGTCGCGACGAGCGCGAGCGCGGCCCCGAGGACCGCAAGTTTTTTGGTAGCGGACATCTATGTCTCTCTCCCTGTTTGTCAGACGCATGTGTCTCGGCCCCCTTGCTCGGAGAGCTCTTTATTTGGCTGCAGTGATTATCATTTTAGGCGGTTCGCCTCAATGAGAAGCCCCTGCGGCAATGCCGCAGGGGCGGTATCTTTGGTCGACCTTCCCGGCCTAGCCGCCGACGTCGGCGCTCAAGACTTCGCCAAAGCGCTCCCAGGTCTCGCCCTTGAAGCGGATCAATTGCAGTTGCGAGAGCGGCGCGAAATCGGTCGCCGAGGTGTTGACCTTGACGCCGGGCAGCAGGCCGCCGGGCTCGTAATCGCGAATGCTGGCCGCCTGCTTCATGATGTTCTCGCGGGTCAGATTGTCGCCGCAGGCCTTGAGCACGTGGACCAGGCCCTGCGAGACGATATAGGCGTACATCACCGAGGCATCGGCCCGGTTCGCTTCCGGATAGTACTTATCGAGGAATTCGTTCCAGGCGATCATCGCCATGTCGGTCTTCCACTGCGCGTCGGTCGGATCCTTGAAATATTGCGACGAGATGATGTCCTGGGCGTTCTCGAAGCCTGCCGGCTTGATCACGCTGCCGATCGATCCGGAGACGTTGTTGAGGAAATGCAGCGGCTTCCAGTTGAGCTCGGCGTTCTTCTTGATCGCCTGCGCCGCGAATTTCGGCGTCGTGATGTTGAAGAACACGTCGGCGCCGGAGGCCTTCAGCCTCACGATGTGGGAATCGATGGTTGGCTCCGTTACCTCGTAGCTGTCCTCGGCGACGATCATTGACGCTGCCTTGGCGCCGAGCCCGTCCTTGAATCCCTTCAGATAGTCCTTGCCGTAGTCGTCGTTCTGGTAGAGCACCGCGATTTTGGCGTCCGGCTTGTTCTTCAGGATGTACTTTGCATAGATGATGGACTCGCTCTGGTAGTTGGGCTGCCAGCCCATCGTCCAGGGGAATTCCTTCGGGTCGTTCCACTTGGTGGCGCCGGTGGCGACGAACAGTTGCGGCACCTTCTTCTGGTTCATGTATTTCTGGATCGCCGAGTTCGGTGGCGTGCCGAGCGAATTGAAGATCAGCAGCACCTCGTCGCTCTCGACCAGCTTGCGCGCCTGCTCGACCGTCTTCGGCGGAGTGTAGGCGTCGTCGTAGCTGATGAAGTTGATCTTGCGGCCGTTGATGCCGCCCTCGGCGTTGATCTTGCGGAAATAGGCCTCCTCGGTCTTGCCGATCACGCCATAGGCGGAGGCCGCCCCGCTGTAAGGCATGATGTTGCCGATCTTGATCTCGGTGTCGCTGGCGCCGGTGTCGTATTTCTTCTGGGCAAGCGCAGCGCTGCCGGATGCTGCGAGGAGCGCAAGCGCAGCAGCAAATGCCGTCAATTGTCGTATTCCAGACATGCCGTTTCTCTCCCTGATTGCAGATGATGTGTCGCGGCCCTCTGTTTCGAGGGCTCATTATTGGTCGTAAAAACTATCATCTTACCGGGGGTGTCTCAATGAAAAGCCCCTGCGGCATTGCCGCAGGGGCTGCGTCTTTAGTCGATCACCCTCAAGGCGGACCGCTGCTCAAAAATCCGCCAACGTGTTGGCTTGTGCGCCACGCCAACCGCAGAGATTGCGGTCGAGTAAAGCGTCTCCGTTGAGTTGAGCGCGCGGATCGAACAGACCGGCGTGACGATCAGTTGCTCAGATTGCTCGAAATGATGTCCCCGAACAGCTCCCACTTTTCGCCCTTGAACCGCATCAGGCGCAGTTGCTTGATCGGCGCGAAATCGGTGGCTGACGTGTTGATGCTGATGCCCGGCAGCAGCGTATCGGGGACATAATCCTTCAGGCTCGCGGCCTGCTTCATGACATTGGCGCGGGTGAGGTCGTCACCGCACATCTCCAGCACCTTCACCATGGTCTGCGCGGCGGCGTAGCCGAAGGCGGTGGCGCCGTCGAGCTTGTTGGCGTCCGGATAATTCTTCCTGAGGAAGGCGAGGAATTTCTCCATGCCGGGATCCTTGGCCCACTGCGGATCGGCGCCGTCCTTGAGATAGGACGCCGACAGGATACCCTGCGAATTCTCGAAGCCCGCCGGCTGCATCACGCCGCCGACGGAGGCCGAGACATTGGCTACGATCTGCAACGGCGTCCATGCGATCTCGGCGGCCTTCTTGATCGCCTGTGCCGCGAATTTCGGCGTCGCGATGCTGACGAAGGTGTCGGCACCGGCGGCCTTCAGCTTGACGATGTGACTGTCGATCGTGGGCTCGGATGTCTCGTAGGCCTCCTCGGCAACGATCATCGATGCCTTGTTGCCGAAGGCGTCCTTCAGACCCTTGAGGTAGTCCTTGCCGAAATCGTCGTTCTGGTAGAGCACGGCGACCTTGGCGTCGGGCTTGTGCTTCATGATGTATTTTGCGTAGACCCGCGCCTCGTCCTGGTAGGACGGCTGCCAGCCCATGGTCCACGGATAATCTTTCGGGTCGTTCCACTTCGAGGCGCCGGAAGCGATGAAGAGCTGCGGCACCTGCTTCTCGTTCATGTATTTCCGGATCGCCGCGTTGCTTGCGGTGCCGACCGAGCCGAACAGCAGCAGCACTTCGTCGTTCTCGACCAGCTTGCGTGCCTGCTCCACCGTCTTGGGCGGCGAGTAGCCATCGTCGTAGGAGATGAACTTGATCTTGCGGCCGTGGATTCCGCCGGCATCGTTGATCATCCTGAAGTAGGCCGCCTCGGTCTTGCCGATCACCCCATAGGCCGACGCGGGACCGCTGTAGGGCATGGTGTTGCCGATCTTGATCTCGGTGTCGCTGGCCCCGGTGTCGTATTTCTTCTGAGCCTGCGCGACATTGCAGCTCGTCAGGATCAGAGCGAATGCGGACAACAGCGCCGTCAGGGACGGACGTGCGGCAGCCATGGTTTCCCCACCTCGGGTTCTTTGTTTGGAGTATTCAATACCATCGGCGCGGGGCGTCAACAAAAAGCCCCCGCGACGGATATCGCGGAGGCTGTTGTTTTATTCCCGCAGTGCAACGTCACTCGGAAGGGACGTCGCCGGAAATGATCTCACCGAACAGTTCCCACTTCTGACCCTTGAAGCGCTGCATCTGCAGCTGGGCGATCGGGGCGAAGTCGGTGGCTGAGGTGTTGATCTTGACGCCGGGCAGCAGGGTGTCGGGCGTAAAGTCCTTCAGGCTCGCCGCCTGCTTCATGACGTTGCCGCGGGTGAGATCGTCGCCGCACATTTCGAGCACCTTGGCGAGCGTCTGTGCGGCGCCATAGCCGTACACATAGCCGCCGTCGGTCTTGTCGGCGCCCGGCATGTACTTGTCGAGAAACTCGGCCCACTTCTTCATGCCGGGGTCGTTGTTCCACTGTGTGTCGGCACCGTCCTTGGCGTAGGCGGCCGACAGCACGCCCTGCGCGTTGTCGAAGCCGGCCGGCTGCATCACGCTACCGACCGAGGCCGACACGTTGGTGATGATCTGCAGCGGCTTCCAGCCGAGTTCGGCGGTCTTCTTGATGGTCTGCGCGCCGAACTTCGGCGTGGTGTAGATCAGCAGCACGTCGGGATTGGCGGCCTTGATCTTGACGATGTGGCCGTCGATCGACGGCTCCGAAATCTCATAGCTCTCCTCCATGATGATGCTGGAGGCAGCCTTGGCGCCAAAGCCGTCCTTGGTGCCCTTGAGGTAGTCTTTGCCGAAATCGTCGTTCTGATAGAGGATCGCGATCTTGGCGTCGGGCTTCTCCTTCATCAGCCACTTGGCGTAGATCTGCGCTTCGCTCTGGTAGCTCGGCTGCCAGCCCATGGTCCACGGGAAGTTCTTCGGGTCGTTCCACTTGGTGGCGCCGGTCGCGACGAACAGCTGCGGGATCTTCTTGGAATTCAGGTATTTCTGGATCGCGGTGTTGGACGGGGTGCCGAGCGGGTTGAAGACGAGCAACACCTCGTCGCTCTCGACCAGCTTGCGCACCTGCTCGACCGCCTTCGGCGGCGAATAGGCGTCGTCATAGCTGACGAAATTGACCTTGCGGCCGTTGATGCCGCCGCGATCGTTGATCATCTTGAAATAAGCCTCTTCGGTCTTGCCGATCACGCCGTAGGCGGAGGCTGGTCCCGAATAGGGGATGATGTTGCCGACCTTGATCTCGGTATCGCTTGCGCCGGTGTCGTATTTCTTTTGGGCGAATGCGGTCGTGGACGTCGCGGCAACAGCGACGATCGCCGCGGAAATCGCGGCGATCCGAACGGTAGAAAGCATAATATCTCCTGGTTTGCTTCTATAGGCTGTCAGTTTTTCTTGAACTTTGCGGCCAGTTGCTGGGCAACGATCGCAACCTGCCTGGCGCCGTGCGGCACGAGGAAGATGACGAGGAACAGCAGCACGCCGAACACCGCGCCCGAAAGGCCCTTCGAAATACCCTCGGCGATGTTGGGCACGAAGATGATGAAGGCGGAGCCTACGATCGAGCCGGGCAGCCAGCCGACGCCGCCGACCACCATGCCGAGGAACAGCGAGATCGCGAGCTGGATGGTGTAGCCGTCGGGCGCCACGAACTGCACCGCGATAGCGCCGAGACCGCCGGCAACGCCGGTGATGCCGGCCGAGACGCCGAATGCCAGCGTCTTGTACAGCGCGACGTCGACGCCCATCGCGGAAGCCGCGATCTCGTTGTCGCGGATCGCCATGAAGGCGCGGCCCGAGCGCGAGCGCAGCAGGTTCACCGAGGCGAGATAGATCGCGATCGTGACCACCAGCGTGAAGTAATACAGCCACATGTCCTGCCCCATCGGCAGGCCGAACGGCGCATCCGGCTTGGTGACCACGAGACCCTGCACGCCGCCGGTCCAGTGCTCGAAATAGCCCAGCTTCAGAAGCTGCGGCATCGCGGTGGCGAGCGCGAAGGTCGCGAGCGCCAGATAGACGCCGGAAAGCCGCAGCGCCGGCTGGCCGAACAGGAAGCCGAAGCCGAAGCAGACGATGCCGGCGATCGGCAGCGTGAGGGCATAGTTCATGCCCGCATGCTCCATCAGGATCGCCGAGGTATAGGCGCCGACGGCGTAGAACGCGCTCTGACCGAGCGAGAACTGGCCGGAGCCACCGGTCAGGATGTTGAGCGCCATCACCGCGAGGCCGTAGATCAGAAGCATCGTCATCTGGAAGATGATGAAGTTCTTGACGAACAGCGGGATCAGGATCAGCGCGGCGAGCACGACGAGCGAGGTGCCGTAGCCCAGCGTCATGGCGCGCTTGGGAACGGCCTCGACGGCCTGGCCTTCGGTGACGACTTCGACTTCTTCAGCGGCGCTCATGATCAAACTCGCTTCACGATGGCGCGGCCGAACAGGCCTGCCGGTTTGACGACCAGGACGACGATGATCAGCGCAAGCGCGATCGGAAGTTTCAGCTCATTGCCGACGCCGGGGATGTAGGTGCCGACGAGGTTCTCGAAGACGCCGACCAGGAAGCCGCCCATGACGGCGCCGAACGGGCTCGACAGGCCGCCGAGCACGGCTGCGGCAAATCCATAGATCAGCACGCCGAGCATCATGTTGGGCTCGAGGAACACCACAGGTGCGATCATCATGCCGGCGATCGAGCCGATCGAGGCGGCCATGCCCCAGCCCAGCGCGATCATCCAGGAGGTGTTGATGCCGACGAGGCGCGCCGATTCCGGCAGCGATGCGGCGGCGCGCATCGCAAGACCGACCCGGGTGAAGCGGAAGAAGAAGAACAGCAGGAGCAGCATCAACAGGGTGATGCCGATCATGCCGGCCTGGTGGGTCGAGATCAGCTGGCTGCCGAGGAACGGCGAGGAGCCGAACGGCGTCGGATACTGCTTGATGGTGAAGTCCCAGATCAGGCCGGCGACCGAGTTGATGATCGCGTAGAGCGCGATGAAGCCGGCGACGTTGGTCAGGATCGGCGCCTTGGCCAGCGGCTTGAACAGCAGCCGCTCGATGACGATGCCGGCGGCGAACGAAAAGGCGACGGTGAGCACGAAGGCACCCCAGTACGGCACGCCCCATTGCATCAGCTGCCAGGACACGAAGGTCGAGAACATCGCCATTTCGCCCTGGGCGAAATTCAGATGGTCGATGGCCTGGTAGATCATCACGACCGCGAGCGCCATGCAGGCATAGATCGCGCCCGTGGCGATGCCGGCCAGGACCTGGTTGGCAAAAAGCTCCATTGTGCCAGCTCCCTCAGTAGCCGAGATAGGATTTGCGGACGTCTTCGTTGTTCGCGATGTCCTTGGCATTGCCCGACATCACGATCCGTCCGGTTTCGATCACATAGGCCTGGTCGGCGAGTTCGAGCGCCAGCTGCGCGTTCTGCTCGACCACCAGGATGGTCACCTTTTCCTCGCGATTGATCTTGCCGAGGATGCGGAACAGGTCGCGCACGATCAGCGGCGCGAGGCCGAATGACGGCTCGTCGAGCAGCATCAGGCGCGGCCGCAGCATCAGCGCGCGCGCTACCGCGAGCATCTGCTGCTCGCCGCCGGAGAGCGTGCCGGCCTGCTGGGTGTAGCGCTGCTTCAGCACCGGGAAATGCTCGTACATCCGCTCGATGTCGGCGCCGATCGCCTTCTTGTCCGGGCGGCTGATGGCGCCGAGCTGCAGGTTTTCCTCCACCGTCATGTTGGTGAAGGTGCCGCGGCCCTGCGGCACATGGGCGATGCCGAGGCGGACTACGTTCTCGGTCGAGCGCGTGCCGATCGGTTTGCCCTCGAACTCGATCGCACCGGTCGAGCGCACCATGTTGCAGATCGCCCGCAGCGTGGTGGTCTTGCCGGCGCCGTTGGCGCCGAGCAGGGTGGTCAGCGAGCCCTCGTTGAGCGAAAAGGAGAGGCCGTGCAGGGCCTGGACCTGGCCGTAATAGGCGCGCAGGTCCTTGACGTTGAGCATCGTGGTCATTGGTCCTTGCTCCCCAGATAGGCCTTGATGACATCAGGGTCGGCCTGGACCTGGGCCGGCGTGCCTTCGGCAAGCTTGCGGCCGAAATTGAGCGCGACGACGTGGTCGGCGATCGACATCACGAGACCCATGTGATGCTCGACCAGCAGCACGGTGATCTTGCGGTCGTCGCGGATTTTGCGGATCAGGTCGCCGAGCACATAGACTTCCTCGTGATTGAGGCCGCCGGCCGGCTCGTCGAGCAGCAGGATCTTCGGGTCTGCGGCCAGGGCGCGCGCCAGTTCGACGCGCTTCTGGGTGCCGAACGGAAGTCCCGAGACCACGGTGTGGGCGACGTCCTCAAGATCGAGATAGCCGAGGATGTCGTGCACTTTCTTGTTCATGTCGGTCTCGCCGCGGCGAACCCAGGCGAGGCGCAGCGAGTCGCTGACGATGTCGCTCGAGGTGCGCGCATGCGCGCCGACGCGCACATTGTCGATCACGGACAGGTTGGGAAACAGCGCGACGTTCTGGAAGGTGCGGCCGATGCCGATCTCGGCGATCCGGTGCGGCGGGCGCGACAGGATGCTCTTGCCTTCCATCAGGATGTCGCCGGACGACGGCTGATAGAGCCGCGACAGGCAATTGAACAGCGTCGTCTTGCCGGCGCCGTTCGGCCCGATCAGTCCGAGGATCTGTCCATGGCGCATGTCGAACGACACGCCGTTCAGTGCGATGATGCCGCCGAACACGACGCTGACGTCGCGAACCGCGAGCAGGGGATCATTCCCCTGCGCGAGTTGTGCCTGCGTCATCTCGTCTCGCCCGCCGTCTTCGAGCGGTGCGAGCGGCCCTGCGATGCGTTTCGCTGGACGTGATGGAGGCTATCTGATCCCCTCGGCCAAACGTGCAACTTTCCCTCCTACTCTGGTCTTTTTGCGTTCTTCTTTTTTGGATTGCGGCGCCATTCCACCGAGCGCCTGCTCGATGTTCCTTACCATCGCCACAAGACGAGGTCCAATGTCGTTGAGCAATCTGTCTTCCGTGAAGCGGAATGCCGGCGCGCCGCAATTGAAGGCGTAAGGACCGGTTCCGTCGTTCAATCTCAATGCGACGCCGACCGCGGCGACGTCGTTCTGCCAGTCGCCTGCGGACATCGTGAAGCCGTGCTTCGCGACCGTCTCGCCGGAGCGCTCGATGCCGTCGCGCATCTTGGCCCAGCGGCTGCCGTAGTGATCGCGCAGCTCGCGCAGTAAAGCCGCACGCTCGTCGGGCGGCAATGCCCAAATATAGGCACGTCCCATCGCTGTGGTTGCGATCGGCACCCGCGAGCCGACGTCGAGTTGTACGCCGAGCGCCAGGCCGTTCCGGCTCTGGCCGAAATAGATCATGCTGTGGCGGTCGCGGCCGCCGACCGCGACTGCGCCGCCGGTCGCGCGCATCACTTCTTCTCGATAGGGCTCGGACAAATGCCGAACGCCGAGATTGGCGAGCGCGGCGTAGCCGAGTGCCATCGCCGACGGCGCGAGCTGGTACTTCTCGAACTTCGGTACAGGTGTAAGGTATCCCAGCTTGGTGAGCGTGTAGGTCAGCCGGGAAATGGTTGGCTTCGGTAACTTGGTGCGGGCGGCAATCTCCTGGTTGCCGAGCAGCCCGTCATTGGGTTGGAATGCGCGCAGGACGTCCAGTCCGCGGGAAAGCGCGACGACGAAATTGCGATCGGTCGCGGCTTTCTTGCTAGCGCGCTTCATCCCTATCCTTGCCCTGCCCTTGTCATGCTCGTTGACAAGGCACGTGCTTCAAAATAACCCTCCATGTCAAGATGTGGAATTAAATTTCGCAGTGCGAAATTGGTCTAATCGTAGCGGCTCAACGCAAGTCGTGCAGCTACTCAACACAAGTCCAAGAACAAGCATCCAGGGAGAGTCCCGGTGAGTGAAGTCGTCAAGCTCGAACGTCATGACAATATTGCCGTCGTCACGGTTAACAGTCCGCCTGTGAATGCGCTGAGCGCCGCGGTGCGCGGCGGCATTTTCGAGTGCATCAAGAGCGCGATCGATGACGCGCAGGTTCAGGGCATCGTGCTGACCTGCGCCGGCCGCACCTTCATCGCCGGCGCCGACATCACCGAATTCGGCAAGCCGCCGAAGCCGCCCGGGCTCGCCGAAGTGCTGAGCCTGATGGAGAGTTCGCCGAAGCCGATCGTTGCCGCGATCCACGGCACCGCGCTCGGCGGCGGTCTCGAGGTCGCGCTGGCCTGCCACTACCGTGTCGCCACCAAGGACGCCAAGCTCGGTCTGCCCGAGGTGAAGCTCGGCCTGCTGCCGGGCGCCGGCGGCACCCAGCGCCTGCCGCGCGCGGTCGGTCCCGAACTCGCGGTCAAGATGATCGTCGGCGGCGATCCGATCGGTGCGGACGCGGCGCTGAAGGCCGGCCTGATCGAGGAGATCGTCGAGGGTCCGGCCTCGGGCGGTGAGGCATTTGCGCGCAAGGTGGTCGCCGAGAAGCGTCCGCTGCGCAAGCTGCGCGATGACGACAGCAAGCTCGCCGCGGCCAAGGCCGATCGTTCGATCTTCACCAATGCGGTCGCTGCGCTGACCAAGAAGTCGCGCGGCCTCGAGGCACCGTTCGCGGCGGCGGACGCCGTCGGCGCCGCGATCGACCTGCCGTTCGATGAGGGCCTGAAGAAGGAGCGCGAGGGCTTCCTCAAGCTGATGAACGGCGACCAGTCCAAGGCACAGCGCTATGCGTTCTTCGCCGAGCGCGAAGCCGCCAAGATCTCCGGTGTCCCCGAGGGCACCAAGGGCCGTAACGTGGCGCGCGTCGCCATCCTCGGCGCCGGCACCATGGGCGGCGGCATCGCGATGTCGTTCGCCAATGCCGGCATCCCGGTCACCCTGATCGAGACCGGCGAGGAGCAGCTCAAGCGCGGCATGGGCATCATGCAGAAGAACTACGAGGCGACCGCCGCGCGCGGTGGCATCCCGGCGGACGCGCCCGCCAAGCGCATGGCGCTGATCAACGGTGTCGTCGGCATCGAGAACGTCGGCGACGCCGATCTCGTGATCGAGGCGGTGTTCGAGACCATGGCGGTCAAGAAGGAAGTGTTCGGCAAGCTCGACCAGTATGCCAAGCCGGGCGCGGTGCTGGCCTCCAACACCTCCTATCTCAACATCGACGAGATCGCGAAGTCGACCAAGCGTCCGCAGGACGTGCTCGGCATGCACTTCTTCTCGCCGGCCAACGTGATGAAGCTGTGCGAGATCGTGCGCGCCGACAAGACCGCGCCGGACGCGCTGGTCACCGCCGTCTCGATCGCCCGCAAGATCGCCAAGGTGCCGGCCGTGGTCGGCGTCTGCGACGGCTTCGTCGGCAACCGCATGCTGGCGCAGCGCGGCAAGCAGTCCGAGAAGCTGCTGTTCGAAGGCGCCCTGCCGCAGCAGGTCGACGCCGTGGTGACGAAGTTCGGCATGCCGATGGGCCCGTTCGCGATGGGCGATCTCGCCGGCCTCGATATCGGCTGGCGCTCGCGCAAGGACCGCGGCATCAAGTCGGAGATCGCCGACGCGCTCTGCGAAGCCGGCCGCTTCGGCCAGAAGACCGGCAAGGGCTACTACAAGTACGAGCAGGGCTCGCGCGCGGCGCTGCCCGATCCGGAGGTCGAGAAACTGATCGACGAGACGCTGGCGCGCCTCGGCCGCAAGAAGCGCGTCGTCAGCGACGACGAGATCCTCGAGCGCATGATGTACCCGATGATCAACGAAGGCGCGAAGATCCTCGCCGAGGGCATCGCGGCGCGTCCGTCGGATATCGACGTGGTCTGGCTCTATGGCTATGGCTGGCCGATCTATCGCGGCGGTCCGATGTTCTGGGCCGACACCGTCGGCCTCAAGCACATCGCCGATCGCCTGGCCTTCTACGCCAAGGAGACCAACGATCCCTCGCTCGAGCCGGCGCCGCTGCTCAAGAAGCTCGCCGACGAGGGCAAGACCTTCGCCTCGCTCGCCGCGCCGTCGAAGGCGGCGTGATCGAGCGACGGCCCAACCATGTGTCGTTCCGGGGCATCGCAAAGCGATGAACCCGGAACCCATGGCGCCGTCGAACGAGTGGATTGATGGATTCCGGGCCTGGCCCTTCGGGCAATCCCGGAATGACGATCTTTAGAGTTCCTGCGAAGGCATCCATGACCTATCCCGGCGAACAATATTATCCCAAGGGCGTGCAGTGGAGCGACGAGATCACGCGCGGCACGCTGCCGGACTTGCTGTCGAGCGCCGCCGCCGAGTTCGGCGCGCGCCCGGTGCTCGAATTCCGCGACCGGCCGATCAGCTACGCCGAGCTGGAGGCCCTGGTCGAGACCGCGGCTGCCGCCTTCATGCGGGCCGGCTACGGCAAGGGCACGTCGGTCGCGCTGTTCCTCGGCAATTCGCCTGACCATCCGATCAATTTCTTCGGCGCGTTGAAAGCCGGCGCCCGCGTCGTGCATCTGTCGCCGCTCGACGGCGAGATCGCACTGTCGCACAAGCTGTCCGATTCCGGCGCGCGGGTGCTGGTCACCAGCAATTTGTCGGCGCTGTTGCCGACCGCGCTGAAATTCCTCGCCAAGGGTCTGCTCGACCGCCTGATCGTCTGCGAGGACGACAATTGGGGCAAGGTCGGCACGCCGCAAACCGCGCTGCCCGACAATCCCGCTGTCATCCCGCATCGCCAGTTTATCGACGGCGCGACCAGGCCGTCGCAATGGCCGGCGGTCGACGTCGAGGACGTCGCGCTGCTGCAATATACCGGCGGCACCACGGGCCTGCCCAAGGGCGCCATGCTCAGCCATGGCAATCTCACCGCGGCGGTGTCGATCTACGACGTCTGGGGCAAGCCCGGGCGGCTCGAACGCAATGCGATCGAGCGCGTGATCTGCGTGCTGCCGCTGTTTCACATCTACGCACTGACCGTCGTGCTGCTGTCGGCGATCCGGCGCGGCCATCTGATCTCGCTGCACCAGCGCTTCGACGTCGAGGCCGTGATGCGCGACATCGAGGTCAAGCGCGCGACGGTGTTTCCCGGCGTGCCGAC
Organism: Bradyrhizobium sp. Pha-3; assembly: GCF_042258325.1. NCBI lineage: Bacteria > Pseudomonadati > Pseudomonadota > Alphaproteobacteria > Hyphomicrobiales > Nitrobacteraceae > Bradyrhizobium > Bradyrhizobium sp. Pha-3. The sequence continues at coordinate 8,634,645 of NZ_CP170151.1, read as the reverse complement.
GATGTGGATCGCGATCGCTTCGCTGCCCGATCTCGACAAGCGCGATCTCTCTTCGCTGGTGGTCGCCGGCTCCGGCGGTGCGCCGCTGCCGGTGGAGGTCGCGAAGATCTTCGAGCGCCGCGTCGGCATGAAGCTGAAGAGCGGCTGGGGCATGACCGAGACCTGCTCGCCCGGCACCGGCCATCCCAAGGAGGGGCCGGAGAAACCGGGCTCGATCGGCTTGATGCTGCCCGGCATCGAGATGGACGTGGTGTCGCTGGAGGATTCCACCAGGGTGATGCCGGTCGGCGAGGTCGGCGAGATCCGCATCCGCGGTCCGAACGTCACCAAGGGCTACTGGAACAGGCCGGCGGAGACCGCGGAGGCTTTCGTCGGCGACCGCTTCCTCACCGGCGACATCGGCTACATGGACGCCGACGGCTATTTCTATCTGGTCGACCGCAAGAAGGACATGATCATCTCCGGCGGCTTCAACGTCTATCCGCAGATGATCGAGCAGGCGATCTACACCCATCCCGCCGTGCAGGAGGTGATCGTGATCGGCATTCCCGACGATTACCGCGGCGAGGCGGCAAAGGCCTTCATCAAGCTGCGCGACGGGCAGCCAGCGTTCTCGATCGACGAGCTGCGCACGTTCCTCACCGGCAAGGTGGGCAAGCATGAACTTCCTGCAGCGCTCGAGTTCGTCGACGAATTGCCGCGCACCCCGGTTGGAAAGCTGTCGCGTCACGAATTGCGCCAGCAGCAGCCCAAGACTGCTCAAACCGAGACATCTCAATCCAAACCACAGCAGACTGCATCAGGATCCCGCTCATGACCGACGCCGTTATCGTCTCCACCGCCCGCACGCCGATCGGCAAGGCCTATCGCGGCGCGCTCAACGTCACCGAAGGCGCGACCTTGCTCGGGCACGCGATCGGCGAAGCGGTGGCGCGCGCCAAGGTCGATCCGAAGGAGATCGAGGACGTGGTGATGGGCGCGGCGATGCAGCAGGGCGCGACCGGCGGCAACATCGCGCGCAAGGCGCTGCTCCGCGCCGGGCTGCCGGTGACCGTGGCCGGCACCACGATCGACCGTCAGTGCGCCTCCGGCCTGCAGGCGATCGCGCTTGCCGCGCGCTCGGTGATCTTCGACGGCGTCGAGATCGCGGTCGGCGGCGGCGGCGAGTCGATCTCGCTGGTGCAGAACGACAAGATGAATTCCTTCCACGCCCAGGATCCGGCGCTGCTCAAGATCAAGGGCGAGGTCTACATGCCGATGATCGACACCGCCGAGATCGTCGCCAAGCGCTACAACATCTCGCGCGAGAAGCAGGACGAGTATGGGCTCGAAAGCCAGCGCCGCACAGCGGCCGCGCAGCAGGGCGGCAAGTTCAAGGAGGAGCTCGCGCCAATCACCACCATGATGGCGGTCACCGACAAGGCGACCGGTGCCGTCACGATGAAGGAGGTGACGCTGTCGCAGGACGAAGGTCCGCGGCCGGAGACCACGGCCGAAGGCCTTGCCAGCCTCAAGCCGGTGCGCGGCGAGGGCTTCACCATCACCGCCGGCAATGCCAGCCAGCTCTCGGACGGCGCCAGCGCCTGCGTGATCATGAGCGACAAGGAAGCCGCCAAGCGCGGGCTGAAGCCGCTCGGCATCTTCCGCGGCTTCGTCTCCGCCGGCTGCGAGCCGGACGAGATGGGCATCGGCCCGGTGTTCGCGGTGCCGCGGCTGCTGAAGCGCCATGGCCTCAAGGTCGACGACATCGATCTCTGGGAGCTCAACGAGGCGTTCGCGGTGCAGGTGCTCTATTGCCGCGACAAGCTCGGCATCGATCCGGACAAGATCAACGTCAATGGCGGCGCGATTTCGGTCGGCCATCCCTACGGCATGTCGGGTGCGCGGCTCACCGGCCACGCGCTGATCGAAGGCCGCCGCCGCAAGGCCAAATACGCCGTCGTCACTATGTGCGTCGGCGGCGGCATGGGCGCGGCCGGCCTGTTCGAGGTGCTGCAGTAATTCACTGTCGTCCTGGCGAAAGCCAGGACCCATACCCCGCGGCCGGGGTAAGGGGCACGGACGGCAATCGCCTTCGTAGGACAACGAAGGCCGGTGGTAATGGGTCCTGGCTTTCGCCAGGACGACAACGAAACAAGACGTTAGGTTTCGCTCAAAAGGAGGATCCGATGGATCTCGCTTTCACCAAGGAAGAGATAGCGTTTCGCGAGGAGGTACGGGAGTTCTTCAAGAACAACGTGCCGCCGGAGACCCGGCGCAAGCTGCAGGAAGGCCGCCATCTGTCGAAGGACGAGATGGTCACCTGGTGGCGCATCCTCAACAAGAAGGGCTGGGGCGTCACCCACTGGCCGAAGGAATATGGCGGCACCGGCTGGAGCACCGTGCAGCACTACATCTTCAACGAGGAGCTGCAGTCCTATCCCGCGCCGCAGCCGCTCGCCTTTGGCGTCAGCATGGTCGGCCCGGTCATCTACACCTTCGGCAACGAGAAGCAGAAGAAGGAGTATCTGCCGCGCATCGCCAATGTCGACGACTGGTGGTGCCAGGGCTTCTCGGAGCCGGGTTCGGGTTCGGACCTCGCGTCGCTGAAGACCAAGGCCGAGCGTAAGGGTGACAAGTGGATCATCAACGGCCAGAAGACCTGGACCACGCTCGCCCAGCACGCCGACATGATCTTCTGCCTCTGCCGCACCGATCCGGCCGCGAAGAAGCAGATGGGCATCTCCTTCATCGTGTTCAGCATGAAGTCGAAGGGCGTCACCGTGCGCCCGATCCAGACCATCGACGGCGGCCACGAGGTCAACGAAGTGTTCTTCGACGACGTCGAGGTGCCCTACGAGAACCTGATCGGCGAGGAGAACAAGGGCTGGGATTACGCCAAATTCCTGCTCGGCAATGAGCGCACCGGCATCGCCCGGGTCGGCGTTTCGAAGGAGCGGCTGCGCCGCATCCGCGCGCTGGCCTCCAAGGTCGAGTCCGGCGGCCGTCCGGTGATCGAGGATCCGGCGTTCCGCGAGAAGCTCACGGCCTGCGAGATCGAGCTGAAGGCGCTCGAGCTGACGCAGCTCCGCGTCGTCGCCGACGAGGGCAAGCACGGCAAGGGCAAGCCCAATCCGGCCTCCTCGGTGCTCAAGATCAAGGGCTCGGAGATCCAGCAGACCACCACCGAGCTGCTGATGGAGATCATCGGCCCGTTCGCCGCGCCCTATGACGAGCACGGCGATGCCGGCTCCAACGAGAGCATGGATTGGACCGCGCAGATCGCGCCGAGCTACTTCAACAACCGCAAGGTTTCGATCTACGGCGGCTCCAACGAGATCCAGCGCAACATTATCAGCAAGGCGGTGCTGGGGCTGTAAGCCACAAGTTCGGTGTCGTCCCCCGCGCAGGCGGGGGACCCAGTACGCCGAGCCGATCGTGATTCCCGATGAGGGCCGCGGCGTACTGGATCCCCGCTTTCGCGGGGATGACGAGTGGAGATCAGGGCAGGCGCCCGCGTGATTTTGGAGAGATGATAAAATGGATTTTGATCTGTCCGAGGAGCAGCGGCTTCTCAAGGAAAGCGTCGACGGGTTGCTGGCGGATGCCTACGACTTCGATGCGCGCAAGAAGTACATGAAGGAGAAGGGCGGCTGGAGCAAAGCGCTCTGGGGCAAGCTCGCTGAGCAGGGCCTGCTTGGTCTGCCCTTCGCGGAGACCGACGGCGGCTTCGGCGCCGGCGCGGTCGAGACCATGATCGTGATGGAAGCGCTCGGCAAGGCGCTGGTGGTCGAGCCTTATCTCGCCACCGTCGTGGTCGCCGGCGGTTTCCTGCGCCATGGCGGCTCGGCCGAGCAGAAGGCCAAGTACATTCCCGGCATCATCGACGGCAGCAAGAGCTTCGGCTTTGCCCAGCTCGAGAAGAACTCGCGCTACGATCTCTTCGACGTCGTGACCACGGCCAAGAAGAAGGGCGCCGGCTGGGTGATCGACGGCGAGAAGTTCGTCGTGCTCAACGGCGAGAACGCCGACACCTTGATCGTGACCGCGCGCACCAAGGGCGGCCAGCGCGACAAGACCGGCATCGGCGTGTTCCTGGTTCCGGCGGATGCCAAGGGCGTCACCAGGAAGGGCTATCCCACCCAGGACGGGCTGCATGCGGCCGACATCACCTTCACCAATGTCGAGGTCGGCGCTGACGCTGCGATCGGCGATCCCGAGAACGGCCTGCCCCTGATCGAGCGCGTCGCCGACGAAGCCCGCATTGCGCTGTGCGCGGAAGCGGTCGGCGCGATGGACGAGTCGCTGAAGGAGACCGTCGAGTACATCAAGACCCGCAAGCAGTTCGGCGTTGCGATCGGCTCGTTCCAGAGCCTGCAGCACCGTGCCGCCGACATGTTCGTGGCGCTGGAGCAGGCCCGCAGCATGTCGATGTTCGCCACCATGGCGTCGGACTTCGACGATGCCAAGGAGCGTTCGTCCGCGGTCGCGGCCGCCAAGGTGCAGGTCGGCAAGTCCCTGAAGTTCGTCGGCCAGCAGTCGATCCAGCTTCATGGCGGCATCGGCATGACCATGGAAGCCAAGATCGGCCACTACTTCAAGCGGCTGACCATGATCGAGAACACGCTCGGCGACACCGACTACCACCTCCGTCGCGTCAGCGAGGGCGGCGGGCTGCTGGCGTGAGATATCGTTGCCGGGCTTGACCCGGCAACCCATCGCTCTTCGAAAGATGGATGCGCGGGTCAAGCCCGCGCATGACGAGTCTTCGTAGAACTCAGGGAAACAACAACAATGAAAAACACCCCGTTCGATCTCACCGGCCAGGTCGCGGTCATCACCGGCTCGAGCCGCGGCATCGGCCGCTCCTCGGCCGAGCTTCTGGCAAAACTCGGCGCCAAGGTCGTGATCTCCTCGCGCAAGGCGGACGCCTGCGAAGAAGTCGCCGACGGCATCAAGAAGGCGGGTGGCGATGCGCTCGTCATCCCCTGCAACATCTCACGCCGCAACGAGGTCGAGGCGCTGGTCTCGGGCACGATCAAGCACTACGGCAAGATCGATATCCTGGTGTGCAACGCTGCGGTGAACCCCTATTACGGCCCGCTGCTCGACATCACGGACGAAGCCTTCGACAAGATCATGGGCGCCAACGTCAAGAGCAGCATCTGGCTCTGTTCGCAGGCCATCCCGCAGATGGCCGAGCGCGGCAAAGGCTCGGTCGTGATCATCTCCTCGATCGGCGGCCTGCGCGGCTCAACCGTGATCGGCGCCTACGGCATCTCCAAGGCGGCCGACTTTGCGCTGTGCCGCAGCCTCGCCGGCGAGTGGGGCCCGAAGGGCGTGCGCGTCAATTGCGTGGCGCCGGGCCTGGTGAAGACCGATTTCGCCCGCGCGCTGTGGGAGGACCCGGATAATCTGAAGCGCCGCACTGCGTCGACGCCGCTCCGCCGCATCGGCGAGCCCGACGAGATCGCCGGCGCGGTGGCCTATCTCGCCTCCGATGCGTCGACCTTCATGACCGGCCAGACCATCGTGGTCGACGGCGGCGTGACGACGGCGGCGACGTAGGGGGCTGTTCCTTCGCCTCTCCCGCTTGCGCAGGGCTATCGCATTTCGTGGCGGTGCCCTCGTGGCCATCCTTCGAGACGCCCGCCTTCGGCGGGCTCCTCAGGATGAGGTCTTGTTTTGCGGCACAATAGTAGACCCTCATGGTGAGGAGCGCCGCTTGCGGCGCGTCTCGAACCACGAGGCCAAGCACTTGCGCGGTCGCCAAGGGGCATATGCGATAGCCCTGCCCGCAAGCGGGACAGGGGGCGCAGCCCGCTTGGGGCTTCTACCTTTGCCTCAGACCCGCTCCAGCGCCCGCTCGAAATCCTCGATCAGGTCGTCGGGATGCTCGAGCCCGGCCGAGAAGCGAATAAAACCTTCGCTGATGCCGAGCTCGGCGCGGGCCTCCGGCGCCAGCCGCTGATGCGTCGTGGTCGCGGGATGCGTGACCAGGCTCTTGGCGTCGCCGAGATTGTTGGAGATGCGCGAGATCTTCAGCGCGTTGAGGCAGCGGAAGGCGCCGGCCTTGCCGTCCTTCACCTCGAAGCCGACCAGCGTCGAGCCGGCGCCCATCTGCTTCTTCACCGTCTCGGCCTGCGGATGGTCGGGGCGGCCCGGATAAACCAGCCGCGTGATCTTCGGATGCCTGGCCAGCGCCTCGGCGATCTTCGCCGCGTTCTCGGTCTGGGCGCGGACGCGGATGCCGAGCGTCTCCAGTCCCTTCAGCAGCACCCAGGCGTTGAACGGCGACAGCGACGGGCCGGTCTGGCGCATGAAATTGTGGATGTGCTCGGCGATGAAGGCTTCCGACGACAGGATGACGCCGCCGAGGCAGCGGCCCTGGCCGTCGATATGCTTGGTCGCGGAATAGACCACGACGTCGGCGCCGAGCGACAGCGGGCTCTGCCAGATCGGCGTCGCGAACACATTGTCGACGATCAGCCGGGCGCCGCCGCTATGCGCGATCTCTGCGATCGCGCCGATGTCGAGCACGTCGAGCGTCGGATTGGTCGGGCTCTCCAGGAAGAAGGTCTTGGTGTTCGGCCGCAATGCGCGCTGCCACTGGTCGAGATCGAGGCCGTCGACCAGCGTGGTCTCGATGCCGTAGCGCGGCAGCAGGTCCTGCACCACGTAGAGGCAGGAGCCGAACAGGGCCTTCGAGGCCACCACATGATCGCCGGCCTTCAGCGGCGCGAGGATCGCGGTGGTCACCGCGGCCATGCCGGTCGCGGTCGAGCGCGCGGCTTCCGCGCCCTCGAGCTCGATCATGCGGCGCTCGAACATCGCAATGGTCGGGTTGGAATAGCGCGAATAGATGAAGCCGGGGTCCTGGCCCTTGAAACGCGCCTCGCATTGCTCGGCGGTGTCGTAGACGTAGCCCTGGGTGAGAAACAGCCCTTCCGACGTCTCCCCGAATTGCGAGCGCAGCGTGCCGCCATGGACGAGGCGGGTTTCGGGACGAAAGCGGGCCGTGGTTTCAGATTCAGACATGTGACCTCCGAGGTGGCCATTTCCCCTGGAAACTGGCCACAAAAAAACCGGCCTGGAGCAACCTCCACAAGCCGGGATCACACTGTCCCCGGCCTGTTTAGCGACTTATTTAACGTGGCTGCAAGCCGGCCGGCTCAAATCACCACGGGATAAGTGCAGCTGATATTCCCTCGCGCCCTTTCCGTCAAGACGGTCATCGGATAACCCGTAAAAGCCCATATTTTGGGGCTTGATGGCCGCCTGGAGTATAATTTTTGGGCCATCTCGAGGGATCGCCGAGGGACCGCGCCGTGTCGTTCACGCTGGAAGATGAATCCAACGGAATCCTGCCCGACCGCATGATCGCGGAGATGGCGGAGGCCGGCCTCATTCTGCCCGCCTACGACTTTGTCGAGAGCCAGATCCAACCGGCCAGCCTCGACCTGCGCCTTGGTGACATCGCCTACCGCGTCCGCGCCAGCTTCCTGCCGGGACCCGATGCCACCGTCGCCGAGCGGATCGACCAGCTGAAGCTGCACGAGATCGATCTGTCCGACGGCGCGGTGCTGGAGACCAACTGCGTCTACATCGTGCCGCTGCTGGAGAGCCTGGCGCTGCCGCCGGAGATCGTCGCCGCGGCCAACCCGAAGAGCTCGACCGGACGGCTCGACGTCTTCACCCGCGTGATCGCCGACGGCACCCGCCGCTTCGACATGATCGGCGCCGGCTATCACGGCCCGCTCTACGCCGAGATCAGCCCGAAGACGTTTCCCGTGCTGCTGCGCGAGGGGTCGCGGCTCAGCCAGGTCCGCTTCCGGATCGGCGAGGCGACGTTGACCGCCGACGAGCTCGATGCGCTGCATGCCGCCGAGCGGCTGGTCGATATCGACGATGCCGATCTCTCCGATGGCGTTGCGCTTTCCGTCGATCTCTCCGGCGAGAGCTCGGGCGGCTTCGTCGGCTATCGCGCCAAGCGCCACACCGGCGTGGTCGATGTCGATCGCCGCGGCGGCTATGCGGTCGACGATTTCTGGGAGCCGATCAAGGCCCGGCCCGACGGCAGCCTCATCCTCGATCCCGGCGAGTTCTACATCCTGGCGTCGAAAGAGGCGGTGCAGGTGCCCCCGGACTACGCCGCGGAGATGGTGCCCTTCGATCCGCTGGTCGGCGAATTCCGCGTCCACTATGCCGGCTTCTTCGATCCCGGTTTCGGCTATGCCGGCGCCGGCGGCAAGGGCGCGCGCGCCGTGCTGGAGGTGCGCTCGCGCGAGGTGCCGTTCATTCTCGAGCATGGCCAGATCGTCGGCCGTCTCGTCTATGAACGCATGCTCGAGCGTCCCGACGCGCTGTACGGCCAGCGCATCGGCTCGAACTATCAGGCGCAGGGCCTGAAGCTCTCCAAGCATTTTCGCGTGTAGCGGAATTCCTCCGCTGTCATTCCCCGCGAAAGCGGGGAATCCAGTACGCCGCGGCTTCTCGATCGGGCACACCGGCTCTGGAATACTGGATCGCCCGATCAAGTCGGGCGATGACACCGAGTGTGTAATTCCGTTTCGCGCGCGCTTAATTCCGTAGCCCGGATGAAGCGTAGCGAAATCCGGGACGCTGCATACGCGGATTGAGCAGCCCCGGATTGCGCTTCGCTGCATCCGGGCTACGATTGCGCATGCGAGCTCGACCTCGCCAACAAGAGCCAGGGAGCGAACATGACCGCAGGCGAAAGCGCACAACAGGCCCAGTGGCGGAAGTGGCGCAGCGTCGCCGATCTCTATCACGCCTTCTTCACCGGGCTGATCCTCACCGTGGTCACGCGGCGCGGCACGGCTGATGCAGCGGAATTCGTCTTCCGCGTGTTTCGCCGCCAGCAGCAGGAACGCTTTCTCCCCGGCCTGAAGAAGCTCGGCCTCGACGGCCTGCCGCCGGCGGTCGCGGCCGCGCAGTATCATTATCTTTCCAACTGGATCGGCGGCGTGCACGTCGAATACATGTACGAGACCGACCGCAAGGCCTGGATCCGCTATCCGCCGCCGCGCTGGATCTGGAAGGGCACGGCGATCTGCGGCGTGCCCGGCGAGGTCTCGCGCGCGATGCTGCGCGGCTGGCACGCCAACAACGGCGTCGCGCTCGGGGATTTGCGGCTCGGCTTCGTCTGCACCAAGCAGAGTGTCGACGGCCAGGACGGGCTCGAGGGCTATTACTGCGAATACGATCATCCGCTCGAGCTCGACCAGCGCCTGGTGTTCGCGCGCCATCTCGAGGCGCCGCCGTTCGATCCCAAGAGCGCGCCGGCGCTGCTGGTCGACAGCTGGCCGAAGCCGCGGCTGGAAAAGGCCTATCGCAACTACGCGATGGAATATGTGAAGACGGCCGCGCCGGTCATCGTGCAGGTGTTCGGCCCGGAGGATGCGAGCTATCTGCTGCATCTCACCGGCAAGCTGATCGGCATGCAGTATTATGACGAGGTCGCGCAGGCGCTCGGCGGCAGCCGTGGCCCTGCCACGGAATTTGCCGCATTCCTGCGCACTCTCTTCGAGTCGCAGGACGATATCGCTGACATCAGCGAATCCGAGGGCCAGTTCGAGATCCGCCAGCAGGGCTGGAAGCTGATGGCCGATGTCGCCGACTATCACCCGGCCTGCGCCAGCGTGCTGACGGGCCTGTTCGAAGGGCTGGCCGCCGGCTGCGGACGGCATATTCCGGTGCATCTGAAGCCGAATGTCACCGCCGGCGCGCCGTTCGTCTGGTCGATCGGCTAGAGCGGGATGAGATTTGGTTGAACCGGCTCACGGCGGTTTGGTTCACCTCTCCCCGACGGGGAGAGGTCGGATTGCGAAGCAATCCTGGTGAGGGCTCTTGCCCTCTCGATCGACGTAACCCCTCACCCGATTTGCTATGCAAATCGACCTCTCCCAAGGGAGAGGTGAACCTCCGATGCCGATCCTGCTTAACCTAATCTCATCATGCTTTAGATCAGAGGTTCACCTGCAATCACGCAGGCCCCCCTTGCGCCCCGCGCACGTGGATTCCGCCGCCGCCATGGTAGGGAAACACCATGGCGCGGCTCCCCAGATCGCGCGTGGGAGTAGAAATGTCCGATCTCGGCCTCGCCGAAATACCTGTCGACGAACAAGAGCGGCCGCTGCCGCCGCCGGTGACCAAGCCGGCGCGCAATGCGCTGCTCGACGGGCCGATCCTGCGCACGTTGCTCTGGCTGGCGTGGCCGAATGTGATCGCGCTCTCCGCCGGCACCTGCGTCGTCATCGCGGAGACTTCGTATATCGGCCGGCTCGGCGTTGAGTCGCTAGCGGCGATGGCGCTGGTGTTTCCCTGCGTGATCCTCACCATGACGATGTCCGGCGGCGCGATGGGCGGCGGCGTCGCATCCGCGATCGCGCGCGCGCTCGGCGCCGGCGAGATCGAGCGCGCCTCGACGCTGGCGATGCATGCGCTGCTGATCGGCCTGACCTTTGGTTTGACGTTCATGCTGGGCATGCTGATCTTCGGTCCGCGGCTGCTCGAATTGCTCGGCGGCCGCGGTAATGTGCTGGCGCAGGCGATCGCCTATTCGCAGGTGTTCTTCGGCGGTGCGATCCTGCCCTGGCTGATGAACACCATGGCCGGCATCCTGCGCGGCACCGGCAACATGAAGCTGCCGTCGACCATGATCCTGTCGTCGGCGGTGTGGCAGATCATTCTGGGCGGCACGCTCGGGCTCGGGCTCGGCCCGGTGCCGCAATTCGGCATGCGCGGTGTCGCCGCGGGTTCGCTGATCGCCTATTCGATCAGCATCAGCGTGATGGGCTGGTATCTGTTCTCGGGCCGCGCGCGCGTGAAGCCGAAGCTCAAGGGGCTGCGCGTGCAATGGGCGATGTTCATCGACATCCTCAAGGTCGGTGCCATCTCCTGCTTCTCGCCGCTGCAATCGGTTCTGACGATCTCGATCTTCACCCACATGCTGGCGCAGTTCGGCACCGCGGTGCTCGCCGGCTACGGCATCGGCGCGCGGCTCGAATTCATGCTGACCTCGGTCGCCTTCGCGGTCGGCATCGCCTCGGTGCCGATGATCGGCATGGCGGTCGGCGCCGAGCGCGTCGCGCGGGCCCGGCGCATCGCCTGGACCGCGGGCACGGTGTCGTTCCTTGCGGTCGGCGTGGTCGGCAGCTTCATCGCCGTCTTCCCCGACCTCTGGGTCAATCTGTTCACCAATGATCCACACGTGCGGGCGACCAGCCATCAATATCTCTCGACCGCCGCGCCGATGTACGCGTTCATCGGCCTTGCGATGTCGATGTATTTCTCCTCGCAGGGTGCCGCGAAGGTGCTGGGTCCGGTGCTGGCGCAGACCGCGCGGCTGATCTTCATCGGCGCCGGCGGCTGGTGGCTGTCGACGCATGACGCAAGCGCGCAGAATTTCTTCGCACTCGCCGCCGCCTCGATGGGGGTGCTCGGCGTGCTGTCCTGTCTCAGTGTGATCCTGACGCGCTGGGGCAAGCCGGCGCCGGTCGCCGAGGCGCAGCCGGCGCTGTCGTAGCATTTCTCAATCCGTCATCCTGAGGAGCGGCCTCTTGGCCGCGTCTCGAAGGATCGACGGCCCCGATGCTTCGGCGTCCGCTTCTGGAAACAGCCGGGCTGTCGCCCTTCGAGACGGCCGCTTCGCGGCCTCCTCAGGGTGACGGTCACGGTTTAAATGCGCGGCCGGTCGCGCAACGTCGCGGATCACGCCGCGTTCTTCTCCCTGGCCGATTTGGCCATCGCCGCTTGCATCGCCGCTGCGCCGAGGTCCATCTGCGCGTCCATGTAGGGCGCGACCTCGTGCGGCAGCACGTCGGCGATCCACACCACGCGGCAGCGCGCGTCGCCCTCGGCGAACACCTGCACCGAGGCGGAATGCTGCTTCAACCGCTCGCTGCTGATCGCATAGACCAGCCGCTTTCGGTTGTCGTCGCAATCGACCAGCGTCTCGCGCGCCACGGTGCCGTTGGCGAAAGTGACGGTGCGGACGTCGCCGTCCAGCTGCGTGTCGGTCACGAAGCCCGGCACCAGCCGCGTATGCAGCGCGCCGAAATCGCGCAACGCGTCCCAGACATGATCTGCCGGCGCGTCGATCGGGATATCCTTTTGAATGGAAGCCATCTTTGTAACCTTTCGGGTGGTTGTCATCCCCGCGCAAAGGCTTCGCCTTTGTCGCTGGAGGTGCGAGCGACGCGATGCCTTGGCATCGCGTTCCTGAACGAGCCTCGATGGATGACCGGATCTCGCTCGGGGCCATCCTTCGAGACGCCGCGCGTTGCGCGGCTCCTCAGGATGACATTGGAATGCGCGGCTTTTTGTCAGGTGGCCACCGCCTCGACATTGTTGCCGTCGGGGTCGAGCAGGAACGCCGCGTAATAGGTCGGGCTGTAGTCCTTGCGATGGCCGGCCGCGCCGTTGTCCTTGCCGCCGGCTTTCAGGCCTTCGGTATGGAATGTCTTGATCGCGTCGTGGCTCGGCGCGCGGAACGCAACATGCGCGCCGCCTTGGGCCTTGCCCTTGTGCAAATGCAGCCAGAGCGCGGGCTCGCCCTTCGGGCCGAAGCCGGCGCCGCCGTCGTCGCGCGAGCAGAGCACGAAGCCGAGTGGCGCCAGCACCGCGGTGTAGAAGCGCACGCTGGCGTCGAGGTCGGCGACGCGCAATCCGATATGGTCGTACATCAGGGAATCTCCAGTCGTTGGGCGCATCGAAAGACGCGCGGACTGGAGCAGCCTAGCTATTGCAGCGCGAGACGTTCTTGGAAAATCTTGCGGTCGCCACGCGAGGCCTGGCGGAACTTCAGCGGCGAGGCGCCGGCGGCGCGGTGGAAGCTGCGCACGAAATTGGACAGATCGCCGAAGCCGACGTCATAGGCGATGTCGGTGATCGGGCTGTCGTCGTCGGCGAGTCGCCGCGCCGCATGGCGCAGCCGCGAGCGCACGAGATATTGATGCGGGGTGACGCCGAGCACGGCGGAAAACAGCCGCAGGAAATGGAAGGTGCTCAAGCCGGCTTGCTCGGCGGCATCGTCGAGGTCGATCTGATGCTTTGAATTGGCGTCGATCCACAGCGCGGCCTCGACGGCGCGGCGGCGATCGCGCAAGCCCGCGGTGAGGGGCTTTGCCTCGCGGTCGGACACCAGCTCGACAAGGCGGCTGGTGAGGAGGTGGCCGATCTCGTCGAGACCGACGTCGCTGTTGCCATCTGCCGCCGTTTGCGCGAGTTCGCCGATCACCATCAGTTCCGGCAGCGGCGGCACCGACCCGACCTGCCAGACCGCCGCGCGGTCGCCGATGGTCTCGACCAGCTCCGGGTCCAGGAAGAACGACAGGCATTCGTCGCCGACCACGTGGTCGTGCGTGCAGGTGTATTCATCGCCGGGATGGCCGACCAGGATCGAGCCTGCCACCAGCTCATGGAAGCGGCCGCGGCAATGGCAGCCGAAGCTGCCGCTGCGCACATAGGACACCGAGTGGGAGGCGAACTGCTCGGCGAACGGCTTGTCGCCGGGTTCCGCCGAGCAGCGGAACTCGTTCACCGTGATGCGATCGCGCTGCAGCAGCGTGGTTCGGACCATACCCGGGATTTAAGCTTGCGGCCGGGACCGTGCAACGGGCAGCAGCACATCAAAAAGGGTCTTGCTGGTGGTCGGCTGGGCGCCCTCGATCGAGAGCAGCCGCCGCTTCGAGATGTTGCCGCCGTTCGGCGAGATCCGGTCGGCATAATTGCCCGCCTCGAGCACGCGATGGCAGGGCACCATGATCATGAAGGGATTGCGGCCGAGTGCCTGTGCCACCGAATAGACCGCGCCGGACGCGCGCAAGGCGCTCGCCACCTCGTCATAGGTCCGGGTTTCGCCGCGGGGAATGGTGCGGACAAACTGGTAGACGCGCGCGTTGAAGACCGGGATGCCGCTCATGTCGAGCGCAATGCCGGCAAGGTCCCCAATGCCGCCGCGCAAGGTCGCAGCGATGCCCTCGATCGCGACAGCGACCTCCTCGGGAGGCCGCATCTCGCGCGCATCCGGAAAAAGCCTGAATAGCCGCTTGCGGGTCTCGATCTCGCGCAGCTCGGGAAGCTGCACGCCGGCCACGCCGAGTTCACCCCACGCGATACCGCATCGGCCGATCGCCGTGTCGAAAATAGTGTACCCACGCCCCGCCATGACGCCACCAGCCCCCATGCGCGCGATCTTAACATCGTCGCCGGCGTGCGCATCTTGAATCTTGACGTTTAGCTAACCATGTCGCGACCCGTTCTGTGTGACCCCGCTAATTACCAGTCACGCATCTTAAAGGCTTTGCCCGCTATCTGGTCGTCAGCATGCTCCACGGTACGATCGGCGGAACGATGACCAGCACCGGCGCGGATATCGCGCGCGGCGACAAAGCCGCGGCCGGGATATCGACCGGGCGTCGTCATCCGCTGTTCGCATTGCTGTTGCTGGCGTTGGTCCTGCGCCTTGCGACCGCGCTCTGGCCCAACGTGATGTATCCCGACGAGATATTTCAATATCTCGAGCCGGCCTGGCGGATGCTCGGCCATGACGGCATCTTGACGTGGGAGTGGCGCGAAGGCATTCGCGGCTGGTTGCTGCCGACATTGCTGGCCGGGCCGGTCGCGGTGGGCGGCTTGATTGCGCCGGGCGGCGAGGGCGCTTTCCTGGTGCCGCGCCTGGTCGCCGCAACAGCGTCGCTGTCGATCGTGGTCAGCGCCTGGTACTTCGGTGCACGCATCTCGCGAACCCATGCCGTCGTCGCGGCGTTCGCGGCTGCGGTCTGGTTCGAGTTGATCCTGCTCGCGCCGCATACATTGGGCGAGCCGTTGGCGACGGCGCTGATCGTGCCGGCAGCGCTGCTGGTGACCGGTCGTCCGTCGCAGCGGCATCTCGCGATCGGCGGCGCGTTGCTCGCTTTCGCCTTTGTCTGCCGCTTTCAGTACGCGCCGGCCATCGCCGCGCTTGCGCTCGGCGCCTGCTGGATGCGTTGGCGAAACCTGATTGCGCTGATCGCGGGCGGTCTCGCCGCGTTGATGCTCTCCGCCGCGATCGACCTTGCGCATGGCGCCGTGCCGTTCGCCTGGCTGATCGGCAACATCAAGGAAAACCTGCTGCACGATCGCGCGACCGAGTTCGGCGTGACGCCGGCTTCGGCCTATCTCGTCAACTTCCTGATCGTTTGGTCGGCGGCGATCGTGTTGCCGCTCGCTGCGATCTGGCGCGGCTCGCGCCATGCGCCGCTGTTGCTGGCCGTGGCGTTGGTCAACCTCGTCTTCCACAGCCTGATCGCGCACAAGGAATACCGCTTCGTCTTCCTGTCGGTGGTGCTGTTCATCATCGTCGCGGCGCTGGGATCGGCCGATTGGGTGCAATGGCTGCGCGCAAAACCCGGTTGGCGCCGCTGGGCATTGCCGATCGTCATTGGCGGCTGGACCTTGCTCTCGGTGACGCTCGCCCGCGCCAGCGAAGGGATGCGCGACTACTGGACGCGCGGTGTCGGCGCGGCGCGGCTCGCCGCCGAACTGCGCAGCGATCCGCAGCTATGCGGCCTCGCACTTTACAATGTCCGTTTCCAGCTGTTGCCGGGGCGGGAACGATTGGTTGGGACGACGCCGCTTTATGCGCTGGAGCCCGCCGATCCGCTCGCCGAGCTGATCCTGCCGCCGCTGTTGCAGGCGACCAGGCCGGCCTTCAACCGCATCCTCGCGCGGCCCGCGGCCGCCGGTGATTTGCCGGCGGATTATTCAAGGCAAAGCTGTGCCCGCGTCGGCATCGCCGATGTCTGCATCTATGCACGAAGCGGCAGCTGCGACGCGGCTGCTGCCGCGGCTTTTGTCATCAATGACGTGCTCGTGAGAATGGGCCACTAGCGGGGCGGTGCGGCGATCGGCTCCAATGCGCGCTTGATCCGCTGCCTCCGCCCGGGCTATGGTCCGGCCGGTCGCACCCGTGAGGTGCGACCTCAAGCAATTGAGATCGCGGGCGTAGTTCAATGGTAGAACGGCAGCTTCCCAAGCTGCATACGAGGGTTCGATTCCCTTCGCCCGCTCCAGCCTTCAGGCAAATGTCGCGGGACAGTTCGTCGGCAAGGCAATGTGTTTGACGACAGCAGGAGACGTGACGTGAGGTTGCTTGGAGCGCTGCTGCTTGCGCTAGGCGTGCTTTGGATGACGAGGCCGGCATCCGCGCAAATGTATGATCCGCGCTATCCCGTCTGCATGCATGTTTACGGTGAGTTGGTCGGCGAGCGCATGGACTGCATCTTCACGTCGCTGGATCAGTGCCAGGCCAGCGCTGTGGGCATGCCGGCGACCTGTCTGGTGAACCCCTATTATGCGCCGAGGTCGGCGCGTCCTCATCGGCCTGAACGATGACCTTTCCGCTCGTATTGGCGAGCGTCATTTGAGATCAGTGCATGGCATGGTGGTACTACGCGCTCTTTGCGATCGTTCTGCTCGGATGTTGTGCATTGGTGGCTCGCGCCCGCCGCGGCAGCAATACGCGAGAAGACGAGGACCTGAACCGGCGGATTGACGAGCGCGTCGATCGGCTCGATCTCCCCCGGCGCAATCGCGACAGGGATTCCTGACCCAGGCGATCCGCAGACGGCCTTCGCTATTATCCCGGGATATTACGGCGATCTGTTCACGCAACGTGCGCGCCTAACGAACCGTACTCGACCTGTTCTTCTCACAACGCGCAGTTATGTTTCCGTAGTTCTCCGCGTTTGAGAACGAAGTTCCGCCGGAACGATGTCGCGGGTTCCGGCATTGGTCGAACAGAGCCGACCGACCTCCGGCGAGAACGGTCGGTTCAAGCCCGCGCCGGGCCGTTCCCTCTCAACAGCCCCCCTAGAAGACGGCCGGCGCGGGTCCTTATCCCGGTTCTGCCCGATGTGACGAGCGCACGCCGGTCGATATCGCTGACGTTCGCGATGGATTTAGCGCCAGCCCATAGCGGGCGCGATCTGGGTCAGGATCGTCTCGATCACATGCACGTTGTAGGCGACGCCGAGCTGATTGGGGACGGTCAGAAGCAAGGTATCGGCCTCCGCGATCGCCTCATCCGTCTTGAGCTGCTCGATCAGCCTGTCCGGCTCGGCGGCGTAGCCGCGGCCGAAGATCGCGCGCGTCCTCTCGTCGATGAAGCCGACCTGGTCTTCCTCCTGCCCGTTGCCGAAATAGGCGCGGTCGCGATCGTCGACCAGCGCGAAGATGCTGCGGCTCACCGAGACCCGCGGCTCACGCGTGTGCCCGGCCTCCTTCCAGGCGGCGCGATAGGCCCGGATCTGGGCCGCCTGCTGGATGTGGAAAGCCTCTCCGGTCTCGTCGTTCTTCAGTGTCGAGCTCTGCAGGTTCATCCCGTGCTTCGCCGCCCACACCGCGGTGGCGTTCGAGCCGGCGCCCCACCAGATGCGCTCGCTCAGACCTTCCGAGAGTGGTTCGAGCCGCAGCAGGCCGGGAGGATTGGGAAACATCGGCCGTGGATTGGGCTGCGCAAATCCCTGGCCGCGCAGCATGTCGAGGAAGATCTCGGCATGGCGCCGGCCCATGTCGGCGTCGGTTTCGCCCTCGCCCGGCTGATAGCCGAAATAGCGCCAGCCATCGATCACCTGCTCGGGCGAGCCGCGGCTGATGCCGAGTTGCAGGCGTCCCCTCGCGATCAGGTCGGCCGCGCCGGCGTCCTCGATCATGTAGAGCGGATTTTCGTAGCGCATGTCGATCACGGCGGTGCCGATTTCGATCCGGCTGGTCCTGGCGCCGACTGCCGCCAGCAGCGGGAACGGCGAGGCCAGTTGGCGCGCGAAGTGATGGACGCGAAAATACGCGCCGTCCGCGCCAAGCTCTTCGGCGGCGACCGCGAGGTCGATGGATTGCAGCAGCACATCCGCGGCCGAGCGGGCCTGCGACTGCGGCGAGGGCGTCCAGTGCCCGAACGAAAGGAATCCGATTTTCTTCATGCCGGCAATGTAGGGATGTCCGCGGCGAATTGCGATCCGCGATGTGACCCGGGGATGACCGAAAGTGTTTAACACCCGGGAGATTTTTCTGCGGCAGATGCCGCGGGTTTTGCAGATCGCGCCGTTGCGCAAGTGCTGCATGCGTGCAGGTCTTGCCGCCTGCGCCGCGGCATGACTTGCGATCCCGGGGCGCGCCGCCTAGCTTTCCGCCACGATTTCTCCCGCCAACACCGTCCCGCAGGTCCCGATGTCGCAGCCGCTTCTGTTTCAGCCGATCACGCTTCGCGGCGTGACCTCCCGAAACCGCATCCTGATCTCGCCGATGTGCCAGTATTCGGCAACCGACGGCTTGGCCAATGACTGGCATCTCGTGCATCTCGGCAAGTTCGCCCAGGGCGGCGCCGGGCTCGTGATGGTCGAGGCCGCGGCGGTTGTCGCGGAGGGCCGCATCACCCATGGCGATGTCGGCATCTGGAACGATGAGCAGATCGCGCCGCTCGAGCGCATCGCCGCCTTCCTCAAGGACAATGGCGCCGTGCCCTCGATCCAGCTCGCGCATGCCGGCCGCAAGGCCAGCATGCAGCGTCCCTGGTACGGCAATGCCGCTCTCGATGCGGCCGACCGCGCCCGCGGCGATCTGCCGTGGCGGACGGTGGCGCCGAGTGCGATCCCGATGGAAGACGGCTGGTTGATGCCGCACGCGCTCGACGTCGCCGAACTCGCCGCGCTGCGCGAGCAATGGCGGCGCGCCACCTTGCGCGCGGTCGAGGCCGGCTTCGAATTCGTCGAGGTGCATTGCGCGCATGGCTATCTGCTGCACGAATTCCTCTCGCCATTGTCCAACCGCCGCACCGATGCCTATGGCGGCGATCGCGCCGGGCGGATGCGCTATCCGCTCGAGATCATCGAGACCGTGCGCGCGGCCTGGCCGACGGAGCGGCCGCTGTCGGTGCGTATCTCCTCGGTCGACGGCATCGACGGCGGCCTGACGCTCGAGGACCAGGTCGCGTTCGCCCGCGAAGCCAGGGCGCGCGGTGTCGATTTGATCGATTGCTCGTCGGGCGGCCTGCTCGGCTCGGCGACCGCGGCGCGGATTCCGCGCGGCTACGGCTTTCAGGTGCCCTATGCCGATGAGATCCGCCGCGCCGCCGACGTTGCGACCATCGCGGTCGGCCTCATCCTGCACCCGCAGCAGGCCGAAGACGTCCTCGCCAAAGGCCATGCCGACATGGTCGCGATCGGCCGCGAGGCGCTGTTCGATCCGAACTGGCCGCTGCATGCCGAGCTTGCGCTCGACGGTGGAGGCGGCGAGGTGTTCGCGTCCTGGCCGAAGCAGTATGGTTGGTGGCTGGAGCGGCGCGAGCCCGGCCTGCGCAGGCTCGATGGCCCGCCGCTGCCGTTCCGCCAGAGCTGACAAGAAAATCCGACAGGAACCTGGGAGGTCGTTATCATGACGTCAGTCGCAAAGCGCCCCTATCGCGGCGTCTTCCCCGTGGCGCCGACCATCTTCGACGCCAGCGGCAATCTCGACCTCGAGGGGCAGCGGCGCTGCGTCGACTTCATGATCGACGCCGGCTCCCACGGCATCTGCATCCTCGCCAATTTCTCCGAACAGTTCGTGCTGACCGACGCCGAGCGCGAGACCGTGATGCATGCGGTGCTCGAGCATGTCGCCGGCCGCATTCCCGTCATCGTCACGACGACGCATTTCTCCTCGGCGGTGTGCGCTGAGCGCAGTCGCGAGGCGGAAGCCGCCGGGGCCGCGATGGTGATGGTGATGCCGCCCTATCACGGCGCGACCTTCCGCGTCGTCGAGCCGGGCATCTATGAGTTTTATCGGGTCGTGTCGGATGCCATCAACATCCCGATCATGATCCAGGACGCGCCCGTCGCGGGCACGCCGCTGTCGGTGGATTTCCTGGCACGCATGGCGAAGGAGCTCGCCAATGTCAGGTACTTCAAGATCGAGGTGCCGATGGCCGCGAACAAGCTGCGCGGCCTGATCGAGAAGGGCGGCGCCGAGATCGAGGGGCCGTGGGACGGCGAGGAGGCGATCACGCTGATGGCCGATCTCGATGCCGGCGCCACCGGTGCGATGACCGGCGGCGGCTATCCCGACGGCATCCGCCAGATCATGGATCCGTTCTTTGCCGGCCGGCGCGACGAGGCGGTGCAGGCCTATGCGCGCTGGCTGCCGCTGATCAACTACGAGAATCGCCAATGCGGGCTGCAGGCCTGCAAGGTGCTGATGCGCGAGGGCGGCGTCATCAAGTCCGATGCGGTGCGCCACCCGCTGCAACCGCTGCATCCGGCGACGCGTGCTGGGCTGATCGAGATCGCGCGGACACTCGATCCGGTCGTGCTGCGCTGGGGAGGCTAGAGCTCCTAGACCATGATGAAATGAGGTTGGATCGACTTGGCCTCGGGTTCGGTGCACCTCTCCCTTGGGAGAGGTCGATTTGCGCAGCAAATCGGGTGAGGGGTCACGGTCTATCGAGAGAGCAAGAGCCCTCACCCGGCGCTACGCGCTGACCTCTCCCCAGCGGGGAGAGGTGAAACCGAGATCGCAGCAAGCCGATTCAACCGAAACTCATCCGCTCTACGCGTCCCACGTCAGCGGTAAATCCAGCAGGCCGCGGAACGCCCAGCCGCCGATCCGCGCCGGCTTGTGCTCGATCAGGCGCAGCTTCTTCAGCCGGTTGAAGATCGCGGGCAGCGCGACGTCGGCGACCATGGCGCGCGAGGCCCAGGCGCCGGCGCAGAAGTGCGGGCCGGCACCGAACGCGATGCTCTTGCCGGCGTCACGGCGCACGTCGAACGCGTCGGGGTTGTCGAAGTGCTTCTCGTCGCGGTTCGCCGAGCCGAACATCAGGAACACGCGCTCATTGGTCTCGAATGCGACGTCCCTGATCGTCCAGGGCCTTGCGATCCGCCGCGGCGACATCCCGATCGGCGAGATCCAGCGCGCATATTCCTCGAACACCTGCAGCCACGGGATCGTGCCGCTCGTCGCCAGCGCCAGCTGGTCGGGATGCGTCAGCAGCCCCCATACCGTGCCGGCGATCGCATCGCGCGGCTCGTTCTGGCCGCCCGAGATCGCAAGCTTGATATTGGCGCGCACACTCTCCATCGGCATGTCGGTCTGCAGCATCACGCCGAGCAGGCTGAGGTCGGGCGTCTTGCGCAGCCTGGGGACCATGTCGTCGATCGCGGCATCGATGCCCGAGGTCGCCGCATGGCAGCGCGCCTCGATCGCGGGATCGCCGACATAATTGGCGATGCCGTCGATCATGCCCTGCGACCACGCGTTCATGTCCTGGAAGCGCATGTTGGTGAGGCCGGTGATCGATTTCAGGCATTCGGCCGAGAACGGCAGCGCGAAGGCCTGCACGAAATCGACCACGCCGTCCGGCTTCAGTTCGTCGAGGATGCGCGTCGCGTGTGCTGCGAACTGTGCGGTCCAGTGCGATCGGACGGTTTTCGGCGAGATCGCCGGAAAGATCGCCTTGCGCTCGTTCATATGCGCATCGCCGTCCTTGCGCATCATGTTGTGGCCCATCAGTTTGTTCATCAGCCCTTCGGGCTGGTGCGACGAGAACACGTCGATCTGCTTCTCCGAGATGAAGATGTCGTCGCGGCTGCACAGCAGGGTGCTGCCGAGCTGCGGCACGAAGGCGATCGGCGCCTCCTTGCGCATGCGCGCCAGCGCCGGATAGGGATCCTGCCAGAAGGCGGGGACGTCGATGTCGAAATGGGGCGCGGTGCTCACGACGTGATCTCGGTTTGGCCTCAGGTTTTCGAACCGAGCATAGGCCGGCGGGCGCGACCCGTCTGTCCCCAGCGCTGGGGACAGAGTGAAGCCCCACCGCCTGGAGCGTTCAGTTCAGCTGGCGCGCCGAGGCCATCAGGCGCAGCGCGATCGCGAACAGCTCGTTCTGCGAGGAGATGCCGAGCTTGTCATAGGCACGTTTGCGATAGGTGAGGGCTGAGTGCAGCCCGATGCCGAGCTCGGCGGCGATCGCTTCCGAGCTGAGACCGGAGAGGATGCGCAGGCAGACCTCTTTCTCACGCCCGGTTAGCCTGGCGAGCGGCTCGGCCGTTGCAAACAGGGTCTTCAACCGCTCGATCGGATCAACATCCGCTGCCGGGTCGCGCTGGAAATGCCGCGCCACGGCCGCCGTCAATGCCGGCGCGACCGCGGCCAGGCGCGCGATCTGCTCGCGGCTGAAGCGGCCTTGCGCGGTGATCTGGTAGAAATTGACATAGAAGCAGGTATCGCCGATCCAGATCGCGGAAGCGAACTTGTCGACAATGTCGGAGTCGTCGAAGAAGATCTTGCGGTAGCCGTCGCTGTACATGCGGCGGGCAAAGTTCGGCAGCACGATCGGTGCGGCCTGCGCCCGTCCCTCGAACACCGCATCGCGGTTCGGGTCGGCCTGATGGAAATGTTCGGAATAGGCGATCCCGAGGTCGCGCCCGGTCGGGATGTTGCCGACATCGAGCAGGCACGCGGCGGTCCGCGGGCCGGTGAACGAGAACACCATGCAATGACCGACACCGGCGACGCGGCGTAGCGCGCCGATCAGGGCCTCTGGAAAGCTGTCGCGGCCGATCGCCAGCAGCGCCGGCGTGATGTCGCTGACGACAGAAGTCTTGAAGGCGTAATCTGCCTTCATGGCGTCCTCCCTGTGTTTCGGGAAGACTAGAGCCTTTTCCGTTCCGATGGAATCGGAACGGGGCTCTGGATTCTTTGTTTTGACGCGTTTCTTGACGCGAACCGGGATCCACTTCGCTCGAAAACGCTCCGGCAGCGACATCGCCGGCGTGGAAGCGGCGACTCAGGCGCCGGGCACCTGGTCGAGGAAGCCGGTGATGCTCCTGATCCGGCCGTCCTTCAGCATGGCGAAGTCGGTGCCCTTGATCGGGCTGTCGACGCCGTCGGGGCCGAGGCCCCAGGAGAACCGGACATGGTCGCCGAAGCCGTTCGGCTCGCCGATCAGCTTGAAGCGGAAGTCCGGAAACTTCTGCTGCACGCCCGCGATCAGCGCGTCGACGCCCTCATGGCCGTCGCCGCTCATCAGCGGATCGATATAGCGCGCATCGGCGGTCCAGTTCTCGCTCAGCATCTCGCGACGCCGGCTTGGGGTCCGCTCGTTCCAGAGATCGATATAGCGGCGGGCGATGGTGGCATGGTCGGTCATGGTGCTCTCCTTCGATAGTGCCGGACTGTGCGGCGGTCCGGACTATCGAAGGTTCGCGTGCGCCAATCGATTACCTCGCAGGTCATCGCGCAGGCTATGGTGCGATCGTCAGCACCGCCTTCATGTTGGGATGGTAGCGGCAGTAATAGTCGACCGTGCCGGCCTTGGTCAGAACCGACTTGACCGTCTTCTTCGGCGCGATCGTCACGTCGAAGTCGCCGTTCTTCGCGGTGGCGGTGTGGGCGAAGACGTCCTTGTTGACCCATTCGATGGTGTCGCCGGCCTTGGCCGACACCTCGGCCGGCGAGATCACCAGATTTTCCATCACGATCTGGATGGTGGCCGCATGCGCCGGGACGGCCATCGCGCCGAGCGCGAGCAAGGCCAGCGTTGCGAGACAGCGTCCTGACAACATCACGCGTCTCCTTACTTCAGGCTGGCCGCGACGTGTTCGGCATGCTGCTGGTGGCCCTGGAAGATCTTCAGGCCGGTCTGCAGCAGGCTCTTCAGCTCGGGATTGCTGGCCGAGGGGATCAGCTGCGTCTCCAGCGCGGTGTTGACGGCCTTGTGGTAGGCGACCTCGTTGTCGATATAGGCCTTGTCATAGGCGGCGCCCTTCAGCTTGCCGAGCTCGGCGAGCTTGTCGGCCGCCTGCTTCGACAGCGCCTTGCTGGTGTCGTTGTCCTCCGGCGTCACCTTCAGCTTCTTGACGAGGTCGAGCGCCTGCTTGTTCACCGCCTCGTGGTCGCGCGCCATGTCCTTGGCGAACGCCTTGACCTCCTTGTTGGAGGCCTTCTCTTCCGCCTGCTTGGCGGCATTGATGTCGATCACACCTGCCGTATATGCGATATGTGCGATCTGCGGATCGGTCGGCTTTGCGCCCTGTGCCAGCGCAGCGCAGTTGAGAAGGCTGAGCGCGGCGACCGCGATACTCAATCGAACGAACATGGTTTGAAACTCCTGTTGAGCCGGGCGTAGCGCGCGGCGCGTCGTTGCTTGCACAGGAGTTGGATGGCGCGGACGAGCGGAGGTTCCCGAAAAAATTCAGGCCGTGGCGCGGAGCCGTTTCAGAACCGCCTCGGTCAATCGCTCGCAGCGCTTGCCCGCGAAGGGGAAGGCCTCCATGACGACGGGGCCGATCTTCCGCTCGACATTGTCGCGCAGTATGGTGCGGGCGCGGTGCAGGCGGGTCTTCACGGTTTCCGGCTTGAGGCCGAGGATCTCAGCTGTCTCCTCGACATTCATGCCCTCGATCACGCGGGTGATGAAGACGAGGCGGAACGCCTCGGGCAGCTCGTCGATCGCGTGCTCGACGACGTGCTGGATCTCACGCTGGGCCATGGATTTTTCCGGATCGTCTGTTGACGACAGGGGGAACTGGATGATCTGGGCTTCAGGAGCGCCTTTCGGCAGATCGGACCATTCGACGCTGCTGTGCCTGCGGCGCAGGCGGCCGAGTGCCTCGTTCATTGCGATCCGCGACAGCCAGGTCGAGAGGCTGGAGTCGCCGCGGAACTGGTCGAGATGGGTAAAGGCGCGCACATAGGCGTCCTGAACCACGTCCTCGGCCTCGTGGTCGTTGCGGAGGATGCCGCGTGCCAGCCGGAACAGCCGGCGATTATTCGCCTGCATGATGGCGCGGATTGCGGCTTCGTCGCGGGCGCGCGCGCGCTGCACGAGCTCGGCATCGCCCGAGCTGGTCGGCGGCAGGGACGTTACATGGGCCTGGCGCATGGCGGAATCGCCCTCACTGTTGGCGGAATAATACCATTGGATGCCAACCGGCCGTACAGGTTCCCGGGAAAATGGTGATCGGCCAAAAAGACCCCTACGGCCTGATATAGGCCTCCGGATCGCCGCGCGCATGCGCCTCCATTCCATCGAGGAAACAGCGCACCTTCGCCGGGACAAATTGCCGCGCCGGCAGCAGCGCGTGCACGTTGAGCGGCTCGCAGGCATGATCGGGCAGCAATCGCCGCAACTGGCCGGCCGCGACGGCGGCGCGGGTGTAGCTGGCGGTGACCCGCAGCACGCCATGGCCGGCGAGCGCTGCCTGCAGGCGGACATGGGCATTCGAACTGGTCAGCCGCGCGCGATCGACCGCGAGATGCTCGACTGCGCCGCCGGGAGCGGTGATCGCCCATGGCGGATCGCTGGGACCGGTCAACAGCGGCAGCTTTCTCAGATCATCCAGCGTGCGTGGCTCGCCGAGCTTGTCGAGCAGCGCGGGGGCTGCGAACAGGCCGCGCTCGAGCGTGAAGACGCGGCGGATCACAATGCCGGCCGACGGCAGCGGCGCCTCCAGCATCGCAAACACGATGTCGTAGTTCTCGGCGATCGGGTTGACGATGTCATGCTCGACATCGATCCGGATCGCGAGTTCGGGATAGCGGCCCATCACCGCGCAGGCGACCGGCCCCGCATGATGCGCGCCGAATTCATAAGGCGCCTTGATGCGCAACGTGCCCGCGACCGCGCTCGACATCGCCAGCGCCTCGCTGTGGGTGTCGTGCAGCGCGGCGAACAGCGGGCGCACCTTGCGATAGATGGTCTCGCCGGAATCGGTCAGCCGCAGGTGGCGCGTGGTTCGCTCGATCAGCCGCAGTCCGAGATTGGCTTCGAGACGCTGCACCGCAGCACTGAGGCTCGATTTGGGATGGCCGAGCACACGCGCGGCCGCGGTGAAGCCGCCATGCTCGACAACCTCGCAAAACAGCTCCCAGTCGCGCCACTCCATGGCCGATTGTCCATCCACCGGTACAGTGTGTCCAGCCAAATCGGATTATCCCGGTGACCGCAATCACCTAACCTCGTCGCAACCAAATTGCATCGGGAGGGTGAGATGGCTGACGACGGAATTTTCCTGCGCAACACCTGGTACGTGGCTGCGTGGAATCACGAACTGATCGACGGCAAGATGGTCGCGCGCACCATCCTGGAACGGCCGATCGTGCTCTATCGCGGGTCGAGCGGGAAAGTCGTCGCGCTGGACGACCGCTGTTGCCATCGCGCCGCGCCGCTTTCGATGGGACGCATCGAGGGCGACGACATCAGATGCATGTATCACGGCATGAAGTTCGCGGCCGACGGCAAATGCATCCAGATTCCTGGCCAGGACACGATCCCCGCCAAGCTCGGCGTGCGCAGCTATCCCGTGGTCGAGCGCTACAATCTGATCTTCATCTGGACCGGCGACCCGGAGAAGGCCGATCCGAAACTGATCCTCGACTATCCGCCGCTCGAGGATCCCAGATGGCGCGGCTTGCCGGGTTACATGCACTACAAGGCCAACTGGCTCCTGATCGTCGACAATCTCAGCGACTTCGCGCATCTTGCCTTCGTGCACACCAACACGCTCGGCGGTTCGGAGGAGTACGCCTACAAGACCAAGCCGGTCGCGATCGAGAAGCTGGACGACGGCTTCCGTGTCGAGCGCTGGCACATGGGCGCCGAGCCGCCGCCCTACCACAAGAAGGTGATCCCGAACAAAACCGACAAGATCGACCGCCGCAACATCGGCCGCATGATCGTGCCCGGCATCTTCACGCTCGACACGACGTTCGCGCCGGCGGGGCAGGGCGTCGAGAAGGGCGTCCAGGTTCCGGGCACGCGGTCGTATCGCAACGCGCAGTTCATGACGCCGGAGACGCGCTCGACCACGCACTTCTTCTGGAATTACCTGCACGATTTCGACATCGACAACCCGAACATCGCACTGTCGCTGCGGCACAGCCTTGAGGAAGGGTTCAACGAGGACAAGGATATCATCGAGGCGCAGCAGCGCGTGTTCGACGCCGATCCGGACTATCAGCTGCTCGCGATCGGCGCCGATGCCCCGCTGACCTATTTCCGCTGGCTGTTCGCGCGCAAGCTCGAGGCGGAGAAGGGCACGGCACGCGCCGCCTAGAGCATGATCCGGAAAAGTGTGAAGCGGTTTTCCCAAAAGATCATGCTCAAACAAGGAGCTAAAGCGCGATGATGATTCAACCCAATCTCATCGCGCTTTAGTCCGCTGAAACGACGGCTTTTGCTGCCAAGCCGCGCCGGGGTCGCGAGATCGTGACATCCCGGCGTGGCTGCCGCTCCAGCCGGTTTGGCGTAAACTGATCCGACCTGATTTTGTCGGTTCTTGATCAGCGTGAAGGTGACCCGCGTTGGCCAGACCATCCCGGCAGCGATCAATCGGTGAATGAGCTTGCCCGAAAAGACGGATCCATCGGATCGAAGTGCGAGCACCAGCTGGGCGCTGGACGCCTGGCTATGGCCGTTTGAAGCCGCGCGATTGGCGCTGGACATCTCCTCGCAGTGGTACCCCAATCGTACGCCCGAGCCCACAGTTTCGCCGAGCGAAGGGGCGTCGCTGCCCTGGACGACAGCCCATTCGGTCGCGCTTCAGCTGCCGTCGATGCGCTTGCTGGATTTCTCAAGAGCGGCCGAAGGCCGGCCGCTGCTGGTCTGCGCGCCCTATGCGCTGCATCGCGCGCAGATTGCGGATCTTGCCCCCGGCCACAGCCTGATGGAGGCGTTGCAGAAGGCTGGCGTTGCGCGTCTCTATCTCACGGATTGGCGCTCGGCGGCATCGGAGATGCGATATTTCTCGATCGACACCTTTCTGTCCGATCTAAACGTGGCCGTCGACACGATCGGGCCGCCGGTCGACCTTGCAGGTCTCTGTCAGGGCGGCTGGCTGTCCTTGCTCTATGCGGCGCGCTTTCCCGGCAAGGTACGACGGCTCGTGCTTGCCGGCAGCCCGGTCGACGTTTCGGTGCCGTCAGAGCTTTCCAGGATGGTTGCCTCGCTGCCGCAGCAGGGCTTCGAGGCGCTGGTGCGTCAGGGGGATGGGATTGTCAGTGGCAAGCAGATGCTGAAGGTATGGAGTATCCCGTTCAGTCTGCTTGACGTGGAAGCGGCGCTGCAGCGACGGCTCGACCGTAAGTCGGAGGATGCACGGGCGCTGCTCGACCGTTTCACGCACTGGGACAGCGATCCCCTCGATCTGCCGGGTACCTACTACCTTGAAGTGACCGACTGGATCTTTCGCCAGAACCGGATTGCGGCCGGACACTTCGTCGCGCTTGGCCGCAAAATCGATCTTGCTGCGGTGAAGCTGCCGGTCTTCCTGCTCGCTGCGGAGAACGACATTGTCGTTCCGCCCGACCAGGCGTTTGCGACGATGCGGCTGTTGGGCACGCGGCCCGCGTGGCTGCAACGAGAGACCGAGCCGTGTAGTCACCTCGGCCTGTTCATGGGCCGCAGGGCTCTGGCCGGTTCGTGGCGTCGGATTGCCCGCTGGCTTCAGTCTGATCTCGGCGAGACCGCGAGCGAGCGATCGCGGATCAGCGCGTGAGGTGTGATGTGAAATGCCCCGAACTGCGATTCTGCAATCCGGGGCATCCGACATCTATCGCGACTTGCGGCGCGCTTACTTGGCCGCGACGACCATGATCTCGACATTGTACTGCGGCGCCGCCAGCTTGGCCTCGACGGTGGCGCGGGCCGGGGTGTTACCCTCCGAGACCCAGCCGTCCCACACCGCGTTCATCTCCGGGAACGTCTTCATGTCGGTGATGTAGATCGTCGCGCTGAGCAGCTTCGACTTGTCGGTGCCGGCCTTGGCGAGGTGGCCGTCGATGATCGACAGGATGTCCTTGGTCTGGTCGGTGACGCTGCCGCCCGCCGCCTTGCCGGCGACGACGCCGGCGAGATAGACGGTGTTGCCGTGCACGACGGCCTGGCTCATGCGCGGGCCGGTTTCGAAACGCTGAATGCTCATTTGGGTCTCCACTGAATGGCGGGCATGTCTATAGCGTTTTCAAGCGAAGTGGCTACCGCTTCGCGTGAAGAAAACGCGTCAAAACAAGAGATCGACAGGTTTGGTTCTGATTTGATCAGAACCAAACCTCTAACCTGCCAGAGCGAGCGCCGCCACTGCACAATTTGCAGCGCCGTTCACCGAAATCGCTCGAAATTGCTCCGAGATAGGCTCGGCGCAATCAGGTCGGCGGATTCTGCCCATTCGCCCAGCGGGCGAACAGCGCCACTCGCTCGGCCGGCCAGGCGCCGTCGCAGGGCATGCTCCCGGCCTCGAGCCGTGCCAGGATTTGCTGACAGTGCCTGGCGACATCCGCCTCCTTCCAGAGATCGAAGGCGAACAGCATCGAACTGCGATCCATCGGCCGGAACAGCGGCCGGATGTGCTGTTCGAACTGCACGGTCTCGCCGGGATCGGGGAGTGCCATGCTGACGTCGTTCGCGGCCTGCGCATCGCTCGCGGTTGCGGACGGCCGTGCGGCCGGCGTTGCGTTGCAGACCCACCACCATCGCGGCACCGGCATGTTCGGCGGCGGTGCTGCGCCGGCGCCCGAATTCTCGACCGCGATCCGCGAGCCCCATTCGATATAGGCGACGAACGCGGCGCGGAATTCCGGATCGGTCGGCAAGCCGGCATCGTCGGCGCTCTGCACCATGTAGGTCGCCCACAATGCGCGCTGCTCCGGCCGGATCTCCTTGCCGATGTGCTGCGACACCATCCGCCGATAGCCGCCATAGCGCTCGGTGTAGAAGCGCGGGCCGCCGAACACTTCGCTCAGCCACGCCGCCACCCGTTCGGGGTGGTCCGGCGACATCTCGGCGAATAGCGGGCCGAGCAGCGGATCCTCAGGCACGTAACGGCTGTAGAAGATGCGCGTCATGTCGAGCAGCGCGGGTAGCCGCCGGCCCATTCGAACAGCGTCGGCTCGCGCATCGGGTCGGGAACGGGATCGCGAAACGCGACGTTCCAGTGCATGCCGCTGCAAAACGGCTTGTTCAGCGATGCGCCGCAGCGGCACAGGTTGACATGCTCCTGCGACGCGCCCGCGTTCCGCGCGATCGATGCGCCATCCTCATCGACCAGCTCGACATGGCCGGTGACGCGATAGGGCCCGTCCTTCGACACTTCGATCTGCGGCGGCCGGTTGACATCCGACAGGTTGGCATTCCGCTCGGGGCCAATGCCGATGCCGAGTGCCCCCGACGGGCACCTGCGCACCGCGTTGATGAGATCGTCCAAGCGTGCGCCGCTCGGCGCAATGAACGGCTCTTCGTCGAGACGAAACACGGAGTTGAGCCGGTCGGTACAGAAGCCGGAATGCGCGCAGGTGCCGCGATTGTCGAACACGAACGCCTGCTGCCCGGCATAGACCTCGAGCTTGTCTGGCAAGCGCCGCGGATCCTTGGCGTCGGTGAAACCGCGCGCGACGTGGCTGTCGTCGCAGAACGGCTTGGTCTGCGATTGTCCGCAGCGGCAGAGCCGCACCGGCGCCGCGGCTGCGATCGGCACGCCGAGATGATCGACGATCGGAATACCGGGCTCCGGTTCGTAAGGTCCGTTGCGTCTGATGACGATGCGCTTGCGCGGCTGTTGCTAGTCGCTTGGACCCTGGGCGGAATTGTCGTCTGTCATGCCTTGCAATGATCCCTGAACTCGCCCAACCCGTGCCAAGCGTGCTTAGATGGATCGATGGCGGCTCTCAACGAACCAGATGGAAAGTGCCGCGGGAGAGTTGCGATGATCCGCAAGACCAAGCGCAAATATGGTTGCCCGGTCGAGTTCTCGATCGATCAGCTCAGCGGCAAATGGAAGACGGTGATCCTGAGCCGGCTCAAGGTCCGGCCGATGCGCTACGGCGAATTGCGCCACGACATCCCGCAGCTCAGCGACAAGGTGTTGACCGAGCGCCTGCGCGATCTCTGCAATTCGGGTTTCGTCAGGCAGGAGCGCGGCGGCGGCTCCTCGCGCTATTGCCTGACCAAGCGCGGCGAGATGCTGAAGCCGATGCTGCAGGCACTCTACGATTGGGGCGAGGCCAACGCCGACACGTTCGGCGTCCGCTTCCTCGGCGCGGAAGCAGACTAGAGCAAGATGCGTAATTTCGGAATATTAGAAGAGTGCCTCTGAGTTGCCCGACGTGTCAAGTTGCTTGTTCGAACGCCGGCCACCGCCCGCTACTTGGTACTTTGCATGGGGTTGTTTTCGATATTTTGGCAGCGCCCCCGGCGACGGTCGCATAAGCTAGTCCAGAGATCGGATTTCCGGCGGAACCTTAATCAAGGAAAGCCCGTTGTCGCGGGATGTTGGGGGTAATCAACACAAGGAATAGTCATGCGCATCCGCATCTCTACGGCGTCCGTCATCGTTGCGGCGCTCTCGCTCGGAACACCTGCTTGGGCGCAGGTGCAGGGAACGCAACCGAAGGCGATGCCGCAGGCTCAATCTGACCAGCCCACCGCCATCCGGAGCATCCAGGTCGTGGACATCAAGGAACTCAAGCCCGACGCCCGGTCAAAGGTCGAGGCTGTCGTCGCAAAGGCAAGCGAAGACGACCTGCGGAACCTTCGCGGCTCCATCGACGCCTCTGAAGAAGCAGTATCCGCGCTGAAGGCGAAGGGCCTCAGCTCGGCACAAGTTGTCGCGGTCAATCTCACCAACGGCATCCTGACGCTTTTCACCAAGACCGCCTGAACAAATTCGGACTCAGCAAATCGAGGCCCGCCGGTTCTCGCCGACGGGCCTCGACGCCCGCATTAGGGAAAGGCGCGCCTAGTTCACCGCCTTCGCTGCCGCGCGTCCCGCATTGCGGCCCGAGAACAGGCAGCCGCCGAGGAACGTGCCTTCCAGCGAGCGATAGCCGTGCACGCCGCCACCGCCGAAGCCGGCGGCCTCGCCGGCCGCGTAGAGCCCGCGGATGATCTGGTGATCGTTGCCGAATACGCGCGAATCGAGATCGGTCTCGAACCCGCCGAGCGTCTTGCGGGTGAGGATGTTGAGCTTCACCGCGATCAGCGGGCCGTGCTCGGGATCGAGGATGCGGTGCGGCTTAGCGGTGCGGATCAGCCTGTCGCCGATATAGCGCCGCGCATTGTGCAGGTTCATCACCTGCGCATCCTTGACGTAGGGGTTGGTGATCTCGCGGTCGCGCGCCTCGATCTGCGCCTTGATGGCGTCGAGCTGCAACAGATCGTTGCCTGCGAGCTTGTTCATGGCATCGACGAGATCGGCGAGATTGTCGCGCACGATGAAGTCGGCGCCGTGCTGCTTGAACGCCTCCACCGGCGCCGGCGCGCCCTTGTTGGTGGCGCGCTTGATCGTCATGCGCCAGCTCTTGCCGGTGAGGTCGGGGTTCTGCTCGGAGCCGGACAGCGCGAACTCCTTCTTGATGATGCTCTGGGTCAGGATGAACCACGAGTAATCGTAGCCGGTGCCCATGATGTAGTGCAGTTGCCCGAGCGTGTCGGAGCCCGGGAACAGCGGCGCCGGCAGCCGCTTGCCTGACGCGTCGAACCACAGCGACGACGGTCCCGGCAGGATCCGGATGCCGTGACGCGGCCAGATCGGGTTCCAGTTCCGGATGCCTTCGACATAGTGCCACATGCGGTCGCGGTTGATCAGCCGCCCGCCCGCAGCCTCGGTGATCCCGATCATGCGGCCGTCGACATGTTCGGGCACGCCGGAGATCATGAATTTGGGCGGCTCGCCGAGCCGCTTCGGCCAGTTCTGCCGCACCAGATCATGATTTCCGCCGATGCCGCCGGACGCGATGATCACTGCTTGTGCGCGAAAGGAAAAATCGCCGACGACATCGCGCGAGGAACTCTTGCCGCGCTCGACCGAGGTCGGTTCCAGGATCACGCCGCTGACGCCGTCGACCACACCGTTGGTGACGCTGAGCGCATCGACGCGGTGGCGGAACTTGAACACCAGCCGTCCGCTCTTCGCGGCCTCGCGCGCGCGGCGCTCGAACGGCTCGACGATGCCGGGTCCGGTGCCCCAGGTGACGTGGAAGCGTGGCACCGAATTGCCATGGCCCATCGCGTCGTAACCGCCGCGCTCGGCCCAGCCGACCACCGGGAAGATGCGATGGCCCATGGCGCGCAGCCAGTCGCGTTTCTCGCCCGCCGCGAACGCGACATAGGCTTCAGCCCATTTGCGCGGCCAGTAATCCTCTTCGCGATCGAAACCGGCGGTGCCCATCCAGTCCTGCAGAGCGAGGTCTGCGGAATCCCTGATGCCGAGCCGGCGCTGCTCCGGCGAATCGACCAGGAACAGGCCGCCAAACGACCAGAAGGCCTGGCCGCCGATGCTCTGTTCCCCTTCCTGGTCGAGCACGATGACGCGCTTGCCTGCGTCGGCAATCTCGGTTGCGGCGACGAGACCGGCAAGCCCCGCGCCAACCACGATCACATCTGCATCCTCAGCCATGTTTGAGTCCCCCGGTCCCATCGGGATTCAAGACCGCCTCATTGCGTGCGGTCAACGCCAAATGGACCTTGCCTGTGGCGGCGGAGCACCAAGCACGCGCGCCACGCTGTTCCAGTTTGGGACCTTTCCCCAGTCCCACTGCAGCGTGCGCGCAACACCCAATTTGAATTTGTTTTGACCGGCTTCGCTCGTCTGGACAAAAATACGCGCGCGCAACACGCTCACGATTGTCTTGCATCACAGACCAAACAGATTCGGTTTCGACTGGGGCTGGCCAAAATGAAGTTGATGACGGGGTTGCTCGCTGCGGTTCTCCTGCTGGCGGGAATGGGGACGTCTCAAGCTGTAGTCAGGATCGCCGACGATCGCGGCGGCAAGATCGGCGTCTATGTTGACAGGTATCAGGACCTGCGGACATCGGGCGAGACGGTCATCATCGACGGGCTGTGCGCCTCGGCCTGCACCATCGTGCTCGGCAAGGTTCCTCACGACCGGATTTGTGTGACCTCGCACGCCAGCCTCGGCTTCCACGCAGCCTGGGATTACGGTGACAACGGCCGCCCGGTCCCCAATCCCGAAGCCACCCATATGCTGTACCTGATGTATCCGCCGGCGGTACGCAGATGGATTTCGGAGCGTGGTGGTCTGACCCGGCGCATGATCTTCCTGCGCGGCAAGCAACTGCAGGCGCTGTACAAACCGTGCTACCTCAACGCCCAGGCCTCGGCGCCGAAGCCCGCGCACTAAGCTCCGGCTGCTTCTCTGTTTGCCCCTCGTCGGCCATTGGCCTGGTCATACGCCGGGCCATGGACGAGCAGGCATCGGAATCGCTCGCCATCATTTGACGGCCTGCGACCGCCATTGCGCTTGCTGCCTGCCGGAACCGGGCTTATCTCAGCCTGATGGTTCAGCCGATCTCCACCCGATCCGAGCTCGTAGCGGCTTCGCAGGGCCGGGTGGCGTTTGCGATCCTGTGGGGTGCGGCCGGTATCGGCGGATTGGCCCTGCTTGCCGCCGCCGCGCTCTGGTTCCACTACGGGACCGCGGTGTTTTTCGAAATGATCACGGCCGGCATCTCTGCCTGCTTCTGACAAGGACGCTCTCGCATCATGCCCCGGACCACGCGCCCATTGGTGATCTTCGCTGCCTTCGCGGGCAGTCTGGCGGTCGGCTTGTTCCTCATGCTGTGGGCGATCGGCGGCTTGCGCACCGTTGCCGCGCCGGCCGCGATCGGCGGGTCGTTCCAGCTCACCGACCAGTCCGGCCAGATCGTCACCGACAAGAATCTCCAGGGCAAGCCGACCCTGATTTTCTTCGGATTCACCCATTGCCCGGACATCTGCCCGACCTCGCTGTTCGAGATCTCGGAGGTCCTGAAGGCGATGGGTAAGGACGCCGATCGCGTGAATGCCTATTTCGTCTCGGTCGATCCGGAACGCGACACCGCCACAGCGATGAAGGATTACCTGTCGAGCTTCGATCCGCACCTCAAGGGCCTGACCGGCGATCCTGCCGCGATCGCGAAGGTGCTGTCGAGCTATCGTGTCTACGCCAAGAAAGTGCCGCTGAAGGATGGCGACTACACGATGGACCACACCGCGCTGATCTATCTGATGGATCGCGACGGTCATTTTGTCGCGCCGTTCAATCTGAAGCGGACGCCGGAAGAGGCGGCGGCCGATCTCAAACGGTATCTCTGATCGCCATTTCCGTTTCAGAATTAACCCAATCGGCGCTCGCTTCAGGCGCCGATTCGGCTATAAGCCGTTCAATTTCCTGAAATTGCCGGTTATGCCAAATCCCTCTGTCCAGCCCTTTGCCGTCCGTTCGCGCCAGCGTCGCCTGGCCGCGGGCATGATCGCGGCTGCCTTGCTGGCCTTGGCAGGTTCTGCGATCGGGCAGACGCCTCCAGCGCCTGCAGCGCAACCACCGGCGGCCAAGACGGCCCCCGCGCCGGCTGCGCCGACCAGACCGGCGCCGACTGCACCGCAGGCAGCGCCCGGGGCCCCAGCCGCAACCCAGGCGGCCCCGACCCTGCCGCCCAAGGCCGCCGCCGAGGCCGCGCCGCAGGCGGTGCCGGGTTTCTGGGACCCGCGGCGCCGGCCGGACCGCCCGGACCTGTCGCGCCTCACCGTGATCCGCTTCCTGACCGAGACCGACTATCCGCCGTTCAATTTCACCGGTCCCGACGGCAATCCGGCCGGTTTCAACGTCGACCTCGCGCGTTCGCTCTGCGACGAGATCAAGGTCACCTGCACCATCCAGATGCGCCGCTTCGAGACCCTGATCGATGCGCTTGCGACCAACCGTGGCGATGCCATCATCGCGTCGATGGCCGTGACGCCGCAGCTGCGCGCCAAGGTCGACTTCACCGATCCCTATTACCGCGCGCCGGCGCGCTTCGTGTCGCGCCGTGACAACGTGATGCCGGAAATCCGCCCGGAATATCTCGAGGGCAAGAAGGTCGGCGTCATCGCCGGGACCTCGCACGAGGCCTACCTCAAGGCGATGTTTACCGACGCCGAGATCCATTCCTATCCGGATAACGACGCGCTGCGCGCGGCGCTGCGCCGCGGCGAGGTCGACTTCATCTTCGGCGATGCGATCTCGCTCGCGTTCTGGATCAACGGCACCGATTCCGCCGAATGCTGCGCGTTCTCCGGCGGCCCCTTTGTCGAGAGCCGCTATTTCGGCGAGGGCGTCGGCATCGCCGTCCGCAAGGGCAACGATCTGCTCCGGCAGTCGCTGAACTGGGCGCTGTTCCGGATCTGGGAAAAAGGCCGCTTCACCGATCTGTGGCTGCGCTATTTCTCGGTCAGCCCGTTCTGACGCTGTGGTCTTCACCTCGCCCCGCTTGCGGGGAGAGGTCGGAATTCAAGCGCAGCTTGAATTCCGGGTGAGGGGGACCCACCGCGAATTCCTCTCTCGCCGGTTACGCGGATGGAGCCCCTCACCCCAACCCTCTCCCTGCAACAGCGGGGCGAGGGAGCGTCGTTTTGCATTTTGCCGCGAAAGCGTTAGTTTTCGCGGCCTTTTTGGAGAGAACCTGAGGAATGTCCGTGATTGATCCTTCTGCCACCCCGAGCGACCTGCGGGCGCTCGCCGAACAATCCAACGCCTGGCCGTTCGAGCAGGCGAAAGCGATTGTGGCGCGGCTGAAGAAAAATCCCAAGGACGAGGTGCTGTTCGAGACCGGCTACGGCCCGTCGGGCCTGCCGCATATCGGCACTTTCGGCGAGGTGGCGCGCACCACGATGGTGCGCCACGCCTTCCGCGTGCTCACCGAGGACAAGATCAAGACGCGCCTGCTCGCCTTCTCCGACGAC
The DNA here is from genome assembly GCF_042258325.1 of Bradyrhizobium sp. Pha-3. Classification (NCBI taxonomy): domain Bacteria; kingdom Pseudomonadati; phylum Pseudomonadota; class Alphaproteobacteria; order Hyphomicrobiales; family Nitrobacteraceae; genus Bradyrhizobium; species Bradyrhizobium sp. Pha-3. The sequence goes on along the minus strand of NZ_CP170151.1, from coordinate 8,597,915 downwards.
ATGGACGGCCTGCGCAAGGTGCCGGACAACGTGCCGAACAAGGAGCTGCTGGAGCAGCATCTCGGCAAGCCGCTGACCAAGGTGCCCGATCCGTTCGGCACCCATTCGAGCTTCGGCCAGCACAACAATGCGCGGTTGCGCGCGTTCCTCGACCAGTTCGGCTTCGACTACGAGTTCGCGAGCTCGACCGAGTACTACACCTCGGGCCGGTTCGATGCCGCGCTGCTGCGCATGCTGGAGCGGATCGAGAAGGTGATGGCGATCATGCTGCCGTCGCTGCGCGAGGAGCGCGCGGCGAGCTACTCGCCGTTCCTGCCGATCTGTCCGCGCACCGGCCTCGTGCTCTACGTGCCGGTGACGGCGCACGACGCCAAGGCCGGCACGATCTCCTACGAGGATCCCGATACCAAGGAGACCGTCACCGTTCCCGTCACCGGCGGCCGCTGCAAGCTGCAATGGAAGCCGGACTGGGCGATGCGCTGGTACGCGCTCGGCGTCGACTATGAAATGGCCGGCAAGGATCTGATCGACTCGGTGAAGCTGTCGGCCAAGATCTGCTCGGCGCTCGGCGGCACGCCGCCGGAAGGCTTCAACTACGAACTGTTCCTCGACGAGAAGGGCCAGAAGATCTCGAAGTCGAAGGGCAACGGCCTGACCATCGACGAATGGCTGCGCTACGCCTCGCCGGAGTCGCTGTCGCTGTTCATGTATCGCGAGCCCAAGGCGGCGAAGCGGCTCTATTTCGACGTCATCCCGCGCAATGTCGACGACTACCAGCAATTCCTCGACGGCTTCACGCGGCAGGAAGCGCGGCAGCAGCTGCAGAATCCGGTCTGGCACATCCATTCCGGCAAGCCGCCGCAGGCCGACATGCCGGTCACCTTCCAGCTCTTGCTGACGCTGGTGTCGTCGTCGAATGCGGAGAATGCCGAGACGCTGTGGGGCTTCATCGGCCGCTATCGTCCGGGCGTGACGCCGCAGACCCATCCGAAGTTAGACGCGATGGTCGGCTACGCCATCAACTACTATCGCGACTTCGTGGCGCCGACCAAGCAGTTCCGCGAGCCGACCGACGGAGAGCGCGCCGCGCTGCAGGATCTGCGCGATGCGCTCGCCAACATGCCGGCGAACGCGAGCGCGGAAGACATCCAGAACGTGGTCTATGAGATCGGCCGCCGCGAGCCGTTCCTCGACATGGTCAAGAAGGGCAAGGACGGCCGTCCCGGCGTCTCGCTCGACTGGTTCAACATGCTCTACCAGGTGCTGCTCGGCCAGGAGAAGGGCCCGCGCTTCGGCTCCTTCGTCGCGGTCTACGGCGTGCAGAATGCGGTCAACATGATCGACGGCGCGCTGGCGCGGTCGTCGTAGGGATCGCGCCGCTCATCGCGGCTCGGCCTGCGCCGCGTCGCGCAGGCCGTCGCTGGTGGCGCGCAACAGCGTCAGCAGCAGGCCGTTGAGCGGCGTCGGCACGCTGTGCCGTTCACCGGCCGCGACGATCGCGCCGGTGAGAGCGTCGGCTTCGAACGGGCGTCCCGCGACACGATCGAAATACATCGAGGTGCCGGCGTCGGGCGGATAGGTCAACAACGTCGCCAGCATCAGCTCGGCCTCGTCGGGCGCGAGCTGTGCGCCGTCGGCGCGGCCGACATTCGCGGCCTCCTCGAGGATGGCGCGGCACAGCGCCTTGACGTCCGCGCGGCGGAACACCGCCTGCCGCTGCAAGGTGAGCGCGGTGATCGGATTGGCGACCGCATTGAGCAGAAGCTTGCGCCACGCCAGTGTGGTGAAATCGGCGGAGCGCCGCACGCGCATCGCGGTACCATTCAGCAGCGCTTCGAACGCGCGCCCGTTCGCGTCATCGGCAACCGCGAATTCATGCTCGCCGGCGCGGCGGAAACGGACGCGATCCGGCGCCAGCCGTTCGCCGTTGTAATAGACGATGGTCGGAACGACCGTGGCGGCGCCGACCAATGGCGCCAGCCGCTCCGCGTGGCCGATGCCATTCTGCAGCACCGCGACACGCGTCCGCGGCCCGCACAGCCTCTGCAGCCAGGGCGCGCTCGATTCCGTGTCCTGCGCCTTGGTTGACAACAACACCCAGTCGACCGGCGTAGCCTCTGCCGGATCGGTGAAGGCGCGCAGCGGCACCTCCACCGTGCCTTCCGCCCGCTCGACCGTGAGGCGATCGAGCGGCCGCCGGACACAGGCGATCACGTCATGCTTGTCGACCGCCCGCAGCAGGCCGGTGATGATGCCGCCGATACTGCCGAGGCCGACGATGGCGATGGTTTTGCGGTCGGATTGTCCTGTCATGGCGTGACTCTGGGGTTGGCGAAGTGTGTCGCATCGGGCTGGGAGTGCTGGCTGCTTAGTGCGGCGCGTCGCCGCAGCGAATGCAACCGCCGACGCGCCGTCTTCGCATCGCATCATCACACGATGACGCCAAACCCGCAAAATTCGGATAGCAGGCCATCGGCAATTTCACCGGAGCCTGGCGCCGGATTGCGCTACACTCGCATCCATAAAATCAGCACGGACTCCGCCGAGAGGCCGGCACAGATGGGAGCATGCGCATGCAGTTCAGGGTTTCGCCGACATCGCTGCAGGATAGTTCGAGCGCCGAGGAATGGCAGGCGCGGGTCGATCTCGCGGCGGCGCATCGGCTCGCCTACATCCACGGCTTTTCGGAAGGCATCTTCAACCATCTCACCTTCGTGGTGCCCGGCCGCACCGACCGCTACTACCAGATCCCGTTCGGCATGCACTGGTCGGAGGTGACGGCATCCTCCTTCATGGAGGTCGGCATCGACGATGCCGAGGTGAAGCGCGGCGAGGGTGAGGTCGAGCGCTCCTGCTATTGCATCCATGCGCCGATCCACAAGGCGCTGCCGCAGGCCAAGGCCGTGTTCCACACCCACATGCCGTATGCGAGCGCGCTGACGCGGCTCGAGGATCCGCGCATCAAGGAAATCGGCCAGACCGAGGTCGGGCTGTCGGAAGCGATTGCCTATGACGATCTCTACACCGGCCCCGCGCTCGATCCCGAGGAAGGGAAACGGCTCGCCACGGTGATCGGCAACAAGACCATCCTGTTCATGGCCAATCATGGCATCTCGACCGTCGGCGAGACGGTCGCCGATGCTTATGACCGGCTCTATTACATCGAACGCGCCGCGCAGGTGCAGATCTACGCGATGTGGACGCAGCAGCCGCTCAAGCAATTGCCGCAGCAGGTGGTGGAGAAGACCAAGCGCGATTTCCGCGACGACCATCTCTACGACGGCCCGTCCCCGGCGCAGCGGCATTTCGATGCGCTGAAGCGGATGCTGGATCGCAAGGAGCCGGACTACGCGACGTAAGGCCCAGCAGGAAGCGCGCCGCAACCTCCACCGTCGTCCCGGCGAAAGCCGGGACCCATTACCGCAGGACACAAACATTGGACTCGCTGGGGCCACAGCCTGCCAATTACGCAGGCCGGTGGCTATGGGTCCCGGCTTTCGCCGGGACGACACTGGTTATGTGGTGATCGACGTGCCCGGCTACTGGCTCGCCCACACCACGCGCGCAATCCACGCGACTTCCTCGGCATCGAGCATGCGGTCGGGGTGCTCCGGATTGAGCGATCCGAGTTCCAGCATCTTGGCGGTGCGGCGTCTCAATTCCTTCACCATCACCTCGCCGCCGGTCGTGCGCACCACCACGCGGTCGCCGCGGCGGATCGCGGTCGCGGGTGACACCACGATGATGTCACCTTCGCGATAGGCCGGTTTCATCGAGTCGCCCTCGATCTCCAGCGCATAGGCATGTTCGTCGGTGGTCGCCGGCAGTGCGACTTCGTCCCAGCCCTTGCCGGCGGGAAAGCCGCTGTCGTCGAAATAGCCGCCGGCCCCGGCCTGCGCGAAGCCGATCAGCGGCACCGACTGTCCGCCGCGCGCGCCATCGCCGAGCAATTGCACGAAGGTCTCCATGCTGGCATTGCTCGCCGCCAGCGCCTTGGAGAGCGATTCGGTCGAGGGCCAGCGCTCGCGCCCGTCGCCCGTCACGCGCTTCGACTTGTTGAAGGTGGTGGGGTCGAGTCCGGACTGCTTGGCAAGGCCGGACGGCGACAGGCCGGCGCGTTCGGCGAGCCGGTCGAGCGCGGCCCAGACCTGCGCGTGGGTCAGCGGTCGGGTGGCTTTGGGCTGTTTGGCCATCGAGGGTATCCCGGATGGTAGGAATTATTGCCTGAAACTTGGCGTTTTCGCAAATCTGTCGGCCGATGTGTCCTGGCACCGCTTGAGTTGCGCCGCCGCCGCCGATACGGTCCCTCGCTCGCCAGATGGCGTCTGGGGCGTTTCCCCTCAAATCCGGATAAAACCCCAAGAGACTCAAGGACAAAAGGGAAGGCCGGCCCGTGCCGATGATCTACAAAATCACCCCCGCTTCGGCCTGGCGCGAGGCCGAGCGGCAGGGCGTGTACCGGGGCAGTGCCGACGACAAACGCGACGGCTTCATCCATTTTTCTACCGCCTCCCAGGTCGCCGAGACCGCGCGCAAGCACTACCACGGGCAAACCGGCCTGTTCCTGGTCGCGGTCGATGCCGATGCGCTGGGCGATGCCCTGCGCTGGGAGCGGTCGCGCAATGACGAGCTGTTCCCGCATCTCTATGGCGAACTCGACCTCGGCGCGGTCACCGAGATCCTCGACTTGCGCGCGCGCTCCGACGGTGGCCACGACGTTCCGGAGCTCAAGCCGTGATCCGTGCCTTCGACGCCTTCTCGCTGCCGCTGCTGCGCTGGTTCGATCCCGAGGATGCCCATCGTATGGCGATCCAGGGCCTGAAGCTGCTGCCGCCGATCCGGCAGCGGCCGGATGATCCCAAGCTCGCGGTGCGCGCCTTCGGACTCAACTTTCCAAACCCGATCGGCATGGCGGCGGGTTTCGACAAGAGCGCCGAGGTGCCCGACGCGCTGCTGCGGCTCGGCTTCGGCTTTGTCGAGATCGGCTCGGTCACGCCGAAGCCGCAAGGCGGCAACCCGCGGCCGCGGCTGTTTCGCCTGGAGCGCGACGAGGCCGTCATCAACCGCATGGGCTTCAACAATGACGGCGCGGAGGCCGTGCTGCGGCGGCTCGCCGCGCGCGCCAGCGCCGGCGGCATCGTCGGGGTCAATGTCGGGGCCAACAAGGATTCGCCCGACCGCGCCGCCGACTATGTGAAGCTGATCGAGACGTTTGCGCCGGTCGCGAGCTATTTCACCGTCAACGTCTCCTCGCCGAACACGCCGGGCCTGCGCAATTTGCAGCAATCGGCCGCGCTCGACGATCTGCTGGCGCGGGTCATCGACACCCGCGAGCGCGTGCGCAAGAACGCCGGCGACTCGCCGGTCCTGCTCAAGATCGCGCCGGATCTGAGTCTGGCCGAGCTCGACGACGTCGTGCACATCGCCCGCTCGCGGCGCGTCGACGGCATGATCGTTGCCAACACCACGCTGGCGCGGCCCTCGACCTTGCGCGAGGAGAATCGCGCCAAGGAGCAGGGCGGCCTGTCGGGCCGTCCGCTGTTCCGGCTGTCGACGCGCATGGTGGCCGAGACCTATGTCCGCGTCGAAGGCGCGTTTCCCTTGATCGGCGTCGGCGGCATCGATAGCGGTGGCGCCGCACTGACCAAGATCCGCGCCGGGGCCAGCCTGATCCAGCTCTATTCCTCGCTGGTCTACAAGGGCATCGGTCTCGTCGACGACATCAAGCGCGATCTGTCCTCGACCCTGCTGCGCACCGGCCGCGACTCGCTGTCGGAAATCGTCGGCGCCGATGCGGCGACGATTACGGCCGAGGACTGGCCGGTGCGGTAGGTATCCGTAGCCCGGATGAAGCGAAATCCGGCTGCGCTCTAACCTCCCCTTGAAAAGGAGAGGTCGCTTCGCTCGCCAGAGCAAAGCGGGTGGGGATCAGCTCTCTCCATGAGCTGCGTCGCCTGCGGCTGACCCCCATCCCGACCTTCCCCCTTTCAGGGGGAAGGGGAAGAGAACTTCGTAGCCCGGATGAAGCGAAGCGCAATCCGGGACAGTCTCGCTGCGGCGTAGGTCCCCGGATTTCGCTTCGCTGCATCCGGGCTACGCAGCTACGATTTGAACGTCTTCCTGAGCAGCGCCGGATAGCGCAGGCCTTGCAGGCCGCCGCGTGCGACGTAGAAGCCGAGCAGCGCGATCCATAGGCCGGTGTTGCCGAACGAACTGAGCGCCCCCCAGGTGGCGAGGAAGATCGCGAGCGAGGCCAGCATCAGATTGCGCATCTCGCGCGCCCAGGTGGCGCCGACATAGATGCCGTCGAAGCCGAATGCGAATACGCCGGGCAGCGGTGCCAGGATCACGAACGGCAGGAAGGCGCGGGCATAGCGGCGCACGTCGTCGCTGGTCGTCATCAGATTGATTAGCGCCGGTCCGAACAGCGCGAACAGCACCGATACGACCAGCGCAAAGCCGATGCCCCACAGCAGCACGAGCCGGGTCGAATCGGAAAAGCCGCGTGCGTCGCGTGCGCCGAACGCGCGGCCGCACAGCTGCTGGGCAGCATTGGCGAGGCCGTCGAGGAAGAAGGCGCTGACCAGCAGGAAATTGTTCAGCACCGAATTCGCCGCCAGCGTCACGTCGCCCTCGCGTGCGCCCTTGGCGGTGAAAAACAGGAACACGACGATCAGCGCCGCGGTGCGGACCATGATGTCGCGATTGACCGCCAGCATGCGCATCAGCTTGGCGCGGTCGAACAGCGTGGCCGCGGGAACGGCAAAGCCGCCTTGCGAGATCCGCCACGCCACCACGATGCCGGCGGCGAAACCGGCGGTCTCGGCGAGCACGGCGGCGATCGCGGCACCGGCAATGCCGGCGCCGTAGACCTGCACCAGCAGCACGGTTGCGGCCATGTTGATCAGGTTGATCACGATCTGCAGCGCCAGCGCCAGATTGGCGTGGGCCTGGCCGACCAGCCAGCCCAGGATGACGTAATTGGCGAGCGCCAGCGGCGCCGACCAGATCCGGATCATGAAATAGCTCTTGGCCGCGCGAGTGACGCCCTCGCTGCCGCCCATCAGCTGGAATGTGACCGCGGCGAGCGGCACCTGCAGCGCGATCAGCGCCGCGCCGATCAGGCCGGCGACGATGAAGCCGCGCACCAGGATCGCGGCATATTCCTTGATTTCGCCGGCGCCCTGCGCCTGCGCGGTGAAAGCCAGCGTGCTCATGCGCAGGAAGGCGAACAGCCAGAACAGGCAGTCGAAGATCACCGAGGCCATCGCCACCCCGCCGAGCAGCGCGGCGTCGTCGAGCCGGCCGATCGCGGTGGTCGAGACGATGCCGATCAGCGGCGTGGTCAGGTTGGCGACCATCGCGGGGCCGGCGATGGCGAACACCTGGCGCGTCGTGATCTTCGGATGGATGGGTGCGTGCATGGCTACAATTGCAGGGAATATCCGTTTCTATCGCGTCATCCGTCGCGCGACCATGCCGGAATTGTTCTCAGAGCAATGCGATGGCGGAGGGGCAGCGGGCAAGGCATTGCATGCTCAGAGCACCACGACCATGCCGTCGCTCGCCGCCGTGTAGGGCAGGTCGTCGATGCGGCCGAGCATGTCGTCGCTCATATGGGTCAGCACCACGCGCTTGGCGTTGATGGCGGGCAAATGCGCTTCCAGCGTCTTCAGGCTGAGATGGTTCTTGACCGTTTTGTCGTACATGTAGGCTTCGGCGATGAAGAGGTCGGCGTCCTGCGCCGCCGGGATCAGCGCGTCGGTCCATTCGGTGTCGGCGCTGTAGCTGATGATGCGGCCTTCCGCCCCGACGCGATAGGCGAGGAACGGCCCGCCGGATTCGCCATGCACGACAGGGTAGGGCGTCACGGTCACCTCGCCGAAGCTGCGCGTTTCGCGCGGTGCGAGCGTGACGACGGACAGATCGAAGCGTTGTTTGGTTTTGGAGGAATGCTCGAACATCACCTCCATCACCGCTGGCAGCTTCGTTTCGATGCCTTGCGGCCCGGCGATCACCAGCGGCCGGGTGCGGCGGGAGAATTGCGCGTCGAGCAGGAAGAACGGCAGGCCGGCAAAATGGTCGCCGTGGAAATGCGTGATCAGGATCAGGTCGATCGCGTCGCGGTCGATCTCGAGCCGCTTCATCGCCGGCAGCGACGAGGCGCCGCAGTCGATCAGGAAATTGCTGCGCGCGCCGCTGACGTGGAAACAGGTGTTGAAGCGGCCGCCGGAGCCGAATGCATCGCCGCAGCCAACAAATCGCAATTGCATCGGCTGTGCACTCTCCCTGGGATCAGCGGCCGCGCGGCGCGCCGAACAGCCGCGACAACAGCCAGATCGGAATCACGATGACAGCGCCGAGCAGGAAGTAGCGCCAGGCCCAGTTGATCGCGTCGAAGCCGAAATCCCAGAGGCTCTGGAATAGCCTGCGGATGCTGTAGAGGATGTTCCATGGATCGAGGCCGATCGCGGCGAGCACGACACCGACCAGAATCGACAGCAGAATCAACCGGAACGCCACGGAGAGCGGCGATCCGCCGAGAAAGCGGTACAGGCCGTCACTCCGGCCGGCCGGCAAGTCCCGGATGTCGTTCGGCATTGCTCTCTCCAATAGCGTTTTCGCGCGAAGTGGGCACCGGTTCGCGTGAAGAAAACGCGTCAAATCAAAACCTAGACCTCGATTCTGATCCCATCAGAACCGAGGTCTAACGGAATCGCCCGCATTATAGGTCACGGCGGTGCACATGGGAAACCCGCGCGCCGCGATCAATGGCTGCCATGCACGCTTCGGATTTAACTTCCTGTCATGGACATTAACATCCGTTCAAGCGTCTCCAGCCGGTCGGCTTCGCGCGGCGGCTTGTCCCAGCGCAGGCGGCTGATCCGGGGGAAGCGCATCGCGACGCCGGACTTGTGACGCGGCGAGCGCTGCAAGCCCTCGAAGGCGACCTCCAGCACCAGCCCCTGATCCGGCTCGTGCACGACATGCCGCACCGGGCCGAACTTCTCGGTGGTGTTGCGGCGGACGAAGCGGTCGATCTGCAACAGCTCCTCGTCGGTGAAGCCGAAATAGGCCTTGCCGACCGGCACCAGCTCGTCGCCATCATCGCCACGGGTCCAGACGCCGAACGTATAGTCGGAGTAATAGGACGAGCGCTTGCCGTGGCCGCGCTGGGCATACATCAGCACGGCGTCGATGATGTGCGGATCGCGCTTCCACTTCCACCACGGTCCTTTCGGCCGTCCGGGCAGATAGGGCGCGTCGCGCCGCTTCAGCATCACGCCTTCGACCGCGTCGGCATCGTCGCCGGCACCGGCTCTCTTGGGATCGGCACGCGCCGCGGCCAGCTGTTCCCAGCTGGCGAACGGGACGGTTGGCGACAGATCGATGCGTGGATCGTTCAGCTTGGCGACGAAGGCTTCGAGATGCGCACGGCGTTCGGTGAAGGGCAGCTCGCGCAGATCGTTCTCGTCATCGCCGAGCAGGTCGTAGGCGCGCAGATGGATCGGAAACTCCTTGATCAGCTTCGCCGAGACGACTTTGCGGTTCAGCCGCTGCTGCAGCACGTTGAAGGTCTGCACGCGGCCGTCGCGCAATACCAGCAATTCACCGTCGATCGCGCCGGGCAGGTGCAGCGACGGCACGAGGTCGGGAAAGCTGCCGGTGATGTCCTCGCCGGTGCGCGAATAAAGCCGCGCCTGGATGTGGCCGCGCGCGTCGCGGCCGGACACCGCCTGCACGCGGATGCCGTCCCATTTCCATTCCGCGCTGAAATCGGCGGCATCGAGATTGGCGAAATCGCTGTCCTCGATCGCATGCGCCAGCATCACCGGGCGGAACGGCACAGGGTCCAGGTTGACCGGCTTGTCGCCGCGGCCTTCGAGCCAGGCGAACAGATCGAGATAGGGCGGCGACAGGCCGGGCCACATCAGCTCGATCTCGTGCGGGTCCTTAGTCCCGAGCGCCGCCGCCGCGGTCTTCGCCAGCCGCGCCGAAATCCCGATCCGCATCGCGCCGGTGACGAGCTTCAAGAGCGCCCAGCGCCCGGTCTCGTCGAGTTCGTCCAGCCAGCGCGCCAGCTGCGCCGGCAACTCGGCCTTGCCGAGCGTGCGCAATGTCGTGACGACGTCGGTGAGGGTGGGAGGAGGCGGGTTGTTGTGGGTTCGCGGAGTCTCACCGGCATCTCGCCCGCGGTACCCCTCTCCCTGACCCTCCCCCGCAAGGGGGGAGGGAACCCATCCACCGGCGCGTCCCTCACCCACGTCAGTCGCCTCATCGCTGTGAGGTGAGTACGACGATGGGGCTCCCTCCCCCCTTGCGGGGGAGGGCTGGGGAGAGGGGTGGCCCAGCAACGACTCGGCGTAATTTGCTCCAGCCTTCGGCCACATCAGCGCGACCGTTTCCGAGAGGTCGCCGACGTAATCATAGGAGTAGCCGAACAGCACCGGATCGGCGCGTTCGGTGATCAGGTCGCGGATCAATCCGGGCTTGGCATGCTTGAACGACAGCGCGCCGGTCAGCGCCGCCAGCCCGTAGCCGCGGTCGGGGTCCTCGGTCTCGCGGAAATAGGCGACCAGCAGCTTGATCTTGTTGTTGCGGCCGGGCTCGTAGGCGAGGCGGTCGAGCAGCTCGGCAAAGCGGTTCATGTTTCTGCCTCGCCGGCGGGCTGGGCCTCGCCGGCGGGCTCCGCCTCGCCGGTCAGTGCGGCCGTTTCGCCTTCGTCCTCGTCGCCGTAGCCGACCAGATCGAGCGGTCGCGCGGCAAGGCCCTTGCTTTTGCACCAATGCACCAGCGCATCTTCCTGGCCGTGGGTGACCCAGATCTCGCCGGCGCCGGTCGCCGCGATCGTCGCCGTCAGCCCGTCCCAGTCCGCATGATCTGATATCACCAGCGGCAGCTCGACACCGCCCTGCCGGGCCCGGGCGCGCACGCGCATCCAGCCCGAGGCGAATGCGGTGACAGGATCGGGGAAGCGACGCGTCCAGATATCGGATGTCGCGCTTGGCGGCGCCAGCGTGATGGTGCCGGCAAGTTCGGCTTTCTTCATGCCGCGCGCGGGCCGGAGCTCGCCGAGCGGAATGCCGCGCTCTTGATAGTAATAGGTGATCTTCTCCATCGCGCCATGCAGGTAGATGGGCGCATCGTAGCCGGCCTCGCGCAGCAGCGCGATCACGCGCTGCGCCTTGCCGAGCGAGTAGGCGCCGACCAGATGCGCGCGCTCCGGAAACAATTTGACCGACGTGAGCAACTTGTTCACTTCGCCGGCGGCATCGCCATGGCGGAACACCGGCAATCCAAACGTCGCCTCTGATATGAAGACGTCGCAGGGCACCAGCTCGAACGGCGCGCAGGTCGGGTCGCGCGCATCCTTGTAGTCGCCGGAGGCGACAATGCGGGTATCCTTGCAGGCGACCGATATCTGGGCGGAGCCCAGCACATGGCCGGCGGGATGAAACGTCACCGTGACGTCGCCGAGCCTGATCTCCTCGCCATAGGCGATCGCCTGCACAGAGCCAGCGAAGTTCTCGCCATAGCGCAGCCGCATCATGTCGAGTGTTTCCTGGGTCGCGAGCACAGCGCCGTGGCCCGCCCGCGCATGGTCGGAATGGCCATGGGTGATCAGTGCCCGCTCGACCGGCCTGACAGGATCGATGTGGAAGCCGCCGGGCTTGCAGCAAAGCCCGGCCGGGACGGGCATCAGGATGTCTTGCGGGCGCATCGTCCCTATATAGGCGCTCGATCCGCGATGTTTAGCCGGATCCGCGGGCTTGACCCGTGCATCCATCTCCGGAAAAAGTCCGTGCTTTGATGGATGGCCGAACCCGGCCGAGATTGGTTCCTTAAAGCGAATGGCCCCCCGCCTGTTTCTGTCCTCCGGCGACCTCGTCGCAGACCGCCGCTACGAGTTCGCGCGCGACCTGCAATTGAAGGGCGATCTGCCGGCTGCCGCCGAGCTGCTCGAACAGGCGATCGAGCTCGTGCCGAAATTCCCGTCAGCCTGGTACACGCTGGGCAAGATCCGCCTGGAGCTCGACCAGCGCGAGGCCGCGATCGCAGCGTTCCGCGGCGCGCGCGACGCGGATCCCGACGACCGTCATGGCGCCGGCCTGCACCTGATGCAGCTCGGCGTCGAGGCCGTCAGCGCGATGCCGCCGGGCTATGTCCAGACGCTGTTCGATCAATATGCGCCACGCTTCGAGGCCGCGCTGGTCGGCGATCTCGGCTATCGCGGCCCGGCGCTGCTGTTCAAGGCGGTGCTGTCGGTGCGTGCGGGCGCAAAGCAGCCGGCCTTCTTCAAGCGCGCGATCGATCTCGGCTGCGGCACCGGGCTGGCGGCCGGTGCATTCGCGCAGCATGTCGATCGCTTCGTCGGCATCGACCTGTCGCCGCGCATGATCGACAAGGCGCGCGCCACCGGCCTCTATGCCGAGCTCGAGGTCGACGACATGTTGAAGGCCGTTTCGGCCAGGCGCGAGGCCAGCGCCGAACTGATCCTGGCCGCGGATGCAATGGTCTATGTCGCCGATCTCGCGCCCGTGCTCGCCGAGGCAAGGCGCGTGCTTGTGCCGGGCGGCGCGCTCGCCTTCACCGCAGAGACCCATGGCGGCGAAGGCGTCATCGTCGGCGAAGGGCTGCGCTACGCCCACAGTGCTGCCTACGTGCGCGCGTCCGTCGCCGCCGCGGGGCTGACACTGGCTCTGCTCGAGGATCTCTCGGCGCGCAACGAAGATAATATCCCGGCACCGGGACTCGTCGCCGTCGCCATCAAGCCGTGACGTCCGGTCTCTTTAAGGCTCAAACTTGAGTCTACACGCTACGCATTTGCCGCGACGCGGCATTGCGCCGCAAAGCTGTGACTTCACGCTTGCCCGGCGCAAGGCGGAATGCGAGAGCTTTTCGCCTCAGGGAGAGAAATAATGAAAAAACATACACGGCGCGAGTTCGGCGCCACTGCATTGTCCGTGATCGCCGCGTCCGTGCTGCCTGCGCCCTTCGTCCGGGCCGCCGACAAGAAGTACGATCCGGGTGCGAGCGACACCGAGATCAAGCTCGGCCAGACCGTGCCGCATTCCGGCCCCGGCTCGCTTTATGGTGTGCTCGGCCGCGTCGGCGAAGCCTATTTCCAGATGCTGAACGACAAGGGCGGCATCAACGGCCGCAAGGTGAAATTCCTCACCATGGACGATGCCTACAGCGCGCCGAAATGCGTCGAGGCGACGCGCCGTCTGGTCGAGCAGGAGGAGGTGCTGGCGCTCTATGGTTCGCTCGGCACCGCGCCGCAGACCTCCGTGCACAAATACCTCAATTCCAAGGGCGTGCCCCAACTGCTGTTGAACACCGGCGCCTCGAAGTGGAACGACCCGAAGAATTTCAAATGGACCATGGCGGGCCTGCCGCTCTATCCGACCGAGGCGCGCATCCTCGCCAAGCACGTCGTCAGCGTGAAGCCGAACGCCAAGGTCGGCATCCTCTACCAGAACGATGATTTCGGCCGCGACTTCCTGGGGCCGTTCAAGAAGGTGCTGGCCGATGCCGGCGGCAAGGCACAGGTGATCATGGAGCAGACCTATGATCTCACCGATCCGACGGTCGATTCGCAGCTCATCAATCTCTCGAAGTCGGGCGCCGATGTCTTCTACAACATCACCACCGGCAAGGCGACGTCGCAGTCGATCCGCAAGGTGACCGAGCTCGGCTGGAAGCCGCTGCAATTGCTGTCGGCGGGTTCGACCGGTCGCTCGATTCTGAGCGCCGCGGGCCTCGATAACGCCAAGGACATCGTCGCGATCCGCTACAATAAGGAAGTCGGCGTGCCGCGCTATGAGAAGGATCCGGACGTGGTCGCGTTCGAGGAGCTGCGCAAGAAGTACCTGCCGAACATCGACCCCGACAACACCATCGCTTTCGCCGGCTACGGGCAGGCAGCGACGATGGGCGAAATCCTGCGCCGCTGCGGCGACGACCTGACCCGCACCAACGTGCTGAAGCACGCCACCACGCTCGCCGGTTTCCACTCGCCCTATTTCCTTGATGGCATCAATTACAGCTATACGCCCGACGACTACACGCCGATGAAGACGCTCTATGTCTCGATCTTCAATGGCAAGGATTGGGACCTCTCCGGCGAGCCGATGACGGAGTAGGTGCGGGGCACGCTGTTCCTTAACCTCGCCCCGCTTGCGGGGAGAGGCTTAGGCCGCCTACGGCGGCCGTCCTCAAGAACGCCGAAGCAGAGCTTCGGCTATGTCGCATCGTGAGATGCGATCCGGGTGAGGGGCACAGGTCTCACGGCACTCGCCGCTCGCGGAAGCAGCCCCTCACCCCAACCCTCTCCCCGTGAAGAACGGGGAGAGGGAGTCGAAGCGTCCTGGCGCCGGCCCCTTGCCACCTGCCGCCACTTCCGACCGCCCTCGACGAAATCGCCTGAACCACCTACCTCTTGGGCGTGTCGACGCTCGATCTCTTCTCCGTCACGCCGTCGGAAACGGCCGATCTCCTGCCGCGCCGGTTTCGCGACTGGTTTGCCTCACGCGGCTGGTCGCCGCGCGAGCATCAGCTCGCGCTGCTGGCGAAAGCGCGGGAGGAGCGCTCGGCGCTGCTGATCGCGCCCACGGGAGCGGGCAAGACGCTGGCGGGGTTCTTGCCGACGCTGGTGGAGTTATCGGGTGAAACACATGGTCGCCAGGATTCTCACCTCCCCCTGGAAGGGGGAGGTCGGCGCGCTCCGGCGCGCGCTAGCGCGGCCGAGCGCGACGGGTGGGGGTCAGCCGCGGGCACGGAGCAAGCGGCTGACCCTCACCCCAACCCTCCCCCTTTCAGGGGGAGGGAGCCTGACGAGCTCACAAGCGGAGAGGCAGCTGCGTCGGCGAGATCGCGTCCGAATCTCATCTCCACCGGTCGCGGCGTTCGCCGCAGCGGCGGGCTGCACACGCTCTACATCTCGCCGCTGAAAGCGCTCGCGGTCGATATCGCGCGCAATCTGGAGACGCCGGTCGCGGAGATGGGGCTGCCGATCAGGATCGAGACCCGCACCGGCGACACGCCGGTGTCGCGGCGGCAGCGGCAGCGGCGCTATCCGCCGGATATCCTGCTCACCACGCCGGAGCAGCTGGCGCTGCTGCTGGCGTCCGACGACGCGCCCTATCTGTTTTCCTCGCTGAAGCGCATCGTGCTCGACGAACTGCATGCGCTCGTCACCTCCAAGCGCGGCGATCTGCTGTCGCTCGGACTTGCGCGGCTCTGGACCATCGCGCCGCAGATATGTGCCATTGGCCTCTCGGCAACGGTCGCCGAGCCCGAGCAGCTCGCGCGCTTCCTGGTGTCGCAGCCGGGCGGCGAAAACGCGTCCGCCGACGTCGTCACCGCCGGCGGTGCCGCGCCGCCGGTGGTCGAGATGCTCGACACCAGGGAGCGGCTGCCGTGGTCCGGCCACAGCGCTCGCCATGCGCTGCCCGAGGTCTACGAGCTGATCAAGCGCAACAAGACCACGCTGGTGTTCGTCAACACCCGCAGCCAGGCCGAGATGCTGTTTCAGGATCTCTGGCGCATGAACGACGACGGGCTGGCGATCGCGCTGCATCACGGCTCGCTCGATGTCGCGCAGCGCCGCAAGGTCGAGGACGCGATGGCCGCCGGAAAGCTGCGCGGCGTGGTCTGCACCTCCTCGCTCGATCTCGGCGTCGACTGGGGCGATGTCGATCTCGTCATCAATATCGGCGCGCCGAAAGGTTCGTCGCGGCTGATGCAGCGGATCGGCCGCGCCAACCACCGCTTCGACGAGGCCTCGCGCGCCGTGCTGGTGCCGGCCAACCGCTTCGAGGTGCTGGAATGCCGTGTCGCGATCGACGCGATCGCGGAGAATGCGCAGGACACGCCGCCGCTGCGCTCTGGCGCGCTCGACGTGCTGGCCCAGCACGTGCTCGGCTGCGCCTGCGGCAATCCGTTCCTGTCCGATGAACTCTATGATGAGGTCAGGACCGCAGCGCCCTATGCAGCGCTGGCGCGGACCGACTTCGACGATGTCGTCGACTTCGTCGCCACCGGCGGCTACGCGCTGAAGACCTATGAGCGCTTCGCGCGCATCAAGCAGGACAAGCAGGGCCGCTGGCGCGTCACCAATCCAAAGGTGCGCCAGAGCTACCGCCTCAACGTCGGCACCATCGTCGAGGAGACCATGCTGAAGGTGCGGCTGGTGCGCTCGCGCGCCGGCGGCCAAGGGAAAAGCGGCGGATCGACCGGCGCGATCGCGCGCGGCGGCCGGATGCTCGGCGAGATCGAGGAGGTCTTCATCGAGGGCCTCGTGCCCGGCGACACTTTTGTCTTTGGCGGTGAGGTGGTGCGCTACGAGGCCTTGGTTGAAGACCAGGTCTATGTCTCCCGCGCCAATGATAAAGATGCAAAAGTGCCGTCCTATATGGGCGGCAAGTTCCCGCTCTCGACCTATCTCGCCGAACGGGTCCGCAAATTGCTCGACAACAGCCGGGCCTGGAACGCGCTGCCGGACCAGGTGCACGACTGGCTGTCGCTGCAGCGAAAATTTTCGCGGGTGCCGGCGGTGCGCGAGCTGTTGGTCGAAACCTTTCCGCGCGGCGGCAGCCATTATCTGGTCTGCTATCCGTTCGAGGGCCGCCTCGCGCATCAGACGCTCGGCATGCTGCTGACGCGCCGGCTGGAGCGCGCCCGCGCCCGTCCGCTCGGCTTCGTCGCCAACGAATATGCGCTCGCGGTCTGGGGCGTCGGCGATCTCTCCTTCATGATCCGGCACGGCAAGCTCGATCTCAACGCGCTGTTCGACCCTGATATGCTCGGCGACGACCTCGAAGCGTGGCTTGCGGAATCCGCGCTGATGAAGCGGACCTTCCGCAACTGTGCCATCATCTCCGGGCTGATCGCGCGCCGCTTCACCGACGAGGAGAAGTCGCGCCGTCAGGTGCTGTTCTCGACCGACCTGATCTATGACGTTTTGCGAAAACATCAGGCCGACCATGTGCTGCTGCGCGCCGCGCGCGGCGATGCCGCCACGGGATTGCTCGATCTCCGCCGTCTCAGCGACATGCTTTCGCGCATCCACGGCCGAATCACCCACAAAGATCTCGACCACGTTTCTCCGCTTGCCGTCCCCGCGCTGCTGGAAATTGGCCGCGAGTCAGTTTATGGCGAAGCATCCGACGAGCTATTGGCCGAGGCGGCCGAGGAACTCGTGCGGGAGGCGACGACGTAATACTGGCACTGTGGGGAACAGGACGTGACGGCAAGCGCGCTAGCTTTGCGAGACGGTGACGACATGCGCGTTTCGAGGGTCACGGTGGCGGACGTCGGATTCCTGGCCGATTTCTCCGGCGCGCTGTTCTGGGAAGCTCAGAGCCTCTTGGTGGTCTCCGATCTGCATCTGGAAAAAGGCTCGAGCTTCGCCAGCCGCGGCGTGCTGTTGCCGCCCTACGACACGGTCGCGACACTGAGCCGGCTCGCTGCGGTGATTGCGCGGCACGATCCGCGGCAGGTGATCGCGCTCGGCGACAGCTTTCACGATCGCGATGCGCATGCGCGGCTGTCGGATCCGGATCGCGAGGCGCTCGCGGCCTTGCAGCTGCGGCGCAACTGGATCTGGATCTCGGGCAACCACGATCCGGCGCTGCCGTCCGATCTCGGCGGCGTGGTCGCGACCGAAGTCGCGATCGGCCCGATCGCGTTCCGCCATGAGCCGACCGGCGCGGCCGGCGAGATCGCCGGCCATCTGCATCCCAAGGCGCGGGTGCCGACCCGTGGCCGCTCGATCGAGCGCCGCTGCTTTGCCTGTGACGGCGAGCGCGCGGTGATGCCGGCGTTCGGCGCCTACACCGGGGGGCTGAGCATCCGCGACGCCGCGTTCACACGGATTTTCGGATCGCCCGGCTTCATGGCCCACGTACTCGGCGACAACCGCGTCCACGCGTTCGTCGCGTCACGGTGTTATTGACGGTGCCATTATTTTCGGTGTCGTCCCGGGCAAGCGAAGCGCGACCCGGGACCCATAACCACCGATGGTCGTTGTTGCGCGACGCTGGGGCCACAGCCTGCTTCAGCAACGCAACCCTGTGGTTATGGGTCCCGGCTTTCGCCGGGACGACAGCAGAGATTGTTGCGCGACCTCGCCTAAGCCGCCTCCGCCTGCCGCGCCACACACTCGGTGTCGTCCCGGGCAAGCGAAGCGCGACCCGGGACCCATAAACCACCGATGGTCGTTGTTGTGCGACGCTGGGGGCCACAGCTTGCTTCGGCAACACAGCCCTGTGGTTATGGGTCCCGGCTTTCGCCGGGACGACAGCAGAGATTGTTGCGCGACCTCGCCTACGCCGCCTTCGCCTGCCGCGCCACACTCGGTGTCGTCCCGGGCAAGCCAACGGGTCGGCGCGAAGCGCCGCCCGATGACAGGCTTCGCGCGACCCGGCAACTGTTATGTTGGTTTGGTCTGCAGGTACGGCTTTCGGTCTCGCATCATGGCATTGAGGACCGTGAGCAGCTTCCTGGCGACGGCGATGAGGGCGAGTTTGGCTGGTTTTCCGGCCTGTCGCAGTCGTGCATAGAAGGCCTTGAACGGATCAGCTCTGCGAACTGCGTTGAGGGCCGCCATATAAAGGGCGTCACGAACGCGCTTTCGGCCGCCCGCAATCTTGCGCTTGCCGCGGAAGGTGCCGCTGTCGACGTTGAAGGGAGCAAGGCCAGCGAGCGCTGCGAGTTGTTTCGGTCCGACCCGCCCGAGTTCCGGCATCTGCGCGATGAGCTGTATGCAGGCCACGGGACCCACGCCGGGCAGCGAACGCATTAACTTCGCATCGTCCGCGATCTGCGCTTCGGCTTTAATCAATGCGCTGATGTCGGCCTCGATCTCGGCGATCTCGCTGTCGAGGACCTCGATGAGGCGGCCAATGCGTTCGGCCATGGCGCGATCGTCGGCCTCGCTGCGCCGGTTCTTCTCCTGGGCGCGCATGAGGACCAGCTGATCCCGCCGTTTTGCAAGCCTCGCCAAGGCGCCCCGTGCAGGATCGGCGACCTGCTCGGGGGCGGGCTGCATGGCCCGCGCAAAGGCCGCCAGCATCCGCGCATCGATCGGATCGGTCTTGGCGAGCAGGCCGCTGGCCCGTGCAAAGTCGCGGGCACGGGCCGGGTTGATCCGTGCGAACTGGATCCCGGCCTGACGCAGCGCCTCGCGAAGCGCGAGGTCATAGATACCCGTCGCCTCGAAGACCACCAGCGCATCGCATTGCCAACGCGCCACCTGCTGTGTGATGGCCTGTGTCGCGTTGGCAATGCGCCTCGGCACGCCGTCAGCCTCATCAAAGATATCGAGGTGTTTTTTGGAGACGTCGATTCCGACGTAACGAAGAGCTATGATCACGGTGCCTGCCCCTGTGATGCGAGGTCTGTTGCGCAGCCTCGTGCAACTGTTCAGGTTGATAGATGGAACGGGCGGGAGACCGAGCCGGCTCGCGGCGTCAAGCGCCAAGGACCCAACGGCTTCCCGCCCACCCACATCCTGACAGACTTCCAAGACACAGGGACCCATAACCACCGATGGTCGTTGTTGTGCGACGCTGGGGGCCACAGCTTGCTTCGGCAACACAGCCCTGTGGTTATGGGTCCCTGCTTTCGCAGGGACGACGGCGGCGTGGCGGCGCAGCCTTTGCTTTACGCCGCCTTCGCCTGCACGCTTTCGCAATACTCCGCGAGCCTGTCCGCCAGGCGCAGTGTCGCCGGGCTGGCTTCGGGGGCGGCGACGAGGGCGACCTCGGTGCGGTCGATCGGCGCAAAGCCGTCCTTTGCGGTCAGCACGTGATGCTCGGGCTGGATCGACATTTCTGACAAAATGCTGAGCCCGAGGCCCGCGGCGACCGCGGCCTGGATGCCGGCGAGGCTGGAGGAGGTGTAGGCCATGTGCCAGTTGCGGCCGGCGCTCTCCAGCGCATGGATGGCGCGGGCGCGGTAGAGACAGCCCGAGGCGAAACCGATCAGCGGAACCGAGCCGGCCGTCGTATCGCGCGGGTGGCTCTTGCTGGTGACCCAGTGCACGCGTTCAGGCCACACCGCGATGCCGCCCTTCTCATTTGCGGCGCGCTTGATCAGCGCGAGATCGAGATCGCCGCGTTCGAGATCGCGGTACAGGAACAGGCTCTGGCCGGAGCGCACGTCGAGCCGCAAGTTCGGATGGCTGCGCGCGAAGGTCGCGAGCAGCTTTGTCAGCCGATAGGCGGCAAAATCCTCGGTGATGCCGATCCGGATCGCGCCTTCGCTGCCGGGCCGCGAGAGCACGTCGCGGGCCTCTTCGGCGAGTGACAATAGCCGCCGCGCATAGGTCAACAGCCGCTCGCCGGCTTCCGTCGGGGTGACGTCCTTGCCGCTGCGGATCAACAGCGGCTGGCCGACATCCTCCTCCAGGCGCTTGATCTGCTGGCTCACCGTCGACTGCGTGCGGTGGACACGCTCTCCGGCGCGGGTGAAGCCGCCGGCATCGACCACCGAGACGAAACTGCGCAACAGCTCCAGGTCGAGCATCGCAGCCTCCATTTATAAATCCACTGCACGATAGTCTATCATTTAATTTCCAAATATCAAGGCGCTGGCCTAGATCATGGCGGAAGGAGAATTCGCCCATGTCCGCCGCAACCTCGATGGCCGCCCCGCGCGCCCGCTTCAACACCATGCCACTGCTGATTGCCCTGTTCTGCCTGCTCTGGAGCTACGCCTTCGTCGCCGGCAAGATCGGCGTCACCGATTGCCCGCCGCTGATCCTGCTCGCCGCGCGGTTCTCGCTCGCCGGGGTTCTGATCCTCGTCATCTCCTGGCTGCGCCGCGACCAATGGGATCTCACCTGGCGCGATGCGGCGGTATTCGCCGTGCTCGGCGTCGCCAACAACGCGCTCTATCTCGGCCTCGGCTATACCGGCCTCAAGACCGTCTCCGCCGGGCTTGGCGCACTGATCGTCTCGGCCAATCCGGTGTTCACTGCCATGCTGGCGGCGCTGTTCCTCGGCGAGAGCATGACCTTGCGCAAGGTGATCGGTCTCGTGCTCGGCATCGTCGGCGTCGCCTTCATCGTCTGGCATCGCATGTCGGTCGGATCGGACAGCCCGCACGGCATCCTGTTCACGCTGGCCTCGCTCGCCTCGATCGTCGCCGGCACCGTGCTGTTCAAGCTGCTGGCGCCGAAGGGCAGCCTGTGGATCGGCAACGGCATCCAGAACATCGCCGGCGGCCTTGCGGTGATGCCATTCGCCTTCACGCTCTCCAGCGTCAGCGACATCGTGCCCAGCATGCGGCTTGCCGGCGCCTTCACCTTTCTCGTGCTCGGCGGCTCGATCCTTGCCTATCTGCTCTGGTTTCATCTTCTGAAAGTGTGTGGCGCGACCGCCGCAAGCGCCTATCACTTCCTGATGCCGCCGCTCGGCATGCTGTTCGCCTACCTCGTGCTCGGCGAGCATGTCGAATTTCGCGACCTGCTCGGGATCGTTCCGGTCGCGCTCGGCATTTACCTGGTGACCCGCCCGACGGCCCCCACCAGCAGGAGTATAACGTGAGTATCACCATCACACTGATCGGAGGCCCCACCGCCCTGATCGAGATCGACGGGTTTCGCCTGCTCACCGATCCGACCTTCGATGCACCCGGCGAGTATCAACTGCCGCATGTGAAACTGGAGAAACTGACGGGTCCCGCGCTCGGCGCGCGGGATGTCGGCGCGATCGATGCGGTGCTGCTGAGCCACGACCAGCATTCCGACAATCTCGACCATTCCGGCCGGGATTTCCTTAAAGGCGCGAAGCGCGTGCTGACGACGGAGGCCGGCGCCAGGCGGCTCGGCGGCAACGCCGAGGGCTTTGCGCCCTGGGCCTCGACCGAGTTGCGGAAGGGCAGCCGGACGCTCACCATCACCGCGACGCCGGCGCGGCATGGACCGGCCGGGATCGAGCCGTTGTCCGGCGACGTCATCGGTTTCGTCGTCGAGCCGGCGAAGCCCGGCCGTCCGGTCTATGTCAGCGGCGACACCACTTGGTTCGACGGGGTCGCCGAGGTCGCGCGGCGCTTCGATTGCGGCGTGGTGCTGCCGTTCGCCGGCGCGGCGCAAACCCGCGGCCCCTTCCATCTCACCATGGACACCAATGACGCGATCGAGACCGCGCGCGCCTTTGCGGACGCGGTGATCGTGCCGGTTCATACCGACGGCTGGGCGCATTTCCGGCAGAGCGCGAGCGACCTGCGTGCGAGCTTCGACACGCTCGGCTTCGGCCGCCGTCTGCGCATCCTCGAACCCGGCGTCGCCACGGTCATCGAGCCGTAGGTTTCGCCGCAGGAACTTGCCGGTATCCGGCTCGTTGTCAGACGGCTGGAACCGGACATGACGCGGCAAGGGACAATCTCACCACACGACAAACATGACGATGCGCCGGCGGCGAAGCCCCGGCGCCAGCCGTTCAGTCTCAACCGCGTCCTGAAGACGCTCGGCCCCGGCCTGATCACCGGCGCATCCGACGACGACCCTTCGGGGATCGGCACCTACAGCCAGGCCGGCGCGCAACTCGGCTACGGCATTGGCTGGACCATGCTGCTGACGTTTCCGCTGATGAGCGCGATCCAGGAGATCTCGGCGCGGGTCGGCCGCGTCACCGGGCACGGCATCGCTGGCAATGTATGCCGGCATTATCCAGGCTGGCTGCTCGCCGTCGTGGTGACGCTGCTGTCGATTGCCAACACCATCAACATCGCGGCCGACCTGTCGGCCATGGCCGATGCGGCAAAGCTTCTGATCGGCGGTCCGGCCATTCTCTATGTGGTGCTGTTCGGCGTCACCTCGGTGGCCGCGCAGATCTTCATGAACTACCGGCGCTACGTCGCTATCCTGAAATGGCTGACGCTCAGCCTGTTCGCCTATGTCGCGGCGCTCGCCTTTGCCAAGGTGTCGTGGATGGAGGCCCTGGCCGGCGTGGTGCTGCCGCGCATCAGCTGGAGCGCGGACTATTTCACGACCATCGTTGCGATCCTCGGCACCACGATCTCGCCCTATCTGTTCTTCTGGCAGGCCTCGCAGGAGGCGGAGGAGCAGCGGGTCGATGTCACCAAGCATCCGCTGATCGAGCGGCATTACGGCGCACGGCACGAATTCTCGCGCATCCGTGCCGACACCATCACCGGCATGGCGTTCTCGAACCTGATCGCATTGTCGATCATCGTCACCGCCGCCGCATCGCTGCATGCCACCGGCAAGACCGACATCCAGACCTCGGCGCAGGCCGCCGAGGCGCTGCGCCCGATCGCCGGGCCGTTTGCCGAGGTGATCTTCGCGCTTGGCATCGTCGGCACCGGCCTATTGGCGATCCCGGTGCTCGCGGGTGCGACGGCCTATGCGGTCGGCGAGGGCCAGCGATGGCCGGTTGGGCTGACGCGCAGGCCGAAGGAGGCGATCGCGTTCTATTCGGTGCTGGCGCTGTCGGGCGGCATCGGCATCGCGCTCAACTTCACGCCGATCGATCCGATCGCGGCGCTGTACTGGAGCGCGGTCGTCAACGGCGTGCTCGCGGTGCCCGTCATGGTGCTGCTGATGTTCATGGCCCGCCGCCGGGACGTCATGGACCGCTTTGTGGTCGGCGGCTGGCTGTACTGGCTCGGCTGGCTCTCGACCGGCGCGATGGCGCTCAGCGTGATCGCGATGGGGATCGGCCTCCTGATGTAGCTCGTTCGAACTCCTCAACCCTCGCCGAACAGCGAGCTATCGATCCTGGTCGTCGATTTGACCTTTCGCAGGATGATCGTCGTGCGGTAGCTCGCGATGTCGGTGTCCGGATGCATGAGGCGGTCGAGGATGAAGGATTGATAGCGCGCGAGGTCCGAGGACACGATCCGTAGCGAGTAATCCCAATCGCCGGCAATCATGCAACATTCGACGACCTCCGGAAGGTCGATCACCTTCCTCTCGAAGCGCGCGAAGGATTCCCTGTTCTGTTGCTTCAGACGGACCTCGACGATCACGTCAAACCCGAGTCCAACCCGCGTTGGGTCCACCAGCGCCACATAGGAATTGATGACGCCGGCCTCTTCGAGGGTGCGGACGCGTCGCATGCAGGGGGCAGACGAGAGGCCGATCCGCTCGGCCAGCTCGAGATTCGTGATGCGCCCCTCGACCTGCAGCACGTCGAGGATTTTTCGGTCGATCTCGTCAATCACGATCGCGGTTCCCATTTCTTTCGCATTTTCCATCTTTTGCGCAATTGATTGCAGAAGAGGGGATGAAAAGCATCTCAAATCGCAATGTCATTGCCCTCGTGCGCGCATAAGATGTGGTGCGAGGGTTCTTTGATCGCTGCGACCGAGCAGCAAGGAGCGGGTATGGCCGGAAATGACGACAAATCCTTTTGGGATCGCGCGCGGCGGCACCTCATTCGCTATGGCGGGACGTTCGCTCCCGTCATCATCGAGCGCGCCTCCGGATCCTTCGTCTATGACGCCGACGGCCGCGCCATCCTGGATTTTACGTCCGGGCAGATGAGCGCCGTGCTTGGTCACGGTCACCCGGAGATCGTCCAGACCATCGGCGAGCATGCCGAACGGCTCGACCATCTCTTCAGCGGCATGCTGACGCGCCCGGTCGTCTCGCTGGCGGAAAAGCTCGCGGGCCTGCTGCCGCGGGGGCTTGATCGCGTCATGCTGCTCAGCACCGGCGGCGAGTCGAACGAGGCGGCCATCAAGATGGCCAAGCTTGCCACCGGCGGCTTCGAGACCGTCGCGTTCGCGCAGTCCTGGCACGGCATGACGTCTGGTGCGGCCGGAACGACCTATTCGGCCGGCCGCAAGGGCTATGGTCCCGCGCCGGTCGGCTCGCTCGCGATCCCGACGCCGAACCCCTATCGCCCGCGCTTCGGCAACGCGGCCGATTGGCGGGCCGAGTTGGCCTACGCCTTCGATCTGATTGATCGCCAATCGACCGGCTCGCTCGCCTGCATGATCGCCGAGCCGATCCTCAGCTCCGGCGGGCTGATCGATCTGCCTGAAGGCTACCTTGCCGAACTGAAAGAGCTGTGCCGGGCACGCGGCATGCTGCTGATCGTCGACGAAGCACAGACCGGCCTCGGCAGAACCGGCGCCATGTTCGCTTTCGAGCGCGACGGCGCCGTGCCTGACATCCTGACCTTGTCGAAGACGCTCGGTGCCGGCCTGCCGTTGGCTGCGGTCATCACCTCCGCCGAGATCGAAGAGCGGTGTCATGAACGTGGTTTCCTGTTCTACACGACGCATGTGTCGGACCCGATGCCGGCCGCAGTCGGGCTGAAGGTCATCGAGATCATCCTGCGCGACCGATTGGTCGAGCGCGCCAGGATAGCGGGCGCGCGGCTGAGGGATGGGCTGCTCGCACTTCAGAACCGGTTCGAATGCATCGGCGACGTGCGCGGCAGGGGACTGATGCAGGGCATCGAGATCGTGCGCGACCGTTACAGCAAGGAGCCTGACGAAGCGCTCGGAACGCGTGTCTCCCAGCGCTGCATGCAGCTTGGACTGAGCACCAACATCGTTCAGTTGCCCGGCATGGGCAGCGTGTTCCGCATCGCCCCGCCGCTGACGATCAGCGACGACGAGATCGATCTTGGCCTCGCGATCCTCGGCGACGCGTTCGAAAGCGCGTTGCAAAGCAGGGCCGGCTAAATCAATCCTTGCGGAACACGATCGAGGCCATCCAGCCGGTCATCAGCGCCATGAACGCGGTGATCAGGCCGTAGACAAAGCCGTTCTGCCGCGCGGTGGTGGCGACGAATTGCTCGAAGCCGACCTTGACGATCTCGAACGCGGTCTCGGCCTTGGTCACCAGCGCGCCGTCGGAAAACAGCTTGATCTCGACATTATAGGTGCCGATCGGCACCTCCGCAGGCAGCGGAATGCCGGTGCGGAACAGGGTCGGGGTCAGGAAGGTCACCGCCGAGGTCGCCTCGCGGTACAGCCCGTGCTCGGAGCGCAGCCGCACGAAGGCGCTGCGGAACGGGTCGTTCGGCACCACGTCGGCATAGTCGGGCCCGACCCGCTGCATCAGCAGCACGTTGTTGAGCCCGAGCTGCTGCCGCCGCTGCACCTCGGGCGAGGCGATCTGGTCGAACGGGCGATTGGAAAACAGCGCCAGATAGCCCGGCACCTGCAGGAACTGGCGCGAGTCGGTGTTGATCCAGATGCCGAACTTGCGCTCCTTGCGCCGCGTGACCATGTCGGCGCGCGGGCCGGACACCGTGACGACGAGATCGTAGTTCGCGCGGTTTGACGGCGTCTTGTCGTCCTTCTCGACCGAGCCGAACAGCACGAGCTCGCCGCCGGAATAGTTCGGCGTCACCGTGACGCGGTGGTTGGAGACCGACACGATCAGCCGCTCGGCATGAGCGGGCGCGGCCGCCAGGCTGGCGACGGCGAGGCCGATGATCGCGAGCGCGGTGCGCGGCCTCATGGCGGGGCTCCGCCGGTTTCGCGGATGCTGAACAGGTCCTGCGGCCGGATCACCAGCTCCACCGCAAAGCGGATGCCGACCGCGAGCACGAGCAGGCCGAGCAGCAGGCGCAGATGCTCGCCGCGGATCTTCTGGCCGGCGCGGGCGCCGAACTGCGCGCCGGTGACGCCGCCGACCATCAGGATCAGTGCCAGCACGGCGTCGACCAGATGATTGGTCACCGCGTGCAGCATGGTCGCGAACACCATGGTGACGAGGGTGAGCACCATCGAGGTGCCGATCACGGTCGAGGTCGGCACCCGTAGCACATAGATCATCAGCGGCACCAGGATGAAGCCGCCGCCGATTCCCATCACCGCGCCGATGAAGCCGATCGCGAGCCCGACCACGACGATCGGGATGACGGAGAGGTAGATCTTGGAGCGCTTGAAGCGCAGCTTCAGCGGCAGGCCATGGATCCAGCCATGGCTGCCGGGCTTGCGCAGGGTGACGGGGCGGCCGCCGCGGGCGCGCAGCATCGCGCGCAGGCCTTCCCAGAACATCAGCCCGCCGACCGTCGTCAGCAGGATGACGTAGGACAGCGCGATCATCAGGTCGAGCTGGCCGAGCGAGCGCAGGAAGGTGAAGGTCCACACCCCGAGCGTGGTGCCGAGCGTGCCTCCGACCAGGAGCACCGCCGCCAGCAGCGGGTCGATCGCACGTCTGCGCCAATAGGAAATGGCACCGGAGAACGAGGAGGCCGCGATGTGGCTGGCGACGGAGGCGACCGCGACCGCGGGCGCGATGCCGACGAAGATCAGCAGCGGCGTCATCAGGAAGCCGCCGCCGATCCCGAACATGCCGGAGACGAATCCAACCGCCGCGCCCATCGCCAGGATGAGGAAGACATTGACCGGAATGTCGGCGATCGGGAGGTAGAGCTGCACGCGCGTCGCTTCTTGTCGGTTCGCCGCGCGATCGGCGCAAGGCCGCATCACGGCGTGATGTCGTTCTGGTCGGGCATTCTCCGGCTGAACGAATCCGGTCGGCGCGCAAGACGCAGGCGAACGCGGGTCGATTGCCGCGTTCTTGCATAACTGAAATCGGCGGGGGGAGGGACTAAAGAATCCGCTCCCGGGGGCATTTTTCGCCGCACTCGGCCGCCGTCTGCGGACGTGGTTGATGATTCAGATTAATGACGCCCGTGCCGCCTCACGGCCGATCGACCGGCCTGGTGATCAGGTTCAGCGCGAGCGCTTCCTTCGGGTTCAGCCAGCGGATATCGGAGGTTTGCGACATCGCCTCGACGATCCCGGAGGAGACGCCCATCTTGGTCATGTAGCCCAGCACCATGCCCTGGATGCGTTGTGCCTCGGCGAGGGGATCGCTGACGGGCGTGCTCGTCGTGAAGCGATGCACGCCGAGCCGCGAGCCCGCGATGCCATAGCGGGTCTGGCCGCCGGCATAGACCAGA
The DNA here is from genome assembly GCF_042258325.1 of Bradyrhizobium sp. Pha-3. Lineage (NCBI taxonomy): Bacteria > Pseudomonadati > Pseudomonadota > Alphaproteobacteria > Hyphomicrobiales > Nitrobacteraceae > Bradyrhizobium > Bradyrhizobium sp. Pha-3. Next base: position 8,570,010 of record NZ_CP170151.1, on the reverse strand, counting down.
ACGCAGGCGCTGGCGCAGGACGCGGGGCGGAGCTTGCCCGAGGCGCCGGCGGTGGCGACCGCGGTGACCAGCCCGCGCGTGCGGATGACCTCGCCCATGATGGCGGCCTGGTTCAGCGCGCCGCCCGGCGACGACAGCAGCACGACGTCGCCTGGTGCGAGACGCGCCTCGCTGAGCCGGTCACGGAACCAGCTCGCGCTGGCCGAGCCGATCTTGCCGCTGATCGCAAGCGCCCGCCGGCCGCGGCCCGATCCGTCGATGTCGACGTCGGGAATCACGGCCGACGTCATGCTGGCCGCGATGTAGGTCTCGCGCCAGAAGTCCCAGGCGCCCGGCGTCGACAGGTCCCGGTAAGCCTGGATGGCGACGCTCGACAACAGCAGCACGAAGATGATGATGGACCAGAGCGAGAACCGGAACGCGCGGGCCGGCGATGCCGCGTTCCCTTGCGGCGTCGGCGGAGGCGAGGCCGAGGGGCGCCGGGCAAATGGAGACGGCGCCTGTCGCGGCGGCGCAACGCGGGGACCGGTCGGCGACGAACGGTGGCCCGTTCCATCATCCTGGCGATCGTCGACAGACAAGCCTGACCCTCCGGAACGCGTGCGCCGATGGCGCGGAACTGCGCGCCTGTCTACACGGCGGAGGGCCGGAGGTATAGGACAGCGGCGCCGTCAAGGCGCCGCAGCCGTCTCGAACCTAGCGAGCCGGAGCGGCGAGCGCCGCGGTCCGCTTCGAGGGTTGCTTGACCGGCTTCGCCGCTGCGGGCTGCGCGGTAGCGCCGTCCCAGCCGCCGGCGGGGGCCGGCACGTTGACCGCATCGCTCGGTTGCGGCTCGGCGGTGAAGGTCTGGATTGCCAGCTTCGCTGCGGCCAGCGACTGCGGGTCGAGCCGCTTGGCTATATCGTCGCGCTTGTGGCCGGCGTCGGCGTCGCCCTGCGCGGCCGCGAGGCTGAACCACTTGAAGGACTCGGCGAGGTTCTGTTCGACACCGATGCCGCGGGCATAGAGGATGCCGAGATTGACTTGGCTGTCGGCAACGCCGCGATCGGCGGCCTTGCGGAACCACTGCGCGGCGCTCTTGTAGTCGGCGCCCTTGCCGCCGCCGTCGGCGTCGAGCACGGCGAGATTGTGCATCGCCTTGGCGTTGCCGCGCTCGGCGGCCTGCACGTAGTAGCGTCGCGCCACATCGAAGTCGCGCTTCACGCTGAGGCCCTTCTCGTAGAACGTGCCGAGCCGGAACATCGCGGGCACCACGCCGGCCTGCGCCGCGCGGGCATACCATTTGGCGGCTTCGTCGACATTGGCGGTCACGCCCTTGCCCTCGGCAAAGCGGACGCCGACTTCATAGGCCGCGGCCGCATCGCCCTTGATCGCGGCGGTGCGCAGCGCCGGACCACCGATTGCATCGGGCAGCTTCTCGCCCGCCGGGATCTGGACCATGGCGAGCTTGCCGCCGAGCGGCGGTGCGGTCGGAATCGTGCCGGTCACGTCATTGGCGGCGGCCGTTGGCGCCGCAGCCGGCTCAGGCGCGGCGGCGGGTGCGGGCGCGGTTGCCGGTGGGATCGTCACCTGCGCGCTGTCGAGCGTGTTCGGCGCCGGAGTGTTGTTGGACTGGCGGCCAAGCGGGGTCGGCGAGGTCATTGACGGCCCGGGGACTGACGACCCGGGCACGCCGGACGGCGCAGCCGGTGCGGGGGCTGCGGAATTCTCGGCAGGCGGCTGCATGGGCGGCGTGGCCGGCTCGCTGTGCTCGATCGCCGGCATCTGCGGCGCGGAGCTGGTGTCGAGCAGGTTCATCGCCATCTTGGCGGTCGAGAGCAGGATCACGACCACGCTCGCGCCGACCAGCAGCGAACGGATCTTGGAGGTGATGGTCGAAGGCTGCGCCTCCGTCGCGCCAGTCGCCGTCGCGCCGGCCGCGGCCGTGCCGGCCTTGGCGGCAGCCGCCTTCGCGGCCTTGTCGGCCTTCTCCTTGGCCTTGGCTGCAGCTTTGCTCGCGGCGCGCGCCGCCTTCTCGTTGACGGGTTGCGCGGCAGCGGCCTGCGCGGCGCGGCGCGCGGCGGCGATGAAGCTCGATGTCGAGATCGGCTCCTTCTTGCCGGCGGGAAGATCGCTGATCGCGCGCTCGGAATCCGCGATCCGCTCCGACGGCGAAGCGACGCGGCCGGAAGGGCGCGTGCCCGGTTCGAGCGGATGATCCGGCGGCAGTTCCGGCGCGATCGCGGCGCGTGCGGACGCCGCATGCGGCTCGAGGATCTCGCTGATCGCGCGCGGCGGCAGCGGCGGCGGCGGCGCGCTCTCGACCGGCTGCGCGGCATGGAATTCGCGCGGCGCGGACATGAAGTGCTCCTGCGCCAGCGCAGGATTGGGCAATTCGGGCCTGTACGATTCAGGCTTGTACGCTTCAGCTTTGGGCTGCGCGATCGACTGCGACATCGCCGCGCGCGGCATCTCCATCCGCGGAGCTTCCATCCGCGATTCGGCCGGCGCGGGAGCTGGCGGCGCAGTGCGCACTGTACGCAGATCGTTCTCGATCATCGCAAGACGATCGACGACATGGCCGAGCGTGTTGTGAACGGTCTCCAGCGAATCCTGGGTGCGGCGGTCGGTCTCCGACTGGCTGAAGCGGATGTCGGACAGCTCGCGCTTCACCATGTCGACGATGCCGCTGTCCATCATCGGCTGCGGCGAGGAGCTGACGTTGCGGGCGGCGTCGGCGAGCGAGGCGATGTGGGCGTGCTGCGCCTCGAGGTGCCGCATGATGTCATGCAGCCCTTCCTCGACCCGGCCGAGATTGCCGGAGCGCTGGTCGGCGGACTCCAGGCGCTCGAGCAGATAGGAGACGCGCTGCTCGAGATGGGTGAATGCCGACGAACTGTCGTTGCCGACCTGCAGGCGGTCGATCCGCTCCGACAGCGAGCGCAGGGCGCCTTCGATGACGTCGGTGTTGTCATGGCCGGCCGGCCGCTCGCGGGCCTCCAGCGTCGAGGCCAATGCGGCAATGCGCTGCTCGATCCCGGCGAAGGCATCGCCGTGGGTCTCGGCGCGCGACATCTGCGACAGCTGGTCGACCTTCGCGGCCAGCGCATGCACGTCCCCGGAGAGCTGGAGCAGCGCGTCGTTGGAGGCGACGTTGGAGACGATGGCGCGCAGCGCGGCGATCGCGCTTTCGAGCTGATGCACCGTCGACGGATCGTCGTTGGCGCGCAGGATCATGTCGAGCTTGGCGCCGAGATTGCGGATCGCCTCGTCGTAGCCGGTGAGCTGCTCGGCGGGCGTCAGCGTGCGCAGCGCCTCGTGGATTTCCGACAGCGCGCGTTCGATGCCGGCGATCGCCTGGCCCTGGCCGTTGCGGCCCTCCTGGCGGATCTCATCGATCCGGTGATGCAGCGAGCGGATCTCGTTCTCGATCGATTCGATCGCCCGGCGCGGCATCGCCTCGGTGATCGCCTGGCGGATTTCCGCAAGCTCGCCGCGGAAGGCCGCGATCGACTGCTCAATATGGTCGGGCCGCTGCAGCGCCTCGATCTGGCTCGTGATCTTGAGCAGATGACGCTCGAGCGAGGAGAAGTCGGGCCCGGCCGGCGCAGCCGGCGGCGGCGCATAGGCGGCCATCGGCGGCGCGCCGCGCGGCGGCATTTGCCGTTGTGCTGATACATCGAGCTCGTTCTGGCGCGCGGCGATCTCCGCGATCGCGGAATCGAATGAGGCCGGGCTCAGTGGCGGCGAGGGGCGATAGACCTGGGCCGCGGCGCGCTCGACCGCTTCCGCCTGGCGCAGCCTCTCCTCCAGTTGCCGGTCATGCATCTGCGGCTCACGCTGCATCTGCGATTCACGCATCGGCTGGGGCTGCGGCTCGCGCGCCGGCTGCGGCCGCGAAATTTGCGACAGCCGGGCATCGAGGCGCGAAATCGCGTCGTTCAGCTGTCGCGCGACGGCGGGCTGGCCGCGCGGCACTTCGGCGCGCACCGCTTCGGCACGCGTCACCGGCTTTGCGATCTGTTCGATCTGGCGGGTGATGGCGTCGAGCCGCTGGTGGATATCGGCGACCTCGCGGCTTTCCCGGCTCGGCATCGGCTGCCGCTGCTCCATGCGCCAATCCGGCGGGCTCGGTTCGCCGACGGTGGAGTTGAGCCAGTCGTTGAGCGACATGCCGGCGCGGCGCGCAGCCGCCTCGGCCCTTTCGCGGACGGAGGGATCGATGCCGTCAACACTCCACGATACGCGCGAATTCATGATTCCGTCCGGTCCCGACTCCGGCGCTACACCCTGCGCCCGCAGCCTCCCCGCGCATTCCCGTTAAGAGACAATCGAATTCTGCGCTGGGCGTCTGCCTCAGCTGCTGACTTTTTCCCGTCACGGTAAATAACGGGTTAAGGAATGCGGCCGACTGGCTCTAAAGTTAGGGAATCCGGGAACCTGTTGCGCCGGATCAGGACAGCGAGTTGTGTTGCCGCCGAACTTCTCCTTCCCCCTGAAAGGGGGAAGGTCGGGATGGGGGTTTGCCGCGGGCGACGCTGTATGCGGGAGAGCGGATCCCCACCCGCTTTGCTCTTCGAGCAAAGCGACCTCCCCTTTTCAAGGGGAGGTTGGAGATTTGTTTCTAGCCGTTGCTCTCGCGCTTGCCGTCGTCGAGCGGCAGCACATTGCTGCGGCCGGACATCGCCGACAGCGCGTCGAGCGCCTCTTCGCACCATTCCACCACCATGCGCTCATGGCGCATGCCGAGGCGCAGGCTGAGCATCTTGCCGACGTCGGCCGGCGGCGCGGTACCGTCGGGAAAGCGCTTGTTGAGCAGGCGCTCGTAGCGCTCGTAGCGGTCGCGGTGATGCTCCAGCCGCGCCATCAGGTCGTTGCGCAGCGGCTCGATGTCGACGCAGTCGAGCGCATAGAGCCGGACCAGAAGGTCGTCCTTGATCGAGGGCGGAACGCTCGGCCGCGCCGCCCAGTGCTTCAGCGCCGCGCGGCCTTCGGCGGTCAGGGTATAGACCAGCTTGTTGGGCTTGCCGGACTGCACCACCTCGCGGCCCTGGACGTGCCCCTTGTCGCGCAGCCGCGAGAGCTCGCGGTAGATCTGCTGGTGGTCGGCCTTCCAGAAGAAGCCGATCGAGGCGTCGAACGTCTTGGCGAGCTCGTAGCCCGTCATCGGACGTTCCGTGAGGCAGGCGAGGATTGCGTCACCGAGTGCCAACGCCCACCTCCATCTCAGTTCCCCAAAAGGCCATTCTGAAGTTCGCTTGACTTTATGCGTTACTGTGCATATGCGTCAATATGCATATGGTGATCGGCGTGCCACCTTGTCGCGCGCGCCGGTGGTTCAGGCTTTTCTTAAACCCCGCCGCAGGAGACGTCCGAATGAGCAAGCCGGGCCTCGACAAGTGGTACGCCTACATGAAGTCCCACGACACCGCCGCTCTGTGGGATCTGCTGCATCCCGACGCGGTGTTCGAAAGCCCGGTCGTGCACACGCCGCAGCGCGGCCGCGACATCACCTTCAAATATCTCACCAGCGCCGCCAAGGTGCTCGGCGGTCCGACCTTCAGGTATCTCGGCGAGTGGCAGAGCGACACCGGCGCGGTGCTCGAATTCGAGAACGAGATCGACGGCATCAAGCTCAACGGCGTCGACATCATCACGTTCGATGGTGACGGCCGGATCACGCATTTCAAGGTGATGGTGCGTCCGCTGAAGGGGATCAACCTGCTGCATCGGATGATGGGCGAGGAGTTGATGAAGCAAAGCGGCGCAACGTCGCAATCACAGTCGCGATAGCATCTGCCGCGGACCTCCGGAACCGGATAAGGTCCGCTCCAACAAACCCAAGGACACGCTGCGCAGCGTCCGTCGCACATGCGGCCACGTGCCAGCCGGGAGACCAGCATGCCAACCTACAAAGCCCCCGTCGAAGACGTCAGCTTCCTGCTCAACGACGTTTTCCAGATCGACCGCTACGGCAATCTTCCCGGTTTCACCGATGCGTCGGCCGATGTGCGCGAGGCGATCCTCGGCGAGGCCGCCAAGCTCAGCGAAGAGGTGCTGCAGCCGCTCAATCGCACAGGCGATCTCGAAGGCTGCAAGCGCAGTGACGACGGCAGCGTCACCACGCCGAAGGGCTTCAAGGATGCCTTCAAGCAGGTCGCCGAAGGCGGCTGGCTCGGCCTGTCGGCGCCGACGGAATTTGGCGGCCAGGGCCTGCCGGTGACGCTCTCGCAGGCGGTCAACGAATTCCAGATCTCCGCCAACATGGCGTTCTCGATGTATGGCGGGCTGACCATGGGCGCGACCGCGGCGCTGCTGGTGCACGGCACCCCCGAGCAGAAGCAGACCTATGTGCCGAAGATGGTCGCCGGCCAGTGGACCGGCACCATGAACCTGACCGAGCCGCAGTGCGGCACCGATCTCGGCCTGCTCCGCACCAAGGCGGTGCGCCAGGCCGACGGCAGCTTCAAGATCACGGGCACCAAGATCTTCATCTCCGCCGGCGAGCACGACCTCACTGAGAACATCATCCATCTCGTGCTGGCGCGCATCGAAGGCGCGCCGGCCGGTATCAAGGGCGTCTCGCTGTTCGTGGTGCCGAAGGTGTTGGTCAATGCCGACGGCTCGCTCGGGGCGCGCAACGGCGTCAGCTGCGGCTCGATCGAGCACAAGATGGGCATCCACGGCAATTCCACCTGTGTGATGAACTACGACAACGCCACCGGCTGGCTGATCGGCGAAGAGAACAAAGGCATGCAGGGCATGTTCGTGATGATGAACGAGGCTCGCCTCGGCGTCGCCGTGCAGGGCCTCGCGCAGTCCGAGGTCGCCTATCAGAACGCGGTCGCCTATGCCCGCGAACGCCTGCAGGGCCGCTCGCTGACCGGCGTGAAGGAACCCGAGAAGCCGGCCGATCCGATCATCGTGCATCCCGACGTGCGCCGCACGCTGCTCACCATCCGCGCCTTCAACGAGGCGGCGCGCGCCATGGTGGTATGGACCGCGCTGAAGAGCGACGTCGCGCACCGCTCCAACGACGCCGGGGATCGCCAGGCCGCCGACGATCACATGGGCCTGATGACGCCGGTGCTGAAGGGTGTGTTGACCGACACCGGGTTTGCCAACACGGTCTCGGCGCAACAGATGTTCGGCGGCCACGGCTACATCGCCGAGCACGGCATGGAGCAGTTCGTGCGCGATGCCCGCATCGCGATGATCTATGAGGGCGCCAACGGCATCCAGGCACTCGACCTGGTCGGCCGCAAGCTGCCGCGCGACGGCGGCCGTGCCGCGATGGCGTTTTTCGGCGAGGTCGGCGCTTTCGCCAAGGAGCATGGCGCCGACGAGGCGATGAAGCCGTTCATCACCCCGCTCTCCACCGCGCTCGGCCATCTGCAACAGGCCACCGGCTGGCTGATGCAGAACGCGCTGACCAAGCCCGACAATGCCGGCGCCGCCGCGACCGACTACATGAAATTGTTCGGCCTCGTCGCGCTCGGCTATATGTGGGCGAAGATGGCCAAGGTGGCGCAGGACAAGGCCGCCGCCGGCACCACGCCCTACCTCAACACCAAGCTCGTGACCGGCCGCTTCTTCATGGAGAAGCTGCTGCCGGAAACCGCCGTGCATCTGGCCCGGATCCAGAGCGGCAGCGCCACCACGATGGAATTGGCCGCGGAAGCGTTCTGAAGCGTTTTCCAGCGAAGTGGAGACCGGTTCGCGTGAAGAAAACGCGTCAAACAAGAAAGCCTTGAAAATTGCCGCCGCACCGCTGCGGCGGCGGGTTCTTCCGTATATATTATGATCCTCATATCAAGGAGGGCGTCATGCCTGAGGCATACATCTACGATCACGTTCGTACCCCGCGCGGCCGCGGCAAGGCCGACGGCGCGCTGCACGAGGTCACCGCGCTGGCGCTCGCCACGGTGCCGCTGAAGTCGCTCAAGGAGCGCAACAATCTTCCCGAGGATTCCGTCGACGACGTCGTGCTCGGCGTGGTCGATCCGGTCGGCGAGGCCGGCTCCGACATCGCCCGTTTCGCGGCGCTGAGCGCCGGCCTTGGCGAGAAGGTGCCGGGCGTGCAGATCAGCCGCTTCTGCGCCTCCGGCCTCGATGCAGTGAACTTCGCCGCGGCCCAGATCATGAGCGGTCAGCATGAGCTCGTGATCGGTGGCGGCGCCGAATCGATGAGCCGCGTCGGCATCGGCGCCTCCGGCGGCGCCTGGCCGATGGATCCCTCGATGGCGGTACCGGCCTATTTCATGCCGCAGGGGATCTCGGCCGATCTGATCGCGACCAAATACGGTTTCTCGCGTGACGACGTCGACGCCTACGCGGTGCAGAGCCAGCAGCGCGCGGCCAAGGCCTGGGACGAGGGCCGCTTCAGCAAGTCGGTGGTGCCGGTCAAGGACGTCAACGGCCTGACCATCCTCGCCAAGGACGAGCACATGCGCCCCACGACGACGATGCAGTCGCTGGCTCAGCTGCAGCCGTCATTCGCGGCGATGGCCGCGATGGCCGGCTTCGACGCGGTGGCGATCCAGTCGCACCCCGAGGTCGAGAAGGTCAATTACGTGCATCACGCCGGTAATTCCTCCGGCATCGTCGACGGCGCCGGCGCCGTGCTGCTCGGCAGCAAGGAGGCGGGCGCCAAGCACGGGTTGAAGCCGCGGGCGAAAATCCGCGCATTCGCCAATATCGGCTCGGAGCCCGCGATGATGCTGACCGGCCCGGTCGACGTCACCGAAAAGCTGTTCGAGCGCTCTGGCATGAAGAAGTCGGACATCGACCTGTTCGAGCTCAACGAGGCCTTCGCCTCGGTGGTGCTGCGCTACATCCAGGCGTTCGACATCGACAACGCCAAGATCAACGTCAATGGCGGCGCGATCGCGCTCGGCCATCCGTTAGGGGCGACCGGCGCGATGATCCTCGGCACCGTGCTCGACGAGCTCGAGCGCACCAACAAGGAAACCGCGCTGGTGACGCTGTGCATCGGCGGCGGCATGGGCACCGCCACGATCATCGAGCGCGTCTGAGACGAGGGGAGCGAGCAACATGGCTTACAAGAATTTCAAGTTCGAAGTCGACGCCGACGGCATTGCGCTCGTCACCTGGGACATCCCTGATCGTTCGATGAACGTGTTCGACGAGGTCTCGACCCAGGAGATCGGCGAGATCATCAAGCAGACGACCGGCGATGCCGCGATCAAGGGCGTCGTGATCACCTCCGCCAAGGAGGCGTTCTGCGCCGGCGCCGACCTCTCGATGCTCGAGGGCATGAACCGCGCTTACGCGCAGCTCTTGAAGGAGAAGGGCGAGGAAGCCGCGAACCAGATGCTGTTCGAGCAGAGCCGCCAGATGTCGCAGTCGTTCCGCGCGATCGAGACCTCGGGCAAGCCATGGGTCGCCGCGATCAACGGGCTCGCGCTCGGCGGCGGCTTCGAGATCACGCTGGCGTGCCACTACCGCGTCGCGGCCGAGAACCCGAAGACCCGCCTCGGCCTGCCCGAGATCAAGGTCGGACTGTTCCCCGGCGCCGGCGGCACCCAGCGCGTGCCGCGTCTCGTGCAGCCGGCGGATGCGATGCAATTGCTGCTCAAGGGCGAGGCGGTCAATCTGACCCGCGCCAAGGCGCTCAACCTGATTCACGCCGTCGTACCGGCCGCAGACTTGATCAAGGCCGCCAAGGACTGGATCAAGGGCGGCGGCAAGGCGGTCGCGCCGTGGGACGAGAAGGGCTTCAAGCTGCCCGGCGGCCCCGTCTTCTCCAAGATGGGCATGCAGATGTTCCCGGCCGGCAATGCGATCTACCGCCGCGAGACCTACGACAATTATCCGGCCGCGCGCGCCATCATGAGCTGCGTCTATGAGGGCCTGCAGCTGCCGATCGACGCCGCGCTGCGGGTCGAGTCGCGCTACTTCACCAAGGTGCTGCGCTCGAAGGAAGCCGCGGCGATGATCCGCTCGCTGTTCCTGTCGATGCAGGAGTTGAACAAGGGGGCGCGTCGCCCGGCGGGCGTGCCGCCGACCAAGGTCAAGAAGCTCGCCGTGATCGGCGCCGGCTTCATGGGCGCCAGCGTCGGCTATGTGTCGGCGCAGGCCGGCATCGACGTCGTGCTGGTCGATCGCGACCAGGAGAGCGCCGACAAGGGCAAGGGCCACGCCAAGACCGTGGTCGACGGCCTGATCGCCAAGGGGCGGATGAAGCAGGACGCGGCCGACGCCATCCTGGCGCGGATTTCGGCAACGGCCGACTACAACGTGATCGCAGACTGCGACCTCGTCATCGAGGCCGTGTTCGAGGACCGCAAGGTCAAGGCTGACACCTATGCCAAGGCGCAGCCGCTGCTCAAGCCGGGCGCCATCTTCGCCTCCAACACCTCGACCTTGCCGATCAATTCGCTGGCCGAGGAGTTCAAGGACCAGGGCAAGTTCATCGGCATCCACTTCTTCTCGCCGGTCGAGAAGATGATGCTGGTCGAGATCATCCTCGGCAAGAACACCGGCGACGTCGCGCTGGCGACCGCGCTCGACTACGTGCGCGCGATCGGCAAGACGCCCATTGTCGTGAACGATTCCCGCGGCTTCTTCGCCAACCGCTGCGTGATGCGCTACATCTCCGAGGGCAACGAGATGCTGCTCGAAGGCGTGCCGCCGGCAATGATCGAGAACACCGCCAAGATGGCCGGCATGCCGGTCGGGCCGCTGTCGCTGCAGGATGAGGTCGCGCTCGATCTCGGTCTGAAGATCACCAAGGCGACCGAGGCCGATCTCGGCCCCAACGCGATCGACCAGGCGCAGAAGAAGCTGATGGTCGAGATGGTCGAGAAACAGGGTCGCTTCGGCCGCAAGAACGGCAAGGGCTTCTACGATTATCCCGAGAAGGGCAAGGGCCAGAAGAGCCTGTGGCCGGGGCTCGCCAATCTACAGCCGAAGCAGCTCGATCCCGACACGCTCAGCGTCGAGGAATTGAAGCAGCGCTTCCTGGTGGTGCAGGCGGTGGAGGCCGCGCGCACCGTCGAGGATCACGTCATCACCGACGTGCGCGAGGCCGATGTCGGCTCGATCCTCGGCTTCGGCTTCGCGCCGTTCACCGGCGGTGCGCTGTCCTACATCGACTTCATGGGCACCAGGAACTTCGTCGCGCTCTGCCACAGCTTCGAGAAGAAGTACGGCTCGCGCTTCACGCCGCCGAAGCTGCTCGAGGAGATGGCCGCCAAGGGAGAAACCTTCTACGGCCGCTTCCCGCCGAAGAAACAGGCGGCGTAAACTTCCGGGGCAAACTCGCGCAGGATCAAGCCGGTCATCGATCCGACTTGGTCCTGTTGTGCGACGGTCATGCCGGTCAAAGTCCCGCCACGCTTGTTCCCCACTGGCACCACGCTGCTGGCATCACTCTTGCTGGTCGATCGTCGGGGCGACGATCAGCGTGAGGGTGTCGTGCGATGAGTTCTGCGCTCAGGGAAAATGCCGCGGAGGTCGTGGCGAAGGATCCGTTGCCTTCGTTGTCGCCGTCGCGGCGGTGGAAGCCGCTGCGTTTGCGGGGCAAGGGCCCGTCATGGACCGGCCTCGCGCTACTCGTTCTGGCCGCGGATATTGTGCTCGCCACGGCGGTCTGGCAGGCCGTCAATTTCTTCAGCCATTGAGCCGTCGGTCCCCGGCGAGAGCAAGGCGCCGGCGAGATAGGCGAACTGGTTGAAGGCGAGGCAGGCGACGACGATCGGAGCGCCGGTGGCAAAGGAAAAGCCGTCGGATTGGAGCACGATCGCCGCGAGCACCGCGATCAGCGGCGACTCCAGCATCAATGTCCAAACCCGAAAGTACAAACTGGTTGCCAGCCCAACCAGGGTGCTGGTCAATAAAAGGGTAAAGGCGATCGTCACATTTTTAGACCAGTTGGAGCGGAGGGCGCCGCAGGTCATAGTCGGTCAGTTGGATCGCTCGAACAAGGACGGCCACGCCCTCAGCCGGAACTACACTGACTTAGTATTAATCGCTATAATGCAGGTTAAATTGAGACTTTCCGCCTCCGGTGTCGAGAAAGGGGATCGGCGAATCCACAACAAAATAGAGCCGGATCGATCGACCCGGCTCTATCGCGGTGGTGGTGAGCGAGCTCAGGCCGCCTTGAGCAGGCCTTCCTTCTTCAGCGCTTCCTGCACCTTCGGGCGCGCCGCGACGCGGGCCTTGTAGGCGGTCACGTTCGGCAGGCCGGAGAGATCGAAGCCGAGCCGGTCCTGCGCCCACATGATCATGGTGAAGAGGTAGCCGTCGGCGACCGTGAACTGGTTGCCCATCAGATAGTCGCGTCCGGCGAGCTGGCTCTCGACATATTTGAACTTGCCCATGGCGCGGTCCTTGAAGAAGGCCTTGGCGTCGTCGGCGAGCACGGGCGAGAACATCGGGCCGAGATTCTTGTGCAGCTCGGTCGTGGTGTAGTTCAGCCATTCGAGCAGCTTGTAGCGCTCGTTGGAGTCCCTCGCCGGCGCCAGCTTCTTGTCGGCGGCCTTGTCGGCGATCATCTGGATGATGATCGGCCCCTCGGTGACCATCTCGCCGGTATCCAGCGCCAGCGCCGGCACCTGGCCCTTGGGGTTCACCTGGAGGAAATCCTCGCCGTTTTCGAGCTTCTTGGCGCGCAGATCGACCTTGACCAGGTCGTAGGGGAGCCCGGCCTCGAGCAGGGCGATATGGGGGGAGAGGGAGCAGGCACCGGGGGTGTAATAAAGCTTCATAGGGGTATTCCTTCCCTTGTTCTTGGCGTCCGGAGAGGGATTGCCTACATGCGCCTGCATGAAATAGTCAAGATTGATGCAGATGCATTCAGTGCGGTACACTCGGTTCCGGGACCCTATGAGCTAGACCATGAAACGTAAGCTATCGAGCGAGGCGACGGCCGCCTGGATCCGCCTGATGCGGGTGCCGAGCCGGGTGCTGGACTGCGTCGAGCAGGATTTGAAGAAGGCCGGTTTTCCGCCGCTCGCCTGGTATGACGCCTTGCTCGAGCTGTCGCGCGCGCCGTCGGGCGAACTGCGCCCGGTCGAGCTCGAGCGCCAGATGCTGATCCCGCAGTATTCGACCTCGCGGCTGATCGACAAGCTGGTCGACGAGGGGCTCGCCGCCCGGCGCGAATGCAAGATCGACAAGCGCGGCCAGTTCGTCGAGATCACCGAGGCCGGGCGCGAGCTGCAGAGGAAGATGTGGAACGCCTATTCCGCCGCGATCGACAAGCATGTCGGCTCCAAATTGTCCGACGCCGACGCGACCAGGCTGTGCGGTCTGCTCGACCGGCTCGGCTGCGCTTGCGGCGACGCCAAAGGCGACGTCAAGAACGAGACCAAGGCTGATAGCAAGGCTGCGCCTGCGCGAGACGGCGTGCCTGCCCGATGATATTGCTGATTCCATCATCCGCGGCCGTTGTGGCTCGCGGATGTCCCTGCCACCGCGCGCCTTCGATCGAAGCGCCCTTGAGTTGGATTATCTATGGCGCGTGACCAGATCGACATGACGCCGCTGCAGTCGCGCGACGAACTCGTGGCGTGGCTTGAAGCCGGCGTGAAGCCTGAGTCCGAATTCCGGATCGGCACCGAGCACGAGAAGACTCCGTTCACGCTCGAGGGCCATCAGCCCGTGCCCTATGAAGGCGCCAAGGGCATCGGCGCGCTGCTCGAGGGCATGAAGCTCTTGCTCGGCTGGGAGCCGATCATGGAGCGCGGCAACATCATCGGCCTTTATGACGTCACCGGCGGCGGCGCGATTTCGCTCGAGCCGGGCGGGCAGTTCGAACTGTCGGGCGCGCCGGTCGAGACCGTGCATCAGACGCAGTCGGAATTGATGGCGCATCTGGCGCAGGTGCGGGAGATCGCAACCCCGCTCGGCATCGGCTTCCTCGGCCTCGGCATGACGCCGTCCTGGTCGCGCGCGCAGATCCCCGTGATGCCCAAGGGGCGTTACAAGATCATGCGAAACTACATGCCGAAGGTCGGCAAATACGGCCTCGACATGATGTTCCGGACCTGCACGGTGCAGACCAATCTCGACTTCTCCTCCGAAGCCGACATGGTGAAGAAGCTGCGCGTGTCGCTGGCGTTGCAGCCGATCGCGACCGCCTTGTTCGCCAACTCGCCGTTCACCGAAGGCAAGCCCAACGGCTTCCTGTCGTTCCGTTCCGAGATCTGGCGCGACACCGACAATGCGCGCAGCGGCATGGTGCCGTTCGCGTTCGAGGACGGCATGGGGTTCGAGCGCTATGTCGATTACGCGCTCGACGTTCCGATGTATTTCGTCAAGCGCGGCGAGGAATATATCGACGTCTCCGGCTCCTCGTTCCGGGATTTCTTCGCCGGCAAGAATGCCGCCCTCCCGGGCGAGCGTCCGACCTTGTCGGACTGGGCCAATCACCTCTCGACGATCTTCCCCGAGGTGCGGCTGAAGCGTTACCTCGAAATGCGCGGCGCCGACGGCGTGCCGTGGGGCCGGCTGCCGGCGCTGCCGGCGTTCTGGGTCGGGCTGCTCTACGACAATGACAGCCTCGATGCCGCCTGGGACATCGTCCGCCACTGGACCGCGCCGGAGCGGCAGGCGCTGCGTGACGACGTGCCGCGTTTCGGCTTCAAGTCGCGGATCAAGGACCGTTATTTGTTCGAGATCGCCAAGGAGTGCCTGATCCTGTCGCATGCCGGATTGCGACGGCGCGGCCGGATCGATCATCTCGGACGCGACGAGAGCCGCTTCCTCGAACCGCTCGAGCGCATCATCGAGGCCGGCCGCTCGCCGGCGGAGGAGATGCTGGAGAAGTTCAACGGTCCCTGGAAGGGCTCGGTGGAACCGGCCTATCAGGAGTACGCGTTTTAATCCCCGCTTGACCCCAATCCGGGCCCGAAACGCGCGCGAACGGCGGTGGTGTCGCACCCGCCGTTCATCCGCCGTACAGGTTCATGGCGTTCAAATGACGACCCGCTAAACGCGCGGGGCTGCGCGAATTTGAAAGCAATCTCATGGGGATAGGCCGCCACTTTAGGGCGTGTGTGGTGATGTTTGCGGTCCTCGCGGCCGCTGTCGTCGCGCGCCCGGCATTGGCGCAGACCAATTTCGACCGTCCCGGCGGCGACTATCTCAACGCGCCAGTGACGACGGGCGATCCGGCCGATTGCGCGCTGACCTGCGAGCGCGACCGCCGCTGCCGCGCCTGGAGCTTCAACTATCCGACCGACGCCAACAACGGCGCGGTGTGCTGGCTCAAGAGCACCGTGCCGCCAAGGGTGCAGAACGTCTGCTGCGTCTCCGGGGTGCGCGGTGCCGGTGTGGTCGAACCGCGCAACGGCGCCATCGAAACCTCGATCGACCGCCTCGGCGGCGACTACAAGAATTTCGAATTGAAGAGCAGCGACGGCGGCGACGAGGCCTGCCAGGCCGCCTGCACCGCCGACAACAAGTGCCGCGCCTGGACCTACGCCCGCCCCGGCTATGCCGGCCGCGACGCGCATTGCTTCCTGAAGAAAGAGATCAAGCCGCCGCGCCGCAAGGCGGGGTTTACGTCGGGCGTGGTGCGCTGAAACCGTAGCCCGGATGGAGCGAAGCGTAATCCGGGACCGGACTCACCGCGGATGGGCCTGCCCCGGATTTCGCTGCGCTTCATCCGGGCTACGAAGCTACGACAGGCTACTCCGCCGCCAGCACCGTGATCTCCGGCCACAGCGCCTTCCACCGCGCCGCCTTCGTCGCATAGTTCGCCGCGGAAAAATTCGCGGTTCGGTTCGGCCGCACGATCATGCCGGCGACATCGTCGAAACCGTTCGGCGCATAAACGTCGTAGCCGCGCGTGGTGCGGCGGATGCCGATCTGCGTGTTTTCGGTGAGGAAGCGATCGATGCCGTCGGTCGAACACGACAGCGCCGGGTAGGGCAGGCCGTGCTTGTCGGGATACCAGAGATGGACGCGGGCCTGGTTGCGCACCTCGATCGCGACACCGAGATGCGCAAGCCGTGCCTTGAACTCGCGGATCACCGCGTCCTCGGCCTCCCATGAGGTATCCGGATCGAAATAGAAGATGTCGTGGTCGCTGATGCCATGATCGAGCGGCCGGCGGGTCACCACGTTCCACACGGTCTGCACCAGGCAGCCGGCCACCAGCCACGCATCGGGCAAGCCGAGGCGGTACAGCTCGTCGGTGACGGCTTGATTGGCCGGGTTGCGCAGCGCGGCTGTGAGGAATTCGTCCCGCGTCACGACGAGGCGGTCGCGTCGTAGTCCCTGACCGCCTTCTTCGACGCCAGCGTGCGCCAGTGCCGGCGCAGCAAGGGCTCGACGGTGGCGCGTTTGGCCTTCGACAGGCGGATCAGGACCATCGGGTAGTCGCGGTAGTGATCGGTGAAGTAGAACACTTTGGGCTGATGCTCGACCAAGATGTCGCGCTCATCCGGCGGCACGCCCGGCATCACCAGGCTGTCGCCGTCCTCCTTGAGCCGCACCAGCATCTTGTTGCGCACCTTCAGCGCCGGCGTGCCGTAGGACGAGCCGTCCTCGACCTCCGGCCACGCCAGCGCGATGCGCCTGATGTCGTCGAAGGTCACGGCTGACCTCTCGCGGGGAATGTAGCCCGGATGAGCGAAGCGATATCCGGGACGGCCTCGACACATGCCCCGGATGTCGCTGCGCTCATCCGGGCTACGCGCTACGCGTCTACTGCACCGAGGTGAAGAAGCGCGCGAGGCGGAAGCCTGAGAGCCAGGTCCAGACCGGCTGGCTGCGGATGCCGAGGTCCCAGGAGCCGACCACGGCGTCGGCGCGGCCGATCAGATTGTCGATCGGCAACAGGCCGACGCCGCCGTCGCGCACCGGCACGCGACTATCGGCGGAATTGTCCCGGTTGTCGCCGAGCACGAACAGTTTGCCCGGCGGCACCGTCACCTCTTGGGTGTTGTCGAGCCGGCCGTTGTCGCGGATCTTGAAGATCGCGTGGTTGACGCCGTTCGGCAGCGTCTCGATATAGCGATACGCCTCCTCGCCGCCGCCGCGATCGTCTTCGGCGAAGCCGGTGCCGTCGGGCTTCAGCGTCGTCGGATGATCGTTGATGAAGAGCTGACCTTGCCGCATCTGGATGCGATCGCCGGGCAGCCCGACCACGCGCTTCACCCAGGCCTGCGAGCGGTCGCCCGGCCAGCGGAACACCACGACGTCGCCGCGCTTCGGTGTCTCGCCGAACACGCGGCCGGTCTCCGGCAGCGTAATCTGGATCGGCAGCGACGCCGCACCATAGCCATAGGGGAATTTCGAGGCGACCAGCGCGTCGCCGATCAGCAGCGTCGGCTCCATCGATCCCGACGGCACGTAGAACGGCTCGGCGATCGCGCCCTTGGCGAGGAACACGACGGCCACGATCGCGGCCAGTTGCACGGCCTGCCCGCGCCAGCTGGTCGGCTTGGCCGTCACAACTTCGTTTCCGCTGCTCACTAGCCCGTTCCTCCGACCGTAATCCGTTCCATCCTGAGCGTCGGCTGGCCGACGCCGACCGGCACACCCTGGCCGTTCTTGCCGCAGGTGCCGATTCCCGTATCCAGCGCAAGATCGTTGCCGATCATGGTGATCCTGTGGAGATCGGTCGGTCCGTTGCCGATCAGCATGGCGCCCTTCACCGGCGCACCGAGCTTGCCGTTCTCGATCTTGTAGGCCTCGGTGCACTGGAACACGTATTTGCCCGAGGTGATGTCGACCTGGCCGCCACCGAAATTGGCGGCGTACATGCCGTTCTTCACCGAGGCGATGATCTCGGCCGGGTCGCGGTCGCCCGACAGCATGTAGGTGTTGGTCATGCGCGGCATCGGCACGTGCGCATAGCTCTGCCGCCGTCCGTTGCCGGTCGGCTTCATGCCCATCAGCCGGGCGTTCTGGCGGTCCTGCATGTAGCCGACAAGAATGCCGTCCTCGATCAGCACGGTGCGGTTGGTCGGCGTGCCCTCGTCGTCGATCGAGAGCGAGCCACGGCGCGAGGCCATGGTGCCGTCATCGACCACGGTGACGCCCTTGGCGGCGACCTGCTGGCCCATCAGGCCGGCAAAGGCGGAGGTCTGCTTGCGGTTGAAGTCGCCCTCGAGCCCATGGCCGACGGCCTCATGCAGCATCACGCCGGGCCAACCGGCGCCGAGCACCACGTCCATCTCGCCGGCGGGCGCCGGCACCGATTCGAGATTGACCAGCGCCTCGCGCAGCGCGCCGTCGGCGGCGTCGCGCCAGGCCTTGGTCTCGATGAAGCGCGCATAGCCTTCGCGGCCGCCATAGCCCTTGCTGCCGCTTTCCTGCCGGTCGCCCTGGCCGGCGACCACGGAGATGTTGACGCGCACCAGCGGGCGGATGTCGCGATAGCTCTCGCCGTCCGGCCGCAGGATCTCGACCACCTGCCAGGTCGCGGTGAGGCTGGCGGAAACCTGCCGCACCCGCGGGTCCTTGTCCCTGACATAGGCGTCGATCTCGCCGAGCAGCTTGACCTTGGCCTCGAATGCCGGCCCGTCCAGCGGGTTCTCGTCGCCATAAAGCTTGATGTTGGTGTGGGCGGGCGCCGCGGCGAAAGTGCCGGCATAGCCGCCGCGCACGGCCGCGACCGCATCCGCGGCGCGGATCAGCGCCGGGATCGAGACGTCGGAGGAATGCGCATAGCCGACCGCGTCGTCCTTGACCGCGCGCAGGCCAAAGCCCTGCGAGGTGTCATAGGTCGCCTGCTTCAGCCTTCCATTGTCGAACACCAGCGCCTCGGTCTGCCCAAATTCCAGGAACAGTTCGCCGTCGTCGGCGCCTTCAAGGCCGCGCGCCACCTCGCGGCGGACGGCATCGCGGTCCAGATTGGCGCGGTCGAGCAGGGAGGTCGTGGCGGGATTGGTCATGGTCACTCCGACGCAGTGCGATTGCTTAGCGATTCCTCGTCATCCTTGCCTGAAGCGCAACTGATTGCCAGTGGGGAACCCGCAGCAGGGATTTCGGGGGGATTGAAGCAGAGACGAGCGGAAAACTCATCTTACAACCCGGAAACCTGTACCGGTCCCGGTTCAGGCCCGGACGGCGATCACCAAAGATAGTGGTTGGGGTAGCAAACCGGGAGTGCCTGCGATTATGCGGTCGATCACAGTGCGCCGTCGGGCTCCTCACCTTGTCGTCATCACCTTGAGCGCCGATCCGCCTTCCGCGGCTGGCTTTCGCGCTCGGCTGCATCGCCCGATTGCGGCTTCGGCTGCGCGGTGCCCTGCGCCGAGGTCGGAAAGCCATGCTCCTGCGCCCAGCGGTACAGTTCGTCGAACACCGGCTTGAGCGCCTTGGCCGACGGCGTCATCTCGTACTCAACCCGTGGCGGCACCTCGGGATAGACCGTGCGCTTGACGAGGCCATTGGCCTCGAGATCGCGCAGCTGCGTGGTCAGCATGTGCTGGGTCACGCCGGGGATCGACTGGCGCAGCTCGCCGAACCGCCGCTTGCGCTCGACCAGTTGCCAGAGGATGTCGCCCTTCCATTTCCCGGCCAGCACCGACAGCGCGCGATGAAATTGCGCCGACAGGTCGCCGTTGCACGGCTCGGACGCCGCCGGAGGCTCGGCAGGCTCAATAGTCAGTTTTTTCATACTACCTCACAAAAAGCATCCTACTTGTTCTTTTCATCTTACTTCCGAATTTAGACCACCGAAAGCCGCGGGCCAGCCGCCGATCGGTCGGGTAGCCGCGGTCCGGCCTTACGAACAACTCGGGAGTCATAAATGTCAGTTGCAGTTGCCGCGGCGCCGTCGCGCTGGAAATCCGTCAGCCTCTGGGTCGTCAGGGGACTGCTCGCTTTGGCCTTTGCCGCCGCGGGCGCCGCCAAGCTTTACGGCGTGCCGATGCTGGTCGAGGAATTCGAGCATATCGGGCTCGGTCAGTGGTTCCGCTATTTCACCGGATCGCTGGAGCTGCTCGGCGCGGTCCTGATCCTGCTGCCCCCGGTCGCAGCGTTCGGCGGCGTGCTGCTCAGCTGCATCATGGTCGGTGCGACCATTACGCATCTGTTCGTGATCGGCGGCTCGCCGGTGCCCGCCCTCGTGCTGCTGACATTGAGTGCAATCGTCGCCTACGCCAAGCGCAGCCAGTTCGCGCTGCTCGCGAGCGCGCCGTGAGGTGAGCGCGATGCGCGTCTCTCGCCGCAAGCTGGCGGTCGTGACCGGGCTGGTGCTGGCCTTCGCGGTGCCGTTCGCCGCGACAATGCTGCTCACCGGTTCGGTCGCGGCGGTCTCGAAACCCGAGCCCAAGAAACTTGAGTCCAGGAAGTCGGAGCCGCGCATGCACCGCCTGGTGCTGCCGATCAACAGCGACGACCCGACCACGATGCGGGCGCTGATCTCGACCGCGCTCAACCTCCCGAAATATTATCGGGAGCGCAACGAACCGTTCGAGATCGAGGTCGTCGCCTACAATGCCGGCGTCCACATGCTGCGGGCCGATACCTCGCCGGTGAAGGACCTGCTCCGGGTGGTGAGAGGGCTCACGCCGGACATCCGCTTCGTGGTCTGCGAAGCCACCAAGCTCGGCATGGAGCGCGCCGAGGGACATCCGCTCGTCCTGCTCGACAATGTCGACCTGGTGCCGAACGGGCCCGGTCGCATCATCGAATTGCAGGAAGCCGGCTGGTCCTACATCCGCTCCTGAGCGATGCAGCGATCAGGCCAAGTGGAGAACCCATTATGACGTCAGCTCACGCACCCTCGCGCCGCGCCGTCGTGGCCAGCATGATCGGCGCCGGCGCCTCGCTCGCGATGCCGGCCGGAGCCGTGCGCGCCGCATCGGCACCGCCGCAATTCGGCACCATCCGGCACCAGTTCACGCAGGTCGAAGGCGCCCGCCCGGTGCCGCAGGTTGCGATCCCCGTGCTCGCCGGCGGCGCGCTCGATCTCACCGCGTTCAAAGGCAGGATGGTGCTGGTCAACTTCTGGGCCACCTGGTGCGCGGCGTGCCGGACCGAGCTACCGATGCTGGACCGCCTTGCCGCCGGCGGTCGCAGCGATCTCGTCGTCGTCGCTGTCAGCACCGATCGCAACCGCGCGCCGGTCGCGCCCTACGTCAAGCAGCTCAGGCTCCGCCACCTCGCGATCGGCTTCGATCCGGGCGGTCTCGTGTCGCGCGTCGACGCCGCCGAAGTCGACACGCCGTTTGCGCTCTACGGCATGCCGATCTCATTTTTGATCGGCATCACTGGACAAGTCGAAGGCTACATGACGGGCGAGGCCGACTGGCTCTCTGCGGAGGCGAGCGGGTTGTTCGATTATTATGCGGGTGGGGGGCGGTGAGTCGGCAACGAGTAGCTCGGATGAGCGCAGCGATATCCGGGAGCTCCCGCATGTCGCTTCGCTCATGCGGGCTACGTCCTCTTGCCGTTCGCGGCGCGGTCAGACCTCTCGCCCCTACGGCAATTTGTCATAGCCCTCAGCCAGGCCGTTCAGGCTGAGCGGAAAGCCGATGCCCTCTTCCGGGGTCTCGAAGATGATGAAGGTCGCGGTCTTGGCGTTCTTGAGCTGGCCGAGCAGCTTGTCGTCCATCACGACCTCGGCGACGCAGCCATTGGGCAGGCAGCGGACAAAACCGGCGCGGCCGACGTCCTGATTGTCGAGCTTGAGGCCGAGGCCGGAGGGCAGCAGCACGCCGAGCGGCGCCACCACGCGCATCAGGCGGCTCTTCTGGTCGGCGGTCTTCAGCACGATCACGGTCAGGCCGGCGTTGGAGCGGTCTTCCGCTACCACGCTCTGGATCAGTGCGCATTGCTCGGCCTGGGCGCCGGGCGGGGTGTCGCAGCGGATCTGCCAGTCGCCATGGACCGAGCGCACGGCGCCTTGCGCGTTTGCCGACTGGGTCAGGCCAAGGGAAAGGAGAAGAGAAAGGCCAAGACAGAGGGCCAGAATCGCGAGGCCGCCGAGCCGGCTGGCCATCGTCAAACGAATGTTCGAAGCGCCCATCCGGGTCGATCCTTATAGATGTTCGGTCGGTCCGGCCGTCCGGCCGCCGGTAGCACGCGCGCCATGATGCGCTTCCCGGAAGCGAATCATGATCTCATCTTCTTGTTTGAGCATGATCTTTCGGAAAACCGGTCTCCACTTTTCCGGATCATGCTCAGGCGTCGACTGATACCGCAATGACGGCGCCTTGAAGGCGATCTTGAAGCCATTCTCGCGCCGGATTGGGGCAGCCCGCAGCGAATCAGGTTCCTGTGCGCTGCCCTGTCTGTGGGTACATCCGGTAATCCCCCTGTCAACTGCATGCGGCGTCGTTTCGGGGACTTTCGCTTGATTTTGCGGGAAAAATCGCAAGCGGCAGCTTCATCGCAGGCGCATGGCTTTCGGCCCCACTACTGCATTGCGAGCGCCGGAGAATTATGGTTTGAGAGGCTGGATTTCGACGCGTTCTAGCGATCTGGCTCCCGTACCCACCTTGACTCAGAGACGGGTATGTCCGGAAGGCCGTTTGTCAGGGCGGATCGTGCTGCATTTTCGGCCACATGCCGGGGGTGCTTTGGGGAATAATGCAAGGGAGCGCGAGCGGCATGAAGATGTCGATTGGCCGGTTGGGCAGGCAATTGCTGGGGTTGGCGGTGGCGGGTGTGGCGTCTGTCGCCACGGGATCGGCCTTCGCCGAAATGGGGCAGCCGGCGCCGTGGGAGCACACGCTGCAGGAAGGCGCGACCCCGGTGATGGAAAACATCATCTGGTTTCACAATTTCCTGCTGGTGCTGATCACCCTGATCACGCTGTTCGTGCTCGCGCTGCTCATCATCGTGGTGGTGAAGTTCAACGCCAGGGCCAACCCGGTCCCCTCCAGGACCACCCACAACACGCTGATCGAGGTGGCCTGGACGCTGATCCCGGTCCTGATCCTGGTCGGCATCGCGGTGCCGTCGTTCCGCCTGCTGTTCCTGGAGCTCGACGTGCCGAAGCCGGACCTCACGGTGAAGGTCACCGGCAAGCAGTGGTACTGGTCCTACGCTTACCCGGATAACGGCAAGTTCGAGTTCGACTCGCTGCTCGACAAGGACAAGCAGCCGCGCCTGCTCGGCGTCGACAACGAGATGGTGGTCCCGGTCAACAAGGTGGTGCGGATCCAGACCACCGGTGCCGACGTGATCCACTCCTTCGCGGTGCCGGCCTTCGGCGTGAAGATCGACTCGATCCCCGGCCGTCTCAACGAGAGCTGGTTCAAGGCGACCAAGACCGGCGTGTTCTACGGCCAGTGCTCGGAACTGTGCGGCAAGGACCATGCCTTCATGCCGATCGCGGTGCGGGTCGTCAGCGACCAGGAATTCGCGACCTGGGTTGAAGGCGCGAAGAAGAAGTTTGCGACCAACCCGGCGAATTCCTACGCCTCGGCTGGTCAGGCGGCGCAGTAAGCCTCACGGCTTACGGCGCGGATGGAATAAGGGCGACGGGACCGCAAGGTCCAAGAGGGACTGCAAGGCAGGATTTTGAACATGGCGACAGGCGCAGCGACACACGACGATCACGCCCATGATGATCACGCCCACCATCCGACCGGATGGCGGCGTTATCTCTACTCCACGAACCACAAGGACATCGGTACGATGTACCTGATCTTTGCGGTGATCGCGGGCATCATCGGTGCTGCGATGTCGATCGCGATCCGTGCCGAGTTGATGTATCCGGGCGTCCAGATATTCCACGAGACGCACACCTATAACGTGTTCGTGACCTCGCACGGTCTGATCATGATCTTCTTCATGGTCATGCCGGCGATGATCGGCGGCTTCGGCAACTGGATGGTGCCGCTGATGATCGGCGCGCCGGACATGGCGTTCCCGCGCATGAACAACATCTCGTTCTGGCTGCTGCCGGCTTCGTTCGCGCTGCTGCTGATGTCCACCTTCGTTGAGGGTGAGCCGGGCGCCAACGGCGTCGGCGCGGGCTGGACCATGTACGCGCCGCTGTCGACCTCCGGCCATCCGGGTCCTGCGGTCGATTTCGCGATTCTCTCGCTCCATCTTGCGGGTGCCTCGTCGATCCTCGGCGCCATCAACTTCATCACCACGATCTTCAACATGCGCGCGCCGGGCATGACCCTGCACAAGATGCCGCTGTTCGTGTGGTCGATCCTGGTCACCGTGTTCCTGCTGCTATTGTCGCTTCCGGTGCTCGCCGGTGCGATCACCATGCTGCTGACCGACCGTAATTTCGGCACCACCTTCTTTGCGGCTGACGGCGGCGGCGACCCGGTGCTGTTCCAGCACCTGTTCTGGTTCTTCGGCCACCCCGAAGTGTACATCCTGATCCTGCCCGCCTTCGGCATGGTCAGCCAGATCGTCTCCACCTTCTCGCGCAAGCCGGTGTTCGGCTATCTCGGCATGGCCTACGCCATGGTCGCGATCGGCGGCATCGGTTTCGTGGTGTGGGCGCACCACATGTACACCGTCGGCATGTCCTCGGCGACGCAGGCCTATTTCGTCGCCGCCACGATGGTGATCGCGGTGCCGACCGGCGTGAAGATCTTCTCCTGGATCGCCACGATGTGGGGCGGTTCGATCGAGTTCAAGGCGCCGATGATCTGGGCGATCGGCTTCATCTTCCTGTTCACCGTCGGCGGCGTCACCGGCGTCGTGCTGGCCAATGCCGGTGTCGATCGCGTGCTGCAGGACACCTATTACGTGGTGGCGCACTTCCACTACGTGCTGTCGCTCGGCGCCGTGTTCGGCATCTTCGCCGGCTGGTACTACTGGTTCCCGAAGATGTTCGGCTACATGTACTCGGAGACCATCGCCAAGGCGCACTTCTGGTTTACCTTCATCGGGGTCAACCTGGTGTTCTTCCCGCAGCACTTCCTCGGCCTGTCGGGCATGCCGCGCCGCTATGTCGACTATCCGGATGCATTCGCGGGCTGGAACCTGATCTCCTCCTGGGGCTCCTACATCTCCGGCATCGGCGTCTTGATCTTCATCTACGGCGTGATCGATGCCTTCGTCCGCAAGGAGCAGGCCGCGAACAATCCGTGGGGTGCGGGTGCGACCACGCTGGAGTGGACGCTGACCTCGCCGCCGCCGTTCCACCAGTTCGAAGTGCTGCCCCGCGTGCAGTAAGTCCACGACAACGCGGCGCACTTAGCGGTGCGCCGCGCCTTTTGAGAGAAGCGAGACCTGATCTTGTCGGTTGTCGATCACAACGCCATCGAACTGCCCCGGATCTCCGAGGCCGAAGTGGGCGACTACATCGCGCTGTTGAAGCCGCGCGTGATGTCGCTGGTGATCTTCACCGCGCTGGTCGGGCTGATGATCGCGCCGGTGCACGTGCATCCGGTGCTGGCGTTCACCTCGATCCTGTGCATCGCGGTCGGCGCCGGCGCCTCCGGCGCGCTCAACATGGCCTATGAGGGCGATGTCGACGCGCTGATGACGCGCACCGCCAACCGGCCGATCCCGCGCGGCCGGATCACGCCGACCGAGGCGGCCGCGTTCGGCATCACGCTCGCCTTCTTCTCGGTGATGACGCTCGGCATCCTCGTCAACTGGGTGGCGGGTGCGCTGCTTGCCTTCACCATCTTCTTTTACGCCGTGATCTACACGATGTGGCTGAAGCGCTGGACCGCGCAGAACATCGTGATCGGCGGCGCCGCCGGTGCCTTGCCGCCGGTGGTGGCGTGGGCCGCCGCGACCGGATCGCTCTCGGTCGAGCCGATCCTGCTGTTCCTGATCATCTTCTTCTGGACCCCGCCACATTTCTGGGCGCTGGCGCTGTTCCGCAGCGACGACTATGCGCGCGCCGGCATCCCGATGCTGCCGGTCGTCGCCGGTCCCGACGCGACCCGGCTGCAGATCCTGCTCTACACCATCGTGCTGGTCGCGATCGCGCTGGCGCCGTGGCCGCTCGGCTATTTCGACGCGATCTACGGCGTCACCTCGCTGGTGCTTGGCGCCGGCATGCTGTGGCTCGCCATCGAGGTCTATCGCCGCCGCGAGGGCACGGCTGCCAATCGCGCCACGCGCCGGCTGTTCGCCTTCTCGATCCTCTATCTGTTCGCGCTGTTTGCCGTCCTCCTCGCCGAGGTCGTGGTCCGCGCGATTGCGCCTGTCTTCATCGGATAGGGAGCCGGGGGGCGAGATGGGGGCGCATGGGATATCAATGGACGAGAAACGCGAACCAGAAGGAATCGTCCTCACCGAGGCGCAGCTCAGGAGCCGCCGCCAGCGCTCGATCGCCATCGCGCTCGCGCTCGGCATCCTGGTCGTGCTGTTCTTCGCCGTCACCCTCGTCAAGGGACCAGCCGTGCTGGTGCGGCCGCTGTGAGTGAGATGGCGAACCAGGAACCGCAGCAGGGTGAGGGCGCCAAGGTCACGCGCCGCACGCTGACGCGCGACGCCGTGGTTGCCTCGATCTGCGGCTTCGTCGTGGTGCTGATGGTCGGCGCGTCCTACGCAGCCGTGCCGTTCTACAACTGGTTCTGCCGTACCACCGGCTTCAACGGCACCACCCAGGTCGCGACCTCGGTGCCTTCGGATGCGCCGCTCGCGCGCACCATTTCGGTCAGCTTCGATTCCAACGTCGCGCCGGGCCTGCCCTGGAAGTTCGAGCCGGAGCAGAACACGATCGACGTCAAGATCGGCCAGGTGGTCACGGTCTACTACACCGTCACCAACCAGTCGGCGCGCACCACGACCGGCCAGGCGTCCTACAATGTCGCGCCGCTGACGGTCGGCGCCTATTTCCAGAAGATCAACTGCTTCTGCTTCACCGAACAGACCATGGCGCCGGGCGAAAAGCGCGAGATGGCCGTGGTGTTCTATGTCGATCCGGCGCTGGCCAAGGACAGCGAGAACGACACGCTGAAGACGATCACTTTGTCCTACACCTTCTTCCCCGTGCGCGACGCAACGCCGAAGCCCGTGGCGGCCGGCGAGGCGGAGCAGCGCAAGGGCGGCTAGAGCATGATCCGGAAAAGTGGAGACCGGTTTTCCGAGAAGATCATGCTGAAGAGATTGGAATTTGAGATTTAAGACGTGCCTTGCGGCACGCGAATGGAGAGACGGCAATGGCTGAGGCGCAAGTCAAGCATCACGACTATCATCTCGTCGACCCGAGCCCATGGCCGGTGGTCGGCTCGATCTCGGCCTTCATCATGGCGTTCGGCGCGATCGGCTGGATGCATCACATGTTCTCCGCCGCCCCGATCGTGTTCGGCGTAGGCACCATTGGCGTGCTCTACACCATGGCGAGCTGGTGGGGCGACGTGATCAAGGAAGCCCAGTACAAGGGCGACCACACCCGCGTGGTGCAGATCAGCCACCGCTACGGCATGATCCTGTTCATTGCCTCCGAGGTGATGTTCTTCGTCGCCTGGTTCTGGGCCTTCTTCAACTCGGCGCTGTTCCCGGCCGACGCGGTGCACGCCACGCGCGATGCGGTGTTCGGCTGCGGCGCCGGCACGGCGATGGGCGCCTGCTCGGTCCCGGGCACCTGGCCGCCGAAGGGCATCGAGACCTTCGATCCCTGGCATCTGCCGCTGCTCAACACGCTGCTGCTCCTGACCTCGGGCACCACCGTCACCTGGGCGCACCATGCGCTGCTCGAGAACGACCGTCAGGGCCTCAAGCAGGGCCTGATCCTCACCGTGATCCTCGGCGCCCTCTTCACCTGCGTGCAGGCCTATGAGTACGCCCATGCGACGTTCTCGTTCGGCGGCAACGTCTATGGCGCGACCTTCTTCATGGCGACCGGGTTCCACGGTTTCCACGTGCTGGTCGGCACCATCTTCCTGCTGGTCTGCCTGATCCGCGCCTATGCCGGCCACTTCACGCCGAAGCAGCACCTCGGCTTCGAGTTTGCCGCCTGGTACTGGCACTTCGTCGACGTGGTCTGGCTGTTCCTGTTCATCTGCATCTACGTCTGGGGCCACGGCGCCGAGACGATGGCCCACGGCGCACACTAATTGCCGGCCGACGTGCTAAGAGGGGGCGGCCGAATGGTCGCCCCTTTGCTTTTGAAGAGAACCGATGACCGATACCCCGCCGACCGTCACTGAGAGCGCACTGCGCGGCATCGCCTGCCGCTGCCCGCGCTGCGGCAAGGGCAAGCTCTATTCCGGCTTCCTGACGCTGGCGCCGCGCTGCCAGGCCTGCGGCCTCGACTTCGCCTTCATCGATTCCGGCGACGGGCCGGCGATCTTCGTCATCATGCTGGCCGGTGCCATCGTGGTCGCGGCGGCGCTGATCGTCGAGGTGAAGTACCAGCCGCCGTTCTGGGTGCACGCCGCGCTGTGGCTGCCGTTGATCCTGGTCACCACGATCCTGCCGCTACGATCGATGAAGGCACTTCTGATCGCGCTGCAATTCCACCACAAGGCCGCCGAAGGCCAATTGATCGAGCGCGACCCGAAATGAATGATACGACGAAAAAAGCGTTTTCCAGCGAAGTGGACACCGGTTCGCGCCAAGAAAACGCGTCAAAAGGCTCTCGCCGGCCGAGCGCGGCCGGCTTCGGCATTTTCACGTTGATCCTGATCGCGGTGTTTATCGCCCTCGGCTTTTGGCAATTGCAGCGCCGGGTCGAAAAGCACGCGCTGATCGCGGCGCTCGATGCGCGGCTGGCCGCCCCGACCGAGGCGCTGCCACCGCCGTCGGCATGGCCGACGCTGACCTCCGCCAAGGATGAATTCCGCCGCGTCACGCTGACCGCGACCTATGCGAAGCAGCCCGACGCGATGGTGTTCAGCTCCGGCTCCGCGGTGCGCGACGACATTTCGGGTCCCGGCACCTGGGCGTTGCTGCCGGCGAAGCTCGCGAGCGGCGAGACCGTTGTGATCAACACCGGCTTCGTCCAGAACACGATGCAGGATCGCGCCTTCGAGGACCGCGTCGTTGGCCGCCTTGTCACCGGCACGCCGGTTGAACTGACCGGCTATATTCGCTTTCCCGAGCCACCGGGCCGGCTGACGCCGAAGGAAGATATCTCGAAGCGGCTGTGGTTCGTGCGCGATCATCGCGCAATGGCGCAGGCGCTCGGCTGGGGCCAGGTCGCACCGTTCTACATCGACCTCGAGGCGCCGGTGCCCGACAGCGGCACGCCGAAGCCCGGACCGCTCAAGGTGCGTCTCAAGGACGACCACATGCAGTACGCCATCACCTGGTTCTCGCTGGCCGCCGCGGTCACCATCGCCTTCGGCCTGTGGTGGCGCGGCCACCGGCGGCCCGCCTTTGGTCGAACCTAGTCTCGGCATGGTTTGATTGACCCGCGAAGGAGACTTCGCGGCAAGCAATCAGGGTGTGCCATGGAGAAATACGGCGCCGGACCGATCGTTGTCCTGGACTATGACCCCGACTGGCCGGCCATGTTCGAGACGGAGCGCGCGAGGATCGAGCATGCGCTCGGCTCGCTGGCCTTGGCCATCGAGCATGTCGGAAGCACTGCGGTTCCAGGTTTGCCGTCGAAGCCGATCATCGACCTGATGGTCGGTGTCCCCAGCCTCGCGGAGGTACGGGAACGCTGCATCGAGCCGATCGAGGCGCTCGGCTACAACTACATACCGGAATACGCGGCGTGGCTGCCTGGCGAGTTGTTCTTCCGCAAGGGCCCTCCGGGGCCCTGGACCCATCATCTGCATGTGATGGAGCCATCCAATCCGCGCTGGGAAACGCTGCTGGTGTTCCGGGACTATCTTCGCGCGCATCCCGAGGCGGCCCGCGCCTACGCGGATATCAAGCAAGCCCTTGCTGCCTCCTCAAGAGAGGACATCGCGGCCTATCGCAACGGCAAAACTCGCTTCGTCGAGGAGACGACCGCGAAGGCCCGCGCGTGGCGCGCGGACCCGTCCGGTCGATAGCGCGGCTTCGCCACGCCTGCATTCCGCCGTAGCTCATGCACGTCCGCGCCGGGATCAATGACCCATAGGGGCGGGGCCGCCAAGCCTGACCTTGCGCAAGGTCAGCGCCAGCGGGATCGCCGACAGCGCGATCAGCATCAGGACCCAGAACGCGTCCATGTAAGACAGGAACGAGGCCTGGGTCTGCACCTGTTGCCCGATCCACTGGATCGCCTGGCTGTGCGCCTGCGCCAGCGAACTGCCCTGGGCGACGAAGAAGTCGGTGATCTGGTGCAGCGTGTCCTGGTATTGCGGACTGGACGGCGTCACCTGCTCGACCAGCCGGCTCTGGTGGAATTGCTGGCGATGCGTCAGCACGTTGGAGACGATCGAGACGCCGATCGAGCCGCCGGTGTTGCGCGCCGCGTTGATCAGCGCGGAGGCCTGGTCGGTCTTGTCGGGCGGAATGCCGTCATAGGAGGCCGCCATGATCGGCACGAAGATCAGCGGCAGGCCGACGCCGATCAGCATGCGCGAGCGCGCCATGAACCAGAAGCCGAGATCGGCATAGACGTTGGTCATGCTGTACATCGAGGCGGCGATCACCAGCGCGCCGGCAACGATCAGGTATTTCGGCTGCACCCGGGCGGCGAGCCGACCGACCGCGAACATCATCATCATGGTGACGACGCCGCCGGGCGAGAGCACGAGGCCGGCCCAGGTCGCGGTGTAGCCGAAATCCTGCTGCACCAGCTGCGGCAAGAATTGCGTGGTCGCGAGCAGGATGGCGCCGGTCGCCAGCATCACCAGGAAGCAGGCGCCGAACTGCCGGGTTGCGACCATGCGCAGATCGATCATCGGATTGCGCCGGGTCATCTCCCACGGGATCATCAGCACGAACGCCGTAGCGCAGATCACTGCAAAGGTGATGATGAAGGGCGATGCGAACCAGTCGTCCTCGAGGCCGCGGTCGAGCATCACCTCGAGCGCGCCGAGGAAGGTCGCGACCAGCGCGAAGCCGATGAAGTCGAACGTGTTGCCCTGGGGCTGCGCCCCCTTGGCTTTCGCGGTCGCGGGCTCCTGCAGCACGGCCGCGATCAGCGCGATCGCGAACACGCCGACCGGCGCGTTGATCAGGAAGCACCAGTGCCAGGAGAGGTTGTCGGACAGCCAGCCGCCGAGCGTCGGACCGACCACCGGCGCCACCACGACGGCAATGCCGAACACCGCGAACGCCTGCCCGCGCTTGGCCGGCGGGAAGGCGTCGGCGAGAATCGATTGCGCCACCGGCACCATGCCGCCGCCGCCGAGACCCTGCAGGATACGGAATAGCAGCAGCGTGTTCAGATTGGGCGCGAAGCCGCACAGGATCGAGCTGACGGTGAAGATGCCGAGGCAGATCAGGAAGAAGGTCTTGCGCCCGAGCGTGCGGGCGAGAAAGCCGGACGCGGTCAGGATGATGGCGTTGGACACCAGATAGGTGGTGACCACCCAGGAGGCCTCATCCTCGCTCACGCCCATGCCGCCGGCGATATAGGGCAGCGCCACATTGGCGATGGTGGTGTCGAGCACCTCCATGAAGCTCGCGAGCGCAACCACGATGGCGATCAGCCAGGGATTGACGGCAACGTTCGGAGTGGGGAGGCTATTGGCATCGATTGCAGCGGCACTCATGACAGCCTCTCCGGATCAGAGTTTTCCAAGCCGCTCGAGCAGCGACGGCGCGGCATCGATCCGCACCGTCGGGACGACGGACATGCCCGGACCGAGCGCGACGTCGGCCGGCGGGTTGTCCATCACGATCTTCACCGGCACGCGCTGCACGATCTTGACGTAGTTGCCGGTGGCGTTCTGCGCCGGCAGCAGCGAGAACGCGGTGCCGGAGCCCGGCTGCACGCTCTCGACATGGCCCTGGATGGTGCGGCCGGGATAGGCGTCGATCTTCAGCGTCACCTTCTCGCCCGGCCGCATCTTGTCGAGCTGGATCTCCTTGAAGTTCGCGGTGACCCAGGTCTGGTCGGGCACGAACATCGTCAGATTGGTGCCGGCCTGCGCGAACTGGCCGACCGCGGCCGAGAGGTTGACGACGCGGCCCGGCTGCGCGGCGGTGACCGTCGTATAGGACAGATTGAGCCTGGCCTGGTCACGCTGTGCCTCGGCCTGGGCGAGGTTCGCGACCGCGCTCTTGCGCTGCGCCTTCAGCGACTCGACCTGGCGCTGCGCGAGGTTGAGCGTCGCCTGCGCGCTCAGCAGCGCAGCCTGCTGCTGATGCAGCTGCGAGGTGAACTGCTCGGAATTCTGCACCGTGCCGTAGCCGGATTGCTCCAGATGCTGGTAGCGCGTCGCCTGCTGCTGGGCGAACACCAGCGCTGCCTGCGCCTGGTCGACCTGGGCCTGGTTGGCCGATATCTGCGCCTGCTGCACGTCGAGCTGCGCATCGACATTCTCGATGTTGGCGCGCGCGGCCGCGACCTGCGCCTCGGCCTGCGCCAGCGCGACGCGATAGTCGCGGTCGTCGAGCCGGGCGATCACGTCGCCGGCCGCGACATGCTGGTTGTCGGTGACCGGGACGGCGGTGATGTAGCCGGAGATCTTCGGCGCGAGCGCGGATTGCCGCGCGGCGATGAAGGCGTCGTCGGTGGATTCGAAATGCCCGCTGTAGTCCATGTAGAGATAGCCGCCGCCGATTGCCGCCGCGAGCAGCACGGCGCCGATCGCGGAGACGACCGGACGGCGGCGCAGGAAGCCGCGCTTCGGCGCCGTGCCGGCGACCTCGGGCGGGACGGTTGCCGGCGGGGCGGGCTGCTTGCCCGCGGGACGCTCCTGCGCCGGAGCTCGTGTCGTGATCTCCGGCCGCTCCGATCTGACATCGGGCTCATGCGAGGCCGTCGCCGAGGGGGTGCCCTCGATGCCCTCGTGGCCCGGTTGGTCGCGCTCCAAAACAGTGTCTTCGAACATGATGGCTGCTCCTGGCTGACGAGCGAGGTCCGCAGGGCCTTCGCAAAAAGGAACGGTACCGTTCCGTTCTATGCGACAAATAGTCCCGCTGCGGCGCAGCGTCAATAAGAACGGAACTGTATCGTTCTATTTACAACTAGTTGTGATAAGGCTATATTGCTTGATATTGCCGGCCTGACCGGCCCATCGAACCCGGGTCGATGCGATGATCACCAGTACCCTGAAGAAGCCGCGGGCAGCCAAAGCCAGGCCAGTCGAGGTGCGCGCCGGGCGACCGCCGAAGGAGCTTGCCGGCGAGGTCGATGCGCGGATTCTCGAGGCCGCGCGCAAAGTGTTCCTGCAGCGCGGGTTCGAGGGCGCGAGCATCGACGAGATCGCGGAAGTCGCGCGCTCCGGCAAGCGGACGATCTATGCGCGCTTCCGCGACAAGCGGGCGCTGTTCACGGAAGTGGTGACGCGGGACATCCTGTCACGCATCGCCGAGTTCAAGGCCGATCCGCCGGTCGGCGCGACCATCGAGGAGCGCCTCACCAGCGTTGCCTCGACCTTGCTGCATTGGGGCTTCGACGCCGACCGGATCGGCCTGATGCGGCTCGCGATCGCGGAGGCGCACCGCTTCCCGGATCTCGCCGCCAACGTCAACCGCAGGGCGCGCGCGCTCAGCACCGAGCTCGGCATTCACCTGTTGCGAGAGCTGACGCAATCCGACGAGCTCGGCAAGCTGCCGGCCTTCGCGCCAGAGCAGCTGCCGACCACGGCGCGGATGTTCCTCGACATCATCGCCGTGCCGATGCTGCTGCGGGCCTTGTTCGAGGTGGATCTGAAGGCGCTCGATCCCGAGATCGACGCCCATGTCGCGCGCGGCGTCGCGTTTTTCGTTGCTGCATGCCGGACCGGCTGGGTGGAGAATCCCAAGCCATAGGCAAACTCAGTCCGGCGCGCGCTCCACGGCGTGACGCAGCCAGACCATGCCGCCTTCCAGCGTCTCGCAATGGGTGAGCCGCAGCGACTGTCCGGCGCCGGGGCGGTCGCCGTCCGGGCCGTGATAGTCGACGATGCTTTGCGATCCGGCGACGCCGTCGACCGCCGGAAAGATCAATGTGCTGAACTCGTCGATCAGCCCGTGCTTGAGGAAGGCGCCGTTGATCCCGCCGCCGCCCTCGAGCAGCAGCGTCTTGGCGCCGAACAGGGCGGCGAGCTGCGCCATCGCGCCCGGCAGATCGTCGCCCTTCGCGCCGGCAAACAGATAGGACGCACCGTCCTCGCGCAGTTCGGCGAGATGCGCGTCGGATACCTGTTCGCCCAGCACCGCGACGGCATGATCGCCGCCGACATTGTCCTTGCCGAAATGCACGCGGCCCGACGGATCGATGCCGATCGCAAGCTTGCGGCCGTTACGATTGCCGAGATGCGCCTCGCGCGGCAGCCTCGGTGGGTTGGCGATATGCCGCTCCGTTCCCTTGGCCATCTCGTTCATGGTGACGCGGCCAATGATCCATCCGTCGGCATCGAAGCCGTCATGGATCCGTTCGTAGTGCGAGCGCAGCACGTCGGCCGGGATCCCGGCGGCGGCCTTGGTGAAGCGGCTGGGATGCAGCCGGCCGTCGATCGACGTGCCCATGTGGCAGATGATGTGGGGGCGCATAGGTGAACTCTTCGATGGGGATGACCGCGCCGCGGGGGCGGGTGGGCGGCTTCAGTTTTATCGACGCGCAGGCAGGTTCTCAACGCGGATAACGCGGCGGCGTTTCAACTTCGCTTGTTTTAATCGAACCAGCCGTGCCGCTTGAACCAGAGCACCGGCAGGATGCCGCTGGCGATGATCGCGGCCCAGGCCAAGGGATAGCCGAACGTCCAGCTCAGCTCCGGCATCGCCTTGAAATTCATGCCCCAGACGCCGACCAGGATGGTCGGGGGAACGCCGACGACCGACACAATGGTCAGGATCTTGAACAGGTCGTTCTGCTGGATGTTGATGAAGCCGAGCACGGCGTCCAGCAGCAGCTGGATCTTGTCCGACAGCCGGGTCTCGTAGTCGCCGAGCGAGGCGACGTCCTTGGAGACGGCCTCCAGCCGGCGCTTCGATGCCGATGTGATCCATTCATTGCCGACGTCGTCGGCGAAGCTCGCGACCCGGCCGACGCCGAGCAGCACGTCGCGCGCCTTCGCCAGCCGATCGGCGAGCTCGCCGATGTTCTCCAGCGCCTCGCGCAGCCTGCGGCTGGAGCGCACCGGACGCTTGCTCCGTACCAGGCCGCCCTTGAAGACGCCCCGCGACAGCCTGTCGGTCTTGGCGCCGAGATGCTCCAGTACGTCGGCGCCGCGATCGATCATGGCCTCGAGCAGCGCTGTGAACACGCACATGCCGTTCTGCAGGCTCTTGTCGGTGCCGATCCGCTTCATGACGTCGTCGAACGTGGTCAGCTGCGCAAACCGCACGGTGACCAGCACCTTGGGGCCGATCACGAAGCCGATATTGGTGATCTCGGCTTCGTTGTTGTCGTCAAGCCTCACCGCCGGCGAGCTCAGATAGAGCCGGTCATGGTCGGTGATCAGGCGGCTCGACGCCTCGATCTCGCTCAACGATCGCTCGGACGGGACGCGGATGTCGAGCACGCGCTCGACGAACTGCTTTTCGTCCTCGGTGGGATCGAGCAGATCGATCCAGATGATCTCGGACGGCAATTGCGCGCCGATGCTTCGCCAATCGGAGGTCGCCGACCTGTACAGCTTCAGCAATGATCGGGCTCCATGCATGGTGGGTCGTGCGTCCCACGACAATCGCGAGGACAGCAAAGCCGTTCCATGCATTTGGCCGAGGCCGATCCCTTGCCGGGGCTGGCCTGTCCCTCAGCTCCTGTTGCTCGCCGTCTTGTCCAGCGCGGCACGCAGGCCCTTGGCGAGCTTGATGGCGTCGTCATTGGCCCAGAAATGCATGAAGAACAGGCGCGGCTGTTCATCCAGCATGTGGCTGTGCAGCGCGGTGACGTCGATGCCGTGCGTCCGCAGCGCGATGATGACGGGGTTGACCTCGTCATTCGTCAGCACGAAATCGCCGGTGATCGCCGCCTTGCCGCCGCCGGTCGGCTGGAAGTTGATGCCGATGGCGACGCCCATCGGGCCGACCGGGGTCAAC
Organism: Bradyrhizobium sp. Pha-3; assembly: GCF_042258325.1. Taxonomy (NCBI): domain Bacteria; kingdom Pseudomonadati; phylum Pseudomonadota; class Alphaproteobacteria; order Hyphomicrobiales; family Nitrobacteraceae; genus Bradyrhizobium; species Bradyrhizobium sp. Pha-3. The sequence continues at coordinate 8,534,145 of NZ_CP170151.1, read as the reverse complement.
GGCATGCCATCCTCGGTGACCGGATCGCGGCGCGGAACGTTGAGCTGATAGACGCCGCCATTGGCCTGGCCCTTGACGCCGATGATCTGGTCGAGCTGCGCGGTATCGAGATCGATCGCCGGTGGCGGCGCGGCCGGCGCCGCGGCCGTGAGCGGCGTCTTGCTTTCCGCGAGGCCCTCCCGGATCGCGGCGGCGATCTTGACCGGGTCGCCGTGGCCGGCGACGTGCATGTAGAAGGTGGCCGGGCTCGCGCCAAGCAAATGGTTGTGCACGGCCGTGATCTGCAGGCCGTTTCCGATCATCTTCAGCATCACAGGGTTGATTTCGGATTCGAGCAGCACCAGGTCGCCCATCGCCATGACGCCGTCGTGCATGGGCTTGAAGGCGACCCAGCCGCCGAGCGCCAGCGCCGGCTTGATGGTGACGCCGTCGAGCGTCACCGCAAGGTCGCTGCGCGGAAAGCCGTAGCGATGCACGTCGCCGGTGACGGCGGGTTTTCTGCCCAGCACGTCGTCGACCTTCTGCCAGTCGATCGCCTGCGCATGCGCCGACGAGACGAACGGCTCAGTGAACACCTGCCAGTCGATCTTTTGCGCGCTTCCGCCCGTGGCGAAGAGGCAGGCACCGACGCCGATCAGCGCCGAAATCGTGTGTCGCATTGAATTGCTCCCTTGAACCTGGTTTTCGATGCGTCGGAGCCCGGCTCTATTGCTTCGAGAGCCCGACGATGGTCCGGAACCCGGCGATGCTCTGCACCGCGATTTCGACGGGATCGCCGAAGCGGACGGCATTGAAGATCAGGCCGTCCTGAACCTTGAACGATTCGATCCGGCCCGGAGACAGCCGTATCAGCAGCGCGTCGTTGCGTTCATCGACGCGATCGACGACGCCGCGCAGCATCTCGCTCGCCTGCGGATGGACCGTCGCCGCCTGCAATGTGACAGCCGCGTCCTGCTGCTCGTCGAGGGCGGCCGGTACTGCCAGGGTTGCGCCCGGCCACAGCACCGCCATGCACAGGGCCACAATAGCTCTCATCATGATTGTCACTCCATCGATCGGTTGACGGCTTTCGCGCGCGCAAGCTCAGTCCCGCTCCTTGACCTGGCCGCTGCTGTCGATCACGAGCCGCACCGGCTTGCCGTTCTTCATCGCCTTCGCCGTCGTGCCTTCGGCCGTCGACTTGACGTCGGTGACCTGGGCGTAGCCGGCGGCGCGAAGTTTCGCGACCAACTCGTCCTGCGTCAGGGCATGGGCCGGCATGGCCGCACCCACGATCGTCAGTGCGAGAATCAAGTGGGAGAGTCTTCGCCTCTGCATGGTTGTTCTCCTGGTTGTGTTGTGCTGCCCCAGGTTCTTCCGATGCGTGCCGCTCCGCTCAGATGATGCCCGCGAGGCGCAGCAGCACGCCCGTGATGCTGGACGTGGCGAGGACACTGAGCATCCCGACATTGAAGCGGAAGATCGCGATCGCGGCGGCGATCGACAACGCCAGCGCCGGCCAGTCGACGCTATCGGGCACCGGCGCGTCGAACGACAGGCCAAGCCCATGCACCGGCGAGGTTTGCCGAAACAGCGTGTGCAGCGCGAACCAGATCGACAGATTGAGGATCACGCCGACCACGGCGGCGGTGATCGCCGAAAGCGCGCCCGCCAGGGCCTTGTTGCCGCGCAGCGCCTCGATGTAGGGCGCCCCGACGAAGATCCACAGGAAGCACGGCGTGAACGTCACCCAGGTCGCGAGCAGCCCGCCGAGCGTCGCGGCAAGCATCGGCGACAGCCCGCTTGCCTCGCGGAACGCGGCCATGAAGCCCACGAACTGAACCACCATGATCAGCGGGCCGGGCGTGGTCTCGGCCATGCCGAGCCCGTCCAGCATCTCGCGCGGGCTGACCCAGTGATAATAGTCGGCCGCCTGTTGCGCGACATAGGCCAGCACGGCGTAGGCGCCGCCGAACGTCACCATCGCCATCTTGCTGAAGAAGATCGCGATCTGGGTGAACACGTCGCCGGGCCCGAGCGCAATGAGCAGGGCGAACACCGGCACCAGCCAAAGCGCGAGCCAGATCGTGCCGACCCGCAAGCTGCGCGATGCGTTGGGACGAACATGATCCGGCACCGCTTCACCGAGCATGCTGTCGATCACGGCGGAATTCTTGCCGCCATGCTCGATCGCAGCAAATTCGCTCCGGCCGAGGCGTGCGCCGACCAGCCCGGTGACCGCGGCGGCTCCGATGATCAGCGGAAACGGCACGGCGAAGAAGAAGATCGCGACGAAGGCGATCGCCGCGAGCGCGATCATCACCCGGTTGCGCAGCGCGCGCTTGCCGACCCGCACCACGGCCTGGATCACGATGGCCAGCACCGCGGCCTTCAGGCCGAAGAACAGCGCCTCGACAAACCCGACATTGCCGTACGCCGCGTAGATATAGCTGAGGCCCATGACGGCGAAGATGCCGGGCAGGATGAACAGCCCGCCCGCCACGATGCCGCCGAGCGTGCGGTGCAGCAGCCAGCCAATATAGGTCGCCAGCTGCTGCGCCTCCGGCCCCGGCAGCAGCATGCAGTAATTGAGGGCGTGCAGGAAACGCCCCTCCGATATCCAGTTCTTCTCCTCGACCAGGATGCGATGCATCACCGCGATCTGGCCGGCCGGTCCGCCGAAGCTCAGGATGGCGACGCGCATCCAGACCAGCAGCGCCTCGTTGAAGGAGATGCCGTGCGCGGGCTCGTGCCCGCGCGCCTTCGCTGTCGTTGCGACGTCGGTCATGGCTTCACCTTGCTGGTCGGCCAGTTGTGCGTCTCCTTGGTCGCGTCGCGGCACCATCGGTAGAACGCATCGTAGAGCAGCAGGCCGGCGCTCAATTGCTCGAGGTCGTCGTCGAACATGCGCGACAGGCCGAGCGAGGCGGCGAGCAGCCCGGGCGCCTCCGGCGAAAGCTCGAGCCGCGCGGTATCGGCCGCCCGCACCATGGTCGCGAGCCGCTCCAGCGCCGGCGTCGCGAGGCTGAATTCCTTGACCATCACGTCGAAGGTGCAGAGCTCGCCGCGATGGCTCCAGAACACGTTCTCGATGTCAAACGGCGTGGCGTCGAACCGTTCGGCGACCGCCTCGACCTCGGCCGATGTGACGAACAGGAACACCGCCGCAGGATCGACGAAGCGGCGGATCAGCCATGGACAGGCGATGCGGTCGATCTTCGGCCGCGATCGCGTCACCCAGACGGTGCGGCCCCGCCCGTCGCGTTTCGGAATCTTGTCGGCGGGAACGGTCGGTAGCTCCGCCTCCCGCCAGCCGAGGTGGCCGCCCTCGAGAATCTCGGCCGTGATGTTGTTGCAGCGGAGCCAGGCCGCGGTGCCTTCGGCAAGCTTCTGCCCCTTCTGGCAGACCACCACCACGGACTGGCCGGTGAGGCGGGAAGCCCAGTCCTGGACATCGCGATGGGAGTAGCGGACCGCGCCCGGGATCAGGCGCGGATCGGCAGCGAAATCTTCATCGAGGCGAACGTCGACGAGCGTCGGCGCCTTGGCCGTGCCGATGAGACGGGACAATTTTTCGGATGAGATCGATGTGTATGACGACATGGTGCGCCCTTGGTGACAGGACGCGATTCTTGGGCATGTCGCCTCGCGGGGAGATCGCACATCCCCGTAGCCGCATCAAAAACCCTGATCTCCGGCCTGTCAACCTGACTTTGCCAAATCCCGCAGCAATCGCCGATCGACAGTCACGAAAACTTCATCGCGCAGTATGGAACGAACATTCGCCGCAGGAGCGGCAGGCTACCTCCTTCAATCGCCGACCGAAGCCGGCCCGAGCCGATGGGTCACCTCTCCATCTCCGGCGAGTTGCGAATAGGAACATACAATTCGTTGCCGAGTTGCGCGGTGGCAGGGACCAGCTCAGGTAGACGCCGACACTGCGAACGTGTCGCGCTCCCGCCTGCATTCATTGGAGCAATGCCGATTGATGGACAGTCATTATTGGCATGCGACGCCTGTTGAGCTTGTCGCCATGCTGCTCATCACAACAACCGGCGGCGCTCTCGCCCACGATCATCAGCAGCCCGAATTGAACGGTTGGTATGAGGGCTTGCACAGCAGCAAGGGGCCCTGCTGCGATGGCACGGATGCGCAGCACATTGACGACGTCGACTGGGAAACCAGGAACGGCCATTATCGGGTGCGCATCGATGGTGAGTGGGTTGACGTTCCGAACGAAGCCGTCGTGCCCGGGCCGAACCTGTCCGGCCGACCCATCGTGTGGCCCTACTACATAGACGGTCACCCGAAGGCGCGCTGCTTCATGCCTGGCAGTATGGGCTGAAGCCCGTCGCTGACATCCCGCCCGCCATGCCTCGATGCGCGCCCGGCCCGTCGACAGTGTGGTTGACCGATATAGGGTACCCCCCTATATTACATTTATGTCGCATACCATCAAGCACAAGTCCAAGCTCGTCGGCCGGGTTCGCCGCATCAAGGGCCAGCTGGAGGCCGTCGAGCGCGCGCTGGAGTCCGAGATTGGTTGTGCCGACGTGCTGATGCTGGTGGCCTCGGTTCGCGGCGCCATCAACGGGCTCACCGCGGAATTGCTCGAGGATCACATCCGTCATCACGTCGTGGATCCCGCCCGGGAAAAGGATCCCGATAAGGCGCAGGGCGCCGCGGACCTGATCGACGTCGTTCGTACCTATTTGAAGTGAGTGCCATGACCGACCTGTCTCAGCTGCTCCAGCAGGGCAGCGCGCATGCATGGCTGTTCGTGCCCAGCGCGATCCTGCTCGGCGCGTTGCACGGGCTCGAGCCCGGCCACTCCAAGACGATGATGGCGGCCTTCATCATCGCGATCCGCGGCACCGTGGTGCAGGCGGTGCTGCTCGGCCTGTCGGCGACGATCTCGCACACCGCCATCGTCTGGCTGGTCGCGCTCGCCGGCCTTCACTTCGGCCAGCAATGGTCCGGAGAACGCAGCGAAGCCTGGCTGCAACTGGTGTCGGCGGTGATCATCATCGCGATCGCGGCCTGGATGGCTTGGCGCACTTGGCGCGAGCAGACTGCCGAACACGATCACGATCATCACCATCACCACGACGAAACGGGCCGGCTGGTCCTGGCCGGACAAGCGCTGTCGCTCGAGGTCTTCGAGGACGGCGTGCCGCCGCGCTGGCGGTTGCGAAGCGAGGCCGGAGCGCTGCCGGCGGCGGGCGACGTTGACGTCGTGACGATCCGTCCCGACGGCAGCGAGCAACGTTTTCGTTTCGCCCGCCACGACGGCTATCTGGAAAGCATCGACGAAATTCCGGAGCCGCATGCGTTCAAGGTGCGCGTCTCGGTGCGCGCGGACATGGCGGAAGTCCTGTTCGAGGAGCATGACCATGCGCATATGGATCTCGGCGACGAGGACGACGCGCATGCGCGCGCGCACGCCGCCGACATCCGCATGCGCTTTGCCGGACGCACCGTCACGACGTGGCAGATCATCCTGTTCGGCCTGACCGGCGGGCTGATTCCGTGTCCGGCGGCGATCACCGTGCTGCTGCTCTGTCTCCAGCTCAAGCAGTTCAGCCTTGGCTTCGTGCTGGTGCTTTGCTTCGGCATCGGGCTTGCGATCACCATGGTCTCCGCCGGTGTTGCGGCCGCGCTCAGCCTGCGTCATGTCGAGCGCCATTGGGCCGGCTTCAGCCGCTTTGCCCATCGCGCTCCCTACGTGTCGGCGGCGCTGATCGTGCTCGTCGGCCTCTACACGGGTTGGCTCGGGTTGCACGGGATCACGGCGTGATCCGGGATCACGGCCTGATCCACTTCGCCCCACTTCGATCTTGAAACCTGCGCGAGGTGGTCTAGATTTGCCTCAAGGGGACAAGGCAGACTCCCCGTGAGACCTCGGTCCAAGCTCTGCGCGACATTCACCGTCGTGGAGCTTTCACATGGACACCGAACCACACACACTTCTTCGTTCCGAAAATCGTCGTTGCAAAATCGCTATCCTGTCGCGCGGCGACGTCGCGTCGCGACGGGAGGCGACGGCGCAAAACAGCCGTTTCGTCCGTGTGTTCGAAGCGCTCGCCGCTTCCGGCATCGAGGCCGTTCCCGTCGTCTATGACGAGACATTCGCCGATGCCGTTCGCGACCAATTGCTGACCATGGACGGCGTTCTCGTCTGGGTCGATCCGATCCATCAGGGCAAGACGCGCGCGGCCCTCGATCCGCTGCTGCGCGACGTCGCGGCGAAGGGACCGTGGGTCAGCGCGCATCCCGACGTCATCCTCAAGATGGGCGTCAAGGACGTGCTGTACCGGACGCGTCACCTGGGCTGGGGTGCCGACACCCATCGATATGCCGCGGTCAATGCCTTTCGCGCCGAATTCCCCTCGCGCTTGCGTGCGGGCGGTCCGCGCGTGCTCAAGCAGAACCGCGGCAATGGCGGGCAGGGCGTCTGGAAGGTGGAAACTGTGCCGAACACCGACGCGACGATTCGCGTGCTGCATGCGCTGCGCGGCAGCCAGCCGGAGGAGTTGCCGCTGCAGGACTTCATGGCGCGCTGCGAGCCGTATTTCGGCTGGGGCGGCTGCATCATCGATCAGGCATTCCAGCCGCGCCTGCCCGAGGGCATGATCCGTTGCTATGTCAGCGGATCGAAGGTCGCGGGCTTCGGGCACCAATTGATCAAGGCCTTGATCCCGCCGCCCCCGCAAGGCCCGGATTCTTCGGAAGCTCAACCTGGACCGCGCATCATGCACGGCCCCGATGCCCCGCAATTGCAGAGGCTGCGAAGGCTGATGGAGGACGAATGGATCCCGCAAATGATGGCCGCGCTGGCGATCGATGAAGCGTCGCTGCCGGTGATCTGGGATGCCGATTTCCTCTACGGTCCGCGCGACGCTGATGGCGCCGACACCTATGTGCTCTGCGAGATCAACGCGAGCTCGTGCTTTGCGATCCCCGACGAAGCGCCGGCGGCGATCGCGCAAACGGTCGGGAATCGCATCGGTCGGAACATGGCGAGCGTGAGGTGAGCACGCCCTTCAGGCTCCCTCTCCCGCATTCGCCAAGCGAAGGCGGTGACAAACAAGCCAAGTCTCGCCGGGGAGAGCACGTATAAGCCGTAGCCCATCGCGCAGGGAAAGCCGGATTGCTCCGGTTACACCTGTGGTCCTACCCCCGAGCTTTCTAGGCATTGCTCGGGGCCCATGGGTGCGATCGGCACCCGGCTTTCCCTGCGCCCTCTGCTCAAGAGAGGGCGGACGAAGAGCAAAGCTCGGACAGATCATGTCGCGAGAACGCGAATGTTTGTCTCACAGACAATGTTTGTCTCACAGACGAAGCCACATATTCGCTGTCGTCCCTGCGAAAGCAGGGACCCATAACCACGAACGGTCATTGTTGAGCAGTGCTGCAACGACGAGTCCCCCTCCACAACAACCGCCGCGGAGTATGGGTCCCTGCCTTCGCAGGGACGACAGTTGTGTTTGCGGCGCGCCCGCCAATCTCCCTCAGCAGCGCCACTCACCACTCGTCCCGCGACCCCGAAGCGCGCGCTTCGGGCTACCCATTGCCAGTCCGATCTTCTATGGTGAACCGTTCGGGTCGCACGAGGCGAACTCGATAATTCCATGATATCAAAGGCTTAAGGCTCTGATCGAAGCCTTTGGAGGGCGGTTTGACGCGGTATATTTCGACCAGGGGTGAGGCCCCGGTGCTTGGCTTCTGCGATGTGATGCTGACCGGGCTTGCCCGCGACGGCGGGCTCTACGTGCCCGAGACCTGGCCGCAGCTGTCGCCCGAGACCATCGCCACCTTCTTCGGCCGTCCCTATTGGGAGGTCGCGGTCGAGATCATCCGTCCGTTTGTCGCCGGCGAGATTTCCGACGCCGAGCTCGGCCGCATGGCGAACGAGGCTTATGCCACGTTCCGCCATCCCGCGGTGGTGCCGCTCGATCAGGCCGGGCCGAACCAGTTCCTGCTCGAGCTGTTCCACGGGCCGACCCTGGCGTTCAAGGACGTCGCGATGCAGCTGATCTCGCGGCTGATGGATCACGTGCTGGCCAAGCGCGCGCAGCGCACCACCATCGTGGTCGCGACCTCGGGCGATACCGGTGGCGCCGCCGTCGAGGCTTTTGCCAATCTCGACAATGTCGACCTCGTCGTGCTGTTCCCGAACGGCCGCATCTCCGAGGTGCAGCGCCGCATGATGACGACGACCGGCGCCGCCAACGTCCATGCGCTCGCGATCGAAGGCACCTTCGACGATTGCCAGGCGCTGGTGAAGGCGATGTTCAACAACCATCGCTTCCGCGACACGGTGGCGCTGTCGGGCGTCAACTCGATCAACTGGGCGCGCATCGTCGCGCAGGTGGTCTATTACTTCACCTCGGCGGTCGCGCTCGGCTCGCCGCAGCGCACCGTCGATTTCACGGTGCCGACCGGCAATTTCGGAGACATCTTCGCGGGCTACGTCGCCAAGCGGATGGGGCTGCCGATCCGGAACTTGCGCATCGCCGCCAACGTCAACGACATCCTGGCGCGCACGCTGAAGACCGGCATCTACGAGGTGCGCGAGGTGCACGCCACGGCGTCGCCGTCGATGGACATCCAGGTGTCGTCGAACTTCGAGCGGCTGCTGTTCGAGGCGAGCGGCCGCGACACCGATCAGGTTCGCCGCCTGATGGCCTCGCTGAAGCAGTCCGGCCGCTTCGTGCTGCCGGATGCGACGCTGGCCGCCGTGCGCCGTGATTTCGACGCCGGCCGCGCCGACGAGACCGAGACGGCGGCGGCGATCCGCGCCGCCTGGCGCGAGGCCGGCGACCTCGTCGATCCCCACACCGCGGTGGCGCTCGCGGTCGCCGACCGCGACACCTCCGATTCCAGGATTCCAAACATCGTGCTGTCGACCGCGCACGCGGCCAAATTCCCCGACGCGGTGGAAGCCGCCTGCGGGGTGCGTCCGCAGCTGCCGGTCTGGCTCGGAGGCCTGATGAGCAAATCCGAACACATCACGGTCATGAAGAATGATTCTGGCGAGGTCGAGCGCTTCGTGCTGTCGGTCAGCCGTGCTGCCAAGCAGGGAGTTGCCTGATGGGCGTTGAAATCACCAAGCTGCCGAGCGGCCTGACAATCGTCACCGACACCATGCCGCATCTGGAAACCGCGGCGCTTGGTGTCTGGGCCGGCGTCGGCGGGCGCGACGAGAAGCCGAACGAGCACGGCATCTCGCATCTGCTCGAACACATGGCGTTCAAGGGCACGGCGCGGCGCTCCTCGCGCGAGATCGTCGAGGAGATCGAGGCGGTCGGCGGCGACCTCAACGCCGGGACCTCGACCGAGACCACGGCCTATTATGCGCGGGTGATGAAGGCGGACGTGCCGCTGGCGCTCGACGTGCTGTCCGACATCCTCGCCAATCCCTCCTTCGTGCCGGACGAGCTGGAGCGCGAGAAGAGCGTCATCGTACAGGAGATCGGCGCGGCGCAGGATACGCCCGACGACGTCGTGTTCGAGCATCTCAACGAGCTCTGCTATCCGGAGCAGCCGATGGGGCGCTCGCTGCTCGGCACCGCCAAGACGCTGAAGGCCTTCGACCGCGACATGCTGCGCGGCTATCTCTCGACGCATTACCGCGCCCCCGACATGGTGGTCGCGGCCGCCGGCGCGGTCGATCACGCGCGCATCGTCGAGGACGTCACGCAGAAATTCGCAAGCTTCGACGCCACGCCGGCGCCGAAGCCACAGGCCGCGATGTTCGGCAAGGGCGGCTCGCGGGTGGTGCATCGCGACCTCGAGCAGGCGCATCTGACGCTGGCGCTCGAAGGCGTGCCGCAGACCGATCCGTCGCTGTTCTCGCTGCAGGTCTTCACCAACACGCTCGGCGGCGGGATGTCGTCGCGGTTGTTCCAGGAGGTGCGCGAAAAGCGCGGGCTGTGCTACTCGATCTACACCTTCCACGCGCCCTACACCGACACCGGCTTCTTCGGCCTCTACACCGGGACCGATCCGGCCGACGCGCCGGAAATGATGGAAGTCATCGTCGACGTCATCAGCGACGCGGTGGAAACCCTGACCGAGGCCGAGGTCGCCCGCGCCAAGGCGCAGATGAAGGCCGGGCTGTTGATGGCGTTGGAAAGCTGTTCATCCCGGGCCGAACAATTGGCACGCCATGTGCTAGCCTATGGCCGGCCGCAGACGGTGGACGAACTGGTGGCGCGGATCGACGCGGTCAGCGTCGAATCGAGCCGCAACGCCGCCCGTGCCCTGCTGGCGCGCAGCCGGCCCGCCGTTGTCGCGCTCGGCAGCGGCAGGGGTCTGGACACGGCGGTGGCTTTTGCGGAAGGATTGACGAAGTCGAAGGCAAAGACGCTGCTGCATTAAGAATTCTGCTTACCTCGCCCCGCGCTCGCGGGGAGAGCATAGGCCGCCTACCGGCGGCCGTTGACGGACATACGCCGAGGCGGAGCCTCGGCTATGGCCGAAGGCTTCGGGTGAGGGGTAGAACCGCAAAACCGAATCTGCGGTAAGACCCCTCACCCCGACCCTCTCCCCGCAAGGGCGGGGCGAGGGAGAAGTGGCGGGGAGTGTTGGGCCATGGCCCTGTTTCGTTTGCCGTCCAATGGACCCGCTGCACTGATGCCGCGCGGTCACGGGCTCTTGCTGCGCGCGCCGCAGATGTCGGATTTCCCGCAATGGGCGCAGTTGCGCGAATTCAGCCGCGCCTATCTCACGCCGTGGGAACCGATCTGGCCCTCCGACGACCTGACCCGCGCCGGCTTCCGCCGCAGGCTGCGCCGCTACACCGAGGATATCGCCGCCGACCGCTCCTATCCGTTCATCATCTTCCGCGAATCGGACGGGGTGATGATCGGCGGGATCACGCTCGCCAATGTGCGGCGCGGCATCGTGCAGGCCGGCACCATCGGCTATTGGGTCGGGCTGCCGCACGCCCATCGCGGCTACATGACGACGGCGCTGCGGGTGCTGCTGCCCTCGCTGTTCGGCGAGCTCAATCTGCACCGCATCGAGGCTGCCTGCATTCCTTCCAATGCCTCGTCGATCCGGGTGCTGGAGAAGTGCGGCTTCACCCGCGAGGGCTTGGCGCGGCGCTATCTCTGCATCAACGGGATCTGGCAGGACCACCTGCTGTTCGGCCTGCTGCACGAGGATTTCCGCGGCTGAATCATAAGCCTATTGGCTGATGGCGATGTCGATTCCATGCCTTGGGTTCGCCGCCATTGCCTTGCTATAACGCCCGCGAAACGGGGAACCGGGCTTGGAGATTTGAGGATATTGATGGGTGACAGGGTGATCAGGTTCGCGCTCGCGGCGGCGGTATCGATCGGTCTCGGTGCCACCCTGCTGCCGTCGGCAGCTTCCGCGCAGTCGCTGAGCGACCGCTTCAAGAGCCTGTTCGGCGGCGGCTCGTCCGACCAGGACAAGCCGGCGACGCCCGCAGCGCCGCAGCAGCTCAACGACGCCGATGCCGAACTGACCTGCCCGCCGGTGCAGATCCGCTCCGGAGCCTCGACCTATTCGGTGGCCGCGAACGGCAAGGAAGCGGTCGGCAACGACGTCAAGTTCCTGGCCTCGATTACGCGCACGGCGCGGCAATGCAATCTGAACAGCGGCCAGATCACGGCCAAGATCGGTATTCAGGGGCGGATCATTGTCGGTCCCCAGGGCGCGCCACCGAGCATTCAGGTACCGCTTCGCGTCGCCGTGGTGCAGGGCGGCGTCGGCGAGAAGACCATCATGACCAAGGCCTACACCACCACGGTGCAGATGGACGAGAGCGGCAGCGTGCCGTTCAGCCTGGTCGCCGAGGACGTCGTGTATCCGGCGCCGTCGCCGGCCGACAACGACAATTACATCTTCTATATCGGCTTCGATCCGCAGGCCCTGAAGCCGGAGCCCAAGCCCCGCGCGCCGCACAAGAAGAAGTAGTACCAGAGCGTTTTCGAGCGAAGTGGATACCGGTTCGCGTGAAGAAAGCGCGTCAAAACAAAGCACCCCGCATCATGCGGACAGATACGGGCAAAGAAAAAGACCGGCGCGATGAGCTCGCGCCGGCCTTTTGTCGAAGGAGTTGAGATCGCGTCAGTTCAGCTTGGAGCGGACTTCGGCGATGCCCTTGCCGACGAGGTCGTCGGCAACCGAGCCCTTGACCGACTGCGACAGGATGGTCGAGGCGGCGGTCACGGCGGCGTTGGCCGCGGCGGCGCGGACATCGGCCACGGCCTGAGCCTCGGCCTGGGCGATCTTGCTCTCGGCGGTCTTGGTCCGCCGGGCGACAAAATCTTCCATCTTGGTCTTGGCCTCGACCGCGATCCGCTCGGCTTCGGCCTTGGCGCTGGAGATGATCTCCTCGGCTTCGCGCTCCGCGCTGGCGCGGCGCGCCTTGTACTCGCCGAGCAGCTTATTGGCCTCGTCCTTCAGACGGCGGGCGTCTTCCAGCTCGGCCTTGATGCGCTCGGCACGGTGGTCGAGCGCCGTCAGCAGGGTGCGATGGACGCCGAGATAGCCGAACACGACCAGCAGAATGACGAAGGCGATCGCAACCCAGGTTTCCGGTTCGTAAAACATCGTCTATCCCTTCAGCGACGCGTCGACGGCGCTGTTGACCGCATTGGCGTCCGGCGTGACGCCGGCGAGTTGCTGGACGATGGCGCCGGCCGCATCCGCCGCGATGCCGCGGACGTTGCTCATGGCGTTGGTCCGGGTCGTTGCGATCTGCTTCTCGGCGTCGGCGAGCTTTGCCGCCAGCTTCTCTTCCAGCGCCTTGCGCTCGGCTTCCGAGGCCGCGTTCAGCTTCTCGCGGGTCTCGTTGCCGATCGCCTGCGCGTTGGCGCGCGCATTCGCCAGCTCGGTCTCGTAGGCCTTCAGCGCCGCGTCGGACTCGTCCTTCAGCTTCTGCGCCTCGGCCAGATCGCCCTCGATCTTGTTCTGACGTGCGTCGATCGTCCCGCCGACGCGCGGCAGGGCGAAACGCGACACGATCAGGTAGAGCGCGACAAATGCAATCGCCAGCGACACCAGCTGCGAGGCGAAATTGGACGAATCGAACGGCGGAAAGGCTCCGCCGTGATGTCCGCCGTCGGTCTCGGTGTGGGCGCCGGCTTTCTGGCCTTTTGCCTCGCCATGACTCTCAGCCATGGTGTTCTCCTGTTGCTGTCATGCGCGCCGCCCTTGAGGTGACCCTTGGGCGGCGCGAAGGGGTTGCCGCTAACGCGGAACCGGGGTGCCGCTCAGAGCGGAACGAACAGCAGGAGCAGCGCGATCAGCAGCGAGAAGATGCCGAGCGCTTCGGTCACGGCGAAGCCGAAGATCAGGTTGCCGAACTGGCCCTGAGCGGCCGACGGGTTACGCACTGCAGCGGCGAGGTAGTTGCCGAAGATGATGCCCACGCCGACGCCCGCGCCGCCCATGCCGATGCACGCGATGCCCGCGCCGATAAGTTTTGCTGCTGCCGGTTCCATATGTAGCTCCTTGAGAAAGATAGACAGATTGGTGGGTGGAGATTCCCCGGACCGCTTAGTGTCCCGGATGAATGGCGTCGTTGAGGTAGATGCAGGTCAGGATCGCGAACACGTAGGCCTGCAGGAACGCGACCAGCAGTTCGAGGGCATACAGCGCAATCGTGAGCGCCAGCGGCAGCACGCCGCCGACCCAGCCGAGCGCGCCCAGCGAGAAGCCGAGCATCGCGACGAAGCCCGCGAACACCTTCAGCGCGATGTGGCCGGCCAGCATGTTGGCGAACAGACGAACGCTGTGCGAGACCGGCCGCAGGAAGAACGACAGGATCTCGATGAACATGACCAGCGGCAGGATGTAGATCGGAACGCCGTGGGGGACGAAGATGCTGAAGAATTTCAGGCCGTTCTTGTAGACGCCGTAGATCAGGACGGTGAAGAACACCAGAAGCGCGAGCGCCGCGGTGACGATCAGGTGGCTCGCGATCGTGAAGGTGTAGGGAATGACGCCGACGAGGTTCGAGACGCAGAGGAACATGAAGAGCGAGAAGATCAGCGGGAAGAACTTCATGCCTTCCGCGCCGGCCGTGCTGCGAATCGTGGTGGCGACGAACTCGTAGGAGATTTCGGCGACCGACTGCAGCCGTCCCGGAACCAGTTCCCGACCGCTCGCCAGCATCAGCAGCGCGATCAGCAGCACCGCGATGAGCATGAAGAGCGACGAATTGGTGAAGGCGATCGTGTGATTGCCGATGTGGCCGAGCGTGAAGAGGGGCTCGATATTGAACTGGTGGATCGGGTCGATTTTCATCCGCGCGGCTCTTGGTCCACCGGCTATCGTGCCGGTAATCGAATTTCAAATGTCGTGACTTCCCGCCAGCGCTCAGCGCTTGCCCGAGGCCACGCCCGCGGACCTCACCACGTTGACCACCCCGGCGACGAAGCCGAGCAGCGTTAACACGATGAAGCCGAATGGCGACGTCGACAGCAAACGGTCGAACCCCCAGCCAATCGCCGCTCCGACGGCAACGCCCGCGATCAGCTCCGAGGAAAGACGAAAACCGAGCGCCATCGCCGAAGCTCTGGCGGCACTGTCCCCGCTTTCATTACCGGATTGATCAGTCTTGCTCCTGCGGCTGTCGCGAATTTCTGACAACCGATGATCGAGACTTCCGAGCCTTGCGGAAAGCGCAGCTTCGTCAGGAGGCGATTGATCGCGACTTCCATTTGCGCCGTCGTTGGTGTTCTCAGCCATGCTGCAAACACTAACCGATGCCGCGGATGATGGAAATTGCGCCCGTCCCCGTCAAAAGCCGCGCGGACCATACTTACCGCGTCTAATCAAGTCAAGATTGCGTCGTAACCAGTTATTGCTTTGATTCTGCTGGTTTTATTTGGAGATATTCAAGGTCAGAGTGACGCAGTGATCGCAGTGCAACAGCTTGCGTGGCATTGAGCGATATTGCGTGACTTTTCCCGCTCTGCTGGGATCGCCGAAAGTCCCGTCCCTCTCATGCAGTCAGGTTCCGCATGCCGCGCCAGATCGATTACTACTTCTCGCTGCAATCCCCCTGGGCCTATATTGGCCACAAGCCCTTCGTTCGACTCGTAAGCACTTACGATCTCAAGGTAAATTACCGGCCCGTGCTGCTGGTCGATCTGTTTTCGGAGACCGGCGGGCTGCCGCTCGCCAAGCGCCATCCGGTGCGGCAGCGCTATCGGATGATCGAGTTGCAGCGCTGGCGCGACAAGCGCGGGCTGAATTTTCATCTGCAGCCGGCCAACTGGCCGTTCAACGGGCGGCTTGCCGATGGCGTCGTGATCGCGGTGCTCGAGGCCGGCCTCGACCCCGAGCCCTTCCTGCAACGGGCCTATCCTGCGGTCTGGGAGCAGCAGCTCAACCTTGCCGATCCCGCGACGCTGGTGAAGCTCGCCGACGATGCAGGTTTGCCCGGCCGGCAGCTGGTGGAGCGCTCCGGCACTGAAGCGATCAGCGCGACCTATGAACAGAATCGCCAGAATGCACTGGATGCCGACGTGTTCGGCTCGCCCGGATATGTGCTCGATGGCGAAGTGTTCTGGGGCCAGGACCGGATCGAATTGCTTGAAGACGCGTTGAAGTCAGGCCGCAAGCCCTATAGCTCTGTTGTGTAGGGGCAGGAATCAGGTTGAGGCGGAGCAAGCCATGCCCATCGCGATGTCGCCGTCGAAATTGTCCATCGCAATTGCTGCCATCCTGATCGCAAGCGGCGGCGCGGCGATCGCGCAAACCGCACCCGACACCGAGAATGGCCGCTACGCATTGTCTCCGGCCGGCGACGGTTTCCTGCGGCTCGACACCCGCACCGGCGCGGTGTCGACCTGCACCAATTCCAGCGCCGGCTGGGCCTGTTACATGGTGCCGGACGAGCGGGCGGCGCTGGATGCCGAGATCGGGCGTTTGCAGGCCGACAATGACAAGCTCAAGGGCGAGCTCGCCGCGCGCGCACCGTCGGCCAAGACCGACGAAGCGTTGCCGAAATCGGATTCGTTGAAGAAGCCAGAGCCGAAGAGCGCCGAGGGCGAGCGCAAGATCGAGATCCCGCTGCCGAGCGACCGCGACATGGATCGCATGATGTCGTTCGTGGAGCGGGCCTGGCGGCGGCTGATCGAGATGGCCAACCGCGTGCAGCGCGACGTCAATGGCGGCAAGATTTGATGTGACGCTGGCGCTGTCTCTTCAGCGTCGTCCCGGCCTAGTGCGCAATTGCGCACGGGGGCCGGGACCCATACGCCGTAGCCTCTCGATTTCGACGACTCGGAGTTGATATCTCGCGTAACCAATGAACATCAGTGGTTATGGGTCCCGGCCTTCGCCGGGACGACGGTCTAGAGGATAGATGAGTTCATCGAAGAAAATATCGCACTCGTCGCCGTCTTCCATCGCGGCAACCAGCATCGTGTCGTCGCGATCGACGGTCGAAACGTCGGGCGCCGGCTTCACCGACATCACGC
This sequence comes from Bradyrhizobium sp. Pha-3, assembly GCF_042258325.1. Classification (NCBI taxonomy): domain Bacteria; kingdom Pseudomonadati; phylum Pseudomonadota; class Alphaproteobacteria; order Hyphomicrobiales; family Nitrobacteraceae; genus Bradyrhizobium; species Bradyrhizobium sp. Pha-3. Next base: position 8,517,697 of record NZ_CP170151.1, on the reverse strand, counting down.
GCGAGGTCGTCAAATTCCTGCGTGAGGTGCGCGCCGGCGAGGGCGCGGTGACGCTGTTCATCCGTCACACCTCGGCCTCGCTGACGATCCAGGAGAATGCCGATCCGACCGTGCTGCTCGACCTGATGATGGCGCTCGATCGCGCGGCGCCCGAAGACGGCGGCTGGCGTCACGACGCCGAAGGTCTCGACGACATGCCGGCGCACATCAAGACCATGCTGACGTCGACCTCGCTGCAGGTCCCCGTGCTCGACGGCGAGATGGCGCTCGGCACCTGGCAGGGCATCTATCTGATCGAGCACCGCGCCCGGGCGCACCGGCGCGAGATCGTGCTGCAATTCATCGGCGCCACGCGCTGACGCGCGCATTGTCATCCGGCTTCGGCTCCTAAAACGACATCGGCCGCGGATCGCTCCGCGGCCGATGCATTTTGACTGGGATGTCGACCGGTCAGGTCTTGGTGATGTCGACGTCCTTGGTTTCCGGGATGAACAGCGCGCCGACCACGACGGTGATTGCGGCGAAGATGACCGGATACCAGAGACCGGAGTAGATGTCGCCGGTCGATGCGGTGATCGCGAACGCGGTCGCCGGCAGCAGGCCGCCGAACCAGCCGTTGCCGATATGATAGGGCAGCGACATCGAGGTGTAGCGGATGCGGGTCGGGAACAGTTCGACCAGCATGGCGGCGATCGGGCCGTAGACCATGGTGACGTAGAGCACCAGGATGAACAGCAGGCCGATGACCGAGGCTACCTGCGGACGGAAGACGTCGAACGGGTGCGACATCTTCACGATGCCGGCGTCGCCCGGCTTCGGATAGCCCGCCGCCTGCACCGCCGCGAGGATTGCGGGGTTCGACGTCTTGGCGTCCGTATACGGCACTTCCTTGTCGTTGATCAGGATCTTCACCGGCGAGCCGGCCGGGCCCGGCACCGTCGAGTATTTCACCGACGATTGGGCAAGGAAGGCGCGGGCGGTGTCGCAGGGCGCGCTGAAGACGCGGGTGCCGACCGGGTTGAACAGATCGCCGCAGCCCGCGGGATCCGCAACCACCTGCACCTTGACCGTCTCATAGGCCTTCTCCAGCGCCGGATTGGCGTTGGTCGTGATCATCTTGAAGATCGGAAACAGCGTGAGTGCGCCGATCAGGCAGCCCGCCAGGATGATCGGCTTGCGGCCGATCTTGTCCGACAGCGCGCCGAACACTAGGAAGAAGCCGGTGCCGAGCAGCAGCGACCAGGCGATCAAGAGGTTGGCGGTATAGCCGTCGACCTTCAGGATCGATTGCAGGAAGAACAGCGCGTAGAACTGGCCCGTGTACCAGATCACCGCCTGGCCCATGGTCAGGCCGAGCAGCGCGAGGATCACGATCTTGGCGTTGCTCCAGGTCGCGAAGGCCTCGGTCAGCGGCGCCTTGGAGGTCTTGCCCTCCTCCTTCATCCGCTGGAACACCGGCGATTCGTTCAGCCGCAGCCGGATCCAGACCGAGATGCCGAGCAGCAGCACCGACACCAGGAACGGAATCCGCCAGCCCCAGTCGGCGAAGTCCTTTTCGCCGGTGAGGGTTCGCGTGAACAGGATCACCAGCAGGGACAGGAACAGTCCGAGCGTTGCCGTGGTCTGGATGAAGGAGGTGTAGTAGCCGCGCTTGCCGGGTGGGGCATGCTCGGCGACATAGGTCGCGGCACCGCCATATTCGCCGCCGAGCGCGAGGCCCTGCAGCAGGCGCAGCGAGATCAGGATGATCGGCGCCGCGATGCCGATGGTCTTGGCGTTGGGCAACAGGCCGACGATGAAGGTCGACAGACCCATGATCAGGATGGTGACGAGGAAGGTGTATTTGCGGCCGACGATGTCGCCGACCCGGCCGAACACGATCGCGCCGAACGGGCGCACCAGGAAGCCCGCGGCGAATGCCAGCAACGCGAAGATGTCGCGGGTCGCCGGCGGATAGTCGGAGAAGAACTGCGCGCCGATGATGCCGGCCAGCGAACCGTAGAGATAGAAGTCGTACCACTCGAACACGGTACCGAGCGACGACGCGAGGATGACGAAACGCTCATCCTTTGTCATGCCGGCGGGCCGCGCCGAAGTTGCAGTCATAGTGGACATCTGGATTGCTCCCCCCGAAATATTGCTGCCATGCTCGCCCCCGGCTGGCGGGTGAGGCCCGAATAGGCCCTCGGCTTGAGATGAAGGTAACATCGCAGTGAAACCCGCCCCAATAAGACTTTTGGCCTTTTCAGGATCGAACCTATCTTCTGAAGGAAGAGCAGGATGGAACGCCTCCGGAGGCGTCTATTGCGGCGCACAAGCTGCGCGGGTTAACCGCGTTGGCATCTGGTATTATCAAGCGCTTGCGTGATACTGCCGCGCGGGCGAAAACCGAGCGACGCGGGTTTGCCTAAAGCCCGCTTGTGGGACTGAGATGACTGCTCCTGCCAATACTCATCTTGTCATCGCCGACGACCATCCGCTGTTCCGCGACGCGTTGCGTCAGGCGGTGTCGAGCGTCGTGAGATCGGCCACGATCAGCGAGGCCGGATCGTTCGAGGACCTGACCGCGCTGTTGGAGCGGGACTCCGAGGTCGACCTGATTCTGCTCGATCTGAGCATGCCGGGGATCAGCGGCTTCTCCGGCCTGATCTATCTGCGGGCGCAATACCCTGCGATCCCGGTCGTCATCGTCTCCGCCAGTGACGATGCCGGAACCATCCGCCGCTCGCTCGACTTCGGCGCCTCCGGCTTCATCCCCAAGCGCTTCGGCGTCGAGACGTTGCGGGATGCCATCATGAAGGTGATGGAGGGTGACGTCTGGGTGCCGCCGGACACCGATCTGTCGGCGGCCGGCGATCCCGACATGACGCGGCTGCGCGACCGGTTGGTCACGCTGACCCCGCAGCAGGTGCGGGTGCTGATGATGCTGTCCGAGGGGCTGCTCAACAAGCAGATCGCCTATGAGCTCGGCGTCTCCGAAGCCACCATCAAGGCGCATGTCTCGGCGATCCTGCAGAAGCTCGGCGTCGAAAGCCGCACCCAAGCCGTGATCGCCGCCGCCAAGATCGCCGGCGGCCAGTGGCGCCAGGGCACGCCGCCGACGTAGTCCCGAGCAACTCCAGCTGTGATTGCCGGGCTCGGGCCACGGCATTGCGAGCCGACGGGTGGCGCGAGAGCGCGCCCGATGGCACGCTTCCGCGAAGCCCTCCAGATCCCATTCAAACTGCGCATCGGTCGAAAACCGAGTATCCTGTCCGGCATCGGCCCGTGAGAGGCCGCGTGCTTTTGGGGAGAACGCCATGATTTCCGTCACTCGCGTCGCCGGACTATCTCTGGCTGCGGCAATCCTTCTCGGTACCAGCTCTTTCAATTGCGCTCAGGCCAAGCCGTTGATGATCGTCGGCCTGGACGAGAAGCTGCTGTGGGACGACGACGGCAAGCCGGTGCTGTCAGCGCCCGGCAAGGATCAAGTGCTGATCGTCGATCTCGCCGATCCCGAGAACCCGAAGATTGCGGCTTCTCTCCCGTTGAAGAATTCGGTAGTCGGCCCCCCGGTCAACGTCGCGATCGATCCGACCGGAACGGTGGCGCTGGTCGCGGATTCGGTCGACGTGGTGAAGGAAGGCGACGCTCTGAAGCAGGTGCCGGATAACAAGATCTATGTGATCGATCTCAAGGCGACCCCGCCCAAGCTGGCAGCGACCATTGCCGGCGGAAAGCAGCCATCAGGCTTGAGCTTCAGTCCCGATGGCAAGATGGCGTTGGTTGCCAACCGCGGGGACAATTCGATCAGCGTACTTTCGGTCAACGGCACTGACGTCAAGATCACCGACACGATACCGATGCCTGACAGTGTCGCACATGTCGCGTTCGCGCCAGACGGCAAGCACGCGCTGGTCGCGCGTTTTCCCGGGCACAAGATATCGGTGCTCGATATCGCCGGCGACAAAGTCACCTACACCAAGATAGACCTGCCAACCGGCCAATGGCCTTACAACGTCGCAGTGACCCCGAACAGCAAGATCGCGTTGACGTCGGACAATGGCAACTCAGGCGCGTCGGACGGCAGCGTCGACACGGCCAGCGTCATCGATCTCGAAGCGAAGCCGCCGCGCATCATCGATCGCGTGGTGGTCGGCGATGGACCGGAGGGGCTTGGCGTCAGTCCGAAGGGGGATCTCGCAGTCTCGGTGATCCTGCGCGGCTCGAACATGAAGAATGCGTTCTTCCACGAGAAGAACGGCAGCGTCTCGGTCCTGAAGATCGACGGCAAGAAAGTGACCAAGACCGGAGATATCGAAGTCGGCGGACTGCCTGAGGCCGCGGTGTTCACGCCTGACGGAAAATACATCCTGGTCGGGAACTACCTCAGCCAGGATTTCTCGATCCTCAAGGTCGACGGAACTAACGTTACCGATACAGGCAAGCGCTTTCAGGTGCCAGGGCACCCGGCGTCGGCCGGAATGGGGCCGAACTAAACCGACACCTGGCGATCTTGCTGGAGCATGTGATTTTCGGTTGAGCCGGCCACTCCGCAGGCTCGCTTCACCTCTCGCGCTTGCGGGCGGGAGCGCCGTGTCCTTGCGGCGCCTTCATGATGCGATTCGATCCAATCGCATCATGATCCAAAGCGAGATGCGCGCCCGGATTGCGCCGCCCCGCGCTACTCCGCCGCCACCATCTGCTGGGTGCGCCATTGTCCGAGCAGGGCGCGCAGCGAGGCGGGTTTCACCGGCTTGTTCAGCACCGCGATGTTTTCCTCCCGCGCGGCGGCGCGCACCGCGGGGCTGCGGTCGGCGGTGATCAGGATCGCCGGAATGCCGTCGCCGAAGCGGCGGCGGATCTCGCGGATCGCGGCGACGCCGTTGCCGCGGTCGAGATGGTAGTCGACCAGCACGCCGGTGACGCGGCCGCCGGCGGCCTCGATCGCGCTGATCGCGCCGTCGGCGTCGAGCACCGCGATCACCTCGGCGTCCCACGCCGTCAGCAGCGTCTTCATGCCGTCGAGAATGGCGGGATCGTTCTCGATGCAGACGATCAGCGAGCCGCTCATCGGCGTCTTCGACAGCGGCGTGGCGGTGGTGACCGCCGCGGTATGGTTGACGGCGGTTGCGACCGGCACGGTGACCGAGAACGCCGAGCCGCCGCTGACATTGGCCGAGATCGCGATGCGGTGGTTGAGCACGCGTGCCAGCCGCTCGACGATCGACAGGCCGAGGCCGAGGCCGCGCGCGATCCGGGCGCCCTGCTCGAGACGATGAAACTCCTTGAAGATCTCGCCGCGCTTCTGCACGGGAATGCCGACGCCGGTGTCGAAGATGCTGATCTGGAGCGTGGCGCCGCGGCGGCGGCAACCGATCAGGACGCGGCCGCGCGGGGTATATTTGATCGCGTTGGAGATGAAGTTCTGCAGCAGCCGGCGCAGCAGCGAGCGGTCGGATTCGACCGGCAGCGAGCAGGCCACGAAGCGCAGGTCGAGGCCCTTGTCGCGGGCGATCGGCATGAACTCGATCTCCAGCGAGCGCATCAGGTCGGCCATCCGGAAGCTCGTGATCGCCGGCGTCATGGCGCCTGCGTCGAGCCTGGAAATGTCGAGCAGCGCGCCCAGGATGTCCTCGATCGCCTCGAGCGAGTCGTCGATGTTCTCGACCAGGCGGGAATCCTCGCCGCCGTTCTGGCGCTCGACCAGGCTCGTGACATAGAGGCGCGCCGCATTGAGCGGTTGCAGGATGTCGTGGCTGGCGGCCGCCAGGAAGCGCGTCTTGGAGGCGTTGGCGTCTTCCGCGATGCCCTTGGCGAGCGCGAGCTCAGAGTTCAGCCGCGTCAGCTCCTCGGTGCGGTCGCGCACCCGCTTTTCCAGCGTCGCGTTGGCGCGCTCCAGCGCCTCTGCCGCCTCGAAGCTCGGCGTGACGTCGGAGAAGGTGATGACGAGCCCGCCGCCCGGCATGCGGTTGGCGCGGACCTCGATCACGAGATGGCGGTCGGTGAAGCGTTCCAGATAGGGCTCGCCCTCGGTGGTGTAGGCGCGCAGCCGCAGTTGCAGCAGGCTGTCGCTGTCACCGGCCGGCGGCGGACTGATCGCGCCCATGAATTCGAGGATCTCGGGCAAGGGTATGCCGAGCTGCACCAAGTGCGGCGGCAACGCGAGCAATTCGGAGAACTGGCGATTGGAGCAGATCAGCTGCAGATCGGCGTCGAACACCGCGATGCCCTGGCGCACGTGATTGAGCGCGGTCTGCAGGATCTCGCGGTTGAAGTGCAGGGCGGCGTGGGAATCGTCGAGCAGTTTCAGCGCGGCCTTGGCCGACACCGTGCGCCGTTGCAGCAGCAGCGACATCACGAGGCGCGAGGACGCCGCCCCGATCGAGGAGGCGATCAACCGCTCGGCATGCTGCAGCAGCTCGAAATCGGCCGGCGCCGACGCCAGCAGCACGATGTTGCGGTCGACGGCGAAGGAGGCGAAGGCCTCGCGGGTGCGGTCGGGACCGAGATATTGCGTCACCGTGCTCTGGATGTCCTCCACCGTCACCGTGGTGCGCCAGCGCCGGAAACTGGGCGCGATCGGGGCCAGCGCGTTGGGGACGAACACGTCGGCCTGCAACAGCTCGATCGAGGACGGCGCGCGCGCCAGCGAGAACAGCACATAGGTGAGGATGTTGAGCGCAAGGCTCCACAGCACGCCGTGCAGCAGCGGCGGCAGGTCGGCGCCGAACAGCGCCTGCGGCCGCAGCGCCTCGATCCCGAACGGCCCGTGCTGCAGCAGCATCATGCCGGCGGTCGAGGTTTCCAGGAAGCTCGGGATGAACAGCGTGTAGAGCCACGTCGCGAAGCCGACCAGCATGCCCGCCATGGCGCCGCGGGCGGTGGCTCTGCGCCAGAACAGGCCGCCGAAGAACGCCGGCGCCAGCTGGGTGATCGCGGCAAACGACAACAGGCCGATCGCGACCAGCTGGGTGTTGCCGAGCGCGCGATAGTAGAAATACGCCAGCACCATGATGGCGAAGATCGAGAAGCGGCGCGCCTTCAGCAGGAAATCGCCAAAGTCCTTCTGGCCGGCGCTGGCGTCGTCGCTGCGCGGCAAGACCAGCGGCAGCACGATGTCGTTGGAGACCATGATCGACAGCGCGACGCATTCGACGATCACCATCGCGGTCGCGGCCGACAGCCCGCCGACGAACACGGCGAGGCTGAGCAATTGCGAATTGCCCTCGATCGGCAGCGCCAGCACGAACATGTCGGCATCGACCGCGCCGAACGGGAAGATGACGAGGCCGGCGATCGCGATCGGAATCACGAACAGGTTGATGGCGATGAGATAGAGCGGGAACAGCCAGCGCGCCCGGGTGACTTCGGCGGGCGTCGAATTCTCGACCACGCTGACATGGAACTGGCGCGGCAGCAGCATGACCGCGCAGAACGACAGCAGCGTCATGATCAGGAAATTGCCGATCGACGGCACATATTCGATCGCGCGCACCGCCTCCGGCGTCTTCAGGGCGCGCTCGTAGAGCTCGACCGGAGAGAACATCCAGAAGGTGACGAAGGCGCCGGCGGCGATGAAGGCGACCAGCTTGACGATGGACTCGGCCGCGATCGCCAGGATCAGGCCGTGCTGGTGCTCGGTCGCGTCGGTGTGGCGGGTGCCGAACAGCACCGCGAACACTGCCATCGCCAGCGTCACCATCAGCGCGATGTCGCCGATCACGGGGATTTTCGAGAACGCCTGGTCCTCGCTCAGGATGGTCTCCAGCGACGCCGCCACCGCCTTCAGCTGCAGCGCGATGTAGGGCACCGAGCCGATGATCGCGATCAGCGCCACGGTCGCCGCCACCGCCTGGCTCTTGCCGTAGCGCGCAGCGATGAAGTCGGCGATCGAGGTGATGTTCTGCGACTTGGCGAGCGCGATCACCCGGCGCAGCAGCGGCGTGCACAGTCCGACCATCACGATCGGGCCGACATAGATCGCCAGGAAGTCGATGCTGGTGCGGGTGGCGAAGCCGACCGAGCCGAAGAAGGTCCAGGAGGTGCAGTAGATCGCCAGCGACAGCGGATAGATCCACTGGCTGGCACGGCCGCGCTCGCCCGGCGACGTGCGGTCGCCGCGGCTGGCAATGAAGAACAACAATCCGATGTAGGCGAACGCCGTGGCGATTACGCCCCAGTCGTGCAGCATCGCTGCTTATCTCCGTCCAGGCCGGGAAAGGGGCCGGATACCGGATTATATAACGCAAAGGGCCGGCCGCGCGATGCACGGCCGGCCCAAATTCGGGGTCGGAAACGAATAGGGTTACTCGGCGGCCAGCGACTTCTGGCGCAGCGGCAGGCCGAGCCGGTCCCAGACCTGGAGCAGCGCCTCGGCCAGCGCGTCGATCAGGCCGTCGTCATGGTAGGGCGACGGCGTGATGCGCAGCCGCTCGGTGCCCTTGGCGACCGTCGGATAGTTGATCGGCTGGATATAGATGCCGTGGTCCTCGAGCAGCAGGTCGGAGGCGCGCTTGCACTTCTCGGGATCGCCGACGAACAGCGGCACGATGTGGGTGTCGCTCGACATGACAGGCAGGCCGGCGGCGGTCAGGATCGCCTTGGTGCGGGCGGCGCGGTCCTGGTGGCGCTCGCGCTCCCAGTTCGAGGTCTTCAGGTGCCGGATCGCAGCCGTCGCGGCGGAGCAGATCGCCGGCGGCAGCGCGGTGGTGAAGATGAAGCCCGGCGCATAGGAGCGCACCGCGTCGATGACCTCGGCGCGGCCTGCAATGTAGCCGCCGAGGCAGCCGAACGCTTTTGCCAGCGTGCCCTCGACGATATCGATCCGGTGCATCACGCCGTCGCGCTCGGCGATGCCGCCGCCGCGCGGGCCGTACATGCCGACCGCATGCACTTCGTCGAGATAGGTCATGGCGCCGTATTGCTCGGCGAGATCGCAGATCTTGCCGAGCGGCGCGACGTCGCCGTCCATCGAATAAAGGCTCTCGCAGACGATCAGCTTCGGCCGGTCGGGACCGGCGGCGATCAGGAGCTCCTCGAGATGCGCGACGTCGTTGTGGCGGAAGATCTGGCGCTCGCAGCCGGCCTGGCGCACGCCCTCGATCATCGAATTGTGGTTCAGCGCGTCCGAAAGGATCAGGCAGTTCGGGATCAGCTTGGCGAGCGTCGAGATGCCGGTCTGGTTCGAGACATAGCCCGAGGTGAACAGCAGCGAGGCTTCCTTGCCGTGGAGGTCGGCGAGTTCCGCCTCGAGCTGCACCAGCGGGTGATGGGTGCCCGCGATGTTGCGGGTGCCGCCGGCGCCGGTGCCGACCCGGGTTGCGGTCTCGACCATGGCGCCGACCACCTTGGGGTGCTGGCCCATGCCGAGATAGTCGTTGGAGCACCAGATCACGACGTTGCGGCTGCCCTTCGGCGAATGCCAGGTCGCGTGCGGGAAGCGTCCCGCGATCCGCTCGAGGTCGGCGAACACCCGGTAGCGCCGTTCGTCGTGCAGGCGGTTGAGGGCGGCATTGAAGAACTGGCTGTAATCCATCGGCAAACCCAGAAAGCGGAACCTGACCGGAATGATTGCTTCTTCTTAGAGCTTTTCCAGCTCTAATGTCCATGCATTGACCCACATCTGGGCATGCGCCGCAGTTGGGCAAATTGCCCTAGCCGGGGCCGTTCGGCTTGATTTCGGTCAAATCGCCGGGCGATGCCTTGCCGCCCGGCCGCGTTCAGGTCGTCTTGAAGCGCAGCATGCCGTCGGCGTGCATCTCGGCCGTCAGGCGGCCCTCGACCAGCATGTAGTTGACATGGGCGACCAGCTCGCCGGCGGCAAAGCCCATCTGGTGCTCGTCCAGCACGTGCTTGTGGAACACCACGGGCACCAGCTCCTTGGAGGTCTGCGGCACCTCGCGGCAGGCCTCGGCGATCAGCCGGCAGCGCTCCTCATGGTGATCGGCGAGCTGCTTGATCCGGGTCTTCAGCCCGTAGAACGGCACGCCGTGGCCGGGCAGCACCATCACGTCGTAAGGCAGGGTGGTGGTCAGGCTCGCCAGCGACGCCAGATATTCGCCGAGCGAGTTCTGCTCGGGCTCGACCGCCCAGACGCTGACATTGGGCGAGATCTTGCTCAGCACCTGGTCGGCGGACAGGAACAGCTTGTCGGCCGCGCAATACAGCATCACCTGGTCGAGCGCGTGGCCGCCGCCGGTGATCACCTTGAAGCGCCGCGTGCCGATCACGACCTCGTCGCCATGGGTGAGGCGATGATAGGACGGCGGCAGCACCGAGACGCGCTTCAAATAGTCCTGGCCGCGGCCGAGCAGCTTCTCGGTCAGGTCCTCGTCCATGCCGTGGCGGCGGAAGAACAGCCGCTGCGCGTTGCGCCGCTCCTCGGTGCCGCGGTTCTGGTGATAGACCGACTGCAGATATTCCACCTGCGACATGAACAGCGGGCAGCCGAAGCGCTCGGTGATCCAGCCGGCGAGACCGACATGGTCGGGGTGCGAATGCGTCACGATCAGGCGGGTGACCTTGACGTGCTTCAGCGGTCCCTCGAACAGCGTGGTCCAGGCTGCGATCGATTCCTCATTGCCGAAGCCGGCGTCCACCATGGTCCAGCCGTCGCCGTCGGCGAGCAGATAGATGTTCACATGGTTGAGGCGGAACGGCAGCTTCAGCCGCGCCCACAGCACGCCGGGAGCCACCTCCACGACCTGGTCGTGGCCGGGATGGTTCTCCCAGGGGTATCGCAGTGCCTCTGCCGAGGAGTGCACGGGGTCGGTCTTCGTATGCATGCTACCGGCTTAGCGGCACACGGGCCGCCGCGCCAGCCGAAAAATCAGATAGTCGTCCGGAGAATACGCTGGGAAGTCGCCGGAATTCCGTAGCCCGGATGAAGCGAAGCGCAATCCGGGACGGGTCACTTTGTCAAACCTCCCCTTGAAAAGGGGAGGTCGCTTTGCTCGCAGAGCAAAGCGGGTGGGGATCTGCTCTCTCCGCATAGAGCGTCGCCTGCGGCTGACCCCCATCCCGACCTTCCCCCTTTCAGGGGGAAGGGGAAGACAAACCCCGGTCCCGGATTTCGCTGCGCTCCATCCGGGCTACGGAATATCGCTGCTACGCCGCGCGGATGTTCGACAGGAAGCCGTCGATTTCCGAGCGCAGCACGTCGGCCTCGCGGCGCAGCGCGTCGGAGGCGCTCAGCACCTCGCCGGCCGCAGAGCCGGCCTCGGCCGAGGCGGTGGAGACGCCGACGATGTTGCTCGACACCTCGCTGGTGCCGCCCGCCGCATGCTGGATGTTGCGGGCGATCTCGCGGGTCGCCGCGCCCTGCTGCTCGACCGCGGCGGCGATCGCGGTGGTGACGTCGTTGATCTCGCCGATCGTGCTCGAGATGTTGCGGATGGCGGAGACGGCCGTGGTCGTCACCTCCTGCATGCTGACGATCTGCTGGCGGATTTCCTCGGTCGCCTTGGCGGTCTGGCTCGCGAGGTTCTTCACCTCGGAGGCGACCACGGCAAAGCCGCGGCCGGCCTCGCCGGCGCGCGCCGCCTCGATGGTGGCGTTGAGCGCGAGCAGATTGGTTTGCGAGGCGATGGTCTGGATCAGGTCGACCACGACGCTGATGCGTGCGGCATTGTCGGCGAGCCCCTGCATCGTGCTGTCGGTGGCGCTGGCTTCCTCCACCGCCTTGCGGGCGATCTCCGCCGAGGTGACGACCTGGCGGCCGATCTCCTGGATCGAGGACGACAGCTCCTCGGTGCCGGCCGACACCGTCTGCACATTGACCGAGGTTTCCTCGGCGGCCGACGCGACGGCGTTGACCAGCGCGCTCGACTGGTCGGCGGTCGCCGACATGCTCTGCGCGGTCGACTGCATCGAGTTCGCCGCGGTCTGCAGGCTTCCGAGCGCGCTGCGGACGTTGGATTCGAACGTGACGATCTGCGCTTCCATGCGCGAGGCGCGCTCGGCCTTGGCGCTGCGGTCCTTGTTCTGGTTTTCCGTGAGCTCGCGGCTCTCGACCATGCTCTCGCGGAACACCTGCAGCGCGTCGGCCATGACGGCGATCTCGTCGCGCTGGCGGCTCTGCGGGATCTCGGTGTCGAGGTCGCCGTCGGACAACAGCTGCATCGAGCGCTGCAGGCCGCGGATGCGGCGCAGGATGTTGCGTCCGACATAGAGCCAGACGAACAGGAACGAGCCGACCAGCGTCAGGGCGCCGAGGCCGATCATCACCATGGTCGCGAGCGAGATCTGCTGCCGGGCCTGGAAGGTCGAACTGTCGGTCTCCTTCTGCACCGCGTCGACCAGCTGCTGGATGCTGATGCCGAGCCCGACATTGAGCTTGCGCGTCTCTTCCAGGATGGTCTGGCCGTAGTCGATCGCGTCGAGCTCCTTCTGGCGGATCTTGAACACGCCGGTCTTGCCTTCGCCGAGCACGAGCAGCCTCGAGGCGGTGTCGCGCACCGCAACGATCGCGGGATTGTTCGGCAGGTCCTCGAGGTTGGACTTGACGCGTTCGCGCCCGGCCTTGAACTCGGCCTCGATCGCGTCGAGCGTTTCGCTGGAATTGGCCGACAGCGCCGCGGTCATGTCGGCGGCCATCAGATTGCCGGCGGCGAGCACGTTGCTGATCTGGCCGACGGTGCGGGCAGCTTCAGTGGCGTCGTCCGCGGACACCTCGGCCGCGGCGAGGATGGCGTTGAGGCGGGTCTGCGCGTCGAGCATCGCGGGACTTGCGGCGGAGACGAACGCCGCCTGCGCCTTGCGCAGCGCATTGTACTGCTTGTCGCGCAGCGCGCCGACCTCGAGCCGCTCGCGCGCCGCCGAGATCAGGCTCTTGGTCGCCTCGTCGGTGTTCTTGACGTTCTCCTGCAGCGCGCTGACCACGGATTTGTCGGCGCCGAGCTCGATGATCTCGCCAAGCTTGGCGTTGGTGAGCCGCGCGACGTCCTGCACCTTCTTGGTGCGATCGTTCAGCGCGTCCTCGCTCTGCACGGCGAGCAGGCCGGGACCTTGCGCCGAGAGCGAAGCGCTTTGCGCGGCAAGTTGCAGGCTCGCGGCAAGCCGCGGAATGTCGCGGCCAGAGAGATCGGTCATGGTGCCGCCGAGCTGATGCAGCACGATGCCGGCGCCTGCGCTGATCACCAGCGCCATGCCTGCGATGACAGCGAACGCTGCGAACAGGCTGCCCCTGACGCCCATCTGCGGCAGATGGATACGCTTGAGATTTGGTTTGCCGAGCTTGAACCGAAACGCCATTGCCCCCGTGCCCCCTGGCCCACTACCTTGGCCACTACTCTTGGATGTTTCCCCGGCGCGGGAGTATCGGTGCGGCCGGTTAACAAAATCGGGAAAATTGCGATGATCTGCAGGATTTTTCAGGGTTGGCGCGCATCGCCGCCATGTTGGTTCGCTGTGCGGAATCGATGCTCGCGATATGACGCAAAAAGGCCGGCGTGAGCCGGCCTTTTCCACTATCGGTTGTGGACAGTATTCTCAGTAGCGGCCGTAGGCGGGGCCGCCGAGATTGAATCGGTAGTTGAGGCCCGCCTTCACGGTGTGCTCGTCATTGTGGAAGCTGCCGACCGGCACCAGCGCACCCGGCGCGGTGAAGCGGCTGTCGCCGAAGTCGTAGTACTGGTACTCGACCTTGGCCGACCAGTTCGGCGCGAACATGTATTCGGCGCCGCCGCCGATGGTCCAGCCGTTGCTGTGGTTGTCGCTGAGCGCGAAGCCGACCAGCGCGCCGCCGAGCGTCACCGTTTCGTTGTTGTCGGAATAGGCGTAACCGCCCTTCACATAGATCAGGCCGGGGCCCCAGGTGTAGCCGACGCGGCCGGTGATCGAGCCGATGCCGCGCTGGTTATTGTTGTAGACGTAGCCGCCGGGGAAGATCGCGTTGAGCTGGTGGCCGCCGACCCAGGAATACTGGCCTTCGACGCCGATCACCCACATCGGCGACAGCTGCCAGTCGTAGCCGCCCTGCACGCCGCCCATGAAGCGGGCGTCGGAGTCCGACAGCGCGAGGCCGTTGAAGTTGTTGTTCTGGGAGAACACGCCGCCGAGATGGCCGCCGAGATAGAAGCCGGTCCAGTTGTAGAGCGGAGCGGCGTAAACAGGCGCGGGCGCCTTCTGATAGTAGCCACGGTTGAAATCGGCTGCGTTGGCGGTCGCGCCAAAGGCAGCGACGGCAGCCGCGGCGGCTGCGGTTGCGAGCAGGAACGTCTTCATGGGGGCAGTCTCCGGACAAGTCATGAGGCGCAGCGTGAATGGCGCCATCCATGGCGGATGGGTTAGACCGCATTTGAATAAAATGCAGTCACCCGAATGCTGCCCGGAGCGTTAAGTCGCAGCCTTTGCGGCGAAACGTTTTGTTGTGCCTAACGAACGCTTAAGGTGGAATGAAGCAAGGCTTAACGCGGTGCGCGCGGCGCGCATTTCCCGTTAACCAAGCCGTCGGCTAGGCCAGTCGCTTGCGCACGTCGTCGCGCATCTGCTCGCGGAACGCCTGGCGACGCGCGGCACGATCCCTGACCGGAACGTCGTGGCGATCGAACACGTCGAACTTCTCCAGGATCGGATAGTGCTCGCTCGCCATCGCCAGCACGCGCAGCAGGGCGGCAACCTTCGGGGTCGGGCCGGTGACTTCCCACCTGCGCAACTTCTCGGCGCCGCCGGCGGCCGATAGCCCACACAGCTTCGCCATATCAGCCGCCGTCAGCTCGCGGCCGAGCGCCTCGCCGAGATGTTCGCGCAATTTCTTCAGTTCTGGGCCGGTCACGCTGGGTCCGCTCCGCGATGGCAAAATGTGAAGTGAGTCACATGACGTGCTCGAGGTGCGGGCTATACACCGCGCATGCGACTTCTAGAGCATGATCCGGAAAAGTGCGAAGCGGTTTTCCGAAAAGATCATGCTCAAACAAAGAGCTAAAGCGCGATGACGATTCAACCTAATCTCATCGCGCTTCAGAGCCTTTTCCGTTCCGATTGAATCGAAACGGGGGTCTGGATTCTTGTTTTGACGCGTTTTCATCACGCGAAGGGGTACCCGCTTCGCTCGAAAACGCTTCTGACGGAAACCATCATGCACGGCCTCATCGAAAGCCTCAGCCCCGAACACGATCAGATCGATTGGAAATGGGTCGGCAGTGTGTTCGCGTTCTACGTCGTGCTGACGATCGGCGGGATGGGCGCGCTGCTGGCGCATTGAATCCAGCGCATGCGGGCGCACCGCGTGCCTGCGATTGCCATTGTTTGCGAATATCCTGGTGCTGCTAGACAGGATTGAGCTGTCGACCTCTCCGTTACCAATGGACGGTGCGCCTAGTTCTTAATTCCTTGGTATTACGTGATTTTTTTGGCGTCGTTCTCGTGGTGCCCCAGATTTGCGCGGATCGCCGACAGCACTCTAAAGTTCATCGACTAACCTTTTAGTTGTGCTGCCGAATCAGTTGAGAATTACTATTTGGACTCCGCGCATTCGTCGAGTTGGGTTTTGTCCGGTCACCTTCGGAGGTTGAGAGTATTTGATGACGACATCGTCGATATATGTAGGATTTAGGCTCGACTCTAAGTTGAAAAGAGCCGGAGGGTTTTATTTCTCAGAGAAGCGTCAGGCAGTTGAGGAATGGATTGCCAACGGTGGGAAGCGTCCCGGCAAGAAAACCAATGAGAAAAAACGTCGTGAACAGCTGGCTGAAACCGTAGCGGCCGAGGAGGAGAGCCCGACAGAGCCCTCGTCGAAATTAGACTCGTTTGAGGCGCTGACCGAGCGTTTTCTCCACTCAATGAACCAGTTTGAGCAACTAATACCCACTACTTTACGAACTGTTGATTCGTACGCGTTACGAGCTTGCTCAAGTGATGCTTGAATTTGGCCTGTCCCTAAAGAAACATGGAACGGAAGAGATCCGGAAAATGTGGTCGTGAACTTGGCCATCGCGACTAAAGGTTTGGGCAATCGGGGCGCGGCCATAGATATTCTCGAGAACGAAGATTGGTCGGCTTCAGGCGACAAGTTCAAGATATGCGTCGCTGCGGTCAAAGACGAGATTGATCTAGTCGTTCAATGCCTGCCGTAGGTTGCTGCATCCGGTGATGTTGGACCATTCGATTTTCGTGACTGGCCGGCCTTCAACTCGGTCAGAGGGGACGAAAGATTCGTAAAGGCGTTTGAAGCGGCCTTCAAAGAGCCATTTGTCTCGGATCGATCATCTTCGGATGAACTGCTCCGTCCTGAAAGTGAAGTTTCGACGGCTTTTGGCAGCGGCGACGCACCCAAAAAAGCCGAGCCTGTAGTAAAAGCAGTGAAACGCTCCCAAGATAAGAAAATGGAGAAGAGCAAGCTCCAGCCGAAGCGTGCTACTAAGAGGTAACGAGGCGCACGACTGGCCTCAGTCAGGCTAGTCGCTTTCTCGGAACTTGAGCAGGTCGTCTTCGATCGTTTCCAACCAGATGGGCAATGATTGCTCGGAGTGCTCTAGGCTAGAGCTGAGCTGGAACAGCAAGCACAGCGCTCTGCCCGCGGCTTTCGTTGGGTAAAGTTCCTGGTGCTGCCAGACAGGATTGAACTGTCGACCTCTCCATTACCAATGGAGTGCTCTACCACTGAGCTACGGCAGCATGCCCGGGAAAAATTGAATCGGCCCCAAGGGCCCGTCCAAGCGGGCGGTTCTTGCCACAGGCCTCCCTTTGGCGCAAGCGAAACAGCGCCCCTGTCGCCCTTGAAATCGGCAGAAATCGACGGCCTCGCCGATGATTTTGGCCAATTCGGCCGATTTCGGCCGGATTGGGTTCCCGATCTCGCCGAAACCATCCCGATCCGCGCTTGCCGCCGAATCATATCGCCGCAACTGGCCGACCGGGCAGGGTGCGCGGGCATCCGCCATTGGCTATGCTCGCCTCGCGCCGGTCGGCGGCGGTTCGAGAGTTTTGCAATGACAGGCGATCAGGACAAGGGCGGCGGGCAGGCCGGAGCCCGCGTGAAGGATTCACGACAGGATCGTCTCAAGCTGGCGCTGCGCGAAAACCTGAAGCGGCGGAAATCGCAGGCGCGCGGTCGCGAGGATGTGGCTTCCGAACCAGCCGATGGCTCGCTAGATGACGCCGGCGGAAACGAGCCGCGCCGTTAACCCGGTTCGTACTGTTATAAGGAAGCGGGTCGCCGAGATGGCTGTAGACGAGACGACGATCGATCGGCTGAGCGCAACCGCCTACGCGTTCCCGCGCCATGAGCAGACCTTTCCGACCCTGACCGCGCACGAGATCGAGCGGATGCGGCGCTTCGGCGAGCCGCGGTCATACAAGGACGGCGAGGCGCTGTTCGAGACCGGCAAGCCCGGGCCGGGCATGTTCGTGGTGCTGTCGGGGAGCGTTTCGATCACCCAGCGTGACGGCCTTGGCCATGTCGCGCCTGTTATCGACCAGGGACCGGGCCAGTTTCTCGCCGAGATAGGCCAGCTCTCCGGCCGCCCGGCGCTGGTCGACGGCCATGCCGACGGGGTGGTCGAGACGCTGCTGCTGCCGCCCGACCGGCTGCGCGCGCTTTTGGTTGCCGAGGCCGATCTCGGCGAACGCATCATGCGCGCGCTGATCCTGCGCCGCGTCAGCCTGATCCAGGGCGGCGCCGGCGGGCCGGTGCTGATCGGCCCGGCCTCGGTCGGCAACATGGCGTCGCTGCAGAATTTCTTGGCGCGCAACGGCCAGCCGCACCACTTCCTCGACCCCGAGACCGACAAGGATGCCGCCGACCTCGTCGCGCGCTATTCGCCGACGCGCGCCGAGCTGCCGCTGGTGGTCTGTCCCAACGGCACGGTGCTGCGCAATCCGTCCGAGACCGCGCTCGCGATGGCGCTGGGCATGATCGGCAACAGCGCGCATGAAAAACTCTACGATGTCGCCGTGGTCGGCAGCGGCCCGGCCGGGCTTGCCACCGCGGTCTATGCGGCGTCGGAGGGACTATCGGTCGCGGTGTTCGATTCCCGCGCCTTCGGCGGCCAGGCCGGCGCCAGCATGCGCATCGAAAACTATCTGGGTTTTCCGACCGGCATCTCCGGCCAAGCGCTGGCGGGGCGCGCCTTCAACCAGGCGCAAAAATTTGGCGCCGAGATGCTGATCCCGGTCTCGATCAAATCGCTCGACTGCACGAAAGCGTCCGGCGCATTCGTGCTCGACACCGCCTGCGGGCATACGCTACGCGCGAAATCCGTGGTGGTCGCCAGTGGGGCGCGCTATCGCCGGCCCGAGATCGACAATCTCGATGCCTTTGAAGGCCGCGGCGTCTGGTACTGGGCCTCGCCGATCGAGGCGCGGCTCTGCGCTCAGCAGGATGTCGTGCTGGTCGGCGGCGGCAACTCCGCGGGGCAGGCGGCGGTGTACCTGTCGGCGCATGCCCGCAGGGTCAACATGATGATCCGCGGCGGCGGGCTCGGAGCCAGCATGTCGCGCTATTTGATCGAGCGCATCGAGGCGACGCCGAACATCGAATTGATGTTCAATACCGAGGTGATCGGGCTCGACGGCACCGAGACGCTGCAGCGGGTGCGCTGGCGCAGCCGGCTCGCGCCCGACGAGTTCACCATGGATATCCGCAATCTCTTTTTGTTTGTCGGCGCCGATCCGGCGACCGGCTGGCTCGAGGGCTGCGGGGTGCAGGTCGACCGCGGCGGCTTCGTGATGACCGGCGTGCAGACCGGCGAGGGCGCGCGCGCCGTGCCGCTGCTCGAGACCACGGTGCCCGGCGTGTTCGCGGTCGGCGACGTCCGCTCCGGATCGGTCAAGCGCGTCGGCGGCGCGATCGGCGAGGGCGCGCAGGTCGTCGCCGCTCTGCACGGCTATCTCGCTGACGCGGGCAGTCCGACGCTGTAAGTACGATTGATGCGGCAAAAAGTACGATTGATGCGGCAAACGCAAACGTTTCCCCGTCATCCTGAGGTGCGAGCGGAGCGAGCCTCGAAGGATGAATCGGCCAGAGTGCGGCCGTGCATCCTTCGAGACGCGCGTTCCGCGCTCCTCAGGATGACGGGTTAGAGAGGCGCACAAGGTAAGAGGCCGAAAAAATGACAAAAGGCTGCACCCATATCGCCGGCATCCAGGACGTCACGCCGAGCGCGCTCGGCTGCGAGGAATGCCTGAAGAGCGGCAGCCGCTGGCTGCATTTGCGCATCTGCCGGACCTGCGGCCATGTCGGCTGCTGCGACGATTCGCCGAACCGGCATGCGACGGCGCATTTCCACACCACCGGCCATCCCGTGATCGAGGGCTACGATCCGCCGGAAGGCTGGGGCTGGTGCTATGTCGACGAGGTGCTGTTCGACCTGTCGAAGCGCAAGACGCCGCATAACGGACCGATCCCGCGCTATGATTGATTCAGCTTCGCACAGGGCGCACGATGCCGCATCGTGTGACATACGTGCGAAAATTTTCAGCAATCGCAGGCGCCGGCAAAATTTTAGATGAGATGTCGGCCGTCCTGCCATCGAAGCATGTAGCAATTTTCCGTCACGCATCGTAACCTTGCATGCGGGTCTCAGCGGGGAGTGCGCCACATGACGACATTGGTGCTTGTGCACGTCATTATCAGCCTGATTGCAATCGTCGCCGGTGTGCTCGTGATGTTCGGCCTGCTCGGCTCGCGCGCGATGCCTGGGCTGACCGCGATCTTCCTCGTGCTCACGATTCTGACCAGCGCCACCGGCTTCGTGATCCCGCCTTTGGTGACCGAGAAGCTGCTGCCGTCGCATATCATCGGCGGGCTTTCGCTGGTGCTGCTCTCGATCGCCTGTATTGCGCTGTATGCGATGCAGCTCAAGGGCGCCTGGCGTCCGATCTATATCGTGACTGCGATGGTCTCGCTCTATCTCAACGTCTTCGTGCTGGTCATCCAGAGCTTCCTCAAGGTGCCGGCGTTGCAGGCGCTGGCGCCGGCGGTGCCGCCGAACCCGCCGTCCGGGCCGGTGTTTGCGGCGGTGCAGGGCATCGTGCTGGTGTTCTTCGTCCTGGTGACCATCGGCGCCTGGCGCCGGTTCAGGCCGGTCACGTTCGCCTGATCTGACGCGCGCGACATCATTTCGCGGCGACACGCGGCATAAAACACGATGCACGATCGTGCGGCGTCGGGCGCTCATGCCTGTCGCGCCGAGAACCGACACATTTGGCAGAAGAGGAGCGATCAAATGCCCACCATCACCACCAAAGACGGCGTCGAGATCTTCTACAAGGATTGGGGCTCGGGGCAGCCGATCGTGTTCAGCCATGGCTGGCCGCTGTCGTCGGACGACTGGGACGCGCAGATGCTGTTCTTCGTCGGGCACGGCTTTCGCGTCGTCGCCCACGACCGCCGCGGCCATGGCCGCTCCGCCCAGGTCGCCGACGGTCATGACATGGATCACTATGCCGACGACCTCGCTTCCGTCACCGCGCATCTCGACCTGAAGAACGCCGTCCATGTCGGCCATTCCACAGGCGGCGGCGAGGTGGTGCACTACATCGCCCGCCACGGCGAGAGCCGGGTGGCGAAGGCGGCGATCCTGAGCGCGGTGCCGCCGTTGATGGTGCAGACGGCGAACAATCCCGGCGGCCTGCCGAAGTCGGTGTTCGACGGCTTGCAGGCCCAGCTCGCCGCCAATCGCTCGCAATTCTACCGCGACCTGCCGGCCGGGCCGTTCTACGGCTACAACCGGCCCGGCGCAAAACCGTCGGAAGCCGTGATCCAGAACTGGTGGCGGCAGGGCATGATGGGTGGCGCCAAGGCGCATTACGACGGTATCGTCGCGTTCTCGCAGACCGACTTCACCGAGGATCTGAAGAAGATCAACGTGCCGGTGTTGGTGATGCATGGCGACGACGACCAGATCGTGCCCTACGCCGACTCCGCCCCGCTCTCGGCCAAGCTTCTGAAGAACGGCACGCTGAAGACCTACAAGGGTTTTCCGCACGGCATGCCGACGACGGAGGCCGAGACGATCAACAAGGATCTGCTGGCGTTCATCAAGGGCTGAGGCGCGGGGCTGCGTCTGCACCGCGCCGGCCTAACGCGTCCTCGGCGAACAGGGTTCGCTCTGGACGTCCACGAACTCGTCATGCCCGGGCTTGTCCCGGGCATCCACGTCTTGGCGCTACGTGAAGAAAGGCGTGGATGACCGGGTCACGCCCGGCCATGACGATATGTTGGAACTCCGTCGACGCTGTATGCGACTGCCGGGCGGCGAAGGTGCCGTTTGGGTGGAGCCGGTTCCTCCCAGCACGAATTCCATTGGCCGTCTGGTACCTCCCGGGCCGCGAGGCGTTATAACCACCGTCATGTCCCCACCCGCGCCGCTGAAACTAATCGCCCTCGATGCCGATGACCTCGCGGTCATCTCGGCCCATGTGCAGGACGCCCGCGTCCAGCCCTCCGACATCGTCTGGCGCCAGGACGAGAAACGCCTCGTGGTCGGCCTGAACCGGCTGGACTGGGAGCAGACCCTGTCGGGCGGCACCTGCTCGCGCCGGCTGATCGCCGCGCTGAGGTTCGACCGGGTGCTGGCATGCAAGTCGCGCAATATCGACCTAGAGGCCCCGGAAGCCACCCTGGAACTGCTCGGGATCGAGTTCTATGCCTCCGACCCGCCGGGCGGCAGCGCGCTCTTGATGTTCGGCCATGGCGGAGCGCTGCGGCTGGATGTCGAGTGCCTGGAATGCGAATTGACCGATCTCGGCACCGACGATCTCGGCGTGGCGCCGCATTAATTTCCGTTGTCCCGGCGCAGGCCGGGACCCATTACCCCGAATGCCGGTCGTTGAGGGGGGCTGGGGCCCCCATCGCGACCAAAATCCGCATCGGTGGTTATGGGTCCCGGCCTTCGCCGGGACGACGGCGGATTGTGTGTTTTGCAAGGGTTGACGGCCATTATCCGCCGCGCCATTGAGCAGGGACCCGAATTCCTCCTAAGAAAGCCGTCATGCCCGTTCGCCTGGACCGACAGAGCGCCGATTTCGAGCAGCGATTCCGCGATTTCCTGGCGGCCAAGCGCGAGGTGTCGGCCGACGTCGAGCGCGCCACCCGCGCGATCGTCGACGACGTGGCGGCCCGCGGCGATGCGGCGCTGCTGGAGGCGACCAAAAAATTCGACCGGCTCGATATCGACGCGGCCGGCCTGCGCATTACGGCAGCCGAGATCGACGCCGCGGTTGCGGCCTGCGACCCCAAGACCGTCGAGGCCCTGAGGTTCGCGCGCGACCGGATCGAGACCTTTCACCGCCGCCAGTTGCCGAAGGACGAGCGCTTCACCGATGCCGCCGGCGTCGAGCTCGGCTGGCGCTGGAGCGCGGTCGATGCGGTCGGGCTCTATGTGCCCGGCGGTACCGCGGCCTATCCGTCCTCGGTGCTGATGAACGCAGTGCCGGCCAAGGTCGCCGGCGTGCCGCGCGTGGTGATGGTGGTGCCGGCGCCGGACGGCAAGCTCAATCCGCTGGTGCTCGCGGCCGCCCATCTCGGCGGCGTCTCGGAAATCTACCGCGTCGGCGGCGCCCAGGCGGTCGCGGCGCTGGCCTACGGCACCGCGACGATCGCGCCGGTCGCCAAGATCGTCGGCCCCGGCAACGCCTATGTTGCCGCGGCAAAACGGCTGGTATTCGGCAAGGTCGGCATCGACATGATCGCCGGTCCCTCCGAGGTGCTGGTCATCGCCGACGACACCGGCAATGCCGACTGGATCGCGGCCGATCTCCTGGCGCAGGCCGAGCATGACGTCAGCGCGCAGTCGATCCTGATCACCGACAGTGCACGGCTCGCCGCCGACGTCGAGCGCGCGGTCGAGGCGCAAATGGCGACCTTGCCGCGCGCCGAGATCGCCCGCACCTCGTGGAACGATTTCGGTGCCGTGATCAAGGTGGCAAAACTCGACGACGCGGTCGAGCTCGCCAATGCGATCGCGGCCGAGCATCTTGAGATCATGACGGCGGACGCCGAGGGCCTGTCGAACAAGGTCCGCAACGCCGGGGCGATCTTCCTTGGGGCCCATACCCCGGAGGCGATCGGCGATTATGTCGGCGGCTCCAACCATGTGCTGCCGACCGCGCGCTCGGCGCGGTTCTCGTCGGGCCTCGGGGTGCTTGACTTCATGAAGCGAACCTCGATCCTGCGGTGCGGGCCGGATCAGCTCCGTGCACTCGGGCCCGCCGCGATGACGCTCGGCCAGGCCGAGGGTCTCGATGCCCATTCACGTTCCGTCGGATTGCGCCTCAACCTCTCATGAACAAGCCACCAGACGACGAGGATTCCAACAATCGCATCGTCGCGGTGACGCTCGACGAGGAATCGATCGGCCGTTCCGGGCCCGATATCGAGCATGAGCGCGCGATCGCGATCTACGATTTGATCGAGCAGAACCTGTTCGCGCCCGAGGGCGCCGCCGGGCCGGGGCCCTACACCCTGCATATCGCGATCACCGGCAACCGGCTGATGTTCGATATCCGCAAGGAGGATGGCGCGCCGGTGGTCGCGCATCTGTTGTCGCTGACCCCGTTCCGACGCGTCGTGAAGGACTACTTCATGATCTGCGACAGCTACTATCAGGCGATCCGGACCGCGACGCCGGACAAGATCGAGGCGATCGACATGGGCCGCCGCGGCATCCACGACGAGGGCTCGCGCACGCTGCAGGAGCGGCTCAAGGGCAAGGTGCGCGTCGATTTCGAGACCGCGCGGCGGCTGTTCACGCTGATCACTGTGCTGCACTGGAAGGGTGAAGGCGCATGATCGGTGAAGCGGTGATTGACGGGGGCGTACCCCGATCGAAAAAAGCCTGATCGCATGGAAGCGCCGCGCGCGCGCAACCCCCAGGCCGTGTTGTTCGCATGCGGCCTGAACAGCGTGCGGTCGCCGATGGCCGAAAGCCTGCTGCAGCAGATGTTTCCGCAAGGCCTCTATGTGCGCTCGGCCGGGGTGAGGAAGGGTGAGCTCGATCCGTTCGCGGTCGCCGTCATGGCCGAGCTCGGCCAGGACATTTCCGGCCACAAGCCGCAAACCTTCGAGGAACTCGAGGACTGGGAGGGGCTGAACTTCGATCTCATCATCACGTTGGCTCCCGAAGCCCATCACAAGGCGCTCGACCTCACCCGCACGCTCGCGGCCGATGTCGAATACTGGCCCACCGTCGATCCGACCGGCACCGAGGGCTCGCGCGAGCAGAAGCTGGCCGCCTATCGCGAGGTCTGCGACGGCCTGTTGCTGCGCATTCGCCGCCGCTTTGCCAAGGCCGGCGCGGCAAACCTGTAAGGCTCGGTGTGGCGAGGGGACCAGCATGTTCCGTTTCGCAGAACCGCCGCTTGTCGCCAGACTGACAAACAGCTGTGCTTATGGGGCCTTGTCTCCAGGCGGGGGCGCGATTCGCGGCCGGTTCCAAGGTTGTGCATCCATGCCCCATCCGATAGGTTCCGCCCGCGTCCGTCCCCCCGATTCAGCCCAAAAGCCCGCATGCTAGGCCGTCCCAAATTCGTTCTTGCTTCCGGTTCGCCGCGGCGGCTGGCCCTGCTCAACCAGGCCGGCATCGAGCCCGATGCGCTGCGCCCGGCCGATGTCGACGAGACCCCGCGGCGGGGCGAGTTGCCGCGCGCCTGCGCCAACCGCCTGGCGCGCGCCAAGGCCGACGCCGCGCTGAAATCGGTGCATCTCGACGACGACCTGCGCGGCTCCTTCATCATTGCCGCCGACACCGTGGTGGCGGTCGGCCGCCGCATCCTGCCCAAGGCCAATCTGGTCGACGAGGCCGCGCAGTGCCTGCGGCTGCTGTCGGGTCGCAATCACCGCGTCTACACCGCGATCTGCGTGGTGACGCCGCGCGAGGCATTCCGTCAGCGCCTGGTCGAAACGCGCGTGCGCTTCAAGCGGCTCAGCGAGGACGACATCCAGGCCTATATCGGCTCCGGCGAATGGCGCGGCAAAGCCGGCGGCTACGCGGTGCAGGGCATCGCCGGATCGTTCGTGGTCAAGATGGTCGGCTCCTACACCAATGTGGTCGGCCTGCCGCTCTACGAGACCGTGACCTTGCTAGGCGGCGAGGGCTTTCCGATCCGCCACGGCTGGCTCAACTCCGTCGCGGTGTGAGGTATCCACTTTCGTGCGGCGACGTCAGTCCACCTCTCCCGCTTGGGGAGAGGTCGTATCGCATCGAAGATGCGATACGGGCGGGGCCTCTTTCCTCCTGAACGACTCGCGGTGAGACCCCCCACCCCAACTGCTGCACATCGTCATGGCCTGGCTATGGAACGAGGCCGATAGCCGGACGCGATAGCTTGCCGCAGGGTGCGCTGCCAAAATATCGAAAACAACCCCATGCAAAGGTGCCGGCGGCTGCCGGGCTTCGACACGGCAACTTGACTCGTCGGGCAAATCAGCGGCATTCTTCCATTATCCAGAAATCGCGGAAACGCCCCTCGCTCCGAGGCTATCGCCCTGCGCTTGCGGGCGAGGTCGACGTCTCGAGCCACGAGGCCAAGCACCTGCGCGGCCGGCGAAGACGCATATGCGATTGCCCTACCCGTAAGAGGGAGCGCAGCGGAACATGCAGCAGATGATGTAAACTCCGTCCCAGCCATGACTGACCAAGCCCGAACACCCCCGGCCACCCCGCGCGCCTGCCCGATCTGCGGCAAGCCCGTCGAGCAGGCCTTCCGCCCGTTCTGCTCGGCACGCTGCCGCGACGTCGACCTCAACCGCTGGCTGACCGGCCGCTATGTCGTCCCAGGCCGCGAGGACGACGCGGAGGACCCGGAATAGCCAAGATTTCCCAACAAGTTGGGGAAAGAATGCCGGGCGGGCTCGCCGCGCCGAAGGCTTTGGCGAAGGCGGGTGGACACGACGCTCCGACCTCTCTATAAACCGCCCGCTCGCTCCGGCCTTTTGGCCCCGCGGGTATGCCCAGGTAGCTCAGTTGGTAGAGCATGCGACTGAAAATCGCAGTGTCGGTGGTTCGATCCCGCCCCTGGGCACCAAAGCTACGATATTCTGCGATGTTCTACGACATTGTACGATGCGGAGCTTGGTTACCTGGCGAGGCCTTCATTCGCGGAATGCATGATTATGGAACGACCGCTCATTGCGCAAAGCGACCATTCCAAATGGCGGCTGCGCTGGGCTGGCCGAAGACTGAAGCTGTCGTTCGAAAGGCCGTCAAAGGAAGGCGAACGAAAGGTGGGTAACGTGGGACTTCGAGAAGTGGTCGCACGGAGCAACGCGTCACGTAGCGCTTCTGATCTCTAAAACATCGGATCGCGGTGAGAGCGATCTGGCTCATCGGTTCAAACCTGCGTCGCCTAGACTAGCGGGGAGTTGCGCCTTGCTTACCGACTCTGGGCGGTTCGAGCGTGACCTCCTTCAAGCGATCACCACTGGCGACGACGACCACGAAGTTGAGCTTGCCATCCTGCTTCATCAGACCTCCGGCGAGAGCGCTTCCCTCTGCAGCTTTCTCGGCGATGCGTACGGCGTCCGACAGCTCTTGCTCAACAGACTTCAGGGCAATGATATTGCCCAGATCGTCTCGGTCGAGCTCCCTCAGCGATGACGAAACTTCCTTCTCTGTCACGCTGCCGGTATTCGCATCTATGACATTTTCCCAAAGTCGCTCATTGCCTACCGTCCGCACGCGATAAATGGCCGGACCGGAAATCTCAAGACTGACATCCGCGGTCCTCGAACCGTCATGTAAATGCTCGGCGATCGCTACCGCCCGACTGAGTGGTATTTTTATGGTGCGAAATTGCTCGATCAGGCGACGTATCGCCGCCTCATCGGCATCGCCTTGGGCGGCTACGCCCCTATTTGCGGCGTCCAAAGGTGAGTGGGTGACGTCGGCTCTCGTGCCCGTAGCAGCAAGCGTGGACAAAACGATAATCGCTAACAATCGCTTCTTCGACATGAGGTAAATCCCGTGGCTATCCGTGAAAAACTGATCGGTGGTCTTATGGGTGTGCGAGGGTCCACGACGGGCCCTATCGACACGAACCTTGCCTCAGTGAAGCGCACCATTCGGGTGTGGTATCGAAACTCGAATGCCGACCAGGTCGCCGCCGCTCCCCGGACCGAGTGTGTGCGAAATTGCGTCGTGGTTCCGAGGCAAGCCCGACTGGCCTCGTGCTTGAGTCGGCTTGATCGGACACTCCCGGATCTAACTGCGCCAACGTTTCGCGGACATGGGTCGGGATTGCGGGGCTACCGTCACTCGCATCGGCTTGCTCGGATATTGACGCGGGCGGCCGTCGTACGGCATCGGCCGCATCCGAGGTAAGCGGTGAGGGGACTGCAATTTTCCTGTCCGGGAGAATGGGGAAACCCGGCTGGCTGGTATCGATGATAACTGCTTCCGGTCCCTTCAGCTCGGAGGCGATCCGGATCGGCGGAAGCGTAGAGTGCGATTCGATGAGCTTGTTTGGCGAGGGCGCGGGCAGCAGGGAATTGGCTGCAAAGAGCAGCACAAGCAATGCTCCGCCGACCCACATAAAGTAACCCCGCACGGGAGCTTGAGTATCGACTGAGCCGCGCGCACGCATTGACAAGACGGATGTTCTGCTCACAGCGCCGGGCTCCCGCGCTGAAGTCCCCTCGGCGCGATCCCGGATCGCCCACCGACGAACGCGTGCAACCCGGCGAGCAACGCTATCGTAACGCCCAGCAGCAGGCTCAGGGCCACGAGGGAGAGAGCCACGACCAGGTTCAGAGATGCGAGCGCAAGCCCGGGCCATGGATTTTCCTTCGCGAGCGACCACAAAAGTGTTGACATTCTCGGCTCCATAAATACACTAAACCGTATAGTTCATATACATCCCGAACCGCGGGGTGTGTCAAGAGCGAAGACTCACAAGCTCGTGTTCAGGCAGTTCGACGGGCGGGGAATCGGAGCATGACGCTGCGTTTCCCGTTCGAAAGCGCGATGCCTCAGCAGAAGAAGGGAATCTGTATGTTCAAGCGCACATTCATTGTCATGCTGGCGGCATTGCTCGGCAACGCGACTGCCTTTGCTCAGGAGAACCGCGGCACTCCCGAACAGAGGGCCGCATGCGCGCCTGACGCTTTCCGGCTGTGCCTTAGCTTCATCCCCGACGCCACGAATGTGGAGGCCTGTCTCCGGCAAAGAGAGTCAGCTCTGAGTGATGCTTGCAGAGCCGTCTTTGACCGCGCTGCGGAAGCTGCTTCGGTCAGGAGTATTGGGGCGCCCCGCCGCGGCGCGAGAGATGAGGACTGATCGCATGAACACGATTTATGCACCCGCCTTCGCCGCATTTGGAGGCTCGGCCTTCGGAGCGATCTCCACGATCGTGACTGGATGGGTGACACGACGCCGCAAGCTTCGTGAGCGTCATAATGCCCGGTCGATTTCCAAGCGCGAGCGGCTCTATCGGAGTTTCATCGAGGAAGCCTCCCGTCTCTATGCCGAGGCGCTCGTCAGCGACAGGTCCGAGATTCCGCAACTGGTTAATCTGTACGCGCTTGTCGGGCGGATGAGGATTCTCTCTAGCGATGAGGTGGTTCAAGCCGCAGAGCGGGCAGGTCGCCTGATCGTCGAAACCTACCTTTCGCCGAACCCCGAACTGGTCGATTTGCCCGAGCTCATGGAGGAGATGGATCCCTTGCGTCACTTCGGCGAAACTTGCCGGCGTGAATTACATTCGATCGCATCTCGCTGAGGTTGCAAGCGATGCAGGAGCGGATGCGCCAAGTTGGATCGTCGTGCATCCGTCGGCGAATCGTCCAGGC
Source organism: Bradyrhizobium sp. Pha-3 (assembly GCF_042258325.1). Classification (NCBI taxonomy): domain Bacteria; kingdom Pseudomonadati; phylum Pseudomonadota; class Alphaproteobacteria; order Hyphomicrobiales; family Nitrobacteraceae; genus Bradyrhizobium; species Bradyrhizobium sp. Pha-3. The sequence goes on along the minus strand of NZ_CP170151.1, from coordinate 8,488,989 downwards.
AGCGGTCCGATTGCACCGCGAGATCGGGTTCAGGAAGACGACCGTCGCCGATATCGCTCGCGGAGCGTCGATGTCGCCCGCTAACGTTTACCGCTTCTTCCCTTCAAGGCAGGCGATCGAAGAGACGGTCGTGGCGGATCTGCTCGATCGCGTGTCCGCGGCTGCAATGCTTGCGGCACGCGGCGACTCCGCCCTTGAGCGCCTAACGGCTGCTTTGAGGATGATCTCGCAGCTGCACCAACATCGGCTGGAGTGCGACAGCAAGCAACACGAACTGGTCGCCGAGGCGGTGCGCGAGAACTGGGCGGTCGCCCTGTCTTACGCAGACCAGATCCGGGGGCTTGTGCGCGCGACCATTGCTGCCGGACAGGCGAGCGGCGAGCTACGACCGGGATGTGCGATGGCAATGACCTGTTGCCTGCTTGAAGCGATGGAGGGGTATCTCAATCCATCGCGGATCAATGCCGCTGCCGTTCGGCCCACGTTCGACGAGATGATGGATTTCTGCGCGGGCGCCCTGCGTCATCGACCGTGGGGGCGGCCGATCGACTTGGCCGCCGAGATCCGTCCCAAAGCCGTGGCGCAAGGATAGCGGCGGGGCCTTCGGCTGGTTCACGGCCTCCAATCCGCCTCGCAAGCCGCGAGAAAGAAATTGACCCGTTCGTGCAGGAACGTCGGCAGCTCTTTTTTGAGATCCTTCAGTTCCTCACCCATCAGGGATCTCATCAGCATCGGAAGCAGAATGAGATCCATGAACATCTGCGCGGTCGCAACGCTCCGCTTTGCGCTGAATGGTCCTTTGGCTGAGCGTGCGACCTTCTGCGTTGCCTCGTTCAAGAGCTGCGAAACTGCCCCAGCCGCACGGTCGCGCGCAGCGTCGTGAACGTTTCGGCTCAACTCGGGAAATCGCCGCGCCTCGGCGATCGTCGCGCGCGTGAGGTCCAACGTGTCCTCGACGAATCTCTCCACGATCTCGATGCCGAGATTGGCGAGCTTTTCCTGGATGGTGCGGCCGGCCGGCGTGAACCCCTCGAAATCTGTCAACCCGTTGATGGTGCGGGCCACCACCGCCACGAACAGCGCCTCCTTGCCGGGGAAGTGGGCATAGATGGTCGGTTTGCTCGCAGGGGCCAACTCGGAGATGTCGTCGATGCTGGCACTCCGAAACCCTTTCTCGAGAAAGAGCTGCTGGGCTGCATCGAGAATCCGCGCCTGGACGTCGCCTGCCAGGTCCTTGGGCGGCCTGCCGCGTTTCGGGCTCTTGTTCTTCGCCATCACCATTTCCTCATCACGGGTTTTTGCGTGTCTGGATTCCACTTGACATGCCCCGGCAGGAAATGCAATGAAAAGAAAATATACGGTATAGTTTGATTTAGCTTCGGACAGGCGACCTTTAATGGCCGTGCCTGCCCAGCTGATCCGGATGACCGGCCGACCGCCACATGCGCGTTCGGCCGCCGCCTGTCCGGCGCAACCTGAGGAGACCGTCGTGAATACATGCAGCGCGGATTCGCCAATTGTGGAGCAGGGCATCCTGCTGCGCGAATTGAATCACCGGATCAATGGTGGACTTGCCTCGGCGATCAATCTGGTTTCGGCCGCGGCCGTCCGGGTCGAGGGGGCGGAGGCCAAGCGGGCCTTAGGCGACGTCGTCGAGTTGCTGCTTGGTTATGCCGATGTGCAACAGGCGCTCGCAGTGCCCAAGGGCAAGGCGCTGATCGACGCCGGGACCTACATCCGCATGATGGGCTGCGCCATGCGCCGTTCGTTGCTGGATCGGATGAATATCCGGCTGGCAATCGTTACCGAATCTCTCCCGCTTCAAACCGAGCGATGCCGGCAGCTCGGATTGATCGTCCACGGGCTCGTCACCAATGCGGCGACGCATGCGTGCTTCGAGGCGCGGACCGGAGAAATCAAAGTCAAGCTGACACGAATCGGTGCGCTGGTGAACTGCGTCATTCTGGACAATGGGTCGCGGTCGTCACGGAGCGCTGCGGGGCGCGGACTGCGGCTCAGCAATGATCTTGCCAGGGGTCTCGGCGGCCGTGTCGAGCACGGCTTTGGTGACGAATTCACGTCCGTCGTTCTGTCGTTTCCGCTGTCAGCGCGTGAGCGGCAGGCGAACGGGGCGATGGCGAGACGTCGCATCATGCGGTCGCCTCGCCGGTCAAACGTCAGCGCGTCCGATGCCTTGGCGCTTTGCACAGGAACGAACTGCCCTGATCGGGACAGCCGCCTCGTTGCGACTCGACCGGATCCCACTCCGACTCACGGAGCCCAACTGGTATCTGCCCGGCCGGCGGCGGATGCGCTGGGCGCGTTGTTGTCACCACGCCACCGCATGGACCTGCTATGACCCATCACGCTACGAACCACAGCGAAATCGATCAAGCTGCCCGCAAAGGCAAGTTGAGGGGTCCTGGTGGCCTTGCGGTCGCGCTTGTCGCAATCACGCTGAGTGGCTGCAACGATCACGCCGCTGCTCCGGTTACGCGCGCGGCAATCGTGCGCACGGAGATCGTGCAGCCGCGCGACCAGCAAGCCTCCGTCACGCTGACCGGCGAAATCCAGGCCCGTTTCCACGCTGACCTGTCATTCCGCGTCAGCGGACGTGTGCTCGCGCGCTATGTCGATGTCGGCGCCCACGTCGAGGCTGGTGAGATCCTGGCTGTGCTCGACCCCGCCGAGCAGCAGGCCGACGTTGATGCCGCGACCGCGGCGGTGCTGGCCGCAGAATCTCAGCTGCGCGTGGCCAAGGTGACTTTCGAACGACAGAAGACGTTGATCGCAAGCGGCTTCACCACGCGGACGGTCTACGATCACGTGCAGGAAGGGTTGCGAACCGCAGAAGGTGCGCTTGAAGCCGCAAAGGCGGAGTTGGGAACGTCGAAAGACGCCCTTGGCTATACCGCGCTGCGCGCCGAAGCGGCAGGCGTGGTCACCGCGCGCAATCTGGAAGTCGGTCAGGTCGTACAGGCCGCGCAGCCCGTTTTCTCCGTGGCGCAGGACGGTGAACGGGATGCGGTGTTCGATATCTACGAATCTCTCTTGTTTGGCGATCTCGACGACAGCCGCGTATCGCTGGCGCTTGTCTCCGACGCAGGTGTTGCGGTGAGCGGGCATGTCAGGGAGGTCTCGCCCGCGATTGATGCGAAGAGAGCGACCATCCGCGTCAAGGTTGCCATCCAGGATCCGCCGGCAGCGATGACGCTTGGAAGCGCCGTTGCGGGAACCGTCAAAGCGAAAGCCGAGCAGCAGATCGCGTTGCCCTGGAGCGCATTGGCGGCCGCGGGATCGAAGCCCGCGGTTTGGACCGTCGATCCGGCGACCAAAACGGCTGCGCTCAAGCCGGTGACGATCGGCGGTTATGAAGCCCGTGAAGTGCTGATCAAGGCCGGACTCAAGCCGGGCGAGCGCGTCGTGATCGATGGCGGCAAGCTGCTGAGCAATGGCCAGGCCGTAACATTTGAGGGAGACCCGTCATGAAGAGGTGCATCACGATTGCAGCCGGCACGTTTGTATCAGCGCTCGCGCTGGCTGGATGTCAGCAGGATGCGAAAGCGCCCGAGCCGGTGCGACCCGTGCTGTCGATGGTCCTTGAGCCGAGCCGCCCGGACGGCATCGTCGCCGTTGGCGTTGTTGAGCCGCAGTACAAGACCAATCTCGCGTTCCGCGTCCTGGGACGTCTGACCGGGCGTCCCGTCTCCGTTGGTGACGTCGTCAGCGAAGGACAAACGGTCGGTGTCATCGATTCCATGGCTCTGGAGCTTGCGGTGCGCTCGACGAAGGCTGAGCTCACCAAGGCCGAGGCGCTGCTGGCGACTGCCAAGGCGACGGAGGAGCGGCAGCGAACCCTCATCACAACCGACGCCACCACAAAGCAGACACTGGACAATGCCGAGCAGGCGCGAGCCGGTGCCGCCGCGTCGGTCGCGCACGCACAGGCGAACTTGACGAAGGCCATCGAGCAACGGGGCTATGCCCAGCTCAAGGCAGATTTCGCCGGCGTCGTCACTGCGGTGGGCGCAGAAGTCGGACAGGTGGTCTCTCCTGGCCAAAATGTCGTGACGGTTGCGAGGCCCGACATCCGCGAGGCGGTGGTCGATATCGGGGAGGATTTCCCGGTGCCGCTTGAAATTGGCTTGCCGTTCACCGTCGGCTTGCAGTTGCTCCCCGCCGTCCAGGTCGAAGGCAAGGTTCGCGAGATCGCGCCGCAGGCAGACCCGGTGACGCGCCTACGGCGAGTCCGCATCGCCCTGAACAACCCTCCCGAAAGCTTCCGCTTGGGCACGACCGTCACCGCGACGCTCGACAAAACGCAAAGTCTGACATTGCGCGTTCCCGCCTCGGCGGTGCTCGCCAAGGATGGCGCGAACTTCGTCTGGGTCGTCGATCAGCCTGCGAGCACCGTCTCTCTGCACAAGGTCGATCTCGCCGGGGACCCCGCAGGTGCCCGCGTCGCCGATGGGCTTTATCCCGGCGCGCGCGTCGTGACCGCCGGAATCCACAGCCTCAAGCCAGGACAACACGTCCGTATCGAACAGGATCAGAAGCCATGACGTCGTTCAACCTTTCCGACTGGGCGCTCCGCCACCGTTCGCTCGTCTGGTATTTCATGATCGCCTTCATGGCGGCAGGCCTCTTTGCCTATCTTCAGCTTGGTCGTCAGGAAGATCCCGACTTCACCATCAAGACCATGGTGATCCAGGCGCAGTGGCCGGGCGCCTCGCCCGAAGAGATGACGCGCCAGGTCACCGACCGGATCGAAAAGAAGCTCGAGGAGCTGGAGTCGCTGGACTACACCAAGAGCGTGACGGTCGCGGGCCAGACCACTGTGTTCGTCTATCTGCGCGACACGACAAAGGCGGCTGACGTCAAGCCGACCTGGATCCGCGTCCGCAATATGATCGCGGATATCAAGGGCGAATTCCCGCAAGGGGTCGTCGGGCCGGGCTTCAACGATCGCTTCGGCGACGTGTTCGGCAACATCTATGCCTTCACCAGCGACGGCTTGACCCAGCGTCAGCTGCGCGACGAGGTCGAGGACGTCCGCGCCAAGGTGTTGACCGTGCCTGACGTGGGTAAGGTCGACATTCTGGGAACGCAGGACGAGGTGATTTACCTCGAATTCTCCACCCGGAAGGTCGCCGCCCTTGGCCTCGACGTCCGCTCGATCATGGCCTCCCTGCAGGGACAGAACGCGGTCGCGCCGTCCGGGGTGTTCCAGGATGGGCCCGAGCGGATCAGCGTGCGGGTGAACGGTCGTTTCACGTCAGAGGCAAGCCTGAACGCGGTCAATCTCCGGATCAACGACCGCTTCTTTCCGCTGACTGACGTCGCGACCGTCACGCGCGGTTATGCCGATCCGGCCAAGACCTTGTTCAGGTACAACGGCCAGCCCGCGATCGGACTTGCCATCGGCATGAAGTCCGGCGCCAACCTGCTTCACTTCGGCGAGGCGCTGAAGGAGGAAATGTCAAAGGTCATTGCAGACCTGCCGATCGGCGTCGGCGTTCACCTGGTCGCCGATCAGCCTGTTGTCGTCGAGCATGCCGTGTCGGGCTTCACCGAAGCACTGTTTGAGGCCGTGGTCATCGTTCTCGCCATCAGCTTTCTCAGCTTGGGCATGCGCGCCGGGCTCGTCGTCGCAATTGCGATCCCGCTGGTTCTCGCCATTACCTTCGTGGTGATGAACTATGCCGGCATTTCATTGCAGAGAATTTCGCTTGGCGCATTGATCATCGCGCTCGGCCTTCTGGTCGATGACGCCATGATCGCCGTCGAAATGATGGTGGCCCGTCTGGAGGTCGGAGATCCCCTGGAAAAGGCGGCCACTCACGTCTATACGTCGACCGCCTTTCCCATGCTGACAGGCACGCTGGTCACCGTCGCGGGCTTCATCCCGATCGGGCTGAACAGCAGCAATGCTGGCGAGTTCACCTTCACCCTGTTCGTGGTGATTGCGGTCTCCTTGATCGTATCGTGGATCGTCGCGGTGCTGTTCACCCCGCTGCTCGGTGTCACCATTCTGCCCGCAAAGATGAAGGGGCACCACGGGGAGAAGGGCCGGCTGGCGCAGATGTTCGCCCGCCTGCTGCTCGTCTGCATGCATCATCGCTGGATCACCGTCGGGGTGACGGTTGCAGCCTTCTTCGTCGCGTTGTTCGGCATGACGCTCGTGCAGCAGCAGTTCTTTCCCTTGTCGGACCGTGACGAACTGGTGATCGACTGGAATCTGCCGCAGAATGCCTCGATTGCAGACACCAATGCGCAGATGGCGCGCTTCGAGCGCGAACAGCTGCAGGGCAATGGCTCCGTGGAGCATTGGTCGACTTATGTCGGCACGGGCGCGCCGCGCTTCGTGCTGTCGTTCGACGTGCAGACCGCCAATGCATGGTTTGGCCAGCAGGTGGTTGTGACCAAGGGCGGCATAAAAGCGCGCGACCTCGTCAAGGCGCAATTCGAGGAATATCTGAGGAAGACATTTCCGGGCACCGACACTTACGTCAAGTTGCTCGAGGTCGGCCCGCCGGTGGGGCGTCCGGTGCAATATCGCGTGAGCGGACCGGACGTCGCGAAGGTCAGGGGTCTCTCGCAGGAGCTCGCTGGCATCGTCCGGAGCAACCCCGATCTCGGCAACGTCGTGTTCGACTGGATGGAGCCTGCGCGGGTCGTCAAGGTCGACGTTCTCCAGGACAAGGCCCGCCAGCTCGGCGTGACGTCAGAAGACATCGCCACGGCCGTGAGCTCGGTGCTCGAGGGCACGCCGATCACACAGGTTCGCGACAGCATCTATCTTGTCAATGTCACTGGACGCGCGACCGCGGTCGAGCGCGGCTCGATCGATACGCTCCGGGATCTGCAGTTGGCCGGGCAGGGTGGGCAGTCGGTGCCGCTCGGGGCCGTGGCGAACCTGCGCTATGAGATCGAGCAGCCGACAATCTGGCGCCGCGCGCGCATTCCGACGATCACGCTGAAGGCTGGCATCGTCTCCAACGTCCAGCCGAAGACAATCATGGATCAGTTGGCACCGAGGGTGGCGGAGTTCGGCAAAGCACTGCCGGCGGGTTATTCGGTGGCGATCGGCGGCTCCGTGGAGGAAAGCGCTAAGAGCCAGTCGCCGATCGTCGCCGTCGTTCCGCTCATGCTGTTCGTCATGGCGACCGTCCTGATGATTCAGCTGCAGAGCTTCCACCGCTTGTTCCTGGTGTTCGCGGTCGCACCGCTTGCCGTGATCGGCGTCGTCATGGCCATGCTGCCGAGCGGCGCGCCGCTTGGGTTCGTCGCCATCCTCGGCGTCCTGGCACTGATCGGCATCCTGGTCCGAAACTCGGTGATCCTGATCGTGCAGATCGAGGATCTGAGGAAGGAGGGGCGTCCGGCCTGGGATGCCGTCGTGGAAGCGACCGAGCATCGCATGCGGCCGATCTTGCTGACGGCGGCCGCCGCGAGTCTCGCGCTGATTCCGATCGCGCGCGAGATTTTCTGGGGCCCGATGGCCTACGCGATGATGGGCGGCATCATCGTCGGCACGCTGCTGACGCTCTTGTTCCTGCCGGCGCTCTATGTGGCGTGGTTCCGGATCCACCCTGTCCAAGACGATGGCCGGCCAATGTCTGAGACGGTTGAGCCGGCGCACGAGACTCATTCGTCGAACCCGACTCTTGCGCCGTCCGCGCCGGTGCCGGTCCTTGAAACGCAAATCTGAAACGGAGACTACCATGTCCAGGAAGACACTCTTGACGCTGTCCGTCAGCGTAACGCTCGCAACGATTTCATTGGCGCCGACTGCGGTGTTTGCGCAATTCCCCGGTCCGCCTCCAATGGGGCCGGGCGGTCCTCCGCCGATCGCGGCCGGCGGTCCTCCCGCATTCGCAAGTCCACCTCCCATGGGCCCCGGCGGTGCGGCCCATGCCGGCCTTGGCGGTCCGCCTCCTCGGTTGGGCGCCGGCGCTGGTCCTCGCGGCGATCTAGGGGCGCTTGGCGGCGTCCGCGCCGGCGGTCGTGACGGACCCGCGGTTACAGGCTCGGTCCAGGCTCGCTCTGCATCGGTCAGCTACAGCCGTTCCGGAAGCTTCAGCCATGGCTATGGCGGGCGGCGATACGGTTATGGTGCAGCCTATGTCGCCGGAGCCTCTGCCGGTTATGCCTATGGCAGCTCGAACGATGGCAATTATTCCGATAGCGACTGCTACTACGCCTATAGTCGCCACCGACGCGTTCTGGTTTGCAACTAGCCAACACGAATTCGGGCAGGGTGGACGTCACCCGACGAACACAGTGGATATCGTAAGCTCGTTGGCTTCGCTGCTGCTCGTGACAGAGAGCGGTTCGCTCACCGCAGCTGCGTGACGTCGAAGCGGACTTCGGCGTTGCGTCAGCGTGTCGAACTGGTCGGGTAGTCGACAACAACGTCCGGGTTAAACGTCACTCAATCAGATGCAGCACAAAATCAGATGCAGCACAAAGCTGTGAACGCGCTTGCTTGACAACTCAAATATCAAACTATACGGTATATTTTATTAAATCGGATCGCGAAGCCCGCTGCGACACGTTCTGAACAGAACGCAGGCTTGGGCAATCGTAAACAAGAGCACAGAACCCCATGAACTTTCAGCCTCGACCACACTTCGCGACCGCTGACCGGCGTCTGCCATTCGATTGCATCGCGTTGCTCTTGCAAGGCGGCGGCGCTCTGGGCGCTTACCAGGGAGGCGTCTACGAGGCCCTGGCCGAAGCCAACATCCATCCGGATTGGATTGCCGGCATTTCGATTGGAGCGATCAACGCTGCAATCATCGCGGGCAATCCGCCCAATTCCCGCGTTGACCGGCTTCGCGAGTTCTGGACGCAGGTGACGTTGGACGCGCCGTTCACCGATTTGATGAATAGCGATCACACCCGCAATTTTCTCAATCAGGTGAATGCGAGCTTTGCGGCGGTGTTTGGCGCGAACGGCTTCTTTTCTGCGCGGCCACTGGCGCCGTGGCTGCAAACGGGTGGAACCCTTGCCGCCACCAGCATCTACGACACCAGCGCGTTGAAGACGACTCTGGAGCGGCTCGTGGATTTCGATCGCATCAACGCTGGTATGACGCGGTTCAGCGCAGGTGCCGTCAATGTGAGGACCGGCAATCTGGTCTATTTCGACACGGCCACGCATACGATTCGGCCCGAGCACATCCTGGCGAGTGGGGCGCTGCCGCCGGGCTTTCCGGCCGTCGAAATCGATGGCGAACACTATTGGGACGGCGGCCTCGTATCCAACACTCCGTTGCAGTGGGTGATCGAGTGTGGAGCCCGTCAGGACACGCTTGTGTTTCAGGTCGATCTCTGGAGCGCGCGCGGCCAGATTCCGCGCAATATGGGCGACGTCGTTACGCGTCAAAAGGAGATTCAATATTCGAGCCGCACGCGAGCGAGCACAGACCAGTTCAAGAGCCTGCACCGGTTGCAGCGAGATCTGGCAGCTCTCCTGAGCCGGCTGCCCGAAGAGCTACGCGAGCAAGAGGACGTCAGGCTGCTCAGGACGGCTGCCTCTCACAACGTGCACAGCCTCGTCCACTTGATTTATCGCGCGCGGGACTACGAAGGCCACTCCAAGGACTACGAGTTTTCCCGCCTCTCGATGCAGGATCATTGGCGCGCCGGTTATCACGATGCGTTACGCACCCTTCGTCATCCCGAGGTTCTGGCGCGCCCGACCAGTGCGGACGGCGTCTCCACGTTCGATCTTGAGCAGGATGGTCGCGAATAGGCCAAGCCGGTCATTCCAGTCACAGGAGAAATTGAATGCACGAGAATGAAGTCGTGAAGCGGGCATTTGCGATGCCGCTCACCAATCCGGCCTATCCGCCGGGGCCGTATCGGTTCGTCAACCGCGAATACCTGATCATCACCTATCGTACCGATCCGGCGAAACTGCGATCGGTCGTTCCGGCTCCGCTCGAACTTGATGAACGCGACGCGCTGGTCAAATACGAATTCATCCGCATGCCGGATTCCAATGGTTTTGGCGACTACACCGAGAGCGGGCAGGTCATCCCGGTTTCGTTCCTCGGGCGCAGGGGCGGCTATACCCACTGCATGTTCCTGAACGATGAGGGACCGATCGCGGGCGGCCGGGAACTCTGGGGCTTCCCGAAAAAGCTCGGCCAACCGACGCTGCGGACCGAGATCGATACGCTGATCGGCACTCTGGATTACGGTCCATTGCGGGTAGCCACCGGCACGATGGGATACAAGCACCGCGAAGCCGACCTGGCGCAAGTCAAGGCCGCTCTCGAGGAGCCGAACTTCCTTCTCAAGATCATTCCGCACGTCGACGGCACTCCGCGGATCTGCGAGCTTGTCGAATATCACCTTGAGCAGCTTGTCTTGAAAGGGGCGTGGACCGGACCCGCGGCTCTCGCCCTGACCCCTCACGCCCTGGCTCCCGTGGCCGAGTTGCCGGTGCTCGAGATCGTGTCCGCGATTCACATCCGCGCAGATCTTACCCTGGGGCTGGGCAAGGTCGTTCACGACTATCTGCAACCGCCGGTTCGACGCCCGGTCCGGAACTACGAGAGAAGTCTGGTCACATGATGGATGACCGCGATCGGCTGCGCGAGCCCGGAAGCAGCCCGGCGTCCAGCCGCAAGACCGTCACAGATCAACAAGGAAAGGCAAAATGAATACTCTGAAGGGTAAAGTCGCAGTTGTGACCGGCTCGACGAGCGGCATCGGTCTCGCGTATGCGCGGGCATTCGCGGGTGCCGGCGCCAACATCGTGCTCAACGGGATTGGGGCACCGGCCGATGTCGAAAAAACGCGGACGGCAATCGAGAACGATTTCGAGGTGAAGGCCATCTATTCGCCCGCGAATATGGCCGAGCCAGCGGATATCGCCAACATGATCTCGTTTGCCGAGAGGACGTTTGGCAGCGTGGACGTGCTCGTCAACAATGCCGGCATCCAGCATGTCGCGCCGATCGAGGATTTTCCAGTCGAAAAGTGGGACGCAGTGATCGCAATCAATCTCTCCTCCGCATTCCACGCGATCCGTGCCGTTACTCCTGGCATGAAGAGGCGCGGCTGGGGCCGTATCATCACCACGGCCTCGGCGCATTCGCTCGTCGCTTCCCCCTTCAAGTCGGCCTATGTCGCGGCCAAGCACGGCATCGTGGGACTCACCAAGACGGTGGCGCTGGAGCTCGCCCGGTCGAAGATCACCTGCAACTGCATAAGCCCCGGTTACGTCTGGACGCCGCTGGTGGAGAAGCAGATCCCGAACACGATGAACGCGCGCAACATGGATAGGGATCAGGTGATCAACGACGTCTTGCTCGCCGCCCAGCCCACGAAGGAGTTCGTCACGGTCGAGCAGGTGGCGTCGCTGGCGTTGTTCCTGTGCAGCCAGGACGCCGCGCAAATCACCGGTGCCAACCTTTCTATCGACGGCGGCTGGACGGCCGCGTAGGGCCCGCCGAAATGCACACCGGATCGTGAAGCGCGCGGTGAAAGAACATGGTCGACGAACAGCTGCACTAGACCAACCCAAGCACCTACGACTGCCGACTGAACATCAACCAATTCCTCTGGAGAGAAGATCATGAACAAGCGACTGATCGCGAATGTCATTGGCTGCGCCTGCCTTACTCTGGCGACGGCTGCCGAAGCCAGAACCTCTTACGACGGCCCCTGGAATCTCACCTTCGTTACACAACGCGGAAGCTGCGATCCGACCTACAATTTCTCGGTGAACATAAACGACGGCGTTGTGACGCATCCCAATCTGGTGAAGTTCAGCGGCCATGTCGGAAGATCGGGGGCGGTTCGCGCGTCGGTGACGGTCCACGACAAATACGCATCCGGGTCGGGAAGGCTGACGCAAGACACCGGCCGCGGGACCTGGAGCGGCCACGCAGCGGGTGGGCGCTGCTCGGGATATTGGACCGCGCAACGAAATAACTAGGTCGCGATCACCGGGGTTAGCGCTTGAAAAACGCGACAGGTCTACCGCTGTCCATTTGGGTATCCTGATACCGAGCAAAACGTCTCGCGCGCGCTGTCCGCTCCAAGTCTTTCTGGCTTTCTCGTCCCTTGAAAGCAGCCTCAAAACATCCATATGACATCCACGTACCATCCTTTTGGATGGCAACAATGGATTGTTGTTATGGCCAACAATGTACGCGAGCTGCGCCCAAGGATCCCCGACACCGAGAAGATCACGATCAACCTTGGCTATGTCGACCTCGGTCAGGTCGATCTGATGGTGCAGGAAGGGTTCTATTCGAACCGGACCGATTTCATCCGGACGGCGATCCGCAACCAGCTCGAACGTCACGCAGACGTCGTCAAGCAGTCCACGGCACGGAACAGCCTGGACCTCGGGCTGCGGCATTTCAGCCGCGAAGGTCTCGAAGCGGCGCGCCGCGCCGGCGAGATGCTGCACATCAACGTTCTGGGACTCGCGACGATCGCCCAGGACGTCACGCCCGATCTGGCCCGCGCCACCATTGCCTCGATCTCGGTGCTGGGGGCCCTCCATGCCACTCCCGCGGTCAAGGCCGCTCTCGCCGACAGAACGAGGTGATCAAATGATCAATCACGACATCGTTCGCGAAGCCACTCGCCTCACTCGTGCCGGCCAACTGATGGAGGCGACCGCGCTCCTGCAGCGCATGCTGCGCGGCGAGGGCGTCTCAGAACCGTCCGGCAGCACAGCCAGTGCCGCGCCCGCGAGGCTCGAGCCGCCGACCATCGACCTGAAGGCCAATGTCGTCGAGGAGCGGGAGCGCCGGCCGCCCGCGCAAGCTTCCTCCACTCCTCCGCGGCCCAAAAGCCCCCTGCGGGTCGACAGCATGAAAGACTTCTCCAGACTTGGCCTGCCAGGTCCGATCAGGCGCGCTCCGCCGTCCACGTCGGATATCGCGCCCAAAAGCACAAGGTTCATCGAAGGCACCTTCAGCAACGCAGCGGGAAGCCGGACCTACAAGCTATTCATCCCAAGTCGCAATCAGGGAAAGCCGCTTCCCCTGATTGTCATGCTTCACGGCTGCACCCAGTCGCCCGACGATTTCGCGGCCGGCACGAGGATGAACTTCCTGGCGGAAGAGCAGAACTGTTTCGTGGCCTATCCCGAGCAGCCCAGCGGAGCCAACCAAGCGAAATGCTGGAACTGGTTTCGCAAGGGCGACCAGCAGCGGGGCAGCGGCGAACCTTCGCTGATCGCGGGCATCACCCGCCAGATCATGCGGGACCATGCGATCGATCCGAAACGCGTCTACGTCGCAGGCCTGTCCGCGGGCGGGGCCGCTGCTGCCATCATGGCAGCGACGTACGGCGACCTGTACGCAGCCGTCGGCATCCATTCCGGCCTGGCCTGCGGTGCCGCCGGCAATCTTCCCTCCGCATTCATGGCGATGCGACAGGGGGGCGGGCCCGAAGCACTAGTGAAGGTCGGATCGGTTGTGCCGACCATCGTTTTCCATGGCGATCGCGACACCACGGTGCATCCCGACAACGGCGACCGCATTCTCGAGCAGTCCGCCAAAGCGACGAGTCCGGCAACGAAGGTGCTTCGCGGACGGGTGCCCGACGGGCATGCCTACACTCGCACCATCGTTACCGACCAGAGCGGCCGGGTGATCTCCGAACACTGGAACATTCATGGCGCCGGCCACGCATGGTCGGGCGGCAGTCCCGCCGGCTCCTACACCGATCCGCGAGGGCCAGACGCGACGAGGGAAATGCTGCGTTTCTTCCTCGCGCGCAAATTGCCCGGGGACGGCGCGTGCCATTCTACCCCTGGAACGGGCCAAGCACTCACGCCACCATACTAAGGACAAACAGCGGCTCGTCGTGTCGGTGGTTGCGTATGATTCCCTCCCTGGGCACCAAAATTACGCTTTTCCACGCTGGCGCACGATCTTGTAAGATTGTGTTGGCGAGAGGATCAGCGCAAAGAGGACCTCGCGAGCGGGTAGCGACTCCCAAATGCGAGCGAGTTCGCTGATCGAGGCAACTTGCATCTTCCTCACCAAGCCCATCGCTATCGGCGACCTGGAAGCGACCGGCCATCCCAACCTCATCGATCTCCCATAAGAGATGGGCGGCAGCCTTGCCTTCTGCAAATCTCTGCAAATTCGACATCTCAATGTATCCAAGAGCAGAATTTTGCAGAACTCACACCTGTGCATCTGCGGTGCTGATCGTTTGGAAAGATCGGTTTTGGCGGATACTAGGAATACTGGGGCTACCTGTATCACCTCGACGCCAGCGGATTCGGTCGCGTGTTCAAAGTGGGTGACCAACCGGCCATAACGAGGGGCGTAGGGAAAGGTAGAACGCACGGCTCTGCTACTTTGGTGCGGGAGCCACAGCCACAACTTCGCCGGTCGGTACGGCGGCTTCGGCCGTCTTTGTGGATTTTGGCGCGGGCGGGATCTTCTCGTCGTCTGCACTGCCGACAAGGCGATCCTGCGCCGGCTTCAGCGTCAGTGAAGCCACCGCCGATTTGGTCAACCCGTTCTCCGGAAGCACGTAGACGACGGCATCGGTGGCGACGAGACCAGTGATCTGCAATTCCTGCGGCGACAATTCATGCATCCCACGGCGGAACCGCGCCGATCCAAACCCGGCAATTCGGTTCGCATGCAACCCAAGTGAAGTGCATCGGTAGTTTCGATTTTCGAGCACGGTTATGGCGTGAGCGGAGGACCAGCCGCGGCCATCATGCCTGGCAGAGTCATGCAGAGGGCAACTGCGAAACAGGGATGCCCTGCTAGATCGAGACCGAACTTGCCGGGGCCGCTATTCAATGCCTTGTCGCGCTGTTTGCGTTTGGTCCAATTCCGCCAGCCTGGTCCAGACTTTGGCCATCCGAAGGAACTGCAATCGCAGAACAGGACTTACGGTACCGTTTGCCAACTGCGTCAAGTCAGATGCCAGACGCAGGCACTCTAAGTCATGCTTTCGCGAATATTCTGAATTCGGCATCGTGCACCGCCTCGAACAACCGGCGCCGAATCATTGCACGGCGTCGCTTGGCCTGTCGGTGGTCTACGCCACGGACGGAAACACAAAAAATCGCCTGGATTTGAATTCAGGAGCCTTGGTGTGCCGCCCAGGCATCGTTGAGCGGAGCCAATGAGTATTCGGTTCAACAGGAGACCGGATTGTAGAGCCTCAAATCCTTAAATTCCATTCTTCCGCTGATATTGGCGGCGGCCGCACTTGCAGGTCCGTTCTCTTCCTCGTTACGCCTACCGACCGCCAAACTCATCTTCGACCGCTAGGACAAAAAAAGTCTTTCCGCTCGACCACGCAAATGGAGCAGGTCACGCTCCGTTTATTTCAGAAACTGACCAATATTGACCAGCGGCGCTTGAGCTCAGAAGCGCATGCTCGTTCTACACCGCCCTCATCGCTATCTGCTGTTCCTAACGAAAAACAGGGAGATAAATAGATGCGCATCGCGCAGGTTGCTCCGCTCACGGAGGCTGTTCCGCCCAGGCTTTACGGCGGCACTGAGCGGGTGGTGCACTGGCTGACCGAGGAACTGGTCGCACTTGGGAATGATGTCACGTTGTTCGCAAGCGGCGATTCCAGCACCTCGGCAAAACTCCACGCGACGTGGCCGAAGGCGCTGCGCCTCGACGGGTCGGTTCGCGATCCCAACGCGTTGCACATGGTGATGCTCGAGCGTGTGCGGCAAAAATGCGACGATGAGGAGTTCGATTTTCTGCATTTTCATCTCGACTACTATCCATTCTCGTTGTTTGCCCGGCAGCCGACACCATTTCTCACCACCCTTCACGGCAGACTCGACCTGCCCGAGCATCAGCCGGTGTTCACGACATTTTCATCCATCCCGGTGATTTCAATTTCGAACGCGCAGCGGCGGCCGGTGCCGCAGGCCAACTTTATCCGCACCATTCATCACGGCCTCCCGGAAAAACTGCTGACGCCGAAACCGATCACGCCTGGTTATCTGGCAGTGCTTGGTCGCATTGCGCCAGAAAAAGGCGTCGATCGCGCCATCAAGATCGCCATCCGATGCGACATTCCCTTGAAAATCGCAGCCAAAGTCGATCGCGCCGATCAGGAATACTACGATGAGATCATCCGCCCGCTGATCGACCATCCGCTCGTCGAATACATCGGTGAGATCGGGGACCACGAAAAATCAGATTTTCTCAGTGGCGCGATCGGGCTGCTCCTTCCCATCGACTGGCCGGAGCCGTTCGGTCTTGTCATGATTGAAGCGATGGCATGCGGTACCCCGGTGATCGCATACAACCGCGGTTCGGTTGCGGAGATCATCGACGAAGGCTTGACCGGTTTCATCGTCGAGGATGAAACCAGCGCCGTCTCGGCAGTCGGCCGTCTCTCTCTACTGAACCGGGCAGCGGTCCGAAAACGGTTTGAGGCGCGTTTCACCGCCCGCCGCATGGCGCTTGACTATCTCGCGGCCTATCGCAGCCTGATGCAAGCAGCAGAACCGCGCATCAAACTAGTGAGGAGCGCCGAATAGCGCGTGCATCAGGTCGCCCTCGGGCAGCCGGCACGGCCGGGCCTTGAGGGCGGCGGCCAACCCGCAGCTGCGGGAATGGCACACCAAGAGCTGCCCAGCCTCAAGTTCATGCGGACGATGTGGGTCTGCAACGTTTCGGGTGGCCCTTCCAGTTCACGGCCACCAAGCCCGGCACGACGCCGCTCGGCCTTGAGGAGGCCCACCGCGACCTCCGGATCTCCCCCGTAGAATTGGATGGGGTCGCAGCGGAACTGGGCACGAAGCGCAACGAGGCTGTAGTACTGGCAGCCGTCGCGGCCCACAACGACGAGGTCACCGCCCGGTTACGTCGCGGGCGCTAAGCGCGGCTGGAGCATCCTGTGTTTCCCAGTCCAGACGATCCCGCCCGGCCAAACCTGATTGTTAGCCGCGCGCCGACGAGGTGATCGAATAAAGCTACGAGTTGCTGCGGTGCATGAGCATGTTTCCGGCGGCACATTCGAGATTCCCGCGATGTCCGTTCTTCGGTCGCTATTGGGTAGGGTAAATCGGACATATCGTGGACATCATTTCAGCGAAGGACCGCGTAGATGAGCGCGGACGTCAAGCCTGCGGCGCCTCGCCACGTGGGTTCCTGGAACCGGACGATCGGCAAAACGTTGTCAAAACTAGATTTTTTTGCGGCGTAATGCGCAGCCTTCGGAGGGAGATCCAAATGGATACCACCACGCTTCTCATCATTGTTCTTCTCATTCTGCTGCTGGGCGGCGGCGGCTGGTACGGCCGTGGACGTTGGTACTAAACGTGCGCGATGTCTCCAACGAGGGTCCGGCCAATAAATGACCTGCAGCACGCATGCAGGCGTCATGCCGAAGAGACGGATGTATCAGCTACCACGCCGTACGAAGGGGAATTGCGTAGCCTGACATCGAGCGGCGCGAAGCGTTCCTAATGTTATGGGTCGCGTTCGCTGTTAGCTTGGTCGAAGCGCTCGTCGCCTCATTTGAACGATGCAACCGATCTGACAAAGGTTTCGGATTTTGTATCTTGTCCTGAGTTGATGTGGTTGCACAACTTTGAGATCGTTCCTGCGATCGCGATTGCCGGTTTGTGCTTCCTCATTGCCGAATGGCCAGGACTCGTGGTCGGCTTCCTCTGGAGCACCGTCCTCCTGTATCATGCAACATTTTGCATCAATTCCCTTGCACATATTCACGGACGCAAGCGGTATATTAGCTGCGCTGCCTTTTTCTGTTGACTAGGATCGGGGCGAACCAGATCGTGGGCTCTTGAAAGTGCGAATATCCGCTGACGAAGGTCTTTGACGAGTTCGTCTTTTGTCGTCGTTGACCGGGCAGATATTGTTGTCAATGCAGACGTAATCGCAAAAATATTTTTCACTCGATGATTCATTTCGCTAGCGAGCATTTCGCGCGCCTGTTCTGCCCTTTCGATCCGTTACGTCGATGAACACGCCATACATGATCCGGCCGACGATACCTTGATCGTGACCGCGCCCCCGCGCGGATATCCAACGAACGGTGCCCTCATGCAAGATGCGAAAGTCTGTCTCGTAAGCGCCGAGCATATCGCGCGTAGCTGCAAAAGCGGCTCGTACTCGGTCGAGGTCTTCGGGGTGAATAAGAGAAGAGAGGATCTCGAACGTGATGATTCCAGTATTTGGAACGCCCCAGAGCATATGGGCCCGCTCGTCTAGCTCCAGCCGGTCGGTATCGACATTCCAAGACCACAAGGCGATGCCCGCCGCGTCGGTTGCAATCCGAAGCTTATCAACGTCCCAGATTAAGCCGGTCATTTACTATAGCTCGCACCATTAAGAGCCTGAAGAGGAAGTCCCTTACAACCACATGACGCAATGGGCGACGGCGCGTCTACCGTCCTATAGACCGGTAGCGAAGTCGGAAAAGCCGATGGTCGTCTTTGAATTGCAGCCAACGCGTGCGAACCATATTCTTAGCGTTGACCAACAGCCTCCGTGTGGCCTGCCAGACTTCCAGAGATTCGATCGCATCCATCATGCGCCGCCAGTACCGATATCCCCACGCGAACGCTGGGATCGACAGCAGCTTATCCCGATTGAGATGAAAGAGCCGCTCGACGAATGTGAGCTTCAAAACTTCCGCAGTGATAAAGACGACGGCGCCGGCGAAGAAATGTCCGGCTCCTAACAAATATGCAGTCAACGGCTTTGCGGGCTCCAGTATAATCACAGGGATCGCGAAAAGCGCGAGCGAAGGATACGGCCCTAGCGAGGTCACCCATCGGCGGGCCCGTTCGAACAGCTTCTTCTTCGCGAGCCACTCCGTGAGTGGCTGAATGGCGTACGAAAATACCTCGTCTACGACAAAGTAGATGGTGGCGAGGATAAAAACTGGTATGTTCCAAATCCGGGTCATGAAGCCTCCGCTGGATCAAACCGGAGCTTCACCATCTGTTCCAACCGAGACCCAGGAACCGACCCCGAAACGGCACTGCACAGCCTACATGTTTTGAAACGTGCGCATCGCGTCGACAACGGCCCGGCCGAGGTAGGGCTTCGGGATGAAAAGCGCGTTCGCTGGAATCTCGCGCGGCCGAGCCTTTCCGATCGTGATGATATGAATGGGTGGCCATCGGTCGCGCACGCACGCGGCGAGCGTCATGCCGTCCATTGAACCGCGCATGTCGATATCTGTGAAGACGAGGTTGATATCCGTGCGGGCTTCGAGGATCGCAATGGCAATGTCCGCATTGTCGGCGACGACCACGCCGTAGCCGGGGTCCTCCAGTTCGGACTGGACGACGTCCCGGACCAAAAATTCATCTTCCACGATAAGGACGGTCGCCAAACTTCCACCTCCCTATGCGGACTCGGGCGAAGATCGACGAAAAGTTGCAAAACGGCCGAAAAGTTCTCTCATTCCCAAACCCGCCAGCCGATGGTGGCTGGCAGGATGTCGCTGTCCTCTGGAGGGCTCGTCGCTCATTCGTTCGATCAAACGGCTTCAGCGTTGGATGCTGAGGCCGTCAATCGCCTGGGCGCAAATGTCCGACGGATCTCGCACGCCCGTTTGAGCCACCTCGATGACCTTCCGTGCGACGAGATTTCGGTGATGGGATCCTCCCGGTCGATCAGTCCGAGCTTACGCAGGGCTTCCTCGTACGCGGCCCCGAGGGGTTCCGCCTCTTCCGGTAAAGCCGAATGCAATATGGGCTCGTGTCACGTGCGCCACCGCGACCGCAATCAGCTGCTTGGTCTTTGCCGGTAGCGTGCCGTCGGCGAATACGCGACGGCTGAACACCTGGTCTCGGGGAGCGAAAGTTCGGCGCTTCTCGGCAAGCTCTCGCGACGACGGCGGGTACAGACTCTCGGCCATTTCAGCACTCCTCATCTTTGGTCATGACTGCAGGAACGCTCGCTTGATCGCGGGTTTAATCGCAGCACCCTCGCAGCCAATGCTCATCAACGCAGACTGGAAGCGCTCGTCTGTGATCGCGGTGTCTGTCGATGCAGCGCGGCGGCAACGTGTCGTCAAGCGTCAATAGCGATTTTCGTTATCGGCAAGCGAGCAATTTTATCGGCGAGACCGAATGGGTGAGTCTCTGATCTCTAAGCACAAGGCCGCTCTAGTAACGCCGGTCAGCGGAATCGTGGCGTCCGATTTTAAAGAGGCGTGCTTGCCGCAGAACACGTCCCCGGAACCCTTCGATCAATGAAGTAGTTTCCATGATGGTGTTGTTCTTTGGAGGAAAGACGGCATGAAACAAGCAACGATTGTGACGGTTATGGCGGCGTGGCTGATCGGGACGATGAGCTCGGCCAGCGTTGCGGCCAGCGACTTCGAGGGCGTGTGGAAAGTCAAGGACACGGCCGGACAACAGTTCGAGATCACCCTGTCGGGCGGTGGGACTGCCAAGGCCACCCGCGGGGGGGGGGGAATGACCGGCAGCTGGAAGGAAGAGGGCAATGCCGCTGTGATCACCTGGAACACCGGGTGGACTACCAAAATCTCGAAGAACGGCAACCGCTACGAGAAATCGGCCTATCGGAAGGGCGAGCCGTTGACCGGAAAGCCTGCCAATAGCTCGGACGCCGAAAAGGCCAAGTAAGAGCCGGCGTAGGTCGTAGTCGCGAAGACGGATGCTGCCCACTCGCCTCCGCGGTAACGCGCCTCACGCAGCGCGTCGCGTTCTCAGTCGCAGCGGCGCTCCCTGCGTGTGATCATGCGGCCGTCGTCCCGTTCAACCGTGGTCGTTTCCGTGCGACAGTGCCGTCGTGGGCCGATGGTGACACCACCTGGGCCGACACCAACTGTGGTGTCGGAGTCATACCGCCGGCGATGCTCCCTATCGTAATCGTAGCGGTAGTCGCGGTCCCGGCCGACCTGAACATCGACGCCCTGGGCCACCTTGACGCCCTCTGCCTTCGTCGGAGTGCCGAGTGGGGCAGTCATCAGTATCGCTGCGGCTGCGGCCACAGAAAGAGCGATCTTCATCATTGCAAGTCCTCCCTCGGTTTGTTTTGAGATGCAACGGGCGCGAACCCCCAGGGTTCCACCGGGTAGTCCCCGATCGATCGGGGCGATCCCGCTTTTCCTTCAATCGGATCGGGCTGATTACAAGCTGACCTGCGCCCTGGCCTTGCCGACCGGCCGAATGCAGCTCCCCGGTTGCCAACAGACCGAATTCAGGCTGGTACTCGATAACTACCTGAGGACTAGTAGCTCGTCAGGCCGCTCCCATAGGCGAGAAGGCGCTCAGTAAGCACTTCCGGATTTGACAGCGCCAGCAGATGGCCGCCGGGAATTTCCTCCACCGCCTTGCCGAGCCTTTCACGTGCAACACGCCGTTGAAATTCGATCGGGAAAAAGCGGTCGTCTCTTCCCGCCAGAACATGAATGGGAATGTCGGGCCAGCGCTCGAAACGGCAGAATTCGCCGAAAACAATCTCGGCTTCCTCGCGCGGTTGCGGCGGACCGACGCGCAGCACATCTTCCGGTACGTCGTGCAGGAAGTAGGTCGCGAGATCAAACTCCGTCGCCTAGCCTCGGCGCCCCGCGGCTTTTTTCCCGCGCTTCGGCAGCTCCTGTGGCGTCCCACCACGCGCCAGCCATTTCGCCGGGCTTTGGAATCATCGCATTGACGAACACGAGCATCCGCACGGGCGCATGCAGGCAAACAAGCGGCGCCGTGAAGCCCGCGAGCGATTGAGCGACAAGAACAACGTCGCGTCGTTCCGCGATCGCGCGGGCGACGATCTCCGCATACGCAGCGGGACCGGCATGCCTGTCGTCCCCAGGTAGATCGACGGCGATGGCTGCATGCCCGGCCGCGTGAATGAGCGGCACCACCCGGTGCCAATACCAGGCCATACCGCCTGCTCCGGGGACAAGGACGAATGATGCCATGCAAATTCTCCTCCGTTGCTGCCAGACCAGTTGCGCGAAGGCGCGGGCGGCGAACCCCTGCAACGGAAACGCGGTCCCTCAAAAGTGCCGCGAGACGACATTGTGCTCTGGGCTGGTGAAGCCGCAAGTTTTTCCATCGGGGGTGCTCCGTTGCGTGCAACGCGAGGCGTCGTCATGCCAAACTGTGCCAAACCGCTCTTCCTGGCGCAGTCTCGCTGCCCCGGCAGTGCGTGTGGTTTGGCGATCAGGGCAGGGTCGACACGAGCACAGTCCAGTGGTACAAGCGTCGGACTTGGCGCAGAGGTAAGTGGCTGTTTTTGCTAAGGTTTGACGGATTGAGCCCCAATCCTTTCCTGGGCACCATTTCCACGCTTTTCCACGCTAAACTACGATTTGGTGGGAGGTCATTGCGTGAGAAGCCGGACCGCGGCGCCACGCTGCGCATTGCCGTCTGCACGCAAGACGATGGCAATTGACCAGTAATCCGAAGCCGCGATGGGAAAAATCGTGAGTGTTTCCTGAATAAGGGTACTCGATATTCGGAAATCGACAGTGCGATGACGCCCTAAGCATCGTCCTCGTCGGTTATCCGGTCGCTCTCCAGCCGACTCTCCGTCCGGCCATACGACGTTTCGGCGATCCTGTCGTTATGCGCCTTGATGGGAGGTTGACCACCTCCCGAAGATGCTTATCGCCCTTGATGCTTTCGCAGCGCAGACTGCCAACGGCATTGACGGCTCCCTCATCCGATCCGCCGCGCGCTTCGATGCCGCATGTATGATGCTGGAAAAAGGGACCGGCGGCTGAAGCCCGCAGCTTCCGATCACGCCTTCGGATCGGGACCAGCTGAGGGTGAGCCCCCCTGGCGCTACCCTTGTCCAACATCGCGGCAGCTTCGGCTGGGTGGAATCGGAATAGATCGAGAATCATCTGACGGCGAAACCGCTCCGGGAACGTTCGGACGGGCCTTGTCAGGAAACGACGTACGGCTGTCCTGATCTGCGGGATCGTGCTCGTTGTCCGGGGCACAACTCGTTGCGACATACGGATAAGCCCGTCCCCATCAATCGCCCCGAACGATCGACGGCAATCATGACGCGCTGAGCGCAAGGAGGATGTGATGACCGCGAGCAGCATTGTTCCCCAAGCAAACGAAGAGCGAACTCATTCAACAATGATGGCCTGGCGCGTGCACGAGTTTGGGTCGCCAGAGGTCATGAAGTTCGAGCGCGTGCCGCGACCCGAGCCAGGTCCTGGCGAGGTCGTGGTCAAAGTTGCGGCCGCTGGAGTTGGCCCATGGGATGGCTGGATCAGATCCGGCAAGAGCGCTTTGCCGCAACCGCTTCCCCTCACTTTGGGCTCGGATCTGTCCGGTGAAATCGTCGCGATGGGGCCCGGCGTTTCCGAACTACGTGTGGGAGATCAGGTTTATGGTGTTACGAATCCGCAGTTTATCGGTGCGTACGCCGAGTACGCTGTGGCTTCCGCAGGAATGGTCTCGAGCAAGCCAAGCTCGCTAAGCCATATCGAAGCCGCGTCCGTTCCTGTCGTTGCCGTGACGGCATGGCAGGCGTTGTTTGATCACGCCCAACTCAAAGCGGGTCAAACGGTGGTCATTCACGGTGCGGCCGGCAATGTCGGATCCTATGCAGTTCAACTGGCCCGTCACGCGGGTTTGCAAACCGTGGCGACCGCATCGATGGGCGATATTTCCGTCGCGGGCAACCTCGGCGCAAACACGGTGATCGACTACCGGACGCAGCGCTTCGAGGAAGAAGTTCAGAACGCGGACGCTGTGATTGATCTGGTCGGCGGCGGAACACAAACCCGCTCGTTCCGGGTCCTGCGTCGCGGCGGCAAACTGATCTCGGCAGTGTCCCGCCCGGATCAGGATCTTGCAAAGCGCTACGGTGTTGAAGCCGCCTTCTTTCTGGTCAACGTCACGAGCCAATCCCTGACAGAGATCGCTCGCTTCATCGATGGTGGAAAACTACGAACAAACGTAGGGGCAATCTTACCCCTCGCGGATGCGCGCAAGGCTCATTTGATGCTGGAACGCGTGGGGCCTCAGCCGAAAGGAAAGATCGTGCTCGACGTCGGAGCGAGTTGATCAGCACAATTTCGTAGTTGCGCGCACAACGCACAACCAAGCCTCACAGTAACTCTTGAAAGGACGCAACCATGACAACCCCAAATCTCTCCAATGCTCTCGTCATTCCCGATTCCTTGCTCGCGAAAGAGGCGACGGACATCCTGCGCGAACATTCCACCGATCTGCTATTTAATCACTCGATCCGCGTCTACCTGTTCGCGACTGAGCAGGGGCGTCAGAGGAATCTGCGCTTCGACCGTGAACTCCTTTACGTCGCCGCCGCATTTCACGATCTCGGCCTGATCAAGAAGTTCTCGAGTCCAGACGAGCGCTTCGAGGTCGATGGCGCAAATGCCGCAAGGCAGTTTCTTAGCACTCACAACATCGCTGAAGATCAGGTGCAGACCGTCTGGGAAGCTATTGCGCTGCATACCACCCCCGGCATCCCGAAGCACATGGGCGCCGAAGTGGCGCTCCTCAACTCCGGTGTGCTTCTCGATGTAATCGGCGTGGGGTTCGATCAGTTTCCCGCGGAGCTGCGCGAGGAAATCGTCGCCAAGTACCCGCGCATAAATTTCAAAGAAGGCTTCATTCAGGAGTATTTCGCCGGCTTTGCGCACAAGCCCGCGACGACGTATGGCACCGTCAACGCCGCCGTGTGCGAACGTTTCATCCCGGGATTCAAGAGCCCCAACGCCTGCGACCTGATCGCTGCTTCTCCCTTCCCGGATTCCCAGCACCAGGCTCACAATCATGACTAGAACCTATCTTGTGCTCCAGGAGCTCAACCCCGATCGCGCGCAAGCTACCGGCGCCGGCTCGCTGGCCTCCCTCATCTGGCTAACTCTCGGCGCTTCTGCCATCGGCACCGAGGGGTCCATGATCACCGGGCTTTTACCCGGCCTCGTGCGGGACCTGCACGTCGGTTTTCCCGCCGTCGGCCATCGGCCCTGCATCTTGGTTCCAGCTAGTTTGCGCGAGCTCGTTAGAAGAGGAGTGCTATGATGTCGATCAGTGGATTTTCCTATCGGATTGGCGCGCTGTCAAACCCTCGAGATATGGCAGCAAAAGTAGTGAGGAGGGCAATGCGAGCGGCCTTCGTGCCGCTGATAGCGTTAGCGATCGCCTTGGGAGCTTCACCCGCGATCGCGCAGGAGCGAGAGGAGGTGAAAGTCGCGTTCGAGCACGCACTCCCGAATGTCGAAGGAAAGAAAATAGTTGCTGTGACGGTGAACTATCCTCCCGGAGGCAAATCGCTGGCTCATCACCACGCAGCCTCGGCATTTATCTACGCCTATGTGTTATCCGGGGCCGTCCGCAGCCAAGTCGGCAATGACCCCGCCAAGGTCTATCACGCAGGCGAAGGGTTTTACGAAATGCCCGGCTCACATCACACCATCAGCGAGAACGCCAGCGACAAGGAGCCCGCCAGCTTACTGGCAGTCTTCGTCGTCGATTCCAAGAACGCGCCCTTGACGACGCCAGACAAGGGGCCGTGATCACGAAAATTGCGCGACGAGCTCGCCTGTGGCCGTGATGCTCAATTGAGGAGCTGCAGGGCTACTGGTTGGCGGCTGCGCCAGCGAGCCAACCGGTAGACGTTTCGTTGTTGCTTCGCTGGTCGCGCCAAGCCTTTTGCAGTCTCCGGAACTAGTTGCATAATGGGGCGCTAGACTGGAGAGACAGAGAGGTGCCGGTACAAGCTGTCGCAATCGTCGTCTGTGAGGGGGTCCAGGCGCTAGACGTGGCTGGGCCGATGGATGTGTTCAGTGAGGCGAACGCGTTTCTCGGCAGCGCGGACCGCTATGAAACGGTATTGGTTGCTGCTCACCGCAATCCGCTGCGCGCGTCGAACGGCATACGCATGGTCGCCGACCTGACCTTCGAGGAGGCGGCGGGCGGCTTCGACATCGTTCTGGTGGCCGGCACTCCGACGCCACCGAAAGTGGAGCCCGAACCGTGCCTGCTTCAGTGGGTCAAGGAGCTGCCGTGGCGCTCCAGCGTCTATGGATCGATCTGCACAGGGGCTTTTGTGCTCGGCTATGCCGGCCTCCTCGACGATCGGCGAGTCACGACCCATTGGCAGGATGCACAGGCGCTCGCGGCAAGGTTTCCGAAGGCAAGAGTCGAACCGGATCTGATCTATGTTCGCGATGGACGGTTGATCACCGCGGCTGGTGTGACTGCGGGGATAGATTTGGGCTTGGCGCTCGTCGGGCAGCGGCACGGCGCGGAAACGGCGCTCAAGGTCGCCAAGCGGCTGGTTGTCGTTGCCCAGCGCCAGGGCGGACAATCGCAGTTCAGTCCCTATCTCACGGCACCTGCCGATCCGGAATCGCCAACCGCACGCATCCAGGACCATGTCATGGCCAATATTGGGGATCGCCACACGTTGGAGTCGCTTGCCGCTGTGGCCGGCATGAGCCCCCGGAATCTGGCTCGGCATTTCGGGCAGGTGACCGGGACCACACCGCACGAATTCATCGAGCGCGCCCGTATTGATGCCGCGCGCATGATGCTGGAAGCAAGCGACCGACCGCTGAAGGCCATTGCCTTCGATTGCGGCTTCGGATCTGCGGATCGGATGAGGATTGTCTTCAGCACCCGTCTCGGCGTGACCCCTGTCCAATATCGCGCCAGCTTCCGGCGAGCAGAACCGGAATAGTTCGCGAGCTATCCGAGGACGAAACTGCGGGGCTCCTACTGCCCTGAAGCTCCGAGCGGCCCTTTGTCAGGAAACGACGTACGGCTGTCCTGATCCGTAGCATCCCGGTTGTTGTCTGGAGCAGAGCCCTGTTGCCTAATCCCGACAAGCACCAGCCCGTTATCCACCCGAGGAGATTGCTCCATGTCCGAAATCATCGCTGGCATTCGCGTGCCTGACAGCGCCATCGCGCGCGCGGCCACGCAGCTCGTGCGCGATACCGAAGACGACCTGCTCTACAACCATAGTCGCCGTGTATTCCTGTGGGGCGCGCTTACCGGCGAGCGCTGCGGGCTGAAATACGACCCGGAGCTGCTTTACCTCGGCGCCATGTTCCACGACATGGGCCTCACCGAGAAATATTCGAGCCCCGATCTGCGCTTCGAGGTCGACGGCGCCAACGCCGCCCGCAAATTCATGAAAAGCTACGGCGTGCCCGAGCGTGACATCGAGGACGTCTGGACTGCCATCGCGCTCCACACCACGCCCGGAATCCCCGAGCATATGCGCCCGACCATCGCGCTGGTGACCGCCGGTGTGGAGATGGACGTTCTCGGTATCGCCTATCACCACTTCACGCATGAACAGCGCGACCATGTCTGCGTCCATCATCCGCGCGAGACGAACTTCAAGGAGAACATCATCGAGCACTTCGCTAACGGCATTATCAAGAAGCCGCTGACGACGTTCGGAAATGTGAAGGCCGACGTTCTGTCGCTGAAGGACATGAACTATGTCCGTCAGAACTTCTGCTCAATCATCCTTGGCTCAGCTTGGCCGAACTGATCCCCTCCTTGGTGTACGGCATCTCCGTCGGCCAAGCTCGAGGGACGGGAAACATTGATGCCACGAGCCGGATACTGATGCGTTCGCCACGTTTCAGGGATTCGAAGCGTAAAACTTAGTCGAAGAGGAGATCACCATGGGAAGCCGGGAAGAACTCATCCAGCGTAGCATTCCGTTTCTCCGGGAAGTCAAGACATGACACCCGGCGCGGAGATGGAGCGCTGGCTCAACACAACATATGGGGAAGATAGTGCGCTCTATCGCCATCTCGCCCGTCTGATCAAGATCGGGGTCGAGGAGGGATGGGCGGCAAACCAGGAGGTGGACGGCCCGAACTAACGGCGCAGCCGCATCCTGGAGCCGACAGCTGAGACCTTCCAGTTCAGCATCACCGCTGTCTACATGAACAGCGCTGATACGCGCCGCTTCAAGGACGAAGATGACGACGACGTGCTGCGCGGCCAGTATCACGGCCATCCCTATGGCGAGCTCAACCTCGTCGTGCCCCTGAACAAGTGGGCGGAGTTGAAGGGATTGCAGGGATGGCAGGGACCGGGCTGGACGGCACCCGATCCGGGCAGCAGGCACTATCCGAGGTC
This sequence comes from Bradyrhizobium sp. Pha-3, assembly GCF_042258325.1. Classification (NCBI taxonomy): domain Bacteria; kingdom Pseudomonadati; phylum Pseudomonadota; class Alphaproteobacteria; order Hyphomicrobiales; family Nitrobacteraceae; genus Bradyrhizobium; species Bradyrhizobium sp. Pha-3. Next base: position 8,460,902 of record NZ_CP170151.1, on the reverse strand, counting down.
AGAGGCGGCGCGGTTATCGATCTGTTCTACCTGCCGGCTGGACGCATCTCATACGATTTCAAGGCTCCCGCCTGATCATCGCACAGCACATCGCCAGCCAGGCGGGGCTCCCCGCGATCCGGTGCGGGTCGGGATGTAGCCAACCTCTGCCATGGTCCCACGCATCAGACCATCATACTGAGCACAAAGAGCGGTTCCTCCTGTCGGTGACTGCGTATGATTCCCTCCCTGGGCACCATTTCCGTTTGACAAGCGCCCGGTGCTCCCCGCTGCGCCTCAACTCGCGTACAGATAGTTCGGCAGCCACAGCGTCATGCCCGGCCAGAGATACATGATCACCATGCACAGGATCACGATCAGCATGTAGGGCATCATGCCGGCGAAAATCTGGTTCAGCGTAACGTGCTTCGGGGCGACGCCCTTGAGATAGAACGCCGACATCGCGACCGGCGGAGACAGGAACGCGGCCTGCAAGTTCACGAACACCAGCGTGCCCCAAAGGATCGGATCGATGTTGAAGTGCTTCAGCATCGGCAGGAAGATCGGCACAAATATGATGATAATCTCGGTCCATTCGAGCGGCCAGCCCAGCACGAAGATGATCGCCTGCGACAAGATCATGAACTGCACGGGCGTCATGTTGAGCGAAAGCACCCAGCTTTCCAGCAGCGCCTGACCGCCGAGAATGGCGAACACCGCCGAGAACAGCGCCGAGCCGACGAACAGCCAGCACACCATCGCGGTCGTCTTTGCGGTCAGGAACACCGCTTCCTTGGTGCGCTTCCAGTCGAGCGTGCCGGCGTGCAAAGCGAGGATGAAGGCGCCAGCGGCGCCGACGCCGGCGGACTCGGTCGCGGTCGTGATGCCGAACAGGATCACCCCCAGTACCACGACGGTGAGGATGCCGAGCGGCATCACCGACGACGTCAAGAGCTTCAACACTTCGAAACGTTCGCCGTCCATGCGCAAGTAAGAGCGCGCCGTCCACGCAGCCAGCACGGCGGCTGATATCGCGAACCAGATGTAGAACTGGGTGTCCGGTCCCTTTTCAGCGGGCGACAGCTCCTTCGGCTCGACCGGGCTGCCGAGCTGCTGCAGGCCTTCGACGGCTCCGCTCGCGGCGCCGGCCTGCTGGTGGAGCACGACGTACCACCAGACCGTGCCAAGCGCGGCCGCGGTCATCAGGAACGGCACCAGCGAAATGAGGAAGTTCTGCGCGATCGCGCCATAGCCCATCGGCTTGCCGTCGATCCGGAGCGTTTTCGCCTTTGCGGGCGAGAGCAGTGCCTTGAACAGGCCGACGAACAGATTCGGCGAATACAGCGTCGCGAAATTTCCGATCCATTCGGGCACGCTGACGCGGGTCTGTTCCTCCGGCAGCGGCGGGGCGATCTTCGGGTTGATCATCGCCCAGCCCACGACATAGACGAGGTAGAGGAACGCCAGGAAGAAGCCGGGAAGCATCGCCGCCGCATAGAGCTTGACCACGGACTGGCCGGCGACCGCGGCATAGACGATGATCATCACCGAAGGTGGGATCAGGATGCCGAGCGTGCCGCCCGCGGTGATGACGCCGGAGGCGAGCTTCACGTCATAACCGGCGCGCAGCATCGGGTTGAAGGCGATCACGCCCATCAGCACCACCACCGCGCCGACGAGCCCGGAGGCGATGCCCCAGAACGTGCACACGATCAGGGTCGCAACCGCGAGCGAGGCGGGCAGGCGGCGGAAGGCGAGCTGGATCGAATAGAACATCTTGTCGACGAGGGCGCCGCGCTCCATCACATAGCCCATCAGCACGAACAACGGGATGGAGATCAGCACGTCGTTGGTCATCGCGCCGTAGGTGCGCTGGACCATCAGCTCGAAAACCTTGTTGTGCGTCCAGTTCTGCGACGGGTCGTAGAAGGCGATGAAGCCGAAGAACATGCCAAGGCCCATCAGCGTAAACGCCGTGGCAAAGCCCATCATGATGACGACGACGATGAGCGTCAGCATCAACAGGCCGAGCGCGGGATCGCTCATGTGTTCAGGTCCCCGCCCATGCCGCGCTGCCGCGCCATTTCATCGATGCGCGCCGCGCCCTCGATGGCGAGCTTGCGCGATTCCTCGTCCACGAATTCAGAGTGCGCGAGCTGCTCCCCGATGACGTCGGTCTCGGCGACGTCGGCAAGCCGGCTCGGCCATTCGCCGGTCTTCAGGCACACGATGCAGCGGATGATCTCGCCGATCCCCTGCAGCATGATCAGCGCGCCCGCGATCGGGATGACGGTCTTGAAGTGGTAGACCGGCGGGCCGTCCGCCGTGACGTTGGAATGCTCGTTGATGTGCCAGGAGTCCGCGGCGTAGAAGTAGCCGGCATAGATCAGCGCGGCGATGCCCGGGATGAAGAAGACGAAGTAGAGAACGAGGTCGAGCGCGGCCTGCGTGCGCGGGCGCATCGAGGAGTACAGGAAGTCGCCGCGGACATGGGCGTTCTGCGCCAGCGTATAGGCGCCGCACAGCATGAACAGCGACCCATACAGCATGTTCTCGGCGTCGAAGATCCATGCCGTCGGCATGTTCACGGCATAACGCTTGAACACCTCGATGCAGACGACGCTCATCAGGACGATCATCAGCCAGGCGGTCGCCTTGCCGACCCAGGTGGAGATGCCGTCGATCGTGTGCAGCAAACGCTGTACGCTCATGTGATACGGTTCGGCATAAGAAACGATCCCAGCATAGCACAGGGCACCGTCGGGGAGCGGACGGCGCCTTGCGGGCTTTATCTCGCCATCAGAGTTTCTTGGCCGCGGCGTTTGGCCCGAAATAGTGATCGTAGGCCATGCGGCGGCTCACCACCGTGTCCTGCTCCCACTGCGTCGCGCGCTTGGCGAACTCGATCTGCGACTGCACGATCTCCTTGAACAGGGGATTTTCCGCCGCCTTCTTCTTCACCACGCCATCATAGATATCGAGCTGCTGCTTCAGGATGGCGTCGGGCGTCTTGTAGAACTTGACGTTGTCCTTGGTCTGCAACTCGACATAGTCCTTGGAGTAGCGGTCGATCGCCTTCCACGACATATCGGCCGAAGCCGCGTCCACCGCGTTGGCGATGATCGCCTTCATCTTCTCCGGCAGCGCGTTGTACTTGTCCTTGTTGAACGTGATCTCGAACTGCTCGGCGTTCTGGTGATAGCTCTGCAGCATGCAGACCTTGGAGACGTCGGGGAAGCCGAGCACGCGGTCCGAGGTGGCGTTGTTGAATTCCGCCGCATCCAAGAGGCCGCGGTCCATGGCGGCCACGATTTCGCCGCCGGGCAGCGCGTTCACGGCTGCGCCCATTCCTGAGTACACGTCGATGGAGATTCCGACGGTGCGAAACTTCAGCCCCTTGACGTCGTCGGGCTTGGTGATCGGCTTCTTGAACCAGCCGAACGGCTGGGTCGGCATCGGACCGTAGGGGAACGAGACGACATTGGCGCCGATCGATTCATAAAGTTTTGCGAGCAACTCCTTGCCGCCGCCATAGCGGTGCCAGGCCAGCAGCATGTTGGCGTCCATCGCAAAGCCCGGTCCCGAGCCCCAGAGCGCCAGCGCCGTCTGCTTGCCGTAGTGATAAACCAGCACCCCATGGCCGCCGTCGAGCACGCCCTTGGAGACGGCATCGAGCAGGCCGAAGGCGGGCACGACAGCGCCTGCCGGCAGCACTTCGATCTTGAGCTCGCCGCCGGTCATGTCGTTGACCTTCTTGGCGTAGTCGAGGGCGTATTCGTGGAAAATGTCCTTTGACGGCCAGGTACTTTGCCAGCGCATGCTGATCGGCCCCTGGGCGCTGACGACGCTCGGCGCGGCTACCGTCGCGGCGGCCCCCGCAGCAGCGACCTTGAGAAAGCCGCGGCGGCTCGAAGTGCTGCCCTTGTTTGATTTGGTCATGGCTGCCTCCTCCCCCTTGGAATAGCGATTCTTTGCGGATCGGCGCTTTTTTTATTGGAACAAGTCAAAGTCTTGCGCAGGGGTTTGGCAAGAATGTTCGGAATGATGCGACGCTACGACGCGGACTGCAGTGATGACGCGCCGCACGAGGACCGACCACGGAAGCGTAGCCGCCTTTCGGAAGAGCAGATCATCGGAATTTTGAAAGAGCATGAGCCCGACGTTTCGGCCGCCGATCTGCCGCAAGCATGGCGTCAGCGACGCCAGCATCTACAAATGAAGAGCGAAGGTCGGCGGGATGGAGGTGTCGGAGGCCAAGCGGCTGAAGACGCTGGAGGACGAGAACACGGCTGAAGCGGTTGCTGGCCGACGCCATGGTCTGCATGTGTGGTCCACCCCGTCCATGCATGGTGTCGTGACGTCGTCGGTGACGATTTCAGTTGCATGAATGTATCCGGCCTCTCGCGAGTGGACTGCTGTTGCAGAGCTCCGAGCACGCGGTTCATGCGCTGACGCCTTAAATTATATAGTTACTTCAATAACATATGAGTTCGAATTTTTATTCTGAATGGCGCACCATTCCCCCCGATGCGATCGTAGCCAGCCATCCCTCCACGCAGACGCTCGTCCCGGCGTGGCCCGAAGGGCGAAGCCGGATGGTTCGATTCCGCCCCTGGCACCAGACTACGCTTTTTTCCACGCTGTAGCGCTTTTCTTAAAGTCAGACTTCCGGCCGATGGTTGTGATTGACGGCGACGACGGTCCTTATCGACGCTCCAAAATGCTAAATTAATGCGGCGCGGGCGACGGTGCGCCCGGAAAGCGAACCGCGAAGCGTTGGATAAGGCCGGAAACGCTGCTCATGTCCATGACGAGCGCATATCGCGCGCAGAGCTCCGTGAGCACGGCGTGACGCAAGGCCGATGCTACCTACCGTAATCGGCAATCGAAGCGTCGATGGCTCACGCGCGAACGCCACCTCCAGCCGCGCCGGTGACGACGCTGCCGTTGGCGAGGGCAGGAAGCAGGCGGCCCTTGCAGGCCGCCTGGGTAGATTAGCCCTGCGGGCAGAGGGCCTATTGGCAGAGATGCTGGAGTCCGTCGGACCCCTTGAAGTAAGTACCGGGCCTGCAGACGATCCCATTGTGCGAGGCGTAGCTGTTCCAGTCGCCGTTCCACGCGTAGTAGTCGCCATATGCGGCGGGTCGATCGTAGCTATCGTATGCGGCGTAGGAATTGCGCCAGCCGCTGAAGGGAGCGGTTGCGATCGCTGCGGCTGTTCCGACGGCAGCGCCGGCCACGCCGGCGGCGGCCCCCACCGGTCCCACCGGTTCGCGATAGGCGGTTCGCCGATAGGCTCTCCTGCTGTCGTACGGGCTCCCGGCTCCTCTGTTGAGGCAGTTGGCGCTGGCGAATTGAGATGAACAGGCGGCCGGGTTGGAGAAGACCGCTTGCGCCGATGCGGGGCTCGAAACTGCGGACGCCACTATCACGGCCGCGCCAAGAACTTTTAGACTCATCATGGCTTGCTCCCTGGATTTGGTTTGTTGGCGACGCTTGCGAAGCTTGGCATCACTGAATGCCAAGTCTGCAAGTTCGCCTGCAAGTTCCCGTTTTCTCGCACCTAACCAAATGCAACCTCCGGAAGTGGTTCCTGTGCATCTCATGCGCAGCATCAAATCGACGTGACTTGCTGATCGATTTGGAATGCCGAGTTCAGCAGAGGCGGCACGGGTGCGGCAGGGAGTCGCGTCGACATGCGGATGTCGCGATCAATGCCCAACCGTCGCGCTCTCTCGCGCGCATCCGACGACTCCGGAGAGAGAAGCGCGAATGCAAATTGATGAAAGGTTGCATCATCGCGCAACTGCACGACGACCACACGTCGGACGTATGCGAGAGAGCGCGACAATTGGCACAAACTGCATAAGTTGTGTGATGAGAAAGCATCAACTGCGAACAAACGGCAGCGCACATTTCTGATCGCAACATTCGAGTTGATCTTCGTCCTGATAGCCGGATGATGATTTGCGATCTTGAATTGTAGCCGTTCCTGCTTTTTGCACTGCGACCCAGGCAGCCCGTTCTTTTCAATTTGATGTTGTTGAAAACGACAGGCTTGGAAGGCAGCGCAAATGAAGTGCTTTACCGGCTCGACTCTTCTTGGATCTCGCGCGGGTAATTGCAGGAAACAGGCGTCGATGCGCGCCGCCCTGCAATCATTGATCCAGTTCTCCAGGAAAAAGCCGAGACCGCATGTCGCGGCCCGTCGGAGCATCGGGCACCATGATCGACACGGCAATGGCTCAATCTTGCACCGTGGCAGCCGGCTCCACCGTCACGCTCACGATGGGGATCTGCACAATTGCGTCAGGCACAACACTCACCGGGACACCCGCCATTCACGCCAGCAACGACACCACTCAGATCACGACGAACAACGTCACCATCAATCCCAACAATGGTGGCAGCATCGGCGGTCTGGCCGATACATTGGGCTCTATCATCTTCAGCTCAGGATCCGGCATCAACGGCAACTGGAGTACGGCCGCGTCCGCGCAAAGCGGTGGCACGATCGTCTTTCAATCGGGATCCGCCATTAATCCGGCTTTTGGCGGTGGGGGCACCGCGCTGCTTGCCGATGGATCAGGCAGCGGGATTAACGCGTCGGGACTTGCAGTAAGCCTCAACGGCGCCGGCAACAATGTGGCCGCAAAGGCGGCCAATGGCGGCTTGATCGCCATGCAGAACAGCTCGATCACTTACGCCGCGGGTGGCGGCGGCAATACAGGTCTGTGGGCGACCGGTGCAGGCAGCAAAGCTAGCGCGACGGACACAACCATTTTCGATGCCCGGCGGAGGCGGCAACGACGTTGGCGCGCGCGCGGACACCGGTGGGGCGGTTACGCTGACCGGCGGCACCGTCACTGTTGAGGGGAACGGCGGCGGCGAAACCGGCCTGTTGGCGCAATCGTCCGGAAGCACTGTCACGGCAAACGGCGTTGCGGTCACGGTTTCCGGCGGCGGCGGAGATGTCGGTGCCAAGGCACTCGACGGCGGCGCGATCACCTTGAAGGGAGGCAGCGTCGCCGCGACGGGCGGCGGCGGAGGCGAGATCGGCCTGCAGGCGAGCGGTGTCGGACGCACCCTTACGGCGAGCGGCGTGACGGTAACCGTTCCGAACAGCAGCGGAGGCCGCGGAGTGCAGGCCGACAATTCGGGCAGCGTCACGCTCGACGGCAGCTCGACGGTCACCACCTCAGGTGCAGGCACCCATGCGGCCGGCGTGACAAGCGGCGGTACGCTGAGCATGACCGGGGGCTCACTGACGGCCAACGGAGCCGATGCCAACGCGCTCAACATAAGTGGCGGTGGTGCGACGCTCTCCGGAGTCACCATGACCAGTCCGAACGGTGCGTCGATCGCCGCCCCGGGTGGCACCAGCAGCGTCAGCCTGACCGGCGTGACTGCGGTCGTGAACAACAATCAATGGCTGAACGTCAGCGGCGGCTCCACGCTCAACCTCGTCGCGGACAGTTCGACGCTGCAGGGGGTTGCGCTCACCGACTCCGGCAGCACCTCCAGCGTCGCGCTGAAAAACAATTCTCTCTGGACCATGACCGGCAACTCGAACGTCACCAATTTGATCAACGCTTCGAGCATGATCCAGTTCACGTCCCCTGTCGGCGATCCGACGCAGCTGTCGAGCTACAAGACGCTGACGGCGGTCAACTATGTCGGCCAGGGCGGCACCATCGGGCTCAATACGTATCTCGGCACGGACGGTTCGCCGTCGGACAAGCTCGTCATCAATGGCGGCACGGCAGGCGGCAACACGTTCCTGAAGATCAGCAACACCACAGGCGGCGGCGCGCTCACCACCGGCAACGGCATTCTCGTCGTCGACGCGATCAATGGTGCGACGACGACGGCTGGTGCCTTCAGCCTGTCTCAGGCGGTCTTGGCCGGCCCTTACCAATATTCGCTGTTCCGTTCGAGCGTCGATTCCAGCAACCCGCAAGCCTGGTATTTGCGCGACACCCTCGACTGTGTCGCTCATCCCAATCTGCGTGCCTGCGGCGGTGGCGGTCTTATTAACTGCTCCAATCTTCCCAACGTGCCCAGGTGCGGCGGAGGCGGTGGCGGTGGAGGAGGCGGCGGCGGTGGTGGCGGTGGAGGCGGTGGAGGTGGAGGCGGAGGTGGCGGCGGTGGAGGCGGAGGCGGAGGTGGAGGCGGAACTGACGGTGGTGGCGGCGATATTCCTGACTACCGCGAGGAGACTTCGCTCTATGCGGCAATTCCGTCGATGACGCTGTTGTACGGACGCAGCCTGCTCGACACGTTGCATGAACGCGTGGGCGAGGAGGAGGACGAGCGTTTCCGCGCCAACCCCGAGAACGCCAGGGTCGGATGGGGTCGCGTGCTTGGGGTCAACGGCGTGCACCAGGGCGACAGCTTCGGCGTGTTGGGCGGCGAAGCCGGACCCCACTTCAGCTATGATTTCCTGGCGCTGCAGGCGGGCATGGATGTCTATCGGCACGACAGTCCCGACGGTTCGCGCGACCAGGCGGGGGCGTATTTCGCGATCGGCGGCGCGCGCGGGCGGGTCACCCATTTCGATGGCAGCCAGGGTGACAACACCTTTGCCGCCTACACGCTCGGCGGCTACTGGACGCATTTCGGACCGACCGGCTGGTACATCGACTCGATTCTGCAAGGCACGTTCTACGACATCACGAGCAGCGCAAATCGCGGCCTTCCGCCGCTCAAGACCGGCGCTCAGGGTGGTGCTGCGTCGGTGGAGGGCGGATATCCCTTCAAGTTCGCCGGCGGCTTCTTCATCGAGCCGCAGGCGCAACTGGTGTATCAGAACATCCACATCAACGACGCCAGCGACATCGCGGCGCAAATCCGCTTTGCGGACGTGGATTCGCTCGCGACCCGGATCGGTGCCCGATTCGGTCGAACATGGGCGGTCGATGACAGTCCGCGTACGCTGACGGCCTGGATCCGTCCGAGCCTGTGGAACGAATTCCTCGGCAACCCGAAAACGTTGTTCTCGTCGGACACCGGCTTCGTTCCATTCCAGGCCAGCCTCGGCGGCCTGTGGGGTGAGATCAATGCCGGCATCAGCGGACAGGTCACGTCGACCACGTCGCTTTATGCCAACGCTTCCTATCAGAGCCGTTTCGATGGTGGCGGCTTCTCCTACAGCGGAAAAGCCGGACTGCGCGTCAACTGGTAGAACAGGAGCGCGAGGACGTAACGCCGACCCGGACGGGGTCGGCGTTCGCACGCGCGCGGACGTCAGACGCAAGCTCGCGTACCGAGCGGCGCGCCGCCTCGTTACCGCAGTTCGCGCAAACCAAACCAAGTTGATCAGTCGGTCCGCGATCTCGAACTCGGGGAGATGCCTAACAGACTCTCACGCTTTGCTGAACATACGCGTAACCGTTCCACACGTTTCGCGTCTGATAGCAGGAGTTATAGGCTGTCGCGGCTCCGATGGCTGCGCCAGTCGCCAAACCGGCTGCGGCAGCTCCGGGCCCCCAACCGCCTCGATAGTAACCGCCACCGCGGTAATAGCCGCCGCCGGCCCAACGCGCGCGGCCGCCGTGCCAGCCGCCGGCATGCCATCGCGTGCCGCCGCCGTGCCAACCAGGCCGCATTCCTCCTCCATGGAAGTGAGCCGATCGAGCGCCGGCTCCTCCGCGCCGGGCCTGTGCGTCATAAGGAAGTATCATTGCTGCAGATGCGATGAAGCTCAAAACCAGCAAAGCCTTGGTTGGTCGCATATCGGGACTCCTTGCAAGGGTGTCCCGATCAATCCCGCTGAACGAGCTTCGTTCCGCCTGTTCAACTGCGTGCCACGCTGGCACAAATCGCATGTTCAGGACGGCGCGTCGCCGGCTTCGGAGCGCAAGCGCAACTCGCGGCACTGTGGAGCCCGATCCTTCGGCAGGTACGAACGTGTTCGTACCTTGAAGACCTCCCTGCGTGAAACGATGCTGATGCTTACGTGCCGGCGCAGCAAATTGGCGAACTGGTACGGCAGCTGGTCCACTACAGGGAACAGGGAGACGACTATGTGGAAGACAGTAGTACTTGGCACTTTGGTTTTGCTGGTTGCGGTTCCGGCAAATGCGGCTCCGAAGAATAGTGGCAAGAATGTCGATGCAATTCGTGCTGAATGCTTCAGGCAGGCGAATGAAGCCGCTGCCGCCGGCGGTGCGAACATGACAAGCGGGGCGACTGCCGCCCGAAACTCGGCGGGCTATTCCGCCTATCGGGATTGCGCGCGAAAGAACGGCATTCGCCCGTAGGCATCGCTTGGTTGCCGCAAGTCTATGGAAGGCCGCCTTCGGGCGGTCCATTCCATGCGTAGATGCAGCAAATGAGAAACGGTGACGGCGGAATCGCCGTCGGAAACTGAAAGCGCAACTGCAAAATGCCGGCTGGCAGGGAACGTCAACTCGCGACGAGAGCCTGGGCTTTGCGCAATCCGGTCATGAGAGCGTCGACAACCTGATCGGCGGCGCCGTTGCGGCGCAAGAAGCCGGCCGGATCGTCGGCCAACGCTTTATATTGCGACATTCCTTTCAAGGCCGTTTGGGTCGCATCGCGGCGTCCCAACTCTGCGTTCGCCATCGCAATCAACAGCTGGCTGAATCCGGAATCGCGCAACGATGCCGTCTCGGCGACATCGAGCATCTGCTTGTATTCACCCTTCAAGTAAAGGTCGATCGCGATGAAATGAAGGTACCAGCCTGGCGGATGCATCGTGCGCTCGATCGCGCGTTTGAGCATCGGGACTCCTTCCGAGAAGTTTCCGCGGATGGCAAGACGCCAGCCGAACTGGGCAAGGATGTCGGGATCGTTAGGATTGAGATCGATCGCCAGATGGCTGATGCGATCGCTATCGGCGTAACGTCCCGTGAAATGGTAGGCCGAAGCCAGGGCCTTCAGCGCCAGGAGATTGTTCGGCTGCAGGGCGATGGCGCGCGACGTCGCCTCGAGGGCCTTGTCATATTCCGTTTGAGGGTTGCCGTCGCCGGAATAGCCCAGCCTTCCCGCGTCGATATGCAGCCACCCAAGCATCGCCCATGCATCGCTATACTGCGAATCCCGCTGAACGGTTTGCTGAAGACACTGCATGGCTGGATCGAAGTCGACGCGCCGGAAAGTGCTGCGATAGGCCTGAGCGCGCAGGACGCAGAGATAGCTTTCCATATTCCTCGGTGGATCCGCGCGAATGTCGTTTCTGACCACGCCGTAGGATTGGCCGACGACAGTTGCGATTTCGCTTGCGAGTTCACGCTGGACATTCATGAGCGACTGAGGATCGAACGGTCGAGCATATGTTCGCATCCATACGATCTCGTCATTCTCGCTAAAGACCGTCGTTGTGACTTGCACCTCTTCGGCGCTGGTTTGAACGCTTCCACGGACGACATAGGAAGCACCCAGACGGGGCGCTGTGTCGCTTTTTACGGTGGGCGCGTTCGGGGGCGACGTGTAGAGCCGGAATCCTCCGAATCGAAACAGGTTGCTGGTCAGTTCCTGCCCCATGCCGATGGCGAAGAGGCGCGTGTTCTCCCCGGGAGTGAGTGGCTCGAACGGCATCACGAGGACCGCGGGCTCGCGTGGCGTCATTGGTGACGAAGGCGGTCTTGCCGCAAGCCATATCCAAGCCACCACGCCGGCTGCCAGCGCGGCAGCGACGGGCGCATAGCGCCTGATCCCAAGCTTGGTCGTCCAATTCGCACGTGTAGCAGCAGTTGTAGAACGATCGTGAAGTTCGAGGGCAGGTTCGCGAGGTGAAGCGTCGGAAGTATGCATTTTGTGCCACTCAAAATGGGGCACGTAGGAGCCTTTTGGAATCGTGATGCGCACCGGATCGTCCCGGCCCGAATCCACGTAGTAGCTATCGAGGTCGCGGCGCAATCGTCGAGCTTCAAGACGGACGACAGGGTCAGCCTGGGGATCGAAAGAATGGTCGCGCCGAAACACGGCCAAGGCAATTGTGTAGCCTTTCAGGCTCTCAGCGCGGCCTGCAAGCGTCTCGTCGACAATGAAACGAAGGAATGCTTGCCGCCTTTCGCTCGCCTGGAAATGCGGACTCGAGAGGATGCGGTCCAGCTCTTTCGCTACATGCGCTGGCGGCACCGCGGAATCATCACGCGGCGTTACATCGGATGAACCGCTGGCGGCATCGTGAGCGAAGGGTACATCAGTCATCAACCGGCAACCCCAATCGTCGGTCGACGGTAAGCCTTCCTGTCAGCTGTTGCAACTCGTGAGCGAAGCAAGCAGCCGGCGCTGATGCGACAACTTTCGATCATCAGAACAATGAGTTCCCGACTGCAGCGACAGCTGGTCGCATCGGCGATGAAGCCATCGCGCCCGAGACAGCAGCGCGCCAACGCGCATCGTGCCGTGTACGAACATGTTCGTACCTTGAAGCCCCAATGAACCAGTCGCAAAGGTCACGTTGGCCACAAGCGAGTTCATCATGGAGGAGTTCCGCGCGATTGTGACCCGCTTTCCGCTGCGCGAACTTGACATTCGGCGCTGCTTCAATCGCGATGCGCAGTTTCGAGCGATTTGCGCAGATTATGACGAAGCTGTGAAAGCGCTTCGTCGTTGGCAACAAGCGGCAAAGCATGGAGACCGCGAAGGAAGTCGGAAGGCCGCGGATTACGAACGGCTCGTTGCCGAACTGGAAGCGGAGGCCCTGGTTCGTCTGAACCGGCCGTGATCGAGGGGGCGTTCGCATAACTGGAGCAGTGCGTGAACAATACGATTCTTATCAACCTTTCGATATCGGGCGTGCTTGCCGGAGCAGAATGCATGCTGCGAGCGATCAGACATAGGACCTGGGTAAGGATGCAACCGAGCCGACCAAGCAGGCAATTCGCTCCAGCGCGTAGTTGGAGGCAAAGTTCGTGAATATCGCGCAGAGACCGGTTGCGAACGTAGACGAAACCCTCGCCTCCGACAGCATCTTCATTCCCGGCGGCACGTTTCGCATGGGATCGGATCACCATTATCCCGAAGAAGCTCCATGCCACACGGTGAGCGTCGACGGCTTCTGGATCGATCGAACACCGGTGACGAACCGGCAGTTCAAGGAATTCGTGCGGGCCACCGGCCATGTGACGTTCGCCGAAGTGGCTCCCGATCCAGCGAGCTATCCGGATGCGCTGCCGCATCTGATCTTCGCCGGCTCGCTGGTCTTCACGCCGCCGGATCACCCCGTCGATCTCCGCGACTACAGCCAATGGTGGACGCTGCTCAAGGGAGCGAACTGGCGGCATCCCTACGGCCGTAAGAGCAACATCAAGTCGCTCGATGACCACCCGGTCGTCCATATCGCTTACGCCGACGCGCTGGCCTACGCCCGATGGGCCGGCAAGGACCTGCCGACCGAAGCGGAGTGGGAGTTTGCCGCACGCGGTGGGCTTGATGGCGCCGAGTTCGCCTGGGGCGGCGAGTTCGCTCCCGGGGGAGTGCATCGCGCCAACACCTGGCAAGGCCGCTTCCCTTTCGAGAACAGCCGCGATGACGGCTTTGCGCGCACTTCGCCGGTGACGTCCTATCCGCCCAATGGTTACGGCGTCCACGACATGATCGGCAATGTCTGGGAATGGACCAGCGACTGGTACATGCCGAAGCACGAGGCCGATGCTGCGAAGGCGTGCTGCATCCCGCAAAATCCCCGCGGCGGCACCGAGCATGACAGCTACGACCCGCTGCAGCCGCTCAGCAGGATACCGCGCAAGGTCATCAAGGGCGGGTCGCACCTTTGCGCGCCGAACTACTGCAGACGCTATCGACCGGCCGCGCGTCATGCCGAGCCGGTCGACACGTCGACCAGCCACCTCGGATTCCGCTGTGTAACCCGCCCAGGGAGAGAGACATGACTGAGAAGACCTGCACCGATACGCTCAATCGCCGCAACCTGTTGTTCGCCTCCACCTCGATTGCCGCCGTTTCCGCCCTTGCCTCGATGGCGCCCGTTCAGACGGCACAGGCGCAGCAGCAGACGCCGCAGTCACCGCAGCCGGCGACTACGTCGGGCGCAGGAAAGCCGAACATCATCTTCATCGTGTCCGACGATTTCGGCTATGGGGATGCCGGCTGCTATCTCGGCGGCGAGAATCGCGGCATGCCGACGCCCAATATCGACAGACTGGCGGCCGAGGGCATGCAGTTCCTGTCCTTCTACGCGCAGCCGAGCTGCACGCCCGGCCGTGCGGCGATGCAGACGGGCCGCATTCCGAACCGCAGCGGCATGACCACCGTGGCGTTCCAGGGGCAGGGCGGCGGCCTTCCGGCGGCCGAATGGACGCTCGCCTCCGTCCTGAAGACGGGCGGCTACAAGACGTTCTTCGCGGGAAAATGGCATCTCGGCGAAGCCGACTATGCGTTGCCAAACGCGCAAGGCTACGACGAGATGAAATACGCCGGTCTGTATCATCTCAATGCCTACACCTACGCCGATCCGACGTGGTTTCCGGACATGGATCCCGAATTGAGGGCGATGTTCACGCGGGTGACCAAGGGGGCAATGTCCGGCAACGCGGGCCAGCCGGCGAAGGAAGAGTTCAAGATCAACGGCCAGTATGTCAACACGCCGGACAAGGGTGTGGTCGGCATTCCGTTCTTCGACGATTATGTCGAGAAAGCATCGCTCGACTATCTCGAACGCAACAGAACATCGACGCAGCCCTTCTTCATGAACGTCAACTTCATGAAGGTGCATCAGCCCAACATGCCGGCGCCCGAATTCCAGGGCAAGTCGATGTCCAAGTCCAAATATGCCGACTCGGTTGTCGAGAACGACGCCCGCATCGGCAGGATCCTGGACAAGGTGCGTGCGCTTGGCCTCGACAAGAACACCTATGTGTTCTGGACGACCGACAACGGCGCCTGGCAGGACGTCTATCCGGATGCTGGCTATACACCGCTCCGTGGAACCAAGGGTACGGTCCGAGAGGGTGGCAATCGCGTTCCCTCCATCGCATGGGGGCCCGGCATCAAGGCCGGTACGAAGAATGCCGACATTCTCGGTGGTCTCGACTACATGGCGACATTCGCCAAGCTTGGCGGCGTAAAGCTGCCCGAGAACGACCGCGAGGGTAAGCCGATCATCTTCGACAGCTACGACATGTCGCCGATTCTGTTCGGTACAGGAAAATCGGAGCGCAAGAACTGGTTCTACTTCACCGAGAACGAGCTCACGCCGGGCGCAGCGCGCGTCGGCAATTACAAGGCTGTGTTCAATTTGCGCGGCGATAACGGCGCAAAGACCGGCGGCCTCGCGGTCGACAGCAATCTCGGATGGAAGGGGCCGGAGTCCTATGTGGCGACCGTTCCGCAAGTCTTCGATCTCTGGCAGGATCCTCAGGAGCGTTACGACATCTTCATGAATAACTACACGGAGCATACCTGGACGCTGGTCACGATCAACGCCGCGACCAAAGAACTAATGCAGACCTACGTGAAGTATCCACCGCGGAAGCTTCAGAGTGAGGGTTACTCGGGACCAATCACGCTTACCCAGTATCAGCGGTTCCAGTTCTTCAGGGATGAGCTTGCTAAGGAGGGTTTCAGCATCGGCTTGCCGACGGGCAACTAGCCGAAGCGCATTGAACGGCTCCGGAGTTTCGGAGCCGTTCTGGTCTTTGCTTTCTGGTCTTTGCTTTCACTTGGGAATGGGAAAGGGACTCATGAAGGGAATTCGGGTCGATCGGCGCTCGATGCTGGCGGGCCTGCTGGTGTCGGCCGCTACGGCGCCCCTCGCAGGTCGTGCGCTGGCACAGGGAGATCCGCTCCCGTCGTGGAATGAAGGTCACTCGAAAAAGTCCGTTCTGGACTTTGTCTCGGCCGTGACCCGGGAAGGGGCGCCAGACTTCGTGCCGGCGTCAGAGCGCATCGCGACATTCGACAATGACGGCACGCTCTGGTGCGAGCAGCCGATGTATGTGCAGCTCGCTTTTGTGCTGGACCGGGTCAAGGTGTTGTCCGGCAAGCATCCGGAATGGAAACAGAAACAACCATTCAAGGCCGTCCTCGATAACGACATCGCAACGCTGGCCAAGGCGGGTGAGAAGGGCCTGGTCGATCTCGTCATGGCGACCCATGCCGGCATGACAACGGCCGAGTTCGAGCAGATTGCCAGCGACTGGATCAAGACGGCGCGTCATCCGAAATTCAACAGGCCCTATACCGATCTCGTCTATCAGCCTATGCTCGAATTGCTCGGGTATTTGCGAGCCAATGGCTTCAAGACCTTCATCGTCTCCGGCGGCGGCATTGAATTCATGCGCCCGTGGAGCGAGCGTGTTTACGGTATCCCGCCAGAGCAGGTCGTGGGATCGAGCATCAAGACGCAGTTCAAGGTCGACAAAGATGGGCCGGTGCTGATGCGCCTGCCAGCCATCGATCTCGTCGATGACGGACCCGGCAAGCCGGTCGGCATCAACTCGCATATTGGCCGCCGGCCGATAGCCGCCTTCGGCAACTCCGACGGCGACTTCCAGATGCTGCAGTGGACCACCGGCGCGCGCGGCCGCCGCTTCGGCCTGATCGTGCATCACACCGATGCCGAGCGCGAATACGCGTACGACCGCAAGTCTCCCTTCGGCAAGCTCGACAAGGGGCTCGACGCGGCGAGCGCCAATGGCTGGACTATCGCCAGCATGAAGGATGATTGGAAGCGGATATTCATCTTCCAGTAAACCGGGACATAAGAAAAGCGAGGAAGCATAATGAAAATACGTCTTCCGAAATTGCATCGCTTCACCCTTGTTGGCGCAGCGCTGGCCACCGGACTGATGATTGCCTTTCCGGCATACGCCCAGGCCCCAGCGGCCACGCCGCCGACGCAGAACCAGGCCGCGGCGCCGGCAGCAGCTCCGGCAAAACTTCCTGACGGACAGATCGAGCAACTGGTGGCGCCGATCGCGCTCTACCCGGATGCGTTGCTGTCGCAGATCCTGATGGCATCGACCTATCCGCTGGAAGTCGTCGAGGCCGCGCGGTGGTCGCAGGACAACAAGGGTATCACCGGCAAGGCGCTCGAAGATGCCATGCAGAAGCAATCATGGGATCCGAGCGTCAAGGCCCTCACGGCGGTGCCGCAAGTCCTGCAGATGATGAACGACAAGCTCGAATGGGTGCAACAGCTCGGCGACGCATTCCTCGCGCAGGAGCAGGACGTGATGAGCGCCGTGCAGAAGCTGCGACAGCGCGCCGAGGCCGCGGGCAATCTCAAATCGACGCCGCAGCAGAAGGTGACGAAGAGCGCGCCTCCCGCCGGCGTGACCGCGCCCTCCGGCATGCAGCAGGCGATCTCGATCGAGCCGGTCGATCCCGACCAGTATTACGTCCCGGTCTACGATCCCGGCGTCGTCTACGGAGCCTGGGATTATCCCGACTACCAGCCGTTCTATTGGTCTCCGCCAGGCTACGTAGCCGCGGGTGTCATCGGCTTTACCGCCGCTGTCGCCGTCGGTACCGCGATCTGGGGCGGCTGCAATTGGTGGAATCGCAACGTCTACGTCAACGTCAACCGTTACAACCAGTTCAACCGCACCAAGATCAGGACCAACAACTGGGCCCACAATCCCGCGCATCGCGGTGGTGTTGCCTATCGCGATGCCGGCGTGGCGCGGCGCTTCGGCAGCGGCAACACGCCGGCCGCACGCGAAGCCCTGCGCAATCGGACCGGCGGTCCCGGTGGCAAGTTCTCGAATGCGGGAACGGGCCGAGCCAAGACCGCGGTCTCACAGCGCGCCGGCAATCGTGGCGCAAGCGTATCCCGAACCAGCAGCCGGAACGTCACCCGCGCCCATACGCGCGCGGGCAATCGCGCTGCGGTCTCGCACAGAAGCGTAACGCGCACGCGCGTCGGTGGACGCGTCGGCGGCGGCCGGCCGGCCGCGATCCGTGGTGGCGGCATGCGCGCTGGTGTCGGTGGCTTCCATCGCGGCGGTGGCGGCATGCGTGCTGGCGGCATGCGTGGAGGCGGCGGCTTTCATGGCGGTGGCCGGCGGCGCTGAGTGGCGTGATCGCCATTTGGGGAATTCCATACGAGATCGCCAAACGGCGTGACCATCCTTAGCAGGGTGCGATCGTCGAACGTGGCTGTCTATGGCGACCACTGGCTCCCGGTCGGGGCGATCCGACCTTCTGCGGATGAAATCCAGGTTGAAATTACGTGCCCCAAGGGCCATGAAATGTCCGGCGTGCCGGGAGAAACTTGAATCTCAACGCGAAGCCGGAACCTGGCCGGCTGCCAGCCCGTTTGTCCGGCGGTTTTTTAGTCCGATGCCGCCGATTGGCAGCGTATCGTATGATCAATTCCGCGCTTGAAGGACGCTTTAGACATGGCCAGGAAATTCAAGGTCGGCGATCACGTCAGCTGGAATTCCGAGGCCGGCCGCGTCTCGGGCACCATCATCGCGGTTCACACCCGCGATTTCGACTACAAGGGGCACACGCACCGCGCCTCGGAGGCCGATCCGCAATACGAGATCAAGAGCGACAAGACCGATCACGTCGCGGCCCATAAAGGCAGCGCGCTGCATCATGCCTAGCAAAGACGTGGCGCTTCCGTTCTTCACGATCGGTCATTCCACCCGCAGTCTCGAGGATTTCATCGCTCTCCTCGGCGCGGCCACGATCGAGCGCATCGTCGACATCCGAACGGTGCCGCGGTCGCGAACCAATCCGCAGTTCAACAAGGATACGCTGCCCAAGCCGCTCAAGGCCGCGGGCATCTCGTATGAGCATCTGGCCGATCTCGGCGGGCTCCGCGGCAAGGCGCGAAGCGTGCCGCCGTCCGTCAATGGATTCTGGAGCAACGAGAGTTTTCACAACTACGCCGACTATGCGTTGTCGCCGCAGTTTCATGCGGCGCTCCAGCATCTGCGCGAGGAAGGGCGCCGGCAACGCTGTGCGATGATGTGCTCGGAAGCGGTGTGGTGGCGCTGCCACCGCCGCATCGTCGCCGACTATCTGATCGCGTCCGGCGAGACCGTCGTCCACATCATGGGGGAGGGCCGCCTCGAGCCCGCCCGTCTCACCGAAGGCGCCGTCGTCCAGGGCGACGGCACGGTGGTCTATCCGGCGACGGGTGAACTGGATTTATGAAAGGGGGCGAGGCTTGCGGCTGCACCATCGCGCCGCGCGCACTCACTCCACGCTGCGCTTCCAGTAGCCGGTGCCGAGCTTGCCGGTGATGACGGCAGTAGAGTCGCGGATCTCGTAGGAGCCGCCGTCGCTGTAGTTCCTCAGTCCTCGCAGAGCATGCAGTGTCCAGCGGCCGTTGGCGAAGCTGACGGTGCCTTCGTGCGGGCGCGCGGCGCGCGAGGGCTCGGCGTGGAATTGGTAGGTGCCGTCGGCCACGATCCGCCAGATCCAGCGTGACTGGCCGCGACCATCCGGCACCATGATCTCCCAGGTGCCGACCAGCGCGGGATCGATCGCGCCGGCTGACGTCGTCGATGGCGCCGACAATGCGGCGGCTGCCGGCGCAGCGTTCGCCTGTTTCGTGGCGGCGGCGTCGGCCGGCGGCGCGGCGACGAGATAGATCGCCTTGCGCGACAGCGAGCCGTACACAAACGGCTGCTGCGCGTTGCGCGTCGCCTCCATCACGTCGTCGCGGACGTTGCGGAACATGAAGGTGACCTCGACGCCCGGCGTCTCCATGTTGCGGAGCAGCGCCGCGGCGAACGGGCTGTTGCGGCCGTCGCCGTCGAGCGCAGTGGTGCCGTCGCGCGGCATAGGCGACCAGCACGTTGCCGACCGGCTCGATGCGGCCGAGCCCGCTGCCGGCGGCGGCGCGGGTGGCGAGCGAGCGGCCCATCTTCGCTGCGAACGGATTGTTGCGGCAGGCATCGAGGATGACGAGGCCGAGACTTCCGGTGTTGGCGACCTGCAGCATCACGCTTTGCAGGCTGATCGCTTCATTGGCGGCGTCGGTATCGCGCTTCAGTTCGGCATCGACCGGGATCAGCCAGTTGTCGCCGTTGATCTCCATGCCGTGGCCGGCGAAGTACACCGCCGCCATGTCGGCGCCCGCGGCATTGCGGCCGAATGCGATCAGCCCGCGCCGCATCTCGTCGAAGCCTGCATTGGTGATGAGCGTCACGGCAACGCCGAGGCGTTGCAGCGCGGCTGCGATATCGCCGGCATCATTTGGCGGATTGGACAGCGCCGGCACGCTTTTGTAGGCGCCGTTGCCGATCACCAGCGCCACCCGCCTGCCGTCGGCCGCAGCCGGCGCGGCGAAGCCTGCAAGCGCCGCGGCAACGGCCAGTCCCGAGACAAACGCGCGGCGGTTCATGCTGGCCCCGATCGGAGGTGACCGGCGCATGGTAGCGCAGCGGGCGCGATGCGGCCACGGAAAT
Organism: Bradyrhizobium sp. Pha-3; assembly: GCF_042258325.1. Lineage (NCBI taxonomy): Bacteria > Pseudomonadati > Pseudomonadota > Alphaproteobacteria > Hyphomicrobiales > Nitrobacteraceae > Bradyrhizobium > Bradyrhizobium sp. Pha-3. The sequence goes on along the minus strand of NZ_CP170151.1, from coordinate 8,440,566 downwards.
GGCGACGCGATCAGGCCGCCTGCTTCGGCGTCCAGACGCCGGCGGGCACCGGCTCGGCCGGCAACAAACTGGCGCCGGCGGCGCCCGCGATCGACATCGTGACCTCGTGGATGTCCTGCACCGACCGCTGCATCGAGAAGCGCGGATAGAGTTCGCGCAAGGTGGTCGCGGCCGCCGCCTGCGCCGCTGAGGGATCGGCCAGCACGGCCTCGACGGCGGCGGCGATGCTGATCGTGTCCTGGCCGAAGCTGAAGCGGGCGAGATGCGGCATCTCCGCGGCCGAGAAGCGGTTGGCGTCGAACACCGGCACGGTGCCGGCGCCGAGCGCGAAGAACACCCGGTCATGCACCGACAGATCGATATTGGGATTGAGCGAGACCGCGGCGAGGTAACTGCCGAGGCCTTCGCGCATCGCATCGAACGTCATCGCGCCGAGCACGCGGGCCGGACGCCCGCTGACGTCGAGATCGCTCCAGCCGCCGCCGATGAAGTCGACCGGATAGTCGGCGAGTACCGCACCCACCTCGCGGGTGCGCACGCCTCGTGTGTAGTTGTCGAGCCGGGTCAGGATCACGTTGAACAGGTCGCCGCCGGGCCTCAGATAGACCAGATGCTGCTCGGCGACGTCGACGATGATCTTCGGAAATGCGCCGCAGGTCTTGCCGCGCGCCTCGGCGATTGCGTCGAACAGCAGCGCGAACAGCTTTGGCGGCATCGTCTTGCGCCAGCCGCGCTCGAGCGCCACCGGATTCCAGCCGGACTTGGCGAAGATCAGCCGGCCGTTGCGCTTCTCGGGCGGCAGGCCGCCGAAGAAGCCGGGATCGGGAATGCCCATATGGGTCGCGAACACGGCGCCATTGGCCCCCAGATGATCGCGGTTGAATGCGGCGTGGTCCGGAAACACGTAGCCATGCGCGGTGTAGCGGCTCTCGAGCCCGTGGCGCCGGGCGAAATAGCAGGGATGATCGCAGAACAAGGTGAAGACGGGGATCTGGGCGACGTCCCAGAACAATCTGCCATCCTTGGTGTGGATATCGAGCCCGATGCCGGAGAAGCCGAGCGCCATGGTCTCGGCGCGCCGCGGCAGCAGGGCGTTGAGCCGGGCCGAGAAATCCGGTGCCAGCAGATCGAGCATTTTGACCTCGTGCCCGAGCCGGTCGAGTTCGGCCGCGGCCATCGCCAGGATGCCGCGCAGCGAATCATAGGTGGTGTTGCTGGAGTACAGGACGCAGATCACGGACATGGGACCTCCGCGCTTGATGGTGTTGCTGCTCGCGCGGGCATTTGCGTCGCCTTGCAGGCTGTCAGTTGAACGGCCGAGCCGGCCGTTCCGGGCTCGGAATTATCCCGACGGGCGGATTTATTTCGCCCGAAACGGCCGTGCCGTCACGTTGAAGCTCCGTCGGGCGCCGTCGCGATCCGACATGAGAGGCGAGAGCGCATGCAGCTTGATGGCTTCGACGTCGTCGTGGTGGGGGCGGGCTTCTTCGGCGCTGTGATCGCCGAGCAGGTGGCGAGCAGGCTCGGCCGCTCCGTCTGCGTGCTCGACCGCCGTCCGCATATCGGCGGCAACGCCTATTCGGAGCTCGACCCCGACAGCGGCGTCGAGGTGCATCGCTACGGCACGCATATCTTCCACACCAATTCCGAGACCGTCTGGCGCTATCTGCACCGCTTCACCGAGTTCACCGGCTACCGTCACCGCGTCTTCACCGTGGCGGAGGGCCGCGTCTATTCGATGCCGATCAACCTTGCGACCGTGTGCGCGGCGTTCGGGCGCGCCATGACGCCCGAGCAGGCCCGCGCCGTGATCGCGGCGGAGGCGGCCGTGCACGGCGCCGCGGGGAGGCATGGTGCCTCCGGGATCGGCAACCTCGAGGACAAGGCAATCGCCTCGGTCGGCCGCACGCTCTACGATCTCTTGATCCGCGGCTATACGCAGAAGCAGTGGCAGACCGATCCGCGTGAGCTTTCGGCCGACATCATTGGCCGCCTGCCGGTCCGCTTCACCTTCGACGATCGCTACTTCGCCGATCGCTATGAGGGCATGCCGCTCGACGGCTACACCGCGATCTTCCGCCGGATGCTCGATCATCCCGCGATCGACGTCCGGCTCGGCGTCGACTATTTCGACGTCGCCGATCGTATCAATCCGCGGCAGCTCGTGGTCTATGCCGGCCCGATCGACCGCTTCTTCGGCTATGCCTGCGGCCATCTCGGCTGGCGTACCGTCGACTTCGCGCGCGAGGTGCACGATGTCGCCGACTACCAGGGCGCCGCGGTCATCAACTATGCCGACGCCGAGGTGCCGTTCACCCGCATCCACGAGTTCAGGCATCTGCATCCGGAGCGCGCACATGCCGAGGCGCGAACGACGATCTACCGCGAATATTCCCGCTTCGCGGGCCGGAGCGACGAGCCGTATTATCCGATCAACACCGCCGCCGACCGCGCCATGCTCGCCTCCTACCACGCCATGACGGCGTCGCGGCCGAATGTCATCTTCGGCGGCCGGCTCGGCTCCTACAAATATCTCGACATGCATCAGGCGATCGGCGCGGCGCTGAAGACGTTCGAGCACGAGGTCGAGCCGTTCTTCGTTCGCGAAGGCATGCACCCGCGTGACGCGGCCGCGCGCCGCGAAGTCTTGTCGTCCTTGCCGGCGTGATCTAATCCTGCGAGCTGCGGGCAACGAACGCCATAACAAATCGCCCGCGGTCCCCGGTGAGGAAACAATGAGAAAAACCGTCATTGCCGCGGCTGCCGCCGCCACAAGTCTTGCTGTCAGCATCGCCCACGCCGCGCCGCTCCCGGAAGCGTCGGCGCACCAGGTCGGTTTCTCGGAGCAGGGGCTGGCGCGGCTCGATGACTTCTTCGCGCGCGAGATCGCGGCCAAGCGCGTGCCCGGCGCGGTGGTGGCGATCGCGCGCGACGGCAAGCTCGTGCATTACAAGGCGTATGGCCAGCTCGATCCGGTGAAGGGCACGCCGATGCCGATCGATGCGGTGTTCGCGCTGGCGTCGATGACCAAGCCGATGGCGGCGGTCGCGGGCCTGACGCTGATGGAGCAAGGCAAGCTGCCACTGCAGGCCAAGGTCGCCGAGTTCTATCCGGCGTTCGCCGACATGAAGGTCGGCGTGCAGCAGGCCGACGGCTCGCTGAAGATGGAGCCGCAGGCGCAGCCGATCTTCATCCACGATCTCTATCGCCACAGCTCCGGCCTGATGTATGGCGGCCGTCCCGACAGCTCGAGCGCACTGGCGCGGCTCTATCCCGACGGCACCGCGCCGGCGGTCGAGGGCGATACTCAGGCCTTCATCGAGCGCATCACCCAGCTGCCTCTGGTGCACCAGCCCGGCACCGAGTTCGAATATGGCTTCTCGATCGACGTGCTCGGCGCCGTCGTCGAGAAGGTCTCCGGCCAGCGGCTCGGCGATTATCTCGCGGCCAATGTCTGGAAGCCGCTCGGCATGAAGGATGCGACGTTCCACCCGGCCGACGCACAGCGCGCGCGGCTGGCGCGTCCGTTCCCGAACGATCCGCTCACCGGCAAGCCGCAAGCCATCAAGCTGCTCGATACGCCGACCAGGTTCGATTGCGGCGGCGCCTGCTCGTTCGCCACCGTCGGCGACTATCTGCGCTTCGGGCAGATGCTGCTCAATGGCGGCGAGCTCGACGGCAAGCGCATCCTCAGCCCCAAGACGGTGCATCACATGACGTCGAACCATCTCGGGCCGGAGATCAAGAACAACGTCGCCGCGGTCGAACCGCATCGCGGCGGCTTCGGCTTCGGGCTGTCGGTCGCGGTGCGGACCGGCGAGGGGCTGTCGTCGGTGCCGGGCAATCCCGGCGAGTTCACCTGGAACGGCGCCTACGGCACGCAGTTTTTCTGCGATCCGAAAGAGCGTCTTGTCGTCGTGGTGGGAACCGCGGCGCCGGGCGAACTGCGCAAATATTATCGCGAGAATGTGCAGGACATCGTCTACGGCGCGATGGTGAAGTAACGCCTCAGCAGAAAAGTCGAACCTCGCGTTCCCACGTTTTGCATACGTGGAACGTGGAACAGCAAAAAGGCCCGTCGCTCAAGCTGAGCGACGGGCCTTAAATTTTGCGTGGCTACCAGCGCCTGTAGACGCCGGTCAGCGTACCGTTGTTGTTCCCTTCAGGACCCACGTCACCCTGGGTCGAGCTCGGCGTCGGATGGTTGGTGCCGTTGAATGAACCGTACCAGCCCGGCTCCGCCGGAGAGTACATCACATCAGGCTGCACGGCCTGATAGCGGGGGCCGCCGTAATATCTCGGACCAGGGTTCCCGTAAGGATAGTAGCCTTGTGCGAACGCGCCTGCCGTTGTTGCGATCAGGGACGCCGCGGCGAGGGACAATATCTTGGTCTTTCGTTGCATTCACACTCTCCTTGCTGGTGTCCCGACCAACGACCGCCATGGAGCGGCGTTCCTGATCTGCCATGCATCTCGCAAAGGCAAATCTGCGCGAGCGTGGGATCAGGTTCTTGTGAAGGGGCTTGCGCTCCGGGAGGGCACTGCCGGGCTCTGCCCGGCAGGACGCATCCGTCGCCGGCCCGTTATGCTTCTATGGCTATAACGGCGCATGCGCGAGCGGCGCCTCGAAAAACCGGGGCGGTTCGTAAAAGGAAGCCCGCCACTGCGGCGGGCAAGGTCCAGGGAGGAAAACGCCCTGACAAGGGAGCGTGCAGCCAGTCTCCCCGATTCGTGCGCGGCTGCGAAGATCGTATAACTACTGTCATCAGGGCCGGCATTATGCGAATGCTGCTGGGGCCGCGGCCGGTCGGCAAGGGAATGACAAGGCGCGCTAACACGGCGCAAATACAGGGGAAGTTCATGAGCACGTCTGGAGTTTTTGCCCGCGTCGTCGCGGCGATCGGGGCCGGCGCCTTGGCGTGGCGGCGGATGCAGGGCGCGCAGCCCGCGCCGGCCTGGGGCAGCGCGCCGCAGATCCCGCAGGCCAAACCGCAGGGCGCGATCCCGACGCTCAAGATGCCGACGGCGCGGGGCTGGGACAAGGACCAGAAGCCGGTCGCCGCGCCCGGGCTCAAGGTCAATGCCTTTGCGGCCGGGCTCGATCATCCGCGCTGGATCAACGTGCTGCCGAACGGCGATGTCCTGATCGCGGAGGCAACGCAGATCGCTGGCACGCCGCGCAGCGTCTTCCACTATGCGATGCAGGCGACGATGCGGCGCGCCGCGGCGCTCGGCGTCAGCGCCAATCGCATCACGCTGCTGCGCGACCGTGACGGCGACGGCGTCGCCGAAAGCCGCGGTGCCTTCATGGAAGGATTGAGCCAGCCGTTCGGCATGGCGCTGGTCGGCGACACCTTCTATGTCGGCAACACCGACGGCGTGGTGGCGTTTCCCTATGCCGCGGGCGCCGATCGCATCACCGCGCAGGGACGCAAGCTCGTCAGCTTCAAGCCTGACGGGCATTGGACGCGCAGCCTGCTGCCGAGCGCCGATGGCAAGAAGATTTATGCCGGTGTCGGCTCGCTCAGCAATATTGCTGAAGGCGGCTTTGCGGTCGAGGAAGGCCGCGCCGCGATCTACGAGCTCGATCTCGCAGGTGGCACCAGCCGCATCTTCGCCGGCGGCCTGCGCAATCCGGTGGGCATCGCGTGGGAGCCGACCACCAATGTGCTCTGGACCGTCGTCAACGAACGCGACGGCCTCGGCGACGAGACGCCGCCGGACTATCTGACCTCGGTGCGTGACGGCGGCTTCTACGGCTGGCCCTATTGCTACTGGGGCAAGACGGTCGACGATCGCGTGCCGCAGGATCCGGCGATGGTCGCCAAGGCGATCCAGCCGGACTATGCGCTCGGCGGCCATACCGCCTCGCTGGGCCTGTGCTGGATGCCGCAGGGCACGCTGCCGGGATTCCCCGACGGCATGGTGATCGGCCAGCACGGCTCGTGGAATCGCTCGACGCTGTCGGGCTACAAGGTGGTGTTCGTGCCGTTCGCGAACGGTCGTCCGGCAGGGCCGGCGCGCGACATCCTGTCGGGCTTCCTCGCGCCCGACGAGAAGGTGTCGTACGGCCGCCCGGTCGGCGTCGCGCTCGGCCCCGACGGCTCGCTGCTGGTGGCCGACGACGTCGGCAACGTGATCTGGCGCGTGACGGGCGCGTAGGCGCGGCGACCTCAGACGGACCTGATCTCGCCGCCATCCATGCGCAGCACGGTGCCGGTCATCCAGCGCGCCGGCGGCGACACCGCATAGCCGACGAGGTCGGCGATCTCCTCCGGCGTGCCGAACCGCCTGATCCCGGCCTGCCTGAGGAAGCCGGCCTTGGCGGTGTCGACATCGACCTGCCTGGCCGCCGCGGCCTTCTCCAGCATCGCGAGGCGGCGTCCGGTCATCACGGCGCCTGGCGACACGCAGTTCACCTGCACGCCGTCGTCGATGCCGCGCTCGGCGAAGGCTTTTGCAAGTGCCTCGATCGCGGCGTTGATCGTGCCCACCGCGGCGGCGCCGGCGCGCGGCAGCACGGCGGCATTGCCTGAGGTGAAGATGACCGCGCCTTGCGACGCTTTCAGCGCGTCTCAGGCGCGGATCGTCAGCCGCCTGGCGCCGTGAAATTTGAGCGCGAGTCCGGCGTCCCATTGCGTATCGGTCATCTCGAACAGATCGAGCCCCGCCACCGCGCCCGCGACATTGACCAGCGCGTCGATGCGGCCGAAGCGATCCAGCGCGGTCTTGACGACTTCATCGGCGGCATCGGGCGTGGCGAGATCGAGGTCGAGCGCCAGTGGCGTGCCGCTGCTGGCTTCGATCTCGTTGCCGACCTCGCGCAGCTTCTCGCCGCTGCGCGCGACAAGCACGATGGCGGAAAAATCCCGCGCGAGCCGCAGCGCGGTGGCGCGTCCGATGCCGGAGCTGGCGCCGGTCACGATGGCGACGGATCTGGTCATGTGCATTCCCCGATGGATCGGCGCGCTTGACGTCAGCGGCTCAGGAACTCGCGGATGGCTTGCGCGATCTCGGCGACATGCGTCTCCAGCGCGAAGTGGCCGGTGTCGAAGAATTTGACGACCGCCTTCGGATTGTCGCGCCTGAAGGCCTCGGCGCCCGGCGGCAGGAAGAACGGATCGTTTTTGCCCCACACCGCGAGGAACGGCGGCTGGTGGGTGCGGAAGTAAGTCTGGAAGGTGGGGTAGAGCGCGACGTTGCCCTTGTAGTCGCCGAACAGATCGAGCTGCACGTCGTGGGCGCCGGGCCGCGCCATGTAGTAGTTGTCGAGGTTCTGGCCGTCCGGCGACACCGCTTGCGGATCCGATGTGCCGTGGGTGTACTGCCAGCGCGTCGTGTCCGGCCTCAGGAAGGCGCGCAGCGCGTCGCGGTTCGCCGGCGAAGGATCCTGCCAATAGGCCTTGATCGGCGTCCAGCCGTCGCTAAGGCCTTCCTCATAGGCGTTGCCGTTCTGCGAGATGATCGCCGTGATCCGCTCCGGATGCCTGACCGCCAGGCGGAAGCCGGTCGGCGCGCCATAATCGAACACATAGACCGCGAAGCGATCGAAGCCGATCACCTCCGTGAAGCGATCGATGACGCCGGCGATGCTGTCGAAAGTGTAGTTGAACTTGTCGCGCGGCGGCATGTCCGACTGGCCGAAGCCCGGCAAATCCGGCGCCACGATGTGGAATTTGTCCGCGAGTTGCGGGATCAGTTCGCGGAACATATGGCCCGCGCTCGGGAAGCCGTGCAGCAGCAGAAACTTTGGCGCGCCGGGCGAGCCGGCTTCGCGATAGAAGATGTTAAAGCCATCGACATCGGCGGTGCGGTATTTGACCTGAGACATCTGTCACTCCTTGTGGTCGCGCGTTGGTGAGTTCTGGGACTTAGGGTTTGATTTGCTTGGCGAGCCCGCTGATCGCTTCGGGACGCAGATAGAGCAGCAGGGCGCAGCACACGGTGGCAAAGCCCAGCAGCGGCATGAACGGGGCGATGGCGGCGCCGGCCGCGAACACCAGCAGCGCGAGCAGCGTGCGGCGCTGCGTCCAGGTCCGCACGCGCTCGGAGATCGCGCTCTGGTCGGCCTGCGCCAGCACCGCGCGCTCGAAGGCGAGATAGGCGAGGTCGATCAGGAGGAAGATCACGGCATAGACCACCACCGGCGCGGCGGCCATGTGCGATCGCGCGACCCACGCGGTGGCGAACGGCAGCAGGGAGACGGCGAACAAGTGGACGAAGTTCAGCCAGATCAGCCGCGGCGTCGGCTGCCGCACCAGATGCAGCAGATGGTGATGATTGACCCAGATCACCGCGATGAACAGATAGCTCGCGGCGTAGCTGATCGCGGTCGGCCACAGCGGCAACAGGTCGGCGAACCGCGAGCCCTCCGGTGGCTTCAGTTCCAGCACCATCACCGTGATGATGACGGCGATCACCGCGTCGGAAAACGCGCCGAGCCGGTCGGCCGAGAGACGTTTCTCCTGCATGGCAGCTCTCCTGTCCGAAATCGTGGGAAGAGGTCAGTGCTCGGTAACGCTCTCGACCGCCTCCCGGATGATGTCGGTGACGAGCTTCGGCGCGGTGACGATCGGGGTATGATCGACGGGATGTGAGCGCACGGTCGCCTGCATCCGCGCCGCCATGCCGCGCTGTGTCTCGGGCGCGATCATCCGGTCGTCCTCGGGAACCAGGAACCAGCTCGGGACGTCCTTCCACAGCGGGCGGCCGACCGGCACGGTGATGCAGGCCGGCGAGATCGGCCGCTGCACCGCGGCGAGCACCGCGAGGTCCTCGGACCGCGCGCCTTGCGCGAAGGCGGACTCCGGCAGCCAGATCAGGCCATTGGCGTCGGGCGCGAGCTTCGGCGCGAACGGATGCGGTGGCAGCCGGTAGAATACGTCGGCGACCGTCTCGCCTTCATCCGGCGCCAGCGCCGCGACATAGACCAGCGCCTTGACGCGCGGCGAGCGGGTCCCGGCGATCACGGCGCCGGCATAGGCATGGCCAACCAGCACCACCGGGCCCGCGACGCGGTCCAGGGTGCGATTCAGCGCGGCGACGTCGTCGGCGAGCGAGGTGAGGGGCAGCGGCGCCGCCACCGCCGTAATGCCCTCGGCGTCGAGCGCCGTGATCACCCGCGCCCAGCTCGAGCCATCGGCCCACGCGCCATGGGCAAGCACCACGCTGACATTCTCGTTCGACATTGTCCGCTCCCTCGTTTCAGGCCGGTTTCGGCCATAACCTCTCAAATGCAGTTTGATGGGTTATCGCGCTTATGGCTCATGACGAGTAACTTGTCAAATGCATTTTATCAGGTTACTATTTTCGCGACTGAGGAAGCCGCCAGGAGGGCGTCACCGTGCAATCCCATCCGCCCGCGATGTTCATCGCCGATAGCCTGGGCCTCGATTTCATCAATTCGATCGCGACGCCGGTCGATACGCCGGTGGACTGGATCGCCGATGGCGACGGCCTGCTGCGCTGGCTCGCGCAGGCGCAGCTGGTGCCGCCCGATGTGCTCGACGAGCTCAAGGCGCGCGCGACGCCGGGCGAACTCGACGACGTCGCCGGTCAGGCTCGCGATTTGCGCGAATGGTTCCGCGGCTTCGTGCGCAAGCATATGGGCCGGCCGCTGGCGCCGCGTGCGCTCAAGGAGCTCGAGCCGCTGAACCGGCTGCTGGAAAGAGATCAGGCGTTCAGCCGGATCGTGGCGCATCGCCAAAAGCACGGCGATGACGGTTTCGCGCTGGAGCGGACGCGGCGCTGGCGCTCGGCCGAAACATTGCTGCTGCCGATCGTGGAAGCGATGGCCAGGGTCGTCTGCGAGGAAAGCTTCTCCGACATCAAGGCGTGCGAGGGCCCGGCCTGCACGCTGATGTTTGCCGACCACACGCGGGCGCGTGCGCGCCGATGGTGCAGCATGGCGATCTGCGGCAACCGCGCCAAGCAGGCCGCGCACCGCAGCCGGATGAAGGACAGGGGCTGAGACCAGCAAAAGCCAAACGACAGGAGCCCAGCAAAATGGCGGCACTTCCCTTGATTGTGTTCGACGTCAATGAAACCCTGCTCGACCTCGAGACCATGGAGCCGGTGTTCGCGCGCATCTTCAACGACAAGAGCGCGATGCGGCTGTGTTCGCCAACTTCATCATGTACTCGGCCTCGCTCACGGTGGCCGGCTGCTACGTGCCCTTCACCGATATCGGCGCCGCGGTCATGAAGATGCTGGCCGACACCCGCGGCATCAGGATCAACGAGTCCGACAAGCAGGAACTGACCGAGAAATTCTCCACCATGCCGCCGCACGGCGAAGTGCCCGGCGCGCTGCGCAAGCTGCGCGCGGCGGGTTTCCGCCTGTTCACGCTGACCGACAATCTGCTCGAGGTGCAGACCCGGCAGCTGACCCATGGCGGCATCGTCGATCTGTTCGAGCGGCGCTTCTCGGCCGACGGCGTCAAGCACCACAAGCCGTCGCGGCAGGCCTATGGCTATGTCGAGAAGGAGCTCGGGGCAAAGCCCTCGGAGTTCTGCCTGATCGCCTGCCACACCTGGGACACCTTGGGCGCGGTCGCCGCCGGCTGGGAGGCCGCGCTGATCAAGCGTCCCGGCAACGATCTGCTCGGCGTCGGTCCGCAGCCGCAGGTCGTCGGCACTGACCTCGACGATGTTGCCGATCAGCTGATCCGCCGCTACGGCGCCAAAGGGTAACGGCACCTGACGGATTCTCGCGACGGAGGAGCGGGCAAAACTCCCCTCCAGGCCCGATCGCTCGGAAGTGCATAAAACCGGAATGAAATCCATAGCGGTTTTCAACCATGCCCCTTGAGCCTTCCTCAACTTCCGCGGCCGATGCTGCGCCCGCCACAGGGATCGAAGGAGCTCACAGCATGCCGGCCAAGGGACGAGCGACCGCGACCAACGCCACCGCGCAAGGGCGCGAGGACATCCTTAACGCGCGCGCCATCAGCACGCTGGGCGCCGGCGTCGTCAGCGCGATGAGCGCGGTCGGCGCCGCCGTCATCAAGAAGAACAAGCCGGCACTCGGCAAGAATGCCGACTGGTTCTGGCACATGTTCGCGAAATGCGAGGCCAAGGCCGCGCGCATCGCCGAGCAGGCCGCCCGCGATCCGGAGGCCTGCGGCGATGCCACCTTCATCGAGGTCTATGCCGCGCAATTGCCGAAGCTGATGACAGCGGCGCTCGAGAGCCATGAGAAGGCGCTCAAGGCGAAGTGATGTAGCGTCAAGAGGAGTGCCACGACGGCGCTCGTCCCGCTGTCGTTCCCTCTTGACCTCTCACATGCGCCAAGGCGGCAAGTAGCGGCGGCTCTCGCCGATCAGACGGGTCTTGCGGGTCAGGCGAAGCCATCACCCGCCATCGCGCTGACCGGCCTTACGGCCCCGATCGGGCAGCCAGCCTGATCCGCGCCAGCTTTTCTGCGACGGGGGCATGGCGATTTGGTCGGTCTTGGCGTAAAGCACCCCAAATCGTCATGCGGCTGTGCCGCCTGCCGGGTACGCAGCTCCAGGTCGTCCCGCTCGACGTTCTGCGCCCGGACCAATCAAGGTTTCCCATCTCGTGCCCTTTCCGACCACAAGTTCGCCGCTCGCCCGCGCCTTGGCTGAGCGCAACTACGATCAGCCGACCCCTGTCCAGCTCGCCGTGCTCGCGGACGACGCCGTGGACCGCGATCTCCTCGTTTCAGCCCAGACCGGCTCGGGCAAGACCGTTGCCTACGGCTTGGCCATGGCAAAGGACCTGCTCGACGGCGCCGAGCGGTTCGAGCCGGCTGCCGCCCCGCTGGCCCTGATCGTCGCGCCGACCCGCGAGCTCGCCTTGCAGGTTCAGCGCGAGCTTGCATGGCTTTATGAACACGCCGATGCCCGCGTCGTCTCCTGTGTCGGCGGCATGGACCCGCGCCGCGAGCAACGCGAGCTTGCCGAGGGTACCCACATCGTGGTCGGGACGCCCGGCCGGTTGTGCGACCATTTGCGGCGCGGCCGTCTCGACATTTCGGAACTCAAGGTCGTCGTGCTCGACGAGGCCGATGAAATGCTCAATCTCGGTTTCCGCGAGGATATGGAATTCATCCTCGAGACCACGCCGGACGCCCGCCGCACCTTGCTGTTCTCGGCGACGTTCCCGCGCGGCATCGTTGCGCTCGCCAAGCAGTATCAAGAGCAGGCGTTCCGGATCGAGGTCGCCGGTGACGAAGGCGGCCATGCCGATATCGAGTACCGCGCCATCCGGGTGGCTGCCGACGATGTCGAGCACGCGGTCGTCAACGTGCTGCGTTTCCATGAAGCGCCGAGCGCGCTGGTGTTTTGCAACACCCGTGAGGCCGTCAGACATTTGCAGGCGGCGCTGCTCGAGCGCGGGTTCTCCGTCGCCGCGCTGTCGGGCGAAATGACCCAGAACGAGCGGACCCAGGCGCTGCAGGCGTTGCGCGACGGACGGTCGCGGGTTTGCGTCGCGACCGACGTCGCGGCGCGCGGCATCGACCTGCCGAGCCTCGATCTCGTCATTCACGCGGATCTGCCGAAAGACCCGGAGGTCATGCAGCATCGCTCGGGCCGCACCGGCCGCGCCGGCCGCAAGGGCGTCAGCATCCTGCTGGTGCCGCCGGCACGGCGGCGGCGCGCCGAATTGCTGCTCGATCTCGCCGGCATCGATGTGGTCTGGGGCTCCGCGCCGCAGGCGGAGGAGATCCGCAAGCTCGACCATGATCGCCTGCTGCAGGATGCAGTGTTCTCCGAGGAGGCGACATCAGACGATCTGGCACTGGCGCAGGCCTTGCTCGCCGAACGCGCGCCCGAGGCGATTGCCGCGGCGCTCGCCCGGCTCTACCGCGCGCGGCTGCCTGCGCCCGAAGACATTCTCGATCCCGGCGAGGGACGCGGTCGGGACCGTGACGATCGCCGCGGCGAGCGCGCCTCGCGCCGCGATGAGCGTGCCGCCGGACCGCGATCGAAGACCGGCAAGTCATCAGCGCGTCACGGCATGGAGGAGGCCACTGTCTGGTTCCGCGCCGCGATCGGACGCCGGAAGAATGCCGAAGCCCGCTGGCTGCTGCCGATGATCTGCCGTCGTGGCGGCATCGACAAGCGCGACATCGGCGCGATCAAGATCATGGACACGACCACCGAGTTCGAGATCGCCGCGCGGGTGGCGGATTCCTTCGCGGTCAAGATCAAGCGCCCGGACAAGGAAGACAGCATCCGCATCGAGCTGCTGGCGGGCGCACCGCAGGGCGAGGTGCGCGAGAAGCCGGCGCGCAAGCCCAGGCACGATCCTTGGCGCGACAATGACGACGGCGGATACAGCGCACCGCGCGCCGACGGGCCGCGCGACGAGGCGGCAGGAAAGCGGCGCGGCAAGCCGGATCGCGAGGCCAGGGCGTTTTCGAGCGAAGGCGCGAGCGGTTCGCGCCAGGACTACGCGTCAAAGAAGGAATCCAGGGACTCGTTCCGATCCGATCGGGACGGAAAAGACTTCAGGCCGAAATCCGGCGACGAGCCACGGTTCGGGAAGAAAAAGAAGCATCCGGGCAAGCCCAGTCACGCCGGACGCACGCAGTGGCCGGATGTGTCGGCGAAGCCGAAGTTCGGCAAGAAGCCAAAGAAGAAGCGGCGGGGCTGAGCTGGCGCCGGCGGCGGCGCAGCGTTCAGAATGCCGATGTATGAGTTTCGACGCCGCAACAAACTCAGTGTCGTCCCGGGCAAGCGCAGCGCGACCCGGCAACTGTTATGTTGGTTTGGTCTGCAGGTACGGCTTTCGGTCTCGCATCATGGCATTGAGGACCGTGAGCAGCTTCCTGGCGACGGCGATGAGGGCGAGTTTGGCTGGTTTTCCGGCCTGTCGCAGTCGTGCATAGAAGGCCTTGAACGGATCAGCCCTGCGAACTGCGTTGAGGGCCGCCATATAAAGGGCGTCACGAACGCGCTTTCGGCCGCCCGCAATCTTGCGCTTGCCGCGGAAGGTGCCGCTGTCGACGTTGAAGGGAGCAAGGCCAGCGAGCGCTGCGAGTTGTTTCGGTCCGACCCGCCCGAGTTCCGGCATCTGCGCGATGAGCTGTATGCAGGCCACGGGACCCACGCCGGGCAGCGAACGCATTAACTTCGCATCGTCCGCGATCTGCGCTTCGGCTTTAATCAATGCGCTGATGTCGGCCTCGATCCCGGCGATCTCGCTGTCGAGGACCTCGATGAGGCGGCCAATGCGTTCGGCCATGGCGCGATCGTCGGCCTCGCTGCGCCGGTTCTTCTCCTGGGCGCGCATGAGGACCAGCTGATCCCGCCGTTTTGCAAGCCTCGCCAAGGCGCCCCGTGCAGGATCGGCGACCTGCTCGGGGGCGGGCTGCATGGCCCGCGCAAAGGCCGCCAGCATCCGCGCATCGATCGGATCGGTCTTGGCGAGCAGGCCGCTGGCCCGTGCAAAGTCGCGGGCACGGGCCGGGTTGATCCGTGCGAACTGGATCCCGGCCTGACGCAGCGCCTCGCGAAGCGCGAGGTCATAGATACCCGTCGCCTCGAAGACCACCAGCGCATCGCATTGCCAACGCGCCACCTGCTGTGTGATGGCCTGTGTCGCGTTGGCAATGCGCCTCGGCACGCCGTCAGCCTCATCAAAGATATCGAGGTGTTTTTTGGAGACGTCGATTCCGACGTAACGAAGAGCTATGATCACGGTGCCTGTCCCTGTGATGCGAGGTCTGTTGGCGCAGCCTCGTGCAACTGTTCAGGTTGATAGATGGAACGGGCGGGAGACCGAGCCGGCTCGCGGCGTCAAGCGCCAAGGACCCAACGGCTTCCCGCCCACCCACATCCTGACAGACTTCCAAGACACAGGGACCCATAACCACCGATGCTTGCTGCTGCATAACGCTGGAGCCACAGCTCGCTTCTGCAACGAAGCCCCGTGGTTATGGGTCCCTGCTTTCGCAGGGACGACGATGTGGAGAGAGCTCCGTGTCTAACTGATTGCGTGTGAAGCCCGGTATCTCGCAGCCGCTTGGCCCCTCACGCCACCAGCGCGATCTTCGGAACGGTTGCGAGCACCGACTGGTTGCGGCCGTTGGCCTTGGCGGCGTAGAGCGCCTTGTCGGCGGCCTCGATCAGGTCGGACCATTGCTGGCCCGCGGACGGACGCATGCTGGCGACGCCGATGCTGACCGTCGTGATCAGTTCGCCCGCGCACCATTGCTGGACCTTGTGGCGGATGGTCTCGGCCAGGTTGAAGGCCTCGAGCGCGGTCATGTTGGGCAGCAGCACGGCGAATTCCTCGCCGCCGAAGCGCGCCGGGCAATCGCCGGCGCGGCGCACCGCGTCCGAAATGCAGATCGCGATCCCGACCAGCACCTGATCGCCGGCCTGATGCCCATAGGTGTCGTTGTAGGCCTTGAAATGATCGGCATCGATCATCAATAGCGCGACCGGCTGGCCGTAGCGGCCGGCACGGCGCCACTCGCGCTCGATCTCGCCGTCGAACTTGCGCCGGTTCTTCAGGCCGGTGAGGGCGTCGGTGGTCGCCATCTCCTCGAGCTTGTCCTCGGCGTCGGCGCGGCGGACGATCTCGCGGGCGAGGACCAGCGTTGCGCTGAGCACGAACAGGATCAGAAACGCCATGATCGCGCCGATGCGAATGGCCTCGGTGCGCCAGAGGTTGAAGACGGCTTCGAGCGGCTTGCCGACCACCACGTAAAGCGGCCCGGAGCTGCTGCGCCTGACATAGAGCCGCGGCGTGTCGTCGACCGGGCCCTTGCCGGAGAAGGCGCCGCCCGCCTTCAGGTTCTCGGCCTTCCAGTCCAGCTGCTCCGTTAGGTTCTTGCCGATCACGTCGAGATCGAACGGCGTCCGCATGATGATGGTGCGGTCGTTGCGCAGCACGGTGATGGTGTCGCCCGGCATGAGGTTCAGCCGCCCGAACAGATCGTGGAAATAGCTGAAGCGGATCGAGCCGACCACGACGCCGAGGAAGCGGCCCGCGTCATCGACGATGCGCCGGCTCAGCACGATGGCGTAGGCGCCGCGATGCAGCATTGGCCGGCTGACGTAAAGGCCGGCATCGGGATTGTCGCGTTGGACCGTGAAATACTCCTCGTCGCTGCGGTTCTCCGGCCGCGGATCGAGGCTCGCCGCGTCGATGGTCAAATTGCCCTTGGTGTCGAACACCTGGATCGCGCCGAAATGTTTTGCGGTCGCGGCGTGGTCGAACAGGATCAGCTGGCGCAGCTCCTTGCTGATATTGCGGATCTCCGGCATCTCGAGATTGCTGGCGACCGCGCGCAGCGACAGGTCGTAGAGCTCGATGTTGCGGCTGATGTCGGCCTCGATGCCCGACGCCAGATTCTCCAGGGTGCGGCGGGCCAGTTCCTCCTCGCCGCGGCGCATGTCGAACATCACGCCGGCGCAAACCGCGGAGAAGCCGAGGACGGTCGCAACCGACGAGGCGATCAGCAGCTTTGCCGATAGCCGCCAGCGCCGCCTTGCGTCCTTTCCCCGCCGAAATCGCATGTCCCGCTCCAAAGCGCCGTCATGCATCGGGAAATGTTGTTGTCGCCTTAAATGGCGACAGCAGCCGCCGAATGGGTTAACGGGTGGTTGCCGGATTTTTGTCATCGAGGACGTTGTGAACGACTACGACGCATTGCGGGATTATCTGAAGAAGCAGCATCTGCCCGAAATCGTGCTGACCTTCGAGGAGATCGAGGCGATCATCGACGCGGCGCTGCCGCGCGCCGCGCATCGGGCGTCGTGGTGGGAGACGTTGCGCAGCCCGCAGGAGAAGATGCCGCAGCGCGAGGCCTGCCTCGAGGCCGGCTACATCGCCACCCGGCAGGCCGACGGCAAGAGCGTCAAGTTCAAGCGCATGCCCAAGCCGCGCTAAGGCGCGATCCTGTAATGTCGGGCAGTCACCGCGGAGAAGGTGCGCTCCCTCTCCCGCTTGCGGGGAGGGCTGGGGTGGGGGCTCTCTCCGCGAGTCGCATTGTAGAGAGAGTCCCCACCCGCCACGCTACGCGTGTCGGCCTCGCCCGCAAGCGGGAGAGGCGAAGCGAATATGCGGAAAGTTAGTGCAGCCAAATCCCAGCGCGCTTAGCTCGCGGCCTCCAGCCGTTCCTCGGTGAGGAGCCGGGTCGCGGCATCGGCGTCCATCGGCTCGCCGAAGGCGAAGCCCTGGGCGTATTCGCAGCCGAGCTGGTACAGCTCGACGGCATCCGAATCCGTCTCGGCGCCTTCCGCGACCACTTCCATGCCGAGATCGTGCGCCAGCGCGATGATCGATTTCAGGATCACCGGGCGGGTGCCGCGGCTCGTGGTGCGGACGAAGGATTGGTCGATCTTGATGGTGTCGAACGGGAAGCGCTGCAGATAGGACAGCGAGGAGTGGCCGGTACCGAAATCGTCGAGCGACAGGCCGGTGCCGAGCTCGCGGATCCGCGCCAGCATCTGGGCGGCGTGCTCCGGGTTCTCCATGACCAGCGATTCCGTCAGCTCCAGCTTCAGTGTGCCGCGCGCCACCGAGGAGCGCGACAGCACGGTTCGGATGTCGTGGATCAAATCGTGGCGCAGCAATTGCCGCGACGACACGTTGACCGACGCGAAGATCGGCTCGCGCGCGCGCATCGCGCGCTGCCACACCGCGAGTTGCCGCGCGGTCTGGTCCATCACGAACATGCCGAGATCGACGATCAGGCCGGTCTCCTCGGCGACGTTGATGAACTCCGACGGCGACATCCGGCCGAGCTTGGGATGGTCCCAGCGCGCCAGCGCCTCGAAGCCGGCGATCGCGCGATCCTCCAGCCGAACGATCGGCTGGTACAGGATCGTGATTTCCTGCCGTTCGATGGCGCGGCGCAGGTCGCTTTCCAGGGTCAGGCGGTCGGTCTTCCGCGCCCGCATCGCCGGCTTGTAGACGTCGATGCGGTCGCCGCCGATCCGCTTGGAATGATACATCGCAAGCTCGGCGTCCTTGATGATCTCGTCGGTCAGCGGCGCCGCCGGGTCGGACAGCGCAAGGCCGATCGAGGCGGTCAGGAAGATCTCGCGGTCGTTGAACGCGATCGGGGCGCGGATGGTCTTGCGGATGGTCTCGGCGAAATTGGTGATCCGCGCCGGGTCCTGCTCCGACAGCAGGATCAGGCCGAACTGGTCGCCGGCCATGCGCGCCAGCGTGTCCTGCGGCTTGAGAATGCGGGTCAGCCGGCGCGCCAGCGTCAGCAGGATGGAATCGCCGACCGCAATCCCGACGGAATCGTTGACCTGCTTGAAGCGGTCGAGGTCGATCACCATCAAAGTCGGCCGCAGGTTCGGCATGGTCTTGGCGAGATTCGCCACCGCGCCGAGGCGGTCCATGAACAGCCTGCGGTTCGGCAGGCCGGTCAGGTTGTCATGCACGGAGTCATGCAGCATCCGCTCTTCGGAATTCTTGAACTCGGTGACGTCGGTGAGGGTGCCGACCACGCGCGAGACCTCGCCGTCGGAGCCGACCACCGGCCGCGCCTTCAGCGCGAACCACATGAAGTGGCCGTCGGGCGTGCGGAGCCGGAAATCCTGCACCAGGCGGCCGCGGCGCTGGTCGAGCACGCTGTCGAGCGCGGCGCGGAAGCGGTCCTGGTCGAGCGGGTGCAGCACCTCGAGCCATTTCGCCGCCGGGCCTTCCAGTGTGCCGCGCTTGAGGCCGAGCAGCGCTTCGGTCTCCGGGCTGGTGAACACCTTGTCGGCGGACACGTCCCAGTCCCAGATCAGGTCGCCGGAGCCAGTCAGCGCCAGCGCGCGGCGCTCGACATCGGAGACGACGCCGGTGGTGGCGCCGCCGCCGGCGAAGGCGTGCTGCATCACCGTGAAGCCGATCAGCATCACGATCAGCACCAGGCCGCCGAGCAGCGCCGGGCCGACGATGTCGTTGGTGACGGAGCCTGCGACCGTCATGCCGGCCGCGACCACCCAGACCACCAGCAGGAACCAAGTCGGGATCAACAGCACCGCGCGGTCGAAGCCGTGGGTCGAGAGATAGACGATCAGCGCGAAGCCGGCGAAGGCGATCATGACCAGCGACATGCGCGCGATGCCGGAGGCGACCGCGGGATCGAACAGCGCCAGCGCGACCAGCGAGCCGAGGAAGACCAGCCAGCCGATCGTGATGTGCGAGTAGCGGACGTGCCAGCGACTCAAATTCAGATAAGCGAACAGGAACACCAGCAGTGTCGCCGCGAGGATCGCCTCGCCCGCCGCGCGCCAGACGCGCTCGGCGTTGTTCGACATGTCGAGCACCTTGCCCCAGAAGCCGAAGTCGACGCCGATATAGACCAGCACCGCCCAGGCCAGCGCCGCGGCGGCGGGGAACATGATGCTGCCCTTGACCACAAACAAGATCGTGAGCACGAGCGCGAGCAGGCCCGAGATGCCGATCACGATGCCCTGGTACAGCGTGAACGAGTTGACCTTGTCCTTGTAGGCGTCGGGTTCCCACAGATAGAGCTGCGGCAGCTTGTCGGTGCGCAGTTCCGCGACATAGGTGACAACGGCGCCGGGATCGAGCGTGATGCGGAACACGTCGGCGGTCGGACTCTCCTGCCGCTCGGGACGATCGCCGACCGACGGCGTGATGGTGGCGATGCGCGACAGGCCGAGGTCGGGCCACAACAGGCCGGACGACACGATGCGGTAGTGCGGCGCGACGATCAGGCGGTCGAGTTGGTCGTCGGTGTTGTTGGCGAGCGCGAACACCACCCAGTTCTGGCCGCCTTCGCGGGCGCGAACCTCGATGCGGCGCACGATGCCGTCGGTTCCGGGTGCGGTGGAGACCTGGATGCGGTCGGTTTCACTGCGCTGATGGTCGAGAACCGCCGTCAAATCGATCGCCGGCGCATCGCTGCGCACGCTCACCGCGTCGATCGCATACGCGGCAGGCGCGGCGGCAAACATCATGAGGCCCAGCGCGAGCAGCGCAAGGCACCTGATCAGACGCAATGTCAGTACTCCGCGATCGACAAACTGACCGGGCCCGGCGACCGGCCCGGCGGTGGCGCGATAAATGACACGAAAGCGAAGGGAATCAAAGGGTTTCCGCCCCTGCTTCCGTCGCGAGGGTTAAACCACCAACACAATTTTGCCAATATGTTCGCTGGTCTCCATGCGCCGGTGCGCGTCGGTGGCCTTTTCCAGCGGGAATGTGCTGTCCATCAGCGGTTTGACGCGGCCTTCGCGCAGCAAGGGCAGCACCTTTGCCTCGATCGCCGCGACCATTGCCGCCTTGTCCGCATTACTACGGGGGCGCAGGGTCGAGCCGGTGTGGTGCAGCCGCTTGACCATCAGCTTGGCGAAATTGGCTGTGGCCTTTGGAGTTCCCGACAGGAACGCGATTTGGACGATGCGGCCCTCGACCGCGGCGGCGTCGTAGTTCCGGTCGATATAGTCGCCGCCCACCATGTCGAGGATGACATCGGCGCCGTTGCCGCCGGTGGCCTTCTTCACCGCCTCGACGAAATCCTCGGTCTTGTAATTGACCGTTTGATCGGCGCCGAGCTTGAGGCAGGCGGCGGCCTTGTCCTGCGAGCCGACGGTGACGATCACCTTGGCGCCGAACGCCTTGGCAAGCTGGATCGCCATCGTGCCGATGCCCGACGAGCCGCCGTGGATCAGCAGCGTTTCGCTAGCCTTGAGCGCGCCGCGCTCGAACACATTGTGCCACACCGTCATCAGCGTTTCCGGAGTAGCGCCGGCTTCCTGCATCGACAGCGAGGGCGGCACGGTCATCGCCTGCGCGTCCTGCGCGATGCAATATTGCGCGTAGCCGCCGCCGGCAACGAGCGACATCACTTTGTCACCGATCTTGTGCTTTGCGCCTTCGCCGAGCGCGACCACTTCGCCCGCGATCTCGAGGCCGGGCAGGTCGCTGGCGCCGGGCGGCGGCGGATAGGAGCCGGAGCGCTGCGCGACGTCAGGACGATTGACGCCGGCGGCCGCGACCTTGACCAAAATCTCGCCGGCCTTCGGCACCGGCACCGCGCGGGTCTCAGGCACCAGCACCTCAGGGCCACCCGGCTTGCTGATGGCGACGACGGTCATTTGCGCGGGCAGGTTTGGCATGGTCGGTCCCTGGTCAGTGGAGAGGATTGGCGGATGGCATACCGCCTTTTCCACCGAAGCGAAACGCCGTTAAGCCCCGAACCGCGCCGTGAGCTGGCCGGCTCTCTCAGGCGTGATTTTCTCGACCAGCGGTCCGAGCCTTGCGACCGGCGTGCCCGCGCCGCGATCCAGCAGCGGGAGGAGTGGGCCATTGGGCCAGCGCGGCACGGCATCGCTGCGACCGAGCGCGCCGAGCACGCGCTCCGCGAGGTGGGGCACGATGCTCCACGCCAGTGTCGCACCAAGCGCGACAAGATTGAGCCCGACGCGGGTGATGACCGCCGCGCGTGCCGGATCGGACTTGATGGCGGACCATGGTGCTGTGTGTTGCAGGTAAGCATTCGCGGTGTCCCAGATCGCGCGGGTCGTTGCCGCCGCCGCGCGAAACTCCAGTGCGGTGTGGTGGCGTTGCAGCGTCGCGATGCGCTGCTCCAGATCGTGCGCCAGCTGTCGCTCGGTATCAACGGGCACGCCGCCTTCGGGAAAGTGGCCGTCGAAGGCGCGATGCGCAAAACTGATGATGCGGTTGGCGAGATTGCCGAAGATATCGGCGAGATCCTTGTTCACGTCGGCAACGAACCTGGCGACGCCAAAATCGGTGTCGGCGCTTTCGGGCGCGTTGGCGATCAGCCACCAGCGCCAGAGGTCGGCGGGCAATTCCGTGAGCGCCGCATCGGTGAAGACGCCGCGCTTTCGGCTGGTCGAGAACTTGCCGCCTTCGTAATTCAGCCAATGGAATCCCTTGATCACATCGGCGGTCTTCCACGGTTCGCCGGAGCCGATCAGCGTCGCCGGAAAGCTCACGGTGTGGAACGGGATGTTGTCCTTGCCGAGAAACTGGATGTAGCTGACGTCATCGGCCTGCCACCACCATTGCCGCCAGTCGCGGCCGGGCGCGGCGTCGGCCCATTCCTGCGTCGCCGCGATGTAGCCGATCGGCGCGTCGAACCAGACATAGAACACCTTGCCGTCGAAACTCGCGCGCGGCACCGCGATGCCCCAGGCGAGATCGCGCGTGATGCAGCGGTCGCACAGCTCCGCATTGAGCCAGCCCTTCGCGGTCGACACCACGAAGGGTGGCCATCCGCTGCGGCTGTCGATCCATGCGCCTATTTTTTCGATCAGCTGCGACTGGCGCAGATACAGATGACGGCTCTCGCGGATCTCGAGCGCGCAGTCGCCTGACAGCGCCGAGCGGGGATCGATGAGGTCCGGCGGGTCGAGCAGCGTGCCGCAATGGTCGCATTGATCGCCGCGCGCGCCGGTGTCGCCGCAATGCGGACAGGTGCCGAGCACATAGCGATCGGGCAGGAAGCGCCGGTCGGCGGGCGAGAACACCTGTCGCGAGGTGCGTGCTTCGATCAGCCCGGCGTCATCGAGCCGGCGATAGAAGTGCTGCGTCAGCGCATGATTGTGCGGCGAGCTGGTGCGGCCGAAATGATCGAAGGACAGACCGAAGCGCCGGTAGATATCGGCCTGGATGGCGTGCTGCGCGTCGCAGAACGCCCGGACATCCTGTCCGGCCTCGATGGCGCCGAGCTCGGCCGGCGTGCCGTGTTCGTCGGTCGCGCAGATGAACAGCACGTCGCAGCCGATCTGCCGGCGGAAGCGGGCGTGGACATCGGCGGGTAGCAGCGAGCCGACGAGATTGCCGAGATGCTTGACGCCGTTGACGTAAGGCAGCGCGCTGGTGATGAGAATTTTGGTCATGGGTTAAGGTCTTTCGCGTTCGGTGATGCCGACCCCCAAGAGAAATTCCGACGAAATCAAATCGGAAAATCAAAAAGCCCTCCCGCGTGACCGGAAGGGCTTGGGGTCGGCTCATGCCTCGCGCGCAGGCGCGCAACTATCCCGTCCGGTCAGACTCCTTGCGGTCGGGCCGGGGCATTCGCGTCAGATGTTGCGCGTACACGAAAGTCACTGCAAAATTCTCCTGCACAAGGACATCTACCAGCTCTGGACGCACGGCGCCAGACCAGCATCGCGGGGAGGACACATGCCGATTGAGGATGAGGACCGGCCGCGCAAGAAAATCAGCCACGAGATCGGACAGGATCTCTCGCTGCTGTCGGTCGAGGAATTGACCGAGCGCATCGCGCTGCTCACGACCGAAGTCGATCGCCTGAAAGAGGCGATGACAAAGAAGCGCGCGTCGAAGGATGCCGCGAACGCGTTCTTCAAGTCGTAGCGCTGCGACATCATTCGTGGCGTAGCCCGGATGGAGCGAAGCGCAATCCGGGAGCCGCGCTATCCGCGGATGGACCGTTCCCGGATTTCGCTGCGCTCCATCCGGGCTACGCTGCTCCACCTCCCCTTGAAAAGGGGAGGTCGCTTTGCTCGTCAGAGCAAAGCGGGTGGGATCGGCTCTCTCCAAATACACCGTCGCCTGCGGCTGACCCCCATCCCGACCTTCCCCCTTGCAGGGGGAAGGAGAAGACCCGCGGCACCGGATTTCGCGGAGCCTGTCATCGGTGCGCGCGTTCGCGCGACCCGTTGGCTCCATCCGGGGTACGAAGAGACCTGTCCCAAACTAGGTCAATGGCCGACATGGCAAACAAAGCGTCAAGAAATCCGTTCATTTACGATCGGTTAAGCTTTCTCGATTATGACTGGCATTGTCCTCGTTTGGACACCGAGTGGCTCCTGTCCACTCTGTTTGACGCCTCCCTGTTATCAACTTCAAAAGCCGCCGGAAACGGCGGCTCTTTTTTGTGCGTCCTATCCGCTGGAAACCATAAATCCGGTTGCGGCTGGACTCTTCGGCGCCCCCGCGCAATGATTTGTTCATCATAAGCTGGCGCGTCAGATGCCAGCGGGCGTTACGATGGTGTGAGGGCGTTAACCATGGCCGATCGTTCCCAGAGCGAAGCCGGGCTTGTGCTGTTCAGTGAGCGGCTGACCAATTCTACGGCATTCGGCGTGCTGTTCCGGGAAGGCATGGACCTGGTCGAGCAGACCGCCGCCTATCTCGACGGTGACGGACGTGCCGAGGCCAAGGCGCTCGAACGGTCCGTGAGCCTGACCTATGCCACCGAAAGCATGCGCCTGACCACGCGGCTGATGCAGCTCGCGTCCTGGCTGCTGCTGCATCGCGCGGTCAAGGAAGGCGAGATGACGCTGACCCAGGCCAATCGCGAAAAGACCAAGGTCAAGCTGTCGGCCGCCGATCCCGGCCCGGCCGACATGGTGACCAAGCTGCCCGAGCAATTGCAGCAGTTGATCGCCCGCTCGATGGATCTGCAGGCGCGCGTCCGCCGCCTCGACACCACGATCCACGCGCCGGCGCCGGATCGTTCCTCGATCGGCAACCCGCTGGTGCCGCAGCTCAACCGCCTCAAGGCCGCGTTCGAGCAGTAAAGTCCAAGCTGCAAAATCAGTGTGAGGCCTCAGCACGGCGTGGCGTGGCGCGCCGCTGTGACGTGTGCTGATCGATCACACGTCGTAGCCTGATCGCCGCCGCCTCCAGCTCCTCCGGTTCGAACCCGCCGAAGCCGAGCATCAGGCCGGGGCGTGGTGCGGCCTTGTACATCGGCGAAATCGGCCGCACGACGATGCCGGCGGCAAGCGCCGATTTTGCCAATTGTACATCGTCGAAGTGCTCTGGCAGCCACAACAGCAGATGCATGCCCTGATCGCTCGGCTGGAGCGTGACGTCGTCAGGCATGTGGCGCGTCAGCGCCGCGATCAGCGTCGCACGCCGTGCGGCGTAGACGCCGCGAATGCGCCTGATATGCGCCTCGAACAGCCCCTCGCCCATATAGGCCGCCAGCACATACTGGTCGGCGGTCGGCGAATGCCGGTCGAGCAGCGCCCGCGCGCCGGCGAAGGCGTCGATCAGCGGCGCGGGCGCCACGACGTAGCCGAGCCGCAGCGAGGGAAACAGCACCTTGCTCAGCGTGCCCAGGTAAATCACCCGCGATGGGGCGAGGCCCTGCATCGACGGAAAGGGATGCCCGGCATAGCGCAGCTCGCTGTCGTAATCGTCCTCGACGATCCAGGCATTGCTTCGCTGGGCCCACGCCACCAGCGCATTGCGGCGCGCCATGCTCATCGGCATGCCCAGCGGATATTGATGCGACGGCGTCACGAAGGCCGCGCGCGCATGCGGGCACGCGGCGATTGCGGCTTCGACGTCGACGCCCTGCGCATCGACGCTCACGCGCGTCGTGAGGAGATCGAGATCGTCGAGCACCGCCGTCATGCCGGGATAGGCGGGATCCTCGGCCCAGACGCGATCGCCCGACGACAGCAGCACGCGGCCGGCGAGATAGAGGCCTTGCTGGGTGCCGGCCGTGATCACGACCTGCTCGGGCTCGCAATGCACCGCGCGGGATTTGCGCACATAGTCGGCGATCGCCTGCCGCAGCTCCATCAAGCCGCGCGGATCGCCATAGCTCGCAGGCGCCGCCGCGCGCGATGCGCGTACGCGGTTGCCGAGGCGGCGCCAATGGTCGTCGGGCGCGACCGCGCCGCCGGGGACCGCGATCGCAAACGGGACTTCCGGCATCGGCGTGAAGGCCGCCGCCACTTTGGCAAGCCGCGCCGCGCGCGGCGGCAACTGGATCGGCGCCGATTCGTTCGGGTTGCGATTGACCGCGACGGGCCGTGACTGTTCGGCAAGCGTCGGCGCGACGCGGGTGCCGGCACCGACCTGCGATTCCAGATAGCCCTCGGCCAGCAGCTGCTCGAAGGCTTCCGTGACCGTGCCGCGCGCAACGCCGAGCGAGGCCGACAGCGCGCGCGTCGACGGCAGGAATTCCCCGGCCTTCAATTCGCCGCTCGCAATCGCGGCGCGCAGGGCCTGCGCGATCTGGCGCCCGACCTGTCCGGCGGCGCGGTCGACGGCCCGGAGCGAAGGGACGCTGATCGTGGCGCGCAGGCGGGGCATAGTGGACCAATCAAAATGATCGAAAGTGGCTCTTATCATAGGCCACTTCAGCGCTATGGTGGAGCAGCAATTGATGAGGCCTGCCAGAGGTCTGCCAAGGGGTCTGCCGAGAGGTTCGCAATGTACCTGCCGCCGCATTTCAAGATCGATGAGCTCGGTCCGATCCACGCCGCGATGCGGGCCTCAAAGCTCGCGACGCTGGTCACCGCAACCGCCGATGGCCTGATCGGCACGCCGCTGCCGCTGATCCTCAATGAGAACGAGGGCGACTACGGCACGCTGTACGGTCACGTCGCGCGGCCCAACCCGCAGTGGAAGCTGCCCGCGCTCGGCGAGGCGATGGCGATCTTCATGGGGCCCGACGCCTATGTGACGCCGTCCTGGTACGTGACCAAGGCCGAGCACGGCAAGGTGGTGCCGACCTGGAACTACGTCGCCGTCCACGCCTATGGCGCGGCCGAGTTCTTCGAGGATGCCGATCGCCTGCTCGACGTCGTGACCCGGTTGACCGAGCTGCACGAGAAGTCGCGCCGGGAGGCCTGGCAGGTCAGCGACGCGCCTGACGATTTCATCAAGGCGCAGCTGCGCGGGATCGTCGGCTTCCGGATGCCGATCACGCGGATCGACGCCAAGAAGAAGATGAGCCAGAACCGCAAGCCTGGGGATCGCGCCGGCGTCATCGCGGGTCTTGGCGCCAGCGACAATCCGGTCGACCGCGAGGTCGCGGCGATGATCCCTGGGAACTGAGACGAACGCCCCCGATGGAATTGTATCTTGCCTTCGCGATCACGACCGCAACCTTCGCGCTGATCCCGGGTCCCGCTATGCTGTACGCCGCGGCCCGCACTTTGGCGGGCGGCCGGCGCGCGGGGCTGATGGCCTCGCTCGGGCTGCATCTCGGCGGCTATGTCCATGTCGTCGCCGCGGCGGCCGGCCTCGCTCTGCTGTTTCATGCGGTGCCGCCGCTGTTCATGGCGATGAAGCTTGCCGGCGCGGCCTATCTGGTCTGGCTCGGGCTGTCGCTGTTCCGCGACCGCGACAATGCAAAGCGCCCCACACTTGCGCCGCTCTCCGCGGAGCGCGCCTTCGCGCAAAGCATCGTCGTCGAGGTGCTCAATCCGAAGACCGCGATCTTCTTCCTGGCGTTCCTGCCGCAATTCGTCGATGCGTCGGCCGGCCTGCCGGTCTGGGCCCAGCTGTTTCTGCTCGGCACAACGGTCAATCTGGCCTTCTCGGCGGTCGACATCGTCTGCGTGTTTTTCGCCAGCGCCGTGATGTCGAAGCTGCAGCGCTCGAAGCGGTCGCAGCGCGTCATGCAGCGGATCGGCGGCAGCATCCTGGTCGCGCTCGGCGCGCGGCTGGCTTTCCAGGATCGCTAGCAGCAGTCATGTCCATCAGCGGCGATGGTGCAGATCAACGCTTCGTCAAGCTGCGCGACGAGCCGCTTCTGCAATGGCGCGGCCGGTCAATTTCTGCGCACGGCTTCGGTCGTGCTTGACGCCATGGGCGTGCCGGATGATCGCGTTGGTCGGGGAGGCGCAAGATCGTGGATAAAATCTCTCAGCGCCTCGGTATCGAACGGCTTGCGGAGTATTTTCAGACTTGGCGGAGCCGCTTTTGCGGCATCGCTGTAGCCGGTTGTAAGGGCTATCGGCAAACCGGGGTATCGCGACCTGACTTCTCTCGCGAGCCCGACGCCATCGATCGTCCCGGGCATGACGATATCGCTGAAGACGAGATCGATCTTTGTACCGGCGTCGAGCAATTTCAGCGCCGCTTCGGCCGAATCTCGATAGATCGTGTCATAACCCAGATGCTCGAACAGCGAGGAAGTCACATCCGCCACTTCTGGGCTGTCGTCGACAACGAGAACCGTCTGCCGCTGCGGCTGCCTTGCTCTTGTTCTGGCAGCGGCCAGCTCTTTACTGGTGATTTGCTCGTCTGCGCAGGACGGCAGGTAGATTGTAATCGTCGTTCCCTGTCCAACCTTGCTGTCCGCCGTCACCGTTCCGCCGGCCTGATGCGCGAAACCATAGACTTGCGACAAGCCGAGCCCGGTACCCTTGCCGACCTCCTTGGTCGTGAAGAACGGATCGAACATCTTGGACAGGAGGTTTGGCGGAATGCCGGTGCCGGTATCGCCAAGCGCTATCGCAAAGAAGGCCTTTGCGCGGCGATCGCCGCCGGTTTCCTGGTTCGCGGTCACCGCATGGACGGATAAGGTGAACGTGCCGCCGCTTGGCATGGCATCGCGCGCATTGACGGCGATGTTGACGATCGCAAGTTCCAGCTCGGCGAGGTCCACCTTGACCGACGCTACGCCCTCGCTGACGTTCTCGTTGTACACGATGTTCCCGCGCAGCGAGCTCTCGATCATGGTCCGCATGTTCTTGATGGACGTATTCAGGTCGACGACCGTCGGGCTGAGATGCTGATGACGAGAGAATGTCAACAATTGGCGTGTGAGGCTCTCGCCGCGTTTGGCCGCGGTCTGTATGGCTTCAATTGCCTTGGGCAGTTTTGGATCGAGCAGGCGAGTGAAGATCTGGGCACTGCCTCCGATGATCATCAATAGATTGTTGAAGTCGTGTGCAATCCCGCCGGTCAGCTTGCCGATTGCCTCCATTTTCTGCGACATCGCGAGCTGTTCGCGTGCCTGAACCAGCTTCTCCTCCGCGTCGCGTCGCTCGGTTGCGTCGCGCAGAATACTGATAAAGCCGATCAGATTTCCCGCGTCATCATGGCTCGACGAGACTGAGCCGGTGATGAAGAACGGCGTACCGTTCTTTCTGATGCGCCAACCCTCTACGTCGTACTTGCCTCGTTCGATTGCCGTCTCCAGCGCGTGCGTTGGCGAACCTGCGCGGCGTTCATCCGGCCGATAAAATATTCCAAAATGCTTGCCTATGATTTCTTCCGAGGTGTAGCCGATGATCTTTTGAGCGGTGCTATTCCAGCTCGTAACGTGTCCTTCTCGATCAAGCGCAAAAATCGCATAGTCGACGACGCCTTCGATAAGGGTTTGGAAGTGCCGTCTGATGCTGTCGAGCGCCGAGGCGTTCCGTTCAAGTTGACCGTTCAGTTGGTCCTGCACGGAAAGCAGATGGGCTTCCGTGGTCTGGCGCGTGGCAATTGCCGCAGCCAGGGCAAGAGGGGGCGCCGATACGATGATCGAAAGCACGAGCAGTGACAACAATGCGCCGCTCAGATCCGTCTTCGGAAACGGATCATTACCGGACGCGAACCCCCAGACTGCCATTCCGGTGAAAATGAGCGCAGCCGTAGCCGCGGTGCATCGATTGCCGCGCAGGCCGGTCCAGATCAACGGGAGCAAAGCCAGAAAGCCCAGCAGACTGCGATGCGGCAACGGCAAATTGAGATCGTCGCTGATGAGGTCACTGCCGATGAGCGGGCTGTAGGCTACGATCCCAATGAGACCAGCGAGTGCGGGAACAGCGATCGATTCCAGCAGAGCCCACCTGGAGGAAATCCGTAAGGGCATCATCGCCCAGAGCACGATGACCGGAGCAATCACCAGGGTCGCGGCTGCGTCGGCAAGCCACCAGGTCAGCCCGGCGGCGACGGAATCGGGAAAGCTCGGTTCGTTGACGAAGATGAATCCGGCCAAAGCGGTGGATGAACTGATCATCGCGGTCGGTACAAAGGAAATGCTCGCAGACTTTGCGACACCGGCTGGCGTGGCAAACGTCTGGCGACCGTTCGACCAGCGTCCGATCAGCCATGTCCCGGCCATTGCAGCAAGGAGGGTGCCGATCCCGGCGGCGACAAACTCCAGGAGCGATCGGTCGGTCATCAGGTAAGGCGCGACGGCGCCCACCAGGATCGCGGGCCAGACCCGGTACCCCCGCAGTAGCATCAGCGCGAGCGCAACCCCGGTTGGCGGCCACAGCGGTGTCGCGGCTGGATTGATAGCGGGAAGGAGATGTGCGGAGGCCGCAAGGCTCCCGTAGATCGCGGTGACGATAAAAACTTCGATCGAGTAGGTCACAGCGCTCCGAGCATCGCCAAAGGCGAAAATGCCGGCCTTATCGAACCTTGCCCGTTCCATCACAAGCCTTTGCGGTGGGCACCTCAAGAATGCGGTAGGGAACGACCTGGCACCCGGTCCAATGTCACCCGAGGGAGGGCGATTGCATTTTCACCATGTCGATGACCCCTGCCAAACACTCAACGCAGTTTTGACCAAAGCATGGCCGCTGCATCGAGAGTAGGGGGCGCCAACAACTTCGTAACAACGGCTATGGGGCAGGATCGCTGACCTAATGGCGTGGGTCCTGCAAAATTGATCCGATCCCGCCTGCGTGTCGGTGTCGCTCAAGTGACCGCTTCGGGTCAAAGGCGAATATCGGCAAGCGCCGTTCGAGCTCAGCTTTGGGCCAGGAGCAGACGCCGGAACGGCGCGAGCGGTCGGCGTTCTCTCGCCGCCATGTCGACCCCGAGACACCGGCAGGTACTTCTTCAACCCTAGGTAGCCAAACTCAGGCTGTATGGTACCGTGCGCTCGTCGGGACGGCATTTCCGTCCCGGATTTGGGAGGGCCATGTCATGAGATTGCCGTCGAGCCTTCAGCCGTCGCTGTGTTGTCAACTGTCTGGCTGTGCGGCCCGGCAGCGTCGCAAACAGACCCCGCCAAGCCGCTTCCGTCCATCACGGTCGAGGCGCCGAAGCCGGTGGCAAGGCCAATCGTGCGACCCAGGTGGTGACCACAGGAGCATCTCACCGGAGATCGAGAACCATCCAGACGTCATCGTCAACCGCTCGTGCGCCGGCACCGGATTCAGTGCTGGGCAGGATTGCCGCGCTGGAGAAAGTCGCCAGCAATTGCAACGGTGGCTGCGAATCGAGCCTCCCGCATGGCAAGGACCCTTGGGTCGGGTGTAGCGAGTCGACGGGCGGACAAACCCACGGACCGTTCTCGTCGACGTGCCGAGACAACCTCACCTACAAATCCTACGTCGATTGCGTCGAGACCAAATGGTTCCTGGGCGAGTACCGAAACAGGGCCTGGTGGCTTTGCAGCAGCCTGCAGGCCGCGGGGAAGTTTAAGGTCGCCGAACTCAAGCGATCGAAACGTCCACACTAGACCGTGACGAGATTGGGTCGAGCAGCGACGGCACAGTGCTCCCTCTCCCCGTTCTTACGGGGAGAGGGTTGGGGTGAGGGGCCGTTGCCGCATTCCGTGATAGCCGCGTTCGCGGAGATTCCCCCTCACTAATGAGAGTTGTTGCGCGATGCTGGGGCCACGATCCTGTTCATCATCAAGTGCGGTGGCTATAGGCTCCTGGCTTTCGCCGGGACGACCCATCGAAAGGATCGCGGGCTCGTTCAGCCCGCCGATCCGGACGAGCCCCCAAAAACAAAAACGCCCCCGAGACGGGGGCGTTTTGCGTGTGATCGCCAAGGCGATTGCGAAGCGGACTTTAGTCCTTCTTGAGGAAGCCCGAAAACTTCTTCTGGAAGCGCGAGACGCGGCCGCCGCGGTCCATCAGCTGCTGGGTGCCGCCGGTCCAGGCCGGGTGCGACTTGGGGTCGATGTCGAGGTTCAGCGTGTCGCCTTCCTTGCCCCAGGTCGAGCGGGTCAGGTACTCGGTGCCGTCGGTCATGACGACGTTAATCGTATGATAATTCGGATGAATATCGGCTTTCATGACAGTTCCTTCGGCGCGCCGGCGCCCGTCTCAAGATGTCTGGAATACGGGATTTGCGCGGGTCTATAACCCATGGAGCCCGCCAAAACAAGCCAAGAAAGGGCCTAAGCCCATCACCGGATTGGGACTTTACCGGATTTGCCAGCGGGGGGTCGGCGGGCCTATGTGGGGGGCGATAGAACCGGTCTAGATTGATGAGCGTAGCCGAACAGCTTGAGACCCCGCGCGGCGCCCCGCAGCCCCCGCGCGACGCGTTGCTCGATGAGGAAGCCTTCATCGAGAGCCAGATCACGGAGCCGGCGAAGAGCCGTGCCCGGTTGCGGCCGTTGCTTGCGCTCGCGCCCTATGTGGCGCGCTACAAGGGCCGGGCGATCCTCGCGCTGATCTCGCTGACGATCGCCGCGATCACCACGCTGATCGTGCCGGTCGCGGTGCGGCGGATGATCGACATGGGCTTCACGCCCGAAGGCATCGCGATGATCAACAGCTATTTCAGCGTGATGATCGCGGTCGTCGCGGTGCTCGCCTGCGCCAGCGCCTCGCGCTACTACCTCGTGATGACGATCGGCGAGCGCATCGTCGCGGATCTTAGGCGCGACGTGTTCGCGCATCTGATCTCGCTGTCGCCCTCGTTCTTCGATTCCGCGCGATCAGGCGAATTGGTGTCGCGGCTCACCGCCGACACCACGCAGATCAAGTCCGCGGTCGGCGCGTCGGTGTCGATCGCGCTGCGCAACCTGATGCTGTTCTTCGGCGCCGCCGCTATGATGGTGATCACCAGCCCGCGGCTGTCCGGCTTCGTGTTGCTCGCGATTCCGATCATCGTGATTCCGCTGGTGGCGTTCGGCCGCTGGGTGCGGCGGCTGTCGCGCACCGCCCAGGACACGCTGGCCGATGCCAGCGCCTATGCCTCGGAGCTGGTCAATGCGATCCGTACCGTGCAGGCCTATACCGGCGAGCGGCTCGCCAGGACGCGTTTTGCCGGCGAGGTCGAGCAGGCCTATCAAGCCGCGCGCAGCTCGACCAAGGCGCGCGCGGTGCTGACGCTGATCGTCATCTTCATCGTGTTCGCCAGCGTCGTCGTGATCCTCTGGGTCGGCTCGCACGACGTGCTGGTCGGAACCATCAGTCCGGGCCGGCTCGGCCAGTTCATTCTCTACACGGCGTTCGCCGCGAGCGGCCTCGGCCAGCTCAGCGAGGTCTGGGGCGAGGTCTCGGCCGCATCGGGCGCCGCCGAGCGGCTGTTCGAGATCTTGCGCGTCAGGCCGCAGATCGCGGCGCCCGCTTCGCCGCGCGCGCTGCCGCAGCCGGCGCGCGGCGATGTCGGCTTCGACAATGTCAGCTTCGCCTATCCGACCCGGCCCAATGCGCTCGCGGTCGACGGCGTGTCGCTGGCGGTGCGATCAGGTGAAAAGGTCGCGATCGTCGGTCCGTCCGGCGCCGGCAAGAGCACGCTGTTCCATCTGCTGCTGCGCTTCTACGATCCGACATCCGGCACGATCTCGCTCGACGGCGTGCCGATCCGGCAGGCCGATCCGGCCGAGGTGCGCGCGCGCATCGCGCTGGTGCCGCAGGATTCCGTGGTGTTCGCCGCAAGCGCCCGCGAGAACATCCGGTTCGGCCGGCCCGATGCTTCCGATGCCGAGGTCGAGCGCGCCGCCGATCTCGCCCATGCCACTGAATTCCTGCGCCGCCTGCCCGAAGGCTTCGACGCCCAACTCGGCGAGCGCGGCGTGACGCTGTCCGGCGGTCAGCGCCAGCGCATCGCGATCGCGCGCGCGATCCTGCGCGATGCGCCGCTGCTGCTGCTCGACGAGGCGACCTCGGCGCTCGACGCCGAGAGCGAGACGCTGGTGCAGACCGC
This sequence comes from Bradyrhizobium sp. Pha-3, assembly GCF_042258325.1. NCBI lineage: Bacteria > Pseudomonadati > Pseudomonadota > Alphaproteobacteria > Hyphomicrobiales > Nitrobacteraceae > Bradyrhizobium > Bradyrhizobium sp. Pha-3. Next base: position 8,407,036 of record NZ_CP170151.1, on the reverse strand, counting down.
GCTGGAGGAATTGATGCGCCACCGCACCACGCTGGTGATCGCGCATCGGCTGGCGACCGTCTTGTCCTGCGACCGCATCCTGGTGATGGAACAGGGCAGGATCGTCGAGCAGGGCACCCACGCCGAGTTGGTCGCCGCGGGCGGCCTCTACGCCCGGCTGGCCCGGCTGCAGTTCGAGGGGATCTGAGCGAATTGGGCCTCGGCGCGCTCCGCCTATGCGATTCCTATGCGATCGGGCGCGCGCTCCCCTCGAAAACCTATTCCCGCGCAAGGATAGTCGCGCCGCGTCTGACCTCCTTCGACAGCCGAAGGAGGTCAGACGCGCGGGGTGTTCGACTGATGCGCGAGTACGCGACTGAACCGGAGAGCAAGCTGCTTTGTGCCTGGCAGCTTGCCGTGCTGCGCTTCGCAGTGACGCTCGACGACGACGATCGGATGCACGCGCTCGGTGTGGCCGGCGAGGTCGACCGGCTGGGCGGCGCGGCCGATGACGCCTTCCACTTCTTCCGCAGGACGACGGCGGAGCTGTGCGCGGCGATCTCCGGTCAAAGTGCGGATCAGGAGGCCGTCATCCGGCGATTCCTGGCGCAGATCGACAATGTCAGGCTCAAGCGCGCGGTCGAGGCGGCGATCGCCAAGGACCGCACGCCGCCAAAACTCGTGGCGAGCCGCGTGAAGCCCGGCCCCGATCTCTGGCGCGGGCTGCCATCGCGGCGTGCAACCGGAACGTAGGACGGGGCTCTCTGCAATCGCCATCACGCGCGGCGGATATTCCGTCACAGCATGTCGCCACAACCCTGGCCGGCTTGCTGCGATCAGTGCGATGCGCTTCTCTGTGTTCGACAGGAGACCGGTCGGTTTCGGAATGCGGGGAGTGACGAGATGGGTGGCTTGGTGATCAGCGGCGGCCGGGTGGTGGATCCGGCCAGCGGGATGGACGCGATTGGCGATGTGGCTGTGGTCGACGGCAAGATCGCCGCGGTCGGCACCGGCCTCGGCGGCGCCGAGCGGCAGATCGACGCGACCGGGCTCGTGGTGGCGCCGGGTTTCATCGACCTGCACGCGCATGGCCAGACCATTCCGGCCGACCGCATGCAGGCCTTCGACGGGGTGACGACCTCGCTCGACCTCGAGGCCGGCGTGTTGCCGGTCGCGTCCTGGTACAAGCGCCAGGCCGAGAAGGGCAGGGTGCTGAACTACGGCGCCGCCGCCAACTGGGCCTTCGCGCGCATCGGCGCGATGACCGGCTCGAATTCGGAAAGCTCGCTGGAATCGTTTGGCGCCGCGATGCGCGATCGCCGCTGGATCGAAAACGTCGCGACCGAAGGCGAGGTCGGCGGCATCCTCGACCGCCTCGCGATCGGCCTGAACGAGGGCGGTATCGGCATCGGCATTCTCAACGCCTATGCGCCGGGCGCCGGCGTGCAGGAATTGACCGCGGTGTGCCAGCTCGCGGCCACGCATGCGGTGCCGACCTTCACCCACGTCGCCTACATGTCGCGGATCGATCCCGAGAGCGCGGCCGAGGCCTATATCCGACTGATCGGGTATGCCGGCGCCACCGGCGCGCATATGCACATCTGTCATTTCAACTCGTCGAGCAAGACGGATATCGAACGCTGTGTTGCCCTGATCGCGAAAGCGCAGGCGCAGGGCCTGCCGATTACGGTGGAGGCCTATCCCTACGGCACCGGCTCGACCGTGCTGGCGGCGACCTTCTTCAGCGATCCGAAATTCGAGGAACGCAACGGCCTCGGCTATGATTCGGTGCAGCGCGTGACCGACGGTCATCGCTTCGGCAGCCGCGAGGAACTGCTGGCGGCACAGGCCGAAGAGCCCTCGACCTTGGTGCTGTGGCACGTGCTCGACATCGAGAACAACGCGCATCATCGCGATCTGCTCGACATGGCGGTGCTGTATCCGGGCGGCGCGATCGCCTCCGACGCGATGCCGTGGACGCTGTCGGACGGCCGCCCCTACACCGGCGACGCCTGGCCGCTGCCCGACGATGCCACCTCGCACCCGCGCTCGGCGGGCTGCTTCACCCGCTTCATCCGCGAATGGGTGCGCGAGCGCAAGAAAGTGTCGTTGCTCGAGGGCATCCGCAAATGCGCGCTGATCCCGGCCGAGATCCTGTCGGCGAGCACGCCGGCGATGCGGGCCAAGGGCAGGCTGCAGGTCGGCGCCGACGCCGATGTCGTGGTGTTCGACTTCGAGGCGCTGAGCGATCGCGCGACCTTCTCCGCGATGAATCGTCCGGCGGAGGGCGTGCGGCATCTCGTGGTCAGCGGCCAGCCGCTGATCAGCGATGGGGTGCTCGATGTCGCGGCGCGTCCCGGCCGGCCGGTGCGCCGGCCCGTCACCGGAGGCTGAGGTGCCGGTCCCGATCCTGCTGGTCGCGGGCTTCCTCGGGGCGGGCAAGACCACGGTCGTCAACCATCTGCTGGCGCATGCGCAAGGGCGGCGCATCGCCGCCGTGGTCAACGATTTCGGTGCGATCAATATCGACGCGGAGCTGATCGCGGGCGCCGGCGACGGCGTGGTCAGCCTGAGTAATGGCTGCATCTGCTGCACGCTGGAGGGCGACCTGCTGCGCACGCTCGCCACGCTGCTGCGGCGTGATCCGCGTCCCGAATTCATCGTGATCGAGACCAGCGGGATCGCCGATCCCGCCGACATCGTGCGCAACCTGATGGATCCCGTGATCTGGAAGGAGGCGCCGCTCGAGACCGTGCTGTGCGTGGTCGATGCGACGCAACCTGCGGGGATGCTGAACGATGCGCTGCTGCGCTCGCAGCTGCGGGCGGCGGACGTGGTGGCGCTGAGCAAGGTCGATCTGGCCGATGCCGCCGCGTGCGCCGCGATCCGCGACGCCGTGCGCGCGGCGCGTCCGGCAGTCGTGGTGGTCGATGCGTTGCATGGCGAGGTGCCGGCCGCGCTGCTGTTTCCGGCGGATCTCGATCATCTGCCGGCGCCGCGCGAGACCGCGCCGCGACGGCCGGCGTCCGATCGCTTCGAGACGCTGAGCTGGATCTCGGAGCAGCCCGTCGTGCTGCCGCGCTTGCAGCAGGCGATCGGCAGGCTGGCGCCGAAGCTGGCGCGGGCGAAGGGATTGTTCGAGACGGTGGAGCAGCCCGGGCGGCTGACGGTGTTTCAACTCGCCGGCGGCCGCGCGACCTTGGCTGCGGGCGGCGTGCCGTCGCCCGGCGTGCCGCGCACGCGCATCGTGTTCATCGCCGAGATGGGTGCGCTCTCGCGGGCGGAGATTGATGAGGTGATGCAGGGATGCGTCGAAGCCAAGTGATGCGAAGATTCTCCGTCATCCTGAGGAGCCGCGAAGCGGCGACTCGAAGGGGCGACGGCCCGGCTGGTGGCCGTGCATCCTTCGAGGCTCGCTCCGCTCGCACCTCAGGATGACGGAATGACAAAGGGTCCTCGCGTCAGCCGCAGATGTCGCTGTGTCATCGCCGCAGCAGCATCTCGCAAAGCATGTGTGCGACGATCGCATCGAATTGACAGCCTTGCCGGCACCACCTATCGTTTTTGCCGACGGTTCCCTTCGGGGATCAAAAGGGAATGCGGTGCGAGGGTAACCCCAATGCCGCAGCTGTCCCCGCAACTGTAAACGGCGAGCCTTTCGTCAATTTGCCACTGGGCTATCAGGCCCGGGAAGGCGTCGACAGGCGATGACCCGTGAGCCAGGAGACCTGCCGTCAGTCGTGGTCACACGCGAGCACATCGGGCGGGGGCGTCCTGGTGGGATCGGAGCACTGCCTTTTGGGCAATGCGCCAGTCCGCGTTCGCGGTGACGTGCCACGTTACCGCGAGTCCCTCCATGTCTCCGTCCTTTCCCGTTGCGCGCAAATGGCGCCTCGGTCTCGTCTGCTCCCTGTCATCGCTGCTGCTGCCGGCCGAAGGCTTGGCACAAACTCCTCCACCAACCAGGCTCGATCCGATCGAGGTCGCGCCTTCCGCTGCGGCAAGGTCGAAGCCTGCGGTGCGCAGCCGTGACATGGCCGCCGCGGCGCGGCCACGGCCGAGACCCGCCACGGCCGCACCAGCCGGCAACACGCCGCGCGCCGCGACGTCAGGCGCATCGGGGGCGGCATCGCCGACGCTCAATGCCACCACGCAGGGCGGCACCGGCAGTCGTCTCAATCTGACGCCGCTGCAGACGCCCGCCAGCGTCGAGATCATCACGGCGCAGACCATCGCCGAACGCGGCCAGCATAATGTGCTCGATGCCGTCACCCAGGACGCGGCCGGCTTCATCGCAACGCCGGCGCCCGGCAATGGCGGCCTGTCGTTTAGCACCCGCGGCTTTGCCGGCAGCAACTCGGTGATGACGCTGTATGACGGCACGCGTTTCTATATCGGCTCCGGCACGCTGACGTTCCCCTACGACACCTGGTCGACGCAACGCATCGAGGTGCTGCGCGGCCCGGCCTCGGTGCTGTACGGCGAGGGCGCGATCGGCGGCGTCATCAACGTGATTCCGAAGAAGCCGCAGAACACGCCCTATAATGAGGCCGAGGTCTCGCTCGACAGCAACATGACCCGGCGGCTCTCGGTGGACAGCACCGGTCCGATCAATCCCAATGTGTCGTACCGCGTCAACGCCACCGGCAACATGTCGGACGGCTGGGTCGATCGCGACAAGACCTCGAACGCGGTGGTCTCCGCTGCCGTGCGGGTGCAGGCGTCGGACAATCTCGCCTTCACGCTGTCGGAGGACTACGGCGACCGCAGCCCGTCACGCTATTTCGGCACGCCGCTGATCAACGGCTCGATCCAGGACGCGCTGCGCTTCAAGAACTACAACGCGGCGGACAGCGCGATCCGCTATCAGGACAGCTGGACCCGGTTCAAGACCGAGTGGGACGTCGCCGACGGCATCAAGGTCAACAACACGCTGTATTACCTGACCAGCGAGCGGCACTGGCGCGACATCGAGAACTACACCTGGAATCCGAAGACCCAACTGATCGATCGCACGAGCTATATCGAAATCTTCCACGACCAGAGGCAGCTCGGCAACCGGATGGATACGACCGTCAGCGGCCACGTGTTTGGACTTGCGAACCAGGTCGTCGCCGGGTTCGACGTCAACCGGATCGACTTCACCCATACCAACAACTCGCCCTATGGCGGCGCGTCGTCGGTCAATCCTTACGTGTTCGATCCGGGATCGTTCTTCGCGACGACGACGGCGACCACGCCGGGCTTCAACGCGATCGTCAATCAATACGCGCTGTTCGCCGAGGATCGGCTCTCGCTGACCGATCGATTGTCGCTGGTCACCGGGGTCAGGTATGATCGCCCCGAGGTCGACCGCACCGACTACAAGACGCCGGCAAACAGTTTTGAGACGACGCTATCGGGCACCAGCTGGCGCGCTGGCCTCGTCTACGAGCCGATCAAGAACCTCGCGTTCTACGGTCAGTATGCGGTCGGCGTCGATCCGGTCAGCAATCTGATCTCGCTGTCGACGACGCAAAAAACCTTCCAGCTTGCGACCGGCAAGCAGACCGAGATCGGGGTCAAGCAGTCGTTCTGGGGCGGCCGCGGCGAGTGGACGCTAGCTGCCTACGAGATCGTCAAGACCGGGCTCACGATTCCCGATCCCGGCAATCCCACCGGCGGCCTGGCATTGCAAATCGGCCAGCAATCATCCCGCGGGGTCGAAGGTTCGATCGGGCTCGCGCTGAGCGACCGCTGGCGCGTCGACGCCAATCTTGCGCTGCTGCGCGCCAGATACGACAACAACAGCCAGGTTGTCGGCGGCAAGATCGTCAGCTTCAACGGCAATGTCCCGGTCAACGTGCCGCAGCAGGTCTCGAACGTCTGGCTGACGTGGGATTTCGCGCCCAACTGGTCGGTCTATGGCGGCGTGCAGATCGTCGGCGCAATGTACTCCGATCTCGCCAACACCCAGCTGCGGCCGGGCTACAACGTGGTCAATGGCGGCATCAGATGGAAGCCGGATGACCGCACCACGGTCGCGTTCCGCCTCTACAATCTCTTCGACAAGGTCTACGCTGTGACCTCGAACGGCACCGGGCAGTGGCTGCTCGGCATGCCGCGTACCGCCGAATTGTCCGTCAACGTGAAGTTTTGACCATGCGCAACGCTCTGATCCGGCGCTGGCGGCGATGGCTCTATGTCGTCCATCGCTGGATCGGCATTGCGACGTGTCTCCTGTTCGCGATGTGGTTCATCTCCGGCCTCGTCATGATGTACGTGGCCTTTCCGCGCCTCACCGACAGCGAGCGCGTCGCCGCGCTCCCTGTCATTCCCTGGAATGAGGTGCAGCTCGCACCCGATTGCGCGATGGCGATCGCGGGCGTAGAGCGTTATCCGCGTGACCTGCGGCTCGCGATGATGGACGACACGCCCGTCTATCGGGTGACCGGCTGGAAGGGAGGGACGATCACCATTTCGGCGACCGATGGCAACGTGATCGACCGCATCACGCCGGACCAGGCGCTGGCCATCGCACGTCATCATCCGCACACGGTGCAACCCCAACTGCTCGGCACCGTGACGCGCGACCAATGGTCGGTCACGGCGCGCTTCGATCCGTTGCGGCCGCTCTATCTGATCGGCCTCGGCGACCCTGATGGCACCGAGCTCTACGTCTCCGCGCGCACCGGCGAGATCGCGCTCGACACCACGCGTCGCGAGCGCATCTGGAACTGGCTTGGTTCGATCCCGCACTGGATCTATCCGACCGTGTTGCGCAAGAACGGCCCGCTGTGGCGGGATGTGGTGCTGTGGATCTCGGGGGTCTGTCTTGTCGTCGCGGTCACCGGCTTCTGGATCGGCATTTTGCGCCTGCGGCTGACGCGCCGCTACGCGAGCGGCGCCGTCTCGCCCTATCGTGGCTGGATGGCCTGGCATCACATCGCCGGCCTGATCGGCGGCATCTGCGTCTTGACCTGGATGTTCAGCGGCTGGCTGTCGCTCAATCCCGGCGGCGCGTTCTCGGCTCGCGGCATCACCCGCGAGATTACAATCGGCTACAGTGGCCATGACACGCCCGACATCGTCGCCGGCTTCCAGTCGTCGCCATCGATGCCGGCGGTGGAGGCGCGCTTCGTCTGGATCGGCGGACACGGGTTGATGTTGCTCGACGACGGTAACGGCGGCCGCAGCATCGCCGATCCTGTGACCGGTGCGCAGATGACCCTCTCGCGCGACGAGGTCATCGCTGCCGCCCGACACGCAATGCCCGGCGCTACGATGACATCAGCGCGGCAGCTCGATGAACCCGACGCCTACTGGTACACGCTGCACCAGGCGCGCGAGCTTCCCATATTGCGGATCGGCTTCGACGATCCCGCCCGCACCTGGCTGCACATCTCCCCCGTCACCGGCGAGATCCTCGACCGCAGCGACGACAGCCGCCGGTCCTACCGCTGGCTGTTCAACGCGCTGCACAGCCTCGACTTCCCGCTGCTGCTACGCATCTCGCCGGCGCGCGACGTCGTAGTGTGGCTGCTATCGGCGGCTGGCACGATTATCTCGATCAGCGGGATCGTGATCGGCTGGCGCCGGTTGCGGCGGCGGAAGGTACGAGGCAGGCACGTGTCGGCGAGCCTCGTGCGTACGCCCTGGTAAGCCGCGATTACTTGACGGTCAGGTGCACGTCCGGCGCCGGCCGATCGGGGGCCCATTCCAATGCAAACCGCTGACCGGCAATGATCTCATAGGTCGAGAGCTTGGATGCGACCGCATCGCGGAACCGGAGATAGGCGTCGCGCTGCCGCCCGTTCGAGCGGGCCGCGGCCAGATTGAGCCATTTGTAGGCCAGCACGAAATCTGTCGGAACGCCGTGACCCTTGTCGTACATCAGGCCGAGCTGGGCTTGCGCGAATGGGTCGCCCTGCACGGCGCCGCGATAGTAGCAGTCGGCGGCGGCTGCGTAGGCCTGCGGCACGCCGAAGCCGTGCTCATACAAGAAGCCGAGCATGCCGAGGGCGCGCGCATTGCCGCGCTCGGCGGCCGGCGCGAGCTCCCGAGCCGCCCGGACATAGTCGCCGCGATGGAAGGCGGCCGATCCGCGCGCCACGCTGTCGGCGCTCGCGACAGAGGCGGTCATCGCCCAAACCACGATCGCGAGCGAAGCCGAGAGGCGCGTCCGTTGTGCGAGAACGCGGCGCATCCTGCTGCCCGGCTCAGTGATAGCTGGTGGTGATCGGCGCATTGGTCGATGTCGTGGCGATGCTGCCGCGCAATTTCGATCGAAGCTCCTCGGCCACGGTTTGGGCGTCGGAACCATTGCGGATGATCTGCGGGCGAATGAAGATGATCAACTCGGTACGTTGGGTCCCGTTGCTCTGATGTCCGAAGGCGTCACCGAGGCCCGGAATCTGGTCGAGCACCGGAAGCGCATTGCGGGCGCCGCTCTGCTGTTCGCTGATCAGGCCCGCCAGCAGCACGGTCTGACCGTTGGCGACCGAGATCTGGCTCTTGACCCGCCGTTCCGAAACCGTCGGCGTCAGGTTGACCGTGCTGCCGCTGCTTTGGGGAACATTGCTGATCTCCTGCTCGACGTCGAGCCGCACGGTGCCGTTCACGCTGACGCGGGGCGAGACCTTCAGGATGATGCCGGTGTTGCGATAGTCGATGGTGTTGACCACCGTGTTGCTCGTGGTCAGCACCGTCGCGCTGCCGGTCGAGACCGGGACGACGTCGCCGACCTGCAGGGTCGCGACCTGGTTGTTGATCACGACCAGCGAGGGATTGGACAGCACCTTGACGCTGGTGACGGCATGCAGCGCATCCAGGATCAGGCTCGGCTGCGTCGCATTTCCGATCAGGAAGTTGAAGCCCGGGAAGCTCTGGTTGATGAAGGTATTGGTGAGCGATCCCGCGACCGAGACCGCGCCGGTGGTCGCGTCCGTGGTGGTCGCGGGCGCGGACGTGGCCTGGGTGCCGAGGATCGAGCCGGTGTTCGGCTTCAGGCCGAGATTCTGGCTGGTGAGATAGGTCTGCACGCCATAGGACAGGGTGTTGTTGAGCGTGACCTCGGCGATCGTCGCGTCGATCGCGACCTGGAGCTGCGGCTCGTCGATCTGCAGCAGCGTCGCCTCGATGATTCGGTAGTTGGCCTGGTCGGCATAGATCAAGAGATTGTTGTTGACGGTGTCGGGCGTGATCCGGACGTCCTGCATGACGGACTGCCCGTTGCCGCCGCCTGCACCGCGTCCGGCATCCAACGCGGCATTGTTGCCCTGGCCCGGATTGTTGGGATTGTTCGCTTGCCCGCCGGCGCCAAATCCTTGGCCCAGGCCCTGGCCTGTCGCGCCTGTCCCCGACGTGCCACGGGATGCGAAACCGCTCATGCCTGAATTCGCGCCGTTGTTGTTGTTGAGCGACAGACGGTCGGCGACGCTTGAGGTCGATGAGGTGCCGGAGCCGGGCGCGAGCTGGCTGTCGGCACTGTCGAGCAGGTTGCCGGACGATCCGCCAAGGAACATGTCGGTCAGGACCCGCGCGATCTGGCGCGCATCGCCGTATTTGACCCGGTAGACATGGACCGAGGTGCGCGCCGTGTCGTTGCGGTCGAGGCGCTTGATCCAGGTCGCGGCCGTGTGCAGCATGTCGGGCTTCTTGGTCACCACCAGCACCGCGTTCAGGCGCGCGATCGGCATGAACTTGATGACGTTCTGGCTGAGGCCGTTCTCGCCGGAATCAACGATCTTCTCCAGCTCGGCAATGACCGGCGCGGGCGAGCCGCTCGAGATCGGGAAGATGCCGACGGATTGGCCGCGCATCCAGTCGACGTCGAAACTAAGTACGGTATCGACCGCGGTGCGGCGCTCGGCGCCGGTGCCCTGGATCAGCAGCAGATTGCGCGTCGTGTCGGCGCGGATCGCGCCCGCCCTGGTGGCGAAGCTGTCGGTCAGCTTCATGAGGGTCTGGGCCGACACATATTGCAGGGGGACCACCGAGATGCCGAATCCGGGTTCCGGATTGGCGGCCACGGCATCGACGCGGCCGCCGCCGACGGCGTCGCCGAGCGGCGTCAGGCGATAGCCTGCCGTATCCTTGAGCAGCACGACGCCGCTCAGGCGGAGTGCGTTTTCAAGCACGAAGACCATGTCGGATTTCGGCACCGGGCGGACCGAGACCAGGCTGACCGTGCCCTGCACGCGCGGGTCGATGGTGTAGCCGACATGCAGGATGTCGCCGAGCACGACCTTGGCGACGGTCGCCACCGGCGTGCTCTCGAAATTCAGATCGAAGCCATTGCCGTTCGACGCCGGTTGCGGCCGCGCGTCCGCGACCGCCGTCACTTCGCTTCCGTCATACATCGCCGCGCGGACGCTGCCGCCCTGGCTGCCGCCCGTCGCCGCCTGTGCGTTCACCGGTTGCGGCTGGCGCTGCGCCAGATCCAGCGAGCGCACCTTGTCGGTGACGTCGAGTTGGGATGCGTCCACGCTCTCGCCGACCGTCGCGGAATTGCAGGACGCCAACAACCCCAGTGACGTCAAGGCAAAAATGGCTGCGAGGCCGCCACGGATCGTCGGGCAGCGGCCCACTGTGCCTACGCGTTGCATGAAGGCCCTTCGCTTTGACTAACTGAAATTTCGATTGCTTGCGACGATCGGTCCTACCCCGGAGGGACTCTTAGCGATCGAACATGACAGAAATAAATTGGTTACATGATTGTCGTTCGCGACATGCCCATCGCATCGCACCTGGATTGTGCAGCCGGCGCGCTGCTTGTGTCCGCGATGCCACCCTCAAAGTTTGTTGAGCGGGACGAATGATGTGACTTCGCACAGCTGTCACACTTCGGATCGATAACCGCACAATTGCCGGGAGCCGAACACGACGGCACGCAGCGGCACTTGGCACGAACTGATCCGGGATAGTGTGGCGGGATATCGAGAATGGCCAACGAGCTGTCCGTTCTGTTCGTGGATTATCTGCGTCAGAACAATCACCTGGCGCCGATCGAGGGGCCGGCTGAGCGGGCCGGGCAGGGCGCCGACGTCAGGCAATTGAAGCTGTGGGAGGTCACCAGCCTCTCCCCGACCGAATTCGCCGACGAAGCCGCGCGCTTCTTTGCGCTTCCCCGCCTGACGCTACAGGACATGACCTCGGCCGAACCGCTGGTCGGGTCGTTCTCGCCACGTTTCCTGCGCGAGACCATGGTCTATCCGTGCCGGGCGGCGGACGGGACCACGGTGCTCGCGGTTGTCGATCCGACCGACCAGGCGACGCTGCGGGCGGCACAGATCGTGCTCGGCGCTGATATCGATGTGAAAGTGGCTTCGTCGGAAGACGTCGCCATCGCGCTGAACAACTCTTCCAGCGCCGAGGAGGCGGAGGCGACCGATAGCGCGGCGGCGCTGCCCCGGGAAGACGACATCGAGAGCCTGCGCGATCTCGCCAGCGGCGCGCCGGTGGTGCGCGCGGTCAACGACCTCATCGAGAAGGCGGTCGAGCTTCGCGCCAGCGACATCCATATCGAGCCGTTTTCCGCCGGCCTGATGGTACGCTTGCGGATCGACGGCCTGCTCCGGCCGGTCGCCGCGCTGTCGGGCGTGCTGCCACAGGCGGTGGTCTCCCGCATCAAGATCATCGCCAACCTCAATATCGCCGAGCGCCGCCTGCCGCAGGACGGCGCGGCGCGGCTGCGGGCCGGTCGCACCGACATCGATATCCGCGTCGCGATCATGCCGACGCAACACGGCGAATCCTGTGTCATCCGTATCCTGCCCAAGGATCGCGGCCTGCTGGTGGTTGAAAAGCTTGGGTTCTCCGAGCCTGACGAAGCCAAGCTGCGGCGGCTCCTGAAGCTGCCGCACGGCATGGTCGTGATCACGGGACCGACCGGCAGCGGCAAGACGACGACGCTGGCGACGATCCTGTCGATCCTCAACGAGCCCAGCCGCAAGATCCTGACCATCGAGGATCCGGTCGAATACGAGCTTCCCGGCGTCAACCAGTCCCAGATCAAGCCCGCGATTGGCCTGACCTTCGCCACCGCGCTGCGGTCGTTCGTTCGCCAGGACCCCGACGTGATCATGGTCGGCGAAATCCGCGACTCCGAGACCGCGCATGTCGCGGTGCATGCGGCGCTGACCGGGCATCTGGTGCTGACTACGCTGCACACCGAGACGGCGGCTGCCGCAGTGCCCCGTCTGCTCGACCTCGGGGTTGAAGGCTATCTGCTGCGCTCGGTGTTGCGCGGCGTGATCGCGCAGCGTCTGGTCCGGCAACTCTGCGAGCGCTGCAAGACGGCGCGGCCGCTTGCAACAGCCGATTTCGCCGAGGATCCCCGGCTCGCCGCGCTCGGCTTCAAGGCCGGCGAGATCGTTCAGGAGCCATGCGGCTGCGAGCGCTGCGGCGGGACCGGCTATCGCGGCCGCCTCGGCGTGTTCGAACTGCTCGAACTGTCCAATGAACTGCGCGAACTGATCGGGGAGCGAACCGACGGGCTGAAGATCGATACGATGGCGATCCGCTCGGGCATGACCACGATGCTCGACGATGGGGTCGCAAAATGCCGCGCCGGATTGACCTCGCCCGCCGAGATCCTCCGCGTCGCAACGGTGCGGTGACGCCGTGCCGAATTATCGCTATCGCGCGTTGACCCAGGCCGGCGAGATCGTGAACGGCACGATCTCCGCCCCGACCTCGGCCGAGGTGGCGCGGCGGATCGAATATCTCAAGCTGCTGCCGATCGAAACCACCGAGGACAAGCGCGCATCCGGCGCCGGCGGCGGCCGCAGCCTGTTCGGCGGACCGAGCGCTGCCGAGGTCACCACGTTCACGCGCGATCTCGCGCTGCTGCTCAAGGCCGGCGCGCGGCTCGACGACGCGCTGGAGCTGCTGTCCGGCGACGCCGATGTCGGCCGGATGCGTCCGGTGGTTGCGAAAATCCGCGCCGCCCTCCTCACCGGCGAGAGCTTTGCCGACGCGGTCGCCGATCATCCGACCCTGTTCCAGCCGATGTACATCGCCCTGGTCCGGGTCGGAGAAATCTCCGGCACGCTCGATTCGGTGCTGGAGATGCTGGGGACCGAGCGCGCGCGGTCCGAGCAGATGCGGCGAAAACTGACCGACGCCATGCAGTATCCGGCCTTCGTGCTGGTCGCAGCGTCCGGCGTGATGCTGTTCTTCCTGCTGTTCGTGCTGCCGCAATTCTCGACCGTGCTCGGCGATTTCGGCGGCAAGTCGGATACCGCGCTCGCCAGCTTCATCGCGGTGTCGGATTTCCTGCGCGCCAATGCAACGGCGGCAAGCCTGATCAGTGCGGCGGCGATTGCGCTCGCGTGGTGGCTGCTGCGGCAGGCGCGCGTGCGCGCCGCCCTGGTCAATGCGATCTCGCGCGTGCCGGGTATCAGCAGCGCCTTCCAGTTCTATCGCGCCAGCCTGTTCTGCCGCAATCTCGGCGTCCTGCTCGGCAGCGGCGTCAACCTCACCGCCGCGCTGCGCATCCTGGTCGACATCATGTCAGTGACCGCAAGCGAGGCGAACTGGACCGCCGCCGCCGACCGCGTCCGCCATGGCGGCAAATTATCGGAAGCACTCGCCGTGGCGGACAGTCTGCCGCCGATGGCGGTCCGCATGCTGCGGCTCGGTGAAGAGACCGGGCAGCTGCCGGTGCTGGCCGGGCGGGTCGCGGAATTCTACGAAGCAAAATTGCAGCGCAGCCTGGACCGCGTCGTCGGCATCGTCGGTCCGCTGGCGATCATCACGATCAGCACCGTCGTGGGTGGGTTGATCGTGTCGGTCATGACGGCGCTGCTCTCGGTCACGCAGCTAGTCGGTTAGAGCAGGGGTCATCGGCCATGATATCGCGCAACACCATCATAAAGGCATTCGCCACGCGAGCGGAGCGCGCCCGTACACCGTCGCAAAGCCAGAGGCGTTCGGGGCAGGAGGGCTTCACGCTGGTCGAGATGCTGGTCGTGATCGCGATCATCGGCCTGATCATGGGGCTGATCGGCCCGCGCGTGCTCAACTATCTCAGCGAATCCAAGGTCAAGACCGCGCGCATTCAGCTGCAGAGCTTCTCCAGCGCGCTCGACCTGTTCTATCTCGACGCCGGACGCTTCCCGTCGACGGCTGAGGGGCTTGCCGCGCTGGTCCGGCGCACGCCGGGGGTCGCGGCCTGGAACGGCCCGTATCTGAAGGGAGGCAACGTCCCGAACGATCCCTGGAACCACCCTTATCTCTATCGCTCGCCCGGTGAACACGGGCCGTACGACATCGTCTCCTACGGCTCCGATGGTCAGGAGGGCGGCAGCGGCACCTCCGCCGACATCTCGCTCGAGAAGACCACCGCGGCCAACAACGACCAGTAAGGATGCATGGCAAGCATGAATGACGCGACGCAGCGCGGTTTCACCCTGCTCGAGATGGTGTGCGTGCTCGCCATCATCGCGCTGCTGGCGGCCGTGTTGCTTCCGTTCATTCCGCACCAGACCTCGCGATCGCGCCTGCAGGCCTATGCGCTGCAGACCGCGACGCTGCTGAAGGCCGATCGGAATGCGGCGATCGAGCGCAGCACCAGCGTTGCGACGCTGGTCGATGCGCCGAGCCGGGTGATCCACTCGGGCGCGTCGCGCATGACAGTGCGGATCCCCGAAGACGTGCGGTTCGATGCCGTGCTGCCGCAGAGCTGTCAGCGCCGCGCCGCACTGTCGACCATCCGTTTCTTCGCCAATGGCGGTTCCTGCGGCGGTTCCATCGCGCTGACGCGGCTCGATGCGGGATATGAGGTCCGCGTCAACTGGCTTACCGGAAGGGTAGAAATCGTTGCTCGCGACGTCGCCGCCAACTGACCGCGCTGATGCGGGGTTCACCATCATCGAGGTGCTGGTGGCGCTGGCGCTGGTGGCTGTCTCGATCGTTGCGATCGGCGCCGTCATGGGCGTCAAGACGCGCGGCGTGCGAGCGCTGGAGCAGCACGTGGCGCTGATGCAGGCGGTGCGCACCTTGATGACGGTCGGCATTCCGCCCCGCGCGGAATTGCAGTCGGGCACCTCGACGGGGCAGGCGGAGGGCTACCGCTGGACCATCGACGTCGCTCCGCTCGGCGGCGACTGGAAGGTGCCCGAGGGCAACGTGCCCTGGGCCCCGGAGCTGGTGCGGATTCGTGTCAAATCTCCGGGCGGCGCGCTGTCCGACATTCGCACCGTGCGCCTGATGCCGAGGTCGTCGGAATGACGCGGGCATGGGCACACCAGCGAACGGGCGAGCGCGGCTTCACGCTGATCGAGACCATTGTCGCGCTGGCGCTGATGGGGCTGTTGCTGTCGGCGCTCGCCAGCATCACGGCGCAATGGCTGCCGAGCTGGAACAGGGGCCTCGACCGGATCCAGCGCAGCGAATTGATCGGGATCGCGCTGGAACGGATCGGCGCCGATCTTGCCGCCGCGGAATTCGTTGCCGCCAACCGCGACAGCCACAAGCCGCTGTTCGACGGATCGGAATTGTCCGTGATGTTCGTGCGCACGTCGGTGGGACCGAATGCAGGGCCGGGGCTCGACGTGGTGCGTCTTGGCGAGACGCGCGATCGCCGCGAGTTCGTCACGGTTCGCACGCAGACGCGCTTCACGCCGCTGGCCGACGGGGTGTCGCTGTCGGAGCAGGTCCATCTCGGCAGCCCGGTGGTGCTGCTGCGCGCGCCCTATCGGCTGTCCTTCGCCTATGCCGGCGCTGACCGGGCATGGAAGAGCGCGTGGAAGGACGCCGACCGGCTGCCGACGATGATCCGGCTGACCGTGCGCGATGCGGCGAGCCAGCGCGTCCTGTCGGTTTCGACCATCGCGCCGGTCCATGTCCAGATTCCGAGCGACTGCACCAAGCCGGACGGCAATTGCGGCGACAAGCAGAGTTCCGGCAGTGCCACCGATCAGGGGAAGACGTGATGCGCGCGTCCGGCAATATCGGCCGATCGCCGGCCAATCGCGGCTTCGTCATCGTTGCCGTGCTCTGGATCCTGCTGGCGCTGTCGTCGTTGGCGATCATCTTCTCGGCCTATCTGGCCGCGTCGGCGCGCGCGCTGGCGGCCAGCGACCTGTCGCTGCAGACCGAGGCGCTGGTGTCGGCCGGGCTCGAGCTCACCGCCTATCAGCTGACGCTGACGGACGAGAAGACGAGGCCGCAGTACGGGGCGTTTCAGTTCGGGCTGGACGATGCCAGCGTCGGCGTCACCTTCACGTCGGAGGCCGGCCGCCTGGATCTGAACTACGCGTCGAAGGAGATGCTGATCGGCCTGTTCGTCGTGCTCGGCGCCAGGAAGGACGCCGCCAGCGAATACGCCGACCGGATCGTCGGCTGGCGAACCCGGCCCGCGCCGGGCAGCGAGAATGTGGAGGCGGCGCGCTACAACGCGCTTGGCTATTCGCCGCGGCAGGGGCTGTTCAGCCATGTCAACGAGCTGGCGCTGGTCGCCGGCATTCCCGAAGCGTTTGTCGATCGCGTGTTGCCGTTCGTGACGGTGTTCAACGGCGGTCCGGATGTTGATCCGACCATCGCCGCGCCGGAAGTCGCTCTCGCCGTCGATAAGGCATCGGGAAAGGACCAGGACGGCTTCGGCGCGCGCCCGGCTTCGCCGAATGGAATCGCTGCCGGGACGCAGGCCCCAAACCAGCAAAGCGCGGCATCGACGGCGCAGAGCCTGTGCTACCGGATCGCAATCTCGATCCGCTTCCGCAACGGTCACCGCACCACATCCGAGGCGGTGATCGCACTCGGCGACAAGGTCGAGCCTTATCGAGTGTTGTCCTGGCAAAACGATGTCGAGCCGCGAAACCCGGTTCTGCTGCGCAAGAGAGGATGATGGCAATGCTTGCCGAGGCACGGCAATGGTTCGAGCAATGGATCGGCGCGGTCGCGACCGCCGTCGACGGCGTCGCCGGCAAGTTCATGCGCCGGCGCAGCATCGAGCTCGACGAGAATGGCGACGGCACGTTCACCGCCCGCCTCGCGGTCTCGAAGGACGGCTCGCCTTCGATGCCGGTTTCGTTCCGGCTCGATCACGACGCGCCGCAGCCTCCGCTGCCGGCCGACTGGAAGACCGCGTTCGACGGCAGCCGCATCGAGGTGCGTTTGCGATCGGATCAGATCGTCAGCCGCGTGCTCGATTTCCCGAGCCAGGCAAGCGACTTCCTCAACGGCATGATCCGCGCGCAGGTCGACCGGCTGACACCATGGAGCGCCGGCGATGCCGTCTTTGGCTGGAGTTCGCCGCAGCCGATCGCCAATGACCGCATTGAAGTCGCGTTCGGCGCGACCGCGGCGACGAAGGTCGATCCGTTGATCCGGATGGCGAGGATGCTCGGCGCCGCCTCCATCGCGGTCTTGGCACCGGCGGTTGGCGGCGACGCCGCCGCGCAGCAGGTGACGCTGCTCGACAAGCCGCTGCGCGGCCTTGCCGGGCCTTCGGTTCCGCGCCTCTTGCGCGTCGGCCTGGTCTCGGCGGCGGCCGCGGCCGCAGTCTCGCTGCTGCTGAACATCTATCTCGGCGGTTGGCTGCAGTCCGAGCAGGAAGACCTGCAACACCGGATCGCCCAGCGCCGCGCTGCGCTGCGTCTCGATGCCAATGGCGACTCGTCCGGGCTCGGCCTGCTGGCCAAGCGCAAGCAGACGACGCCGTCGAGCGTCATGGTTCTGGAAGCGGTCTCGCGCGTGCTGCCCGACACGACCTATGTGACGGAGCTCCGCATCGAGGGCAACAAGGTGCAGGTGGTGGGACTGACCCAGGATGCGCCGTCCCTGATCCGCCTGCTGGAGCAGTCACCGCAATTCACCCGCGCGACGTTCTTCGCGCCGACGACGCGCGCGGCGAATGAATCGGCGGAGCGGTTCCACGTCGAGGCCAACATCTCAGCCTATTTTGGGTCCGGCTCATGAGCGCAGCATCCCGATCGCTGACGACTGTCAGCACCTCGCCAATGGTCGCGACCGCGAGCTATCTCGGCCTCTTCGTGCTGCTGCTCTTTGTCGTCATCTCATCGCTCTCGGACATCATCGGCCTACGCAGCGATGTTGCGGCAGCGGCCGGAATGCTGGAGCAACTGGAGGGGCGATCCAGGGCGAATACCGCGCCCGGTCAACCCGCAATGCCGACCGGCTCTGCCTATCTCGAGGGTGCGACCGTCACGGTGGCCGGCGCGACCTTGCTGCAACGGGTGTCGGGGGCGGTGATCAAGGCCGGCGGCAATGTGCTGTCGACGCAGCTCGATGTTCCGAACGCACCGGCCAAGGCCGGCTTCATCAGCATGGTCGCGAGCAGCGAGATCGAGCAGGCGCAATTGCAGCAGGTGCTCTACGATCTGGAAGCCGGCATGCCGTTCCTGTTCATCGACCAGCTGGTCGTGCAACCCGTCGCCGACGAGGCCGCCAAGGGCGCCGATCCCGGCAAGCTGCGCGTGCTGCTCGGCGTCTCCGGACAATGGCGAGGAGCCAAATGATGCGACGCTTCGCAGCGACCATCGTGCTGTTGGCGGTGTCGGCCTATTCGGCGCCGGCTGCGGTGCCTGCCCCATCCGGCGATGCATTGGACGCCGGGATGCTCGACGATACCCGTCTCGGCGGACCGGTGCTGAGTTCACCGCCACCGTCCGAACCGGCGACGTCGGTCCGGGTGGCCCCGTCGCCGGTACCGACGCCGCGGCCGCTCAGCGCCAATCCGTTGTGGGGCATCCCGCTCAAGACGCTGTCCAACACGCGCGACCGGCCGGTGTTCTCGCCGTCGCGGCGGCCGCCGCCTGCCGTCGTTGCGGAACCGGAGGTCAGCAAGCCAGCGCCGGCGCCGCCGCGCAAGGTCGCGATCGAGCCACCGCCGCTGTCGCTGGTCGGCACGATCGCGGGAGATGACGAAAGCTTCGGGATATTTCTCGATCAATCGACCAAGACGGCGCTGCGGCTGAAGATCGGCGATGACTTCCAGGGCTGGAAGCTGCGGACCATCAACGGACGCGAAGTCACGATGCAGAAGGACGATCAGGGGGCAGTGCTCACATTGCCCCAGCCCGGCGCTGACGAGAGCGGCGATGTCCGCCTCGTTCCGGTCAGCACGGAGAGGAAGCCCTTGGCCGCGCGGCGCCAGATGTGATTGCGCGTCGGACCGAGATGCTAGTTCAACGCGAGCCAGCTCTGAAGCGCCGGCGTCAGGAGAAGCCCGAGCGCCAGAAACGGGCCGAACGGGATCGAGGTCTGGCGCTTCATTTCGTGACCGGCGAGTTGCAGACCGCCGGCAACAACGAGCGCCGCGAGTGCCGCGATCAGCAGCAAGGTCGGAATGCCGGTCGCGCCGACCCAGATCGCCGCGGCGGCAAGAAACTTGACGTCGCCAAGTCCCAATCCGTCGACTTGCCGCAAGGCGAAGTAAACACGCTGCAATAGCAGGAACAGGACGCCGACCAGGACCGCGATTCCCATGGCGGTGAAGGCGGCCATCGTGCCTTCGGTGACGACGACGTTTGCGAGACCGAGCGCCGCGATCGCAAGGTTCAGCCAATTGGGAATGATGCCGTGGCGAAGATCGATCAGCGCGACGGCGCAGCAGAGTATGCAAAGCGCGCCGTACGATCCGATAAGATAAAGAGCTTCGCGATCAATCTGCATGACGACGGACAAGTGACAGGTGCGGGCGCTGTGCTGCAACAACTCACGCGCGTTGAACAGTTCAATTTCAATCGGTCTACAGCAGCGCGAACGAGTTTGCGAGATTGTGATCGTCACCGACGCTGGCGAAGCAGAAAAGATGCGACAAAAAGTCCGCGCTGTCACAAATCCGCATAGGATACCGACAATAGTTCGCCCCGCTACATGCCGCGAGCCTTTCGTGGCAGACGAGTGGGTTGACTATGCACAAGATGCAAGTGGCGGCGTGCCTTGCTTTGCTGGCAGCGTTCGCAGGCGTGCACGCCGCGAATGCCGGCGCTCTCGAGGAGGGCGCCGAGCGCTACCGGCCATATTTGATCGAGGGCGTCGCCAGTGCGTTGACAGGCGCGCGTGCGTTGCGCGAGCGCGCCGCGGCGGCGGATTTGCCTGGAGCGAAGAAGGCCTGGCTGTCGGCGCGCGCCGGCTGGGAGCGCTCGGAGGTGTTCACCGCAGGCTTCGTGCCCGAGCTCGATGCGCAGATCGACGCCTGGCCGAATGCCGACAGCGGGTTCCACGCCATCGAGGCGAAACTGTTCGGAGCTGCCAGCACCGACGTTGCCACCGATGCGACCGGCCTTGTCGAGCATCTGAACGATCTCCACGGCAAGCTCAAGGATATCAAGCTGACGCCGCAGGGCCTGCTGGATGGCACCGTGCGGCTCGCCTACGAAGTCGGAGAGAGCAAGGCCGATGGCGGCGAGTCGCGCATCAGCGGCACCTCGCTGGACGACATGCGCAACAACATCGCCGGCATCGACTTCGCCTACCACACGATCTTCTCGGCCGCGCTCAACACGGTCGACGGCAAGCTCGACGAGATGGTGACCAACCGGATCGAGCAGCTCGAAGCGATCGTCGCCACGCCCGACCTGCCGCATGTCAACATTGCCGATCTGCGCCAGACCAGCGAGGAACTGGTCGTTGCGCTGCAGAGCGCCTCGGCAAAGCTCGGGCTGCAGCGGCCGACCCTGGAGGCCCAGGCGCGATGAGATCGCTTCACCTGCGTCTGGCTGCGCTGCTCTCCGGTGTCATCGGCCTGGCACTGCTTGGGCGTGCGGTGGCGTTTCCGGTCGACGGTGACAAGACCGTGCTGCCTGTTGCGACCGAGCTGAACGAGGATGCGCTCGACAAGCCGCGCGAGGTGTTCCAGTCCGAGCGGACCGGAGCCAAGTCCTATCTGGTGAATCTCGGCGATCTCGCGTTCAATTCGCCGGGGCTGCTGGGTGACGTGGCGCGGCAGGCCGGCGTGAGCTGCGGCACCTGCCACGTCAATGGCGCGAACAACGCCAAATTCTTCATGCCGAAGATGTCGAGCCGGCCCGGCACATTCGACACCACCGGTCCGCTGTTCAATCCGAAGGCCAACAATCTGGCGTTCGATCCCGTGCGGATCCCGAGCCTGCGCGGCGCCCGTTATCTTGCGCCCTACGGCGCCGACGGCCGCTTCGCCTCGCTGCGCGACTTCGTCCACAACGTCATCACCAACGAGTTCGCAGGTCCCGAGCCGTCGCCGGCAACGCTCGATGCGATCGTGGCGTATATTCACGACATCGACTTCCTGCCCAATCCGAGCCTTGGTCCCGCCGGACGGCTGGCCGGCAAGATCAGCGACGCGGAGCGCCGCGGCGAAGCGCTGTTCGCGAAGCCGTTCCCGCACGATCCATCATTGAGCTGCGCGGGATGCCACGTTCCGTCGTCCGGCTTCCTCGATCACCAGCAGCACGACATCGGTTCGGGCGGCCTGTTCAAGACGCCGACGCTGCGCAACGCCGACTTCAACGCGCCGTACTTTCACGACGGCCGCTTCGACAACTACAACCAGGTTGTCGACTATTTCGACCGGACTTTTCAGCTCGACCTCTCGGCGCAGGACAAGGGCGACCTCGTTGCCTATCTCACGGCGGTCGGCGATGGCGCACAGCCCTATGAGCGCGACGGTGCCGGTGCAACGCTGAATGAGATCAACGATTTCTCGATGGTGCTCGCGACCGCGATTCCTGCCGGTGACAAGGACATCGTCGCGTTGGCGGTCGATACGATCGGCCGCGAACTTCGCGAGTTGACCGAGCAATATCCCGATCGCAAGAACACCAGCGTGTCGGGCGGCGAGCAGCAGCGCGTGCTTGCGCGCAACGGCCTCAAGGAGCTCGTGCTCACGCTGCGGCGAATCGAGATGGCGGTTGCGGCAGGGCGCAACGCGGATGCCGCCACCGAGTTCAGGAATTATCGCAATCTGATGGCTGCTGCAGTGCCTGCGCTGTTGGCCAGCGCCGAGCCATGGTCGCTATTCAATCAAGACGTGCATGACCAGCATTATGCTGCGCTTCGCCAGGTGATGCGCTCCAGGCACCTTTCGCGCCGATTGCATTGTAGCGTGATGATTTTGCGGTCTGCGGCGTGGCGCGGATGCTCGATCAATTTTCTATCCCTGATTGCATCGTTGAATCGTGGAGCTGCAGCGCAGCGGCAGATGTCTCCACAGAAAATATTTGAACGTTTCGAAATTTCTCGCGCGTTTTCACGTAAGCGAAAAGCATGCGTCATATTGTCGCACTAAGCAGTGTGTGTTGCTAACCGCAAACACCCTGAGGTCGACAATGAGTTTGAATTACAAAAAGCACTGGCGAACCAGCACCGCGCTCTGCATCGCGTCAACGGTGCTCGTCGCAACAGCCGCATATGCCGCTCACTATCCGGGCGGCCGCAGTGATTGGGACAAGCGTCCGCATCACAATCACCAGGCGCACGAAGAGGGCGATCGTGCGAAGCACGAGAACCATGGCCATCATGGTGATGGCGATCACGGCGTGAAGACCGCGTCGCCGATCAAGCACGTCATCATTCTGATCGGTGAAAACCGCGGCCTCGATCACACCTTCGGTATCTACAAGCCGAAGGGCAAGGGGCAGACCATCTCCAACCTGTTGTCGAAGGGCATCGTCAACGAGGATGGAACGCCGGGACCGAACTTTGCGCAGGCGCAGCAGTCCTCGGTCGCGGGCCAGCCCTTGTACTATATCGGCGCACCGACGATCGCGAAGTCGCCCTACAACGCGACCAACCCGATGCCGCAGCCGAACACGGCCGGCACGCCGACCGCGCAGAGCGACACCGGCGCTCCGTTCAAGACGATCACTGAGGCCAGCGTCGAGAAGGACATGGACCCGGCCGATCTCGATATCCTCACCACCGGCTTCAGCGGCCTGCCGACCAATGTGCTGGATACCCGCATTCCCGGCGCCGGCGGTCTGAACGGACCGTTCCAGTTGCAGGGTGAGCAGATCAGCGACGACGACTACACCGGCGACTCGACGCATCGCTTCTATCAGGATTGGCAGCAGGAAGACTGCAGCGCCGCCAACGCCACCAAGAAGAACAATTCGGGCTGCCTGAACGATTTGTTCCCGTTCGTGATGGCGACCTATTCGGCGTCCAACAAGAGCATGGCCAACTCGATGGGCTACTACAACGCCCAGCAGGGGCAGGCTCCGGTCCTGAAGATGCTCGCCGATCGCTTCACCCTGAGCGACAACTTCCACCAGTCGTTCCACGGCGGCACCGGCGCGAACCACTTCATGCTCGGTACCGGCGACGCGGCCTTCTGGAGCGACGGCAAGGGCAATCCGGTGACGCCGCCGGCCAACCTGATCGCCAACCCGAATCCGGTCGCGGGTTCGGTCAACCGCTACACCGTCGACGGCAATTGGAGCAATTGCTCAGACGTGTTCCAGCCCGGCGTCAAGCCGATCGTCACCTACCTCAACAATCTGCCATACGCGGCGGAGCCGAACTGCAAGCCCAACCACTACTACATGCTCAACAACGTCAACCCGGGCTATCTGCCGAACGGCGCGCTGTCGGGTGGCAACAACGTGCCGCCGTCGTCGGTTCGCACGATCGGCGATGCGCTCATGGAGAAGAACATCTCCTGGGCGTTTTATGGCGGCGCGTTTAACGACGCCGTGGCGCTTTCCAACGCCGCGGTCGCCGCCAATCCGTCGAACCCGAACCTCAGCGCCGCTGCGGTCGCCGATCCGGCGCACGCGCTCGGCGTTGCCTACTGCCAGATCTGCAATCCGTTCCAGTATGCGACCTCGATCATGGCCAACCCGGCCGTGCGTCAGGCTCACATGAAGGACACTGCCGATCTGATCACGGCGATCCAGAACAACACGCTGCCTGCGGTGTCGTTCGGCAAGCCGGACGGCCTGCTCGACGGTCATCCGCAGAGCTCGAAGGTTGATCTGTTCGAGGCCTATGTCCTGAACGTGCTCAACTCGCTGGACAACAACCCGGAGCTGAAGGCTGAAACCGCGGTCTTCATCACCTGGGACGAGGCCGGCGGCTATTGGGACTCCGGCTACCAGCAGTCCATCGACTTCTTCGGCGACGGACCGCGCATTCCGACCCTGATCCTTTCGCCCTATTCGACGGGCGGCAAGGTCAACCACAACTACGCCGACCACGTTTCGCTGCTGAAGTTCATCGAACGCAACTGGGCTCTCCAGCCGCTCACGAACCGCAGCCGCGACAACCTGCCGAACCCGAGCTATTCGAAGAACAACGAGTACGTTCCGACCAACAGCCCGGCATTGTCTGACATGTTCGACGCGTTCGACTTCAGCAAGCCGGTCACGTTGTCCTACACCGAGTGATCAAGCTCTCGCACACAGCGAGGTCCTGACTCCATCCAAGGCCGGCGCCGATCTAACCAATGGTTCGGTCGGCGCCGTCATGTTCTGTCCCCACCATTTGATCGACCGGAGACATGCGATGAAACGCAACGAGAAGACGTGCTCGATCAGCAGGAGCGTCGCGGCCGGCCTGCTTGCCGTCACCATCCTGGCCAGCGCGGCGATCCCGGCCATGGCACAGCAGTTTTCCGCCGACCTCGTCGCGAACAAGGACGATACGTCAGCCGCCATGGGAGCCTTGCGGGTCTCCGGCGGAAAAGCACGGATCGAGACAAGCGCGCTGCCCGACGGCTTCTTCCTGATCGATACGGGCAAGCCCGCGGCCTATTTCGTCCGTCCGGCGGCACGCGTTTACATGGACGCGCGGCAATCGAGCCCGCTCACCCAAATGTTCATTCCGGTCGATCCGGATGATCCCTGCCGGCAATGGCTGGCGATGGCGCAGCTGTCCGCGCCGATCGACCTCGCGACGTGGCACTGCCAGCGCGACGGAGAGGAAACCGTCGCGGGGCAGAATACCGACGTCTTTCGAATCGCCGCGCCGTCCGGTTTGAGCTTTGTCGGCTGGATCGACCGCGCGCGCAGATTTCCGGTACGGATCAAGACCGCGGATGGGACGGTGATCGCTGCCGATCACATCCGCGACGAGCAGCAGGCAGCGCAAATGTTTGAAATTCCCGCAGGCTTACGCAAGTTCGACCCGCAAGCGCTGATCCGTCGGATCCAGCAGAGCGACGTATGGGTTGAGCCGCCGGCGTCGGAGTGAGCCCGCCGTCCGTTACCGCGACTGCTGGCTTGTTAGCGGCAGGATCCGGCCGAGCGCGGTGTAGTGCGACTGATGCACGTTGCTGTTGAACAGCGACCAGGGCTCGGCCTTTTTCAGGGCGACGGGTACGTCGAAGTGCACCAGCTGCGCAAAGTTGCGATACTCAGCCATCGCATCGTCGATACGGCCGGCGGCGACGTCGAGATCGATGCGGCGCAGGGTGAGAACGAGGTGCTTCAGGATCGCGCGCGCCGCCAGCCGCTCGTCCTTGCCACCGATTGCGGTGTTCCTGATGTCCGGGATGTGCTCGGTCAGTTCGCGCAGTTCGGCCCCGACCCCGGTCACGGCCAGTGACACCACCGCGGTATCGGCAGCCGGGATCGCGACCTCGAGGACGCTCGAGAGCTCGAGCACCTCTTTCATCCGGAGCATAACGCCGTCCTTGTCGAACGGGCGTTCGCCATCGCCGACCGCATTCAGATAGGCCACAAGGTCCTGGGCGTCCTGCGTCGACAGTTCGAGGTCGAACACACGATCGAAATGATCGACCACCTGTTCATAGCTGTCGTAGCGGCCGTCGTGGAAATACGGGGCGTTGAAGTTGGCGTTCAGCAAAGTCGGGGTCTTGACCAGTCCACCGGATCCGACGTCGTGGCGCATCTGGTCGTTGAAGGTTCCAGCCGGAACGTGACAACCGGCGCAGCTCAGCTCGGCCTGCTTCGGGAACGGCTTGAAGAACAGCGCCTCGCCGCGGCGCTCGGCCAGGCTCGCCTGCGCGGCAAGCCTGCCGGCGGGCGCAATCTTCGGATTGGGGAGGAAATCGATATCGTTGATATAGGCGACGAGGCCGTCGAGAACCTCGTCGCGCGGCTTTGGACCGGAAAATTCATTGACGATGACATTATAGACGAAGTCGCGCAGCGAGGTGATGCGCCCGTCATGTCCGTAGGGGGCGAGGAAGCGGGCGCCGCGCAGGCTCGGAATCCTGACCGGATCGAGGATGCTGTTGAACGTCTTCGCGTTGAAGACGAGGCTGGTCGTATCGAAGGTGCCGGGGCGGGAGGATGCGCCCGGAACGAACAGTTTCGGGTTCGATGCGCCGTTGACGTGGCAGGTGCCGCAGCTCATCTCGGCCTGACGCGCCTTGCCGCCCAGGATGGAAGGCGAGTTGAACGCGAGATCGCCGAGATTGACCAAATAGGACTTTCGCCCGCCGACGGCTTCGGAATGAAAGAGTTCGCGCGGCCGCGCCAGCGCCTCCTCGGAAAATTCGGTGCCGGCCGGCAGCACGGTCTGGTCGCCGCCGAGCGGGAACGCCGTCGCGCGCAACGGCAGCAGCGCAACGACGAGCGCCAGCCACGCGACCCGTGCCGGTCTGACGCCGCGATCGGCATCTGTCGCACGATGTTGTCCGGAGCCGGACGCCAGAATATCCCAGGCCATTGCGCGAAAACGCCCCTGTCACAAATGCATATGCGCTGCCGTGCGTCGGAAGATGTCACGGAGGTGACAGTTTCCTGTCGGCAGGATCAATGACCATCTGACTGGATAGACGAATTTTGATTGCGGTTTGATGACGCTCGATCAGCGCACCGCAGCGCAGTCAGCGTTTTGCAGCATGACAGCATGAAAGTCTGTTGGTGCGCGAGCATCTTTCCGCGCGTTTGCGCGCGCGTCGAAAAACAGTCATCCCAGCGAAATGTGTTTTGCATAGCGTGTAGCTCCATTTCTATTTCTTTCTAAATCAGGAGAGCACTATGCGGCTTTGGGGAGCCATTCCGGCGCTCGCGGTTGTTGCTGGCGCCGTTGCCATCTCGCCGGTAGCAAACGCAGAGAATTTGGTCGAAAAGATCGTTGATGAGTTCAAGCACGAGATCAGGGACGAGCTGCGTGATCTGCGTGATCGCGGTCATGAAGGCGTGCGCCAGTACAAGCACATCGTCGTCATCTATCAGGAGAACCACAGCTTCGATAACCTCTACGGCCACTGGGGCGATGTCGGCCGCGACCGGATCAACGGCACATCCGATGCCGATTCGGCGTACACCCTGCAGGTCCGGCAGGATAACCAGACCGTCTATTCTTGCCTGCTGCAGAACGACGTCAACCTGACCTCTCCGTCGCCGCAGCCGACAAGCTGCACCGACAATACGGGCACGGTCGCGATCCTGAGCGCGTTCAAGAACAAGCCGTTCGAGATCAACGAATTCATTCCGACCTCAGCCACCACCTGCCCGAAGCCGCTCGGCGCTTTCGCGGCCCATGGCTTCCTCAATGGCACCGGCGCCCCCGGCGGCTGCACCGCGGACATCGTGCATCGCTTCTACAGCGAACAGTACCAGCTCAACGGCGGCCGGCAGAACCGCTACGTGACCGGCAGCGACGCGTCGGGTCTGGTGATGGGCTATTACGACACCAAGAAACTGCCCATCTACACCTATCTCCACGGCCGCGGCGCGCCGAACTACATCATCGCCGACAGCTTCTTCCAGGGCGCCTTCGGCGGCTCGTTCCTCAACCATCAGTTCTTTGTCGCTGCCGCGGCGCCGCAGTTCGTCGGTGCCCTGAATGACGGCAGCGCCAACGACTTCCACTCGATCGTCGATGCCAATGGCATGCCGACCAGCACGCCGCTCTATACGCCGCTCTCGACCGTGAAGGATGCGCAGCTGACGGCGAAGTGCAATCAGGCCGGCCTGCCGGCGGGCCTCGCCTGCGGCGACTACGCGGTCAACACCACGCAGCCGTTCTATCAGCCCTATTCCCCGGGCACCGCCGACATCAAGCGCCTGCCGCCGCTGCACACGCCGAACATCGGCGATCGGCTGTCGGCAAAGCGCGTCGATTGGGCCTGGTATTCGGGCGGCTGGTCGAACGCCAACGGCGACGTCGGCGCTTCGGGCTGGACCAACGGCAACGGCACGACCTGCACCGACCCGAACCATGTCTCCACGGCGGTGTTCCCGAACTGCCCGGACGTGGATTTCCAGTATCACCATCAGGCGTTCAACTACTTTGCCAACTACGCGCCGGGAACGCAGGCCCGCAAGGATCACCTGAAGGACGAGGCTGAGTTCATCCAGGCGGCCAAGACCGGCCGGCTGAAGCAGGTCAGCTTCATCAAGCCGATCGGTGAGGAGAACGAGCATCCGGGCTACACCAGCGAGTCCGAAGGCAGCCAGCATCTCGTAGATCTCGTCAAGGCGATCGTGGAGGGGCCGGATGGCAAGGACACGCTGATCGTCATCACCTATGACGAGTTCGGCGGACAGTGGGATCACGTTCCCCCGCCGCCGTTCAACCGCCATGGTGCCGAAGCCAAGGCTGCGGACCAGTGGGGCCCGGGCACCCGCATTCCGGCGCTCCTGATCGCCAAGCGCTTCAACAAGTCGGGTGTCGCGCATGAGGACTTCGACACCACGTCGATCCTCAAGATGCTCGAAAAGCGCTTCGACCTCGACCCACTGGTGACCCGCCCGGTGCGTAGCCTCTCGGCGGCGCTGAAGGCCGGCGAGGGCTGGCATTAAACGAGAACCGGTTCTGGCCCGCGTCAACGTCCGACGCGGGCCGGCGTGCCGGCCACGCGCCCAAGGGATTGCTACACGAAGGGATCGCTACATGATCAGATCGTGTAGCGGATGGGTCACGACGGTGTCCGGCGTATGGTCCGGGAAGAAATCTGTTTGCGCCGGGATAGCCGGCCCCATTGCCGGCGTTCCACCAGCTGCAACTCCCTGTGCCAGCTGAAATCCGGCGGAATCGTCGTGACCGAACCACGTGGGGCTTTGATCGAATTGTGGAGGAGACGCAGCTCCCTGCTGTCCAAGACTTGGAAGCTCCTCCGCGAAATGAAAGGACTGCCCGGTCGTTCCGCTGTCTACGAAGGGCAACATGGCCTGAGATAACGCCGCGTCCTCGTGGCCACTCGTTGATATCGGACTAACATCGGGCGCTGGAGCGCTGGCGCCGACCGGCGGCGCGGGGCTGTCCGGGCTGGCGGCGAATATGAAGGCGTCCATCCCCGCCGTGTGACACTGAATATCGACCTGAAGGTTGGTCGTAGCCGAATCGCCGTCCGCATCGACCGCCGTCACATCGAACAGGAGATCCGCATTGATGCTCGTCTTTTCGGTATAGCTGATGTTGTTGACCGCGAAGGTGGGACACCCGGCTTCGAGCCGATCGTAATCGACCTGGACTTGGCTGAAGGACCTGTCAACGTAAAGCGTGTATGCCGTCGTCGTGGCATCAAAGGAGTAGGTATCGATCAGCGAAGCATCCGATGTCTCCTGGACCACG
This sequence comes from Bradyrhizobium sp. Pha-3, assembly GCF_042258325.1. Classification (NCBI taxonomy): domain Bacteria; kingdom Pseudomonadati; phylum Pseudomonadota; class Alphaproteobacteria; order Hyphomicrobiales; family Nitrobacteraceae; genus Bradyrhizobium; species Bradyrhizobium sp. Pha-3. The sequence continues at coordinate 8,377,639 of NZ_CP170151.1, read as the reverse complement.
AAGCTCGTGCTGCCGCAGAGCGGCCTGGGAACATCGATGCAGAAGTCGTGAACGTCGGCGCTGCCATCGAGAACCTTGAAGATCACACCGGCGGTGCCGTAGCCCTGCCATTGCGTGAGATTGAAGCTGACCTGCGATTGTTTCTCGGTGAACGCAAGATTCAACTGCTCGGCCGGGTCCATTTGCAGTCCGCTGTCGCCGACCGCAATACCGCAGTCCGATGCCTTGACATCGAGCGGATGGCCGGCGCAGTCGGACCCGGTAATCACCAGTTGTCCGTCCGGAGCAGTCAATGACGGCGTGCCGCAGATCGGGGCATCAAAATCGGAGCCGCTGACGGTGACGTCCTTCGACGGCCCGGCGTGCTCGAGATCAAAGCAGAAGGTTCCATCCGGATCGATCAGCAACTTGAAATAAGGATCGTTCAGCCTGCCGCCGCAATCGGTAAGATACGCGTCGAGTTCGACGCCGCCACCCACCTCATGGGTCGTATAGTAGAAGTTGTAATCATCGCCATGTCCGGTGACGTGCACCGCGGTAATGCCGTTGCCCAGGCATGACGTGGCCAGATCATATCCCGTGCAGCCGACTGGACCGTTGTGGACGGCAACGAACATCGCGGCATCGCCATCCGCGCCGAAATTGATATCGTAGGTGCCTGTCGCAGTCTGATGGTCCTGAGCGGCAACGAAGGTCTCCGGGAAGCCGCAAATGCTCGGGTGATCGTCCGCGATCGTCAGTTGTTTGCCGAGGTCGATGCACGCGCTCTGGAAGTCGCCGTCCTTGTCCGTGATGGTGGCAACCAGGCTTACGACGCCGGCGGTCAGCGACACGGCTTCGCCACTGTCAGGGTTGTCGCAGGACGGATGCGTCACCGCGCGATATTCGGTGAAGGTGACGCATCCCGTGACCGGATCAACCGCGATGGTGAATGCCAGCGCCCCGTTCGCTGTGCCGACATGGCCTTCGATGGTGTTGCCGTTCAGAACCAGCACGTCGGAGCAGCCGGTATGCGAATCGATCAGACCGGATGGGGTGCAGTCACCTCCGTTGATCGTCAGTGCGTAGTGAGTCGTCGCGCCGTCGGCGCCCTGGAGCGAGGTGAACGCCGTCGAGAAATCGGCGGAAATTTTCGTCAGCGCGGCGTCCGGCGCCGAGCCCGCGATGTGGTCGTCCAGCGCCGTTGCCGTCAGGTGCGTCTCGCTCAGCGTCAACGACGGAGCGGTGCAATTGGCCCGGATGCAGGGGCCATCGTCGCTGATGCTTAGCTTGGTGCCGAGGTCGAGGCTGGCGCTCTGGAAGTCGCCGTCCTTGTCCGTGATCGTGGCGTTCAAGCTCACGACGCCCGCGGCCAGCGATACGGCTTCGCCGCTGTCCGGGCTGGTGCCGAGCGGCTGCTCCACCGGCCGGTAGTCGGTGAAGGTCACGCGTCCCGTGGCTGGATCAAGCGTGATGGTGAATGCCGGCGTACCGTTGGTCGCGCCGACGCGCCCTTCGATCGTGTTGCCGTTCAGAACCAGCAGGTCAGCGAGGCCGGTATGCGAGTCGATGAGCCCCGACGCCGTGCCGTTGCCGCCGGTGATCGTTAGCGCGTAGCGGATGGTCGCGCCATCGGCGCCTTGCACCGAAGTGAACGCCGTCGAGAAATCGGCGGAAGTCGTCGTCAACGCCGCGTCCGGTGCCGAGCCCGCGATGTGGTCGTCCAGCGTCGTTGCCGTCAGATGCGTCTCACTCAGCGTCAGCGATGGAGCCGTGCCCGCCGCCTCGATGCGCGGGCCATCGTCCGTGATTGTCAGCTGCTTGCCGAGATCGATGCTTAGATCCTGGTATTGGCCGTCGCTCTCCGTGACCGTCGCGATCAGGTTGACGAGGCCGGTCCCCAGCGCGATCCCTTCGCCGCTGTCAGGGCTGGTACCCGACGATTGTTCGACCGCGCGGTGCTCGACGAAGGTCACGCGGCCCGTGGCCGGGTCAACCGTAATGGTGAACGCGAGCGCTCCGCTTGCTGTGCCGACATGGCCTTCGATGGTGTTGCCGTTCAGAACCAGCAGGTCAGCGAGACCGGTATGCGAGTCGATCAGCCCTGACGCCGTGCCGTTGCCGCCGGTGATCATCAGTGCGTAGCTGACTGTCAGACCCGGTGCGGTGACGAATGCCGCCGAGAACTCGCCTGAGGTCGTCGTCAACGCGGCGTCCGGTGCCGAGCCGGCGATGTTGTCGTCCAGCGTCGTCGCTGTCAGATGAGTCTCGCTCAACGTCAGCGATGGCGCCGTTCCGACCCCGATCAACGGGCCGTGGATGACGAGTGTCACCGTCTGCGGGGTGCCGCCTATCGTGGTCACCGTGAAGCTGTCGGTCAGCGTGTCGCCGACATGGAGGGCTTGCACGGAGCTGTTGGCGTTGTCGAGCGTATAGGTCCACGCGCCGGCCGTTGTCAGCGTGAATGAGCCGTAGCCACCAACGCTTGTCGTCGGCGCGTTCACGGCGGTGAAGGTATTGGCGGGATCGTCGACATCGGTGTCGGTGAGCGTGCCCTTTGCGATGAGCAGGCCGGGCGAGGCATGACTGACGCCGACCGCACCCACCACCGAGGCGGCCTTGGTGCCGGAAATGATGGAGGCGTCATCGGCGCCCAGGATGCTGATGTCGAAGCTCTCGCTGGCCGAGAGCGAGCCGTCCGAGACCGTGATCACGAAACTCTGGGTCGTGTTGGCCTTCAGCGCGTTGATTGCGGCATTGTTCGGAACGAAGGTGTAGTTTCCGGTGGCGCTGTTGAGATAGAGCGTGCCAAATGTACCGACGCTCGACACGTCGTATGTCGCCTGTCCCAGCACCGTATTGCCTGTGGCGCCTCCGCTGATGCCGAATTTCAGTGCGCCGCCCTTGATGCTGGTGGCGGAAAAGGTCCCGCTCGCCGCATTGAAGTCGTCAAATATCACCGTATCGATTTCAGTCGGCCCCGCTCCGAGATTCAGCTTCGGCGGAGCCGGCGGCAGCTTGAAGAGATCATTTTTCGCGAAGATCGCCACCGGCAGCGGCCCGAGCGTATCTTGCACCGGCGACAGCGGGGACTGCTGAATAAAATTGATCGGCAGCAGCAGCTGGCCGCCTTCGAGAGCGGGCATGCCGGACCCTTTCGATGCCGGTCCCTTCTCGAAATAGGCAAGCGTCTCCTGTTGGGCCTCCCGTAATTCCTCCATGTGCGCAGGGGAATTCGTGGCATGGTTCACGCCGACGGAGGACCCTCTTCTGCTCAGAATGATCGTCTCTTCGGGATCCTCGACGATGATGTGACGGGGGATCGCCTCCTTGGTCACGAGTTCGAACACGCCGTGGTGGAGGTCCTTGTATTTGATGTTGTCGTCGTCCAGGAAGGTGACGTTCGGCTCCGCGGCCCGGGCGTCCTCCAGCAGTGAGAAGGTCAGGGCGGCCAATGACAGCATGCCGAGGCCGCTGGCCCGAATGGTGCCGACCGGCGTGTCCGCGGTCAGGACGCCAGACCCTGCCAGCCGGCTGCCGATGAGGCGGAAGAGGCTTCTGGCTTTTGCGAACGGGCCCGGCCGCAAGTCCCCGCCGGGATCCTGCGCGATGTGGCCCAACTCCAGCCGGGTGCCGGCCGGCAAATTGAGCACCCTGCCATCGACCAGGCGGATTTCGATCCGCCCGCCGGCTCCGACCTCGATGACGTCACCCTGGCGAACGGGATCGCCAGCTACGATCTGAATCGGTATGCCGCGGGCACGCGCGATCGTGCTGCAGCCGATCGTCGTCCAAACAGTGCCAACCACGCGGGGCGGCTGGCCCAAAACGGCCATGCACGCGTCCCCGAACTCTACGCCGGACGCAACTGACATTGGCTTTTTGCCTGTTGGGCAGTTCGAGCGGGAGGTGGTGCCGCAGTCTTTTTATTTTGGCTTGGTTCGGCCGCGCGGCGAAAAACCCCGCGCCGTCAGCCATAGGCTTGTCCGCTGAAACGTCCTGATTGAAACCAAAATTCGGCAGTAAAAATCGAATTCCAATACGGCGGGGAGCAATACGAAAATGACAGCACAGCTGTCCTTTATCGCGCGTGCAGCCCCGCAAAATTAATAGTATGATTACCATGCAAATTGTCCACTTATTAATTTTTAGTCGAACTGCGTCAGGCATTTAGGCCTGTCCGCGACAACTCGTCTGGCACTCAAGGTCCTGCAGTCTCGGCCCGGCGGTCCCGACCACCCATCGAGCCACGACACGTCAAGACCTTCTCGAGGAGGGGATCGTGCGCATCCATTTGATTGTTCAATTGCTTGCAAGCTTCGTCCTGGCGCTCGCAACGCTCACGCCCGGCCAGGTGCAGGCGCAAACCGAACCGGCCCAGCCCGCGGTCGACAATATTCAATTGAAATTCATCGGAAGGGTCGTAGCCGCCACGGGTTCGGTCACGATCGAGCATCCGAGTGCGGTCGTCGTTCAGGCGGGGCTGCCTGGCAAATTGCCTCAGGCGCAGGTTGGCGACCCCATTTATCTGGGCGACGTGGTGCAAACTGGAGCTGACGGACGCGTCGGGATCAATTTCACCGACGGCACTTCGTTCAATCTGTCGAGCAACGCCAAGATGGCGATGACCGAGTTTGTGTACGATCCGAACGGCAAATCAAACTCGACCTTGCTCAAACTGACCAACGGGACCTTCACCTTCGTTGCCGGCAACATTGCGAAGACCGGCGACATGAAGATCGACACTCCCGTGGCAACGATGGGCATTCGAGGCACCACGCCACGCATCGAGATATCGGACGATGGAACGGTGAAGTTCGCCACGCTCGTTGAAGAGGGCAAGAGCAAGGTCAGGAAGGTCGGGACACGAACGCCGCAGCAACCTGAGCAAAACACCCTCCACAAGTTCAATCCGAACATCTGTCGAGGGTGCTAGGCCAGGCGCAGCCCGTTTCGTGCAAGCAAGGCCCGATATGAAACTTCGTGCAAGCGCCGGCGCAATTGTCAGCCTGACATCGCTTCTCGTTGCGACGCTCCCCGCATTGCCTGCGATCGCGCAGGACCCGAAGAAGGACAACTATCTCCGCACTATCGGATTGTGCAGCGGCCTTGATCGCACACCGGCCGACGCGCGCGTTGCTGCCTGCACGGCGCTGATCGATGCGGGTCAGGACATGACCCCTGCCGGCCTCGCGATCGCCTACAACAACCGTGGCAACGCCTACGCTGCCAAGGGAGACTACGACGGCGCCATCCGGGATTTTGATCGATCGATCGAGCTCAATCCGACCTACACCAAGCCGTTCAACAACCGCGGCGTGGCCTATCTCAGGAAGCGCGAATATGATCGCGCAACCGACGCCTTCGATCAGGCGATCAGGCTCAACCCGAATTACGGCGAGGCCTTCGCCAACCGCGCCGGCGCCTATTTGAAGAAGAACGATTATGCGCGCGCGGTGCAGGACTACGATGAGGCCATTCGCCTCAAGCCGAACCTGGACGGGGTGTGGAGCGGACGCTGCTGGAGCCGGGCCATCCTAGGCGAATTGCAGGCGGCGCTGGAGGATTGCAACAAGGCCCTTCAATCGGGGCCCGCCAACGCCGCGACGTATGACTCGCGTGGCCTGATCTATCTGAAGACCGGCGAGCTTGGCGCGGCGATCGCCGACTACAGCTCCGCACTCCGCATCGATCCCAAGCTCGCAAGCGCACTCTATGGACGCGGGCTGGCGAAGTTGAAGCGGGGCGACAAGGCCGGCGGCGACATCGACATGGCGGCGGCCAAGGCGATCCAGGGCAGCATCGGCGACGATTTCACGCGCTACGGCGTGCAATAGGCGAGTGCGGCCCGGCCGGCTAGTCCATGATCTCGACCGTCGCCGAACGGCCGGCGACCAGCGCGATGCGATCCGGCAGATGGTCCAGCGCGATGCGCACGGGAATGCGCTGCGCGAGCCGAACCCAGCTGAAGGTCGGATTGACGTTTGCGAGCAGGCTCGCGCCCGCCGCGCGGTCTCGATCCTCGATGCCGGCCGCAATGCTCTCGACATGTCCGGTGAGCCGCACCGGCTCGCCCATCAGCCGGATCTGCGCCTTGTCGCCGACGCGAATGCGCGCGAGCTTGGTCTCCTCGAAATAGCCTTCCACGTGCAGCGTATCGGTGTCGACCAGCGCCATCACGCCCTTGCCCGCGGTGACATAGGCGCCCGGCCGCAGGTCCATATTGGTGATGGTGCCGTTCACCGAAGCATGCACCTCGCTGCGATCCAGATTGAGCTGCGCGACGGCGCGGTCGGCGACCGCCTGGTCATAGGCCGCCTTGGCCTGCAGCTGCGTCGCCAGAACCTGCTCCTGCTTCTGCTGCGACACCGCATCGGTGGTCAGCGAGCTGTAGCGTTTGAGGTCGGCGTCGGCCTGATCCAGCGTCGCGCGATGGCCGGCGACCGCCGCGTCGGCCTGCTGCAACGCCAGGGCAAAGCGTGCGCGATCGATCCGGAACAGGATGTCGCCGCGACGCACCGGCTGATTGTCCTTGACCAGCACGTCGGTGACGAATCCGGAGACGTCGGGAGCCACCTGGATCACGTCGGCGCGGACCCTGCCGTCGCGGGTCCATGGCGATTCCATATAGTAGACCCAGAGCGCGCGAGCGACAGCGAGTGCGGCGATGACGGCGACCGCGGTCAGCGCAACCCGGCCGAGCCAGGCGAAATTCCCTTTCATGGCAGAAACTCTGAAAGATAAACCACGACGCCGAGCAGGCATACATACAGGGCGAAATTGAACAGCGCGCGATGCCAGACTAGCCGGTAGAACCCGAAGCGCTGCATGATCCGGCTCACCACCGCGCTCAGTGCATAGGCAACGATCAGCCACAGCAGCAGCGCCGGAACGAGCACGCCGTAAATGTCGAGCTCATATCTCATGCGGCAAAACTCTCCTCGGGCTGCGATCGATAGGCGGGCGCATCCGGAAACAGGCCGCGGCGGATGCCGACGAGGTCGAGCAACGCATCGTCCCGCGCGCGCTCATTGGGATCCTTGACGACCGCGGACAGCGCTGCATCGATGGACGTCAGCAATTCGGCCGACATTGCCTCGTCCGTATGGGCGCGAAACGCCGCCGCGAGGTCGTCCAGCATGTCGTCGATGGCACGCACGGTCAACGCGGCGAGGCCGTAACGGGCCCGCCGGAGGTCGATGATGTTGAGCCCGATGCGCAACTGGACCAGGCTGTCGGCATCGCGGCGGTCGCTCTCGGAGATGAAGGCGATCCGCTGGACCAATAGGCCGAGCCGATGCAGCATCAGGCCGGCAAACTGCGCGCGATCGCCGTGGCCGCGCCGCTCGGCCGCGACCGCGAGCGTCTGCCAGCTCGACATCATCAGCCGCTTGGCGATCCATTCGGCGCCGACGCCGCGCGCGATCCGCGTCACGATCTCCGCGATGACAACACCGAGGAAGAAGGCGACCGACGTGTTGGCGAAACTGGCGAAATCCGCGCTGTAGGTCGATTGCAGCGCGAGCAGCGTCGCGGTGTTGGCGGCGAGCGCCATGCCGATCGGCGCGGTTTTGGGCCGTGCGATCAAAAAACCGTACAGGAGGAAGGTCGGCGCCAGCGCTGCGATCAGGACCTCGACATGGGAGATGCCCGGCACCAGTGCGAACTGATAGATCGCGACGACGACGATCGCGACCAGCGAAAACAGCCCGAAGGCCCGGATGCTGCGCGCCGGCTCGTCCTGCGCAGCGAAGAAGGAGCAGGCGACCGCCGCCATCATCGGCGCCGAGGCGCCGTCGGCCCAGCCGGTCGCGATCCACAGACCGCAGCAGATCAGGATGGCCACCGCCGCCCCCGCGGCGGACCATAGCGCCATGCCGTGGTCGCGATGCCGGACCGGCGCGGCCCCCGACTCCGGGTGGAACGCCAGCGGGATGGTGGAGATGTCCCGGCCCGCGGCAATCGCGTCACCTATTGCGCGGCAGTCGGCCGAGATGTCGACAAGCTCGCGGAGCCGGAGCAGCAGGCTGATCGTGATGATGCGCTCCCGCGACGCGACGCCGTCGAGCGCGGATTGCCGCTCGGCGATTGCGGCGCGGATCTGCTCGCCGGATTGCCGCTGGCGATCCTCGTCCACGATCCATGCGGCGAGATCGTCGATCAGGCGCCGTAGCTCCGGTTGCCTTTGCAGCGCCGCCTCGCCGAGTGCGGCAAGCCGGTCTTCGATCGACGTGATGATCGGCAACAGCATCAGCATGCGCAGCCGGACCTCACCGAGGCCACGCACGGTGCCGACGTCGGCCAGCCGGTCATAGGAGACATGGGTCGCCAGCGTATCGATCTCGACGATGTCGGTCGCAAGACGAAGGCGTTGGGCCCGGCGCGTCTCGCTGGTCCCTCGGTCAAGCAGCACGTCGCGCGACAGGCGGCGCGCATCCGCTAGCCAGTTCCTGACGCGGCCGCCGACCGCCGGCGCGACACTGCGCGGAAACACCACCGTCGACACCAGGCTCGCGCAGATGATGCCGAGCGAGATCTCCTCGACCCGTGCCAGCGCGACATCGAAGATGCTGCCAGGGTCAGCCACCGACGGAAAGCCGATCAGTGCGACGGTATATCCGCCCAGCATGAAGACATAGCTGCGCGGCGTACCGTCAAGCAGCGACAGATAAAGGCAGAGCCCGACCCAGAGCGCGATCGCGAGGCACAGCAGTTCCGGCGCATTGACCAGGTTCGGCACCAGGGCGACCGTGACGCTCGCGCCGACCAGCGTGCCGATCACGCGGAAGAACGCCTTCGAGCTGGTCGCGCCGGCCAGCGGCTGGGAGGTGATGTAGACCGTCGCCATCGCCCAATAGGGGCGCGGCAGATCGATCGCCAAGGCGATGACGAGCGCCAGCATCGACGCCGCGAACGTCTTCAACGCGAAGACGAGGTCCGCGTGGCGGACCAGGAACGGCTCTTCCGCGCGCATGACTATTTCGCCTCTGGAGCAGTCTTGGCTGGTGCAGTCCTGGCGTCCTGCAGACGGCTCGCCCGCTGCTCGATGAGCTGCAGCGTCTCGAAGGTTACCGCAAGTTCCGCGCTGCCGATATCCTTCAGCAGGCTGACCCGCACGCGGCGCAGTACCCGGTTGATCTCCTCGACCTTGGCTTCGCCGGTCGTGGTGAGATGCAGCGTCTTGGCGCGCCGGTCGGTCGGGTCCTCGCGACGCTCGACGAAGCCTTCGGACTGGAGCAGATCGATCAGCCGCACCAGTGAGGGCCCCTCGATTCCCAGTTCATCGGCCAGTACGCCCTGCCGGACGGTTTCCCCCTGGCGCGACAACACCAGCAGCGGAATCGCCGTCGCGTAGGACAGGCCGTGGTCGGATAAGGCCTGATCCGACTCGCGGCGCCAGATCCGGGCGAGCCTGGTCACCAGGCGACCGATCTCGGCGTGGATATGGGATTGCGAAGGCGGCACGCGAATTAGATAGGATACGAACTATTAGGATGCAATAATATAGCTCCGAACATCGCGGATATCACGCAAATGCGATCCTGCGTGAGGGAGCGTCAATACTGCTGCACGATCGACCTCGATGCGCTGGTTATGGTCGGTTGCGGGCGGACCTTGAGCGCGGCCGGTTAGGAACGCATCGGGATAAAGAAGCTTCTGTTTTTGAGGAGATTGTCATGAACAGAAAGCCTGTCACGCCGGATTCCGGACGCCCGAGCGACTGGGGTTCCCACGCGCAAACCGACAAGCCATGGAAGGGAAACCCGGAGAAGGAGCAGCGCTCCGGAGACGCGAAGCGCTCAGGAGACGCGAAGCGCTCAGGAGACGCGAAGCGCTCAGGAGACGCGAAGCGCTCAGGAGACGCGAAGCGCTCAGGAGACGCGAACGGCTCCGGAGACGAGAAGCCGGACCTGGAAAAGTGGCACGAATCGAACACGCAGTGATGCGCGGAGATAGCGAATGTCCGCCTTTCACTTCGCGATCGTGAATGATGAGCGTGTGATCGATGCAACCGGCCAGCCGGTTGCCGACCGCGATGAAGCCATTGCCGTCGCCAAGCGGCTCGCGATCGACCTTGCCGAAACCCGACAGGAATATCTGGGACGCGGCTACTTCATCTCGGTGATCGGCAGCGACGCCCGCGAAATTCACCGCGAAAGCATCGACAGCGCCGAGAAGAGCGGATGAACGACGCCGCCCGGCGGGCAAGAGAGCAAGGCTTCGAGAACAAGGCTTCGAGAGCAAGGCTTGGAGAGACCGAATGGATATGGGCCTTGAAATCATCTACGGCATCGGAGCGCTCGTGCTTCTGACCGCTTTGATCTTCGGCGTGCTTCAGCACCATTTTCGCAGCAGGCGCGCGGTGCAGGCCGGCGAGGAGGTCGTCCGCGAGAGATACAAGCGGAATGAGACCTGACGCAGCGCCGCTGGCGCAAGGAGGAGACGATGGGATTGGCTCAATATGCGGTGATTGCGGCCGGCGAGGAATGGGGCGTCCTGCACGACGGCAATCTCAACGGCGGATACGCCACCAAGGAAGCTGCATTCGAATCGGCGGCGGCCGCCGCGGCTCTGGCGATCAGGATGGGGCATGAGGTTCACGTCAGCGTTCCCGGACGCGAGGAGGGCGAGGCAGCCCTCACCAAGCGGCCCGCCTGAAACCACAGCAGTACGGCTTGCATTCGGTGTGAGGACGACGCGGACCAGCGCGCTCTACGGATCGAGCTCAGTATCCCAGTAGAGATAATCGAGCCAGCTCTCGTGCAGATAGTTCGGCGGAAACAGCCGGCCGTTGCGATGCAACTGATGCACGGTCGGGGCGTAGGGCGTCTGCTTCGGAAACATCTTGGCCTGCTGCGGCGTGAGATTGCCCTTGCGCAAATTGCAGGGCGAGCAGGCGGCGACGACGTTCTCCCAAGTGGTCTGGCCACCCTTGCTGCGCGGAATGATGTGATCGAAGGTGAGGTCGTCGCCCGACAGGCAATACTGGCAGCTGAATCGGTCGCGTAGGAAAACGTTGAACCGGGTGAAGGCGGGGTGGGTGGTCGGCTTGACGAAAGACTTGAGGGATACGACGCTCGGCAGCTGGATTTCGAAGGAAGGACTTCGTACCGCCCGGTCGTAATATTCGACGATGTTGACACGATCGAGGAACACCGCCTTGATCGCGTCCTGCCAGGACCAGAGCGACAGCGGGTAATAACTCAGCGGCCGGAAGTCCGCATTCAAGACCAGTACCGGCCAACCGCCTTGCGAGACATGTGCGTTCAAATAACGCTCCTGACTCCCATTAACTGCGAAGCAGCATGCACTCACATACTACAGGCAGCGTGACGGGATTGTGAAGAGCAATGAGCGGCTTATCCGCCGCGCCCTGCCATGTTCCTGCCCCGATTGCCTCCCGCCCGCGAGGCCCGTAAAGGGAGCCGCAAGGCCCTGTCGGCCAGTGACGGACCCTGCCGATGACCACGACGTCGAGCTATCTCGAGGCGCCGCGCCGGTTGCGCGCGTTCGTGCGCGCGCACGAGACGAGCCTTGTGGTGCTGGCGGTGCTGATCGGCGCTATTGGCGGCCTCGTGGTGGCGGTCATGAGCGGCCTCGTCACGGTGCTGCATTCGGTGCTGTTCAATCTGCCGCTCGGCGACCGGTTGTCGAGCCAGCCCAGCATCGATCCCGTGCGCGCGCTTGTGGTTCCCACGATCGGCGGCCTGCTGCTGGGATTTGCGTTCCTTCTGTTGCTCCGGGTCCGGCCGGCCCGCGAAATCGACCCGATCGAGGCCAACGCGCTTTATGGCGGGCGGATGTCGTTCCGCGGCAGCGTGATCGTGGCGCTGCAGACGATCTGGTCGAGCGGCGTCGGCGGCTCGGTCGGGCTCGAGGCCGGCTATACCCAGCTCTCCAGCGGCCTCGCCGCCTCGCTCGGCCGCGGCTTTCACCTCCGCCGCAACGACCAGCGAATCATGGTGGGCTGCGGCGCGGCAGCGGCGATCGCCGGCGCCTTCAGCGCGCCGCTTGCGGGCGCCTTCTACGCTTTCGAACTTGTGATCGGTGGCTATACGCCGGCCAGTCTGACCCCGGTCGGCGTGGCGGCGGTGACCGGCTACTTCGTCGCCCATGCCTTCGAGCCGCTGCCGCTCGGCGTCGGCGTCGGAACCGTCGGCGATGTGCTCGGGCGGGATCTTGCGATCGCCGCGCTGCTCGGCATGGTCGCGGCGCTGACCGGGATCGCGATCATGCGCGGGGTCACGCTTTGCGAGGCGCTGCTGACCAAGAGCCGGCTGTGGCCGCCGTTGCGGCCGGCGCTCGGCGGGGTTGCGGTCGGCGCGATGGCGCTCTTGACGCCGCAGGTGATGTCGTCGGGCCACGGCGCGCTGCGCTTCGCGGGCATCGTGGCGATGCCGCTTGCCTTCATCGCCGGCGTGTTCGCGCTGAAGGCGGTGGCCTCGATCGTTTCGCTCGGCTCGGGCTTCCGTGGCGGCTTGTTCTTCGCCACGCTGTTCATGGGCGCGCTCGGCGGCCGGCTGTTCGCCGCCGGCGTCGATATCGTGTGGCCGGGGCTGAACCTCGACCCCAATGCCTATGCGGTGATCGGCATGAGCGCGCTGTCGGCCTCGGTGATCGGCGGCCCGCTCACGATGTCGTTCATCGCGCTGGAGTCCACCGGCAACCTCTGGCTCACGACCGCGGTGCTGGTCGCGGTCATCATCTCGACCACGATCACGCGCGAGCTGTTCGGCTATTCGTTCGCGACCTGGCGTTTGCATCTGCGCGGAGAGACCATCCGCAGCGCCGCCGATATCGGCTGGATCCGCGATCTCACGGTCGGCAAGATGATGCGGCAGGACATGACGACGGTGAATGCCGCGATGCCGATCGAGGCGTTCCGCGAGGAATTCCCGCCGGGCTCGAAGACCCAGGTCGTCGCGGTCGACGGCGAGGGGCAATACGCCGGGCTCGCGCTGGTCGCCGAAGCGCACGCGCCGGATCTCGAGGCCGACAAGGGGCTTGCCGCCATTCTGCGCTACGCCGACGTGGTGCTGCATCCCGGCATGAACGTCCAGGAGGCGATCGCGGTGTTCGACGCCGCGGAAGCGGAATCCCTCGCCGTGGTCGAGGGCGACCGGCGGCCGATCGGCCTGCTCACCGAAGCGCACGCCATGCGGCGCTATGCGGAAGAATCCGAGCTGCGCCGCCGCGAGGTGATCGGCGAGATTTGATTGCGCGGGAGCGCTTTTCGACCCGTCATCCTGAGGAGCCGCGAAGCGGCGTCTCGAAGGATGCACGGCCCCGCTGGTGGCCGTCGACCCTTCGAGACGCGCGCGATGCGCCTCCTCAAGGTGACGGTGATATAGTAGGCGCTCTGCTTCAATACAGCGCGGCTACCCCGTCACCTTCTCCAGCTTCTGCAGGCATCGCGTCACACGCACTGCGGCCGGCATCTCGGTGTCCGGAAAGCTGGTCTTCCAGTCGGTGACGCCGACCTCGCCGACATAGATGTCGCCGCGTGAATCCAGCGCGATGCCGTGCGGCGCCAGGAATTTTCCGGTCTCGACGCCGGGGCCTTGCTCGCCGCCGAGCCGCGCGATGCGCTTTCCGGTGTGATCCACGATCGACAGCCTCGGGCCGAGATTGGGCACCTTGCGATTGACGGCCATGCCGGGGCCGAGCTCGCCGATCACGAAGTTCGGCTGCTTGCCGCCGCCGCAGCAGCACAGCGCGCAGGGCCGGTGCAGGTTGTTCCACTGCGTCTCGTATTTGCCGTTGCCGTCGAACACCTGGACGCGGTGATTCTCGCGGTCGGCGACGTAGACCCAGCCGTCGGCGTCGGTCGCGATGTTGTGCACGATGTTGAACTGGCCGGGATCGGTGCCGGGCTCGCCCCAGGTTTTGATCAGCTTGCCATCCGGCGTGTATTTGTGGACGCAGGCATTGCCGTAGCCATCGGAGACATAGATCTCACCCTTCGGCGACAGCGCGGTGTGGGTGCAGCGATGGAACGGCTCGCCGCTCATGAACGGCGCCGGCTTGTTCGGGATCCCGATCGTCAGCAGCACCTTGCCGTCGGTCGAGCATTTGCGCACGGTGTGGTCGCCGTCATCGGTGCAATAGAGATTGTCGTCGGCCTCGATATGCAGGCCGTGCGCGCGCGAGAACACGCCTTCGCCCCAGCTGTTGATGAAATTCCCCTCGCGGTCGAGCACCACCATCGGATGGTCCCCGCGGTTGAAGACATAGACGCGGTCCTTGCTGTCGACCGCGACGGAGGCGACATCGGTCAGGCTCCAGCCGTCGGGCAGCTTTGCGAAATTGTCAACGACGCGGTAGCGGTGTTCGCCGGTGCCGAGGGTGGTTGGCATTGGCTTATCTCCTTGTTTTCGTCATTCCGGGATGCGCGCAGCACAGGCCCGGAATCCATTGGTCCGCAGAGGTTGTGGTTTCGATGGATTCCGGGCTCGCGCTGCGCGCGCCCCGGAATGACGGTGGTGGGAGCTACGAAAGATCCGCCTGTGGCCCGACGTCGCGCGGCAACAGGCCTTCCTCGATCGCCTTGATCTGCAATGCGAGATAGCGCGAGTTGATGCGGCATTGTGCGAGGCTGCCGGCGATGAACCACAGGCCGGGCTGTGGCGTGCGGGTGTACATATTGCGCAGCTCCTGGCCGTCGCCAAAGCCCCAGATTGGGCCGACGCGCGCGGCCATCGCCTCGCCGAACAGTCTTTTCACCAGCTCTTCCTGCGGCCGGTAGCCGGTCGCAAGCACGATCAGGTCGGCGGCAACGATCTCGCCGTTTTTCAGCCGCGCGCCCTCGCTTACGAAGGTCTCGATGTCGGCGAATTGCTGCAGGTCGACCGCACCGCTCGCGACGAGATCGGAGCAGCCGACGTTGAAGTAATAGCCGCCGCCGCGGGTCAGGTACTTGAACTGCCAGCCGGTACCGCCATCGCCGAAATCAAGCTTGAAGCCCTTGCGCGCGAGGCCGTCGAGCAGCGGCTTGTCGAGTTGCTTCGACTGCTCGGTCATCAGCACATGGCTGCGCTTGGCGAGCACGAGCGGCATCGAGGTCGCGATCAGATCATTGTCCTCGAGCGTACCTTCATTGTGTGCAGCATAGGCGAGCTGCGCCGACGGCTCGATATTGGTGATCAGCGTCGAGGAGCGCTGCACCAGCGTGACGTCGGCGCCCGAGGAGTGCAGGTCCTGCGCGATGTCGTGGCCGCTGTTGCCGGTGCCGATCACGAGCGCCCGCTTGCCGGTCCAGCTCTCGCCGTCCTCGTAGCGGCTGGAATGCATGACCTTGCCGGAAAAATTCTTCAAACCGGGAATATCGGGCAGATTGGGGATGCCGCTGACGCCGGTCGCCATCACGACATGGCGCGGCTGTATCTTGCGTGTCGTGCCGTCGGCGCGGCGCAGCTCGACGGTCCAACGCCCCGTTGCGTCGTCATAGCTGCCGCCGACAAATTCCGCGCCGGTCCAGAAGTTCAGCTCCATGGCATCGACATAGGATTCGAACCAGTTGGCGAGCTTGTCCTTCGGGATGTAGGTCGGCCAGTTCGGCGGGAATGGCATGTAGGGCAGGTGATTGACCTGCACCTGGTTGTGCAGGGTCAGCGCGTGATAGCGCTTGCGCCAATTGTCGCCGACGCGCGCCTCGCGGTCCACGATCAGCGCGTCGATCTTGAGCTGTTGCAGCCGCGCGGCGATCGCAAGCCCGGCCTGTCCGCCGCCGACCACCAGCACATCGGGATCGCGGTCGGCATATTCGGCGGATGCCTTGCGCAGGTCGAGCCAGTTGGGACCGCGGAAGTCGCGCGAATAGGCCTGTCCGCGCGGCCTGGTGTGGCCCTGCTGTTCCTCAAAACCCTTCAGCTCCTCGAGCGCGGTCAGCAAGGTCCAGGCCTTCAGGCGATCGTCGTCGGCGGCATCAGGGATCAGCCGCACGATGCCGTGGCCGCGGCCAACCGCCGTCTCGAATTTGAAGATCGCCTCGATCGCATGGGTACCAGCGCGCGTCACCCGTCGGGGCGGGGCGCGATCGGCATCGATGCGGAAGTCATGCGGCGCGCTGTGACGCGCATGCGCCGGCAGCTCCTCGATGATCGCGAAGGCCCGGTTGACGGTCTGGATGTTCCAGCTCAGCGCCAGCACGTCGCGCCAGTAGCTGTCGGGATGGAACAGCGGCTTCAGCAGCACATCGTCGGGGCTGGCCAGCGCATCTTCGAACTGCACGAGCCAATTGTCGGCGGCGACCGAAATATCGTCCGTCTTGTCGAGCATTGAGCGTTTCTCGTCATCGGCCGCCTTGCTGACGTTTTCTTGGCGGCGTTCCCTTTCCGCAAAGCCTATACCTATTCGAAGGCACGCAGAAAGGGCGCGACGAGATAGCGCCTATTCGGCCAGCGACAGGATCAGGCCTTGATCCGGCGGAACGCGGCCCTGCAGGGTATCGAGATAGGCCTCGCGCACCGCGGCCGGGCCGCGCCGCTCGACCACATCAAGCCATTTCGGCAGATGCGGCACGAGCTCGGCCCAAGCGGCGCCAAAACGCTGGTCGATGCCGCCGGGACCCCATTCCTTGGCGCGCTTGCGGATCTGGTCCGGCGCGAAGAACCACACCGGCTTGGCGCCGGGCAGCGTGGGCTCCTCCGCCTCGCTGGCGCGATGCGTCAGCCCGACCCGGCCGGAATAGACCATCTGCGCGCCGAAGTGCCGGTGCAGGGCCTCGCGGAGCGCACTGTTGCCGGCCATGTCGACGTAGGCTGTAGGTTCGGCCGACGGGATCGCGGTGACCTGATCGTAGGTGACGACCTCGTCGTAGCAGCCGAGCGAGCTGACGAAATCGACATTGCCCCTGGAGGTCAGCCCGATCACCGGGATACCCCGTTTGTGCACGAGATGGGCGAGCCCGAACGCGGTCTTGCTCGAGGCCGACGACAGGATGACGCGGCGTGCGCCGTAGAACGCATTCTCGGCCAGGAAGTCGTCGACCAGGAAGGACAGCATGAACAGCGGCAGCAACAGCGCGCGGAAATCGCCCTGCCGGCCGGCATAGGTCGGATCGCCGGAGACGCGGGCATAGGCGTTGTAGACCGGCGAGACCTCCTGCCGGTGCGCGGCGCCGTCGCGCAGGCCGCGCTTGCTGACGTCGGCCGCCTCGATCACGAGATGGGTCGCCATCGGGAAATAGCCGAACAGCGTCTCGCCGGCTGCGATCATGGGATGTTTCGATGCCAGCACCTCGCCAAAGCCCCACACCGGGATGATGCCGTAGCCCTCGGGCGCCGAGAACAGGTGCCAGTATTTCAACTGCTCGCCGATTACGGCATAGGTGATGTTGTTGGCGGTGAAGGCGAAGCGGGTCACCTTCACCAGCAGCGCATCGGCCCGCAGCGCCGCGGCGTCGGGCAACTGCGTCTCGATCACCTTGCATTGCTGCAGATCGTTGCGGATGACGATGAAGTCGGTCGAGTTCATGGCGGATGATCCGGGCCTTTGGTGCACCGGCATCGTTGCGTCGGTCGCCGGCCTTTTGCAACAGCAACTAAGTTTCAAACGCCGTTCGCTTCGCCGTCACATCGCTCAGCCGAGCTGTCCTTCGCGGTAGAGGTCGCGCAGCTTGCGCTTGAAGATCTTGCCGGTGGCCTCGCGCGGCAACGCGTCCATGAAGCGGATATCCTTCGGCACCTTGAAATTGGCGAGCTTGTCGCGGAGGAAATCCTGGATCGCCGCAACCGAAAGCGTGCTGCCTGCTTCCGGCTCGACGCAGGCGAACAGCCGCTCGCCGTACTCGTCGTCGGGGACGCCGAACACCGCGCAGTCGCGGACGCCTGCCATGCCGATCAGGGCATTCTCGATCTCGGCGGGATAGATGTTGACGCCGCCCGAGATCACCATGTCGCGCTTGCGGTCGCACAGGAACAGATAGCCGTCAGCGTCGAGATAGCCGACATCGCCGACGCTGATCAGGCCGTCGTGATCGGCCTCGGCGCGTGCCTTGGCATTGCCGTGATAGTCGAAGTCCGAGATCAACGTCTGACGCATGAAGATCTCGCCGGGCTCGCCGACGTCGCATTGCGTCCCGTCGGGCCGGAAGGTCTTGACGATGCCGCCTTCGATCGCGCGGCCGACGGTGCCGGGCTTGGCCAGCGCTTCGGCTGACGAATGCCAGACCGGGATGCCGGTCTCGGTCGAGCCGAGATATTCGTTGATGACCGGCCCCCACCACTCGATCATCGCGCGCTTGACGTCGACGGGGCAGGGCGCCGCGCCGTGGACGATGAAGCGCAGCGACGACATGTCGTAGCGGCGCCGCGTCTCCTCGGGCAGGCGCAGCAGCCGCACGAACATCGTCGGCACCATATGCATGTGGGTGACACGGTGGCGTTCGATCAGTTGCAGCAGATCCTCCGGATCGAAGCGCGGCTCGAGCACGATCACGCAGCCGTTGCGGAACGCGAGCATCCCGTAGGAGTGCGGCGCCGAATGGTACATCGGGCCGTTCATCAGGATCACCTGATCCTCGTTCGGCTTGACGCCGTAGGTGATGGCGCCGACGCGGGCGGCCGCCGCCTGCTGCTCTGATGGCATCGGCTTGCGCCGCACGCCCTTCGGCAGTCCTGTTGTGCCCGAGGTGTAGAACATCGGCGCCGCGCCGATCGGTGCGTCGGTCAGCGGTGGGTGCGTCTCGCGCCAGACGTCCCAGTCGGTCATGCCGGCGGGTACGCGCGTGAGCGCCGGCGCCACTCCGTAGGCCGCGGCGATCTCTGGCGGCGTCGTCACCACCAGCAGCTTGGTTGCCGGCGGCAGGCCGTCGCGGATCTGCGGCAACAGATCGGCGTGGCAGACCAGCGTGTCGGCGCCGCTGTCGGACAGGATGTAGGCGACCTCGTCGGCCTTCAGATGCCAGTTGATCGGCACCACCGGGCTGCCGAGCGCGGCCGAGGCCGCGACCACCTCGAACAGCGCGAAATCGTTGCGCAGCATCATGCCGACCGGCTTGCCGCACTGCACGCCGAGTGCCCGGAAGCCGCTGGCCGCCCGCGTGATGCGGGCGTGAATGTCGCCGTAGCTGACCTGTCTGTCGCCGCTGATGATCATGTCGCGCCTCGTCTTCTAGCGATCGTCCAGGATCTCGCCGAAGCTGATCCAGCTCTTGCCGTTGAACCGGCGCAGCCGCAACTGCTGGAACGGCAGATAGTCGTCCGGCCCGGTCGATACCGTCATGCCCGGCAACAATAGCGGCAGCGGAACGTCGCGCAATGACGCCGCCTGGCGCATGATGTTCTCGCGGCTGAAATCGTTGTTGCACGCTTTCAGCACGGCCATCAGCAGCGTCGCATAATGATAGCCCGCCGAGTAGTTCGAGTTGCTGAGGTCCGCATTGGGCAGGTACTGCTTCATGAAGGCAAGATAGTCCTTCACGGCGGGATCGTCGGCCCATTGCGCGTCCATCGTGTCCTTCTGGTTGCTGGACGAGATCAGGCCGACCGCGTTCTCGAGCCCGGCGGGCTCCAGGAACGAGATCGACGACGCTGAGGTCGGCACGAAGAACAGATCCGGCTTCCAGCCGATCTCGGCCACGCCCTTGATCATCTGCGGCGTGAACTTGCCGAGCACGACGCCGAACAGCACATCGGCACCGGACGCCTTCAGGGTCGCGAGCTGCGAGCTGATGGTGGGCGCCGAAGTCTCGTAGCTCGCTTCCGCGACGATCATGCTCGCGGCCTTGCCGCCGAGCGCGCGCTTGAAGCCGGCGATATAGTCGCGGCCGAAATCGTCGTTCTGCGCAAGTATCGCGATCTTCGCGTCGGGCTTGGCCTGCAGCACATATTTAGCATAGACCACGCCCTCGGATTCGTAGGAGGCCATGCCTGGCATGGTCCACGGATAGGTCTTCGGGTCGGCCCATTTGGTCGCGCCGCTCAGCACGAACAATTGCGGGATCTTCTTGGTGTTTAGATAGCGGTGCACGGCGTTGTTGGTGGCGGTTCCGAGCGAGCCGAACATCATCAGCACCTCCTCCTGCTCCACCAGCTTGCGGGTCTGCTCGACGGTCTTCGGCGGCGAATAGGCGTCGTCCAGCGTGATGAACTTCACCGGCCGGCCGTTGATGCCGCCCTCTGCATTGACCTTCGCGAAAAACGCTTCCTGGGCCCGGCCGATGGTCCCGAAGCCGGAGACCGGTCCGCTATAGGGCAGCGTCTGGCCGATCCGGATCGCCTCGTTGCCGTTGTCGGCTGCGGCCGTGCTGACGATCGCGCAGACCGCAAGCGCGGCTGCCAGCGCGTGTTCCGCTCGTTTCATGGTTCACTCCCGGACTTTGTGAAACAGCGTCAGGCGCTGGCGCGCAGGAAGTCGCCGCGCGCCGCGGCGAACTCGGACTTTAGCCGCGCCACCAGTTCGGCGACCGGCGGGGCATCGGAGATCTGGCCGATGCCCTGGCCCGAGCCCCAGATGTCGCGCCAGGCCTTGGCCTTCATGTTGCCGCCGGAGCCGAAGTTCATCCTGGATTTGTCGGCGACCGGCAGATTGCCCGGATCGAGCCCTGCCGCCGCGATCGACGGTCCGAGATAGTTGCCGTGCACGCCGGTGAACAGGTTCGAATAGACGATGTCGTGCGCGGCGTATTCGGTCAGCGCCTGCTTGTACCTGATATCGGCGTTGGCTTCTTCGGTGGCGATGAAGCGGGTGCCGATATAGGCGAGGTCGGCGCCGAGCGCGAGCGCGGATGCGATGCTCCAGCCGTCGGAGATCGCGCCCGACAGCAGGATCGTGCCGTTGAACCACTGCTTGACCTCGCGCACCAGCGCGAACGGCGACAGCGTGCCGGCGTGTCCGCCGGCGCCGGCACAGACCAGGATCAGGCCGTCGACGCCCTGCTCGGCGGCCTTGCGCGCGTGCTTCACGTTGATGACGTCGTGGAACACCACGCCGCCGTAGGAGTGCGCGGCCTCGACGATCTCGGACGGCGGGCGCAGCGAGGTGATGATCACGGGCACCTTGTGCTTTACGCAGATTTCCATGTCGCGCATCAGGCGGTCGTTGGACGCATGGCAGATCTGGTTGACGGCGTAGGGCGCGACCTTCTTCTCCGGATGCAGCGCCTGGTACTCGCCGAGCTCGTTCTCGATCTGGGTCAGCCATTCGTCGAGCTTCTCGACCGGCCGGGCGTTCAGCGCCGGGAACGAGCCGACGATGCCGGCCTTGCACTGCGCGATCACGAGCTCGGGCCCCGAGACGATGAACAGCGGGGAGCCGACGACCGGCAGTTCAAGCTTGTTGGCGAGCGAAGCGGGTAGCGTCATTTTCGGATCCTCCATGCGCCGCCCGGCCGGCGGCCGGGACGGATCGCGATTTGTTATGATGGCTGGAGCGGCGGCTCTCTTGGCGCGGCAATATAAGGCTGGACGGCTGCGTCATGGCGTTCAATATTGAACATTGGATCGACCAGAAATGAACGATGTCGCAGGAAGGGAAGCGGCATGGACTGGGAACTTTGCAAGACATTCGTCGCGGTGGCGGAGACGCGCAGCCTTGCCGGGGCGGCGCGGCGGCTGCGCATCAGCCACCCCACCGTCGGTCGCAACGTCGCGGCGCTCGAGCGGCAACTCGGGACCCGCCTGTTCGCGCGTTCCAATGACGGCCTGTCGCTGACGTCGCATGGCCGCAAATTCCGCGAGCACGCCGAAGCGATGGCCGCGGCGGCGCTCCGCGCGGAGGCGGCCGCGTCCGCCACCGGCGAGCAGGCGCGCGGCGTCGTGAAGTTGTCGATCGGCGCGACGCTGGCCGCGCACTGGCTGATGCCGCGCCTCGGCCCGTTCCTGCGCGATCACGCCAACATCCAGCTCGAGATCATCACCCATCCGTTCCCGGCCAGCGTGCGCCGCCGCGAGGCGGACGTGGTGCTAAGGCCGGTCGATGCGGGCGAGGAGAACCTGATCGGGCGCAAGATCGGGCGGCTCGGCACCGGCTTCTACGCTTCCCGCGACTATGCGGCAGGGCGCAAGCTGCCGGAGCGGCGGGACAGTGGCGGGGCCACCATGTGATCGGTTTTGCCGACCAGGCCTCGAACGCGCATCTGGCGCGCTGGAGCGACGTCATCACGCGGCAGGGCACGCTGGTGATGCGCTGTTCCTCGCAGGGCGACATGCTTGCGGCGGCGCGGGCCGGGCTCGGGATTTGCGCGCTGTCCTGCCTGGTCGGGGCCGACTACCCCGATCTGGTGCGGGTCGCGCCGCAAAAGCTCTCGAGCCTCTCCGATCTCTGGCTGCTCGCCCATCCCGATCTGGTCGAGCTTCCCGCGGTGCGCGCCGTCATCGGCTTCGTCACCGACTGCGCGCGCGAGGACCGCGTCAGGCTGCGCGGCTAGAGCGCGTTGTCAGGCACGCGCCCGCAACAGCGTCACCGCGAGCAAGACAAAGGCCGCGCAGGTCCACAGCGACTGCCAGTTCTCCGGCCCTTCGTTGAATCCTGTGTAGATCGCCGTTGCAACGAAAATGCCGGCAAAGATCGACTCCGCCAGGGGGCGGATTCCCTTGGTGGGAGGATTGAGCAGCGTCACGGCGGCAAAGGGCACCGCCGCCATGGTGAGGGGCGCAAAGGGAAAGTCAATGAAGCGCGGGTCGAACACGAGGCCGATCGCGGTCGCCGTGCCGATCACGACGGTGATCATCAAGGCCAGTCCGTGCATGGTCACCAGCACCGATTCAGTGTGGTGACCCTTCGGACCCAACACTTCGAAAAAACTGGGCGGTGCGCGACCCGACATCAGGGCGTTGGCGCTCAACAGCGGCGAAGCCGTGGCCGCCACCAGCAGCGAGCCCCACACAAGCCAGCCTCCCGTTCCGTAGCTTTCATAGACCAATCTTTGCTCGGCGACGCCAAACAGGATGCCAGCCGTGGTCGCCGATAGCGCGACCGCAAGCCATGACACGAATGCGGGCTTTCTCGGCTTGCGGCGCAAGGTCAGCCAAGCCGCGCCGAAGACGAGGATCGCCAGGCCCATTCCGCTGACCATTTGCAGCTTCCAGAGCGGAAAATTGCTGACCGGCTGGCCCGGCGGATATTTCGGCATGCGCTGCTCGGAATCGAACAGGCCCCAGGAGCCGCCGACCGTGCCCTCGATCTCCCGCTTCCATCCTTCATCATAGGCCTCGAACAGGTTGACGCGGAAATGCTCGCGCCGGGCAAGGTCGAGGACCTCCGAAACCACTCGCGCCTGATTGACGCGGGACGGCAGCGCGGACTCGCGCATGCGCCCCTCGCTCGGCCAACCGATCTCTCCGATAAAGATTTCCTTGCCTGGAAACGCCGCCGCGATCTGCCGGCGCATCTCGTTGGCGTGAGCGGCGGCATCTTCCGCCCGGATTGGAACATTCTCCCAGTACGGCAGGATATGAACAGTGACGAAGTCGACCGCGTCGGAAAGTTCGCGATTGCTCAGCCAGAATTCCCAGACGTCGGCATAGGTGACGGGGACGGAGACCTGCGCCTTGATCGAGCGGATGGTGGCGGCGAGGTCGGACGCCGACATTTCCTTGCGTAGCAAGACCTCGTTGCCGACCACGAGTGCAATGATCGTATCCGGATATTCCTTGGCGAGGCGGATCGCGGTTGCGACCTGCGTTGCATTCTTCTTGCGGTCCCGATCGAGGAAAATGCCCTGAATGACCTTCAGCCCCGCCTTGGCCGCGAGTGCGGGAATCTGATCGAGACCAAGATCGGTCGCGTAGGTGCGGATACAGTCGGAAATCTTCGCGAGTTGGGCGAGGTCTTCCGCGATCTGTTCCGGCGAGACCTGTGTCGCCGGCGAAAGTGATGTCTGATTGTTACGGAACGGCGCGTACGAGATGCACTGCACCTTGTCGTTCGGATCGATCGGCGCGCGCGGCAGGTTGACCGGGATGCCGAGCCACCACCACACCGCGGCGATCGCGCCCAAGGATACCGAAAGAAGCGTCAGCGGGATACGGAGAGAAATCAGGTCCGTCTCCTTGCAATAAGGACGTGCTGCGCGTGCTAAATGGGCGAGGCCGGCAAATTGAAAAAGTATCTGTCTACTGATTCTATATCACGCGATCACGCAGTTGGTGTGTTTTTCTCGACGACTACTTTGCGCCGGCGATCACGCCCTCGCGATTTCTGAGCACGCGATAATACGCCCACCACAGATGCGCTGCGGCGCCGCGCAGCGGACGCCACGGCTCCGCAAGCGGCGCCATCTGCTTCGGCGTCGGCCGCTCCTTCAAGCCGAGCCCGACCTTGACCGCTTCCTGCACGGCGAGGTCGCCCGCGGGCCAGGCATCGCCATGGCCGAGGCAGAAAAGCAGATAGACATCGGCGGTCCACGGGCCGATCCCGGGCAGCGCGGTCAGTGTGTTGTGCGCCGCATCGGCCTCCTCATTGGCAAGGACGTCGAGGTTCAGCCGCTCCTCGGCGAGTTCGCGCGCGATGTGCTTCAGCGTCTTAATCTTGGCCGCCGACAGCCCGAGCCGGCCGAGCCGGCCGGCCCGCGCCTTGCGGATCGCGTCATGATGGAACGGGTCGAACGCCGTGCTGACGCGCCCCCAGATCGCCGCCGCACTCGCGGTCGAGAGCTGCTGGCCGCAGATGATCGCGGCAAGCCCGGCAAATCCAGGCTCGCGCTGCCGGATCGCCGGCATGCCGGTCAGTTCCAGGATCGGGCGCAGGCGGCGGTCCTGGTCGACCAGTTTGTGGATCGCGTCGTCGAGGTCGGCCTGGGTTTCGAGATGAATCAGCATTTGCGGGGTCTGCATCGGCTTGTCAGGCGCGGGCTTGACCCGCGCATCGATCTCCTATCGTAACAGAGTCTTGTCTGGGCGCATGAACCAGAGTCGCCGGGCAAGCCCGGCAATGACGCGTGACCGATGACCATGCCACCCGTTTTCCGCTTCGCGCCGAGTCCGAACGGCTACCTGCATCTCGGCCACGCCTATTCGGCGCTGCTCAACCACGACCTCGCGCGGCAGGCCGGCGGATGCTTGCTGCTGCGGATCGAGGATATCGACGCGACGCGCTGCCGGCCGGAATTCGAGCAGGCGATTTATGAGGATCTGGCCTGGCTCGGCATCGCCTGGGAGACCCCGGTGCGGCGGCAGTCTGAGCATTTTGCCGCCTATGGCGCGGCGATCGACCGCCTGTCGGCCCAGCGGCTGGTCTACCCGAGCTTCGAAAGCCGGACCGAGATCGCGCGGCTGGTCGCGGAGCGCGAGGCCGGGGGCGCGTGGCCACGCGATCCGGACGGCGCGCCGCTTTATCCGGGGCTGGCCAAATCGCTGTCGGCCGAGGCGCGCGACCGGCTGATCGGGCAGGGCGTGCCGTTCGCGTTGCGGCTCGACATGGCGTCAGCCCGCGCGCGCGCCGGTGAGCTGCGCTGGCAGGACGCGGGTGAGGGGCCGGCTGGCGAGAGCGGAGACGTCGTGGCCCGGCCTGAGGCCTGGGGGGACGTGATCCTGGCGCGCAAGGAGACTCCGACCAGCTACCATCTCTCGGTCGTGATCGATGACGCCCTGCAGGGCGTTACCGACGTGGTCAGGGGCGTTGACCTGTTCTGGTCGACCAGCGTGCATCGGCTGTTGCAGGAACTGCTCGGGCTGCCCGTGCCGAACTACCGGCACCACCGGCTGATCCGAGATGCGGCCGGCCAAAAGCTGTCGAAATCGACCCGGGCGACCGGACTGCGCGAGTTGCGGGCGGCTGGGGCGAGCCCGGCCGATATCCGCCGCCTGGTCGGTTTGCCGTAGATTTTGGCTATTTGATCGCATCATGGTGCTTTGCGCGGGCGCGCCGTAAACGGCGCCGTGACTCCGGCACGCTTGGCATGCCATGTTGTTGGCCGGGGCGGGGATCACGGAGACCATGGCGTCAAAATCGCGCGCACGGCGCAGCAAGCGGCCATCCAAAGGGACGCCGCCGAAGACGCGCGCCGCCAAAACGCGTGCTGCCAAGACACGAACTGCCAAGACAGGTGCCGCCAAGACGCGTACGGCCAAGGCCAGCGCCACCAAGGTGGCGGCCAGGCCGCGCCGCAAGCGGCCCTTGCCAAAGCCGGCCCCGAAGGCCGGTCCCGGCATGGTCGATACCGCACTTGCTGCCTTTGCCCATGAGGTGCGGACGCCGCTGACCGGAATCCTTGCGATCAGCAATCTGCTCGCGACATCCGATCTCGGCGAGCGCGAGCGGCGCTGGGTCGATACCATCAAGGCCGGCGCCGAGCATCTGGCGAGCCTTGCGACCCTGTTCGTCGACGCCGCCCGAAGCGAGGGGCCGGGGCTCGAGATCCGGCAGGATTTCTTCGATCTGCGCACGCTGGCGCGCCACGCCGCGGATTCGCTGGCCGGCCGCGCGGCAGCCAAGGGGCTGCAGGTTTCCGTCGAGGTCTCCGACGAGCTGCCTGCCTTCGCGGTCGGCGATCCCGTCCGTCTGCGCGCGGCGCTGGAAAATCTGATCGACAACGCGGTGAAGTTCACCGAGCAGGGCGGCATCGAGCTGCGTATCGCGCCGGTGGGCGCGGCCAAGGCAGGGTCGGGCGACAAGATCGGCGTCGCGTTCGCGATCTCCGACAGCGGCATCGGCCTGACGCTATCGGAGGTCAAGCGCCTGTTCCGGCCGTTCTCGCAGGCCAACGTCTCGATCGCCGCGCGGTTCGGCGGCGCCGGGCTCGGCCTGTCCTCCGTCAGGCAGCTGGCGCGCGCCATGGGCGGCGACATCGTCGCGGACCGGCGCGCCGGCGGGGGCACCACCTTCACGCTCAAGGTGGAGCTGGCGCCTGCCGAAGGGCCGGACGGCGCCGCCTCCGGCGAGCGCGCGGCGGCGCTGATGTCGCAAGGGCTGCGGCTGCTCAGTGTCGAGGACAATCCGTTCGGCCGCGTCGTGCTCAATACGATCCTGACCGAACTCGGTCACCACGCCGAATTCGTCGGTCAGGGCGAGGCCGCGCCCGACAGGCTCGTGCAGGGCGCCTTCGACGCCGTGCTGATGGACATGGTGCTGCCCGGCATCGACGGCATCGAGGCGATCAAGCGCATCCGCGCGCTGCCGCCGCCGCACGGCCGTATCGTGATTGTCGGGATTTCCGGCCGGGTCGAGGACGAAGCCGCGGCGCGCGCTGCCGGCGCCGACGGCTTCCTGGTCAAGCCTGTGTCTCCGCGGGCGCTCGCGACTGCGCTGCATGAAGCGACACGCCGTGCGGCAGCCGCGACTTGATGATCGCCGCGTTCAACTCGCCGCCGAGCACAAAGATCGCGGCGATGAAATACAGGAACACCAGTGCGATCACCACCGAGGCCAGCCCCGCATACATCGTGACGTAGTTGTTGGCGAAGCGTGCCAGGTACATGCCGAAGCCGATGCCCGACAGCAGCGAGGCCACCATGGTGAAGATGATGCCGGGCAGGATCTGCGTGAAGCTGCGACGGCCCGCCGGCAGCCAGGCATGCAGGATGAAGAGCGCGACGACCAGCGCCAGGATCGTGACGCCGTAGCGGGCGGTGTTGAGCAGGCTCTCGTTCGATTCGACGAAGAACGGGATATAGCGCCGCGCCGCCTCGATGATCAGCGGTCCGAGCACGATCAGGAAAGCCATCGCGAGCGAGGTGAACGCCGCGACCAGCGTGTAGCCGATCGACTCCAGCCGCAGCCAGTACCAGCGCCGCGGCTCGATCACGGCATAGGCGCGGTTCAGCGCTACCCGCAACGCCTCAACGCCGTTGGAGGCGAAGTAGACCGCGAGCACCGCGCCGATGGTCAGGATGTCGCCGCGGGTGTTGGTCAGCACGTCGTGGATCTGGCCGGACAGCGCCTCGGCGACCTGCTGCGGCCAGACCTGCAGCATCAGCCCGACCGCCTGGTCGGCGAGCTGCTTGGAGCCGAAGAAGCCGGCCACCGAGGTCAGCACGATCAGGAACGGAAACAGCGCCATCAGCGTCGACAGCGCGATGTGGCTCGCGATCGCCCAGCCGTCGTCGGCGAGGAACGTGTAAAAGGCATCCATCACGACGTCGGTGACGTAACGAAGCTGCTTCACATTCCACCCGGCATTGTCGAAAACCGCTCGGCCCGAGAACGGACCCAGCATCTGATATTACGCGCTGAAAAGCCAGTTGGTTGCATGGCCGGGCTGTGTGGAAGTCCGCGTCCTGCGGTGTTATGTACCGCAAATGACATCTCTCCTCAGCACGATCATTCTTCCCATCGCCGTCGGCGCCGTCGCGCTGGTGCTCCTGCTCGGCCTCATCAACATGATGAAGGGCGGCTCGCCGAACACGTCGCAGAAGCTGATGCGGCTGCGCGTGCTGCTGCAGTTCGTCGCCATCGTCATCGCAATGCTCGCGGTCTGGGCGATGGGGCGTTAGATGAGGTAGATTTGTCGGGCTATTCTCCACCTCTCCCGATCGGAGGAGTGGACTCGAACATCGAACACCGGAGCTTGCCATGGTCGTTCTCAATCGGATCTACACGCGCACCGGCGATGACGGCACCACCGCGCTCGGCTCCGGCGAGCGGCGGCCGAAATACGATCTGCGCATTGCCGCCTATGGCACGGTCGATGAGACCAATGCCGCGATCGGCGTGGTGCGGCTGCATCTTGCCGGCAGCCCCGAGGTCGATGCGATGCTCGGCCGGATCCAGAACGATCTGTTCGATCTCGGCGCCGACCTCGCGGTGCCCGAGCGCGAGGGCAAGGCCGAACGTCTGCGGATGCTGGCAAGCCAGGTCGAGCGGCTCGAGCGCGATATCGACAGCCTGAACGACCAGCTCGCGCCGCTGACCTCGTTCGTGCTGCCCGGTGGCACGCCCGCCTCTGCCTATCTGCATCTCGCCCGGACGATATGTCGCCGCGCGGAACGGATGATGGTGGAACTCGCCGCCCAACCCGATGAGCCGGTCAATCAGGCTGGCATCCAGTATATGAACCGCCTATCGGATTTCCTGTTCGTTGCCAGCCGCTTCCAGAATAATAAGGGAGCGGGAGACGTGTTGTGGGTGCCGGGCCAGAACCGCTAAACTGGTTCAAAACCGGGGGACGGTTTTTTGGCTTTGGCGCGTTGACCGGGAGAAACGGGACCTTTAGGTTCCGCGCCAGCCAACCGAAACCCATAAAATCAAAGCGAAAGAGGATCGATGAAGGTTCTTGTGCCGGTAAAGCGGGTCGTCGACTACAACGTCAAGGTCCGCGTCAAGAGTGACGGGACGGGCGTGGAGCTCGCCAACGTCAAGATGTCGATGAACCCGTTCGACGAAATCGCCGTCGAGGAAGCGCTGCGGCTGAAGGAAGCCGGCAAAGCGACCGAAGTGGTGGTGGTGTCGATCGGACCCGCGCAAGCTTCCGAGACCATTCGCACCGGACTTGCGATGGGCGCCGACCGCGGCATCCTGGTCAAGGCTGAAGGCAATGTCGAACCGCTCGCGGTTGCCAAGATATTGAAGGCGGTGGTCGAGGCGGAGCAGCCCGGCCTCGTCATTCTCGGCAAGCAGGCGATCGACGACGACTCGAACCAGACCGGCCAGATGCTGGCGGCGCTGCTCGGCTGGTCGCAGGCGACCTTCGCCTCCAAGCTCGAGGTCGAAGGATCCGACTTCAAGGTCACCCGCGAAGTCGACGGCGGCCTGCAGACCATCAAGCTCAAGGGCCCGGCGATCGTCACCACCGACCTGCGCCTCAACGAGCCGCGCTATGCGTCGCTGCCCAACATCATGAAGGCGAAGAAGAAGCCGATCGACGACAAGAGTGTCGCTGACTACGGCGTCGATGTGACGCCGCGTCTGGAAGTGCTGAAGACCGCGGAACCGGCAGGCCGCAAGGCGGGCGTCAAGGTCAAGGACGTCGCCGAACTCGTGAACAAGCTCAAGACCGAAGCCGGGGTTCTCTGATGACGACGCTGTTGATTGCTGAACACGACCACGAGACGCTGAAGGACGCGACCAACAAGGCGCTGACCGCGGCGAGCCAGCTCGGCGGCGATGTCCATGTGCTGGTTGCCGGTGGCGGCCAGGGCACCAAGGCGGCGGCGGAAGCAGCCGCCAAGCTTGCCGGCGTCACCAAGGTGCTGGTGGCCGAAGGTCCCGCCTATGAGCACGACCTTGCCGAGCCGCTGGCTGCGCTGATCGTCGCGCTGGCTCCCGGCTATGACGCGTTCGTCGCGCCCGCGACCTCGCGCTTCAAGAATGTGATGCCGCGCGTCGCAGCCTTGCTCGACGTCATGCAGGTCTCCGAGATCATCAAGGTCGTCGCGCCCGACACCTATGAGCGGCCGATCTATGCCGGCAACGCGATCCAGACCGTGAAGTCGAAGGATGCCAAGAAGGTGATCACGGTGCGCACCTCGACCTTCGCCGCCGCCGGCGAAGGCGGCAGCGCAGCGATCGAGAACGCTGCATCGGCCGCCGATCCCGGCCTGTCGACGTTCGTCGGCGAGGAAGTCGCCAAGAGCGACCGTCCGGAGCTGACCTCGGCCAAGATCATCGTCTCGGGCGGCCGTGCCATGCAGAGCCGCGAGAATTTCGCCAAGTACATCGAGCCGCTCGCCGACAAGCTCGGCGCCGGCGTCGGCGCCTCGCGCGCCGCGGTCGATGCCGGCTATGCGCCGAACGACTGGCAGGTCGGCCAGACCGGCAAGGTGGTGGCTCCGGAACTTTATGTCGCGGTCGGCATCTCCGGCGCGATCCAGCATCTGGCCGGCATGAAGGACTCCAAGGTGATCGTCGCCATCAACAAGGATGAGGACGCGCCGATCTTCCAGGTCGCCGATTACGGCCTGGTCGCCGACCTCTACCAGGCGGTTCCGGAGCTGACCGAAGCGCTCGGCAAGCTCGGAAAGTAAGCGACAAGACACCGGCCGGATGGGTAAGCTCCGGCCGGTGTTATTATTTTCGAGGCAATGATCCGGAAACGTTTTTCCGAAAGGATCATGCTCGACAGGGGGAAATGGGATCCGGGTGCGATTACCTGTAATCACATCATGGTCCCGGGAAACGTTTTCCGGCGGATTGGGCAACCCGGAAGGCTTCGCTTCGGGTATCGTTGGAATTGGGCAGGCGCGATGTGCGCGCCGTTCCGGTGGATGACAAGATGACGGTGGCAATCAAAAAGGTCGGCGTGATCGGTTCGGGTCAGATGGGCAATGGCATTGCCCATGTGGCGGCGCTGGCCGGCTTCGACGTGGTGCTCAACGACGTGTCCGGCGACCGGCTGAAGTCGGCGCTGGCGACCATCAACGGCAATCTGACCCGCCAGGTCGCCAAGAAGGCGATCAGCGAGACCGAGCGCAAGCAGGCGCTCGACCGCATCACCTCCGCCGAGTCGCTCGACGCGCTCGCCGATTGCGATCTCGTGATCGAGACCGCGATCGAGAAGGAAGAGACCAAGCGCAAGATCTTCCACGAGGTCTGCGCGGTGCTGAAGGCCGAGGCGATCGTCGCGACCAACTCGTCGTCGATCTCGATCACAAGGCTCGCCGCCTCGACCGACCGCCCGGAGAAATTCATCGGCATTCATTTCATGAATCCGGTGCCGGCGATGGAACTGGTCGAGCTGATCCGCGGCATCGCCACCGACGACATGACCTTCGACACCGCCAAGGCGTTCGTCGCCAAGCTCGGCAAGCAGGTCGCGGTGTCGGAGGATTTCCCCGCCTTCATCGTCAACCGCATTCTGTTGCCGATGATCAACGAGGCGATCTACACGCTGTATGAAGGCGTCGGCAACGTCGAGGCGATCGATGCCGCGATGAAGCTCGGCGCGCACCATCCGATGGGCCCGCTCGAGCTCGCCGATTTCATCGGCCTCGACACCTGCCTGTCGATCATGCAGGTGCTGCACGAGGGGCTGGCCGACTCCAAGTACCGGCCGTGCCCGCTGCTGGTGAAGTATGTCGAGGCCGGTTGGCTCGGACGCAAGAGCCAGCGCGGCTTCTACGACTATCGCGGCGACAAGCCGATCCCGACGCGGTAATCCATCGCGCCTTCAGGTCAGTGCCCGCAGCAGCGCAAGCGCCGCGGGCACCAGACCGATAATCATCGTCACACCCGTTCCAAGTCCGAACAGATGCGCCGCCAGTGCGAGGCGCTGGCTCTGTGCGTGAGGCGTCATTGCAGCGCCGCGCAGGCGCGCTTCAGCCGCCTTGCGGCCTCCTCGATGGTCGATGACGGGTTGGCGAAGCTGAGGCGGATATAGGGCGACAGCCCGAGATCCTCGCCGGGAAACACCGCCACATCGGCCGCCTCGAGCAGATAGGCCGAGAAATCGCGGTCGGTCCGGATCACTCTGCCGTCGGGCGCGCACTTGCCGATCACGCCGGCGCAGGCGACCAGCAGATAGAACGTGCCTTCCGGCGGCGTGCAGGTCAGCCCGGCGCATTCGTTCAGCAGATCGGCAAAGCGGTCACGCTTGGCGCGAAGGATGGCGGCGCGCTCAAGCAGCACATCCTGCGCGCCGTCGAGCGCGGCAACCGCCGCCGCCTGGCTGATCGTCGACGCGCCGGACGTGGTCTGCGACTGGATGGTGATCATCTCGCGGATCAGCGTCGCGGGTCCGGCGGCATAGCCGATGCGCCACCCCATCATGGCATAAGTCTTGGCGAGGCCGCTGACGGTCAGCGTCCGCGGCTTGAGGCGCGGCTCGATTTCCGCAAGCGTCGGCGCGGGCGCGCCGTTGAACACGATGTGCTCGTAGAGCCCGTCGGCCAGCACCCAGATGTCCGGATGCCGCAGCAGGACCGCGGCGATCTCGGACAGATCCTCACGCGAATACAGCGCGCCGGACGGGTTGACCGGATTGTTGACGATGATCCAGCGGGTTCGCGCTGAAATCGCCGCCTGCAAATCCTCTGCGCGCAGTTTGAAGCCGTTGTTCTGTGCGCACGGCACCACCACCGGCGCCGCGCCGGCAAGCCGCACCTGATCGAGATAGGGCGCCCAATAGGGTGCGGGGATGATCACCTCGTCGTCAGGCGCCAGCGTCGCCAGAAGTGCGTTGAACAGCGCCTGGGTTGAGCCGTTGGTAATGACGATCTCGTCCAGCCCGTAGTCGAGATGATGGTCGCGCAGCAGCGCGGCCCGCACCGCCCGCTTCAGCTCCGGCGTGCCGTCGACATCGGTGTAGCGGGTTTCGCCGCGCAATGCCGCTTGATGCGCCGCCGCGATCACGTGATCCGGCGTCGGGAAATCCAGATTGCCCGACGACAGTTCGATGATGTCGCGCCCGGCCGCGCGCAGTTCGCGGGCACGGCGCCGCAGCACCGACGCGGGCGATGCCTTGATGCCCCTCATCCGCGGCGAGAGGGATGGCAGGACGGATGGCGAGACGGATAGGATGGCTGAAGCGGGCGCCATGGCGGTTCTCCTGTCGGGTTGGACCCAACCTAGGAGCTTCTTGATCATTGAAAAATCATATGGAATATTATTTCAATGATTGTTATTTTAAATGTATGGCCATGAAAGCACTCGATATCGAGGCAGTGCAGGCCTTTGTGCTGGTCGCCGATCTCAGCAGCTTCACGCGTGCCGCGCAGGCGATGGAGACCACGCAGTCCGCGGTCAGCCTGAAGATCAGGCGTCTGGAAGACGGCCTCGGCCGGCGGCTGCTGGAGCGAACGCCGCGGCTGGTTCGGCTGTCAGCTGAAGGTGCCGCCTTCCTCGGCGCCGCGCGCAATCTGGTGGCCGCGCATCAATCGGCGATCGGCTCGTTTGCCGTCGAGCATCGGCGATTGGTCGTCGGCATCAGCCACCACATCGTCGGATCGGAGCTCGCCTCGCTGTTGAAGCGGATGAACACCACCGATCCCGGGCTGGTGATTCAGCTGCACGTCGATACGTCGCGTTCGGTGCTCAGCGCATTCGACGACGGCAAGCTCGATGCTGCGATCGTGCTTCGCCACGACGCCAAGCGTCGCGATGGCGACGTGCTGTTCGAGGAATCGTTCGGCTGGATGGCCGCGCCTGATTTTCACCATCGGCCGGGCGAGCCGTTGCGCCTCGCCACGCAAGCCGAGCCGTGCAGCGTGCGGGCCATGGCGGTCGAGGTTCTCGACGCCGCCGGCATCGCCTGGACGGAGGCGTTCGTCGGCGGCGGGCTGTCGACGATCGGAGCCGCGCTCTCCGCAGGCCTTGCGGTCGCGGCGCTGGCGCGGCGCGTGGCGCCGGCCGATACCGTCGACCTCGGGCCGCGGCTTGGCCTGCCGCCGCTGCCGTCCCGCGACGTGGTGCTGCACTCAAGGCTGTCTGACGCGCGGACACGGCAGGCGCTGCGCACCCTCGGCGCGGCCTTCGCGGCGAACGCGGCCTGAGACGCGGATCATCGAGCTGGCGGGAGCGTCGAGGCCGATGCGTCAGCCTGACGCGGCCATCGATTACCCAAGCATTAACTTTCGCGCGTTACCTCAAACCCCAGTTTTGGGAGTGCCGCGTATGGACATGATGAGCATGGTCACCAGCATCCTGTCGATGCAGCAGGGCAATCTGCAGGGTGAGATCGCAACCCGCGTGACCAAGCAGAACCTCGACGCCGAGAAGTTCGCGGTTCAGACCCTGCTCGGCACGCCTTCCACCGCGAATTTGTCGCCCGGCATCGGCGACAACCTCAACGGCGTCGCCTGATCAGAACCCGGCTGCGGCCGGCTGTAGCGCGGCCTTCACCAGCTTGATCGCGTCGTCGCTCGCCCATTCGGCGGGACCGGCGATATTGGCGATTTCGCAGCCGTTGCCGTCGACCAACACCGAGGTCGGCATGCCCAGCGCCTTGCCTATGTTCTTAAGATCCTGAAAAACCTTGGCTTTCTGATCCGAAAAATAGCCGAGATTGGTCAGATTGGCCTCTTTCAGGAAGTTTTTCGGCTTGTCCGGGTCGCGGGTGTCGATGTTGATCGCGACCACCTCGAAATCCTTGCCGCCGAGCTTGGTCTGCAGGCTGTCGAGCGCCGGCATTTCCTTGCGGCAGGGCACGCACCAGGTCGCCCACAAATTGACCAGCACGGTCTTGCCGCGCCAGTCCGAGAGCTTCTTCGGCTGGCCGTTGGCGTCCTCGAAGGTCAGGTCGGGCAGCCTCAAGGGAGTGGTTGCCATGGTCAGCGCCGCGACCTCGCCATGGGCGAGCGGAGCGATCTTCTTCGCCAGAGCCACCGCGCTGTTGCAGGCGATATCGCCGCCCGCGGGATGCTTGAGGCCGGAGACCCCGACATAGCCGATCACGGCCCCGGCCAGCACGGCGCCAATCACCAGCGGGATACGCCACTTGGCGGTCGGCCTGGCGGTCGGGTTGGGTGGGGTCGTCTCGGGCATATCGTTTGTCATCCTGGGTCAGATGTGGCTAAGCAGTGCCGGGAATACGACCGGAACTGCGGTGCTGTTTCGCCGCCTCCGGCCATGAAACCGCAAGGCTGAAATACGAATTCGTGAGCGAGATGTCATGAGCAACAAGATGTGGGGCGGCCGGTTCTCGGAACGTCCCGACGCGATCATGGAGGAAATCAACGTCTCCATCGACGTCGACCGTCACCTTTATGCCCAGGACATTGCCGCGTCCAAGGCCCACGCCGCGATGCTCGCCGCGCAGGGCATCATCACGTCAGCTGATGCGAAAAATATCGGCAAAGGTCTAGACACGATTTTGTCAGAGATCGGTAAGGGCGATTTCGATTTCAAGCGCGCGCTCGAGGACATTCATATGAATGTCGAGTCGCGGTTGTCCGAATTGATCGGGCCCGCGGCGGGCCGGCTGCACACCGCGCGCTCGCGCAACGACCAGGTCGCGACCGATTTCCGGCTCTATGTCCGCGACACCATTGATGAGACCAATGCGGCGCTGGCCGCGTTCCAGCAGGCGCTGGTCGCCCGCGCGCTGGAGCATGCCGGCACGGTGATGCCGGGCTTCACCCATCTGCAGACCGCGCAGCCCGTGACCTTCGGTCATCATCTCCTGGCCTATGTCGAGATGGCCGGCCGCGACCGCGGCCGCTTTGCCGACGCGCGCAAGCGGCTGAACGAATCGCCGCTCGGAGCGGCCGCGCTCGCCGGCACCTCGTTTCCGATCGACCGCGCCGCGACCGCCAAGGCGCTCGGCTTCGACCGTCCGATGGCCAATTCGCTCGACGCGGTGTCCGACCGCGATTTCGTGCTGGAGACGCTGTCGGCGGCCGCGATCTGCGCCGTGCACATGTCGCGCTTTGCCGAGGAAATCGTGATCTGGACCTCGCCCTTGGTCGGCCTCGTCAAGCTCAGCGACAAGTTCACCACCGGCTCGTCGATCATGCCGCAGAAGCGCAATCCGGACGCTGCCGAACTGGTGCGTGCCAAGACCGGCCGCGTGATCGGCGCGCTGACGGCGCTCCTGATCGTGATGAAGGGCCTGCCGCTCGCCTATCAAAAGGACATGCAGGAGGACAAGCAGGGCGCGATGGAGGCCTTCGAGGCGCTCTCGCTCGCGATCCGAGCCATGACCGGCATGGTCGAGGACCTGGTGCCGGACGAGGCGAAGATGAAGGCCGCCGCCGGCGAGGGCTACGCCACCGCGACCGATCTTGCCGACTGGCTGGTGCGCACCCTGAAAATGCCGTTCCGCGACGCCCACCACGTCACCGGGCGCATCGTCGGCCTGGCCTCGAAGCAGGGCGTGGCGCTGCACGAGCTGCCGCTCAAGGCCATGCAGGAGGTGGAGCCGAAGATCACGGCCGATGCGCTGAAGGTGCTCAGCGTCGAATCCTCGGTGCAGAGCCGGACCTCGTTCGGCGGCACGGCGCCAAAGAATGTGATGGCGCAGGCCAAGGCCTGGGCCAAGCGGCTGGAAAAAGAGCGAAAATTGGGCTGAACGGGAAAATTTGGCCGTGATTTCATGGCGCTCCGCCTCTCGCCAGAGCACGCCAATGTTTGTATGGTGCCGCCCGAATTGGGGAATTCGTCGTGATTAGCAAGAACCGCCTGCCCCCCTCGGGATGGGCCATCATTGTGCTGGGCGTATCAGCACTGGCGCTCGGCGGCTGCGGCCGCAAGGGACCGCTCGACCTGCCGCCGACCGCGAACGTCGCGCCGGGCGCGGCACCGAGCGACACCGAGAGCGAGCGGGCGGCACAGCCCAGCGTGTTCAATCCGACCTATGGCTCGGATGCCGCGCCGGCCGCGCCGCGAGGCAATAAACGGCCCTTCATCCTCGATCCGCTGCTCGGCAATTAGTATCTGGAGCATGATCCGGAAAAGTGGAAACCGGTTTTTCCTCGCGACAAACGCGGAAGGCGTTTGCGCGGAGATCATGCTCAAACAATCTAGCGTGTCATGAACCATTTCGACTATCGCGACGGCGTGCTGCATGCCGAGGCGGTCAATCTCATTGAGCTGGCGCAGGCCGTCGGCACGCCGTTCTATTGCTATTCGACCGCGACGCTGGAGCGCCACTACCGCGTCTTCACCGAAGCCTTCGCCGGCGAGAAGGCGCTGGTCTGCTACGCCATGAAGGCGAACTCCAATCAGTCGGTGCTCCGCACCCTGGCCAAGCTCGGCGCTGGCGCCGACGTGGTGTCGGGTGGCG
This sequence comes from Bradyrhizobium sp. Pha-3, assembly GCF_042258325.1. NCBI lineage: Bacteria > Pseudomonadati > Pseudomonadota > Alphaproteobacteria > Hyphomicrobiales > Nitrobacteraceae > Bradyrhizobium > Bradyrhizobium sp. Pha-3. Next base: position 8,340,126 of record NZ_CP170151.1, on the reverse strand, counting down.
AACTGAAGCGGGCGCTGGCGGCCGGGATTCCGCCCTCGAAGATCGTGTTCTCCGGCGTCGGCAAGACCGAGGGCGAGCTGCGCGCCGCGCTTGCCACCGACATCCTCTGCATCAATATCGAGTCCGAGCCGGAGCTCGAGATGCTGTCGCGTCTCGCGGTCGAGATGAAGAAGACGGCCCACATCTCGGTGCGGGTCAATCCCGATGTCGATGCCGGCACCCATGCCAAGATTTCGACCGGCAAGTCCGAGAACAAGTTCGGCATTCCGATCGCCCGCGCCCGCGAGGTCTATGCCCGCGCGGCAAAGCTGCCGGGCATCAAGGTCACCGGCACCGATGTGCATATCGGCAGTCAGATCACCGATCTCGGGCCGCTGGAGGTCGCTTTCCGCCTGCTCGCCGAATTCGTGCAGACGCTGCGCGCCGACGGCCACGACATCTCGCATATCGATTTCGGCGGCGGCCTCGGCATTCCCTATTACATGGATCGCGCCGCGCCGCCGGCGCCGGACGCCTATGCCGCGATGGTCAAGCGCGTCACGCACAATCTCGGCTGCACGCTGATGTTCGAGCCGGGCCGCATGATCGTCGGCAATGCCGGCATCCTCGTCACCCGCGTGATCCATGTGAAGCCGGGCGATGCCAAGAACTTCGTCATCATCGATGCCGCGATGAACGACCTGATCCGGCCGACGCTGTATGAGGCGCATCACGATATTCTGCCGGTGCGCCAGCCTGCGCCCGGCACCCCGACCATGATCGCCGACGTGGTCGGCCCGGTCTGCGAGACCGGCGATTACCTCGCGCTCGACCGCTCGCTGCCGCAGCCGAAGGCCGGCGATCTGCTGGCGATCATGACTGCCGGCGCCTACGGCGCGGTGCAGTCCGGCACCTACAACACGCGGCCTCTGGTGCCCGAAGTGCTGGTCAAGGACGACCAGTACGCCGTGGTCCGCCCGCGCATCGACGTCGACGCCCTGATCGCGATGGACAAGCCCGCGCCGTGGCTGTGAGGCACTGGCGTGCCGCATCAATGGTGTCTTCCTGGCGAAGGCCAGGACCCATATGTGGACGGCCCCCGTGGCACAAGAGCTGTTTGGTGAGATCGGATCGCTGGCATCCATATGTCCGGCCTGTTGGGTGCGATCGAATGGATCGCTGGCCAAGATGGTTTGCGCGATGCGAGTTCCAAACAACCACGCGGCCTTTTGACGGCCGATGGGTCCTGCGGACTGTCTCGCATCGTTGCTCGATCGATCGCTCCATCTGCTCTTGCAGCTCCGGGTCGGCTGACGAGCGAGCCCGCCGGCCGGCCAATCGATTAGGCGGCGGCTGTCATGGGCTTGATCCGTGCCGCCTCGTAACTCTCGCCCGTCGCCATCAACTTCCAGGCGATACGGGCTACTTTGTTGGCAAGCGCCACGGCCGCAAGCTTCGGCGGCTTGCGCTGGATCAGGGCCAGCAGCCAGCGCGAGTGATGACCGCGTCCCCGCCTGGCCTGCTGGATCACCGCTGTGGCCCCGATGACCAGCAGACGGCGCAGGTCCTCATCGCCCGCCCGCGTGATCTTGCCAAGCCTGGTCCTGCCGGCGGTAGAGTGGTCCTTGGGTGTCAATCCCAGCCAGGCCGCAAAATGACGACCAGAACGGAACGCGTGCGGATCAGGTGTCTTCATCACCAGCGCGGTTGCAACGATCGGACCGACCGAGGGGATCTCAGCCAGGCGCCGGCCCGTGGCATCGCCGCGGTGCCAAGCCATCAGCTTGGCCTCAACCGCCTTCAACTCACCCTCGAGCCTGGCGCGCTCCCGGCCCAGCACCACAAACAGCTCGCGCGCCAGGGTGGGAAGCGTCTCGTCCTGCGCAATCCGCGCCAGCAGTGGCTCGATCGCGTCCAGTCCTTTGGGTGCGATCAGGCCATACTCCGCCGCATGGCCGCGGATCGTATTGGTCAGCTGGGTGCGCCGGACGATCAATCCGTCGCGGACACCCATCAGCATCAGCGCAGCCTGCTGCTCGGCCGTCTTCACCGGCACGAAGCGCATGCTCCGCCGGCTCATCGCCTCACACAGACCTTCTGCATCCCGCCCGTCATTCTTGTTCCGCATCACGTAGGGTTTAACCAATTGCGGTGCCATCAGCTTCACTTCGTGACCGAGCTTGGAAAGCTCCCGCGCCCAATGTTGCGAAGCCCCGCAGGCCTCCATCCCGATCACGGTCGGCGGCAATTTGGCGAAGAACTCCAGCACCTGTTTGCGCGACAGCTTCTTGCGCAGCACCACCTGCTCCGCCGCATCAACCCCATGCAGCACAAAAATATATTTCGACGTATCAATCCCAATGCGGATAATCTGGTTCACGGACGGCTCCCATGTATGAGATCTAGACAACCTCATTCTGGCACACTGATGCCGTAGGGGGCCGTCCACACCATCAACCACCGCGCTTGATTGTTGTACTGAGCTGGGGCCCCAGCTCAGCTAACCACGAAGTCCTGTGGTTATGGGTCCCGGGTCGCGCTTCGCTTGCCCGGGACGACGGCGTTCACTTTGTCGAGAACCTTTACTTCGCAGCGTGCGCGCCGCCCTTGCCGCCGCCGACGATCACGCCCGCCGCCTTCTCGATCGGCTTGATCGCGGCGGTGAAGTCCGAATCCGGTCCCTCGTCGCGGATGATGACTTCCCAGAGCCGGCCGACCGCTTCGGCGACTTCCATCGAAAGCCCGAGCGAACGCATTTCCTCGACCGCAAGCCGCACGTCCTTCACCATCAGCCCGGTAGCGAAGCCGAAGTCGAAGCTGCGCGGCAACACCGAGCGCGGAAACTTGTCGCGGCTTGCAGTGTTCAGCCCGGAGCCGGCATTGATGACGTCGATCATCACGGCCGGATCGAGCCCGGACTTCACGCCCATCACAACCGCCTCCGAGGTCGCCACCATCGCGGTCGCCGACAGGAAGTTGTTGGCGAGCTTCATGGTCTGGCCGGAGCCCGGCTTGGTGCCGATGAAGAACACCTTGCCGATGACGTCGAGCGCGCCCTTCACCAGTTCGAAGTCGGCCCGCGGGCCCGACACCATCACCGCGAGCGTGCCCTTCTCGGCGCCGGAGACGCCGCCGGAGACCGGGCTGTCGATCTGCACGATGTTCTTCTTGGCCAGCAGATCGTTGATCTTCACCGCCATCTGCGAGCCGACGGTGGAGAGGTCGATGAAGCGTTTGACGCGCGTGCCCTCGATCACGCCGCCCGCGCCGGTCGCGACCTCGAGCGAAGCCTGCAGCGAAGGCAGGCTCGCCATCACGGTCTCGACGCGGTCGGCGATGTCCTTGGGCGAGGTTGCGGCCACCGCGCCGAGCGCAACCAGTTTGCCGAGCGCGTCCTTGCTGGTGTCGAACACGGTGAGCTTGTGGCCGGCCTCGATCAGCCGGCGCGCCATCGGGAAGCCCATCTTCCCGAGGCCGATGAATCCGATTTCCATGAGTCGTTTCCTCTAGGTCGTTATGTGCGGAGTGCGCGCCCCTCATTCAATGTCGTCCCGGCTTTCGCCGGGACGACGATGCGGAGGCCACAGCGCCTCACGCCTTGTCGAGTTCGGCGAACACCTCGCGCGCGATGCGGAAGCTGTCGACCCCGGCCGGGATGCCGGCATAGATCGAGACCTGCATGAAGATCTCGCGGATCTCGTCGCGGGACACGCCGTTGGTCAGCGCGCCCTTGATGTGGGCCTTCAATTCGTGCGGCCGGTTCAGGATCGAGATCATCGCGAGGTTGAGCATGCTGCGGGTCTTGCGCGGCAATTCCTCGCGGCCCCAGACCGCGCCCCAGCAATATTCGGTGACGAGTTCCTGGAATGGCTTGTTGAAGCTGTCCGAATTCTTCAGCGCATTGTTGACATAGGCTTCGCCCAGCACCGCCTTGCGGATTTCGAGCCCCTTGTCGTGCGTTTTTTGGTCCATATCGCGTTCCTCATGCGTTAATGCGATGGTTCGGCCGGGACGTTACGGGGTCGCACCGCCGCAGTCACGCCTTCGTGTTATGCGTATTTCCCGGTGTGGGTTACGCCTTGGAACGGGTGCCTCAAAGCCGCCGCCGTGCTAGGCTGACCTGCCGGCTACCCCGGAGATTTTATTGAGCGGAGCCAACATCGATCCCTCTGACCCGTCACGCGCCGTCCGCGACAGCGATGCGGTCGCGCGGCTGAAACTGACAGAGGCTCTGCAGCGGGCAAGGTTCGCGATTGCGTGGGAACGGGCCTGGCCGCATCTGGCGCGGTTCCTGACGGTCGCAGGATTGTTCCTGGTCGCGTCCTGGGCCGGCCTGTGGCTGGTGCTGCCGTTTGTCGCACGCGTGGCCGGCGCCGGCCTGTTCGCGATTGCCGCGCTCGCGGCGCTGTCGCCGCTGGTGCGCTTCCGCTGGCCGAGCCGCGAGGAGGGCCTGAGCCGGCTCGACCGCGGCGCCGGCATCCGCCATCGCCCGGCGACCACGCTCTCCGACACGCTCACCAACAAGGACCCCTTTGCGCTTGCGCTGTGGCAGGCGCAGCGCGAGCGCACGCTGGCCTCGATCAAGCGCATCCGCGCCGGGTTGCCGCGGCCGCGCGTCTCGCTGCACGACCCCTGGGCGCTGCGCGCGCTGGTCATCGTGATGCTGGTCGCGAGCTATGTCGCCGCCGGCGACGAGCGCGGCCTGCGGGTCGCTTCCGCATTCGACTGGAACGGCATCATGGCGCCGGCCAATGTCCGGGTCGATGCCTGGGTGACGCCGCCCAGCTACACTGGCAAGCCGCCGATCATCCTGTCGAACGCCAACAAGGACGCCAACGCGGCCGACACCACCCCGCTCGCGGTTCCGGCCGGCAGCACGCTCCTGGTGCGCTCCAGCGGCGGCAGCATCGACGTCGTCGTCGGTGGCGGCGTCACCGAGGTCGCGCCGGACGGGCAGGCGCCCAAGGGTACCAACGAGCGGCATTTCAAGATCACCGGCGACGGCACCGCGCATGTCCGTGCGCCGGCCGGCCAGCCGCAGTGGAAATTCACCGCGACGCCGGACCGCCCGCCGTCGATTGCGCTCGCCAAGGATCCGGAGCGGCAGGCACGCGGCGCGCTGCAGATGTCCTACCGGCTCGAGGACGATTACGGCGTCAGCGAAGCGCGCGCGCAGTTCGCGGCGCGGCCGACCGATGCGCCGAAGGAGGCTGACGGCAAGAAGGATGCCGACGGCAAGGCGGCGCAGCCGCGGCCGCTGTTCGAGCCGCCGCAATTCGCGCTGGTGCTGCCGAACGCGCGTACCCGCAACGGCGTCGGCCAGACCGTGAAGGACCTCAGTGAGGATCCCTATGCCGGCGCCGACGTGACCTTGACGCTGACGGCCAAGGACGAGGCCGGCAATGAAGGCAAGAGCGAGCCGTTCAACATGCGGCTGCCGGAGCGCCTGTTCACCAAGCCGCTGGCGCGCGCGCTGATCGAGCAGCGTCGTATCCTGGCGCTCGACGCCAACCAGAACGGCCAGGTGTTCGCCGCGCTCGAGGCGCTGATGATCGCGCCCGAAATGTTCATGCCGGAGACAGGCCACTATCTCGGCCTTCACACCGTGAGCCGGCAGCTCGAGGCGGCGCGCACCGACGACCAATTGCGCGAGGTCGTCGCCAGCCTGTGGTCGCTCGCCGTCACCATCGAGGACGGCAACATCTCCGACGTCGACAAAGCGCTGCGCGCGGCGCAGGACGCGCTCAAGCAGGCGCTGGAGCGCGGCGCGACCGACGAGGAGATCAAGAAGCTCACCGACAATCTGCGCGCGGCACTGGACAATTTCCTGCGCCAGATGGTCGAGCAGTTCCGCAACAATCCGCAGCAGCTCGCCCGGCCGCTCGATCCCAATGCCAAGGTGCTGAGCCAGCAGGATCTCAAGAACATGCTCGATCGCATGGAGCGGCTGTCGCGCTCCGGCGACAAGGATGCGGCGCGGCAGCTGCTCGAGCAGATGCAGCAGATGCTGGAAAACCTGCAGATGGCGCAGCCCAATCAGGGCGACGACGACATGCAGCAGTCGCTCAACGAACTCGGCGACATGATCCGCAAGCAGCAGCAATTGCGCGACAAGACCTTCAAGCAGGGCCAGGATTCCCGCCGCGACCGCATGCGCGGCAAGCAGGGCGAGCAGTCGATGGGCGACCTGCAGCAGGACCAGCAGGCGCTGCGCGACCGCCTGAAGAAGCTGCAGGAAGAGCTCGCCAAGCGCGGCATGGGACCGGACCAGCGCGGCCAGAAGGGCCAGAAAGGTCAGGGTCAGAAGGGCGACCAGGCGCAGCAGGGCGATCAAGGCGGCGACCAGGGCGATGACGGCGATGATGGGCTCGACCAGGCCGATTCCGCAATGGGCGATGCGTCCGGGCGGCTCGGCGAGGGCAATGCCGACGGCGCGGTGGATTCGCAGGGCCGTGCGCTGGATGCGCTGCGCAAGGGCGCCCAGAGCCTCGCCGACGCGATGCAGCAGGGCGATGGCGACCAGCCGGGCGACAGCCCCGGCAACCGCGCCGGCCGCCAGCAGAGCGGCGGCAACCAGACCGACCCGCTCGGCCGTCCGTTGCATGGCCGCGAATTCGGCGACGACTACACGGTGAAGATCCCCGGCGAGATCGACGTGCAGCGCGTCCGCCGCATCCTCGAAGAGCTGCGCCGCCGCCTCGCCGATCCGTCGCGGCCGCAGATCGAGCTCGACTACATCGAGCGCCTGCTCAAGGACTATTGAGGCCTGCGCCTCGACCTCGACTGTCGTCAGCCGCGAAAGCGGGTAACGGCATTCAAGAGACATCAGCGCTTGAATCGAACGGCCGTTGCAACCTGGATGCCGCGCTTTCGCGGGCATGACGCGAGATCTGCACGACGGCTGTAAGCCGGCAGACGTCAGCTTCCGCGGGCGACGCACCTCGCGTTCCAATCGGTGCGATGGGGTCCGCGGGCCGTCCGCCGGTTTCGCACAATTTCATTAAAATTGCAGGGTTCCCGTTGGCGCGCATTTAAGTCGCTTGCGTCACCGTACTCCGGAAAATTGGCAAGCGTCTCAGGAGAGCACATGAGGCACAGCCGTTTATTCATTGCATCGTCAAGTCGGCCATTGGGTATTACTCGCCGGCACCAACGGAAGACCAGCCTGTTTCGACACTTTGTTCGAGACCAGTCGGGCAGCTATGTCATTATTTCAGCGCTGCTCATGCCGGTCCTGGTCGGCACGGCAGGGCTCGGTACCGAAGTGGGATGGTGGTACTACAAACATAAGAACATGCAGAGTGCCGCCGACTCCGGCGCGGTAAGCGCCGCAACGGCCGCAAGTGCAGGCGCCGACCTCTTGTCCGAAGCCAATGCGGTCACGGCAAACTACGGTTACGCGAACGGGGCGAACAACGTCACGGTCACGGTCAATCAACCGCCGAAAACCGGCACTCATACGTCGAACCTGCAGGCGATCGAAGTCATCGTGAGCCAACCGCAACAGCGGTTGTTGTCGGCCCTCTTCGGCTCGGCCCCCGTGCCGGTCACCGCGCGCGCGGTCGCCCTGCCGAATTCCGGGACGGGCTGCGTGCTTGCGCTCAACGCCAGCGCCAGTCCTGCGGTCAACGTGAGCGGCGGCAACCAGCTCAACCTGATCAAGTGCAACCTTTACAGCAACTCGGGTGCAAGCCCATCGCTCAACGTCGCCGGCAGCGCGACCGTCTCCGCGAATCAGGTCGGCGTCGTCGGCGACGTCTCCGGCACGAGCAACATCACCGCCACCAACGGTGTCAAAACGCACATGCAGCCGATGGCCGACCCGTATGCGAACGTCTCTCCGCCATCGAAGCCGAGCTGTTCGAACGCCAAGATCACGGTCAATTCCAACGGAAAGACGAACTCGCTCAGTCCCGGCTGCTACTCGGGCAGCATTACGGTGAATGCCGGCGCAACGCTGAACCTCGATCCGGGCATCTATTATCTGGACGGCGCCAATCTGAGCGTCTCCGGGAACGCCACGATCACGGGCAGCGGCGTCACCCTGGTCTTCACCGGCTCGGGAAGCAAGTGGGGCACGGCTTCGATCGGCAGCAACGCGATCATCGATCTGACGGCGCCGACCTCGGGCTCCACGAAGGGCATCGTCATGTATGGCGACCGCAACATGCCGGCCGGGACTGCCTTTAATCTCACGGGTGGCGGCACCCAGAACTTCGGCGGCGCCATCTACCTGCCGAAGGTCAACCTCAGCTTCAGTGGTGGTAACGGCACCAGCACATCCTGCACCAAGATCATCGCGGATACATTGACGTTCACGGGCACGTCGAACGTTCAGGTCAATTGTTCGGCACTCGGCACCGCGACGATCGGCTCGCAGACCGCGCAACTCATCGAATGAGGTTGGCCCCGATGCAAATCCAGAAATCCTCACCCACGAGCCACGGCGGGTTGCTTTGCTCTCTGACACGGCGCGTGAGCGCCGCCGTTCACGACAGACGCGGCGTCGCGGCGATCGAATTCGGCGTCATGATCCCGTTGCTGTCCCTGATGGTCGTCTCGGTGACCGACATCGGGCTCGCGCTCTATCGCAAGATGCAGGTCGAGAATGCGGCGCAGGCGGGAGCGCAATACGCCATCGTGCGCGGCTTTGACGAGACTGGCGTTACCGGCGCCGTGACAGCCGCCACGAATTCCACAGCCATCAGCGCTTCGCCCAAGCCGTACCAGTTTTGCGGATGCCCGACGAGCGCGGGGGTCAGCACCGTCAGTTGCGGCGCGGTCTGCCCCAGCGGCGCGCAGGCCGGAACATATGCCATGGTTTCGGCGCAGGGGACGTATTACACGCTGATCAATTATCAGATCGTGGCGGCCTCATACACCTATAGCGCCCAGTCCACTGCGAGGCTGCAGTGAAACTCACAACGTTATGGCGGGACAATCGCGGGGCCTCCGCGTTGGAATTCGCCCTGACCGCTCCCGTGTTCTTCCTGTTCATATTTGGCATCATCGAATTCGGACTGCTGTTCTGGACCCAGCTCGGGCTGCAGCACGGCACCGAAATGGCGGCGCGTTGCGCGACCGTCAACAGCACGCTCTGTCCAAGCGGCAGCGCCATCACGAATTACGCCGCGCAGCAGGCGTTCGGCCTTACACTGCCGGCGCAGACATTCACCTATTCCACGTCAGCCTGCGGCAACGTGGTCAGCGCGAGTTATGCATTTCAATTTGCACAATTTCTCAATCTGTCCCCGGTGACGCTGACCGCCCGGGCATGCTTTCCGAGTTGAGCTCGTAACCCTAGCTGGCCTTCCGCGCCGCCAGCGCGTCCGCGACTGCGGTGCGGATATCGGCCACCGAGAACGGTTTCGTCACCACGTCATGCACGATCGCCTCGAGGCCGGAGGCGCGCTCGCGCTGATGGGCGAAGCCGGTCATCAACAGGATCTTCAACGCAGGGAAGTCGCGCGCCGCGGTCAGCGCCAGCGCGATGCCGTCCATCACGGGCATCTGGATGTCGGTGAGCAGAAGGTCGAACGCGCCTTCGTCGCGCGTCAGCACCTCCAGCGCCTCGGCGCCGTCCTGCGCGGTCACGGTTTCGTGGCCGTCCATGGCGATGGCGCGCGCCACCAGCGAGCGCATCGAGTCTTCGTCGTCGGCGATCAGAACACGCGTCATGGGGATTGGTCGGTTCCCGATGGAGTTGGCCGGCGGCTCACGCGCGGCTGCCGGTGAGATCACGCTTGTTGAAGAAGCGTACGTCGATATTGCGGCCTTCGGGCGGCGGCGAGGCGAGGCGCGACTTGAAGAAGGCCCGCTCGCCGGGATTGAGCACCGGCTGCTCCAGCACGGCGTTCCAGGCGTAGATTTCGGCGCCCTGCGCGTCGCGGACCGAGAAGCGCAGCCGCGGCAATTCGACCGGCTTCCTGGTCTGGCCGACGATCATGCCCTCGATCACCAGCACCGGCTTGCCGTCCACGGTCTCGTTGGTGATCTTGAGATCCTTGAAGGCGAGCCCGCGCAAATTCACGTCGAGCCCGGCCATCTTGTAGAACAGCGCGGTCTGCGGCAGCAGCCGCACCACATCGTTGCGCCAGACGAACAGCGCGATGACCAGCGCGGCCATGGCGCCGCAGGTGGTCGGCAGGGTGCCGATCACGGGCATGAACGGAATTCGGGGCAGGGCGGGCAGGCGGAACAGGCGGGGGAGCCGGGGCAGGCGGAAGCGCCCCCTGGTTCCGGCGTCCCCGGCGTCGGCATGGGCTGCGGCATCCGCCTCGGCCAGCGCCGGCCATTCCAAGGCTGCGTCGCTGCCCTCGGTGGGCAAATCGGCCGAAATCGAGGGGCTCTCGACCACCGGGGTCGCGTCAGCCTCCTCCCGGCCCATGGCCTCCCATTCGGCGGCGAGATCGGAACCGGCGGACTGATAGGCCAGGGTGGGCGCGGTCGCCCCGATGGCGTCCTCCGGCCGGGCCAGCCAGACCTCCCGGCAGCGGGAACAACGGACGGTACGTCCGGCCTCGCCCAAGGTGGCCGGATTGATGGCGTAGGATGTTGTACAATGCGGGCAAACAATATGCATGGAGGCCGAATCTCCACCGTGTGGATGCCCGGATGCTACTTAGCGACCGTTAACGAATCGGAAACCATAACCGAAGCACAAGCTTTCTGTGCGGTTCGCGGACGCTCGGCCGAAGTTCGGGCCGTCTTCGCCGTCGGTGTGGGGTATTGGGCCATCGGCCCTGTCGAACGGAGCTAGCGCATTGGTTCGGTTCGAAAATGTCGGTCTGCGCTACGGGCTCGGCCCGGAGATTTTGCGCGACCTCTCGTTCATGATCCCGGCGCACTCGTTCCAGTTCCTCACCGGGCCGTCGGGCGCGGGCAAGACCTCGCTGCTGCGACTCCTGTTCCTGTCGTTGCGGCCGACCCGCGGGCTGGTCAATCTGTTCGGCAAGGATGTCTCGCTGCTGAGCAAGGACCAGGTCGCCGACCTGCGCAAGCGGATCGGCATCGTGCTGCAGGATTTTCGCCTGCTCGATCACATGACCACCTATGAGAACGTCGCGCTGCCGTTCCGCGTGATGGGCCGCGAGGAATCGAGCTATCGCCGAGAGGTGATCGATCTTTTGAAATGGGTCGGCCTCGGCGAGCGCATGGATGCGCTGCCGCCGATCCTGTCGGGCGGCGAGAAGCAGCGCGCCGCGATCGCGCGCGCGGTGATCTCGCGGCCGCAACTGCTGTTGGCGGACGAGCCGACCGGCAGCGTCGATCCGACGCTCGGGCGCCGCCTGCTGCGGCTGTTCATCGAGCTCAACAAATCCGGCACCGCGGTCATCATCGCGACCCACGACATCACGCTGATGGATCAATACGAGGCGCGGCGGCTGGTGCTGCATCAGGGACGGCTGCACATCTATGAATAGGAGCGGCGACGAGAAAGTGTCGTTGGTCGATCTCGGGCGCGAACGCCCGCAGGTCCCGGCCACCGCGCGCAACATGTCGCCGATCGTGCCGCGCGCCTCGATCTCGGGCCGCGCGCTGGTCGCGGTCGTCGCGATCATGACCTTTCTCGCCTCGCTGACGACAGGCACCGTGCTGCTGGTCAGCGCGTCGGCCGCCGAATGGCAGTCGGAAGTGTCGAGCGAGATCACCATCCAGGTGCGCCCCTCGCCGGGCCGCGACCTCGATCGCGACGCGCAGGCGGCGGTGGAGGCGATGCGGGCGCAGCCCGGCATTCTCGAGGTCCGTCCGTTCAGCAAGGAGGAATCCGCCAAGCTGCTGGAGCCGTGGCTCGGCAGCGGGCTCTCGATCGAAGAACTGCCGGTGCCGCGCGTCATCGTGGCGCGGGTGCAGCCCGGCACCACGCTCGATCTCGCCGGCTTGCGCGCGCGGGTGACGCAGGCGGCGCCGACCGCAAGCGTCGACGATCACCGTGCCTGGATCGAGCGCATGCGCTCGATGACCGGCGCCACGATGTTCGCCGGCGTCGGCATCCTCATCCTCGTGATCATCGCCACCATCATCTCGGTGTCGTTCGCGACCCGCGGCGCGATGGCCGCCAACCGCCCGATCGTCGAGGTGCTGCATTTCGTCGGCGCCGGCGACAGCTTCATCGCCAACCGCTTCCTGCGGCATTTCCTTCGGCTCGGCCTCCAAGGCGGGCTGATCGGCGGCGGTGCGGCGATGCTGGCGTTCGGCTTCTCCGAATCGATCGCCAACTGGTTCTCCGGCACGCCGGTGGGCGACCAGTTCGCGGCCCTGCTCGGCACGTTCTCGCTGCGTCCGTCGGGCTATCTGGTGCTGGCGATGCAGGCGGTGCTGATCGCGGCGATCACCGCGTGGGCATCGCGGCGCACCCTGTTCGCCACGCTTGACGACATCGACTGACGGCGCCGCGAAAACTCGAAAGCATGGCGCCGCCTCGTGATCGCATTTCGTCGCCCGCATTTCGTCGCCCAGGTGTGATTTCGCGCGCATGCACGCGGCCCTGGCGGAGGGGAAAACCGATTTCCACTTTTCCGGATCATGCTCTAAAATCCCCCGGGGGAAGGATAACCGCATCACATGAGTTTGCAGTCCGACGATACGTCGCCGAATGGCCTTGCCGCGCGCCCGCGCGGCTGGCTGCGCGCCGCCATCGTCGCGCCGCTGGCGCTTGCCTTCGTCGCCGCGGCGGTCGGTTTTGTCGGCTTCCTCTCGCAATTGCGCGGCGTCGAGACCGATCCGCCGCACAATGCCGACGGCATCGTGGTGCTGACCGGCGGCTCGTCGCGGGTGTCCGACGCGATGGAGCTGCTCGCCGCCGGCTACGGCAAGCGCCTGTTGATCTCGGGCGTGCATCCGACCAACGACGCCCACGACATTTCCCGCTCGGTTCCGGACAGTCAGGGGCTGATGCGCTGCTGCGTCGATCTCGACCGCTCGGCGGTGAACACCCGCAGCAATGCGGCGGAGACGCGGCGCTGGGCGCGCGAGCGCGGCTTCAAGTCGCTGATCGTGGTGACCTCGAACTACCATATGCCGCGGGCGCTCGTGGAACTGTCACATGCGATGCCCGATGTCACACTGATCCCGTTCGCGGTGGTCGGCGACAAATGGCGCGACGAGCCGTGGTGGACGAGTGGCGGAACGTTCCGTCTCTTGCTATCGGAGTACGCCAAATATGTCGCCGCGGAGATGCGGGTGCGGCTGGCCGATCTCGGCCTCGACCTGACCTCCGATCTCGCCGAGCAGCCGGCAACGCCGCCACCCCGCCCGGCTACGGCGCTGGCGAATTAGTACTGGGACTTAGATGATCTTCCTGCGTTCGCTGATCTTCAACGTGGTGTTCTATCTGGTGCTGGTGGCGCTCTGCATCATCGCGCTGCCGGCGCTGCTGCTGCCGCGCGGCGCGCTGATGGCGATCGAGGCCGCGTGGGCCAACGCCAGCCTGTTCCTGATGCGCGTGATCTGCAACATCAGGGTCGAGTTCCGCGGCGTCGAGAAGATTCCGAGCGGGCCGCTGGTGGTCGCCTCGAAGCACCAGTCGTTCTGGGAGACGTTCGCGCTGGTGCGTTTCTTCGAGCATCCGCTGTTCATCCTGAAGCGCGAGCTGATGATGATCCCGGTGTTCGGCTGGTACCTCAAGAAAGTCGGCATGATCTCGGTCGAGCGCGGCGGTGGTCCGCGCTCGCTGATTAAGACGCTGAAGCGCGCGGCGGCCGAGGTGAAGCTCGGCCGCCAGCTTGTGATCTTCCCCGAGGGCACCCGCACCGCGCCCGGTGCGGCGCCGAACTACAAGGCCGGCGTCGCGCAGATCTATGCCGAGAGCGGCGTGCCGTGCCTGCCGATCGCGCTCAATTCCGGGCTGTTCTGGCCGCGCCGCACCTTCATGCGCTATCCCGGCACGCTGGTGGTCGAATTCCTCGATCCGCTGCCGCCGGGATTGTCGCGCGATGAGTTCATGACCCGCCTGCGCGACCAGATCGAAACCGCCACCACCCGCATCGTCGAGGCCGGCCGCGCCGAGCAGGCGAAATTGTTCGGCGGTGTGCCGAACGCAGCGAAAGAGTAGGCCGCGATGCGGTGAGTTACCGTATCGCGAATGGCGTCGCCATCACTGACCGGCCGCCGCGTCGGTGTTGAAGGTCTCGCCTTGCGGCACCCAGCTCTTCCCGTCGAACGTCGCGATCTGCATCTGCGTGAACGGCGCATAGCGGTCCGGCCGCGTTGAGATGGCGATGCCGGGCAGGAGCAGTGGCGCGACGACCTTGTTGAGGTTAGTCGCCTGCTTCAGCAGGTTCTCACGCGTCAGATCGTCGCCGCACATCTCGATGATTTTCACCGTCATGTAGGCCGAGATGTAGCCGGTGACGTTGCTGCCGTCGGCGATGTCGCCTTGCGGATACCACTTCGCCAGGAAATCCTTGAACTCCTTCACATCGGCCGCGTTCTCCCAGCTCGGATCAGTGGGCGTCTTGAACGCCAGCGCGGTCAATAATCCCTTCGAGGCTTCGATGCCGGCCGGCTCCATAACGCCCTTGATCGATGAGGAGACGCTGACCACGTAGTTCAGCGGTTTCCATCCGAGCTCGTAGACCTTGCGGATCGCCTGCGCGCCGAACTTGGGCGTCGCCATCGTGAACAGCGTGTCGGCGCCGGATGCTTTCAGGGAGACGATCTGCGAGTCGACCGTGGGATCGGAGACCTCGTAGGTCACCTCCTTGACGATCATCGTCTTCGCCTTGTCGCCGAGGCCATCCTTCAGCCCCTTGACGTAATCCTTTCCGGCATCATCGTTCTGGGAGAACACGCCGAGCCTCGCGTCGGGCTTGTTCTTCAACAGGTATTTGGCAAAGATCATGCCCTCCATCTGGTAGGGCGGATAAAGCTGGGTGGTCCACGGGAAGTTCTTCGGGTCGTCCCATTTGGCCGCGCCGGTCGAAATGAAGATCTGCGGGACCTTCTTCTGGTTGAGATACTTCTGGATCGCTGAATTGGTCGGCGTGCCGATGGTGCCGATGATTGCCAGGACCTCGTCCTGTTCCACGAGACGTCGCGTCTGCTCCACGGTCTTCGGCGGCGAATAGGCGTCGTCCAGTGAAATCAGCTTGATCTTTCGGCCATTGACGCCGCCCTTCGCGTTGATCATCGCGTAGTAGGCCTCTTCCATGCGCCCCTGGGTGCCATAAGCGGACGCTGGACCGCTGTAGGGCATGGTCTGGCCGATCTTCACTTCAGTGTCGGTGACGCCGGGGCCGTATTTCTTGTCGGCGAACGCCGGTTGGGCGGCAGCAAGTGTGAGCGCGCAGAACAATGCGCCTGAGTAACGAAGCGTCATGGCGAATCTCCCCAAATATCGGCCACACTCTTCGGTGTGTGCCGCAGGCACTCATGATCGCTGCTCCGCGCTGCACGTCAAGTGCGGCCACTTGGCGCGCGGGTGCCGTCGTACCTCTGTCCGTCCGAAAGAGGAAGCAAGCGATGTCAGTGCGGAAAGCTCAGCGCATCACGAACGGATTGGCCGGTACGTCCGTCGCGGTCGAGATCCAGACGCTCTTGGTCTCCTGATATTCGCGGACCGCGTCGATGCCGCTTTCGCGGCCGACGCCGGAGTGCTTCATGCCGCCGAACGGCATCATGTAGCTGATGGCCCGGTAGGTGTTCACCCACACGGTGCCGGCGCGCAGTTGCTTCGGCACGCGGATGGCGCGGGCGAGATCCTTGGTCCAGATGCCGGCGGCAAGGCCGTAGATCGTGTCGTTGGCGATCCGGATGGCGTCTTCCTCGGTGTCGAAGGAGATGATCGACAGCACCGGGCCGAACACTTCCTCGCGCGCGATCCGCATGGTGTTGTCGACGTCGGTGAAGATGGTCGGCTCGACGAACTGGCCGCCCTTGATGCCGTCGCCAGTGGCTGGCTTGCCGCCGAGCAGGCAGCGCGCGCCCTCGGCTTTCGCGATGTCGATATAGTCGAGCACTTTCTTGTATTGCGCCGGCGTCGTGATCGGGCCGACATTGGTGTCTGACTGCATGGGATCGCCGATCTTGGCGGACTTTGCCAGCTCCAGCACCCGCGCGACGAATTCCTCCTTGATCGAGCTCTGCACCAGAAGGCGGGATCCCGCGATGCAGGTCTGTCCCGTGGCAGCGAAGATGCCGGAGATCGTGCCGGCCGCGGCGGCGGTGAGGTCGGCGTCCTCGAACACGATGTTGGGCGACTTGCCGCCGAGCTCGAGCGAGACGCGCTTTAGGCTCTTGGCCGCGGTCTCGTAGACCTTTGCGCCGGTCGTGTCCGATCCGGTGAAGGTGATCTTGGCGACGCCGGGATGGGCGATCAGCGCGGAGCCCGCCTCGGGACCGAAGCCGGTCACCACGTTGAAGATGCCGTCGGGAATTCCGGCCTCCTTGGTCAGCGCGGCGAATTCCAGCGTGCTGGCCGAGGTGAATTCCGACGGCTTGACGACCACGGCGCAACCGGCGGCGAGCGCGGCGGCGCATTTCCAGGCGACGAACAGCAGCGGCGAATTCCAGGCGGTCAGCGCCGCGACCACGCCGACCGGCTCATGGGTCGTGTAGGCGAAGGTATCCGCCTTGTCGATCGGCACCAGGCCGCCCTCGAGCTTGTCGACGAGCCCGCCGAAATACCACCACCACTCCGGATGGTAGCGCAGCTGGCCGAGCATCTCGGCCATCAGCTTGCCGTTGTCGCGCACCTCGATCTCGGCAAGGCGCTCGGCATTGGCCGCGACGAGGTCGCCGAGCTTGCGCATCACCTTGCCGCGTGCGGAAGGCGTCATCTTCGCCCAGGGGCCGCGCCACATCGCCTCATTGGCGGCCTTCACCGCCTTGTCGGCGTCGGCGGCCGCGCCGCGCGGAATCTTCGCCCAGGCCTCGCCGCGATAGGGATCGATACTGTCGAACCATTCGCCATTGGCGGGGTCGACATACTGGCCGTTGATGTAGAGCTGATAGGTCTTCATGACATCCTCCCGCAAGGCGATGGTTCTGGTTGGCGGAACGCTATCACGCATTGCGCGACGCCGTCATAACGCAGTCGCGTGAGCCGGGTTGCAGCCGGGGCCGCTATCGACCATGCGGCGCGGCAAGCTCGGCCGCGATGATCGCGCCGAGTGCCATGTCGCTCTGCTGTCCGAAGCCATGATGCACGATGTTGCCGTCGCGGCCGATCAGGATGCTGGTCGGCGTTCCCTGCATGCCGTAGCGCTGCATGGTGACCGGGATCGGCGTGCCTTCGCCGGCCTCGTCGACGCCGATCGGGAAGGTCAGCCGGTACTCGTGGATGAAGGCTTCCAGTGACACCTCCGTCATCGCCGCATGGTGCTCGAATACGGTGTGCAGCCCGATCACCTGCAGGTCCGAATGCTTGAACAGCTCGAACGCGCGCTGGGTCTGCGGCGTGCCGTGCGCGACGCAGCCGGGGCACAGCATCTGGAACGCGTGCAGCAGGACCGGGCGGCCGCGCAGCGCGGCCAGGGTCAGGGGGGCGCTGGTGTTGAACCAGCGCGACGCGGCGATATCAGGTGCGAGAGTCACAGCTGGGTTCCTTGCGTCTGCCACCTTGCGGCAGGGTGGCAAGATCGGCACGGGTCTGGCAACGACCGGCGGCGCTTGATGCTGCGGCCCGGCGTGCGCGGCGCGCGGCGCGGCGGCGCTGGGTCCAGAGTCTCGCGCGGTCGAGATAGAGATAGACCACCGGCGTCGTGTAGAGCGTCAGGATCTGGCTCAGGATCAAACCGCCGAAGATCGCGATGCCAAGCGGCTGACGCAGCTCGCTGCCTTCGCCGAGGCCGATCATCAGCGGCACCGCGCCGAACAAGGCGGCGAGGGTCGTCATCATGATCGGGCGGAACCGCATCAGGCAGGCTTCGTAGATCGCATCGCGCGACGACAGTCCGCGCTGGCGTTCGGCATCGAGCGCGAAGTCGATCATCATGATGGCGTTCTTCTTCACGATGCCGACCAAGAGGATTACCCCGATCATGCCGATGATGTCGAAATCGGTGTGCGACAGCATCAGGGCCGCCACCGCGCCGACGCCGGCAGAGGGCAAAGTGGAGAGGATGGTCAGCGGGTGGATGTAGCTCTCGTAGAGCATGCCGAGCGAGATGTAGATCGTCGCCAGCGCGGCGAGGATCAGGAACAGCTCGTTCGCCAGCGCCTGCTGGAAGATTTTCGCGGAGCCCGCAAAGCCGCCGGAAATGCCCGCCGGCATGCCGAGCGCGTGCATCGCGTTCTCGATCGTGGTGGTCGCCGTGCTCAGCGAGACGCCCGGCGGCAGGTTGAACGAGATGGTGCTGGAGACCAGGAGATCCTGGTGGTTGACCGAGAGCGGCGTCTCGCCGTGCTCGAAGCGCGCGACGCTCGACAGCGGGATCATGGTCTCCGCGCTGGTGGAGACCGCGGTTCCGGTCGATGCGACGCCTTTGCCGGTGGCGCCGATCGAATTGGTGGCCTGGTTGCGCACCACATTGGCGGCGACCGCGCTGACCGAGCTTTTTTGCGAGGACGAGGCCACCGTGCCGGCCACCGCATTGGTGCTCTGCGTGCCGCTCGCCGAGCCGCCCGAGGTCGAGATATAGACCTCCTTCAGGGTCTGCGGATCTTGCGAGAAGCGCGGCGCGACCTCCATGATCACGTGATACTGGTTGCGCGCGACGAAGATGGTCGAGACCTGGCGCTGCCCGAACGCGTCATAGAGGGTGTTGTCGAGCTGGCTGACCGTGATGCCGAGCCGGGAGGCGGCGTCGCGATCGATGATCAGATTGGCCTGCAGCGCCTTGTTCTGCTGGTCGCTGTTGACGTCGGCGAGCGTCGGCTCCTTCTGCAATGCCGCGACGAGCTTTGGCGTCCACTCGTTCAGCTCCTCGAAGGTCGAACCCTTCAGCGTGTACTGATATGCCGCGTTGCCCGAGCGCCCGCCGGCGCCGAGGTCGCCGATCGACTGCAGGAACAGGGTGGCGCCCGCGACGCTCGCCAACGGTTCGCGCAGCCGCTCGATCACCTTGTCGGCGCGCAGCCGGCGCTCGTCCATCGGCTTCAGCGAGGCGAACACGGTGCCGGTGTTGGTGCCGCCGGGACCCACGCCGCCGCCGCCGGTGAAGCCGACCGCGGTGTCGACCGCCGGATCCGACTTCACGATGTCGATGAACTGGGTCAGCTTCTGCTGCATCAGCTGGAACGAGGTGCTCTGGTCGGCCTGGATCGAGCCGATCAGCAATCCGGTGTCCTGTTGCGGCACGAAGCCCTTGGGCACCACCTTGTAGAGATGGAAGTTCAAATAGAGCGTCGAGCCGAGGATCAGCATCACCAGGAGCGGATGGCGCAGCGCGAGGCCGAGCGTCGCGCGATAGCCGTTCAGCATCAGCTCGAAGATGCGCTCGCTGATCCGGTAAATCCGGCCGTGCGGCTGGCCCTCCTCCTTGCGCAGCAGCACCGCGCACATCATCGGCGTCGTGGTCAGCGAGACCACCAGCGAGATCACAATCGCGATCGTGATGGTCATGGCGAATTCGCGGAACAGGCGGCCGACCAGGCCGCCCATCAGCAGGATCGGCACGAACACCGCGATCAGCGACACGCTCATCGACAGCACCGTGAAGCCGACCTCGCGGGTGCCGACCAGCGTGGCCTCGAGCCGCGACAGCCCGGCATCCATGTGGCGGGTGATGTTCTCCAGCACCACGATGGCGTCGTCGACCACGAAGCCGGTCGCCACCGTCAGCGCCATCAGCGAGAAGATGTCGAGCGTGTAGCCGAGCAGATACATCACGGCGAAGGTCGCGATCAGCGACACGCCGACCGCCACCACTGGGACCAGCGTCGCCCGCGCATTGCGCAGAAAGGCGAACACCACCAGGATCACCAGCGCCACCGCGATCAACAGCGTGATCTCGACGTCGTGCAGCGAGGCCCGGATCGTCTTCGAGCGGTCCATCGCCAGCGTGATGTCGACCGCGGGCGCGACCGAGGCCTTCAGCTGCGGCATCAGCCCTTTGACGCTGTCGACCATCTTGATGATGTTGGCGCCCGGCTGGCGGTACACGATCATCACGACGGCCGGCTTGCCGTTGGAGAGGCCGAGCGTGCGCACATTCTCGACGGAATCGATCACGTCGCCGACGTCGGTCAGGCGCACCGCCGCGCCGTTGCGGTAGGCGACGACCAGCGGCCTGTAGTCGGCCGCCTTGCGGGCCTGGTCGTTGGCGTAGATCTGGTAGCGCTGGTTGCCGACGTCGATGCCGCCCTTCGGGCTGTGCGCATTGGCGCTCGAGAGCGCGGCGCGGACGTCCTCGAGTCCGATGCCGTATTTGTACAGCGCCGGCGGGATCAGCTCGACGCGCACCGCCGGCAGCGAGCCGCCGCCGACCGAGACTTCGCCGACGCCCTCGACCTGCGACAGCTTCTGCGCCAGCACGGTCGAGGCGGCGTCATAGAGCTCGGCCGGCGTCAGCGTGTCCGAGGTCAAGGTGTAGATCAGGATCGGCGCGGAGGCCGGGTTGAACTTGCGGTAGGTGGGGTTGGCGCGCAGGTTGGTCGGCAGGTCCGCCCGCGCCGCGTTGATCGCCGCCTGCACGTCGCCCGCGGCGCCGTTGATGTCGCGGTCGATGTCGAACTGCAGCGTGATGCGGGCGGAGCCGAGCGAAGACACCGAGGTCATTTCGGTGACGCTGGCGATCTGGCCGAGATGGCGCTCGAGCGGGCTTGCCACGGTGGAGGCGACGTCGGCAGAGCTTGCGCCGGGCAGCGTCGCCTGCACCATGATGGTCGGGATGTCGACGTCGGGCAGCGGCGACACCGGCAGCTTGAAGAACGCAATGATGCCCGCCACCAGGAGGCCAAGCGACAGCAGCGTGGTGCCGACCGGCCGTCGGACAAAGGGGGCGGAGAGGTTCATCGAATTTGCGAGCGCTGTTTGCGGATGAGCTTCTATCCGTCCGCGCCGGGATGCAAAAGCCTAAATGTCACAGGGCGGCGCCATACCGCCGCCGCGATGTGTCTGACCGCAACACAGCGCCAGACGGCGGCCGTAGTCTCGATCGTGTGGCTCGATCAATGCGCTCGAATCCGGTGCGGTGCGCGTCACGGCGCGTGGGAACGCGGGTGGAACTGAGCTAGGTTTCGGCCCTGATGATCGCAAGGGGGCGAGGTTGCAATGGCACGACTGATCGCACTGGCCGGCCTGCCCGGCACCGGCAAATCCGGCATTGCGCGGCAGTTGGCGCCGCGCATCGGCGCGATGTGGCTGCGGATCGATTCGATGGACCAGGCGATCTGGGCATCGCCCTCCGCGCCGCGCGATCTCGCCGACTGGACCTACCGCGCCGCGCAGGCCGTCGCCACCGACAATCTCGCGCTCGGCTTCGACGTGCTCGCGGACTGCGTCAACGATTGCCAGGCGTCGCGCGAAGGATGGGAGATGGCGGCGCAACGGGCCGGCGCCGAGGTGAAATGGCTGGAGATCGCGTGCAGCGATCCGGCCGAGCATCGTCGGCGGGTCGAGACGAGAACGAGCGACATCGCGGGGCTCGCTCTGCCGGATTGGGATGCCGTCGCGCGCCGCGCTTACGATGCCTGGGATCGCGATCGGCTCATCGTCGACACGGCGCATCGCAGCCTTGAGGCCTGCGTCGACGAGGCGTTTGCGCTGCTGGGCAGATAGGCGCGTCGGGCCGCGGGCGCCGCATGCGGGCTATTTCGCCGCATTCTGGCTCGCGCCGACGAAGTAGAAATCCTCGCTTCCCGGCACCGAACCATAGCTGAAGGGCTGCTGCCGGCGATCCGTCGCCGCCATGACGTCGTCGCGCACGAGATCGAACAGCTTGCGGATTTCGATCCGCGGCGTCTGCATGCGCTTGATCAGGGCGGTCACGAACGGGCTGTGACCGCCGTCGCCGTCGAGCGCGACCTGGCCGTGCTTGGCGGCGTAGACGACCAGCGTGCCGCTGTCGGGCTCGACCTGGGCCAGTCCCCTGCCGATAGAGCGCGACGCGACGGTGCGCTTGATCTGGTTGGCGAAGGGATTGTCGCGACAGGCATCGAGAATGACGAGATGCAGCTTGCGTGCACCTTCGGTCGCGCCCAGCACCTGGGTCAGGGCAAGCGCCTCGAACGGCACGTCGCGGTCGGTGGCGAGTTTCGCATCGACCGGCACCAGATAGTTCTCTCCGGTCATCTCCATGCCGTGCCCGGCATAGTAGATCACCGCCCAGTCCGCGCCATCGGCCGCGTTGGCGAATGACTTAAGCGCCTCGACCAGGCTGTCCCGCGTGGCATCGTTGACGAGGCGGACATCCTGAAAGCCGACGGCGCGCAGCGTATCGGCAATCGCCGCTGCGTCCTGGCCGGGGTTCGGCAGCACCGGCACGGAGCGGTATCTGGAATTGCCCACGACCAGGGCGACGCGCCGCTCCGAATTTGCTGCCTTCTGACCCGCGCCGACCGGCGCGATCGGCACAGCCGCGGCGACCGCGGGGGTTGGCTTCGCCGCATCGTGATCCGCAATGACGCTCTTGTCCGTAGTGGCGACTTTGTCCAGCCGTTGCAGGCCTTCCCTGGCGACGCGCTGGCCCTGCGTCCGGTCGAGCTGATCGAGGCCTATGACCTCGAGCGCGTGGCGGAAGTCGTCGCGCGCACCCTCGATATCGCCTTTCTTCTCGTCGGCGAGGCCTCGGCGTGCGTAATTCAGCGCGCCCTGCGCATTGAGTTGCGTGGCGCGGTCGTAGTCGCGCATGGCCTGATCGAGCTCGCCTTTGCTGGCCAGCGTCAGGCCGCGCAGCGAGTAGAACTCGGATTGCCCGTCCTGGATGGCGATCGCGCGTTCGATATCCCGCGACGCATTGTCGATGTCGCCGGCGCTGATCTCGACCACCGCCCGGCAATAATAGGGGCCGCCGGCGCGCGGCGCGACCTTGATCGCATCCTGGCAATGCAGCGCCGCGAGCCGGTCCTTGCCGCGAAAATCGTAGACCAAGGCGCGATTGACATAGGCGTACCACGAGCTCGGATCGAGTTCGATGGATCTGCCGTAGTCGGCGAGCGCGCGATCGTAGTCCCCGGTGGCGACGAACAGCTCGGCGCGATTGTTGAACCAGCCGGCGCTGAACGGGCCGGCAGGCTTCAGCCGGATCGCCTGATCGAAGTCGCTCAGCGCGCGGTCATAGTCCTGGTTCTGCAGGAAGACCTTGGCCCGCTGGCCATAGGAGGGCGCGAACGACGGATTGATCGCGATCGACTGATCGTAGTCCGCCTTGGCTTTCTCCAGATCGCCCTTGTTATGCCAGGCGAGCGCCCGGTTGTAATAGGTGATCGAAAGGTCGCGTTCCCTGGGATTGGCTGCGATCAGGCGGGTGCAGGCGGGGATCGCGAGCTCGGGGTGCGGATCCCTGGCGTCGCACGCCGTGCCATCTTCTCTGAGACCAGCATAAGATGGGGAATTCAGCAGCAACAGCAGGCCGATTGCGGCGAGCTTGGGCAATGAGAGGCGCATTCCGGTCATTCCATTCCAACGACCGGAAATTGAGACCAGAATGTTGTTCGCGCCGTGGCGAAAAAATGCGCGAGCGAGGTTCCGCGCCTCAGCCCGGATCGAGCCTGTCAGTCGCGCGCGCATCGCGATGCAGCGTGCCCGCATCGTGCAGCATCGTCGCCAGCTGGTGCAGCTGCGTGTCGCGAAAGCCCTGCTTCTCGATCGAGGCCACCGTCGAGAGCACATAATCGCGGTTGTTGCCGGAGCGGCCATGGCCCTGCAGCACCAAGCGCTGCTGCTCGGCGAGCGACAGCCGCCCGGCATATTGCACATGGCCGCGATCGACCACATAGGCCAGCGCGCTGACGCGCTCGCGCGCCGCATTCTCCAGCCACACCGAGCGCATCACCTCGCGATAGACGTTGGTGGTCTGCTCGCGTCCGCGCAAATAGCCGATGGTGTCGTGGCGCAGGCGGGCGGCGACGCGGAATGCGATGCCGCGGCAGGCGCCGCCGCGGTCGAGCCCGAGCACCAGGCCCGGCTTCTCCGGCGTGCCGCGGTGGTCGAACGAATAGACGCAGAGCGCGCGATGCTCGCCGATCAGCCGCGCCGGCACCTGTTCCAGGAACTCGAAGCCCGGCTTCCACATCAGCGAGCCATAGCCGAACACCCAGAGGTCGCCGTCGGTTTCGGAATGGGGAGGATTTGCTGACATCGCGCTGATGGGCTAGCAGAACGGGCCGCTGAAGCGAAGCAGATTCCGTGATGTTTCCAAGGCTTGCTGGAGGCTCGCTCAAGGGTTGCTCGGGGCTTGTTCAAGGCTCGCGGCCGCTTAGATTTTGACAAATTCGCCCGCCAAAGGACCTGCATGTCGGATCAGACCTCCGCCCCCCGCCGCCGCTCGCGCTTCGGCCTCTATGCCGTCCCCGTCGCGGTCCTGATCGCCGCGGTGCTATGGAGTGCCTTCTGGTTCTTCGCCGCCTCGCAGGTCGGCGTGCAGGCCGATGCCTGGCGTGCACAGGAGGCGAAGGCCGGCCGGGTCTACGATTGCGGCGACCGTTCGGTGGCGGGTTACCCGTTCCGGTTCGAGGTCCGCTGCACCGATCCGAGCGTGATGCTGGTCTCGCAGACCGCCTCGCCGCAGATGGCGTTCGTGGCGCGGCTCGCCGAGATCCTGGTCGTGGCGCAGGTCTACGATCCCAAGCTCGTGATCGCCGAATTCAAGGGTCCGGCCACGATCGCCGAACGCGGCGCGCAGCCGACGCTGTCGGTGAGCTGGAGCAAGGGACGCAGCAGCGTCGTCGGGCTGCCGGCGGTGCCGCAGCGCGCCTCGCTGGTGTTCGACGATCTCGCCATCGACCGCACCGGCGGTGCCGCGCCGGCGCCGCTGGCGCGGGTCAATCACATCGAGCTGCACGGCAGGCAGGTCGACGGCTCGGCGCCGGACAGTCCCGCGATCGAGACCGTGCTGCAGATTGCCGGCGGCACCTTGCAGGTCGTGCATCCGCTGCTGGCCCAGCCGTTCAACGCCGACATCCATGCGCGGCTCAACGGTCTGAAGGATTTCTCGCCGAAGCCGTGGCCGGATCGCTTCCGCGAGATCCAGGCCGCCGGCGGCAGCGTCGAGATCCAGCAGTCGCGGATCGAGCAGGGCGATGTGCTGTCGGTCGCGGCCGGCACGCTCCGCCTCAACGCGCAGGGTCGCATCGAGGGCGAATTGCAGATGACGGTCGCCGGCCTCGAGCGCGTCATCCCCGCGCTCGGCATCGACAAGATGCTGGAGGAAGGGGTGCCGCAGTCGACGCTCGATCGCGTCGCACCGGGCGTGAAGAGCCAGGACCTCAGCAATCTCTTCGGCGCGCTGGATCGCGCCATTCCCGGCCTCGGCAAGGTGATCAAGCAGAACGCCAATGCCGGCATTTCCGCCGGCATCAATTCGCTCGGCACCGAGGCCACGCTCGAAGGCAAGAAGGCGCGCAGCTTCCCGCTGCGCTTCGCCGACGGCGCGGTGTTCCTGGGGCCGCTGAAGGTCGCGCAGATCCCGCCGCTGTTCTGAACCGCGGCGGATTGCGCTGACGCGAACTCGCCCACGCCCCTGTCAGGCGTGCTCAAACGGGCCGACCTCGCGGATCACCTTGCAGATCTGCAGGAAGCCGCTGGCGTAGAACTCGGCATGTCCTCGCCTCATGGTTTCGACATGGTCGGGGTGATTGCGCCAGGCTTCGAGCGCCTCCTCGGAAGCAAAGCGAAACAAGGTGAGCTCCTCGCCGTCCGCCGCCTTGAACGATTTGACCGAAAGGAATCCCGGAAGGCGGCTGACAATGTCGTACATGCGCTCGCCCAGCCGGTTGTATTCGTCGAGCGGGACGTTCTTCCGTAACTTCAAGTCACCAACGACAATGACTTCACCGATCATGCTGCAGTCCTCCGTCGATCCAAGGTCCGTGGCAGGTTGAAAACAATCGCCCCAACACAATTCGAAATCGCGACCGGTGTTGTTACGCTTCCAATCCGAGCGTTCCTCGCGCGCTATCGTCGATCACCGCGATCTATTCCCGCCGCCGCGATGAGAAAAACGTGACCGGAATAATGCGCCCCGGCGCGAATATCACTCCCCGAATACCGCTCTCTCTCGCCTGAGGAAACAACCTCGTGTGGAGGAAGCGATGCGAATTCTCGGGGGAATTCTGCTCGGCAGCGTGCTGCTGTCGGCAGGTCCGGTATTGGCGGAGGACGATGCGTCCGAGCTGCGTGCGTTGAAGGCACGGCTCAAGCAGCTCGAGCAGAAAATGGAGACGCAGGCGCGCAAGGAGGAGGCGCTGGCCGCAAGACAGAGCGCAATACAGAACGCGCAGATGACGGCGAAGGCGCCGGTGCCGTTCGATCCCTGCGCTTCGGGCAAGCTCTGCTACAAGGGCGTCACCTTCACCTTCGGCGGCTGGGTCGATCTCACCGGCATCTATCGCAGCCGCAACCTCGCCTCCGATTCGGGCTCGGTCTACAATTTCATCCCGTTCCCGCAGAGCAAGAACTACAACACCGGCGAGTCGCGCTTCACCGCGCGTCAGACCCGCTTCTCGGTGCTCGCGGAAGCCAACGCCACGGAGAACATCCGCGTCGCCGGCTATGGCGAGCTCGATTTCGAGGGCGCGGCGCAGACCGCCAATTCGGTCGCGACCAACTCGTTCAATCCGCGGCTGCGGCAGGCCAGCATCGAGATCGACCGCAGCGATCTCGGCCTGCACGTGCTCGCCGGCCAATCATGGTCGCTGAACACGCCGAGCAAGGCGGGCATCGATCCGCGAGGCGCCGATACGCCGGGCGTGATCGATTTCGAACTGGTGCCGGGCTTCCTCGGCGCGCGTCAACCGGGCGTCCGGGTCTGGCAGGATATCGGGCCCGAGTTCAAGCTCGCGGTCTCGGCGGAGAACCCCCAGACATCCTTTTTCGGCGGCAACAACCCGCTGGTCGGCACGCCGGCGGTTGGCCCGCAGGGCGTGCTCAATCCGAACCTCCTGGTCAACCTCATCGGTCCGGGCGGCAGCTTCTTCAACAGCCTGAACAATGTCAGCCTCAACCACGTTCCGGATTTCACCGTGAAGGGCGCCTGGGATCCGCGGCTCGGGCCCTACAAGCTGCATGTCGAGGCGTGGGCGCTCTACCGCGACTTCTATGATCGCTTCAACTTCGCCAACCACGACGTCAACACGGTGAGCTTCGGCGGCCATCTCTCGGCCGAGATCGTGCCGAAGCTGCTCGAGGTGCAGGCCTCCGCCTCTTACGGTGCGCTCGGCCGCTTCACGGCGACGCCATTCCCGGATGCGACCGTGCGCCAAGACGGCTCGATCCAGCCGCTGCCGATCACGGCCTTCCTGGTCGGCTCGGTCTGGCACACGACGCCGTCGCTCGATCTCTACGCCTATGCCGGGCTCGAAAAGACCAAGGCGACCTTCTCCAATGTCGGCACGGTGCCGTTCGGCTACGGCAATCCGCTCTACAACAACCTCGGCTGCAACATCGAGAACTCGCCGGCCGCGACCTGTAACGGCAACACTTCGGAGGTGAGGCAGTACACCGCGGGCTTCTACGACACGATCTTCAAGGGCTCCTACGGCACCATCAAGGCCGGCGCGCAATATTCCTACACCCAGCGCTTCGCCTTCCAGGGTGTCGGCGGCGCGCCGAAGACCGACGACCACATCGTCATGACCCAGATCCGCTACTACCCGTTCTAGTCCTCCGTGTCGCAAGACCCTCATGGTGAGGAGCGCGAAGCGCGTCTCGAACCATGAGGCCCGGTCCATGGCCTGCATCCTTGGAGACGCCCGCAAGCGCGGGCTGCTCAGGATGAGGGGAAGTCGGTAGTGACCAGGATGGCTTCGCGCGCGGTGGACATTGAATCCGATGCGGCCGGAACCGATGCCGCTTCTGGAAAGGGAGGCTACAGATGAGGATCGTGACCAGACCGAAGCAGAGGGCCGTGATCGCGCGCGAATTGATGATGGTCAGCCGCGCCGCGCATGTGCTGCAGCGAACCGGCCTAGCGATGGCCGGTGCCATGGCCGGCACCTTCGTCGCCGCCCAGCTCGCCAAGGGCCATGTCGCTGTCTTCGGCACGCTGATCTTCATCGCGACGACGATCGTGATCGGCGCCGCCGGCTTCTATCTCGGCATCGATATTCCCAAGCCCGCGATGCGCGGCACGGGGCGCATTGATGCCGTCGAGCTTATGAGCGCGGGTGGCATCTTCCTTGCCGCGCTGGCTGCGCTGGTGTCGGTCTACGGCATCGTGTTCGACGAGATTCCGCCGCGTGCCTGGGAGTTCGTGATCGGCTCCTGGTGGTTCGGTGGCGGCATCATGCTGGCGACCGCCGGCCTCGTCGGCCGTCAGCGGCCGGCGCAGAAGGCCGCCGCGATATCGGCGGGGCCGATCCG
Source organism: Bradyrhizobium sp. Pha-3 (assembly GCF_042258325.1). NCBI lineage: Bacteria > Pseudomonadati > Pseudomonadota > Alphaproteobacteria > Hyphomicrobiales > Nitrobacteraceae > Bradyrhizobium > Bradyrhizobium sp. Pha-3. The sequence goes on along the minus strand of NZ_CP170151.1, from coordinate 8,311,745 downwards.
GGATCAACGGTTGCGGCGGTGAGCACGGTCGCAGACCTGCGACCCTGCTGCGCCAATCTGTCCCGTAGCTGCGACCGGCCGATGCGATACCCTCACCAAAAAATCGGGGAGGGACTTCAATGCCAGCGAAATTCACCCGCCGTCACGTCATCGCTGCCGGATCAGCGGCCGCCGCGACGCCCTTCCTGTCACGCGGAGCCTCGGCGCAAGCCGCGTGGCCCTCGCGGCAAATCCGCATGATCTGCAGCTACCCCGCCGGCGGGCAGACTGATCTCCTGGCGCGGGCCTTCGGCGAATTCATCGCAAGGCAAGTCGGGCAAACCGTCGTCATCGAAAACAAGGCGGGCGCCTCGGGCTCGATCGGCGCCGCCGAGGTGGCGCGCGCCGCACCTGACGGTCACACCATCCTGTGCTCGATCTCGACCACTTACGTGATGAACCGCGCGATGATGAAGAACCCCGGCTACGACATGGACAAGGATCTGACGCTGGTCAGCGTGATCCCGGGCGCCGGGCTGCTGCTGGTCGCGAGCCCGAAATTGGGCGTCAAGACACTGGCGGAATTCGTCGCCTATGCGCGCAGCAGCGGCAAGGTGAATTTCGGCACCTACAGCGCGGGCTCCGCGCCGCACATGACGATCAACGAGCTCAACAAGCAGTATGGCCTCACTATCGAGCCGATCCATTATCGCGGCGAGGCGCCGATGTGGACCGGGCTTGCGGAAGGCACGCTCGACGTCGCGATGGGCAGCTACACCGCCGCGCAAACCGTGCTGCAGAGCAACCGGGGCGTCGTCTTCGGAGTTCACTCGAAGAAGGTCGACGCGATCCCCGAGATCAGGACGCTGCCCGAGCAGGGCGCGACGTCGAAGTTCTTCACCGTGAGCGGCTTCTCGGGCTGGGCGCTGCCGAAGGCGACGCCGCAGCCGATCGTCGACCGGCTGTCGGAGATTTGCGTCGCCGCCAATAGCGATCCGAAGGTGAAGGAGGTGCTCGCGACCTTCGTGCTGGAGCCCGCGATCGGCTTCAAGGACAGCAATGCGCTGTATCAGCGCGAATTGCCGGTCTGGATGGAGGCCGCGCAGTCACTCGGCCTGCCGCCGGCTTAAAGCGATCCGGAACTGAAGGATGGCTGCATCGACGGTCACCATTCGTCGTAGAACCACTCCCTTGGGATTCGAGGCCGCGCTCTTGCGTATGGCGGGATAGACGTCCGCTCGGGCTTGCGCACGGCCGGAGCCGGCTGCGTCGGAGGCGGTGAGGCCTTCGGCTCGGAAACCTTCGCGAGCGCCCGTTTCATTTCTTCCTGGCTCGCCTTGAGTTCCTCAATGGCTTTGGAGTTCTCGCGGGCCATCTGTTGCTGGTTCGCCTTTAGTTGTTCGATATTTCGCTCAACATTTGCGAGGTCGCGTGCGATCGTTTGCAGCAGCTGCGTCTGATCGGAAAGGGCTGGGTTGGCCGTCGGCGCGGCGTCCTGCGGTGGTGCGGTCTGAGCCACTGGCGGCGCTTGGGGCGGAGCCGCGTCTGCAGCGGCAACCTGAACGGTAGGTAGAGCGGGCTGCGGATCATCCGGCGGCAATGCTGGAGTTGAGACGAGCTGCGGCGCCCAACGGGCGACAAGCAGCTTGGCTTCCCCACCATATGACGACTGCAAAGCCAGGGCAGCGACAACGATACATGCTGCCACCGACAAGGCGGTGAGGGCTCGGAATATCGGTCTTCCGCGCGGCGATTGCGAGGTAAGTCCGGAAGAAGCAGGGCTTGGCCCGGAAGAAGCAGCAGGGCTGGGCCCGGAAGAAGCAGGGCTAGGTTCGACCGAGGGCGGGTTTGGCTGCACCGAAGGGCGGGACGCGGCATCGCGCTCCATTCTTGCGAGCTGTTCACTCAAGCGCGTGAGTTCTTCATCGGCGCGCGCAATCTGCTTTTGGGCTTCTGCGAGTCTTTCGTCGGCCCGCGCGCTCAGGCTATCGTTCGATCCAGCTGGATTCGGAGTGGGTGTGGAGTTCATTGACGTATCCCTTTCCGTCCAATGTCACCCAAGAGTACCGACTCGGCTATCCGTCAGGGGCGATCAGCCCCCAGCACTCGCTTCAGTCTTGTCCAAAGAATGGCCGGATGATAGCGCGCCTGAGGTCTCGTGATAATGGGGCGAGGTACCGGCCCGGGCTAGCCGGAGGTCAGGTCCGCTCGGGTCAACAGCCGACATCATTCCGCGCCGCCGGGATGTGCGCTTTCGACCACAAGCCGGGGCAGCCTTGGGAGTTGTCCCTGGGGCAATGCAAAAGGCCCTAGCCAGCAGGGTCTGAGGCGTCCCGCTCCACCAACTCGAAGGTGATGCCCTCGGGACCCTCGAACAGCCGGAGCTTCCGGCTGATGTAGTCCATCTCGTCGCTCAGCATGGTGACACCGTTGGCCAACAGATGCGCGGTGGCCGCCTCGATGTCGTCGACGCGGAAGGCGAGGTGATTGAAGCCCAGCTTTCGCAGATTGGTCGGATGCACCCCCGGATCGGTCCCTGGGGGCGGGTCGAACTGAAGCAGCTGGATCTCAAAATCCGCTCCTTCGAGCGCGAGCGTGATGTGCTGCGCTTTCATGGCCGGCATGCCCATGTACCGGGCGGGAACGCCGCCGTCGATGGTCGCGACGTGGGTCTTCTTGAAGCCAAGCAGTGCGAAGAACGCGATCGCCGGGCCGGCATCTGCCACTGCGATCGTCACATGATCCGGACTGAGTATCATCTCATCGCTCCCTGTCATCAGCGACGTACCAGCTCGCTCCGTCCGCCGGTAGGCGGACCGAGCCCCGCCTACGTCTTCAAATTCGCATGCGGGCGGCCGAAGTCGGGCGCGGCGGAGTCCTGGCCGGTCTCGACGATGCCGCGGCGGATGGCGCGGGTGCGCGTGAAGTGGTCGAACAGCGCTTCGCCGTCGCCGCGCCGGATCGCGCGGGTCAGCTTCGACAGATCCTCGTTGAAGGTGCCGAGCATCTCGAGCACAGCGTCCTTGTTGGCGAGGAATACGTCGCGCCACATCGTCGGGTCCGAGGCCGCGATGCGGGTGAAGTCGCGGAAGCCGCCGGCGGAGAATTTGATGACCTCGGATTCCGTCACCTGCGCCAGCTCGTCGGCGGTGCCGACGATGGTGTAGGCGATCAGATGCGGCAGATGGCTGGTGATCGCGAGCACGAGGTCATGATGATCCGGCGTCATGACCTCGACCTTGGCGCCGAGCGCGGCCCAGAACGCGCGCAGCCGGTCGGTCGCCGCGGGATCGGTGCCTTCGGGCGGGGTGAGGATGCACCAGCGGTTGATGAACAGCTCGGCGAAGCCGGAATCCGGCCCCGAATGCTCGGTGCCGGCCACGGGATGCGCCGGGACGAAGTGGACGCCGTCAGGCAGATGCGGCGCCATGTCCTTGACGACGGCGCCCTTCACCGAGCCGACGTCGGAGATGATGGCGCCGGGCTTGAGATGTCCGGCGATCTCGGCGGCGACCGGGCCGCAGGCGCCGACCGGGATGCAGAGGATGACGAGGTCGGCATCCTTCACCGCCTCGATATTGGTCTCGACGACGCGATCGACGATGCCGAGCTCGGCGACGCGCGCACGCGTCTGCTCCGAGCGCGCGGTGGTCACGATCTCGCCGACCAGCCCTTGCGCGCGCGCGCCGCGCGCGATCGAGCCGCCGATCAGGCCGAAGCCGATCAGCGCGATGCGTTTGAAGAGCGGGGCGGTGGTCACGATGTCACTTTCCGGCCAGGAAGTCGCGCAGCCCCTCGACCACGAGGCGGTTGGCCTCCTCGGTGCCAATGGTCATGCGCAGCGCATGCGGCAGCTTGTAATTGTTGAGTGCGCGCAGCACGAGGCCGCGCCGTGTGAGATAGGCGTCGGCTTCCGCCGCGGTCTTGCCCTTGTCGGTCGGGAAATGGATCAGCACGAAATTGGCGACGCTCGGCGTCACCTTCAGCCCGAGCTTGCCGATCTCCTCGGTCAGCCAGTTGCGCCATTGTTCGGTGTGGGTCCGCGACATCTGCACATGCGCCGTGTCCTCGATCGCCGCCACCGCCGCCAGCATCGCCGGCGTCGTGACGTTGAACGGACCGCGGATGCGGTTGCAGGCATCGACGATATGCGCCGGCCCGAACATCCAGCCGATCCGCAGCGCGGCAAGGCCGTGGATCTTCGAGAAGGTGTGCGTCACCACCGTGTTGTCCGTGGTCGCGACCAACTCGATGCCGAGCTCGTAGTCGTTGCGCGAGACGTAGTCGGCATAGGCGGCATCGAGCACCAGCAGCACATGCGACGGCAGCGCGGCGCGCAGCCGCTTGACCTCGTCGAACGGGATGTAGGTGCCGGTCGGATTGTTCGGGTTGGCGAGCCAGACCAGTTTCGTGCGCGGCGTCACCACCTTGAGAATGGCGTCGACGTCGGCGGTGAAATTGCTCTCGGCCGCGATCACGTTCCTGGCGCCGTTCGCCATGGTGGCGATCGGGTAGACCAGGAAACCGTGGGTGGTCGAGATCGCCTCGTCGCCGGGCGCGAGATAGGTGTGCGCCAGCAGATTGAGGATCTCGTCGGAGCCGGCGCCGCAGATGATGCGGTCGGGATCTAGCCCGTAGGCGCGGCCGATCGCCTCGCGCAGCACGCGCGAGGTGCCCTCCGGATAGTCCTCGAGATGGTCAGCCGCGGCCTTGTAAGCCGCGATCGCCTTCGGAGACGGACCGAATGGCGTCTCGTTGGCGGACAGCTTGAACACCTTGCGGCCCGGTTCCGGCACCGGGCTCTTGCCGGGCGTGTAGGGCGCAATATCGAGGATGCCGGGGTTCGGCACGGGGCGGGACATCATCAACTCCGAACAGAGCGTTTTCGAGCGAAGTGGATACCGGTTCGCGTGAAGAAAACGCGTCAAAACAAAAACCTGGACGGGCGGCTGGCTCTTACTTCAGGTCCTGGCCGATCCGTTAGAGGGCACCGTATAGCGCGTTGCGTGGCTGCCGACGAGGGCCGACGAGCGCACCGAGGCGCCGGCCTTGATCAGGGCGAGCTTGATGGCCTCGAAATCGTGGCCGGTGACCGAGACCAGGAGCGCCGCGCCGTCGAAGGCGGTGTCGGGGACCGCGACGATCTCGGCGAGCGGCGCCAGCGCGCGGGCGACATCGGCGTTCCAGCCGGAGACCCGCACGCTCCAGGTCTGCACCTCGGTGACCATGGCGTCGTCGGCGACCCGCGAGATCACGAACACCGGCAGCGCGGCCGGATGGTCGGCGCGTTCGAGGAACGGCAACCGCGCGATGATCTTCGGCGCGCCACTGGCCTCGAGCGCATTCCACCACGGCGTACGGCTCGCGATCGCGGAGACCAGCGCGAGGTCGCCCTTCGACTTCGCCACCGCCTCGACCGCGGCCTGCGCGCTGAAATGCGAGACGTAGGGCACCACGAAGCCGAAGTGAAACCGCGCCGAGTCGCGCATGGCCGACTCGCCGACGGAAACATCGGCATGCACCGCGAATGGCGCTTGCACGTAGGTGAAGGTCGAGATGATGACGCGCCAGATGCTCTCGATGGTGTCGAGCGGCAGGATGCCGCGATGACGCCGCACCAGTTCGCGCATCATGCTGGCCTCGCGCGCCGGGCGGAATGCGGAGCCGACCTCCTGGGTCTTCTTGACCTGGATCAGGCGGTCGATGATGTCGCCGCGCGCCATCAGCAGGCGGTGAACCTGCTCGTCGATCGCATCGATCTCCTTGCGCAGATCCTGCAGCGAAGGCGGCGACGGGGGTGGGTTGGACATGCTCTCAAACCTTGTCGTCGGGGCGGCCCGTTGCCGCGTCGGACAGGGTCCCTGATTAGGAAAGACGGGCAGCGAAAGCAAAGAGAAACGTCGCAGGCGTGCCTTGCGCATTCGGTTAACCAATTGGCCGTGGGCAGGGCTGTCTTGACGCCGGGGGGCGTGGGGACTACGTTCCCTGCGTCCCGTGGTCATTTGAGCCGGCCGGCTTGCAGCCACGTTAAACAACTCGCTAAACAGGCCGGGGACCTTATCAGCTCCCGGCCGAACCTTTGTTCAGGCCGGGTTTTTTATTGGCCTGAGGTCCGTCGAGCCCTCCCGCGCGGAGGCAGGGTCGCCTAGATGAGCAACGTGCGTCCGATACCGAGCCCACAAACCCCGAGCGATGATCGCGCCCATGAGGCCGACCATCCGTCATCACTGGTGGCGAAATTCGGGATGGACCAGCCGCTCAAGCTCGATTGCGGCGTTGATCTCGCACCGTTCCAGATCGCCTATCAGACCTATGGCGAGCTCAATGCCGACCGCTCCAACGCGATCCTGGTCTGCCACGCGCTGACCGGCGATCAGCACGTCAACAACATCCATCCCGTCACCGGCAAGCCCGGCTGGTGGGAGACCATGGTCGGCATCGGCCGGCCGATCGATCCCGATAAATACTTCATCATCTGCTCCAATGTGATCGGCGGCTGCATGGGCTCGACCGGCCCTGCGTCGCTGAACCCAGCGACCGCCAAGGTGTGGGGACTCGATTTCCCGATCATCACCATCCCCGACATGGTGCGCGCGCAGGCGATGCTGATCGATCGTCTCGGCATCACGACGCTGTTCTGCGTGGTCGGCGGCTCGATGGGCGGCATGCAGGTGCTGCAATGGACCGCGGCCTATCCGGAGCGCGTGTTCTCGACGCTCGCGATCGCCTGCTCGACGCGCCACTCGGCGCAGAACATCGCGTTCCACGAGCTCGGCCGCCAGGCCGTGATGGCCGATCCGGACTGGCGCGGCGGCCGCTATGTCGACGAGGACACCCATCCGCACCGCGGATTGGCCGTGGCGCGGATGGCCGCGCACATCACCTATCTCTCGGACGCCGCGCTGCATCGCAAGTTCGGACGGCGGATGCAGGACCGCGAGCTGCCGACCTTCTCGTTCGATGCGGATTTCCAGGTCGAGAGCTATCTGCGCTACCAGGGCTCGTCCTTTGTCGAGCGCTTCGATGCCAACTCCTATCTCTATCTGACCCGCGCGATGGACTATTTCGACATCGCCGCCGACCACAACGGCGTGCTGGCGAAGGCGTTCACCGGCATCCAGACGCGGTTCTGCGTGGTGTCGTTCACCAGCGACTGGCTGTTTCCGACCTCGGAATCGCGCGCGCTGGTGCATGCGCTGAACGCGTCGAGCGCGCGGGTGTCGTTCGCCGAGATCGAGACCGACAGGGGGCACGACGCCTTCCTGCTCGACGTGCCGGAATTCCTCGAGATCTCCCGCGCCTTCCTGCTGGCCGCAGGCAAGGCGCGCGGACTGAAGGACGGCGGCCAGTCATGAGCATGCAGCAGACATTGCCCTTGCCGGGCATCGCGCCGGAGCGGACCGGCGGCTATCGCACCGATCATCTGCTGGTCGCCGACATGGTGCGGCCGGGCTCGCGCGTGCTCGACGTCGGCTGCGGCGATGGCGAATTGCTGCAGCTGTTGGAGAGCCGCGGCATCGACGGCCGCGGCATCGAGCTGTCGCGCGAGGGCGTCAATGGCTGCGTCGCCAAGGGGCTCGCCGTGGTGCAGGGCGATGCCGACACCGACCTCGTCAACTATCCCGACGATGCGTTCGACTACGTGATCCTGTCGCAGACCTTGCAGGCGACGCGGCAGCCCAAGGTGGTGCTGGAAAATCTGCTGCGGATCGGCCAGCGCGCCATCGTCTCGTTCCCGAATTTCGGGTTCTGGAAGATGCGGCTGCAGCTTCTGATCGGCGGCCACATGCCGCGGACCGAGAATCTGCCGGCGAGCTGGTACGACACCTCCAACATCCATTTCTGCACCATCAAGGACTTCGTGCAGCTCTGCGAGGAGATCAACGTCAAGATGGAGCGCGCGGTGGCGCTCGATCTCTACGGCCGTCCGGTGCCGCTCAACCTGCCGTGGTGGGTGTGGAACATGTTCGGCGAGCAGGGCGTGTTCCTGCTCAGCCGCGGTGGGGGCAAGTAATCGGTGGGTGGCGTCAAACCGGCGCCGCCACCAGCGACCGCGGATCGCGTACCGGCCAGCGGCCGGCCTCGACCAGCGCGATGAAGCGCTCCACCATCGCGTTGAACAGCGTCGGCTCCTCGAGGTTGAGCACGTGACCCGACTTCGGGAAGAAGGAAAGCCCGGCGGCCGGCAGATGCTGCTTCAGGAACATGCTGGGCGCGATGCAATTGTCGTCCTCGTCGCCGCACAGGATCAGCGCCGGCGTCGCGGCGCGCTTGATCGCGTCGGTCATGGTGTAGATCGAGGGCCGGCCGCCCTGAAAGCTGCGCATCGTGTTGGCCGAGCCCCTGGCGTCGTGGCGGGCGAGCGCGGCGTAGAAGTCGGCGTGGCCGCGCGGGTCCTTGACCAGGAACGGGATCCGGCTCGGCGCCTCGCGCGTCACCTTGGCGACCTCGACCGAGCCGATGCTCTCATATTGCTCGGCATTGGCGCGGCACTGCGCGCGGAAGGCATCGAGATGCTCGAGGCTGGAGCCGGAGCCGACGGCGGCCAGCGTCATCGACAGCGCGCGCTCCGGCGCGTTGAGGGCGACCTGCAGCGACGAATAGGAGCCCATCGAGAGCCCGACGAAATGCGCTTTGGCGATGTCGAGATGGTCGAGCACCGCGAGCGCGTCGGTATAGAAGTGCTGGTAGGTGTAGACGTCGGCGCTCGGCGGCACGTCGGACGGCGTGTAGCCGCGCGCCGAATAGGCGATGCAGCGGTGGCCGCGCGCGAAGTAGCGCATCTGCGGCTCCCAATTGGTGTGATCAGCGGCGAACTCGTGCAGGAAGATGATCGGGCTGCCGCTGCCGGCCTCTTCGAAATGGAGGCGGACATGATCTTTCGTCGTGGCGTAGGGCATTGAAATTCTCCTCTCGTTGGCCGCCTCCAGATTTGCAGTTAATTTTCGAGGCTGCAATGCGGCAGTTCCGGTTCCTTTCTCGTCATCGAATCATCGCGGAATGACCCAGAAATCGTTCCCGCAACGCCGCATGAAATCTTCCTCGCGCCATCCCGATTTTCAAAACCACCGCCGTGTTCCCCTAGGAACGCGACGGGGAATTGGGGGGCGTTACAGAGGATCTAGTGAAGTATGGTTCAGTTGCTTGCGTGTCGCCGGTCGCTTCGTGTTTTGGCGCTGGCTCTGTGTTCGCTCACTCTCGCCGTGATCTCCGCCGCTCCGGCATCCGCCCGTCCGCATCATTTACGTCACGCGCATTCGGCCCATGCCGGCCATCACGCGCGTCACTACGCCCGCCATCACTATCGGCACACAGCGCGGCTGTCGCGCGCCGAGCGCCGCGCACTCGCGCAGCCGGGCGGGATCGTCGAAACCAACGCAGCGCCGTTGCCCGGCAGCGCTGACCCCGTGCCCAACACCGGCGGCGTCAGCGCGGCAGGCGGCTTCGGCTCGTCCGGCATCGTCGCCGAGGCGCGCCGCTATCTCGGCGGCAATCCGACCGACCGCTCCAGCCTGTGGTGCGCACGCTTCATGAACATGGTGCTGCAGCACACCGGCCATCGCGGCACCGGCTCCGACATGGCGAGCTCGTTCGCCAAATACGGCACGCGCGTTTCGGGACCGCAGGTCGGCGCCATCGCCGTGATGAGCCGCCGCGGCGGGGGGCATGTCGGCATCATCACCGGCGTCGATGCCAAGGGCAATCCGATCATGATCTCCGGCAACAGCGGCCACCGCGTCCGCGAGGCGCCGGTCTCGCGCGGCCGGATCTACGCTTATGTGATGCCGACGAACTGACCGGTCGAAAGCGGGGCAGGGCGCGCACGCGCCTTGCCCCGCCTACGACGCGACGGGTCCTTCGGCGGCAATCGTGTCGCCGACGGCGGCGCCGCCATCGCTGATGATCTCGGCATAGATGCCGCATTCATTGTTGCCGAAGCGCTGCATCAGCATGTTCGGCACCGAGAGGTCGCGCGCGCCGGTATCGGGATCGACATTGACCGCGGCGCAGCGGGTGATGCGCTTCACCACCCTGGCCCGCGCGCTGCCGATCGCAATGGTCTGGTCGAGCAGGCTGGCTTCATGCCAGGCCGGCCAGCCCTCGACATAGAGATTGGCGCGGAAGCGCAGCGGATGGACCCGCGCCTGCACCATCTCCTCGATCGCCCGCAGGCTGGCCAGATTGATGATCGAGACCACCTTGCGCGGCACGTCGGAGAAACTGTGGCCCGGGCTGACCAGCACCTTGGGCGGTCCCTTGATCTGGCCGGTATGACGGTCCGCGAAATAACGCTCGATTGCCGCGCGGCCTTCCGCGGTCTCCAGGTCGCCCTGGGCCACCATCGCGCCATCCCGGCGCAGCGTCAGCACGTGGCTGTCATCGTCGAACTGGGCGCGCAGCGGCGCCAGCCACTCGTCCCGCTGCAGCATCAGGAAATGCGGCTTCGGCAGCCACTTCGGCGCCGAGGGATCGAAGCCGCTCGGGCCGTTCTCGATCGCATAGCGGCGATCGGAGCGGAGCGTCTCGCCGGCCTTGAGCTCTGCGTGCGGCAGCGGCTCGGGCGTGAGGCCCTTGACGGGATAGCGGTAGATGCCGGTGATCCTGGCGGAGGAGGGCTGTGCGTTGTCCATCCGCTCGCTCTAGCCTGTTTGGCGGGCGAGGAGAACTGCCGGCCGCGGGAAGGTACTAGTCGGCGCGCGCCGCTCCAGGAGCGTCCAGCAGGCGCTGCATGAACACGAGATCGAGCCAGCGGCCGAACTTGCGTCCGACCTCCGGCATCCGGGCGACCTCGACGAAGCCGGCCTGCGCGTGCAGCCGGAGCGATGCGGGATTGCCGCCGTCGATGCCGGCGATCATGACGTGCTTGCCGAGCGCGGTGGCCGCGGCGATCAGTTCGTCGACGATGATCCGGCCGAGGCCGCGGCCGCGATGATCGGCATGGACATAGACGCTGTGCTCGACGCTGTAGCGGTAGCCTGGGAAGGCCCGGAAGTCGCCGAATGTGCCGTAGCCGAGCACCGTCGTCCCCTCGACGGCCACCAGCACCGGATAGCCGAGCGCCAGCCGGGCCTTCATCCAGGCCAGCCGCTCGGCGTCGGAATCCTGCTTCTCCGTCCAGATCGCGTTCGAATTGGCGACCGCCTCATTGAAGATCGCGGTAATCGCAGGGATGTCCTGCTCGGTGGCGGGGCGGATAATCATCGGTGGTTCCTTGACGGGCCTCTTGAATGGACCATATCGTCTACTATATAAGACGATATGTCAATTATAGAGGACAAGGCCGATGAGGCTCTCGGGCGGCGGGTTCGCGCCGAACGGGAGGGCCGCGGCTGGTCGCTGGCGGACCTCGCCGGGCGGGCCGGCGTGTCCAAGGCCATGCTGAGCAAGATCGAGCGGGCGGAGGCAAGCCCGACGGCGGCGACGCTGTCGCGGATCGCCACCGCCTATGGCCTGACCATGGCCGCGCTGTTCGAGATTGCCTCACACAATTCCCGCCTGCAGCGGGCCAAGGATCAGCCGGTATGGCGCGATCCGAAGGCGGCCTATCTGCGGCGGCAGGTGTTCCTGCATCCGGCCAATCCGCTGGAGCTGGTGGAGATCGAGCTGCCCGCGAGACAGGAAGCCGGCTTCCCCGCCAGCGCCTATCACTTGGTCCGCGAGGTGGTGTGGGTCATCAGCGGCCGCCTCACTTTGATGGAAGGGGCGGAACGCCACGAGCTCGCTGCGGGTGACCGCGTCGAGCTTGGTCCGCCGTCGGACATCGTCTTCCGTAACGAAACGGCTCAGCCTTGCCGCTACCTTGTCGCCATCGTGCGGCGCTGAGCTTCATCGGGCGAAATCGCAGACTGCGGCTCTTCCGTTTTGGAACCAAGTGCCCACATCTGCGGCAAGCCTGAAAAATGATGGCGACGACCAGAGGCTGGTTGAGGACGTCAACGCGGCCCGCGGAAACCCAATGAAGATGCCGGAACCATGCCTGAATGGGTGGTGACGGCAGGCCGAGGGAAAACGAATGAACATTGAGAAGTACACCGAGCGCGCGCGCGGATTCATCCAGTCTGCCCAATCGCTCGCAATGCGCGACGGTCACCAGCAGTTCTCGCCGTTGCATCTGTTGAAGGTGCTGCTGGACGACAATGAGGGGCTCGCCGGCGGTCTGATCGACCGCGCTGGCGGCAATTCCAGAGCAATCCTGAAAGCGACCGAAGAGGCGCTGAACAAGCTGCCGAAGGTCTCTGGCAATGGTGCCGGGCAGGTCTACCTGTCGCCGGAGCTGGCGCGTGCCTTCGATGCGGCGGAAAAGGCTGCCGACAAGGCCGGCGACAGTTTCGTCACCGTCGAGCGGCTGCTGCTCGGGCTCACGCTCGAGAAGGGCAGCGAGGCCGCCTCGATCCTGAGCAAGGGCGGCGTCACGGCGCAGAAGCTGAACGCGGCCATCGAAGCGCTGCGCAAGGGCCGCACCGCCGACAGTGCGACTGCCGAGAACGCCTACGACGCGCTGAAGAAATATGCCCGCGATCTGACCCAGGCTGCGCGCGACGGCAAGCTCGACCCGGTGATCGGCCGCGACGAGGAGATCCGCCGTACCATCCAGGTGCTGTCGCGGCGGACCAAGAACAATCCCGTCCTGATCGGCGAGCCCGGCGTCGGCAAGACCGCGATCGTCGAGGGCCTGGCGCTGCGCATCCTCAACGGCGACGTGCCGGAGAGCCTGAAGGACAAGAAGCTGCTGTCGCTCGACATGGGCGCCCTGATCGCCGGCGCGAAATATCGCGGCGAGTTCGAGGAGCGGCTGAAGTCCGTCCTGCAGGAGGTCTCGACCGCCGAGGGCGGCATCATCCTGTTCATCGACGAGATGCACACGCTGATCGGCGCCGGCAAGACCGATGGCGCGATGGACGCGTCCAACCTGTTGAAGCCGGCGCTCGCGCGCGGCGAGCTGCACTGTATCGGTGCGACCACGCTCGACGAGTACCGCAAGCATGTCGAGAAGGATGCGGCGCTGGCCCGCCGGTTCCAGCCGATCTATGTCAGCGAGCCGACGGTCGAGGACACCATCTCGATCCTGCGCGGCCTGAAGGACAAATACGAGCAGCATCACGGCGTGCGCATCACCGACTCCGCGCTGGTGGCCGCGACCACGCTGTCGAACCGCTACATCACCGACCGCTTCCTGCCCGACAAGGCCATCGACCTGATGGATGAGGCGGCAGCGCGGCTGAAGATGCAGGTCGATTCCAAGCCGGAAGAGCTCGATTCGCTGGATCGCGACATCATCCGGCTGAAGATCGAGCAGGAGGCGCTGAAGAAGGAGAACGATGCCGGCTCCAAGAGCCGCTTGCAGACCCTGGAGAAGGAGCTCGCAGGGCTCGAGGAGCGGTCGACGGCGCTGACGGCGCGCTGGAGCGCGGAGAAGAACAAGCTCTCCAATGCCCAGAAGCTGAAGAGCGAACTCGATGCGCTCCGCGTCGAGCTGGCCAATGCGCAGCGTCGCGGCGAATTCCAGAAGGCGGGCGAGCTGGCCTATGGCCGGATTCCCGAGCTGGAAAAGAAGCTCGTCGAGATCGAGGCGCAAGCGAACAGCAAGCCGAACGGCGGCGAGATGATGGAGGAGGCGGTCACCGCCAACCACATCGCGCAGGTCGTCTCGCGCTGGACCGGCGTGCCGGTCGACAAGATGCTCGAGGGCGAAAAGGACAAGCTCCTGAAAATGGAGGACAGTCTCGCCAGGCGCGTCGTCGGCCAGGCCGAAGCCGTGCGTGCGGTGGCAACCGCCGTGCGCCGTGCCCGCGCGGGCCTGCAGGATCCGAACCGGCCGACCGGCTCGTTCATGTTCTTAGGCCCCACCGGCGTCGGCAAGACCGAGCTGACCAAGGCGCTCGCCGCTGACCTGTTCAACGACGAGACCGCGATGGTCCGCCTCGACATGTCCGAGTTCATGGAGAAGCACTCGGTCTCGCGACTGATCGGCGCGCCTCCCGGCTATGTCGGCTACGACGAGGGTGGTGCACTGACCGAAGCCGTGCGGCGCCGGCCCTACCAGGTCGTGCTGTTCGACGAGATCGAGAAGGCGCATCCCGACGTCTTCAACGTGCTGTTGCAGGTGCTCGATGACGGCCGCCTGACCGATGGTCAGGGCCGCACCGTCGACTTCCGCAACACGCTGATCATCATGACCTCGAACCTCGGTTCGGAATTCCTGGTGAATCAGCCGGAAGGCGAGGACACTGCGGCGGTCCGCGATCAGGTGATGGGCGTCGTGCGGGCGCATTTCAGGCCGGAATTCCTGAACCGCATCGACGAGATCATCCTGTTCCACCGCCTGCAGAAGAGCGAGATGGGCCGTATCGTCGAGATCCAGTTCGCGCGGCTGACCAAGCTGCTCGAGGATCGCAAGATCGAGCTCACGCTGGACGCCAAGGCGCGGGACTGGCTCGCCGAGAAGGGTTGGGATCCGGCTTACGGCGCCCGCCCGCTGAAGCGGGTGATCCAGCGCAGCGTGCAGGATCCGCTGGCCGAGATGATCCTCGGCGGCGAGGTCAAGGACGGCGATCACGTGGTGATCTCGGAGAAGGGCAACGTGCTGACCTTCAACGGTCAGGTGCCCAAGACGGCCGAGATCGTGCAGTTCGAGGCCCCGGTCTCGAGGCGCAAGCTGAACTGACGGCGCAACACCAGAATCCTCCCCGCAGGTCGCGGGGAGGATATTCATTTGCGAATCACTCCTGCGGGACGATCGGCGGCGAAGGGCTGGCGGGCTCGTCGTCCTCGGCGGACTCGAGCTCGGAAAGGATATCGACCAGTTCGCGGGCACGGCCGGTGGCCAGCGGCCTGCCGGCATTGATCAGCGGTTCGTCGTTGGCGAGCCAGGCCTGCGCCTCGGCAAGCTCGGTGATGGTTGCTCCCGACGCAATGATCCTGGCAATCGTGACGTCGTCGGTGTGGCCGACGGCCTTCAGCACATCGTCGCGGGTGAGCTGGGTCATGGTGCAAATCCTTGTGCATATCTTCGTTGAGCGCAACCAAACCCTCCCCGCCGGCGATCCGCGCCAGCGGGTAGGGATGGATCAGTTCAAGGCCTCAGCTGTGCGTCGTGAGCCGAGGCGGATGGTGGGACATCGCCCAGAGCTCGATCGCCGCAAGGACCGCGACGGCGATGCCGATCACCACGTGCACGGTCGTCGCGGTGGTCATTCCCTGGAAACCCAGGACCCAGGGCGAGACCAGCGCCCAAAGCCCGACGATGAGGTTCAGCCACTCCTCCCAGACCGCGAATGCCGCGAGCGCGGCGATCGCAAGGACCGCCATCGCGAGGCCGACGATGTAGGCGTTGGTGGAAACCGTTCCGGCGTCGAACTTGAACAGCCACGGCGATAGGAAGAGAATCGCGCCGAGGATCAGGTTAGCGACATCGCACAGTTTTGCGTTCATCCAGTTCTCCATGACACCCTCCATTGGAGGTTTCACAGACGAATCAACTGGATGGTCGCCGTTCCGGTTCCCATCTCACGGGCGAAATCTGATGGAACTGGCGCCCTATCGCATCATCAGCGGTTGGTGATGGAGCGGGTCTGCGACGTGGAACTGGTGGCGTCCGAGACGATTCGCGAGCTGCCGCGGCTGGACATCTGGGCCTCGATCCGGTCGCGCTCCTTCTCGAAGTTCGCCAGCATCGGGCCTTCGAGCGAACGGCCGCGCGGCAGCTTCACGCGCATCGGGTCGACGAATCGGCCGTTGACCAGGATTTCGTAGTGGACGTGCGGGCCGGTCGACTGGCCGGTCGAGCCGACGAATCCGATCACCTGGCCTTGCCGCACCTTTTTGCCGATCTCCATGCCCTTGGCGAAGGCCGACATGTGGCCGTAGGCCGTCTCGTAGCCGTTGGCATGCTTCATGCGGATATATTTGCCGTAACCGCCCTCGTATCCGACCTTCTCGAGCACGCCGTTGCCGGAAGCGAAGATCGGCGTGCCGTAGGCGGTGGCCCAGTCGACGCCGGTGTGCATCTTCACATAGCCGAGGATCGGATGGCGGCGGCCGCCGAAGCCCGAACGCATGATCGCGTTGTTGACCGGCTTGCGCACCAGGAACTTCTTCGCGCTCTTGCCGGTCTCGTCATAGTAGTCGACGAGGCCATCGTCCGAGCTCTGGAATCGGTAGTATTTCTTGGTTTCGCCGCCCACGGTCAGCGCGGCGTAGAGCACTTCGGTCTTTTCGGTGCTGGTGACGCCCTCGTCCTCGCCGGCAAAGAACACGTCGAACGAGTCGCCGGGCTGTACCTTGCGCTGGAAATCGACGTCGTAGGAGTAAATCTTGACCATGTCTTCGATGACGGTCGGCGGCACCTTGTTGCGCAGCGCGGTCTCGTAAATGCTCTGATAGAGCCGCACGCCGCTGCCATCATCCTCGTCTTCGTCGCTGGAATTGTCGGCGGTCTCGGTGACGGTGTTCATGCTCTGCACGTCGACGGCAACGTATTTGCCGAGATCGGACAGCGCGGCGACGGCCTCGATGACGGATTCGTTGGCGACGATCACGCGATAGGGCTGCAGCCTGACATTCGGTCCGGGAGCGGCCGGCGCCATCAGGATTCGTACCTTCTGGCCTTCCTTCAGGCCGCCCTCGCGGCCGCGCGGACCGAGCGTTGCGGCGATCGCCTTCGCCTCGTCGGGCGTTGCGCCCTGATCGCGCAGGATCGAGGTGATGCTGTCGCCCTTCTTGACGAGGTGAACCCGTTCACCGACCGGATTGCCACCGGTGACCTGCTCTTTGGTCTTCGGCAGCAGGGTGACGTTCTCCGGCACCACGCGGGTCTCGAAGCCGGCATAGGGATCGGAGGTGTTGCCCTCGGTGGCGTAGGCCATCCTCATGTCGGGGCCGGCGCCACCCGCGTCAGCTGCGGCATTGGCGAGGGAAGCGTAGCGCACCGAGCCGCCGGAGCCGCGCCAGTTGGCGGCGTCGCGGACCCGCATCAGCACGTCGTCGAGCGCGACGACGGCGGCGAGCTTGGCCTTCGGCAGCACGGAGCCGAGATCCTTGGTGACGAACGAGACCTCGGCGTCGGGCTCGGCCGCGGCATTCGGATCCTCGGCCGCCGCCGGCGTGTCGGAGCCGACATCGGTCAGCAGACGCTGCGCGTTGAACGCAGGGATTTTTGCCGACAGATCGCTCGTGGTCATCGAGAGATTGCCGGAAATGCGGATGAAGGGCCGCACCCGCATCACGTCGCGATTGCCGACGCGGGTCACGGTCGACACGCGCACCAGGCTGCGGGAGGCGGAGGATTCGCTGGGCGGCGGCAGGCGGTCGCCCTTGTGCAGGCTGACGACGCGATCATTGCCGGTGAACGCGCCGCGCAGCGCGCCTTCGACGCGCTCCGGCACCTTGGCGAAGGTCATCTCGCCGTCGAGCGACGCAAAAACGGCGCCGCCGATCAGGGCCGCGCCACATAGACCAGTCAGAATGGTGCCGCTGAACCATTGAACGGAGACGCGGCGGCGGTCAATCACCGCGGCCTCGGTGCCGTCGACCGAAAGCGGCGGTTCGTGACCGAGATCGATCATCCCGGTCTCGCGCCCAATGCCGCTTCCGCGTGACGCCCGTTGGCTCAACCCGATATCCCCCCAAATTCCAGCAACTGCGATCGACCTCAGCTCGTCCTTGTCCCCACCTTGATCCCGTGACGAGGGATCTCGGCAGTGTGGCGAGCCACACGCATCGAATTCGAGAAGCCGATGGCCATTAGCTAGCCGCGATCTCGAACGTCAATGGTGTGCAGATCTCTCGATGTTGCTCGACCGCGAAGGAGAAGAGGCGACGGGTTCTTGGAGAAAATCGCCTGGTCCCCCAGAAAAACCACCCGTGCCCCCACAGGTTACGAGCGGTTCAATGCATTCGTTATAGCCAGAACGTCGCAGGATTGTGGCTCAAGTGCGGCATTTGAGGTGGAAAAGCTGCCTGAAAGCAGGTCGATGCCCGCCGCCCGGCCCGGGGGCGGTTGGAACCCATTTTGGAGGGCCTCGCGGGCTCCCCGGTGACAAACTTTTTTTGAAGTTTTTTGCCGCGAGGGTTGGATGACGAATTTTTACCTCCGACCTAAGCCACGGAAAGCACGAGAATTTCTTCGCACTGCACAAGCGATTTGGGCGTGCGACGATTTGTTGACAATGGCCGTTGACAATCCCGAGGGGGGCGGACTATAAACCAACCACTGAGCGCGGCGCCGCCGGGTCACTGACCAAGGCGAGCGAACGCGCCACTGATGCTCCTCACTTCGATGAGTGACACAACAACCGACATCAATCGGTTGAAGTTCATCGTCGGCCGGTGAAGGGTAGAACCACCCTCTAAGGGTGTGGGGTCGCCAGATCCCGGGCTGTTTGACAAGTAAAGATGAAGAAAGAGAAACGTGGACGGCGGAGTCCTTGCGTCTCTCGGAATACTTGAAAGCTTCGGCTTTTGACTTCTGAGAGTGGACGAAAGACTTCGGCGGTACACGTTTTAAAGGTTACACCATCGCTGCACACGATGTGAATCGTCAGCAGCTTGCCGGTTTCGGCCGGTGAAGAATGGTGGGACCTCGTCAAACGTTGTGATCAGCCGGTTCAAGGTTTCAAGTCCAACTTGAGAGTTTGATCCTGGCTCAGAGCGAACGCTGGCGGCAGGCTTAACACATGCAAGTCGAGCGGGCATAGCAATATGTCAGCGGCAGACGGGTGAGTAACGCGTGGGAACGTACCTTTTGGTTCGGAACAACTGAGGGAAACTTCAGCTAATACCGGATAAGCCCTTACGGGGAAAGATTTATCGCCGAAAGATCGGCCCGCGTCTGATTAGCTAGTTGGTGAGGTAATGGCTCACCAAGGCGACGATCAGTAGCTGGTCTGAGAGGATGATCAGCCACATTGGGACTGAGACACGGCCCAAACTCCTACGGGAGGCAGCAGTGGGGAATATTGGACAATGGGCGCAAGCCTGATCCAGCCATGCCGCGTGAGTGATGAAGGCCCTAGGGTTGTAAAGCTCTTTTGTGCGGGAAGATAATGACGGTACCGCAAGAATAAGCCCCGGCTAACTTCGTGCCAGCAGCCGCGGTAATACGAAGGGGGCTAGCGTTGCTCGGAATCACTGGGCGTAAAGGGTGCGTAGGCGGGTCTTTAAGTCAGGGGTGAAATCCTGGAGCTCAACTCCAGAACTGCCTTTGATACTGAAGATCTTGAGTTCGGGAGAGGTGAGTGGAACTGCGAGTGTAGAGGTGAAATTCGTAGATATTCGCAAGAACACCAGTGGCGAAGGCGGCTCACTGGCCCGATACTGACGCTGAGGCACGAAAGCGTGGGGAGCAAACAGGATTAGATACCCTGGTAGTCCACGCCGTAAACGATGAATGCCAGCCGTTAGTGGGTTTACTCACTAGTGGCGCAGCTAACGCTTTAAGCATTCCGCCTGGGGAGTACGGTCGCAAGATTAAAACTCAAAGGAATTGACGGGGGCCCGCACAAGCGGTGGAGCATGTGGTTTAATTCGACGCAACGCGCAGAACCTTACCAGCCCTTGACATCCCGGTCGCGGACTCCAGAGACGGAGTTCTTCAGTTCGGCTGGACCGGAGACAGGTGCTGCATGGCTGTCGTCAGCTCGTGTCGTGAGATGTTGGGTTAAGTCCCGCAACGAGCGCAACCCCCGTCCTTAGTTGCTACCATTTAGTTGAGCACTCTAAGGAGACTGCCGGTGATAAGCCGCGAGGAAGGTGGGGATGACGTCAAGTCCTCATGGCCCTTACGGGCTGGGCTACACACGTGCTACAATGGCGGTGACAATGGGATGCTAAGGGGCGACCCTTCGCAAATCTCAAAAAGCCGTCTCAGTTCGGATTGGGCTCTGCAACTCGAGCCCATGAAGTTGGAATCGCTAGTAATCGTGGATCAGCACGCCACGGTGAATACGTTCCCGGGCCTTGTACACACCGCCCGTCACACCATGGGAGTTGGTTTTACCTGAAGACGGTGCGCTAACCGAAAGGGGGCAGCCGGCCACGGTAGGGTCAGCGACTGGGGTGAAGTCGTAACAAGGTAGCCGTAGGGGAACCTGCGGCTGGATCACCTCCTTTCTAAGGATGATCCTTCAGATCAGCTCACGCTATCTATCGGATCGTTTTAGAAACATTCAGGGGCCAACAGTTTCAGGATTGTTGAGCTCCATTGGCGGGATTTCGCCGTCTTCGTTTCTCTTTCTTCGCGGACGAACACGCGCCAGGGGCTGAGCGCTGTGCGGTGCACCGACTTCAGGTCGAGTGCGCGCCGGCATGTCTCTCGTGTTAGGGGCTTGTAGCTCAGTTGGTTAGAGCGCGCGCTTGATAAGCGTGAGGTCGGAAGTTCAAGTCTTCCCAGGCCCACCATTTTGATCGAGTGCGGAGCATTCGTCTTCTGGTACGGGGCCATAGCTCAGCTGGGAGAGCGCGTGCTTTGCAAGCATGAGGTCGTCGGTTCGATCCCGTCTGGCTCCACCAGATGGAATTGAAGCTCGATAATGCCTCGTTCAATCGTCCGCGAAACATCACTTCGCACTCATTGGTCCGGATGGACGGTGACGTGCGTGTTTTCTGACATCGTAAAGAGGAGATCGATCCGAGTTTGGATCAAGCGAAGCAATTCGCCTGAGCCATTCATTATCTCCGGGATCATTTCGGCGCTCGCTTTCAATCGTGAGATTGGATGCGAGTTGTAAATGATCTCTTTTAGCGAAGCTTGACCGCCTCGCTATCGGGCCGATCTTACGAAGCAAGCTGGTCTTTCTAGTCAATGTCCGGCTGCGCAATCGCATTCATCGAGGATGCGCGCCTGGGACTTCGGTCTTCGGGCAGTTGTGCAGACAACATTCTGCCGAGTGTGTGGACATTGATAATGAGAGCAATCAAGTGCCTTAAGGGTGTTCGGTGGATGCCTTGGCGCTGAGAGGCGATGAAGGACGTGCTACGCTGCGATAAGCCGTGGGGAGCTGCGAAGAAGCTTTGATCCGCGGATTTCCGAATGGGGAAACCCACCTTCGATAGCCGGAACTCCAAGACCTTGTGTGTTGGGGTTCGACCAGAAATGCGAGAAATCAAACCGCGAGGTTTTGGATTTCCGGTTATCAAGAGAAGGTATGAGACCTCCGAATAAAATAGGAGGTTTTAAGCAAACCCAGGGAACTGAAACATCTAAGTACCTGGAGGAAAGGACATCAATCGAGACTCCGTTAGTAGTGGCGAGCGAACGCGGACCAGGCCAGTGATACATCAAAGACAATCGGAACCTGTCAGGAAAGCAGGGCCTCAGAGGGTGATAGCCCCGTACGAGTAATGCGATGATGTATCCACGAGTAAGGCGGGACACGTGTAATCCTGTCTGAACACGGGGGGACCACCCTCCAAGCCTAAGTACTCCTCAGCGACCGATAGTGAACCAGTACCGTGAGGGAAAGGTGAAAAGCACCCCGACGAGGGGAGTGAAATAGACCTGAAACCGGACACCTACAAACAGACGGAGCCCAAGATACGTTCTGGGTGACGTCGTACCTTTTGTATTATGGGCCAGCGACTTAATTTAACGAGCAAGCTTAAGCCGATAGGCGAAGGCGTAGCGAAAGCGAGTCTGAATAGGGCGTCAAGTTCGTTGTATTAGACCCGAAACCTAGTGATCTAGCCATGAGCAGGTTGAAGGTGAGGTAACACTCACTGGAGGACCGAACGGGTGTCTGTTGAAAAAGACTCCGATGACTTGTGGTTA